>JASGHP010000001.1:4800000-6468847 GCA_047602295.1 Chitinophagaceae bacterium | reverse complement strand
CTTGTAAAAATTACATTGAACGGGCAAACAGTACAAACAAGGTTTGTGAAGCAATAATCAATTAGCTCAAATAAAATAAAGAAGCGTCGTTTATAGCGACGCTTCTTTATTTTACATGTTTCAGAATTTATAAGTTTTGAAGTTTTTACACCCACTCACTACTAGCCACTCACCACTCACCATAATCAATCTTCCTTACTTCCCTTATCGCCTACAAACCAATGCTCTTTGTTTTTAAACAATACATTGAAGGTTGTAAGCGAGCCATAAATGCGGGTAATGTATTGTTGCAGGTTTACTTTTTCTTCATCAGTTAATACTTTATGCGCATTAATCTGTTGCTCCATCACTCTTAGCCTGTCGCGCAGCATAACTATTTTATGAAAGAATACATCTACAGGCACTTCTTTTGGTTTTTGTGTTTTATCTGCTGGTTGCAACAGCATAACACCATTTATCCATCTGTCACCCAATGGAACCAGTTCAGATGTATCGCTCCATTGCCTTAATATTTTCAGCAAAGATTTTTCTACAGCCGAAGTGGTTTCTACTTCTGCAGTTACATTCTCTGGTATTATTTCATCCAGTTGCTTGTCTGTTTTATCAATTTCTTTTATGCCATGGTTGATAAATGAAATAAGGTAGGTGGCATATTTAACGCCTACTATAACGCCTGGTCCATATAACGTGTGTTGCAGTCTTGTTCCTATGCCCAGTGTTAATTGTTGTTCTTCCATAATAGTGCAATTTTTTGTGTTGAGGTATTTGGTTAGAAAGGATATTGCATGTTGCTATTGCTTTACAAACTCATAAGGATTGTATTCCACAAAGTCGGCCACTTTTACAGTTACACCTGTTACTTTTCCATTGGTAATTTTAAATGGAAATATTGCCTTGCTAAAAATAGGATCTGTAAAAGTTGCATAAAATCTATCGCCACTCAAAGCTTCCAGTTTCGCATACATATTGGGGTGATGAGAAAATTTCATTCTTAATTCTTTGTTCTCCAAAACCACATTCATATCACCATATACATCGTTAAAGTAATGACCGGTGTAAGCTGCAAGCGGTAAAGAGGTTGCTGGTTTCAATGCAACAGAATCCTGTAAGGCTTTATCTTTTTTCTCTTCAGATGATTGTTGCGCATTCATAAAACCAAGGTATACTTTGCTGTAGTTTCTGTATGGGTTGCCAAGATAGGCGTCTACAATTTCCCATTTCAATGCTTCATAAAATGCGTTGGCATCTGTATTGGTAAATACTATAACACCCAGGTTTTCTTCCGGCAGCAGTGTTACGCTGGTAACAAAGCCGTTTACACCACCTGTATGAGAAACTATTTTTCTGCCGCTATATTCTTCCAGCATCCAACCAAGACCATACAATGAAAAATGCCCTTTGTTAAACATATGGCCACCATTGCCTAATATAGAATGTGGCAACCGTGTTTGCGCCAAAGCAGCAGCAGGTATTACCTGCACACCATTTACTTTTCCATTGTTTAATTGCATCAGCACCCATTTGCTCATATCATTTACAGAAGAACCAATGCTGCCCGCAGGTGCCAGGTTATCAATAGCACAAAAAGGTATTTTAATGAGTTTGCCGTCTGCAATTGTATGTGGCTGGCATTTATTGGGTGCTGCAGGAAAATCTTTGCTCAATGCAATTGTATTGTTCATGCCAAGGGGTGTAAAGATTTTTTCTTTGATGTATTCTTCCCATTGCATTCCTGTGGCTTTCGGTATGATTTGCCCTGCAGTTAAGAAAGCCGCATTGGTATATCCCCAAGTAGTTCGGAAAGGATAAACCGCTTTTATATGTTTCATCTTTTCTATTACTTCCTCACGTGTAAGATTGCTGGTCCAATAAGTAAAATCTCCCTGGAATGTTTTAAAACCTATGCGGTGGCAAAGCAAATCGCGAATGATGGCTTGCTCGCCTGCTGCTTTATTATCTAATGCAAACTCTGGCAGCCATTTGGTTACTTTATCATCCAATGAAAGTTTTTTCTCTGCATCCAACATTGCCAATGCAGTAGCAGTAAAAGCTTTCGAGTTAGAACCAATCATAAAAAGTGTGTTCTCATCCACTTTGTCATTTCCGTTCAACTCTTTTGTGCCATAGCCTTTCATCAACACTACTTTGCCATTTTTTACAATGCACACAGCAACGCCGGGTATTCTCCAGTCTGTTAATGCCCTGTTGGTATAAATATCAATGCTGTCTTTTACAAAAGAAGGAATACTGTCTTGTGCAACAAGATTGATTGCTAGAACAAAAACAAAACATAAGAGCAGTGCCGTTTTTTTCATCATAATTGTAATGGTTAATTATTGATAGCCTGGTATACAAGGGCTTTTATTTTATTGTGAATGTCTCCATGCGGGTTGGGATAAATATTCAAAAATATCTGGCAAACTATTTTTTCTTTAGGGTCCATCCAATAGTTGGAACTAAACATGCCACCCCAGCTAAAAGAACCTGCAGATGCTGGTGTAAATGCACTGCTTGCTTCTGTTACCAGTTCAAAGCCTAACCCAAATTTATCGCCATGACTTAGTTCAAGATCGCCAATCTGGTTGCTGGTCATCATGCGTACTGCCGTGCGGCTCAGAATTTTTTTACCATTTAAACTGCCGCCGTTTACCAACATGCGCATAAAAAGCGCATAATCGTACGCGGTAGAGGATAGTCCACCTCCGCCAGAGAAATAAGTCCCATCTGTATTGGGGTAATCGCCATTGAAACTGCCATTGATGCTAATAACATCGGCCATTTTTACCGCATGCTCCGT
Source organism: Chitinophagaceae bacterium (assembly GCA_047602295.1). Classification (GTDB taxonomy): domain Bacteria; phylum Bacteroidota; class Bacteroidia; order Chitinophagales; family Chitinophagaceae; genus JACMLD01. The sequence continues at coordinate 6,466,050 of JASGHP010000001.1, read as the reverse complement.
AGAATCTGTGGTATATAATGTAACCAGGCGGCTATGCTTTTCTTTTGGCAGGAAAAAGTAGGTGTCTTTCATGCCCAAGGGTTCAAAAATATGACTGCTTAAAAATTTATCAAGCGGCATGCCTGATACCACTTCCACTAGATAGCCGAGTAAATCCGTATTCAGACCATAAGTAAACTTCTCGCCAGGCTGGTGAAATAAAGGAAGCTTGCCCAATATCTTCATTTTATCGGCCAATAAAATTTTTCCTACGCCTATACCTGCCACTACACCGGCTTTCGCATAAATGGCATTCATCTGCTTGCTGCCAATCTGCGCATAGCCAATACCGGAAGTGTGCGTTAAAAGATCACGAATAGTAATTTCTCTTTTGGCAGGCACCGTTGTATAGCTGCTGTCTGCTTCATTAAATTTGTCCAGCACGCCTTGTTTTTTAAATTCAGGAATGTATTTGCTAACGGCATCGTCTAGCAGTAGTTTGCCTTCTTCAAACAACATCATAATAGCGGTACTGGTAATAGCTTTTGTTTGTGAGGCGATGCGGAAAATTTCATCTTTTTTCATAGCCGTTTTCTTCGTTGCATCATCGTAGCCGATAGCTTTATAGTAAGCCAGTTGATTGTTTCGGTATACAATAATTACGGCACCATTCAACCATTGTTTATTCACGTAATCCTGCACCACTGCATCTATGCGGCCCAGGCGTTCTGCAGACATACCGGCTGCTGCTGGTTGCGCTTCCTGCGCAGATAGATTAGTAACGAGGATACAATTCAAAAGCAGCAAAGCAATCAATATAGGTTTCATGCAAATTGGTTGAAAGGTGAAAAGGGAAGTTAAAGAAAAATGGGAAGATGATGTAGGATGTCTGATGTTGAAATTTCTGATGTCTAAGGTAACCGGATATAGGGTTTGCAATATTATGTTTACGAATTTAGAATGAATAAATCAGACATCATCACATCAGACATCCGACATTTATCACATTTCCACATTCATCACATTTGTCACATTAAATCAGAATCCTTTCCTGCGTTCGTATTCCTGCCAGGCGAGTTTTATGTATTCAGCAAATTCGTAGTCGGTAGCAGTAGAAGTAAAGTCAAGTGAAGGCCGGTATTTTTTCATAAAATCATCCTGCTCTTCGCCGGTAAGTTGGGTAATTTTTTTAACCAGCGCTTTGGTAAAACGATGATCAATAAATTTATCCTGCTCTTCTTTTATCAGCCTGTCCCTGAAATGCGCCATGCGGCGGTTTCTGCGGAAGTTGAACATGTTGATGAAAGCATCCAAGTCGAGGCCAACCCCAAATGCACCGGAGTTGGGATTAGAAAGTGAAATACCCGGTTTTTTAAAATCAAAAGCTTTTGCGTAATCCAACCGGTTTTGAATAGAATCGCGTTTATAGCTCCTCGGCATAATCCTTACCTCTCTCAATTCTGTTACCGGCACATGCAGGGAAATATCAAAATTGTTGAAGCTGTTAATAGCAGCCACCGCAAACTTCGGTGTAGGTTTATTGAGGTAGGAAAACCAAATAGAATCGCCTTCGTTTACCAATAAAACATAAGCGCCGGTAGAGTCTGTGGTAGTGCCAACGCCGGAATTGCTGAGCACACTTACCCCGTTTAATGTCTGGGTTTTGCTCATATCATACACATGCCCTTTTATGATTACCTGCTGCGCAGAAGAAAAAAAGCTTATTGAAAGCAAGATGATCAATAGCATGCCCATTTGCCCAAAGCGGGTATTGAAGATTGTGCGGACTATTGTATTTCTCTTTGCAGCCTTCAAATCAATTTTTTAGGGTGTGATATTAAGCCAAGTTAGGCATCTATAATTTTTTAGACGTCCTTTTAACTACGATTTTGCAGTTTGTACTGTTTTTTCAATAACAGCAGGATAATGCAGGTGTTCCAACTGGTGAATTTTCTGCGACAGTGATGCAGCAGTATCGCCGGGTGTTATATCGCACATTGCCTGGAAAATGATATTGCCATGATCATAAAACTCATCTACAAAATGAATGGTAATGCCACTTTCCTTCTCACCTGCTTTAATAACCGCTTCATGCACAAAATTGCCATACATGCCTTTGCCACCATATTTGGGCAATAGAGCAGGATGGATATTGATGATTTTATTGGGATAAGCTGCTATTAACGAAGAAGGCACTTTCCAGAGAAACCCTGCCAGTACAATAAAATCTACCCCCATTGCCTTCAATTCTTCCGCATAGCCATTGCCCTGCAAAAATTTTTCTTTTTCTATGATTAATACGGGGATGTTTTCTTTTTCCGCAATGCCAATAACACCGGCTCCGGGCTTATTGCAAACCACCAGGGAAATTTTCATAAGCGGATGTGCCGTAAAGTGTTGAATTATTTTTTGAGCGTTAGAACCGGCACCTGATGCAAAGACTGCAATCTGTATCATGCGGTAAATGTAGGAAGGAAGTGATAAGTTGTAAGTTTTATGTTATAAGTTTTTGAGCCAGGCATTTTATCATTGATGATCATCCTTGCGTCGCACTCTTCAACCGAAGCAATGCTAATGAGCTGAGGCTTCTGTGTAATTCCAAACTTTGCTTACATGTTTCTTGCTTTGTAAGGGTGAATAACCGTTTGTTTTGTAAAGGCGAATAACCATCGCCCCTACTTGGCACTTCCCACTAGCTTTCTAAACCAACCGAGCAGCTTCTTCTCATACTGCCAGAAAAAAGCAAACTGCCCAAACAGGAAGGCCGTGCAAAGCAGCACTACCTGGTAGCCAAAAACCAGGATGATCAATCTCAGCAAAAACCGCCACCACCAGCTGGTGTCTGCATCCATGCCCAGCCAGCCCGGAATGGTTTTAGAAAGCCATGCCGTTAAGGTTCCGGTTACAGCAAATACCAGCAGGATGCACAAAAATTGCCATCCGCCCACGTTCCATTTTTGTTGAAGGCGCTTAAGCATAGTAATAGAGGTGCGCAAAGTTGCACTAAAAAATTAAGGTTACTAACACCCGTTAAGGTTTCTGAAAACTATTGACAAATTTATGACACAGATCAAATGACAATCGCAAAAATCGGCTGAAACCCGCGCCAGTAGCGGGAAAAAAAAATTTCCATATGTTGGTTATTTGTTAAATTCATGACTTATTTTTGCAACCTGAAAGGCAAGTTTTTCCACATATTTTACCTGATATCAAGAGCTTATGATTTATCATAGACCAACCGCACAAAAAATACTCTTCAGCGTTCTTTTTTTACTTTTTTTAGGTTCAGGTTTTACCGCGTTGGCTCAGGCAGATGTGGCTGCGGGAAAAACTTTGTTCTCCAATAACTGTGCGTCTTGTCACAATCCCATAAAAGACGGTACTGGTCCTGCCTTGCAGGGTGTTACAACCAGGGTTCCGGATAAGGCATTATTGCACTCCTGGATCAAAAACAACACGGCCGTATTAGCTAGTGGTAACAAATACTTCGTTGACCTGTGGAATTCTCGCGGTAAAGCTGCCATGAACACTTTCACTGGTCTTACCGATGCAGAAATTGATAATATTCTTGCTTACGTTGAAACTTATAAAGCACCTGTTGTTGACAACACTACCCCAGGTGGCAAACAAGAAGAATCAGACAACTCACTTCTATACGGCATTCTTACCTTAATCCTTGCCGTTATTACACTTATCCTTTTACAGGTTAACAGCAACCTTAAAAAATTATCAGACGATAAAGAAGGCGTTCCTGCTTCTGAGCCGGTTCCTTTCTATCGCAATAAAGCCTATATCGCCACTTTTGCAGTTGTACTGTTTATCATTGGCGGTTATTACACTATCCAGGGTGCTATTGGTCTTGGTCGCAACAAAGATTACCAGCCAGAGCAGCCGATATTCTACTCGCACAAAGTACACGCAGGTGTAAACCAGATAAGCTGTCTGTATTGCCACAATGGTGCTTTTGAAGGCAGACATGCCAATGTGCCTTCTGTGAATGTTTGTATGAACTGTCACATGGCCATCAATGAATACGGCGCAAGCAGCGAGAAACTTTACCGCGAAGATGGTACAGAAGTAAACGGTACTGCCGAAATTCAGAAAATCTACGCAGCTTCTGGTTGGGATCCTAAATTGAAAAAATATACAGGCAAAGAAAAACCCATCGAATGGGTGAAAATTCACAACCTGCCCGACCACGTATATTTCAACCACTCACAGCACACCCGTGCAGGACAGGTACAGTGCCAAACCTGCCATGGCCCAATACAGGAAATGCCAGAAGTAAAACAATTTGCAGACCTGAGCATGGGATGGTGCATCAACTGCCACCGCGAAAGCAAAGTGAATTTCTACAACAAAGAAACCGGCGAAGGCAACAAATTCTACAGCATCTACGAGAAATACCACAATGATTTAAAGAATCATAAAATTGACAGTGTAACCGTAGAAATGATTGGTGGAACTGAGTGCCAGAAATGTCACTATTAATATTGATTAGCAACTGCTAATTAATTTGAACGGGGTTTGCATACTGAATCAGCATAACACACATTACCGAATTATCACATTATGAGTAAAAAGTACTGGCAAAATTTCGGAGAACTAAATAACTCAGAAGCTTTTCAGCAAAATGCAAAAGATGAGTTTCGTGAGGAGTTGCCATTTGAAAGCGAAGGCCTGGCCGACGCCAAAACTCCCCGCAGGGACTTTTTGAAATATGTAGGTTTCAGTACTGCAGCCGCTGCTATTGCTGCAGGTTGCGAAGTGCCACTTAAAAAAGTTATTCCTTACGTAAATAAACCAGCGGATCTCATACCCGGCGTTTCTAACTACTATGCTACCACGTATATCTCTGGTAGCGATGTAATACCGGTAGTTGCCAAAGTAAGAGATGGCCGCCCCATTAAAATAGAAGGTAATGAGCTTTCTGCTATTACCAGCGGTGGTACTTCTGCCCGCGTACAGGCTTCTGTGTTGGATTTGTATGATACAGCTCGTGTACGTTTCCCTATGGCAGATGGCAAAGAAGTAAGCTCACTGGAAGCATTTGATAAAATGGTTGGTGAAGCAATTGCAGGTTCTGCTGTTGTATTGCTTACTGCTACTATCACTTCTCCTACTACCAAACAAATTATCGCAGAATTCCTGGCAAAATATCCCGGCAGCCGCCATGTACAGTACGATGGCATTTCTTACAGTGCTTTGCTTACTGCCAATGAGGCTTCTTATGGCAAACGTGCCATCCCGTCTTACCAGTTTGGTAAAGCCAAAGTATTGGTAAGCCTTGGTGCAGATTTCCTGGGTACATGGGTAAACCCAGTAGAATACCAGAAAGGTTATGCTTCGCTCCGCAAGATCAATGAGAAGAATCCGGAAATGAGCAAGCACTACCAGTTTGAAAGCATGATGAGCATGACTGGTGCCAATGCAGACGAACGCTTTACACACAAGCCTTCTGAAGCCGGTGCAGTAGCCCTTGCTTTATTAAGTGCTGTTAGCGGACAAGCGATAAGCGGCGTTAGCCCCTCAGTAAAAAAAGGAATTGAAAAAGCAGCAAAAGATTTGCTGGCTAATAAAGGTGCAGGCTTGGTAGTAAGCAATAGCAATAATGCCAATGTGCAGATTATTGTAAACGCTATTAACGAAGCAATTGGTGCAAACGGAACTACTATTAACTGGGCTGCCCCCTTGCTTACAAAACAAGGTGTAGACAGCGATATGGCTGCATTGTTAGCAGACATAGAAGGCGGTAAAGTAAGCAGCCTGTTGATATATGATGCAAACCCTGTTTACGATTATTTCGACGGGGCTAAGTTTGCAGCTGCTATTAAGAAAGTAAAAACAACTGTTTCTTTCAACGATAAACTGGATGAAACAACTGAACTGGTAAAATATGTATTGCCTGCTCACCATTACCTGGAAAGCTGGGGCGATGCAGAAATAAAAGCTGGTCATTTCAGCATGATGCAGCCTACCATCAACCCATTGTTTAAAACACGTCAATTCCAGGATACTTTATTGAAATGGTCTGGCAGCACTACTGCTTACCACGACTATTTCAAAAACTTCTGGGTAACCAAACTGGGTGGTGAAGAAGGATATGAAAAAGCATTGATGAATGGTGTGGTAGAACCAGAAGCAACTACTGCAAGTGCTCCTTTTGTTGCAGCAAAAACTGCTGAGGCAAGTGCAGCCATCAGCAGCGGCAAAAAAGGTGGTAAATACGAACTGGTGCTTTATCAAAAACCAGTATTGGGAGACGGCCGCCAGGCAAACAATCCATGGCTGTTGGAAACACCAGACCCTATCACAAAAGCTACCTGGGACAACTATGTAATTATTTCACCCTCTCTTGGAAAAGAATTGCTGGGTGTAGATATTTCAGTGCGCAAACAGGCAGACGAGTTTGAAGTACATCCTGAAAAAACAATCTTAAAAGTAAAAGCTGGTAATACAGAAATCACGCTTCCTTGCCTTATTGTACCGGGTATGGAACCAAACACTATCGCTATTGCGGTAGGTTATGGCAGAAATGCAAAATCTGGCCGTGCTTCTGATGGTGTTGGTAAAAACGCTTATCCATTAGCGTTGGGTGGCGATATGAATGTGGTTGATGTTGCCATTGATAAAACAGCAGAAGTTTATAAAGTAGCACAAGGCCAGACACACAGCTCTTACGAAGGCCGTGTGGAAGTAGTGAAAGAAATGACGCTGGAAGAATTCAAGAAACATCCCGAAGAGATTTTTGAAGAAAGAGATAAAGAATTAAAGCCTTTTGGCGGTCTTGGTAAATTTGTTGAAGAAGGTACTATCTATCCTCATTACGATAAGCCCGGTATTAAATGGGGCATGAGCATAGATCTTAACAGCTGTTTTGGTTGCGGCGCTTGCGTAGTAGCTTGCCAGGCAGAAAACAACGTAGCGGTAGTTGGTAAAAGTGAGGTGCTTCGTTATCACGATATGGCGTGGTTGCGTATAGACCGTTACTTCAGCGGTAATCCTGCAGAGCCAGATAGCATCCAGACTATCTTCCAGCCAATGCTTTGCCAGCATTGCGATAACGCTCCTTGCGAAAACGTTTGCCCTGTTGCTGCTACCAACCACAGCAGTGAAGGTTTGAACCAGATGACTTACAACCGTTGTATTGGTACAAGGTATTGCGCCAACAACTGTCCTTATAAAGTACGTCGCTTCAACTGGGCCGATTACACTGGCGCAGATAGCTTCCCTCACAACCAGGATCAGAGCATAGTAGGTAAACTGGATGATGCTGTATTGATGATGAACGATGATCTTACACGTATGGTATTGAACCCAGACGTAACTGTAAGAAGCCGTGGTGTAATTGAAAAATGTTCTTTCTGCGTACAGCGTTTGCAGGAAGGAAAACTGAAAGCGAAAAAAGAAAACCGTGTATTAGCAGACAGCGATGTAAAAACAGCTTGTCAACAGGCTTGCGCAGCAGATTCAATTGTATTTGGCAACGTAAACAACAGCGAAAGCGAAGTAAGCACAGTGCGTCGCGAAAACAAAAACCGTCTGTTCTATGCGTTGGAGCAATTGCACGTGTTGCCTAATGTTAGCTACCTGGCCAAAATACGCAATACAGATTTGCTGACAGGTTTAACAAGAGATGAGCATGAAGCTGGCGAGAAACACGAAGGAGAAGAGAAAAAAGAAAAAGAACACGCATAACCGTTAGTCGCAGGTATAAAAGAGATTAGTAAGTAAGAAATCGTTAAAGGCTAAAAGCTCAAAGCTAATAGCTAAAAGCTAACTAAATATGTCATTACTCAGATACGAATCACAGACACGCGAACCATTGGTAACAGGCGCTAAAACCTATCACCAGGTTACAGAAGATATCATCAGGCCAATAGAAATGAAGCCTAGCCGTTTGTGGTACATAGGGTTTATCATCTCTGTGTTGCTGTTGTGCTTTGGTATCTGGTCTGTAACCATGGAGGTTACTTACGGTATCGGTCAGTGGAACCTTGGCAAAACCATCGGTTGGGGTTGGGATATCACCAACTTCGTTTGGTGGGTAGGTATTGGTCACGCGGGAACACTTATCTCAGCAATCTTGTTGCTGTTTCGCCAGGGTTGGAGAACAGGTGTAAACCGTGCGGCAGAAGCGATGACCATCTTTGCGGTAATGTGCGCAGGCCAGTTCCCTATCTGGCACATGGGTCGTGTGTGGATGGCGTTCTTTGTATTGCCTTATCCAAATACAAGAGGTCCTTTATGGGTAAACTTTAACTCGCCCCTGCTTTGGGACGTGTTTGCGATATCAACTTATTTCACCGTTTCATTATTGTTCTGGTATTCTGGTCTTCTTCCGGATTTAGCTACCGTACGCGACCGTGCAAAATTGAAATGGAGAAAATTTATGTATGGTTTGCTCAGCTTTGGCTGGACAGGTTCTACCAAACACTGGCAACGTCATGAAAGTTTATCACTGGTATTGGCAGGTTTAAGTACACCACTGGTATTGTCTGTACACACCATCGTATCTTTCGACTTTGCCACTTCAGTTGTACCAGGATGGCACACTACCATCTTCCCTCCTTACTTTGTGGCTGGTGCGGTATTCTCTGGTTTTGCAATGGTGCAAACGCTGTTGCTTATCACCCGTAAAGTATTATACCTGGAAGATTATATTACAATGGAACACATTGAGGTAATGAACAAAGTAATTTGTCTTACCGGTTCTATTGTAGGTGTAGCTTATATCACAGAGTTGTTCATTAGCTGGTATGGCCAGAATCCATATGAAGCAGCAGCCTTCAAAAACCGTTGGGACTTATCTACTCCGTATGCATGGAGCTACTATATCATGATGTTCTGTAACGTGTTGTCGCCACAGTTCTTCTGGGTTAAGAAATTGCGCCGCAACCTGTTGTTCACTTTCTTCATGAGTATCCTGGTAAACGTAGGTATGTGGTTCGAACGTTTTGTGATCATTGTTACCTCTATCTACCGTGACTTCTTGCCAAGTAGCTGGAGTACGTACTATGCACCCAGCCTTTTTGAAGTTGGCTTTTACATGGGAACTTTTGGATTGTTCTTTACATGTTACTTCCTGTTCTCTAAATTCTTCCCGGTAATTGCACTGGCGGAAATCAAACACATTCTGAAGAAAAATGGCGAAAGCTATAAAGACAATATGACAAGGATAGACATGCAGCCAGTTGAAGAGTTTGCACACGACCAGGCGCATGCACATTAAGTATAGCAAGCACGGGATTTGAAATTATAAAAGGCTATAGGCTAACAGCTAAAAGCTAAAAGCTAAAAAAATATGAGTGTAAAAAAATTTGTTGTCGGCTGTTTTGACGAAGAAAACACACTGTTTTCAGCAGTGAAAAATGTACGCAAGAGCGGCTATAAAATCCATGATGTGTACACACCTTTTCCAATACACGGACTGGACAAGGTAATGGGCCTGCGCGATACAAGCCTGCACACTGCCGGTTTTATCTACGCCATTACCGGTACCTCTACTGCTTTGTCATTTATTAGCTGGGTATTTACAAAAGACTGGCCTTTAAATATTGGTGGCAAACCGCATTTTGCATTGCCGGCATGGATACCTATCATGTTTGAGTTGACCGTTTTGTTTTCTGCGGTAGGTATGGTACTTACATTTTGTTACCTCTGCCAATTGGCGCCCTTTGTAAAAAAGCATCATTTCCATTTAAGAGCAACTGATGATCTTTTTGTAATGGCAATAGAAACCACTGCTAAAACAAATGAAGCAGAAGCGCTTGCTTTTCTGCAGAAATTAGGTGCTGTAGAAACCAATTTACAGGAAGCAGAAACCGGCTGGTGGCTGGGCAGGTACGATAAAGACACCAAACCTTTTGAAGTAAGGGAAGCGAATGATTAAAGTGATAGGTTTTAAGTTGTAAGTGATAAGTAGGAGAGGCGGTAAGCTAATAATTAGAAACGATTTTTTATTTCAATACAGATGAAGAAATTATCCATCATAGCAATTGTAGTAGCGGCTGTAATACTGGCGCAAAGCTGTAGCGATGTAAAGCGTAAGCCAAACAGGGTGTACATGCCCGATATGGCTTATAGCCGTGCTTACGAAACCTATGCAGACCATAGCAACCTTACAGACTCAGGCATCAATTACAATGCCCGCCCTGTTGCAGGCACTGTTAAAAGAGGAGAAGATTTGTACCACTACGAAATGCTGACCGATACTACAGGAGCTTACGCTACTTCAGTTAATATTAAGAATCCGTTGCCTGCAATGGATGAACTGCAAGGCAAAGAAGCTGAAAGGCTTTACCTGGTAAACTGTGGTATTTGCCACGGCCCTAAACTGGACGGCAACGGCCCATTGTATAAAGATGGTAATGGCCCTTATCCTGCAAAACCCGCTAACCTTAGCGGTTCTGATGCAAAATATGCAGCAATGGCAGAGGGAACTATGTTCTTTGCTATGACTTATGGCCATAACATGATGGGCAGTTATGCTTCACAGGTTACACCTAAACAGCGCTGGATGATTGTTAGCTATATAAAATCTAAGCAAGGTAAAGCCGCAGCGCCTGCCGCAGCAGCTACTACTGCCGCCCCAACAGCAGCAGCACCTGCAGCCAAAGATTCAGCAGCTAAGAAATAAGAAGATTACTATTTAAGATTGAACGATTATAAATTTATTGAGAATGTCGTTATTTAAAGATCAATTTGAGATTCCTTCAAAGTACAAAACCTGGTCAATGGCACTGATGGGTATTGGCGTTGTTTCTGTACTGGTAGGCTTTTTTATGTATGGCACAAGCTCAGATGAAACAGTAAATGCAAGATTCTGGGGCACCATGCTGCAAAACAGTGTTTACTTTCTTTTGATCTGTAATGCGTCTATGTTCTTCATATGCGCTACCACTTTGGGTATGGGTGCCTTTCAGTTGGCCTTCCGCCGCGTGGTAGAAGCAATCTCTGTTGCAGTAATTCCTTTAGGCATAGTTGCTTTGATTGTTTTGTTGTCGCTCATTTTTGGTGATAAACATCATATCTATCATTGGCTGGATCCTAAACCAGATGATAAAATCATTCTTGGTAAAAGCGTTTTCCTGAACCGTGGTTTCTATATTGTTTGGACTATTCTGGCCATTGCTTTATGGGCAATACTGGGTTATAAAATGAGGGCTCTTTCACGTCAACTGGATGAGAACCCAATACCAGACGTTGAAACAGGTAAGAAATACATTTTCAAAAACACCATTTGGGCTTCTTTATTCCTGGTATGGTTTGCACTTACCGTGGCTTCTACTATTCCATGGTTGTGGCTGATGAGCATAGACGCACACTGGTATTCTACCATGTATAGCTGGTACACTTTTGCCAGCACTTTTGTAGCAGGCATGTCACTGATAGCCATCTTCGTTATCTATCTTAAAAACCTGGGCTACCTGCCTTTGGTAAATGAAGAACACCTGCACGATATTGGCAAGTTCATGTTTGCGTTTTCTATCTTCTGGACTTACCTGTGGTTTAGCCAATACATGTTGATCTGGTATAGTAACCAACCGGAAGAAACCATTTATTTTATAGACAGGATAGGTAACCGCGAACATGGTAATGGTTTTAAAGGCCTGTTCTTCCTGAATATTATCATCAACTTTATTTGCCCCATCCTGATATTGATGCGCAGGGGCTCAAAAAGAAATTATACTACAGTAACATTCATGGCAGCACTGATCATCTTTGGTCACTGGCTTGATTTTTACCAGATGGTATTCCCGGCTATTACAAAGGATGCAACCGGACAGACACATGCAAACCTTAACTTTTTTGATTTTGGTGTTGCAGCAGGCTTTGTAGGTTTGATTATGTTCAGTGTAGGAAGGGCGCTTACAAAAGCACCACTTACTGCTAAAAATCACCCTTTTTACAAAGAAAGTATTATTCACCATACATAGTTAATTTCGCAGCAAGAGCATTGTTCTCTTTAAAGAGAAATTAAAAGCATAAAGAGGATTAAACAAAAGAAACAGCAGGGATTATTATTTTAAAACTTTGTATAAATCATTAAGCGGTTATGTCTTTAACAACCATTTTCATACTGGCAATTTTGTTACTGGGCTTTCTCATTACTTTCCAGATAGCGAAAGCCAGCGAGTATGTAGGCATTTTAAAAGGTGAGAAGAAAACACTTGAACAGAATAACCGCATCAATGCATTTCTTTTGATGGTTTTCCTGGTGGGTGGCTTAATAGGTGTTTACTGCTGCCATGAGATGTTTAAAGGAAAAATACTGGGTGAAGCTGCTTCAGACCACGGCCAGAAGATAGACAGCATGCTGTTGAAAACATTGGTTATTACCGGTATCGTGTTTGTGCTTACTCAGATTTTGTTGTTCTGGTTTGCGTTTAAGTATCAATACTCAGAAAAAAGAAAAGCATATTACCTGCCTCATAACAATACATTAGAGTTGATTTGGACCGTGGTGCCTGCTATCTTCCTTACAGTATTGGTAGGATATGGTTTGTTTTACTGGTTTAAAATTACTGGAGATGCTCCTAAAGACGCACTGGTAGTAGAAGTAACCGGTAAACAATTCAACTGGATTTATCGCTATCCGGGTAAAGATGATGTGTTTGGAAGAAAATACTATAAAAATATTGATGACGCGGCTGATAATTCTCTTGGTTTAATCTGGAGGGATGTACCTTCTTTAAACCTGAAAGAAGACAAAGCAGCACAGGATGATATTGTTGTAGACAAGTTGATGCTGGTTGCCGGCAAACCTGTTAAATTAATCATCGGCTCAAGAGATGTAATACATGACGTAGGTCTGGTGCATTTCAGGATGAAAATGGATGCAGTACCAGGCACACCTACTACCATGTGGTTTACACCATTGTATACTACCAAGGAAATGAAGGTGAAAACCAACAATCCTGATTTTGTGTATGAGATTTCCTGCGACCAGATGTGCGGTAAAGGCCACTACTCTATGAAAGGACAAATAGAGGTAGTAACACAGGCTGAGTTTGATGCATGGATATTGTCTCAGAAACCAAAATACCAGACAGCGGTATTGGATAAAGAAAAGACAGAAAAGCCAGCAACTGATTCAACAAAAACAGCCATGGTAGCTGCAGAAGGAGCTAACACGGTAGCAGCAAAAAAATAAAAGCGCAATCCAATAATATTGAAGGGCGATTAGAATAATCCGATTAAAGAATTTGATATGAGTAACGAAGCTACAATACACGGAGCAGAGGTGCATACTTCACATGATGCACATCACGATGAACATCATGTGCACCATCACAAAGAAACGTTTATTACCAAGTACGTATTCAGCCAGGACCATAAGATGATTGCCAAACAGTTCTTGATTACTGGTATCATCTGGGCGTTTTTGGGTGGTTTAATGTCTGTACTTTTCCGTTTGCAGCTTGGTTATCCAGACCAGACTTTCCCCTGGTTGGAAGACATCCTGGGCCATTGGGCAAAAGGCGGAAAAATTCAGCCAGAGTTTTACTATGCTTTGGTTACTATGCACGGCACCGTATTGGTGTTCTTTGTATTAACAGCGGGTCTTAGTGGTACTTTCGCCAACTTCTTAATTCCTCTCCAGATTGGTGCAAGAGATATGGCTTCTCCCATGCTTAATATGCTTTCTTACTGGTTCTTCTGGTTGGCAAGCGTTATCATGTTATCTTCTTTATTTGTACAAACTGGTCCCGCAAGTGGTGGTTGGACTTCTTATCCGCCATTGAGCGCATTGGGTGGTGCGTCAGAAGGTTCTAAAGCAGGTGTGGATCTGTGGATCATCAGTATGGCAATGTTCGTTGTATCGTCACTGTTAGGTGGTCTTAACTATGTTTCTACCATTTTGAACATGCGTACCAAAGGTATGAGCATGACCAGGATTCCGCTTACTATCTGGGCATTGTTCTTTACCGCAGTTCTTGGTATACTTTCTTTCCCTGTATTGTTGAGCGGTTTCATCCTTTTGTTGTTTGATCGCCACGCAGGAACAAGCTTTTACCTTTCTGATATCTATTTGGCTTCTACGCACGAAGCTTTACCAAACGAAGGCGGTAGCGCCATCTTGTTCCAGCACTTGTTCTGGTTCCTTGGCCACCCCGAAGTATATATCATCTTGTTACCTGCCATGGGCATGGTATCTGAAATATTATCTACCAATGCACGTAAACCAATCTTTGGTTATATGGCGATGGTAGGCTCTTTGTTCGCTATTGCTATCCTGGCCTTCTTGGTATGGGCGCACCACATGTTTGTAACCGGCCTTAATCCATTCCTGGGTTCTGTGTTTGTATTGCTTACATTGCTGATTGCGGTACCAAGTGCCATTAAAGTATTTAACTGGCTTACTACGTTGTGGAGGGGTAATATCCGCTTCACACCAGCCATGTTGTTCTCAATCGGTTTTGTAAGCTTGTTTATCTCTGGTGGTCTTACAGGTATCTGGTTGGGTAACTCGTCTTTGGATATTCACCTCCACGATACATACTTTGTAATTGCGCACTTCCATATTGTAATGGGTGTGGCATCATTCTTCGGCATGTTTGCAGGTATCTATCATTGGTATCCTAAAATGTATGGCCGTTATTTAAACAATACAATGGCTTACATCCATTTCTGGGTTACCATAGTAGGCGCTTATCTTATCTTCTGGCCAATGCACTACGAAGGTTTGGCAGGTATGCCCCGTCGTTATCTTGACTACAGCAGTTGGGTAAGCTTTAACCAGTTTGGTGGATTGAACAGGTTTATATCAATTGTGGCTATGATAGTATTCTCTGTACAGTTGTTGTTTGTGTTTAACTTCTTCTATTCTATTTTCAAAGGAAGAAGGGTTACATCGCAAAACCCCTGGGGTAGCAATACTCTGGAATGGACAACGCCAATCCGTCCTGGTCACGGTAACTGGCCTGGAGAAATTCCTGAAGCACACCGTTGGGCTTATGATTATGGTAAAGACGGAAGAGAATTTATACCACAGACTGAACCAGTAGGTGCCAACGAAAGCCATCATTAATAAAACATTGTGAGGCGACAGGGATTATAGATAGTTGATGACATACAATCTTGCCCTGGTACAGCAGAATCGGGGCATTTTGTTGAATAGAGATAAGTTTTTCAGGCCCGGGGCTGTGGAGGATAAAATGAGAAGTGTTCAGCAATGTGAGTGATAATAAAAAGCCCCAGGGTTTATTGAATGCAAAAAGATAAAACTACAGATAGTTCAAGTTCTTTTACATTGGCCAGTAAGCTGCGCGATTACATGATGCTTGTAAAGTTCAGCCTTACATTCATGGTAGTTTTTTCTGCAGTAATCAGTTACTTGCTGGCCCCCAAGATTGTTGACTTTAACGCAAAGATGATCCTGCTTTTATTTGCAGGCGGGTTTTTGGTAACTGGCAGTGCCAATGCCATTAACCAGGTAGTAGAGAGAGAAACCGATGCATTAATGAAACGTACTGCTAAAAGGCCATTGGCCAGCGGCAGAATGAGTGCAACAGAAGGTTGGGCTTTTGCTGTTATAACCGGTTTGCTGGGTGTATTTATCTTATGGTATTTCTTCAACCCATTATCTGCCGGCCTTGCAGCATTTAGTTTATTCCTTTATGCATTCATTTACACACCACTGAAAAAAGTAAACTCTATTTCAGTATTGGTGGGTGCGGTACCCGGAGCATTGCCTTGCTTAATAGGCTGGGCTGCGGGAGACGATGCGTTAACAGCAGGGGGATGGGCTTTGTTTGCGATACAGTTTTTTTGGCAGTTTCCGCATTTTTGGGCCATAGCGTGGATTGCGCACAAAGATTATTCTGGTGCGGGTTTTAAGCTGTTGCCAAGTGTGGATGGACCAACAAAATATTCGGCAATACAATCTATCATCTACTCATTGCTGCTGATACCTGTTGGCGTATTGCCGCATGTATTCGAGATGAGTGGATTGGTAAGCTTTGTAATTGTTTTTATTGCAAACCTGTATATGGTATGGCAATGTGTGCGTTTGTACAAAGAGATGGAGTTAAAGGCAGCAAGAAGGGTAATGTTTAGCAGTTATATTTATTTGCCCGTGGTATTGCTGGCATTATTGGCAGACAAACTACCGGCGCATGCAAGAATAGACACTGGTTTTGTACAATGGTTGCAAAACATAACCGGTTAAGCAGCGATAGAAAAATGGTGACAAACAGTATTTTGAAGCAGTATACGAATGCCCCGGCGGGAGGCAGTCAGCGAAAAAAGATTCACCCCTATAAATTTATTTTATGGGTGGGCATTGGTAGCATTATTATGATGTTTGCCGGTTTTACCAGCGCTTACATTGTAAAACGTGAGCAACCGGGATGGATTGGTTTTAGCATGCCGGTGATTTTCTGGTACTCTACTGCAGTGATGGTGTTAAGCAGTGTGTTGATGCAGGTAGCGTTGAATGCATTCAGAAACCGCGATATGGGCAAGTACCGCAATTATATGGCGGCTACTACCGGTTTAGGAGTTATTTTCATTGTGATGCAGGTATTAGGCTATTGGCAATTGAATAAGATAGGCGTAAAAGTGGAAGGTTCAGGAGGTGGTGTATTTTTTATCATCATTTTTGGTTTGCACGCCTTGCACGTTTTGGGCGGTGTTATAACATTGCTGGTATTATTTTTTAGATCATTGAGCAGCAGGATACGCAACTACAATGCAGTGCCAATAGAAGTAGCAACCACCTACTGGCATTTTGTAGATGTACTTTGGGTTTACCTGTTTATCTTTTTTATATTGGTTCAATAAACAGGTTTTTTAAAAGAGAAGAGTAGTTTAACAGGCGATATTTTAAATTCAGAACTTATTTTAAACAACGCACATGTCACAAACAATTACGGCAGACAGAAAATGGTGGAGTGGTGGTAAAAGCCCCTTCAATGTAGAGTATGGCAAATTAATGATGTGGTATTTTCTGATGAGCGATGCCTTTACTTTTGGTGCATTCCTGATTTCTTACGGCACCATCCGTTTTTCCAGCAATAGCTGGCCCGACCCCAATGAAGTGTTCCGTACCTTCCCCGGTGTGCAGGGTGAAATGCCTATTCCGCTGGCGTTTGTAAGTTTGATGACTTTTATTTTGATCATGAGTTCTGTAACCATGGTGTTGGCCGTAGGTGCAGGACATGCAAATAACAAAAAGAAAGTGCTTACTTATATGGCCTGGACCATCTTAGGTGGTATTGCCTTTTTAAGTTGCCAGGCCTGGGAATGGACACACCTGCACAGCGAAGGTGCGTGGTGGGGCAGAAATCCTTTTATGAATATTGACGGCTCTCAATCAAGCACCAACTTTACCAATTTCTTTTTTACCATTACAGGCTTCCACGGTTTTCACGTATTCTCTGGTGTTGTTATTAATATCATCATGTTTATAATGACATGGCAAGGTGTATTTGAAAGAAGAGGTCATTACCTGATGATTGAGAAAGCTGGTTTGTACTGGCACTTTGTAGACCTGGTTTGGGTATTTGTATTTACCTGTTTCTATCTGTTCTAAAACATTAAAAAAAGTATTCGCGTTATTCGCGTCCATTAGTGATATAAGCGTTCATTCGCGTTTAAAAAATAATTATGGAAAACGTACACGGCACAGCAGAACTGCATCAGGATGATGCGCATACATTTGATACGAAGGCGATCTGGAGAACCTTTCGCATACTTTTGTACATCACCGTTTTTGAGTTGATATTGGCAATTGGTTACTATAAATTCTTTGAAGGTTCTGAAAATGCTCATGTAGTAAAACACCTTCTAAACGGCGTGTTTATCATACTTACTTTGGCCAAAGCGTTTTTTATTGTAGCAGAATTTATGCATTTGGGTCACGAAGTAAGAAACCTGATACTTACCATTGCAATTCCTTCTTTGCTGTTCTTGTGGTTTATCGGTGCGTTTTTGTGGGACGGAAGTTCTTATAAAAACCTGCGCAATAGATACGACAGGGAACATATTGAGAAAAGCAAAGAAAAAGCTCCTGAGAAAAAAGAAGAAGCAAAGAAACCGGGATCGATTGAATAATAAGCGTTGGTGCTTTAAAATATTATTTTCATTTCATCAACCATTGCCCCAGGGCGATGGTTTTTTATTAAAACAGAAGATTTGTGAGTAAGAAAGCATTGCTGGCATTGTGCCTGGCCATCCTACTTCCGCTGGTTAGCTACCTGCTGGTAAAACATTTTGGAGACGAAGCAGTAGTTATGCCCCGCAGGTTTTACGATGATTCTATTATCACCCGTGTAAAAGACGGTAAAGAAACCAGTGATACTGTTTGGCATCGGGCAAAAAACATCACCCTTCTCAATCAATTAGGCGATACAGTAACCCTTGATCAATTAAAAGGGAAAGTATTGGTGCTTGATTTCTTTTTTACTCATTGCGGTTCTATTTGCCCTGCACTTACACACAACATGAAGAAACTGCAGGATGCCATCAAAAAACAGGACAACATAAAATATGCAGATACCAGCTTTGTACAGTTGCTTTCTTTTTCTGTAGATCCGGAAAGGGATTCAGTACCTGTAATAAAAAAATATGCAGACAAGTATGGCGTCAATCCCGATTCGTGGTGGTTGCTGACGGGCCCTAAAAAAACTATTTACGATTTTGCTTTTGAAGAATTGAAAGTAGACAAATACAATGACGATGTTATTGATTCATCTTTCGTGCATACCAGCCGTTTTACATTGCTTGATAAAAACCGCATTGTAAGAGGCTACTACAATGGATTGGATGATTCTTCATTGGCAAAGCTTAGCAATGATATTGTATTGCTGATGCTGGAAACAGATAAAACAAAGAAATCGCTTTTGTTTACTGAAGTGGCTGCTATATGGCCCATATTTATTATTGTGATTGTAGCAGTGGTGATATTTATGTTTATTAACCGCAAACCAAAATTTTACAATGGAGCTGAATAATGTGTTAGACCCGGTTTTCAAAAAAGATGATAAGAAAGCATCCAGGCTTATCTGGATTTTTAGTGTGGTAATTTTTCTTGCGGTGGCTTTAATGGGAGCTATTCACCTTAAAGTAGATTTGGGCTTCAACGTGCATATTTTTGCCAGCATCAATGCAGTTATCAATAGCATTGTAACTGTTTTATTGGCTGCGGCACTTGTAGCAGTTAAATCTGGTAAATACAAATTGCACAAGCTGTTGATGGTTATTGCAATGATTCTTTCACTTATCTTCCTGCTTTCATATGTATGTCATCACCTGTTTGCAGGAGATACCAAATACGGAGGTGTTGGCGCTATTCGTTATTTGTATTTTTTTATACTGATAACCCATGTTTTTTTGGCGGCTATCATTATGCCGTTTGTTTTATTTACAGCTTATCGTGCATTGATAAACGAATTTCCGCAGCACAAAAAGCTGGCCCGCATTACCTGGCCTATCTGGTTTTATGTGTCTATGACTGGTGTATTGGTTTACTTATTCATTAGTCCTTATTATCATTAAGCTATGCCACAACCCGGATCTTACCTAAAGTCATTAAAAATTCTGCACACAGCATTACTGGCTGGGCAAGCAGCATTTTTGCTGATAGTTATTTTTTTAAAACAGGTAAGGGCGATGAGTGCGCCTGCTGCAAGTCTTGATAAAGCATTGCAGGTGGCTGCAGTGGCAATAGCTTTTGTAGCCTGCTTTTTTGCAACCAAAACATTTAAAAACAAATTATTGGCCATACGGGATGCCGAAAAGTTAGAAGATAAAACAGAACAATACCGTGCTGCAAGCATTATACAATGGGCCACGTTGGAAGCCCCTTCTTTATTCTCCATTATCTGTTTCTTTCTTACCGGCAATTATGCATTTGTAGCATTGGCCGTTGCGCTTATTTTATTCTTTGCATTGCAAATGCCCTCAAGGTTAAAAACAATGCTGCACCTGCAATTGAGCGAGGAAGAAGTGGATAGTCTGCAATAATTTTTTTGATACCAGCATTCGTACTTTAGAGAGCATCGTTGCGCTGTGCCCCGTACCTCTTGGTCGGGGTCGCATTACGTTCATCTTTTGGTTCGTTGAGGAGCTTTTGGCTGCTCTGCAATTTTCCCTAATAGAATCAATCACCCGGCTGAAGCAATACTGCTGGCATTTACGCAATATTTTATATTTTGATTAAACCTGTTGCTAGGAAGCAATTATTTTCTTACTCATACGTTCCTACAGGCAACCAAAAAGAAACCTTAATTATCATGAAGCATTTACTCTTATCCTTTATTTGTTTTTCTCCCCTTCTTTTTCATGCACAAACCAATAAATTCTCTTTTAAGATGGGGCAGGAGTATGATTTGCCTCGAAAGACAGAAGACCTTGCTTTTGTGGGTAGTGATCAGGATGGAATTGTAAACCTTTCTCTAAAAAAAGAAGAACTTACTTTTCTTCGTTTCGATCCGCAATCTCTTCGTAAAACAGCTGAAAGGCCAGTTGACCTTTCAGTAACCAGGAACTTTAATACAGAAGAAGTGGTAGCCATGCAGGGAAAATATTATTGGATACATAGCGACTGGGATAAAGATGCCGGAAAGGAATTGCTTTTTTACGACAAGCTGGATGTAAAAAATGGTAAAATTGTAGAAAGCAATCATAAAATGCTGGAGAATACAAAACTTGCGGGCACGTATGCAGCCATGACAGGTTTTTACAGCTATAAAGTAACCGGCAAATACAATTTCAGGTATGATGCGGATAAAAAATTATTGCTTGTTTCTTACCGTTTCAACCCTGAAGAAAAGAATGACAAAAAAAGTTACGACAAGATTGGCTTGCAGGTATTTGATGAGAACATGAATAAAATTTGGGGCAATGAATATACCATGCCTTATACAGAAGCTGTAATGGACAATTCTGATTTCTCTATTGATGGCAATGGCAATGCCTACATGCTGGCAAAAGTATATGATAGTGATAGGCGTAAAGAAGTTGATAAAGCAACAGGCAAGCCGGGTTACCAATATGAATTGATGGAGTTTATGAAGGGCAACAAAAACATTTTAAAAATACCCGTAAGGATAGACGATTATTTTGTAAACGAACCTTCATTGATTGAAAGCCCTACACATGATATGGTAGTTGCTTTTAGTTATAGCAAGAAGTATGTTAGAGGCGGAACTGATGGAATTTTCCTGGCCCGTATTGAAAATGGCAAACTGACAAAATTCAGAGATGGTTATTATGAGTTTCCTGTAGATGAGATGGAAAAATACGAGTCCAGAAGAACGGTAAAGAAAATGGAAAAAGCAGATGATTATGAGGGCACCAATATTTATATAAGAAACATTATTGCAGATCCTGATGGAGGCATATTTGTTGCATTGGAGGATTATAAAGTTACATCCAGAACATATACCAGCTCAAGCGGATCTTCATCTACCTATTATACCTACCTCTACAACAATATGTATGCTGCAAAAATTAGCGGTGCTTCAGGTAAGATGGAATGGTTCAGAAAAATTCCTAAAAGACAAACAGGTTCTGATGGTACGGGTAGCATGGGCTTTAAACTAATTACAGATGCAGCAGGTTATTATTTCCTGTTCCTGGATAATAAAAAGAATTTAGAATTGGAAACAGATGATGAGCCTGCTAAACACATTGATGGAAAAGGTGGCCAGTTGGTAGTTGCCAAATTGGACAAAGCCGGAAAACTAACAAAAGAAATTTTATTTGATACAAGAGACGAAGATGTAAAAGTATTTCCAACTCAGTTTGACAAGTTCAATAAAAACCAGTTTATTGGAAGAGCGCAATTGAAAAAAACATTGTTCCAACCGTTATTAATTACGGTGAATTAAATAGACAATTGTTATTTTTTGTTGACACGCATAGAATTGAAAATGCCCAACCGAATATCTTGCGGTTGGGCATTTTAATTTCAGGGTTTTAAAAACAAAGTTTCATTCACCACTCAATCAAACATCAACTCAGCCGGGTCCCAAAACTTCTTTTCAAAGTCTACCACTGTATCATTCTTTACTTTTATGCCTTCTTTTTTCAGCAGCTCTTCCATTTTATTGCCACCAAAATGATGTTTGCCGCTTAGCATGCCATTGCGGTTTACCACCCTGTGTGCAGGTACTTTGGGTTTCACAGTTCCGGCGCCATTCATAGCCCAACCCACCATACGTGCAGAAAGTTTAGTACCCAACGCATTGGCAATGGCGCCATAAGACGTTACTTTGCCTTTTGGTATTTGCCTGGCTACTTCATACACCAGTTCAAAAAAAGAAACTTCTTTTTTGCCAGAAGGATTGATAGCTTTTGGTTTTTCCTTTTTAGGAGCGGCTTTCTTTTTTGCAGGCATAGCTTTTTAGTTTTAAGTAATAAGTTTTAAGTGGTAAGTTAAGCGACAAGCTACTGGCAGCAAGGGGTAAGTAGGAGGCTACTAGCTACTAGTTTCAAGCTGCAAGCATGAACCGTTAACAGATAAAAGCTTATCGCTAACGGCTTGTAGTCTGCAGCTTTAAAATTGCAGCTACTTAAAACTTATCACTTACAACTTACCACTTCTCTTTAGTAATTCCGTTCTTTTTGGTTCCGGCACATTTTCATACTTATAGGGACAGTGTTTGCATCCATTGCCACAACAATAACCACGTTCTTGCAAATATTTTTCTGTAAATACCAGCAAGCCATTTTCGTTATAATAGAAATCAATTCCCTCTTTCAATGGTTGGTTCGGCCTCATCTATTTTTAGTTGTTCCTGCAATTGCTTGTCAATATCCGGAAGCGGAGTTTGCGGCAACCTGAACTGTAAATAATGTATTCGGTTGCTGCCGGCAATATCCAATCCTTCGTAATGTGTTTTAATCTGCAGCTCTGCCGATATTTGCGGTTGTGCATACAGGTTATCAAAATCTTCCAATACTTCCAAGTGATAAGCTTCAATTATTTTTTTGGTAAACTGGTACAAATCCGGTGAGTCTGTTTTAAGATGTATTAAACCACCGGGTGCAAGTATTTGTTGATACAGCCGCAAAAATTTTGGATGGGTTAATCTTTTCTTTGCTTTGGATGTGCGCAATTGCGGGTCTGGAAATGTAATCCATATAGCAGCCACCTCGCCTTTGGCGAAATAATCACCCAGCTTATCAATCTGTGAGCGAAGAAAAGCGGCATTTGTCAACCCTTGTTCCAGGCATTTTTTAGCACCCACATAAATGCGGTTTCCCTTCAGGTCTATACCAATAAAGTTTTGCTGCGGGTGTAAAGCAGCCAGTCCCACTGTATATTCACCTTTGCCGCAAGCCAGTTCCAGTGTCAGCGGGTGCTGGTTTTTAAAGAATTCGTGCCAATTACCCCGCATGTTTTGAGGGTATTGCAACACATTGGCAAACCCTTTAATAGCTTCAAAACGAATGAGTTTCTTATGTCCCATAATAGCTGCAAATGTAAAACCGCCAGGCCATTGCTGGCATAATTACCCGGAATTTATCAGCTGCTAATGGATCTGCCATTAACATCTCAATTGCGGCAAACGACAAATAAATTCAATTTTCCGGCGTTTAAACCTTGCGCAATAAATGTATTCCAATAGCCCGTGCCCTTAAAACCCCTTAAAATATCATTATTTGCAAGCCTTTTTACGTTTTGTATAGGCCATACCGCATTTTCGCAGGATAAGCCTGCCTCCATTTCCATTAAGCCTACCACAGATTTTGATCAGCGTTTTTATTATACACCCAACGAGGTACAAAATGTTTGGGGATACCGTGTGGGTGTACTGATCAATGATAAATTTAAAACTGGTATTGGCGGGTATTATATGAATGAAGCGAGCGATGTTGTAATACCCGCACCTAATGCTTCTTCCGGAATTTTAGCCTCTGAACCATATACTGTTCATAAAAAATTATACCTGGGCACAGTTTACTACGAGCCATATCTGATGCGCAGGAATTTATGGGAAACCAGTCTTGTTTTTGAAACCGGTTATGGCCGCACGGTACAATACAATGAAAGCCAGAAAAGCAACCAGGTGTCTGCAAAAAACAATGCATTGATTATTCCTCTGGGTGCAGGGCTTTCTGTAAATCTCAAACTTCCACCACTATTTCATTTGCAGTTTCTTCGCTGGATTGGCATTAATGCAATGGCAGGTTATCGAACCAGTATTTACCAGCAGGATAAAACTTACAATTACAACGGTGCTTACTGGAGCCTTAGTGGTGCAGTATTTCTAGACCGTATGGTAGAGGATGTGCGTAACTGGAAAAAGGAACGTGCTATCGCCAGGGGAAAAAGGGCAACACAACTTTCTTTCTAAGCTTCTATTATTTCCCTTCAACTATATTTTCTTCTTTGTGTTAACTTGTAAAAACAGTAGCAGTTAATTTTTAGGTCTGCTTATTGTTTATGTTTCTGTGTGCATTATTTCATTCATAAATTTCTTTTATGGAATACATTGTTAAGATAATAGAGACAAAAGAAGTAGCCAATCGTGTAAAAAGTTTTAGAATAGAAAAACCTGCGGGATATGCATTCATTCCGGGGCAGGCTACTGATGTTGCTATAAATACAGATGAGTTGAAAGCTGAGTTAAGACCTTTTACTTTTACAAGTCTCGCTACCGATCCTTACCTGGAATTTACTATAAAACGTTACCCGGAACATAAAGGTGTAACAGATGCATTGCACAATCTAAAACCGGGCAATGAATTGATCATTCACGATGTATGGGGCGCTATTGCTTACAAAGGTCCAGGCTATTTTATAGCTGGTGGCGCAGGCATTACACCATTTCTTGCCATACTAAGACAATTACACAAAGAGAAAAAGCTTGCTGGTAATAAACTGTTTTTCTCTAACAGAACACAGGCAGATGTTATTTGTGAAACAGAGTTGAAAGAAATGCTGGGCAACGATGCTTTATTAATACTGACAAAAGAAAAGAAAGCTGGTTACCTGGAAGGGCCGATCAACAAAAGTTTTCTTCAACAACATGTAACTGATTTTAAAAAGCATTTTTACATCTGTGGTCCGGATGCAATGATAACTGATATTTCTGCCGTGTTAGCAACACTAGGTGCTAATTCAGATGCGGTTGTGTTTGAGAAGTAAGAAAAACTTATACAGTATTTACTATTGAATCTTTTATTTCTTCTTTTAATTTTTCTATCACATCATCCAGGCCTTTGTACCAGTCCAGGTGCAAACTAAAAGCATTGCAGCCGCCTGCATGTTGTATGCATTGTGTATGCTCCCACACTTTACCACAACCGGGGCAATGTGCTGCTGTAGAAAAAGTATTCCACACTGTACCACAAGTGCATTGCCAATAAGGCTGACCATCTGGTTCCCATTTGCATTTAGGGCAACAAATATGAATATCATCCAATGACATAATCTATATTGATAAGGGATGAGGAATAATCCTGTTCAGTAAAGATACTCTATTTGGATGAGGCTGGATTTTATGCAGCATGTACAGTTTCGTGTAATGCATTGCGCTTCACACTTATCAACTCTGCAATTACCTGCAACTGCTCTGTATTAACCCAATCCGGCCCTTCAGATTTTTCAGCTATCGTCCATACAAAAGAAGTACTATAACTAATATTGTCATTAAAGGTGGCTACAGTTTTTGAATCATCGGGTCTTTTTTCTATTAACAGCCAGCGGCCGTCTTTGTACTGCAGGTGATAAGTTTCTGTTGCACCCGCGTCTACAGGTTTTACTGCAATGGGTTCATGATGATACATGATGCTAAATGAACTCATAAAAATAATGATTGATTATTCAATAGCGTTTAGTAAACGCTAAGGCTTTGCAATAAGCCTCATCTTAATTTTTACAATCATTGTGCCGCTGTTTATTTATGAGGAATGAACGTAGAAATTTGCAATTAACAACCAATCATTCATCAAAGAATGTAGAAAGAAATCCCGAAATGCAGGAGAAGATCAACAAATGCTTTAAAAGGGTTACCAATTATTTTCCTGTTCCTTATTTGTTCTTTCAAGTTTTTTAGGCGGATTAATTTTCCAGTTTTTATCATACCGAACAAAAAAAGCCAGCCAGCCTGTTCTTGAAACACGCATAAGATATGGTTGCAGGCAAAGCATGAATACAGCGTTTGATACCAGCCAGTAAAGAAGCATGTTTTCATTTGCGAAACCAACCAGCTTCCACCATAACACAAACGTAACAGCGCTAATAGCAACCGTTAATGCATAGCTAACATAGCCTGCACCAAAATAAAAACCTGGCTCTATATCTAATGGTTGATCGCATACCGGGCAGGTTTTATTCATCTTCATGGTGTTTTTTATATGCCATGGATTACCATCATTAAACATATTTCCTTTTCTGCAGCGGGGGCATTTGCATGTCAATAGATTTAACACACTTGCATTCTCTTCTTTATTGCTGTTAACATCGCTTGCTTGTAAAATAGTTTCAGTAGCCATAATAAAATCTTTTATGCTTGAATGTATTGTTTTCGAAATTCATCAGGAGTAATGCCTTCGCTCTTTTTAAAGAAACGATTGAAGTAAGAGTTATCGCTGAAGTTGAGTGCAAAAGCAATTTCCGTTACTGTAAGGCCGGCATTGATGAGCAAACGCTTTGCTTCAAGAATGATTCTTTGTCTTATTAAATCGCCTGCTGTTTTGCCTAACAGATCTTGCGTAATAGCATTAAGATGATTGGGTGTTATGTATAGCAGCGATGCATATTCTTTTGGCAGTTTAAGCGATTTATAATGCTGGTCAATTAATCGCCTGAAATTTTTGAGCAGCATTTGCTGTTGTACCTGCACCGGCCTTGCGGGCTTTTTATTACAAACTTCTTCTACAGTAATAAAAAGATGTAGCAATAACAATCTTACCAGGTCAGGTTGATATTCGCCTTCACTGGTTGTTGCTTTCAATATATCTTCCAGTAATTGCAATACTTTATCATGAACATTTGTTGGCAAGTGACAAACGCCTTCTTCGCCAATGCCATTAAAAAAAGAAAAGCGTTCAAGGTAGTCTGGGTTTAATAAAAAAGAACGAAAAATGCTTTCTGAAAAGTTGATGATATAGCCGTCTGTTTCGCTCTCAAAATGCCAGCTATGTACCTGGCCCGGCGCCATAAAATAAATTTCGAAAGGCTTTACATCAAAACGTGTAAAATCTATTGTGTGGGTACCAGAGCCTTTTGTAAAAAGTACAAGATGATAAAACGAATGCCTGTGTGCTTTATGCAGATCTGGTGAATGTCTTTTCAGGTACTCGCCAAATCGTTCTACCAATAAATCACTGGGTTGAAAATGATTTTTTGAAAGGCTGCAGATATCGTAAACAGGTATTTTTTGCTTGCCCATCTTTTTGCTAGATTGATGGTACAAATTTATACCAGTGCGTTGCGGCTGTAAAACACAATTGATGGGTTTTATGGTGTTTTTTACCGATTCAGTAAAAAATGCCATGATGATTTGAAGAAAGAGAGAGCTAATAAAAAGTTGGTTAGAATAAAACGGCGCAAATAAAAAACCCGTACTAAAAGGAGTATCCTGTTTAATACGGGTTTGTGAGCTGTAGGGGGAGGAGTCGAACCTCCACGGGGCAGTTAGCCATAGCACAAAGTTGAGTGGTCGACCCTGGTCGGGCGAGTATTGCTACCTGCCCGGCTCTATGCTACGTTTATCCTGTGACCCCCACCCCCGAGACAAGAGGGCATGTCTGCCAAAGATTTCATCACCCCACAGTGTTAAAGAACGATAACAGTGCAATATTAAACAAAATACCCAATATGTTGAAAATATTTTAAGATTTTTTTCTTAAAATTAGATATTATATAAAAAAATTGCTTAAATTGTAGAATAACCTTAAATATCAATTGTAAAATGGGAGCAAAATTAAATCTTGACAAACTGGACCTGCAAATTATCCAGGAAATGATGGAAAATGCAGGCATATCGTATGCAGATTTGGGGAAAAAGCTCTTTGTCTCCGGCGGCACTATTCATGTACGCATCAAAAAACTACAGGATGCCGGAATTGTCAAAGGTACAAAACTGAATGTAGATATTAAACAGTTAGGCTACGATGTTATCGCTTTTATTGGAATTTATTTAGAAAAAAGCTCTTTATATGATTTTGTGGCAAAAGAATTGCGTAATATCCCACAAATCGTAAGGCTGAACTACACCACAGGCAATTACAGCATGTTTGCTGAAATAGTTTGTCGGGACATTAACCAGCTTCGTTTTATACTGCACGACGAATTGCAGAAAATAAAGGGTATAGAAAGAACTGAAACCTTTATATCCCTCGATGAAAGCTTTTCACGCAATGTGCATGTATACGACGAAAAGGAAAAATAAAACCAGTCCGGGAACGTTTTAAAGCCGTACGGTGTAGTGCATCCAATATCCTGAAAATATCCATCAACTAATCTACTATGAAAAAACTTGTTCTAGCTCTCTCAATGATTGCCTTGGTTTTTACCGGTTTTTTATCTTGCAAAAAAAGTAAAACAGATAGCGAGCCCTATCTTACGGTAGAAACAACACCTGCCAATAAATCTAACAACCTTAATATTCTTGGTCCGGATTTTCCATTAAAAGTGGAGATAACTTCTGTTATGCCAGCTAAAGGCGTAAAGATTGTTGTAAACGCAATGCAAGATGGAGGAACAACTGCTTTCTTCTCTGCTACCAGCAATTCTACGGCACCACAGAATGATTATACAATTACCAATACGCCCAGCGGCGTTACCTGTGTAGTAACAATTACGGTTACCTCACTTTCACAATCCAGCAATACATGGTCGGGCTCTTATCGTTATTCTAAGAAATAGTTGGAATACAGCTACAAGTTATAAGCTTCAAGCTTCAAGACTTTCTGTGGAGCATGCATTCGATATAAAAGTTTTTTACGGAGGAAGACTTGTAGCTAGTAGCTAAAAGCTTATAGCTAATGGCTACCTTACATCCAATGCATCTCTTAACCCATTGCCCAACAAATTAAATGCAAGCACCAACAGCATAATGGCAAAACCCGGAGCCAATGCCAGCATCGGGTTATGTGTGATAATGAAATTGTAATTCTCTTTAATCATCAATCCCCAACTTGGTTGTGGTGGTTGCACACCTACTCCTAAGAAACTTAATCCCGCTTCTATTACAATAGCAGAAGCAAAATTAGACGCACTTACCACAAGCACAGGTCCCAAAATATTGGGCAGTATATGCCTGAAAATAATCCTGCTTTGTTTATAACCCAAAGCACGGGCAGCTTCTACATACTCCAGCTCTCTTACACCTAAAACCTGCCCGCGTATAATTCTTGCTACTGTTACCCACATGGTAAGACCTACTGCTACAAATACCTGCCAAAAGCCTTTACCCAATAAAAATGTAATGGCAAATACCAGCAACAAAGTTGGAATGCTCCAGATAACATTGATAAACCACATGATAATATCATCTGTTTTGCCACCATAATAGCCAGCCAGTGAACCCAACACAATGCCCAATGTAAGAGAGATAATTACTGCTATCAATCCAACACTCAGGCTTACCCTTGTTCCAACAATCAGTCTGCTGGCAATATCTCTTCCATATTTATCAGTGCCTAGTAAAAACTTTTTGCTAACAATAGTATAGCCGGGTATTTGCGCATTGGCGAATGGCATCCTTTCTTCCACGCCATCGTCTATAAATTTTTGCACGATAAGGCTATCATTTTTTACTTCACTACTAACAATGGGAAGCCATGTTGCTTTCTCAGGAAAACCATAAAGCAGGTGTGTAAAGAAATTGCCCTGGTTATTTTGATTGTCATTTTTGATAAGGAGAAATCGTTGTGTATATCCTGGTTTTTTGCCGCCAATTTCCACCGTCATTCTATTGGCAAAAGCAGAGTTATCCGGAGCAATAAAGTATGAGAAGATAGCTGTAAGCACAGCCAGTGCTATTATACACATACCAAACACCGCAGCTTTATTTTTCTTCAACCTGCGCCATGCTGCTTTTTGTATTGATTCGCTTAAGGGCATGAAATGAAAATACGATAACTTAATGAGAAGATTATTTCAACTTGCGCCCTTTCCATTCATAACTTTTAAATTGACCCAGGAAACCGGAAACTACAATGTAAATAATGTGCAAAGGTTGCAAGAGTAACAGGTAAAGTAATAATGACGACTGTTTGAAAAAGTCTGCCACTTCTTTCACAAAAAATACCTCCATACAAAATTTTGCCACGCACAGAAGTAAAAAATACAGCCACGCTGTTTTTTGCCAAAAGCCTATTACCAGGAAACAAAAAATAAAAAGATTGGTAAGATATACCAGCAATAAAGTAAAAAACATGCGGGGCTGCCGGTAATGAGTGGCTTTGCTTGCCCAGCGTATGCGTTGTTGAAAAAATGCTTTCCAGTTAGCGGCAGGTAAAGTACTTACAACTGCTTCAGCAGATTTTAAATAGCCGGTCTGTTGTGGAAATGCTTTAGCCACTTTATTCATTAGCAGCATATCATCTCCGCTGGCAATATTGTCTATGTCTGTAAAGCCATCCACTGCATGAAAAACTTTTTTCTCATAAGCAAGGTTGGCGCCATTGCACATATTATGAAAGCGTTTGAATACTGCACCAGCCGTAATGCCCTGCATGGTTAAAAAATCCAACGCCTGAAATTTTGATAATAAAGATTTGCCTGCAGTTATTTTAACCGGTGCGGCTATAAATACATTGCCAGATTGTTGGTGAAAGGCTGCAATGTTAAATAACCAGTTGGATGGAGCAAGGCAATCTGCATCAGTAGTTACAATCAATTCCCCTGAGGCCATACTGATGCCAGTCTCTATAGCTCTTTTCTTTGGTGCTGTATTATTTTGTTTTGGTTCTAATCTTGTACAGATTACCTGCAAGCTTCCATAGCTGCCATTGTTGGCAATGTTATAAGTTTCATCAGAAGAATTATCATCTACTACTATCACCTGTAATAAATGCGCAGGATAATTTTGATGGCTGATGCTTTGTAAACAGGCAGCAATATTTTCGGCTTCATTTCTTGCAGGAATGATAACAGAAATTTTTATGGTTGGCGTAAAATTGCCAGCATTAAAATCGGGTGCTTCTTTCCACCAGCTACTGTAAAATTGAAATAGCAGGCCATAACCCAACAATAAAAAAATGGCTATGTAAAAAGATACCATCATAGCCGGCAAGATAAGGCATTAATAGCTCAGCGCATTTGCTTTATCAATTCGCTTTAATAAACGAACCCGTTAATGTTTCTTTATTTGTAACCAATTTTACATGATAAATGCCATTGGCAAGTGAAGGTGTTTGCAGGTAAATAGCATTAGTACCAGCATTTATAATGATTGATTTTTTGCTCACAGGCATGCCCATGTTGTTGATCAATTGCAGTTCGGCTTGTTGTGTTTCGTTGCCCTGTGTTTCTACCACAACTTCTGTAGCACTGCGGGCAAATATTTTAGAGAGCATTAACTTGCCATTGGTATTAACCTGGACGCTCATAATAGCTGAAGCCTGTTTTTTACCATCTTTATCAACGCTGATTACTTTGTAATAATTCCATCCAAGCAAAGGATTATTATCTGTATAACGGTATTGATTAGTGCTAGCATTGTTAGTAGCCGGCACCGATCCAATTTTTGCAAAGCCTATTCCATCTCCACTGCGTTGTATTTCATAACTCTCAACATCTGTTTCCGTAGCCGTAGTCCAGCTTACAATATTTGTATTGTTTTTATATACGGTATTGAATTGTAAAAACTTGGTTGGCAACAAAGAGCTTGCGAAAACATTTTTGCTAATAACTCTTTGGGCTAGTATAGCATGGCCATCAGCGGTCATATGAATATGATCGCCTTGGTCATAAAGCAGTGAACTGTCAGCAGGGGTGTATAGACCGTTATAAAAATCAATGGCAAATCGTCCAAATTCTAGCAATATGCTGTCTTTCAGTTCAGCCAGTTTTGCTTTCATAACACTCGTGTTGAAATTAGCGCTGGTACGCGGTTGTGAAGTTGTTACAAAACAGGGAACTCCTTTTGCATTTGCAGAATCCCTTATAGTACGAAGACAGAATAAAATATCTGTTACAGATAATACATCATAGCCATTGGTAGGATAGTTTACCAATATTACATCTGGGCTTAATGATAATGCTTTGGTTATATTATAAGCCGGATCGGGTTGATAGGGAGCTGCATACGGAGATATATAACTGCTAGGCATACCTGTATAGCAATTGGTGCCGCCTTTTGCAATGTCGCCATCAATAATAGTATCGAGTGGTGCCACTGCATTGTAATAAGTCTGAAGCCTGCCTACATAGCAATCCTGATAAGGTAAAGTATAATACGTGGGATTATAATAGCAAGCGGATGTTGAAGAACCTATAATTACTAGTTTTTTTTGAGCCTTGCTTGCAGATACCGAAAACAAAAAAAATAGACAAAAAGCAGCACATAGCCGATTTCTCATAAACAGCGTTTTGATAAGTAATAAAATGACTAGGCTAAGGCGGAATTATTCTAGAGGAGTGCGATTTTGGGGATAGGCAAATATACTTAGACGGACGGTTCCGGACTTTATCATATTATGATTTTTTTTCAAAAAAATGCCTGCCAGAAATTTCGCAATCCCAAAACTTACCACTACATTTATATAGTTGTTTATCTAACTATATGCCAAACAACCAATTTAAAAGAGGAGAGCTATACAGCTTTATCACAGGCAAAGCATCTACCGCTATTGCCCGCAGGTTGCAGAAGAAATTCAATGCAGCCGGCCTGAGCATTACCATTGAGCAATGGAGTGTTTTATATCATTTATGGAAAGAAGATGGTAAAAGTCAGCAGGAGCTTTGCAATTACACCTTCAGGGATAAACCAAGCATTACCCGCCTGGTAGACAACCTGGAAAAGCTAAACCTGGTGAAACGCGTTTCTTCTAAAGAAGACAGGCGTATCAATATGATTTACCTGACGCCGGAAGCCCTTACACTACAGGAACAAACCATGGGCCTGGCAGAAGAAACCCTCAATGAAGCCTTGCAGTTTGTACCGCCGGATCAAATTGATGTCTGCAAATCGGTGCTGCAAATAGTATACGACAACCTTAAGTAACAACTAACCTGTTCCATTGTAAATAAAATCGTTCACTTTTAAAAAACATTTCTATGGGTACTACAACACAAAATTCAAATGCACTGAAAGGTGGTGAATGGCTGGTAAAAGAAAGCACCGCGTTTGATGTTTTTATCCCCGAAGATTATAACGAAGAGCAGCAAATGGTAAAGGATATGTGTGCTACATTTCTTGATACAGAAGTGCTGCCGGTAATAGACAGGATTGATAAACTGGAGCCCGGTCTTATGCCAGGCCTGGTACAAAAAGCGGGAGAGCAAGGCTTGCTGGGTGTCTCCATACCAGAAGCTTTAGGTGGTTTAGGAAAAGATTTTATCACTTCAACCTTGGTAAATGAAGCATTAGGTGGTGGTTTTTCTTTTTCAGTGGCAGTGGCGGCGCATACGGGCATTGGCACATTACCTATTTTATATTTTGGAACTGATGCACAGAAAGAAAAATACGTTACCAAACTGGCTACCGGTGAGTGGAAAGGTGCATACGGTTTAACTGAACCCAATAGCGGCAGCGATGCATTGGGTGCAAAAACAACTGCTAAACTAAGTGCAGACGGCAAGCACTATATTTTAAACGGACAGAAATGCTGGATTACCAATGGTGGGTTTGCAGATGTATACACCGTGTTTGCAAAAATTGATGGCGATAAATTTTCTGCGTTTATAGTAGAGCGTGGGTTTGAAGGTTTTACCCAGGGACCGGAAGAACATAAAATGGGTATTAAAGGATCATCAACAGTTCAATTGTATTTCCAGGATTGCAAAGTGCCTGTAGAAAATTTATTGGGCGAAGCAGGCAAAGGGCACGTTATAGCATTCAACATTCTTAACATTGGCCGGTTGAAACTTTGTGCTGCAGCAATGGGTGGCGCTAAAAGAGCTGCCACTACTTCAATTGAATACGCAAATACCCGCGAGCAGTTTAAAACACCTATTGCCAATTTTGGTGCTATCAAATCGAAGATTGCAGATATGGGCATCAAAATATGGGTAGCAGAATCTGCGCTTTATCGTACTGCAAAATGGATTGACGATAAAGAAAATGAACTGGTAGCTGCAGGCAAGCCTTTTTATGAGGCATTGCTGGGTGGTGCCGAAGAATATGCAATTGAATGCGCCATGCTAAAAGTATTTGGCAGCGAGATGCTTGATTTTGTAGTAGACGAAGGTGTGCAGATACATGGCGGCAATGGCTTCAGTGATGAATACATTATTTCTAAAGCATACCGCGATAGCCGCATCAACCGTATATATGAAGGCACCAATGAAATCAATCGTTTGCTTACTGTGGACATGGTCTTGAAACGTGCGATGAAAGGCAGGTTGGATTTGATGGGTGCGGCAATGGGTGTACAAAAGGAGTTAATGGCTATACCAGATTTTGGAAGCGGTGATGATGCACCGTTTGCTAAAGAGAAAAAAGCAATTGCCGGATTTAAGAAAGCAATTTTATTGACCGCTGGTGCAGCCGTACAAAAACTAATGGCTAAGATTGAAGGCGAGCAGGAAATATTAATGCACATTGCTGACATGGCTATTGAAACCTTCAATGCAGAAAGTGCTTTGTTACGTGCTATGAAATTAACAGACCAGCGTGGAGAAGCAGCTTGCCAGTTTGAGCTTGACATTGCCCGCACTTATATCTACGATGCAGCAGATAAGATTAATAAGTATGGTAAAGACGCCGTTAATTCATTTGCAGAAGGCGATGAGCAACGCATGATGCTGCTGGGCCTGAAGCGTTTTACAAAGGTTGACGCATTTAACGGCAAAGAATCAAGAAGAAGAATTGCAGCTAAGTTGCTGGCTGATAATAAATATACTTTGTAATTATAGTTCGCTTACGCGAATAAAAAGGAACGCAGATTTTTATGATGGTGATGATTTGTTATGATTAATGGTCGTAACAGATCAAACGAATTGTAAAATATCTGCGTTCTATTCTTTACGCATTTTTCGTTTATCTTCATTGAATGAAGGCAGCAACCAGCGTAATACTTTTATTTTTTTGTTTAAACATCTTAGGCCAGGACAGCAGCAAATATTTCCTGGCTAGAACAAGTGGTAAATTTCCTTTCCTTGAATATGGTCTTGGTGACGACAGGCTTGGTGGCGCTAAAATGGGTTACCTGGATTCTAACATTCTTCTAAAAGTAATAGACTCATTTGGTATTGATTACAAAGTGCAATTGTCAAAATACCATAGCGCCTGGATAGACAAGAACAGTGTGCAACGTCTTCCTTCCAAAAGAACATTGCCTTATTATCTTACCAGCAGTTGGAAAGTATACGGAGATTCGGCTTACGATTATGTAAACATCAACCTTGATGAAAAGCTGCCGTATAAAAGTCAGCAACAAATCAATCCTTCTAAAATAGTGGTAGACATTTTTGGCGTAACCAGCAATACCAATTGGATTACACAATTAAAAACCACGAAAGAAATAAAAAATGTTTATTACGAACAGACTGAAGATGATGTGTTTCGGGTGACGATTGAATTAAAACACAGTCAGCACTGGGGGCATAGCATTTACTATGATACACTAAGAAACAAATTGATTGTACAAGTGAAAAGGCAACCCGCATTGCTGGATATTAAAAAGATGCGGATAGCAATAGACCCGGGGCATGGTGGAGAAAACAGTGGCGCATCGGGTGTTACTTCTCACGTACTGGAGAAAGAATACACCTTAAAAATAGCCCAGCAATTGCAGCAACAACTAAAGAAGATGGGTGTAAAAAGCACTTTTATGACCAGGACAAAAGATACTACCCTGGATATGCCTCAACGCCTCACTATGTTGAAAGAATACAACCCTGATTTCCTTATTAGCATTCACCTGAACTCTGGTGGAAATGATACAGTAAGTGGTACCAGTACCTATTATCGCTATATCGGTTACCGGCCTCTAACAGTGGCAGTGCTTAACCAAATGCTAAGCCTGGGCCTTAAAGAATATGGAAATGTTGGCAATTTTAACTTTACGCTAAATGGGCCTACAGCATACCCCAATTGCCTGGTAGAAGTAGCATTTTTAAGCAATAAAGAAGACGAAAAGAAAATATTGAACCCAAAATTTCACAAAGCTGTGGCTGGAAAAATTTATCTTGGCATCCAGGATTGGCTAAAAGCTATTAAGTAATCATCTAAAAAACAGGATATGTTTATTCACCACGTGTATTTCTGGCTAAAAAACCCTGACTCAGCAGAAGATTTGAAACAATTGAAAGAAGGTTTGCAAAAACTTACTGTTATAGAAACTATTGGCATGTACCAGATAGGAACGCCTGCCGCTACTAACCGCGATGTAATTGATCGTTCTTATTCATTATCATGGATGCTGATGTTTGATAACCTGGAGGACGAAGAAATATACCAGGTACATGCTTTGCATAAGAAATTTGTAGAAGAATGCTCGCATTTATGGAGCAAGGTAATAGTATACGATTCTGTTGATGAATAATATTTAAACCATCGGGCCATTGCAAAACAATGGCCTGTATTTTTTTAAAGCTTCATGTAAAACTATTATTACTATGGCAAAACAATCACGCAGGCAGTTTATTACAAAAGCAGCAGCTATTACAAGCCTGGCTGCAATACCCGCCACTGCTGTTAATGCTGCAGGAACAGCCGACAGGCTGTTTATACATCATGTATATTTCTGGTTGAAAAACAAGGATAGCAAAGAAGATAAAGACAAACTAATAGCTGGCTTGAAAAAACTATCATCCGTAAAAACGATCAAGAGTTTTCATATAGGAGAGCCTGCTGCTACCAACAGAGATGTGATTGACAGATCTTATGCCGTTTCCTGGTGTTTATTCTTCAAAAACAAAGCAGACCAGGATAGTTACCAGACAGATCCTATACATCTTAATTTTGTAAAAGAATGTTCAATGCTTTGGGAAAAAGTAATTGTGTATGACGCGGAGGATATTAGTTGATCAGTTGATTGGTTGATCAAATTATAAAAACAAAGGGCTCCAACGGAGCCCTTTGTTTTTATAGTATGTGAAGTAATAACTAATCAACCGATCTACCAATTAGCTAAGCTCAGCAGAAGCTGCCTTGTCTAAAAACCAATGCAATTCCCCCTTCAATGGTCTAATTACCTGTGATGGATATGTGTCGGGTCTATAATCGCCTTCTATTACTTCTTTTAATGCGGCTGCTTTACCGGCTCCGCTTACTAAAAAAGCTACGCAGGCGGCTTTGTTTACTATAGGTGCGGTTAGGGTTACCCGGTACATTTCCTGTTGCTTCAGGTAAAGTGAAGTAACTGTTTTATCTTCTATATGCATGACATGTGTTCCGGGAAACAATGATAGCGTATGCCCGTCATCGCCCATACCCAACAACACCAAATCGAAAGTAAAAGCACCTTCTCCATTTGTAGGAAAATAATGAAGCAAAGTTTTTTCGTATTCGGCAGCAGATTCTTCAGGCTTAAGATCTGTTCTCATGCGGTGAATATGATAAGGAGGAACAGGCACATGATCCAGCAAAGTATCAAAAGCCATTTTTGCATTGTTGCGCTCATCTGTGTAAGGCACAAACCGCTCATCGCCCCAAAAAATATGCAGTTTGCTCCAGTCTATCTTTTCTTTGTAAGGAGAAGCAGCCAGTAAAGTATTTAATTTTTGCGGTGTGCCTCCTCCTGATAATACCAGTGTAAACCTGTCTTTTTTTTGCAAAGTTGCTGCAATATAATCCGTCATCCACTTGGCCACTTCTACACTCAGTTCATTGTTGTCTTTATAAATGTGTAGTTCCATGCTGTTGTTTTTATTTAGAAGATGAAAGTGTTAACCAGTTATGACCATCTCTTGCTATCAACGCTTCTGCATCTTCGGGTCCCCAGCTATTGGGTGCATAGTTGGGAAAATCTGCCGGCTGACGATTGGCCCATGTTTCAAGAATAGGCATTACAATTTTCCAGGCTGCTTCTACCTGGTCTGCACGCATAAACAATGTTGCATTGCCTTCCATTACATCCAGCAGCAAAGTTTCGTAAGCTTCTGGTTCCTGTCCGGCATCTGCGCCTTTGCGTGCAAAGGCAAGGTCAACAGGTTCTAATGTAATTGACTGTCCCGGCTGTTTGGATTGAAAGCGCAGGCGTATATCCATTTCGGGCTGTATGCCAATGGTAAGCCTGTTTGAGCGCCATGTTTCTGCCGCTTCCGGAGGGAAAGCATAATTAGGCGCTGCTTTAAATTGTATGGTAATGGTGGTAGCTTTTTCACGCATGCGCTTGCCAGTGCGTACATAAAAAGGCACATCCTGCCAGCGCCAGTTGTCAATGTAAAATTTTACTGCGGCAAAAGTATCGTTGGTAGAATTAGGTGCTACATTCTTTTCTTTCCTGTATTCAGTTACCTCTTCGCCTTTCATCCATCCGTCTGAGTATTGGCCACGTACCGCATATTGCGGCACCTGCTCGTTGGTTATTTTGCGGATGGCATGCAGCACATCTACTTTTTTATTTCTTATTTCATTGGCATCAAAAGAAACGGGTGCTTCCATAGCCACCATACACATGAGTTGCAGAATATGATTCTGCACCATATCTCTTAATGCACCGGATGTTTCGTAATAAGCACCACGGCCTTCCATGCCTACAGTTTCTGATGCAGTTATTTGTACGTGTTCTATATAATTCCTGTTCCAAATAGGTTCAAACAATGCATTTGCAAAACGCAATGCCAATATGTTTTGAACGGTTTCTTTGCCCAGGTAATGATCAATTCTGTAAATCTGTTCTTCATCAAACATGCTGGCCAGTAGTTTATTCAGCTCTTGTGCGCTTTTTAGATCGTGCCCAAAAGGTTTTTCTACTACTACACGAGTGCATTTTGTATCGGAACAAATATTTAAAGGTCCCAGTTTCTTTAAAATATCCGGTACCAGCCAGGGGGCAACAGCCATGTAGAAAATTACATTGGGATGTTCGCCATATTCTTTTTCTTTCTCTTTTACTACCTCGGCAATTTTCTGGTATTCTGCTTCTACTTCAGCATCCATTTGCAGATAGCCTACATGTTTTGTAAACTCTGTCCATTTGCCGTTTTGCTCTTCCTTTCTGCGACTGAATTGTTTAATGCCATCCTGCAGGCGGGCAATGTATTTATCGCGGTCGTATTCGGTACGGCCAATGCCCACAATGTCAAATTTCTCAGGCATCCATTCGTCTATAAACAAATTGAATAAAGCTGGTGATAATTTCCTGTAATTTAAATCTCCACTGCCGCCAAAAATAAATAACAGGGAAGCTGGCGGTCTTTTATGGTTTTGCATGATAGTATATTATTTTATGGTGTGCTTTTTTCAACTGCAAGCACAGATTTGTCAAATTCTTTTTTTAAATAAAACTCTCTATAGCCCGCAAGAATAGATGTGGTTACCAGTTGCCATCCTTGTGCGCCCATATAATTTAAAGCGTCCACTATGTTTTTGCACTGTGGTATAACTGTAATGCATTTTGCCATAGTGCTATCAACAATGTATAAATCCGGGCTGCCAAAATTTATACTTATTTTCCGGAATGCTCCGCTTTCTGTCAATTCGCAATAGCGTTCAATTTTATTTTGCGAAAAGCAATAAACATTTACTAAGAGAAAAGCAACTAAGCAACCGATAAATTTCTTTTTCATAACAATGGTTTTGCACAAAAGACGGAAATTATCAGGATTGCTTTTTTACAGCCAGTGCATTTAACCAATCGTTTATGCTTTTTGCCATTCTGTATGGAATGTTCCTTCCATATCTGTGCGCTGGTAAGTGTGGGCGCCAAAATTGTCTCTTTGAGCCTGTATTAAATTTACCGGCATAATAGCGCTGGTGTAAGCTTCAAAATAACTTAATGAACTCATTAAAGCGCCAGTAGGAATTTTACTTTGCAAAGAGAGTTTTAAAATAGCCCGCAGGTTTTTTTCTTTTTTCTTTACCAGTTTAGCAACAGTTTTGTCTACCAAAATGTTCGCTAAATTTTTATCTTTCTTAAACGCTTTATAAAAAGTATCCAGCGATACAGAACGGATAATGCAGCCACCTCTCCAGATTTTTACCACATCATTCAATGGTATTTGCATGTCTAATTCTGTAGAGGCGCTATGCAACATGGCAAGACCTTGTGCATAACACATCATGGTAGCAAAATACAATGCATCATGCGCCTGTTTTATTACTACTTCTTTTTTGCCGGTGATAGGTTTAATAACTGGTTTGTATAGTTCTGCTGCTACCATTCTTTCTTCTTTGAAAGATGAAATAGTGCGCATAGATACAGCCATATCTATAACAGGGATAGGAACAGGAAGGTTCATAGCATCCTGCGATGTCCATTTGCCCGTGCCTTTTGAACCGGCTTTGTCCAATATCATATCTATCAGGCGATTGCTGGTTTTATCGTCTTTCTGTTTGAAGATATCTGCAGTAATTTGAATTAAGAATGATTGCAACTCACCTTCGTCCCATTGTTTAAAAACTTCGTGCAGTTCATCATTGTTAAGGCCCAGTCCGCGGTGTAGTATATCATATGTTTCACTGATGAGCTGCATAATAGCGTACTCGATACCGTTATGCACCATCTTTACATAATGACCGGCAGCACCTTTGCCCATATACGCAACACAAGGTTCTCCATTTACTTTTGCTGATACAGCTTCCAGCATTGGTTTTATATGAGGATATGCTTCTGCATCTCCACCCGGCATAATGCTGGGGCCTTTGCGAGCACCTTCTTCTCCCCCGGAAACACCCATACCGGTGAAATGCAGGTTTTTCCCCTGCAGGTATGTAACGCGGCGCAGTGTATCTGTAAAATGAGAATTGCCTCCGTCAATAATAATGTCACCCGGTTGCACCAATGGCAACAGGCTTTCTATTACATCGTCTACTGGTTTGCCCGCTGGCACCAGCATCATAATTTTGCGTGGTGTTTCCAGCAGGTCTATCATTTCTTTTAATGTGCCTACGCCTTTTACTGTAGTTCCTGCAGTGGCAGATGATTCCAGTGCTGTGGTTTTTGTATTGTCTTTATCAAAACCGATTACTTTATAACCGTGGTCGGCCATGTTCAGTAAAAAATTACGTCCCATAACGCCGAGGCCAATCATTCCAAACTGGTAAGTATTGCTCATAGTATAATGATATTAAGAGGTGCTAAATTAGGTAATTATTGTAAAGGCACATGAATGTGGAAGTGTGAGAAATGTGACAAATGTGAAAATGTGAGGACGATCTGTGACCAATATAGCTTTAATACTTTGCCATCTACTCAATGCTTTTAGCAGTTTATGCCCTTTCTTTGCAGCAACTCTCCTGCATATGAAAGAAAAACGCACAGCCGCAATGGGCTTTATTTTTATTACCGTATTGGTAGATGTAATTGGTTGGGGCATTATTATACCGGTAATGCCAAGGCTGATTGCGCAAATGAAAAATATACCGGTTAATGAAGCCAGTGAATACGGCGGTTGGTTGCTAATGGTGTATGCGGGCATGCAATTTTTATTTGCGCCTGTATTGGGTAACCTGAGTGATAAATATGGCAGGAGGCCTGTGCTATTATTTTCTTTATTTGGTTTTGGAATAGATTACTTGCTGGTAGCATTGGCCCCAAGTTTTGGTTGGTTCTTCCTGGCACGTGTTGTTTCTGGTATTACAGGGGCAAGCTTTACCACTGCCAGTGCATATATTGCCGACATTAGTACGGGAGAAACCCGCGCAAAAAATTTTGGTATGTTAGGTGCGGCTTTTGGTTTGGGTTTTATTATTGGCCCTGCCATTGGAGGCCTATTAACCGATTTTGGAATTAAAGCACCGTTTTATGCAGCAGCAATTCTTACTTTACTGAACTGGTTGTATGGTTATTTTGTTTTACCAGAATCTTTAAGCAAAGAAAACCGTCGCGAGTTTTCATGGAAAAGAGCCAATCCAATTGGTGCATTATCGCATTTGCAAAAATATCCTGCTATCAGCGGATTGGTATTTTCGTTGGTATTGATTTACCTGGCTGCACATGCTGTACAAAGCAACTGGAGTTTTTTTACTGTATATAGATTTCATTGGACAGAAAGAATGGTGGGTATTTCTTTGGCGTTGGTAGGCATATTAGTAGCAGTAGTGCAGGGAGGGTTGATAAGAGTGATTAATCCCAAATTGGGCAATGAGAAAAGTGTGTATGTAGGATTAGGCTTTTATGCACTCGGGCTTTTACTATTTGCATTTGCTACACAAAGCTGGATGATGTACGCATTTCTGCTGCCATATTGTATGGGCGGTATTGCAGGACCTGCATTGCAATCAATTATTTCCGGCCATGTACCGGCAAATGAGCAAGGAGAATTGCAAGGTGGTTTAACAAGTCTGATGAGCGTAACATCCATACTGGGGCCGTTTATAATGACAACGCTGTTTTATTACTTTACAAAGAATAATGCACCGGTTCATTTTCCGGGCATATCTTTTTTGTTGGGAGGAATACTAATGTTGATTAGCGCCATTATTGCTTACCTGACATTAAAGCATGAACATAGTGTTGCTGTGAAAGATGCCCATTAACAAATTCTTTTAAAATTAACCTTGATAACCGGTTGCAATGAACTATCTTTGCAGCGTAATATTTGAGTTTAGTCAGCATTTGAACGATTTTTTCTGCTACGCAAGTTTTCTGCTATTAGTTAGTCTTCTTTACGCTGTTTTTTCTCAGATTCATTTTTTAAATAAATTTTTTTACAAGCATGAACATTTATGTTTCAAATTTAAGCTTCAACGTACAGGATGAAGACTTAAGAGAGTTTTTTGCAGAGTATGGTGAAGTAACATCTGCTAAAGTTATTCTTGACAAATTCACTAACAAAAGCCGTGGCTTTGGTTTTGTTGAAATGTCTGATGACGCAGCAGCACAAAAAGCTATTCAGGAATTGGATGGTGCACAGGTAGAAGGCCGTGCTATCACCGTTACTGTAGCTAAACCAAGAGAAGAAAGAAGCGGCGGCAACAACGGCGGCGGCAGACGTTCTTTCTCTGGTTCTAACAACAACCGTTGGTAATAACGGCTAAGTATTTAAACAGTTGAGTGTTTCAATACAAACAAGGGCTCCATTGGAGCCCTTTGTTATTTTAATAATTCAAAAGTAAAAAGTCAAAAATCAAAATCTTTACGTGTATCCTGATGTGTTTATGTTGATAGCTATACTTGTGAATTTATAGTTAGCATTTTGACTTTTCAAACATGCTACACTAAGATCAATCTAACGACTACCAGTGACCGCGATTCCATCTCCAGCCTCTTGACGATTGTCTCCAACCACCCTCATGCCATACACGGCCCGGTCTTGGTCTATCCCATCTTCCTTCCCTCCAGGTATATCTTCCGCCACTCCAATACCAATCGCCGCCTATCCAAACATAATCCGGACCAGGTGCAACAGGACGAGTATAAATAACAT
This sequence comes from Chitinophagaceae bacterium, assembly GCA_047602295.1. Classification (GTDB taxonomy): domain Bacteria; phylum Bacteroidota; class Bacteroidia; order Chitinophagales; family Chitinophagaceae; genus JACMLD01. Next base: position 6,422,459 of record JASGHP010000001.1, on the reverse strand, counting down.
CTGCAGGCCTTGTTGCTACAACCGCTGTGGTACCGCAAGAACTAACTGTTGCGGCACAGGCAATAAATGCTGCTATTATCAAATAATTTTTCATTACCAATGTTTTAATGAATAATACTATACCCAATAAAAAAAGTGTGCCGGTTAACAATTCAGCTTATCTATTTGGTTATTACCTGATTTATTTCAACAGTATAACTAAAAACAAAAATGAGTTGTAGACCGTTTTCTACAACTCATTTTCTTATTTGTTAATGAAGTATTATTATTGTTTTGCTGGAGGCGGTGGGGGAGGATTGCCGCCGGGGCTTGGTTTGTGTTCTTCCTCTTTCATTTCTTCAGGATGTGCCTGACCATGATGACATGTAGCACATGTAATTTCTAGTTGCGAAGTAAAAGAAGCGTCCTTTACACTGAAAAATTTCTTGTTAATCTTCAAAGTCATCTTCATCATAGACCTCGCAATTTCCTTTTCTGGTTTTTCATCGCTGGCAAAATCCGGGTGATGAATGCTGGTGTCTTTATTGGGTGCGTGGCAGAAATTACATTTCACGCCCAATGCGTTATTGAAATCATGCATAATCTTGCCCAATTGCTCGTGGCTAATATCCTTGGGTAAGATTTTCAGGTTTTTGAAACCATTGTCATCTGCCGGTGCAGGCTTTGTAAATGCTACAGCCGTTGTAATTAGAGCGGCCAGTGATGCCATTACTATCAATTTGCGGTTGAACTTCATGAAATGTGTTTAAAATACTAATTTATAGAAATTTGCTCAATAGCTATCGTTTATTGCTGCAAATGTTTAACCCAAGCCAGAACTCATGTAAAATGGGCAATTCTTATTATTTTTATGCCTAACCCATTCGTATGAAAAAAATAGCCATCTTCTTCGCAATCGCATGCCTGTATTATAGCTGCCAAAAAACGCTTAATAATCCAACACCGATAACAGCCGATTGCCAGCTTACCAGGATGGTACAAGGTCTCCACAATGATACCGTATATCTTTTAAGCTATGATGCAAGCGGAAGGCTCTCTTCTGTTAAAGACAGCAGTTACTCTTTTACTGCAACGGCAGTGTACGATGCAGATGGTAAAATAACATCTATTGTTACAGATGCTATTATGGATACTTTCCGGATAAAATATAAAAGCAACGGGCTGATTGCAAGCATTACTGTTGTGAACTATTTTGGCAGAGATGAGTATTTTTACGAATTCAATAGTAATAATCTTCCTGTGTTACGCACAGACATTGCAACCTTCCATAGCAGCAACGGGATTGTTTATGATAGTTCATACAGAAAATATCAATACAATGCAGCAGGAGATATTGTAAGAACGCTGGATTATTATGATGCAAAAGATACCAGTTATGGCACTGTGACAGAATACACTTATTTAGACGCTCCTAATGTTTTCAAACAATTGAATTTTTTCGGGGTTGCCGATTACGACATAGGGTTTTATAATTTATTGAATATGGATTTTTATTTCAATAAAAAGATGATCCGTAGTTATACATCTTATGCTGCCTCTGATCCAACAAAACAAGATCAAACTATTGAAAACTATGTGCAGGATAGTTTGAATCGTTTTGTTGGTGTGATTAGTAAGACCGATGATAATACCGGGTTAGGCGATCCTTCTGCAATAAACACCCGGAGTTTTTTTTATAACTGTAAATAAAGAAAGCATTACTTCACATAGCGGTTAAAAAACTCCCATGTGCGCAGCATCTGATCTATGCGCTGACGGTTGTTGCCACTGCGGGTAAGCTCATGTGTGCCACCTGCATGCCTTACATATTCAACTGGCCTTCCTAATACTTTTAAACTGCGGTAAAGCATTTCACTTTGTACAAAACCAGTACGCCGGTCATTATCTCCATGAAAAATAATATAAGGCGTTGTAATGTTTTGAACATAAGTAATAGGAGACTCTCTTTCAAGAATTGTTTTGGTAGCAGCCTCCCATGGATAACCGCCAAAGTAATTAGGCACCAAACGCCATGCATTTCCTTCTCCAAAAAAAGTTGCCAAATCATACACGCCACGCTGGCTGCAAGCTGCTTTAAAACGATGATCATGTGCAATAATCCACGCCACAAGATAGCCTGCGTAAGAACCACCTGTAACTACCAGTTTAGAAGTATCTGCCCACCCTTCTCCTACAGCTTTATCCAATGCAGTTAAAACATCGCTGGTGGGCCCGGTGCCCCAATCGTTTACATTCGCTCTTAAAAAATCCAGGCCATAACCGCCGCTGCCACGCGGGTTGCAATAAACAACGCCATAGCCTTTGCTGCACCAGAATTGAAACTCGTGCCACATGCTGGTTTCTCCGGGTCCCCACATAGCAGAAGGCCCTCCATGAATATTAAGTAACAATGGAAATTTTTTGCCAGCCTGGTAATTAATAGGCTTCATCACCCAATATTCAACTGTTTGACCCAATGAATTGGTGAATGTTTTCTTTTCTGGTAAAGACAATTGTTTTTTCTGTATCCAATCGTAATTAAAGCTGCTGATGCGTTTTGCATTTTTTGCAGTGTTATCTGCCAGGTATAATTCATATGGATCTGCCGGTTCTGTTTTTGCAAAAACAATTTTGTTGCCGGCGATATCAAAACTAACAACACCGGTATTGTAGTCGGTCAATTGCTCGGTTTGTTTTGTTTGCACATTTGCACGGTACAATGGTGCACCGCCATTGCTTTGCGCGGTAAAATAAATATACTTTTCATCGTTGCTCCATGTAAGGCCTGCTTTGGCTCTGTCTAATGGAATAGTAACAATATCATTTACGCTACCATTAACAGGCATAATGTTTAATGCAGGAACTGAAACAAAAGAAGTGGTGCCAGAGAGGAATGCCAGCCATTTACCTGAAGGTGATAAACGCGGTGCAATGAAATTTTTTCCTTTTTCTCCCAGCAGTTTGCGTAACTGGCTGCCATCTTTGTTCACCAAAAAGATTTCATTTTCTAAAGAGCGGTCCTCATTCTCTACGGAATCCACATCACCAGAAATGATTAACTGTTTTCCATCTGGTGTAAAATCTCCGCTGTTGAAGCTATAAAACCCATGTGTGGCTTCAACAGGAGTTGCGCCAGGTAATGCATTCACTACAAAAAAATGATTGAAACTGATCTCCGTAGAAATATCCGTTTCATCCTGGAAAGTAAGTTTGCTTACTACTTTGGCTTTCTTATCAATCGCATTATTGTCGAGGTATGCTCTTATTTCTTCAAGACTTCCATCAGGATCTGCTTTAGCTTTTGAAGGAAGCAACTGCTCATTTTTATCGAAACCTGCTTTTTCCAATGGCCATTCAGGTATGCTGTGTTGTGGATTTAGTATTGAATCTTTTAGCAGATCATTCAAACGGATGTTAGAAGAAAACAAAAGTTCTTTTCCATCGGGGCTCCATTTTGGCGAACCTGCACCATATTTGAATTTGGTAAGTTGCACAGCTTCGCCTCCGTCCATTGAAATCAAAAATATTTGTGGTTTGCCATCTGCCACCCGCACAAAAGCAAGTTGTTTTCCATCCGGGCTAAATGCAGCTTGCGAAGAGCCTTCTTTGCTGGTAAGTTGCTTAGGTGCAGTGCCGTCTGTAGCGATAATCCATATTTGGTTTACATATTTGTACTCCCATTTTGAATCTCCATCGGGGTCAATAGCAGTAACTGTAAAAGCTGCCTTGCTTCCATCATTGCTAAGTGTAACGCCGCTGATGGATTTAATTTTAAGCATATCGGTTACCTTAACGGGTTCTTTGCTTTGCGATTGAGCGTTGATAGAAAATAAAAATAACAGGAGTGCTGTGGTAGTTTTTCTCATAACAGGTGTTGAATACGTAATATACGTATTGAAAGTGGTTTCCTGCACAGGGAAAGTATAAGCGGAATGTGTTTGTTATTTTTGGCAAAATAAAAATGATGTTATGAGCAAACTGGTAAATGAATTTAATGAGTACCGCACCAAGATGAACGATGTTATATTAAGCAAAGAAAATCTTGTGTTGAAACGGCTTTGGAACCTGGATACCAACACGTATGCAGAAGGTGCGCTGGATACCAAAACCAAAGAAATGCTGGGCTTGGTGGCAAGCATGGTATTGCGCTGCGATGATTGCATCAAATATCACCTGGGTAAAAGCTATGAGTTGGGCATTACTACAGAGCAGATGTATGAAATTTTTGCGGTAGCTAATATTGTAGGTGGTACTATCGTAATACCGCATACAAGACGTGCTGCAGAATACTGGGAAGAATTGATTGGCGCAAAATGATAAAAAGACGCATGAAACGCCGGCCATTGTTTTATTTATTACTACTTGCATATTTGTTCGGCTGTGAACCTGCGATCAAATATCCGCCTGGAGGCTATGATTATTTGAAAGATATGCCTGAAAGCGACAGTGATTATTATTTTCTGCCAATTAGAAAACAGATTCCATTGGTAGATTCGATGCGATATGCAAACGAAAAATATTTTTATAGATCATTTTCTGAACCCAATCTTAGCCTGAGGCCTGTTGGCGAAGACGTATTCCGGCTTTGTGTAGAAGGCTTCAAAATAAAAGAAGTTGTTATTTCTCTTACAAAAAAAGGCTTGCTGGTGAAGCAAACCAAAGAAGATAATGAAGGAAGTATTTATCCTGCAGAAAACTATGAGCAGCTTACGGAAATAGAAAAGCAACATTATTTTTTTCTGAAGAAGTTTTTTCCATTCGGTAAACGAACGTATACGCATGGCAGGCAGCTTTATATTGATTCTGTCATACAGAGTGATGCCAGGCTTTTAGATGTCAATTATTACCGGTATTTAATCAACAAGGTGATAGACAAAGAAGTCCCGGCATTTGAATATACTTCCAAAACTATTCCGCTATCGGTTGCTCAATTTAGAGCGTTGGCAGATAGCATTAATTCCTCTGGCTACTGGCAACTCCAATATCATCCGGAATCGTTAGAAGAGGTAACTGATGATTGGGGTTTTTGGCTGGAAGCGAACACAAAACATAAATACAATATGGTGAGTAGTGGTACGGCGAAAACAAAGGGTACCAGCAAGTTGAAAAAGGTTTGCCAGCAAATAATCAACTACGCACAATTGGGTAAAGAGTACAATATGGGCAACCAGGATGAGGAAAAATGACAATAGCCATGTTAAAAACAATAAATTACCGGCGTATAATTTATAATTATTAGCGAACTTTGTACATTGTAACAAATAAGCGTTTTGAATATGAGTGATTCAACGACAGCATTGCCCCCCTTAACCGCCAAAGATTTTGCAACCGATCAGGAAGTGCGCTGGTGCCCGGGTTGCGGAGATTATTCTATACTGGCACAGGTTCAAAAGATCATGCCCGGTATTGGCGTTCCCAAGGAAAACATTGTAATTGTTTCTGGTATCGGCTGCAGCAGCCGTTTCCCCTATTATATGAACACGTATGGCATGCACTCCATCCATGGGCGTGCTACTGCTATTGCCAGTGGTTTAAAAGCGGCAAGACCAGAGTTAAGTGTTTGGATTGTGACCGGTGATGGCGATAGCCTTAGTATCGGTGGCAATCATACTATTCATTTGCTGCGCAGAAACTTTGATGTAAACGTACTACTGTTCAACAACCAGATTTATGGTTTAACCAAAGGACAGTATTCGCCTACTTCGGAAGAGAAGAAGATTACAAAGTCTACTCCGTTTGGAAGTATAGACCATCCATTTAACCCATTGGCATTGGCGATGGGTGCAGATGCTACATTTATAGCACGCAGCATGGATAGAGATCCCAAGCATTTGCAGGAAACACTTGTCCGCAGTCATAAACACAAAGGGGCTTCTTTTCTGGAGATTTACCAGAACTGCAACATCTTTAATGATGGCGCTTTTGAAATTTTTACGGAGAAAGGCAGCAAGCCCGAAGAAACATTGTTTGTAGAACAAGGCAAGCCGCTCATTTTTGGTGCGCAAAAAAATAAAGGCATTAAACTGGATGGATTTAAACCAGTAGTAGTTGACCTGAACAATGGTGCCAGTGCAGATGATTTGTGGGTGCATGATGAAAGAGATTTCTTTAAAGCGCAGACACTAACCCGCATGTTTGACAATCCGCAATTGGAAGGACATTTACCCCGGCCTTTTGGTGTATTTTTTGAAACAGACAGACCTTGCTACGAAGATGTAATGGCTATGCAGATAGAAGAAGTGCAGGCTACTAAAGGGAAAGGCAACCTGGACAAATTATTGCGTGGCAATGAAACCTGGACAATAGCATAATAGAATAAATCAAAGATATTTTATTGAAAGCTTTCCGCAAGGAAGGCTTTTTTGTTTTCAAACCACAGAGACTTGGTGAACGCAGCTGTTGCACGGAAAATTCATGCTACATCATAATATTGCTCCTTTATTCTTTGTGGCGGAAAAAAATAGCGCTTGTTGCTGATCGTTACAATGTAGTTGGAACCAGGTATCCGGGTTAAAATATTTTCTCTCCTATAATGGCTAATAAAAAAATTGCCGACGATAGAAATCGCCGGCCTGTGCTTACCTCTGAAACCACAAAAAGAAAACGTTTATGCTGATATGTTCAACAATGCTGGTTATCCATCCCCGTTAGCTAAATACTGATTTTATAACTACGATGTGTAGTGGTAAAAACGATAATAGGGATGTAGTTGTAAGGGTAGATACAATGGGGATTTATGGGATATTGAAAACAATATTCTAAAACAACATTTAAATGCTGCTAGTGAAGGCAAACTTTTTAGAGGAGGAAATTTGGAAATTAACGTTGTTCTGCGCTATGGAAATTGGATGATAGAAGGGCGATCTGGATTATTTGTCAGGCGGGGCCTGCACGCTTACAAGAAAATGCTTATCTGTAAGAGGCCTAAAAATAAAGACAGTTGCTGTAATAAACAATATTTTTTCGCCTTTTTTTACAGAAAACCAAAAACTTAATTAAACCCTTGCTGGTATTGCTCCTTTTGACGGCCTGCCAAATCAAAAGCTTTTGCACGTTTATTATTATACCACCACTCCGGAAAGCTTTTTTTCATTAGCGTATCTATATTTCTCATCGCAAAAAGATTCCAGGCTCCTTTCAGTTTTCCGCTCATAGAGCTTTGTAAAGCCCTTAGGCTCATAGCAAAACCGCTGTCAAGGTATTCCATATGGTGCCAATAGCCGGCAGGCATAAATAATGTATCGCCATGCTCCAGTATAATTTCAAAGCCATTTGCCTGGTCTACAGCAGGAAACAGGTTGGTATCCAATTGACTTTTACCGGGTTCTGAATAATTAGCAAAGTTGGCAAAGCTCATTACTTCAAAAGGCTTGCGGTATAATTTGTATTGTTCTTCATATGGAAAAAGCAACACTCTTTTTCTGCCAATAAACTGGGTATGAAGGATATGGGAGAGGTCAATATCAAAATGCATGTGGGTAATAGAGCCAGCACCTCCAGTAAACAACATGGGGTAGCGTTTTACAAAACCCTTCATTAAATCTTCCGGCCATGTAAAATCAGACACCAGTTGCGGTGCGTGTTGAAAAATATTAAACAGGAAAATGCGCAGCCCAACTGGTCCTTTGCTAATCATGTCAAGGTATTCTGCAAATTTCATGTAGCCATCTGCCTTGTTGACCGGAGTATAGGCATCGCTTTTTACATTGTCATATACGCCTACTTCTGTACTGCCCACTGCTTGTTTTAAATAATCCCAGTTCCATTTTGTATAGGCAGGCCATTGCTTGGCAAGATCTGTTATTACCAATGGCCGCATAGCATGATAATATTTTTCTTTAAAAACCGCAGGATCAATAGAAGCCACTTTGTCTACAGGAGTCAAATGCATACCTGGATAATTTACCGCAAATTTAATATGAATTCCATGTTAACAGAGCGTCACTTTATTTTTTTTAACCGATAGAATAGTTGTTAAAATTAAATAGACATAATGTAGAAAAAATGAAACAATTAAAGGTTAAATAAAATCTTGGTTTGCTAGTGTTATCGATTAGCGATTAAATAGAACATCTGCAATGATTTCTTTCTTTCAACTGCTGTTTTATGTTTAATTTTCAGTCATGTTGTTAAATGTGCATCCAGATAATCCACAAGTGAGAAATATAAAAACCATTGTTGAATGTTTGTTAGATGGAGGTGTTGTTGTTTACCCAACAGATACTATTTACGGTTTGGGTTGCGATATTTTTCAGCACAAAGCCATTGAACGCATTTGTCGTATTAAAAACATCGATCCTAAAAAAGCACAGCTCTCTTTTGTGTGCAACGATTTAAGTGACTTGAGCAAATACACAAAAAGCATTTCCACTCCTTTGTATAGAATGCTAAAAAACTATCTACCCGGTCCATATACTTTTATTCTACCAGCAAGCAAAGAAGTGCCTAAAATATTAAAGAGCAAAAAAGATACTATCGGCTTGCGCATTCCGGCTAATAATATCAGCAATACCATTGTACAGGAGCTGGGGCACCCGGTGTTAAGCACATCATTACCGGGGCAACAGGTAGAAGAATATACAGATCCGGAAATTATTTACGAGAATTTTAAAAACCTGGTAGATATTGTTATTGATGGTGGTATTGGCGGCATGACGCCTTCCAGCATTATAGACTGTACCACTGAACCACCAGTGCTGATAAGACAGGGCCTGGGCGTATGGCCTCAGCCGGAATAATATTTTGCAAAGCCTGATCAATTGTAATAACATACTGCTATCTTCCCGCAATAATAGAACAAGACATTTTCAACGATGCAAAAAGAATACAACAGATTTTTTCCTGAAACATTGGAACTTGAAACTACCCGCGTGGCTTTGCGAATGATGCGAATGAATGATATGGATGCTTTATCTGCTATTGCAGCACCGCCCGAAATTTGGAAGTACTTTACAAAAGAACTGAACAATAAAGAAGAATTGAAAGAATGGATGGAGGTAGCTTTTAAAGAAAGAGCAGAAGAGAAGCGAATGCCTTTTGTGATTATTGAAAAGGATGACAATACCATTTGCGGATGTACCAGCTTTGGTAATATTTCTTTTTATGATAAACGTATAGAAATTGGATGGACCTGGCTGGGAACCCAATTTATGGGTAAAAGTATTAACCACCATGCAAAGTTTGTATTGCTGAGTTATGCTTTTGATGCATTGAAATTTGAACGCGTAGAAATAAAAACAGACAACCTGAATGAACGTGCTAAAAAAGCATTGATTCATATTGGTGCCCGTGAAGAAGGTGTATTGCGCAGTCATATGCTGATGCCGCATGGTCGCCGTAGAGATAGTGTTTATTACAGTATACTTAAAGAAGATTGGGACACTATTAAGATGCTGTACTTTAGTGATGTGGCCGGATAAATTCTTTTAAAAAAGTAAAACCGCTGACAGATTTGTGATGAACAAATTTGTCAGCGGTTTTTTTATTCACCTGCTACTTCTTCTTTTCCTTTCTTCCAGCTTCTGTGTTTGGCACCATCCATTTTTACAATTTTTGGTGTAAAGCGACCCAACACATCAATCAATGCTTTTTGTGATTGCATTACTACTTCAATGTCCTTGTAAGCAAATGGCGATTCATCTAATCCGCCACCCAACAGTTTAATACCAAATTTTTTCAGTTCATCTTTAAACTGCTTATCAGTAACTGAAGCCATTGCACGTGTACGGCTCATCTTTCTTCCTGCTCCATGAGATGCTGAGTTAACAGACGCAGATTCACCTTTACCTTTTACAATAAAACCATCTGCTGTCATAGAACCTGGTATAATACCCAATACATCTTTACCTGCGGGTGTAGCGCCTTTGCGGTGTACAATTACTTCACGTCCTTCCCATTGTTCTTTCCATGCAAAATTGTGATGGTTCTCCACCATCTTCATTTGTCTGCGTCCCAATTGTTTTGCAATTTTTGCATGAATTACATGGTGACAAGCAGAAGCATAATCACCCGCAAGGTTCATCGCATTCCAGTATTCAATGCCTTCTTCTTCATCCAAGCCAAGCCATGCCAGGTTTTTTGCATCCTGTGGCAGACGCCTTTTGCTGATAGCAATTTTTGTATAATGGTTCGCAATGTTTGCACCCAAAGCCCTTGAGCCGGAATGAGACAATAAACCTAAATAGCTTCCTGCTTCTATACCAAGCACAGTATCTTTTTCTGCAATTTCCACTGCACCAAATTCTACAAAATGGTTGCCGGAGCCAGAAGAACCCAATTGTTTCCATGCACGGCCATGCAGTTTTTTCAACAGCGGCAATTGATAAAACAAATCATTGTCCATTACTTCATGGTCTGCAGCACGATCAAACTGTGCACCACTACCAAATAAAGTAGCCTCGTTTATCTCCCTTGCAAAATAGGCTTCACGCTGTGTTAACTCTTTTGGATCGATATCAAAAATGCTTAAACACATTCTGCAACCGATATCCACGCCTACCCCGTAAGGGATAACCGAGTTATGCGTAGCCAGCACACCACCTATTGGCAATCCATAACCGCTGTGTGCATCCGGCATTAAGGCGCCGGCAACGCTTACCGGCAGTTTAGCAGCCTGGTACATTTGGTGCATGGCTGCTTCTTCAATATGTTCCTGTCCAAACACATTAAACTGTATACCACTTTGGTTCAAAGAAATCTCTGCGCCCTCAGTTTCTTCTTTTGGTATTAATTGCTCTGCAATTAATGCCAGTACTGCGTCGTTCATATATTCCACCGGTGCAGCTAATATTTTTTTCAATAAATCCATCACATCCTCCTTTTCATGATGCTTATAATTTTTCTGCATCACATTCATGGCTACGCTAATCACCGGTCCTTCCGGAAAGCCGATAGCCCTTAAATCTTTACCTGTTATTTTTAACTTGCTCATAAAATTTTCTTTTCTAAAATCAAAGCTCAATAGTAACTGTGCAGTCTTTTTGCACAGTTTTTAGTTATTTCAATTGTTTCTTTAATGCCTCTTTACTGGGCAATACTGCTTTATATTCTTTGGCAAAAATGGTATTGTTGTCTTCTGGCAAAGTAAACTCTACTACCGTTCTATTTTCTTCTTTGCAAAGAATAATACCAATGGTTGGATTTTCTTCCTGGCTTTTAATTTTCCGGTTATAGTAATTTACATACATCTGCATTTGGCCGATATCCTGGTGGGTTAGTTTGCCCATTTTTAGATCGAACAAGACAAAGCATTTTAATAACCGGTTATAGAATACTAAATCTACAAAGAAGCTGTCTCCTTCAAACGTAAAACGCCTTTGCCTTCCTTCAAACAGAAATCCTTTGCCAAGTTCCAACATAAAATGTTCTAACCGGTTGATGATAGCTGTTTCAAGAATCATTCTCAGAATATCGGTTGTCTTCTTTAAGGTCCAGAAATTCCAATACATAATGACTCTTCAAAGCGTCAGTTGGCTTTTCAAGAATCTGTCCCTTTTTTGCCAGCTCTTTAACACCTTTCTTATCCTTGCTTAAAGCAACTCTTTCATATACTGCGGCATTGATTTGCCTTGTTAACTCTCTTACGCTCCAGTTATTTTCTGCAGCTTCTATTTCATAAAAATTACGCTCATCTTGGTGTTCAATTTTTAGAAGTAATACATAGTGCGACCAACTCAGTGTAAAAGGCGATTTGAAATTCCCAGACAATGTCTGGGGAATTAAATATTCCTTTGCTATCGGCGCTAATTTCCGCAACACTGTCGCGGATTTTCCTGGTGCTGAATTTTCTGTTCTTTTTTCGAAATCCCAGACACTGTCTGGGAAATACGATTATGATATAAAAAATAAAAGTTCCGAAAATATTCAAGGTTTGTTATTGAATATCCTTTTCCAAACTCCTTGGTCAAATCTTTACTAAGATGCTTCAATGTCTCTTTTGCGTAAGTAGCCCTTTTATTACCACTTTGTTCATCTTCAATTATAATCCTGCCTATTTCAAAATAACTGAGCACCATGGTGCTGTTCACATTGCGCACAATATATTGTTGTGCTTGTTCAATTAATGTCCGTACTGACTCATACAAATTTTTTCCAACTGCTGTTTTGCTCATAAATTTTGCTTTGCTTAAAATTATTCTTTGCCATTTGAATAAATTGAAGCAAGCTTATATATTAGTTTGAGCTATATAACCACTTTGAGCAATCACATATTAAACGTACAAGTGTGCGACGCAACAAAGTTGATACCAGCGCTACAGTTTGGTTCATAAAAAAATCCAGGGCAACAAGCAATAAAAGTACAAGCTGCTCTACCACTGAGCTACAGGCCCATGATTTTTTTTAATGGACCTGGCGGGACTCGGACCCGCGACCTGCCGGTTAGAAGTCGAAGTAACTCTTATTTACGGCACCCGGAATATTTTATACAGGGTAATGAAACGAAAAGAGACTATGTTTTTTGCCTAACCGCTTGGCTATTCTCCGCGTTTGCGAAGAAGCAGGATTCGAACCTACGTGTAAAAATCTGCGAAGTAACTCTTTTCTACGACACCTGTAATTATTTACAAGCAACGGTAACAAGCAAACAAGGTGTTTTGCATTTTCAAGACGAAGTAACCCTGTTTTACGACACGCTGTTTTATTTTAAAAAGAAGGGCAATCAATCAGGTTGCATGCTTTTCGGTAAGGGAATCGAACCCATATCATGCAATGCATGGTTTTATCTCTGTTAAACTAACCGAGCCGAAGTATTGCAACCTTACGGCACCTTCTTGTTTTCTTTTATAAAAGGAATGAGCAATAAGCAAACAATGACTGTTATCCCTGAGCTATAACTTATCATTTGATAAGAGAGCGGGAGTTGAACCCACGACCTCCCTGCAAGACAGGACGCTCTAACCGAAGTAACACTGCTTTACGGCATCATTCAATACTAAATATGAAAGGATAACAAGCGAAAGAACTTTTTTATTCCGCCATACAATCATTTCTGACTGTAGCAGGATTTGAACCTGCAAACCCATTACTGGATATAAGTATTAAGCCTATTGCGTCTACCGAAGTATTTCTTTCTACGACACCTTTCAATAATTTCAGGAGTAACAGGCGAAACGAGAAACGGGCCGCTGTCTTGCTGAGGATTTGCACCTCTTTCCGCATTGCTGCAGAACCCTTGGCCCTGGTTGGTGACGAAGTAACCCATCTCTACGACATCCTTACTTTCTTATAAATGTTTTTTTCAAAGAACTTAATTCAAATTATACTTATCCCGCCAATCGCCTTTCGGTGCTTTATGTAAAACACCTGTTTTGGGATGTACATAAAACATAGGCCATCTGCTCCATGCTAACACCTGCATTGGCCGACCCGACCGATCTGTGCCGATTATTTTTTTATTTTTTATTACCACTTTTGTTTGTACAAAATCGAACAGGTGATTAAAAACATGCTCACCTGAAACAGTTGACCTGTCTAATCTTGCATTGATTTCTGAAAATACCTTGTTCCAATATTTTCCTGTTTTGCTTTCCAGCAAACGAATCAACGGCTGCAGGTTATCATTAAAATATTTTGTGTCGCCATGCATAAACTTAATGCCCTCATGTTTAAGCGCACGTTCATACCCATTGGCTTCTATCATTTTTCTATAACCTTTAAATCTTTTTGGGCCTCCTCTGCCACCGCGATAGCATTCAATCAACTCTTCATCCAGTCTCTTATCACGACGCTTTTGCCTTTTTTGCAATGAAGGTTTTAGCATTAAATAATCTTCCATAAAAAGAGTTTTTAAAACATCCCGCGTTTTAAGCGGGATGTTGATTATACATTTATACTGTTGATTAATTTTACGGCATCGCTTCCATCCTCTATTGCCTTTAGCACATCAAAGATTTTATCGCTCCAACCTGCTACCAGGTATACATCATTACGCTCTACGTTCAAAGGAACGTTTCCATAACCTGCCAGGTCGAACAGGTAAAGCTTTGCATTAGGCGCTATTTTTTTGTATTGCCCCCAAACGCTTGCCATTGACTCTTTGCTGTTGTTGCTATTCCACAACTGGCAATCTGTAAACAGCATTACTTTATCTACCGCCTTATTTCTTTGCAGCAAATCTTTTATTACCAGGTAGGCATTGGTGCTATAACCTACTTCACCTTCACGACGATGAAACTCATCAACATTTGCCAATATATTTTTCTTTGGCACATTGATCACTTTCCAGGTATCACCAAACATACCAGTAACCACATTTGCGCAACGGTTTTGCAATAGCATTGCCAGCATTAAACCGATGTCATAATTCTGCACTTTGCTTTTTGCGCTTATTGCTTTCTGCATGCTTCCGCTTACGTCTGCAGCTATTACCAGTTTAGTGTTTTCATCATAACCAGCGATGTTAGCAGCGCTTTGCAATACGGCGTTCTCCAATGCATCCAATACTTTGCTTACACGACCATTGTTCAAACCTTTCAACTCACGATAAGCGGCCAGGAAACGGAAAGGCAATTGCTTGCTGTTGGCTACCGCTTTTGCATCACCCAGGTATTGGCATACTTTGTTCAATGCAGCAGTGCTAACTTCTGCTTCCAGTATATTGCGCAGGTTACGCAGCGTAGCCATATAACCCAGCTTGTTGCTGAATATCAGCTCTTCCCATTTTGCACGGAAAGCGGCTTGTTTTATTTCTACGCTATCAAATTTTTGCTGACCCAATGCGCTCAACTCTACTTCCCATGTATAAGGAACTTGCAGCTCATCTTTCACTATTTTATCAAACAACACTTGCTGTGCTTGGTCTTTTGCTTTTGGGTGTACCAGAAACAAAGCATCTTTCAGCTTCACTGCTGCATCACGGTTGTATTTAGCAAACTGGTACTCATCAAACTTGTTGAATGCTTCAGCCAATCCTTTTTGCAATTGCTTGCTAAGCTTGTTCAGTTTTTTTACTGAAGTACGATCGTTTGCCAAAGCATAATAAGCCAGCAATTCTGTTATTTCATCTGCACGTTGCACAACACGGTTAGCAAGCTTGCTCACAATGCTGTTACCGCTTTGTTGTTTTGCCAACTCTACCGCCATTACCAATGGTATGCTACGCAGGTGCATTTTCTCACGAACATATATTGCCAGTTTTGCAACAAACTCAGCATCTGCTTTTGCCATCAGTGTACGAATACGCTCCAGTTTATCAGAAGCTTTTTCATAAAACTGATCGCTAAGGCCTGCAGTAGCAACTGCGGTATACAACTCCAGTTCTGGTGTAAGTACAAAAGCTTTTTCCCCTGCGTAGTTTACAGTTTCTTTTGACTTGCTTTGTATTTTTAAATTAAATTTCATTTTAAACCTCTTTTTTGTTTGACAATACAAACCTCTAACTCAACTGTGCAATCTTTTTGCACAGTAAAAATTATTTTATTTCTTGTCACTCTTATGGGATTCGAACCCATACTTTGCATTGCAACAGATCGGCTGTAAATGCGCTTCCCTACTTTTCATTTAAGAATTTCGGTGCTTCTGCAAATTGTATCCATTCAAGCGAACAGCCTGAACGGCATCTTCCGATCACTCCACGGCTTAGACTAACTTTTTCCGCAGCACTTCCTTTTATGCTAAAGAGCGTTTTTGTTTTAACAATACAAACCTCTAACGCAATTGTGCAATCTTTTTGCACAGTAAAAATTATTTTCTATTTTTCTTAAAATTTTACTTCATGGCCGTAAATAAGAATGCTCTTATACGCTACCGGGCTATAGACAAATGCCTGCAAAACCGTCGCCGCAAATGGACCATCGAAAACCTGATTGACGCTTGCAACGATGCCTTGTACGAATACGAAGGCATTGATAAAGGCGTTAGCATGCGCACCATTCGCCTGGATTTAAATGCCATGCGCAGCGACAAACTCGGTTATAATGCGCCCATCATTGTAACCGATAAAAAATATTACAGTTACGAAGACGCTGATTATTCCATCGCCAATATTCCGCTCACACCGCAAGACCTTGGCATTCTGCAAGAAGTATCACACCTGCTCCGCCAGTTTAAAGGCTTTAGCCATTTTAACGAAGTAAACGAGATGCTGAACAAACTGGAAGATAAAATCTACAGTGAGCAACACCATCAATCTTCTGTTATCGACTTTGAAAAGAACGAACTGCTTGCTGGTATTGAATGGCTGGACGTTTTGTACAAAGCCATTATTGCTCAAAACCCTGTTCAGCTTACTTATCAATCTTTCAAGGCAAGAGAGGCAAGCGATATTATTTTCTCCCCCTATCTTCTTAAAGAATACCGCAACCGCTGGTTTATTCTTGGTATGAAGAAACAAGGCAAAGAAATCTGCACGTTTGCATTGGATCGCATTCAGCATATTGAAACCGCTGCAAGCGAAACCTACAGACTCTATAAACAATTCGATCCCCAATCTTATTTTGGTGACATAATAGGTGTAACTCGCAATGTTGCGGATACACCTACTCATGTCACTTTTATTGCCAATCACCAACAAGCACCCTATATAAAAACAAAACCCATTCACCCTTCTCAACAGATTGTTGAAGAAGGAAAAGCCGGTACAACATTCAGCATAGATGTTATACCCAACTTTGAACTGGAAAGAGAACTGATGGGTTTTGGGGAAGGACTAAAAGTGCTTTCTCCCAATTTTCTTGTTCGCCGCATCAGGCATAAGGTTCAATTGATGCATGATACGTATACCAGTACATAGAGTAAATAAAGCAAGGCTATAAAAAAGGGCTAATAGATAGATTATTTTTACTTGCCCATTCTTCTAAATGTTTTCTTGCTTCATCGGATATTTTTCTGTTCATTTTTGCTTTGGCCTGAGCCACTCTTTTAAGAGAAAGGTTTACCTCAATCGTAGCCATCGTTTCAACTATAAAGTCAAGTGAATATTTACGCAAAGAGAAAATAGCCGTTTGCCCTTTTTCACATTGATATACATAACTGGCTACACAATGCTTCATTGCTTTTCCCTCATCTGCAAGTTGTTTAGAGCCTGACAGCTCTTCCATCTTTATAGTTTCTAACTTATTCTGCGCTTTATATCCATATAATCCAGATAATGGCCAAAACCGATTACCCCTTATTAGCAAGCTTTGTTCATGCCATTCTGCACTTTGACGTAACAAGGATTGTAATGTTCTTCCTTTCAAAGAATAATTGCTATTGTTTCTTTTGGATTCTCTTACATAGTCTATCAATTGGGTAAGATGTTCATGATTAAACATTCCGCCATTGATAACGATACGAATAAAACTCTCCCAAAAATCCTCGTCTTCATATTTTTTAGTTCCAATCCAGGAGTAGGCAATCCTTTCAGATAGCTTATCATCTCCACCCAATCCTTTTACCTGTGCCCAACGCAAAGCTTCAGCAACTGTAAATTTGCAAGGAGCCTGTAAAAAGTAATGCCCCATTTTCTGTGTAAATACAATCGGCATATTTTCCAAATCCCTTACTTTCTTTCCTGCGCCAATATGTATAAACCATTTTATTGAAGTTGTATTGAGCTTTTCAAAAAAGGGTTTATACAAAAACCCAGGAACAGGATAATGACAAAAAAGATGGTCAATCAATTCACAAGCCTGATCTGTTGCTTTGGTAGCTATTGGCTTCCAGTCAAAAATATCTTGTCTCCATGCAGAGCTGAAAGCAAGCAGGTTTGCTACTGATTGAATAAGATCTTCAGCAGTGAATAATACTGACTGCTTGCATAAGTACAGAAACACTTTTTTCATAAACTCCCTTTCTGCCGATTTTTTTTCGGAAGACACGTTAGAAAAGCATTCATTTACTTTTGCCACTCTTTGATCGTTAAAATACCTGCTTAAATCTTCTCTTAGATACAGTCGGTGTATTATCTCATCAAATCTTTTGAAGCGTTGCCGTGAAAACTGCAATGCGTTTTTAAAAGATTCCTCCCTTTCTTCAGCTGCGAGGAATTCTTGTTCTTTAATTTTTTTATTTTTCTTTGACATAAAAACCAGCTTTATTGTTAGCCGGGAGCTAAACTCCCTACAAAAATTATCATGCTGTATAGACTTTCTCGTTCAATTTTTTTCTGCATTTGAATTGCTTTGTTTAATTATTGTACAATCTTATTCGCAACGCTTGAGCTTGCAAACGCATCCGGTTTTGCTTTAAACACAAAGCCCATTCCCATAATATAGCCCATTGCTTCTTTCAAAGCATCGTTGCTTTTAAAGTTTGGATTGGTGTTGATGTCTGCATGCACTTCCATGTCTACATTGTACAGCGTAAAAATCCTGCACAGTTGGTAAGCAATATCAATGCTCTTTGATACTTCCAGCAACATCCTTTGCTTTATGCTCATTTTCTGCGTTGTGATTTCGTTGTTGATATACATAAAACCACCCTTGCCCTTGCGAATAAAAACAATTACGGTTGCAAACTCTGTTTCCTTTCCTTTTACCTGGCTATCTGTACCAATGCAAACTTTCAATTCATTGCCTGCCTGCTTTTCTCTTACAATGGCAGATCTTATTTCATCTTCAATCGGAATTTTAATCCGTTGTCCATTTAACTTTCTCCATTTTGTTAACTGTTCCATTGGTCATCTTTTTTAATTTTCCTGCAGTTCCCTGCTGAAGCCAATTACACGTACCTGTGGTGCGCTGTAATGTGTTTCACCAGGATTTGTAATTTCTGCCAGTGTCAATGGTTTGTTTATTTCCTGTTCTATGTTTAAATGTTTGCTCAGTTTTATTGCTTTTTCTATCTCCAGTTTACCAAACTCGTATTTAGCAATCAGTCTTCCCTTTCTCAGCAATGCACTGTCAATCAGGTGCAAGCCACTATTAAATGTGCAGATGATTTGTACATTCAGGCAATCGCTTAGCAAGCCATCACTAATGTTTAGCAGGTTGCTAACGCTGCTGCCACTGTTGTACTTTCTATCCATTATAATATTCTCTGCATCTTCAATTACTAGCACTGCATTTGGGTTGTCAATCAGCAAATCAATAAACTCCGGGTTCATCAAATTACTCGCAACGCCTGGAGAAACAAACAACACTTTCTTTTTTAAACCACCAATCAGGTGGCGCAGGTAAGTTGTTTTACCAGTACCAGGCAAGCCATGCAGCAGGATAATGCCTTTATCATTTTCTTTCGCCAATCTTTCTCTAATGGTTTTGTCCACAGCTTTAAAATCGTCGTTGTAATAAAGATCTATATCCAGCATAGTTGGTTTAATGGCCAGTTGTTTCAAGTCTAACCCATTACTGTTGTGCGTAATGATGTTAATCTCATACTCTTCTTCTTTTGCAGGTGCACGCATTGTTTTAAACGTTTGCGCCATCCTGCTGGCTCTTGGATAATCACTACTTGCATAATAGATATCCATCCAGTCATCACCCAGTCTTATCACTATCCCACCTTCCAGCTTGAATAAGGATTTGCTAAACTGGAATTTATCCTGTTGCCAGTTGTACCAGTTGCGTTGATAAACCTGAACCACTTTGCCGTGTTTGTTGCTGTCTACTTCCGCGAAAACTTTATTACTATCAATGTTGTTGATGTAAATGATGCTTGGTAAACTTCCGAACGATTGCAGGTAAAATGTTTTCGGTTCAATAAAATATTCATCAAAAACATTTCTTTGTTGTCGCCTTTTTAGAATGCTTATTAACTTTCGCCATAGTTTATGCAACCATTCGCTAAACAGCGGAACCATTTCTGCTATTATTCTCAGTAGCACTATTGCAATGATTATTATTGCCATTGTTGTAATTTTTAAATCAAATAATTTTATTTTGTTTGCACAAGCACAAGGATTCGAACCCTGGCGAATGGTATTGGAAGCCATCATGCTACCGTTACATCATGCTTGTGTATGTGGACGAAACAGGAATCGAACCTGTGCTGTCACGGCTTCAACGTGATACTCTACCAATTGAGTTATTCGTCCAATTGTTTGCAATGAATTTGACGGATATCTTATTTCATCATCGCCTAATGCTTTCATCACAAACCTGCGGAGAGTGTAAGAATCGAACTTACTTGAGTGTTACCTCAACCACAGCTTAGCGGGCCGGTACATTACCTCTCTGTCAACTCTCCGTATTTGCTGGCGTTTTATGTTACCAGCATTTGTTCATTATGCAACTTTTGTTGCGTCGCACTCTTCATCTTTTGTTCTTCAGTCATCTCTGGCATCAAACACTAAGTCCCTGCCTAAACAAAACATTTCTTAATCATTTATTGCGGAGAGCAGAGGAATCGAACCCCTGAACCTTTTATAGTCAACTGTTTTCAAGACAGCTCCCTCGACCAGCCGGACGCTCTCCATTGTGTGCGTGATAAGATTACTCACGCGATAATTTTATTTTTTGTGTTCGTGAATTCCGCTTCGCTCCATTTCGAACTTATTCAACCCGAAGGCAACGGTTTTACAGACCGTCACGACTCACCATCTTCGTCGCACGCACATAAGCGGATGAAGAAAGATTCGAACTTTCAACCCTCGGCTTAACAAGCCGTAGCTCTGCCATTGAGCTATTCATCCATTGTTGGCCCGGTGAGATTCGAACTCACAACCCTCCGGTTAAAAGCCGGATACTCTGCACAATTGAGCTACGAACCAATATTGTCTGAACCAGGATTTATAGGAATTTTATGATTGACAGGATTTCTTATTTCCAATAAATCCAATTAATCTTTCAAAATCCTGGTTCAGACATTTGTTGCGGCTATAGGATTCGAACCTACAGCTATGGCTTATGAGACCATTGAGTTGCCATTACTCTAAACCGCAATAATTTGTAAGCCTGAACAGATTCGAACTGTTACTAAATAGTTTCTAAAACTATTGCCTCTTCCGTTGGGCTACAGGCTTATGTGTTGACCTGAACAGACTTGAACTGTTAACCTTGAACGTATAAGGTTCCTGCTCTTACCATTGAGCTACAGGTCAAGGTTTTTCTGTAGATGAAGAAAGGGTCGAACTTTCAATCTTCCTGTTAGAAGCAGGAGGCTTTTCCATTAAGCTATTCATCTATAGCTGACGACTTAACAAGATTCGAACTTGTATTCCTTCATTCGTAGTGAAGTGTTCTGTTCCATTGAACTATAAGTCGCGTTGTACGGCTTCCGGAATTGAACCGGATACCATCACTTGCTATTTGCCTCTCAGAAAGAAAGGGAAGAGATGATGTTACCACAACACCCAGCCGTATTGGTTTACTCCGGGGCTCGAACCCTGTTCTTCACATTCACAGTGTGACACTTTACCAGTTAAGCTAAAGCCAACATGTTTGCAAGACGCCAGCTTCAGACTCGAACTGAAAATAGCAGACTCAAATTCTGCTGTGTTGCCAATTACACTATCCGGCGTTTGTGAGCAGCATGAGTGATTCGAACACTCTCCTTCGATTTGGAAGACCGATGCACAACCATCAATGCATATACTGCTTTTATTATGCGGTTCGTACGAGAATCGAACTCGTGACAACAGATCGACAATCTGCGATGTTAACCATTACACCAACGAACCATTGTGATCTGTACGGGATTCGAACCCATATCATCAAGTAGAAAGCTTGATATCCTTCACCGTTAGACGAACAGACCATGTATAGCAGGCCGGACTCGAACCAGCATCCTCTCCGTTCCAGGCGGAGTATCCAACCAATTGGAATGCTGCTATAGATTGGTAGCATTGCTGCTACCGCTTTCATATTGGTTTAATGGTTGCTTGTTATAAATTCTTGTAATCATAACATCCTATAAATCTCAGTCAAACTTTTTGGAAAAGCATCCCCGCTGCATCTCGCGGGGAATGCTTGTTTCCCTCCTTTCTGCACCTAATATTTTTTTTGAGCAAGGGTTAACCTTGCCCTACGTTTTATTCTTTCTTTATTGATTTGGCAATCAATTCGATTGTGAACCGAACCATAAACACTGCTACTATAAATTTCATCACCGCTCATTTACTTGGTTTTAAAATTGAACGGGCATAAAAAAACCCGGTCGTTTATTTATTCGACCGGGTTTCTTATACAGGTGTATGCACGCCTATGTATGAACGCAATCCGGTCTTGTATTTTTATCATTATAATTGCCTATGGGCATAATACTCCATCCACCCAGCATCTCGCTATGGTATTGGCGCAGTAAGAGTGAACATAGACTGCCAGTTGAAATACTAAATCGTTTATATTGTCTTTGCATTAAGATGTTTTATTGTATAAATATTTATGTCTAAAGTTTATTACTTACTGTTACCCGTTTTCTCCCCTTCAGAGGCAGGGGTGACAAATTAAAAACCCCACAATCTCTTGCGGGGCCTGTGTTGTATCGAATCAGTTGGTAACTATTCAGCTTTACAAAACGCCCCGCGAAATGCATAGTCCAGTTTGGGACTAAAGCCATTCGCTGTTTCAATATGTAATTGTATGCGTGACATTTTGTTTAATTATTTTTACAACGCAAAGATGCAATTATTTTTTTGATAGCACCAAATATTTTCAAAATAATTTTTAAAAATAATTTTTTGTTGCCTTCAAGCCTATGATAGTTTCTTTTCTGTCAGGTGTTTCCAGTAGCGCTTAGGCATGTGCTGTATATGCAATTTCATATTCTTTCTTGCAGCAATGTTCACACTTGAAAAATATTGCTGCCACAACTGTTGGTACAATTCTTCTTTTTCATCGTGTATGGACGCAAGTTGCTGTTTATTGTTCTGATCAATATCAAATTGCAGTTCAACTTCTTCAACGCTAGTAAGGTTGTAATACAAACCATATTTGCGGGTAGCATCATAAATCAACCATAACTGATCTGCATACCTGTCTTTGAAATGTTTGCTTATCAGTGGCAACACGTTGTAATCCGGTTGAATAATTGAATAGTACAAATCATCTTTTGTTTTTTGAAAGCGTACAAATGCTTCCATCCGGTGTTTTTCTCTGTCTACTTTACGGCTGGTCTGGTGCACCATTAATATATCGGGGTTACTGTAATTATTTTCTACTGGCATTTTAGAAGAAAGACTATATTGAATGTATCGTAATAGATAATCTTCAATGCCGGGCAATTGAGAGAGATAAGTTTTGTAAAAACGTTCCATAGCAACCGGGCTAAGTTTTTCTTTTAATCTTTTGTATACTCTTTGTGCTTTTATTGCGCTGGTTGTTACAACATGCAGTTTTCCAAACAAAGATTGCGTTGCTTCTTCCTGCCTGTAAATTTTTACATCCGTCAATTTATATTCATACACTTCAAAAATAGAAGTGAATAAACCTTCAAAGCTTCCATCGTACACCACTGCGTCCATCAAAATAAATTTAACTGTGCAGAGAAATTAGGTTTGTATTTGCTTTCGCTTTCAGCCAAAATAAATTGCCTTATCTGGAAAGCCTGCCAGTCTTTTCGTTCAAAATCTTTATGGCAGGTTATGAAGTAACGGGCCCTGTTAATTGAAATGCCAATCTTTTTCAAATGATCCCAGCTTAGCTTGCCAAACTTTCTGGCAGCAAAAATTTTTTGCGCCGACTGAATACCAATACCAGGCACGCGAATGATGGTATCAAGATCAATCTTATTAATATCGAGCGGAAAAAGATGAAGATTGCGCAAAGCCCAATTAAGCTTAGGATCGATCTGCATATCTAACAATGGCTCTTCTAGAGTTACAATTTCTTCTGGCTTAAATTTATAAAACCGCATCAGCCAATCTGCCTGGTACAAACGATTTTCACGAATCATAGGAACAGGCGTTCCAATAGCTGGCAACCTGTTGTCGTTGCTAATAGGTACATAACCTGAATAATACACCCGTCTTAATTGCATCGTTTTGTAAAACTTATTGGCCAGCCATAAAATCTGCAAATCATTTTCAGGACTGGCGCCAATAACCATTTGTGTACTTTGACCGGCTGGTGCAAATAACGGAGCTTTTTGCAATGATTTTTTTTCATCACGGTTTTTGATAATAGCATCTTTCAGATAGCGCATCGGCTTAATCATATCTTCCTGCTTTTTATCGGGCGCCATTATTGCAAGACTTTCTTTAGTGGGCATTTCAACATTCACACTTAACCTGTCAGCATATAAACCTGCCTCCTGCATTAATTGATCGCTTGCGCCGGGAATTGTTTTTAAATGTATGTAGCCATTGAAGCGATGCTCGGTGCGTAATTTTTTTGCTATCAATACAAGACGTTCCATCGTATAATCGGCATTAGAGAAAATGCCCGAGCTAAGAAACAAACCTTCAATATAGTTCCGGCGATAAAAATTAATGGTGAGATCAACCACTTCCTGTACGGTAAACGCAGCACGTTTTATATCGTTGCTTTTGCGGCTAACGCAATAAGCACAATCGTAAATGCAATGATTGGTCAATAATATTTTAAGTAAGGAAACACAGCGGCCGTCTTCTGTATAAGCATGACAAATGCCCATGCCGGTTGTTCCCAAACCTTTTGATTCATTTTTCCTGTTACTGCCACTGCTGGCGCAGCTTACATCATATTTGGCAGCATCAGCCAGGATAGATAATTTCTCTAAAATACGATCACTCATCTCCTAATACATTTAGCACAAATTACTAAATATATTAGTATGTAGATTAAACTTTCTTAATTAAAAAATGCGTTTAACATTTTTTACATTTTATATAAATTCTCTTGAACGAAATCAGGGAAACAATTTTTCTGCTACTGCAACAGATTCAGGCTTGCCAACATCCGAAAACTTATCGCCTGTATGATCGTAGCCTAATATCAAATGATCCTTTGCTAAAGAAAGATAAGTTTCAACAATGGAGAATTTACCACGTTGCGGAATCAATGAAAATATTTTCGGTTCAAATACTACTACACAACTATAAGCTCTTTCAATCAACTCTTTTTTTTGAATTGAAATAATTTCCTCTCCTGTTTTTGTATTGCGCCACCCGCAAAGTCTGTCGTATTCATCAAATAAAAAATAGCGGGATGTTTTTCTATTGGTTACTGCAAATGAAACCAGTGGTTTGTAATCTTTGTGGTAATCTATCAGTCTTTTAAGGCTTAGGTCTGTAAGAATATCTGCGTTGATGGTTACAAAGGGTTCATCACCTTCCAGCAAATGCCTGGCTTTTAAAAGACCTCCACCTGTTTCTAAAACCTGGTCAGTTTCATCGCTGATTAAAATACTGCTTCCCCAACCATCATTTTTCTTTACGGCTTCAATAATTTGATCTGCAAAATGATGAACGTTCACCACCACATCCCTGATGCCATACTTCTGAAAGTATTCAATATTTCTTTGCAATAAACTTTTTCCGTTTATTGGCGCCAATGCTTTGGGATGTGCATCTGTCCAGGGTTTGAAACGGGTACCAAGCCCCGCGGCGAATATCATTCCTTTCATACCCCTGCCCCTAAAGGGGTATTTTGTTGTTGATGAATCATCATTTTATACTTTTAGAGGTTTTCTATTGAACAAATATTATTCATTCACCCAATTCTTTTCATCCTGCACACGATGATGCAGATCTATTTTTACTTTGAATTTATTTTTTAAATGCCTGGCCAATGCATCTGCTGCATACACGCTTCTATGTTGCCCGCCGGTACAACCAAAGTTGATAACCAGGTGGCTGAAATTTCTTTTTATGTAATCTGCTACAGAAATATCTACAATGTCAAATACACTGTTTAAGTAATCAGGCATTTTGGTCCGTTGCTCTAAAAAATCTTTTACAGGCTTATCCCTGCCGGTTAGTTTTTTGTATTCATCAAACCTGCCAGGATTTAAGATGCCTCTGCAATCAAAAACAAATCCGCCACCGTTGTCAGTGTCATCTGCGGGTATGCCTTTCCGGTAGGAGAAGCTGTTTATTTCTACCACAAGCGGTGTTTCATCCGTTGCACGAAGCGGTTCAAATCGATCTACCACTTCATCGCTTACACAAAAGCGTAAACATTTTTCAAACGTAGGAATAGCGATGCCCATGCGTTGGTTTTCTGTAAGCGCTTTAAGATTGCGCAATGCCAATGGTATACTGGTTAAAAATTGCGCTTTACGTTCAAACAATCCTCTGAATCCATAAGCACCCAATACCTGCAACAAGCGGATAAGTACATAACCGTTGTATTGCGCAATGAAAATATTTTTATCGGCCGGTGTTTCTAATATTTTATTGGCTTCATCAATATAATACTCCAACAAACTATTCTTCCAATCGTCTGACAGTTCTGCACGTGCCTGCCAGAGCAATGATGCCACATCATACTGCAAGGCACCACGCATGCCGCCCTGGTAATCTATAAAATGAACTTTATCATCCTTGATCATTACATTCCGGCTTTGAAAATCGCGGAACATAAAATGCTTGTTCTCTGCATGGGTAAGATAATTGCTTAGCGCTTCAAAATCATCCAGTAGTGCTTGTTTATCGTATGCATATTTAAGCGTATCAAGAAAATAGTATTTAAAATAAAGCAGGTCCGATAAGATGGCTTGTTTTCCAAATTCCTTTGCAGTAAGGCTATAATTATAATCTACGCCATTGCCGCCTTTTATCTGCAGCCATGCAAGCGATTGAAGGCTTTTCTGGAAAAGACTATAAACATAATCGTTGTAACCGTGCTCTTCCAGTTTGTTCAGCAAGGATATGTCTCCAAAATCCTCTTGTATATAAACAGTATGCTCTTCATTAATGGCAAATATTTCAGGCACCGGGCAACCTGCTTTTTTAAAATGTTTGCTGAAATAAACAAAGGTTTCATTCTCTTTTACATTATGGCCTGAAGTGGCAATATAAGTTTGCGTAGGCGTAGTTATTCTAAAATAAATCCTGTCGCTGCCGGATTGAGGTATTTTTTCTACTGTATTAATCGGTTCTTTACTATAGTTGGCAAACAATGTTTTTATGTCTTCTGTAATTCGCTGCATGGGCGTAAAAATAAAGTAATTTTTATGACAAATAAGGGTTGACAGTAATACCTAAGGTTTGCTGGAAAAGTTTATAGCTGGTAATCCGCCAGATTTCACTGATAGGGTTTATATTTGATAACGAGAGAGCTTCGCCATCAACAAATTGTTACCTTTTTATTACAACTGCTACTAAATAACGTAAAACCTTTTTAATAAAATGTTCTGTTGCTGACTCAGCAGGACATGGATTATTTAACCAAAACAGCATGTATGAAGCTTCAAAAATCACTTTTGATTATTGTGATGGTCCTACTTTCCTCACAATTACTTTTTTCTCAAAAACAAACTATTACAGGTAAAGTAACAGATGCAAAAACTGGTGAGCCCTTAAGTGGCGTATCTGTTAAAAACAAATCTGCTAAAGGCGGAGGCGCCACTACCAATACTGCTGGTGTTTTTTCATTATCCGCCGCGCCCAATGATGTACTGGAGATTAGTTTTGTTGGCTTTAAAACGGAAACCGTAAAGCTGAATGGAGAAACCAATATAAGTGTAAACCTGGTGGTAGCTTCAACAGAGTTGAACGAAGTTGTATTTGTTGGATCTCGTGGTGCCGCACGTGCTAAAATTGAAACGCCTGTGCCGGTTGACATTATTAAGATAAACCAGGTTGGCCTGCCTACAGCAAAAATGGATCTTACTTCTGTATTGAATTATGCAGCCCCTTCTTTCAATTACAATAAACAAAGTGGTGCGGATGGTGCAGACCATGTGGATCTTGGTACTTTGCGTGGCCTGGGCCCGGATCAAACATTGGTTCTCATAAATGGAAAACGTCGTCACCAAACAGCTTTTGTTGCTTTGTTTGGCACAAGAGGCCGTGGCAATTCCGGTGTGGATTTAAATGCTTTTCCTGAAGCAGCAGTAGACCGTATAGAAATTTTGCGTGATGGCGCCTCTGCACAATATGGTTCTGATGCTATGGCCGGTGTAATTAATATTATTCTGAAAAAAGACATCAACCATTGGAGTGTAAATACAGGTTGGAGCGGATATTATGATACAAGAAATAATGCACGCAAATTCAATGCAGGTAATCAATACTATTCAGGCAATGCTATTGACGGAGGTACCTATACACTTTCTGTAAACAATGGATTTGCTATTGGTAAAAATGGTGGTTATGTAAATATTTCTGCCGACTTTTTGCGTCAGGCAAAAACATACCGCCAGGCAGACACCACTAATCCGCAGTTGAACAAAAACTCATTGATGTACATTAACTCTGGCCGCAGGGCATTTGGTGACGGCTCTGTAACTACAGGCGGTGCTATGTACAATATGGAAATACCGCTTAGTGCTTCCAAGAAAACCAGTTTTTATTCTTTTGGCGGCTATAACTATAAAGCATCAGATGCATTTGCTTATTCAAGAAACTATAGCGCAAAGCCAGAACGTTTTCCTACAGATGCCAGTGGCAACCTGATTTTTGTATCTTCTATTATGCGCAAAACAAATGATGGTGAAACTTATTATAATCCACACATTCAAACGCATATAAAAGACATATCGTTTGCATTAGGCTTTAAAGGAGATGTTGGCAACGGATGGGGCTGGGATTTGAGTAACACAATTGGCAGAAACGATTTTCATTATTATGGTGATAAAACTTTCAATGCATCACTTATTGGAAAATCAACGCCGAATCATTTTGATGATGGCGGGTTCAACTTCCTGCAAAACACTACCAACCTCGATTTCAATAAATCATTTAAATCAGTGGCCCAGGGTTTGAACGTTGCTTTTGGAACAGAGTTCAGGTATGAGCGTTATGCTATTTACAGCGGAGAGGAATTGTCTTATAAAAACTATGATCCCAATGGCGTACAGGCATCCGGATCACAAGGCTTTCCCGGTTTTAGCAATACAGACGCTGTAAAAGCACACCGTACCAATTTTGGATTATATGCAGATGCTGCATTAGATATTACCAAAGCATGGTTGGTAGATGGAGCAGTTAGGTTTGAAAATTATTCAGACTTTGGTTCTGTATTAACCGGCAAACTGGCAACAAGGTATAAAATTGCAGATAATTTTAACCTCCGCGGTTCAGTTAGCACTGGTTTCCGTGCACCTTCACTGGCACAAATACATTTCAGCAATACACTTACTTCTTTCAGTGGTGGTCAATTGGTGCAATCATTGATAGCGCCAAATACCAGCAATATCGCCCGTGCTGCAGGCATTCCAAGTTTAAAGGAAGAAACTTCTATCAATGGAAGTCTGGGCTTTACCTGGAAACCAATCAAGAATTTTACGTTTACTGCTGATGGTTATATTGTGAAAGTAAAAGACAGAATAGTGCTTTCCGGCTTGTTCAGCAAAGATGATCCAACATTGCCCACTTCATTTACTTCCCAGTTTCCTGCTGATGTAGCTACTGCGCAATTTTTTGCAAATGCCGTTAGCACCACTAACTATGGATTGGATATCGTGGCAGATTACACTATTAAATGGAACAAGAACAACCTGAAGGTTTTGCTGGCTGGAAATATTCAGCATATTAATATAGATGCGATACACGTGCCATCTGCATTGAATGATAGCAAGCTTCACCAGAAAACTTTTTATAGCGATAGGGAAGAAGCTTTCTTAAAAGCATCAGCGCCTAAAGGAAAATGGTCACTAGGCCTGGATTATACAAAAAACAAACTTGGCTTTGGTGCACACTTAACTTATTATGGCAAGGTAGTATTACTTGGCTTTGGCGATGGCAGCTCACCAAGTGGTGACAATCCAAACTATTCTGGTATTAATCCACAAGTACCTACAGATGCTAATCCAAATGTTTATGTGCCTGAGGTGTTTAATTATAACAAGAAGGTTGTTACAGATATTTATGCATCTTATAAATTATCCAAGCACATCAACTTGTTTATTGGTGCAGATAACTTGTTTAATGTACATCCAGACCTTGGTGTAAATCCATTGGCTAAAGGATGGGCAGGTGACAATGAAAGTGGCGGCCCATGGGATTCTGTACAAATGGGCTTTAACGGAAGAAGATTGTTTGGAAAACTGGCATTCAATTTCTAAAACAATTCAGCAATAAAAGTAAAGCCGGACCATTTGGTCCGGCTTTTTTAATGGGTAGCATTGAAATTATTTTACGGTGGCGCTGTACAAATCGTTTTTAATAGCATAGATAATGATGCCAGCGGTATTTTTTGCGTTCATTTTCTCCAGCATTTTCATGCGCAATCCCTCTACAGTACGTACGCTTAAAAATACTTTGGCAGCAATCTCTTTATTGGTAAGCCCATCGCAGATATAGACGATGATTTCTTTTTCTCTATCAGAAAACACTGGTTTTACCTCGTGCTTATAAGGATTGAACTTACTGCGTGCCACCATTTGTGCCAGCTTGTGTGATGTATGCTTGCAATAATAAGGTTGATTATTGTACACTGCTTTTACAGCATCAATCATTTCGTGTTTATCTGCATTCTTTAAAAGATACCCTTTTGCACCGGCTTCCAGCATGTCTACAATAAGATCGTCTTCATCAAACATGGTAAGGGCTATAATGCCAATGGTGGGGTAATGTTCTGCAATATGCCTGGTGGCAGCAGTGCCATCCATACGAGGCATTTTTATGTCTGTGATTACTACGTCTGGTTGCAACTGTTTAATGTGCTCTATCAATTCTTTTCCATCTTCAGCTTCCGCCAGCAAATCTATTTCTGGTTGTTTTTGCAGCATAAGGCGCAAGCCATCCCTGAAGATCTCATGGTCGTCTGCAATAATTACTTTGATGGTGCCGTATGTAGCCATAAAAAAAGTTTCTATAACGGAATTTCTATGGTATAAGAGGTGCCTTTTTCCGGGGTTGATGTGCAATTAAACTCGCCGCCCATTACTTCGGTCCGGCTCTGCAAATTACGAAGTCCTAAGCCGGAATTGTCACGAATTTTGGAAAAATAATCAAACCCTTTTCCATTATCTGCTGTCATTAGAAATAGCCGGTCGTCCTGAACGCTTATCTTAATAATAAGCATGCTTGCTTTTGCATGCTTTACTGTGTTATGGGTTATTTCCTGAACAATGCGGTAAAGATTTATTTCTTTGTCTTGTGAAAGCTGAAACTCATGGTCTGCTATAAATTTTACCGGCAGCTTATAAGCGTCCTGGCTGTTGTCTACAAATTCAACAATCGCGTTTTTTAGGCCTTTGCGCAAAAGCGTATTGGGCATAAGATCGTTTGATATTTCGCGCAGCTTGGTAATCATGCTATCAATATACTGGCTCGATTTGCCAATGATTTGCAAATCTCCGGGGTCTGTAGTTTCCAGGTTATTGATTTGCAATTTTACAGCAGAAAGCAATGGCCCCAGCTCATCATGCAAATCTGCTGCAATTCTTTTTCTTTCTTTTTCCAGGGTATCAATCTCTGCCTGTATCCTTTCCTTATGCATGCGCAGGCTGCGCCGCTGGTAGCGGATGGCTGTAATGATAAAGTAAAGCAACACAGTGCCTACTACTATCAATACAATCAGAAGAGAGTTATAATATTCTTGTTCCTGGGGATCCATAACACTGCTACTGCATATAATAAGTTAACCAATAAATTTGCATAGGCATTGATAGCCCATACTTTATAATCGAAAGTTTTAGAAGGATGTAGGTTTAAGAATGAAAGCTTTTCTGTGTAAACTAAAATAAAGCAAGTATAGTAAATGATGATGCCAATGCAAATCCAAAATTTAGGGTTCTTAAAAATATTCTTCCGCTCACTTAATATCATTGTATTAAAAGCAGAGATGCTAAAGAATATAAGCGCAAAAGAATTTACTATCTCAGAAAAATAATTGATTTTGCTATACCCTCTTATGAAAAGGGTACATGCGAATAACAAAACTGACAAGCTGATAATAGCTACAAAGCTGCTTTTCTTTCGTTTGAAAAGGCCCCAGTTATGAAAGAGTAATACCAATAACGAGAACTCTGCAAGCCCGAAAATATTGTAAATGAGGCTTACTTCATTCTGCTTGTGTTTCATTAATAACACGTATACGGCTATTTCCACTACCAGATCCAGGCATGCATAAAGAATAAAGGGATGATAAGATGTATCTATTTTACGAAATCTTATCACCCCAATAATGGCTGCGAATATGATGCTAAGACTTAGAATAAAAAAAATAGTATCCGTCATAAGCCAAAACCTTATCGCTAAATATTGATTATTCGTTTGTTTGACAAGTTGGGCATTGTCCATGATCTTCACCACCTAACTCATTGTTGGCTTGCGTTGCCAAAGCAGATCCTTTTTGTATCAACAAATCTTTTCCTTGAGAATCCACGCCAACTAATATCAGTCTTACATCATTTTTTTTACCACCTTTTTTTATACCATGGTAAATGCGGATACCAACAGAGCGGGGGTCTTTTAATATAGCAATCAGGGCAGGCTTATTAAAAGCTTCTGCATCTGGAATAAGAATAGATGGATAAGCACGAGATAAGCTATCTTTCTCCACTGCAAAAGCAGCACGGTATTCCCTGATTTCACCTTCTGGTATAAAATGGTCAATTTTTGCCAGTGCAGAGGTGTCTTTGGGCACAGGTATCACTACCGAGTCCCCGGGTGCGTTATTACAGGAAGCGATAAAAAATAAGGCGGCAATAGCAATGAGGTAGCAGGCAGCAGGCGCAAAGGTTGTCTTAATCTTGGTCATAATGGTAGTTTTAAAGTGAAAGTATTGGATAAAAGTACCCAGACGCCTTTGTTTGAGCTTGCGTAGAACTACCTAAATGCAAACGTGTAGTTACTTTTAAAAATCAGTAATAAAATCCTTGCTGAATAACCTTAAATAGTCCACCTTTGGTTAAGCATAACGGCAATGTACCCGGTCGGCATTGCAGGTTTCTTAACCCCACTCCCGCAACCAGTAGAAGGCAACCCAATTGTACAAAACCTTTAAAATTTTTTTATGAGACAGCCATCAGCCGCCGCCCCCAAAAGAAACCCTGCCAAACAAGAAGCCCCTGCTTACCTGCGTACCTCTATTAAACCAGCTATGGGAGATTCGATTGAAGTAATGGAAATGTATTATACAGAGCGCATCCAATCGTTCGGCAAAATGCTGGAAGAATTGAATGTTTTGGAAGATGCACCAGAAATTGAGTTTCTCTGCAGAGAAATTATAGAAGGAAAATCTATCTTATTGAAGCTGGCTGCTAAGAGAAATTATTCCGCCTAGGTTAATTGGATGCATACCCTTTCAAAACCATCTTGCCAACAACAATATTTGTTTCCTTACAACAACTACTAACAATACGCCCGGTCTTTGGCCGGGCGTATTGTATTTAACAAAAGCATTCAATAACTATTTCAAAACAATTTCCCCTGCCCACCCGGCACCCTGAAAATACTTGTGTTCAAACTCCAGTCTTCTGCATTCATGCCATAGAGCTTGCCATATTTTTTATATTGCTGGGCTACCATTTGCGCAATATTTCCTTCGCCGCGCATGCGTACGCCCCAGCGGGTGTCGTTTACTTTTCCATCGTGGCTCTGTTCTATCAAATGCCATACCTTGTCTGCACGATCAGGAAAGTTTTTATACAGCCAATCGTGAAACAGCAACTTGATGGCGCCATTCAGCCTTATAAAAGTGTAAGCCGTAAAAGTGGCGCCATTATCTGCCGCCGCTTTCATGATGCGCTGCATTTCATGTTCATTGAGGCCTGGTATCATAGGCCCCATCATAATGCCCATGCGCACACCTGCGCTGCTTAGCTCATTAATCACTTTTAGTTTTTGTTTTGCAGTGGTAGTGCGTGGCTCCATTACACGGCGCAGGTCTTCATTAAAAGAGGTAATGGATACCATAGCAGATACCAATTGTTTCTTAGCCATTTCCTGCAATACATCTTTGTCTTTTAGTATCCACGAATTTTTAGTGAGTATACCAACCGGCTGATTAAACTCATTGCATACTTCCAGTAATCCGCGTGTAAGCCGGTACTTCTGTTCTGCTGGCTGGTAGCAATCTGTATTGCCACTAAGCATGATGGGATAACATTCATACTTTGGATGCATCAGGTATTTGCGCAAAAGCTGCGGTGCATTTTTCTTTACAATAATCTTTTGTTCGAAATCCATGCCGGCGCTGTAGCCCCAATACTCGTGCACATTGCGGGCATAGCAATAGATGCAACCATGCTCGCAACCAGCGTATGGGTTCATGCTAAAGCCCATGCCTACATCGGGGCTTTCAACTTTGTTTACAATTGTTTTTGATTCCTGCTCTATGTATTGTGTTGGTATGCTGGCTTCTTCCCAATCATCAATACCTTCTATATGTTCTTTGGTAACGGAAGTTTTTAAAAAACGGTTGCTGGTATTTATCTGTGCGCCACGGCCGGCATGGTACTGTATGCTTTCTTCTTTTTTGTTTACGGATACTTTATAGTGATCCTGTTTCAATTGGTCTGACATGATTTTTTGTTTTATTTTTTAAACCACGGAGAATTTTAACCACGGAGACACAATGAACACAGAGGATGCACGGAGGCTTTTCCTATAGCTGCCGTATTTGCTTTTAAGGCGAGTATTAACCACGGAGACATGGAGAACACAGAGGTTGCACGGAGATTTTTAAAGCTTATATTGCTTTTGAGGCGATAATGCTAGCCTCAGAGGCAGTGAGAATACAAAGGCTTCACGGAGGTTTTCATTAAGATAATCATGATAATCCGCTAATTCTATAAATGCTAATTCAGACAAAGAATGTGATCAATTAAAAATCATTCGTTTGATACCATCTTTCATTAAAGGAACATGAAAGTTGAGAATATATCCAAGACGTTTTCCAGTTAATCTTAAATAACTTAATAGTTGCGCTTCCCACAAAGAAATATAGGTTTCTTGTGCTTTTAGTTCTACAATAATTAGATCATCTATAAGGATATCAACCCTCAACCCACCTTCTATGATCATTGTATCGTAAATTATATTTGCTAATTTCTGTTTCTCAAAAGAAATATTTCTTTTAGCCAGCTCATAACAAAAACATTTTTCATAAACACTTTCCAATAGCCCAGGTCCAAGCGTTTTGTGGATAGTAATGGCAATATTTACTATTTGCCCTGTTAACCATCTTTCTCTTTCCGAAATAGGTTTGAATCTGTTTGCCAAGCCTTGCTCCATACTTTTGTTTTCTTTATATACAATCGTGCCTACAATATTTCACATACACACATTTTC
The DNA here is from genome assembly GCA_047602295.1 of Chitinophagaceae bacterium. Taxonomy (GTDB): domain Bacteria; phylum Bacteroidota; class Bacteroidia; order Chitinophagales; family Chitinophagaceae; genus JACMLD01. The sequence goes on along the minus strand of JASGHP010000001.1, from coordinate 6,387,298 downwards.
TTACACTTTCACTTCCTTCTTTTCTAATGAATCTCTGTGCAACCTCTGTGTTCATTGTGCCCCTGTGGCATATCTACACAAATAACTCACCCTGCGTTGTATTCACGGGCATATTCATAAACTCAAAGCGTTGCAATATTTTGTACGGATTATCGCCCACCTGTCTTCTTAACAATAGAAAACTGTCTGCTATAAAGCGGCCTGTAAAATGTTTTTGACTGTATTCCAGCCATCCTTTTTCATATTGCCAGGGCTGCAGTTTGCGGGCAATGGTCAGGTGCGGTTCATCAATAAAATGAGGTTTGTTGTCTTTGTTTAGTTTCATTAATTGCTGAAAAGGCCGCATTTCTTTCACCAGGTTTTTTATTGGCTCCTTCGTAGTTACATTTATATAAATAGTGTGAGCAGGAAAGCTGCCAAAATTTTGCAGTTCTACTTTAAAAGGATGATAGCCCATAGCAACCGTTTTAAACCGGTTGACAATCCGATCTTCCATCATTGCATACTGCAGAAAATTTACCAGCGTAATATGCGGCTTTCCCCATTTTGCGTTAGGCGCCTGGTAAGCTTCATAAAAATCATCTTTTACGGATTTTATTTTATTGCGCAACTCCTCGTGCGGACTAAGTACCACCAGGTACTCGTTTATTTTATAGCCGGGAAGGGCCAATGCTGAAGGTTTCATATTTGTATGTTTTTTATTTCAATAATTTTTACGCCACATCACTGAACTGCTGACTGTTTACTGGCCGCAATCGAAAAACCTGTGTGGTTTTGCAGGCTTCAGATGCGTCTTGTCTTTTTAATAAGAACAATTCATCAAGCATGAAAGATGCAGAAAAATATTTTTGTGCGTAAATGCCAAAAGCTTGCTCATAATCCGCCTGGTTATTCCATTTTGCGAGACTAAGTTGTGGGTGCTGCAAAAAATGCGGCATAGGATAACCTGAAGCTTGTATAAGATCTGAAACAGGTTTGAAATGCGTGGCCAGTTGCCTGAAAGCTGCGGGGTTTTTTATGCGCAGACCTATGCTGTAAGGTTCTATGCTTGTAAAGCCTTCTAGTGTTACCGACAATGATGACAGGTTACTGCAAATGCGTTCTGTCCATTTTATAATAGTTGTCTCCAAAGATTCTGTTGCCAGGAAATGGCCAATTAAAATGGTTGGTTTTGATTTTTCTGCCACAATATACTTATGTGCATCAGCCATTTGTTGCCGCTCTTGTTGCAGCAGTGCCATTGCATCAGCAGCAGGGTAACTTACCAATAAATACTCCCATAAATTATTTATACCCATCACCGAAAAAATTATAGAAGATTAAATATTTAGCATAAATTTACTAAATAAATTAGTAAACAAAAAATCTTTTTTTCACCTGCTTTTTTCACGCAGCCGGCGTGCAATGAGATAAAAAATAAAATATGGAAGAAGAAATCTTTTATGGTGCTGCCTACAGGGGCTCCAAGCAATACAATCAAAAAGATGTTAGAACAGCAGATGCTACGGGCTTTGGTGCCGCTGCAGATGATTATGCAGAGCGTGGAATAGATCTAAATGAACAGTTGGTGCGAAACAAGCCCGCCACCTTTTTTATGCGTGTACGTGGAGATGCTATGGTGGGTGCCGGCATTTTTGATGGAGACATTGTAATAGTAGACAGATCACTAAAAGTGGCAAATGGCAAAGTAGTGATTGCTGTTTTAAATGGAGAAATGCTGATACGTCGTTTGGAAAAAACGTTTAATAAAATACGGTTGGTGCCAGAGACTAATAAACTATCGCCGATAGAAGTGGATACATCCGGCAATGAATTTGCTATTTGGGGTGTGGTTACTTATACGATTCACCCCTGCCCCTAAACTCTGCTGCACCCCCGGCCCCTAAAGGGGAGTCAGCGCGACGAGGCTAACAGCATTGACTTCAGAAAGGATGTTCTCGGTTTCTTCTCTGTTAAGTGTAATTAAATTGATAAAGCTAGTTTCAATGAAAAAAGAAATGTTTTATGACGCAGGGCCGCTCATTTTCCAGCTGGCAAAAGAATTACGAAACAACCCAACACCTGCAGAAGATATTCTTTGGATGCATTTGCGAACTAAGCCTTTCGGTTATAAGTTTAGGCGGCAGCATCCTGCGGGAAATTACATTGTCGATTTTTATTCCCATGCGTTGAAGCTGGCCATTGAAGCAGATGGTTCTATTCATAATGATCCGGAAGTTATGCAAGCAGATATTGAACGACAGAAAAACCTTGAAGCACATGGCATTCAATTCATCAGGTTCACCAATGAAGAAATTATTCATCATTTGGATAAAGTGATTGAGGAAATAAGTGTTGTTATTATGAAGGTAACGCCACACCCCCAACCCCTAAAGGGGAGTGGCAGCGCACAGCACCCTCTTGAGAATTCAATCAAATGATAAATAATTATAGAGAATATTGCTAAATGCATATTCAAAATAAAAGCAGAGAGTTCGATCTAAGTACCCCTTTAGGGGACAGGGGTGACCATTCCGCACCCCCGGGCCTTAAAGGGGAGGACCAACGCTCAAGCCCCTTTCTAAAAGAAACTCTTTAAAATAATAGATGGCAATGTTTCCCGATAAAACGTATTTGTAGATGTATATTCAAAATAAAAACAGGGAGTTTGATCTAAGTACCCCTTTAGGGGACAGGGGTGGAATGTACGCCATCGTAGACTGCAACAGTTTTTATTGTTCTGCTGAAAGAGTGTTCAGGCCAGATTTACAGCGCAAGCCCGTAGTTGTGCTAAGCAATAACGATGGTTGCATTATTTCGCGCAGCGATGAAGCAAAGAATTTTGGCATAGGAATGGCAGGCCCTTATTTTATGGCCCGCCACCTGATAGAAAAGCACGATATAGCTGTATTTTCTTCCAATTATAATTTATATGGCGATATGAGCATGCGGGTAATGGATACGCTACGCACCTTGTCGCCCAAAGTGGAAGTCTATTCTGTAGACGAAGCTTTTATGGATCTCAGTCATATTGATGCGAAAGATCTTCCCGCTTTTAGTGAGCATATAAGAGAAACAGTAGAAACATGGACAGGCGTTTCCGTCTCTGTTGGAGTTGCGCCTACAAAAACATTGGCCAAGCTGGCGAACAACCTGGCTAAAAAGGACAAACAAAAAAGCAAATGCATTTGGGTGCTGGCTACAGAAGAAGATCAACGCATAGCCATGGAGCAAACCCGTGTTGGTAATATCTGGGGCGTAGGTGGCGCTTATGCTAATAAATTATTAGGGCTGGGTATTGTAAGTGCCTGGGAGCTTCGCAATATGAGTGAAGAATGGGCACATCGCCATCTCGGTGGCGTTGTAGGTGTAAGATTGATAAAAGAATTGCGTGGTGAACCCTGTATAGAAATGAAAGATCCGCTTGACACTAAAAAGATGATTGCCACCACCCGCATGTTTGGAGACCCGGTAAATGATATTGCGTCTATTAAAGAAGCCGTAGCTACTTACACATCCCGCGCAGCAGAAAAATTGAGACGACAGCTAAGCGCTGCTACTATGGTAAGCGTTTTTATTGTAGCAAAAGAACAAAACCACAATATAGATTTCAGGCATGGGCCCAATATTGGCACCTATACCACATTGCCGGTTGCTACATCTATTACCAATGAATTAATAAAACCTGCCGTGCAATTGGTAGATAGATTGTATAGAAGAGATACTTATTACAAAAAAGCCGGTGTTATGCTTAGCGGATTGGTGCCCGATGCTTCTATACAAGCCAATGCATTTCTGCCGGAAACAAAAAACAGCAGTCGCAAACTGATGGGCATGATAGACAATGTAAACTTCAGCATGCGGGATGATGTATTGAAGTTTGCCGCCTCCGGCACTACCCGCGACTGGAAGATGCGCCAGGAACTGCGCAGCCCACGCTACACATCAAGATGGGATGAATTGTATGAGGTAAGCTAAATACCCAATGTGAAAATGTGGCGAATGTGATAAATGTAGAAATGCGTTTGCTTCGATGATAGAACGCAGATGTTTATGATTTTGATGATTGAAGTGGATAAATGAAAAACAATTTTTGGTAACCGGCATTGGTTCTTTGGGCGACATTTGAGGCGACGCTCCATTCGTCTGTATATCATTGTGGATCTTTAGGCTGCTCCACTGGCTTCAAAAAATAAAACTGAAAACGCTAAAAGCTTAATTAAACCTTATTATCTTTTTTGCGAAGTCTCTATTCCCTTTTCTCTGCGCAAATCATCTTCTTCATCTTTCTAGCAGAAAATTAATTAGCTACAGTGTATTTAAGTGTTGTCACTTCTGTGCGTTTAACTCCATCCGCACCTGTGTAGTCTACTTTAAGAGGAATTGTATAGTTTCCTGGGCTCTTGTCAATAATGACATTATAGGTCGCCACACCATTACTAGGCAACACATTAACATTATTAATGGTAAAACTGGGTTTAGAAGCAATACTAAAAGCCCCAACTCCCGTATATACAGTTAATGTCTGCCCCTTTTTCAAATAGCTACTGCTTAAAGTTGCTATATAAGAAAAAGAATCATACGCGTCGCTATAATGATTTACCATAGCATTGAAGTATGTCACCATGCTATGACAGTAATCCAATACATCGAATTGTATTTTATAGAGCATCGTACTGGCGCCCAAAATGCCTGTATTGTTAAAATACGAAACGAGTTGTTGTTGTTTGTTATTATCCGAAGACAAGCCAGCAAAAGTAGAAAGAGTTAGTTCGTCCCTTTTTCTTGACACATCTCTGCTTAAGATAGGATTTTCAGAAAACGACTCAGGTTTTACTGCATCTTTTACTTTTTTTTCAAAGCTAAGCAGTCGTTGGTACAGTTCGATTTCTTCCTGCGTATTTAGATTTCTTTGCTGATGATTTATTGTTTTTATAAGACTATCTATTCGTTGGATAATTTGATCAGTTAAAGCGCTTACCTCTTTTACTCGAGGTTGCCAGATTTCGGCTTTAGCCTTTGTTAGAGGGTCTTGAAGTTTTTGATCCATCTCTCTATAAACTTGATTATTATCTGACTTTAGAAGATCTATCGCATTATTAAGTTGTTGCTTTAGAATCCTCAACTGTACATTGTTATCATTATTGCGACATGCTGCTAAAGCGCCAATTATAAAAACTAAAAAGGAAAAATACTTTTTCATAACGGAGGGTTTTATCTAAGTTAACTTTCTTGCTTTGGTTTAAATTTATCTTCAATAAAAATTTCTGTTAATAACGCAGAAAAATCATACCCCATCTGCCTAATCATAAAAATCTGCGTTCCGTTTTGCCGTATATTTAATTATTCCAAAACTATCATCATGAGAAAAATGCTTTTAATAGCTGCACTATTATTTTCTTTCACCTTATCCGCTCAAAAAACGATCGCTGTTAAATGCGGTAAATTATTGGATACACACAGCGGACAGGTATTAAACAACCAGGTAATAATTGTAAAAGGCAATACCATTGAAAGCATTACACCTGCTGCCGGTTTCAAACAAAAAACGGATAGCATTATTGATCTGTCTGCATATTTTGTATTACCCGGTTTGATTGATTGCCATACACATGTTTTGCTGCAAGGCGATATCACCAGCGAAGATTATGATGTACAATTGCTGAAAGAATCTATTCCTTACCGCACCTTGCGTGCATCACGCAGCGCAAAAATTGCTATTGAAAGTGGGTTTACTACTATTCGTGATTTAGAAACAGAAGGCGCTCTTTATGCAGACGTTGATGTAAAACGTGCCATCAACAATCACGTGATACCCGGGCCGCGTATGCAGGTAGCCACACGTTCTATTAATTCATATGGTCACTATCCTATACTTCCCAAAGAGAATAATTGGGAATTGGACTGGCCTAAAGGTGTGCAGGAAATAAACGGCGCGGATGAAGCACGCAAAGCCGTAAGAGAACAATTGGCACATGGAGCCGACTGGATAAAGATTTATGCAGACAGAGGGTATTATCGTTTGCCCGATGGCAGCTATCGCAGCCGCCCCAATTTTACAATTGAAGAAATTACGGCCATTGGTGATGAAACCATTAAGTCAGGTAAAAGAATGGCAGCGCATGCGGTAACAAGAGATGGCATTATTGCTTCTATCAATGCAGGCGTTAGTACCATTGAGCATGGATTTGGCATGGACGATGAATGCATTCAATTGATGGTGAAGAAAAATATTTTTTGGTGTCCTACTATCTACGTGTGCGATTATGTAGCTGAGGGAAGGGCCAAAGCTGGTTCGCCGATGAATAAATATTTTATGGAGACCATGCCGGCACTTTTTAAGAAAGCTATGAATGCAGGAATTAAAATTGCTTATGGTACAGATATTGGCGGCTATAGTTGGGATGAACCGGAAGCAAAAGACTTTGAATACATGGTGAAATACGGCATGAGCAATATGCAGGCTATACAAACCGCTACTACAGTTGCCGCACAACTAATGGATATGGAAGGAAAGATTGGTGAAATAAAAACCGGAGCTTTTGCGGACATCATTGCAGTAAAACAAGATCCACTAAAAGACATAAAAGAACTGGAGAGAGTGCAATGGGTGATGAAGGATGGAGTAGTGTACAAGAGCTTTTAGCCGTCAGCTATTAGCTGCAAGTAGAAAGCTACAAGCTGCAAGTGCTTCTCCGGAAAATACTTTGTAAACAACAGGTTTGTTTCCTGCTCAAACAGACTTGAAGCTTGTAGCTATCAGCTAATGGCTTTTAGCTTTCCGCTATATCTACTAAAGGCTGTAAGTTTTCCAATTCTTCCTCTGTAAAAAGTTTTGATTGAATGCAAAAGCGAACACCCAATGGTATCTCCAACGAAAAACTGCTACCACGACCGGGAGTAACATCCAACGTAAGTTGCGTGTGCTTCCAATATTCAAACTGATCTGCACTCATATAAAATTTGCAACCTGCTATAATGCCTAAGCAAACATCGCTGCTGCCTACTTTAAAATCGCCTTCCTGGAAACACATGGGTGCAGAACCATCGCAGCAACCGCCGCTTTGGTGAAACATTAATGGTCCATGCATTTTTTTTAAACGGTCTATTAGTTCCAGGGCAGCTACGGTTATTTTAATTCTTTGAACAAGCGCCATCGTTATTGTTTTTCTGTTGATAAAGTTTGATACAGATTTTCTTTGGGGTGAATAGCGATAAAATGTACAAGAGTGCGACGCAACTAAAGCTTCATAGTAGTACAAATGCCGGGTACATAAATTTTTACCACGGAGTTATAAGAGGTTTTCCCAGAGGCGAATGAGGCTTTTGTTTTTATAAGATTGCTAATGAATGTTGCACATAGCCAGCCCTTTAGGTTCCGGGGGTAATGGAAACAGCGACTCTTGAAAGCCGCTGTTTTTGATTGACCCATGCTTGCTTAACCTTTAACCTAAAAAAATCCAAGTTTGTTTTTGCTATATGAAATCAACATGTTTTTTGTTTGCCTGTAATGGTTGAGCATCATCTTGTGTGTCTCTCTTCCAAAACCGGATTTTTTGTAGCCACCAAATGGGGCATGTGCAGGATACGCATGATAACAGTTTACCCATACACGACCAGCTTGTATAGCTCTTGGCACCTGGTACATTTCATGCGCATCTCTTGTCCAAACACCAGCGCCTAATCCATACAGTGTATCATTAGCAATACTGATGGCTTCCTCCACAGTTTTAAAAGTGGTAACAGAAGTAACTGGTCCAAAAATTTCTTCCTGGAAAATGCGCATTTTATTGTGGCCTTTAAAAATAGTGGGCTTAATGTAGAAGCCATGTTCCAATCCACTGTTCTGGTGAAACGCTTCTCCACCTGTAAGCACTTGCGCACCTTCCTGTTTGCCAATATCCAGGTAGCTAAGAATTTTATTATACTGATCCTCCGATGCCTGTGCACCCATCATAGTGCTGGCAGAAAGCGGGTTGCCCAGTTTAATCGCACGGGTACGTTGTATCACCCTTTCCATAAACTTTTCGTAAATATCGTCTTGCACCAATATGCGACTAGGACAGGTACAAACCTCACCCTGGTTTAATGCAAACATTACGGCACCTTCTACTGCTTTGTCAAAAAACTCATCGTCTGCATCTGCTACAGAACTGAAAAATATGTTAGGGCTTTTGCCACCTAACTCCATAGTAACAGGAATTAAATTTTCAGAAGCGTATTGCATAATCAGGCGTCCTGTTGTAGTCTCTCCTGTAAATGCTACTTTATTAATGCGTGACGATGTAGCAATCGGCTTACCTGCTTCCGGTCCAAAACCAGTTACCACATTTAATACACCTGCAGGAATAAGATCGCCAATCAATTCCATTAAACACATAATGCTGGTAGGAGTTTGTTCTGCTGGTTTCAATACCACGCAACAACCCGCTGCCAGTGCCGGGGCCATTTTCCACGTTGCCATCAGCAAAGGAAAATTCCATGGTATAATTTGTCCTACTACGCCAATGGGCTCATGCAGGTTGATGCTTACGGTTGTTTCATCGTGCTCGCTAATGCTTCCTTCTTCACTGCGGATAACACCTGCGAAATAGCGGAAGTGATCAACTACCAATGGCAAATCTGCTGCTCTTGTTTCACGAATGGCTTTGCCGTTATCAATGGTTTCTACAATGGCCAGGTATTCAAGATTGTCCTCAATACGCTGGGCAATTCTTAAAAGGATATTGCTTCTGTACGATGCTGCTGTTTTACTCCAGGTAGCAAATGCTTTGTGTGCTGCATCAATCGCTTTCTCTACATCCTTTGCATTGCCACGTGCTGCTTGTGTAAATACTTTTCCGTCTATGGGAGAAATATTATCAAAATATTCTCCGCTGCTGGGTGCTACCCATTTGCCATCTATATAATGATCATAGTGATCTTTAAATTTTGGACGGGCTGCTGTATCAGAGGGGGCTTTGGCTGTTGCTGTACTCATATGGCTCAATTTTAAATCGTTAAATAATGCTGTAATTTTTGTCAATTCTGCGCCAAAAGCCGTGACGATTGTATTTTTGTATAGCACAATTGTACCTAACTATTTCAGGGGCCGGGGCAAAATAGTAACTTAACTATCCAAAAACACCATCAGCTTTGCCTGCAAGGAATGTACTACATAGAATAGATCTCACACATCCCAAATACCTGCAAACACTGGTAGAGAACAGGCGTATATTCAATTTGCAGAATTGCGAGCTAAATGTTTTTGAATCATACAAGCAAGCTTACCGCGTACCACTTACATTTGGAGATTTTGTAATTACCAGCATGGTGCGTGGTAAAAAGATTATGCACTTGTTTGATAAACCGGCTTTCGATTATTTACCAGGAGAAACAGTAATTGTTCCTGCCAATGAAACCATGGTGATAGATTTTCCGGAAGCAGAACCAGAAAATCCTTCTCAATGCATTGCACTTGCAGTTGATGCTGCTTACATAAATAACACGATTAATTACCTCAACGAGTTTTATAATAGCGAAGCGCCGGCGCAACATGAATGGAAGTTGCAGTTTAATCAATACCACTTTGATAATGATGCGGAAGTAACGGCGCTTATCAATAAACTGATGCGTGTGTGCAGCAGTACCGATCGTACAAAAAATATTTATGCAGATCTGAACCTGAAAGAGTTATTGATACGCCTGGTGCAAAGTCAGTACATGCAACAAGTAAGTGCAGAAACGGAAAACAATAGTAACCAGACAAGGTTGCACTACATGCTGCACTACATTCATGAAAACCTTACAGAAAAAATACTGGTGAACACACTTTGCAGAAAAGCTTATCTGAGCAGGAACGCATTCTTTAAGCTGTTTAAAGAACAATTTGGCGTTACCCCACTCGATTATATAAATCATGAACGCATAAAACTGGCCAAACAGTTATTGGCCAGTAACAACAGGCAATCTGTTACAGAAACCGGTTTGCAATGCGGTTTTACAGACGTCAATTATTTTGTACGCACTTTCAAAAAGATAGAAGGCATTACACCCGGTCATTACCAAAAATGTGTACAGCAGTAGAGGCGCAGCGCTTCGCTTAAAAATCGACGGTCCATCCCCGCTTCATTTCCACATTTCCATATTTATCACATTTCCCACATTTTCAGCGTTTACCGGTTGTTACCGGCGTTTTACCGGGAATTCGCAGAAAATCTTCTCCTCTTTAAAATATAATACCTTGCTGCCCGTCTACCTCTTTATACATGGAGGAAATACTGACGATACCGGCAGACATGAGTGCAGAACAAAAAAGCAATATCACGCAGGTTATAAATAACTACAGCAAGCGCTTGTTGGGTTTTATACGCAAGCGGGTGAGCAATGAGGCTGATGCTGAGGACATTCTGCAGGATGTTTTCTACCAGTTGATAGGCAATACCCAGCCGATTGAACAGGTAACAGCCTGGCTTTTTACCGTGGCTCGCAACAAGATTACAGACAGGCAACGTAAAAAGAAGCCGGAAGCACTAGAAGATTTGTACTCATCAGCAGAAGAAGAAGTTGCGTTTGACTGGACAGAGATTTTCTTTGATGATACTGACAATCCTGAAACCGCCTACCTGCGCAACCTGTTTTGGGAAGCACTGGACAATGCATTGAATGAATTGCCCGCAGAACAAAGAGAAGTTTTTGTGCTGAATGAAATTGAAGGCGTTCCCTTTAAAGAAATTGCAGAAAGAACAGGGCAAACGGTGAATACATTGTTATCGAGAAAACGCTATGCAGTATTGCACCTCCGTGACAGGTTAAGTGGGTTAAAAGATGAATTACTAAATTATTAAAATACAAAAAATGAGAAAGCAGTTTATTGTGAAGAAGGCCATTGGCATACTGGTATTTGTATCGGCTTTTATAGTGGGTTTAAGTTTTGCTGTAATGGCATTGTGGAATAACATACTGGTGCCGGTATTGCATGTAGGCATCATTAATTTCTGGCAGGCACTGGGCATATTTGGCCTGGCTAAAATATTATTCGGTGGTTTTCCTGGCCCGCGTGGAAGATGGGGTGGTGGCCCTGGCAGATGGAAGCAACACATGGGCGAGAAGATGAAAGACAAATGGATGAACATGAGCGATGAAGAAAGGGAAAAGTTTAAACAGGAATGGAGAAACCGTTGCGGTGGCGGATGGAGAAGACAAGGTGGGGAACAACCGAAAAGCGCCGAATAAAACACACCCACACTTTATCTCTCTCTGCAAATGAGAGAGATAAAGCAGTGAGGTTTCAAAGCGCTAATTTGATGATCAAATTGATAACCTATTAACGTGGGTTGACAAGCCTTTGCAAACATCATTTGTGTGGTATGTAACAAGGTTATTGCAAAAAATACTATCAAGCTAAAACTGATTTATATGCAAATACTTGTTTTTAAAACAGACGCCCGCAACAAACGAAGGGTGAACTCTTTGGGGCAACACCTTCAGCATATTAAAGGGATTATCCGCTGGAATGTAGATCTGCAGGATGTAGACAATGTTTTGCGCATAGAAGCAGTAAGTCTTGCCGCTGGTGTAGTAGAAAAAAACTTGCAGCAAGCCGGTTATTATTGCGAAGAGCTACAATAAAATAGTTTTTTAGTGACCAGCATTAGTAATGCTATTAAGCATTGTTGTTTCCAATTTGCTGCTTTGCCACTCAAATTGCTCACTTGTACAGTATATCATCAAGCAATTGAAGTCCGCTCCGCATTTACCATGTAAGGTTTCAATATTCACCGCTGGCACCACCGCCGCCGCCTGTGCCACCACCAAACTGAGTACGGCTGTCAGTTGTCTGTTTTGGCCCGCTGAAACTTTGCGCAATTACCAGGCTTTCTACGTGCAACTTGTCCATAAAAAAAGCGTCATCCAAATCTTTGTAAGTAAAACCATGCTTAGGCTCATGTAGGTAGCGGGTAAGTGCATAAGCTAAGACAATAAAAATTATGCCGCCCAATACCATTGCTATCTCAGCAGGCATAACATGGTAATAATAACGAACAGTAAAAACAATAGCTGCAACTAATAATAATCCAACCCTTAGTAATACTGCATCTTTTTTCTGTATGCCACGTACAATGTATAAAATGGGTATGCCAACGGTGAATATCCAGAACAACCAACCAAAAGGAATGCTTTCACCTTCTTTTAGATCAAGGTTAAACATAGAAATGCTGGCTTCACGCACTACAAAATAATTACCTGCTGTATACAAGCATACCAATGCTACCACAGTTACTAATAACAATCCATTGGTGTGAAAAGGCCAGCGTTTTTTATTCAGTTGTTGTTGCGCATAAAAATAAATGCCTGCTGAAGAGAGCATCATTACAAACGGAGCGATTGCTTTTGCAACTTCGCCAAATCGGATTATACTAAAGAAAATAACACCAAGCAATGCAAGAGCAGCAACACCCGCCATCAGCATGTTTATAAATCTTATAAATAAAAATAGCGCAATGATGAAAATAAGAATGGCATTGACTTGCGCAGGCAACTTGAATTCCGCTATTACGTTTAATCCACCTACAATACAAATGCCGCACATCCAAATCAAGCCATCATCCACACCGGAATGATAATGATTATTTTTTACCATCATTTCAAGACCGCCATAAATCAGCAAGCCAAAAAATATAAACAAGCCTCCAACTGCTTTTTCGCTGTCTGCTGCACTAAAAAAGCCCAATGATAAAAGGCTTATTCCAAAAATCAATATCACCCAGGTAAGAATAAACAAGCCAATGCGTACAAATATATTAGGCGTGTAAAAACCAGCCGGGTAAGCAGCATAAACTTGTTCCTGTTCTGCTTTACTAATGCAATGTTTATTAAGTGCAGTATCTGCCTGTTCACGCACCAGCAAGTTGCTTAACCATTGCGTATTGTATGCTATCATAAGGCTTTTATTTTTCGGTTCATTTTAATAAGGAAAAGAATAAGGCAAATGCCGGCCGCAATAAAATACATCAGCGTAAGATAAACGCCACCCATATCTGCATTAAGCGTATAAAACAATAACCTGACAACAACATAGCTAAGGCCAATGAATGCATACAATGTGGTAATAAGTAAAATGTAAAACGATTTTTGCTGCAATGCCTGCCTGTAAAAATAAAATGAGATGGCTGCCAGCAATAGAAACCAGAGAAAGTATATGCTGGTAAAGTTAAACATGCCTGCCAGCGTACTAATAAAAATAATGTGCATCCCAAAGTTGGTATACGTAAACGTAAAATGCGGTTTAAAAGCTTTCAGTTTAGTGGCAAACGCTAGTGCCAGCAGGCCTGCACCTAACACCAGTCCTGTAATGATAATATTGTTGTTATTAAAATCATTGTCTTCTAATATGCGTGTAGGCGTAACTGTAATACCCGCCCAGGCACAAAGACTGGTAATAGCGAGGCTTAGTATGCCGAGGTGATCAAAATAATATGCCGATGCAAATAAAACCAGCATGGGTATAAATGTTGCCAGGCCATAACGGTTGCCAAACAAGTGGTATTGATATTGTACGTAACCAATCAATGTAACAAAGCTGAGGCAGGCCAGCAACAAGATGTAATCAAAAAAAGGATTGGGAGCTGCTACTTTGCCGCTATGAAAAAGATGTGCAGTTTTGAAGCAATACACAAAACTGGAAAGACTTACTGCTGCAATAAAAAGTACAATTGCTGTGTGGCCAATAGTATCAATATTCTTGTAGATTAATACGCCAAGACCACCTGTTAGCAATAGCACGCCCAGGTAAGGAATCGTTCTGAGTTCCCAATGCAGCGAAAAGAGTTTATGCCGCTCAGCTTCTTTTACTTTTAACAATGACTCATTGCTGATGAGGTTTTCTGCATGCAGTTTTTCAAATAAAGTGCTATCCATAATTATTGATAAACGATTAAAAGTATAAAAATTGCTTTGCCCGACAAGTTTTGTGAGCAGCAAACGCTATTAACCATCGCCCATATTTTATTAAATGTGACGTAATTGGATTGGAAAAGATTAGATTTATATTAAACTAACAAATGTTAGCTTAATCGCAATGCTTTCGTATTTTTGAAGTACTGATTGTAATTGTATATGAATATTGAACCCGCCAATAAAATAAGGATTGTAACAGCCGCCAGTTTGTTTGATGGGCATGATGCTGCTATCAATATTATGCGCCGCATTTTGCAAAGTAAAGGAGCAGAGATCATTCACCTGGGACATAACCGAAGTGCTCATGAAATTGTAGAATGCGCTATTGAAGAAGATGCAGATGCCATAGCTATTACCAGCTACCAGGGTGGTCACGTGGAATTTTTCAAGTACATAAAAGACTTGCTGGATGCCAATGGCGGCAATCACATAAAAATATTTGGCGGCGGCGGCGGCACCATATTGCCGCAGGAAATTACAGAGCTGCATCAATATGGCATCACAAAAATTTATAGCCCGGATGATGGTAGAAAATTAGGATTGGAAGGAATGATTGAGGAGGTGATAGAGTTAAGCAGCAGCCCCCTCCCGGCCTCCCCCGGTGGGGGAGGAGATGGCAGGCTGCATGATTATTTGCAGCGATCTATTACTCAAGCAGACAGTAAACTATCACTTGGTGAAGTAAAAGATATTGTAAAAATTGCCAGGGCTATTACATGTGCAGAAAATGGAGTAAACAAAAGAAATGGTTACGATGGATCTTCTATAACAGTAAATCAATTCAAGGCTGATCCAATTTTATATGGGAAACTAAAAGAATTTGCGCAAACACACCGTGCAAATCCTACAATAGAAGAGTCTATTTTATGGGAACAACTTAAAAATAAAAAAGAAGGTTATAAGTTTAGAAGACAACATATTATCGGCTCATTCATTACAGATTTTGTATGTCTTAAAAAAGGACTTGTTATTGAAATAGATGGTAGTTATCATCAACTTCCCGAAATGGTGGTAAGTGATGAAGAACGGACAGTTGAATTAGAGCGACTTGGTTATAAAGTAATGAGGTTTACTAACGATGAGGTAAAGTATGAACTCCCAACTGTGTTAGAAAAAATCCATTCCAAACTATCTACTTTAGCCGATAAGAAAATTAACGAAGAAAGTTTGGACATGCCCCAAGTCCCCCCTTTGGGGGGATTTAGGGGGGCGGTGTTGGGCATCACCGGCACCGGTGGCGCTGGCAAATCGTCTGTTACAGATGAAATCGTTCGCCGCTTCCTGCAAACTTTTACAGATAAAACGATTGCTGTTATATCAGTTGATCCCTCCCGCAAAAAAACAGGCGGTGCTTTGCTGGGCGATCGTATACGTATGAATGCTATAGCGCACCCACGTGCCTATATGCGCTCTATGGCCACACGAGATGACAATACCTCTGTTAGCAATGCCATGCAAGAGGCTATAGATGTTTGTAAAGCTGCCGAATTCGATTTTATTATCCTGGAAAGTGCCGGTGTAGGACAAAGTGATGCTTCCATTATTAATTACTGCGACCTGAGCATGTATGTAATGACGCCGGAATATGGCGCTGCTTCACAACTGGAAAAAATAAATATGCTTGACTATGCAGATATTATTTGCCTGAATAAAGCTGATAAGCCCGGTGCATTAGATGCACTGAATGAAATACGAAAGCAATACAAACGCAATCACGGTTTATGGACAGCCAAAGATGAAGACTTGCCGGTAATGGCAACAGTAGCTAATAAATTTAATGACGAAGGCGTAAACAAATTGTTTGCTACCATTTTACATGCTCTGCAAAAAAAGACAGGCAATGATTTTGGCGATTATCAGCCTTTAGCCATAGAAAGTGCGGGTAACGCCACAATTATACCGGCAAAGCGCATACGCTATTTGTCAGAAATTTCAGATAACAACAGATCGTATGATAAGCTGGTAAAAGAACAGGCAGGTATTGCATCTAAATTATATCAGCTAAACGGTGCAATGGAGATATTGAAACAATCGGGCACGAATGAAGGCATAAGTATTTTGCAACAGCAGATTTTGTTTTTTGAAAACCAACTCACACCAGTAAGCAGGAAACTGATGCAGAAATGGCCGGAAAAAATAAAAGCATACCAGGAAGATTATTACCAATATACGGTGCGTGATAAAACTATTCGGCAGCCAATGTTTGAGCACAGTCTTAGCGGATTGCGCATTCCTAAAGTAGTGTTGCCCAAATATAAAGACTGGGGCGATATACTGGCATGGCAGGCACAGGAAAATGCGCCAGGCCGTTTCCCTTTTACAGCGGGTGTATTTCCATTGAAAAGAGAAGGCGAAGATCCTACTCGCATGTTTGCAGGGGAGGGTGGCCCTGAAAGAACCAACAGGCGTTTTCATTATTTATCGCAGGAGCAACCTGCTAAACGCTTATCTACTGCATTTGACAGCGTTACCTTGTATGGAGAAGATCCTGCTGTGCGTCCAGATATCTACGGCAAAGTGGGAAACAGTGGCGTAAGCATTGATACTATCGACGATGCGAAAAAACTATACAGCGGTTTTGATCTCTGCGATCCCAAAACTTCTGTAAGCATGACCATCAATGGCCCGGCGCCAATTATTCTTGCATTTTTTATGAATGCTGCTATTGACCAGCAATGTGAAAAATACATTGATGAAAATAAGTTGTGGCCGGAAGTAGAAAAAAAATACCAGTCGAAATTCCAAACATTGCACAAACCTTCTTATTACAATCCCGCTGCGCCGGAAAGATTACCGGAAGGCAGCAATGGGCTGGGACTAAAACTGCTTGGTTTAAGCGGTGATGAAGTTTTGTTTAAAGATGTGTATGATAAAATAAGCGCCAATACGTTGCAGCAGGTTAGAGGTACTGTGCAGGCAGATATTTTAAAAGAAGACCAGGCGCAGAATACTTGTATCTTCTCTACAGAATTTGCATTAAAGCTTATGGGCGATGTGCAATCTTATTTTACAGAGAATAAAGTGCGTAATTTTTACAGTGTTAGCATCAGTGGCTACCATATTGCAGAAGCAGGCGCTAATCCCATAACACAATTAGCTTTTACACTGGCCAACGGTTTTACCTATGTTGAGTATTTTATTAGTCGAGGTTTGCCAATAGACGAGTTTGCGCCCAATCTTTCTTTTTTCTTTAGCAATGGGATGGATGCGGAGTATAGTGTTATTGGTCGTGTAGCCCGCAGGATATGGGCTAAAGCAATGAAGTATACTTATAAGGCTAACAAACGCAGCCAGATGCTGAAATACCATATTCAGACAAGTGGCCGCAGTTTGCATGCACAGGAAATAGATTTCAATGATATCCGCACCACTTTGCAAGCCCTTTATGCCATTTATGATAATTGCAATTCACTTCACACCAATGCATATGATGAGGCTATTACTACACCTACAGAAGAGAGTGTAAGACGTGCAATGGCAATTCAGTTAATCATTAATAAAGAATTGGGCACGGTGCATTCAGAAAATTTTACACAGGGAAGTTTCGTATTAGAAGAGCTTACCAACTTAGTAGAAGAAGCAGTGTTGAAAGAGTTTGATCGCATTACAGAAAGAGGTGGCGTATTAGGTGCTATGGAAAGAATGTACCAGCGTAATAAAATACAGGAAGAAAGCCTGCATTATGAAGCACTGAAACACACAGGCGAGCTGCCCGTTGTAGGTGTTAATACTTTTCTGAATAAAAAAGGCAGCCCAACAATTATTCCTACAAATATCAGCCGTAGCAGTAAAGAAGAAAAAGATCTGCAAATAGAAAACCTCCAAGCGTTTCATATGCGTAATGAACAAATGGCTTCGGAAAAGTTGGAACAATTGAAGCAGGCTGCAATAAAGAATGAGAATCTTTTTGCTGTGTTGATGGATACAGTAAAGTTTTGCTCGCTTGGCCAGATTACACATGCGTTGTACCAGGTAGGCGGGCAATACAGGAGAAGCATGTAATCTTTAAATTTTCAGCGATGGGTAAAATTTATTGAGCCGGCATTTGTAAACCGGATGAGTCATCGTTGTGTCTTGGCGTAGCCATTGGCCGGGGCTACACACTTCAGTAATAGAAAATATAGTAGGCGCTTACTAATGTGTTGCATTGTAAATATGATCGCACCTTAAAATCCACAATCGGCCCTGGCCGAATTATGGTTTTATTTTTGTTTTACTGCTGGTATGAACCAGCAAATAAAATGGCATATAGGATGTTCGGGCTTTCTCTATAAAGAATGGAGAGATGTTTTTTATCCTCCGTTATTACCGCAAAAGCAATGGTTTCAGTTTTATAGTAAGCAATTTTCTACCATTGAACTCAATGTTACATTTTACCAGTTTCCCAAACTAGCATCATTGCAAAAATGGTATCAGGAGAGCCCGGATGATTTTCTTTTTTCTTTGAAAGTACCACGTACTATTACTCACTATAAAAAATTTGCAGACACTAAACAGTTGCTGGCAGATTTCTATGGCATACTTAAAGAAGGCTTAGGCAGTAAACTAGGAACTGTGCTATTTCAACTGCCGCCGCAATTTCAATACAGCCAGGAGAAGCTGGAGCTGATAATAGCCAGTGTAGACGATGCTTTTCATAACGCTATTGAGTTCAGGCATAAAAGCTGGTGGCAGGAAAAAGTTTACCAAACCCTGGCCAGCCATAATATCAGCTTTAGCGGTAGCAGCCATCCAAAACTTCCGGATGCAATGATTGTGAATACTAGTCGTGTCTATTACCGTTTTCATGGTGTACCTGATCTATTTTATTCTGCTTACTCAGCAGATTATTTAAAAGAAAAGGCAAACCTTATTCTCAACAACGATAGTATTCAGGAAGCATTTCTTTATTTCAACAACACTGCCAGTGCAGCAGCATTGGAAAACGCAAGATGGATGATTGATTATGTTGCCACAAAAAAGCAAGAATAATTTTATTGTTTTTTGTAGAAGTTTATCAACATTATTATCGATAGTCTGCCAGCCTCCTTATGGTACATTTTTGGAACATTATTTTTATGAGCATATTCACCTACACTTAAAAAATATTTTATGTCATCACTTAAAGGAAAAAAAGTTGCGATTCTTTCAGACAACGGTTTTGAAGAAGTAGAATTAACCAGCCCTAAGAAAGCATTGGAAGAAGCAGGCGCTACGGTGGAAATCATATCCGCTCAAAAAGATACAATAAAAGCTTGGGACCACGATCATTGGTCTATTGACATACCTGTAAATACATTGTTGGATGATGCTAAGTCTGAAGATTATGATGCATTGATGATACCTGGGGGCGTTATTAATCCCGATCAGATGCGCAGGCATGTTAATTATATTCATTTTGCGGAAGAGTTTTTAGAAGCAGGAAAGCCAATTGCAGCTATTTGTCACGGGCCACAGCTGTTGATAGAAACAGGTATGATTAGCGGCCGTCAATTGACCTCCTTCCCTTCTATAAAAACAGATCTTGAAAATGCAGGCGCTAATTGGCAAAACAAGGAAGTAGTGGTAGACAACGGTTTAGTAACCAGTCGCAGCCCACAAGATCTGGAAGCCTTCAATAAAAAAATGATTGAAGAAATTGCAGAAGGCAGACACGATAGCAGAAGTGCTTTTACGCAACCGCACCATATTACCCAAGCATAATAATCTGGCGCAAGGCAGCTACCCAACTTTATATCGTGGCCGATTAATGTAGAAATTAATCTACACAAAAGCGGTATTGCAGCAATCATCGATTAGGTATACTTTTTAATGCATATAATAATCAGCAATAAAAATTAACCATATGCGATCTATCTGGACAGGGGCTATTGGTTTTGGCCTCGTAAACATACCTGTAAAATTATTTAGTGCAGTAGAAGACAGTGCGCTTGATCTTGATATGCTGGATAAGAAAGACCATGCAAATATCAAATTTAAAAGAGTAAATGAAAATACAGGAAAAGAAGTGGCCTGGGGCAATATTGTGCGTGCTTATAACCTCGATGGAAAATATGTAGTGCTGGATGATAACGATTTTGCGGAAGCAATGCCAGAGAAAACAAAAACTATTGCGATAGATTCATTTGTAAAGGCATCAGAGATTGATCCCATTCTTTACGAAACAACTTATTACATGGAACCGGAAAAACAGGGCAAACGTGCCTATGCATTATTAAGCACTGCACTGAATAAAACCGGTAAGGCTGGGCTTGGCTCTTTTGTATTGCGCAATAAAGAACACCTTTGCGTTATAAAAGCTTCCGGGCATTTGCTGCTGTTGCATCGCCTGCGTTTTGGGCAGGAAATTAGAAAAACAACAGATCTTGATATTCCTGCAACAGCACCAAAACCTGGTGAGTTGAAAATGGCATTGTCTTTAATTGATCAATTATCAACCAAGTTTGATATTACTGATTACAAAGACATTTATTCTGCCAAACTAATGAAACTGATAAAAGCCAAGGCAGCAGGCAAACGTGCTACAGTTCACAAAATGAAAGTAGTGCAGGAAAAAACAAAAGATCTGATGGAACAATTACAGGCCAGCCTTGGCACTAAAAAGAAAAAAGCTTCCTGATTATGCTTACTACTTACAATAAAAAAAGAAATTTTACCAACACGCCAGAGCCTGCTGGTAAAACAAATAAATCTTCAGCGCATCGTTTTGTAGTGCAGCGGCATGATGCGTCGCATCTGCATTATGATTTTAGATTAGAATTAAATGGTGTGCTAAAGAGTTGGGCTGTGCCTAAGGGGCCATCATTAAATGCCTCTGATAAACGTTTAGCAGTGCAGGTAGAAGATCATCCTGTTTCATATATCGGGTTCAAAGGAGATATTCCCAAAGGAAATTATGGCGCCGGGCATGTAGACATTTGGGATAAAGGAAATTTTATACCAGTAGATGAAAAAGGGAAAGAACTTTCGGACAGGCAGGCAAGTTCGTGGTTAAAGAAAGGACAATTGAAATTTACATTGCAGGGAAAGAAATTGAAAGGAGGTTTTGCATTGGTACAATTGAAAAACGATGAAAAAAACTGGTTACTGATAAAACATAAAGACAATTATGCTGTAACCAAAACATATAACCCGGAAAAGGCAAACGATGCAACAAATACAACGGCATCCAAAAAAGCTGCGCCGGCAAAAAAAAGTGCAGCAAAGAAACCTTCATCTTCTTCAAATAAAAGCAGCAGCAAAAAAATAGCTGGTCACACACTTGAGTTTACCAATCTTACTAAAATATATTGGCCGAAAGATAAAATAACAAAGGGCGATCTGATTGATTACTACGATAAGATGGCACCTATTATTTTGCCCTACTTAAAGAACAGGCCGCTTTCATTAAAAAGAAATCCCAACGGCATTGCAGACAAAGGGTTTTATCAAAAGGATGCGGGAGAACATTTTCCTGCATGGATAAAAACAGCGCCGTTTGAAAGTGAATCTGCAAATAAGACCGTACATTATACTATTTGCAATGATAAAGCTACGCTGCTTTACCTGGCCAACCTTGGTTGCATTGAAATGAATCCATGGAATTCTACTATCCAATCACCAGAGAAGCCAACCTACCTTATTATGGACATTGATCCGTCACCCAAAAATACTTTTGAGCAGGTGATTGAAACAGCACAGGTAATTACGCAAATACTTGACAAAGCCGGTGCTTCTTATTTCTGCAAAACATCCGGCGCAACCGGCTTGCATATTTTTTTACCATTGCAGGCGAAATATTCATACCAACATGCCAGGGATTTTGGTGGCATCATTGCAAACATGACGCACGAACAGTTACCAGACTTTACAAGTATTGAAAGATCGCTTAAAAAAAGAGGTCCTAAAATTTATATTGATTACTTGCAAAACAGCCAGAGACAAACTGTAGCATCAGCATATAGTGTTAGACCTGTAGATGGCGCACAAGTATCAGCGCCATTATTGCCAAAGGAATTAAAGAAAGGACTGCATCCATCTCAGTTCAATATTTTCAATCTGGAAAAGAGAGTTAAAAAATTAGGCGATCTTTTCTATATGGTACTTAAAAAAGGAAATAACCTGCAAAGCTGTTTAAAGAAACTAAGTCAGTAAAGTGATGCTTCTTAAACAGGAACATGTTCTACATTATAACGGGTATGCAGCTACACATATTCGGTTTGCGGCAAATTCTAAACTGTTGATAAAGAGTAAGATGATTTTCGGCATTGTTTTGAATAAATATTAAGTGACAATGGTTTTATTCATTTTTAAAACGATGCAATATGAAAAACGAGCAACAAGCAGATCAAAGAAAAAATGATCAAAACAGCAATCAGCAGAATGACACAAAAAACACTTCTATGAACAAGCAAAAAGATCAAATACAGGAAAGAAGCAATCAGTCACCTGGTAGCAAACAGCAGCAGGGCAATGAAAGAAGCAATATACATGTAGGGAACGATGGTAAGATTGGAAAATCTCACGAACAATGGCCACAAGATGAAAATAATGCTAACAGAACAAATGAACAACAAAGAGTAAATGATCAGCAAAAAGACAGGCAAATAAGAAGCGATAAAACAAACACAGGACCCGAAGTAGATGCACCAATATATGATCCTGAAAAAACAGAAAAGAAAATACCTCAGATGAACAGCAAAAAGTAAATCAAACAATCTGGATAGCTATTGAAAAGCAAACTACCTCTGCAAATTGCATTCAGATAAAATAAAGCCTGGTTATAGTATAGCCAGGCTTTACTTTTTTTATCTTATCAATACCACAGAACCTTTCATGGTAAATGCATCGCCACTGGCACATTGCATTTCTACAAAATAAATATAGGTGCCGGCCGTAGCAGGATTGCCATTATAGTTTCCATCCCAGCCTGAAGATTTATCGGCTGCTATAAAATTACTTCGCTCAAACATTTTCTGCCCCCATCTATCAAAGATGATAAGGTGCTTCACCAACGATATTCCTTTTATCATGAAGAGGTCATTGCTACCATCGTTATTAGGTGTAAAAGCATTCGGTATCCTAACCCTGTCCTGATCGCAGATCAATTTTACTATTACCGTATCTGTAGCAATGCAACCATTTCTATTGGTAGCCGTAACAACGTAATCCATTTGAGCAAGTGGCGTACTAATGGGTGAAGCGCAATTGATGCAGTTCAAATATTTTGTGGGAGACCAGTTCCATTTAACAATATCGTTATCGCCAGTGGCATTTAATTGCACCTGCGTTCCACCTAACACTTCCACATCTGCTCCTGCATTTACTATTGGCAGTGGCATTACCGTTACTTTTATATTTGCAGTGTCCGAAAAACAATGATATTTATCTGCACCGGTAACAGTATAGGTGCTGGTTAATAAAGGAGATGCAAAAGGCGTAGCAATATTTGTACTGCTAAGCCCAATGGTATTGTTTATCCATTGATAACTATCTGCACCTGTTATTAGCAACGGCACATTTTTACCAAAACATACACTTGTATCTGGTGATGTTTTTAATTGCACAGGCTGGCTTACTATTACATCCAGTTTAGCACTGGCTGAACAACCTATATTATCTTTTACGTTTACAGTATAGGTAGTGTTTACAGAAGGTGAAGCATACGGATTTGCAACAAAAGCATCACTCAATCCTGTTCCAGGCACCCATGCATACTCAGTGCCACCGCTAGCTGTTATCTGCAATTGGCTTCCTTTACAAACAACAGGCGCTGCCGGTGAAAAATTTATTATGGGGTTTGCGTGTACATTTATTTTATTGCCTAATGGTGTAAGCGCTGCGCATCCGCCATTATCAACTACCATTAACGAAGGGTTATAAATACCAGCCGTGGTATAACTGTGTGCTGTAGTATTGCTGGTTGATGAAGAAAGTGAGCCATCTCCAAAATCCCACAGATAGCTGCTAACATTATTGGCTACCGCATTCAGGTTTACTGTGCCGTTAATGCATATTTCTAATGTATCGGCATTTAGCGTAGCAGAAGGTTGCTTAATAATAACCGAATCTTTATAAGTTGCCTGCAAACCACTAACGCCATAGATGTATAATGTAACGATATACTTTCCTGGCTTCTCATAAACATGGCTTGGATAGTTAAGGTTGTCTGCAGTGATGCCATCTCCAAAATCCCATTTAACGCTGGTATAGTTGATAGAATTATTGGTGAATCTTGCCAATACAGGAGGACATTTTCCTGAAACAATATTGCTGGTATAAGTGAAAGCAGGTTTAAAATTCTGAACCAATATTGATTGTGTAATGGTGTCATTGCAGGTTGCTGCATTAAGGGCAATCAGCTTTACAATATAAGTACCGGGTGTATTATATGTATGTACAGGTGAATAGTCTGTTGAAGTAGCACCATCTCCAAAATCCCACTTGTATTGTGTACTATAGCTGTTATAATTATTGGTGTTATTGTAAAAATATACCGGCAATGTAATGGTAGAAGGGTTGGGTGAAAAATAGAAGCCTGCCTTAGGCCCATATACTTCCACATATTTTGAAACTACTGGCGACGAACAGCCAGATGCATCTGTAACACTCAATGTTACATTATAGCTTGCTGGTGTATTATATTGATGCGTTACTGTATTACCCCCTGTGCTGAAGCTTTGATAGCTGCCATCGCCAAAATTCCAGTCCCAGCGTACTATTTTGCTGCTGCCATTTGCTTTGCTGGTATCCTGAAATGTTACTGGCGTTTTCCAGCATTGCTTATCTGCCAACACTGCAAAACCAGGATAAGCACCTTTAAATTTGATAGCTACATAATTGGTGGTGTCGTCACACCCAAAAAATGTAGAACGAAAAATAACCCTGATGTTGGCAGGTTCATTACTGTATGAAACAGCAGTGCCTGATGTATTCGTATACCAGTAGTTTAAGTAATCGGAAGAAAAGCCACCATTAAAATTAGCACCATTGTCATACTGCCATTTAATGTAGTAATAAGAATTCTGATAAGTATTTTGCATCGGGTTAGCTTCAATATTGTTGATTTGATAAGCGAAGCTCGCTCCAGAACATATTTCCGAAACAGTTGTACTTAATTGCGGCTTTTGCTTTAGCAATACACGCACCAGCGCATTTGCGCTTAAAGAACATTGAGCATTGGTAACAGTAAGTGTGGCTGTATAGTTGCCTGTTTGTGTGTAGTTGTGAGTTACGTTTGCAGGATGAGTAGTAAAACTAACAGTTGGCGTCCCGTCACCAAAATTCCATACATAACTTTCTGCTTTGCGTGATGCCTGTGTAAAAGTAACCAGGCCACGTGTGCCATCGCAAGTAGTATTTACCGTATTTATTTGTGGGAATGGCGGCAACACTTTTATATAGTCAGTCTTTGTTAAAGTATCTCTGCAATTGCCCCCATTGCTTACGATAAGCTTTACGGTGTAGGTGCTATCATAACTATATTGATGAGAAGTACTGCCGCTATAACCGGTTTGGCCGTCGCCAAAATCCCAATAATAATAAAGATCAGTACCATTTGCTGTTGCATTAAAATAAACCGGTGTATTGCCGCAGACATTTGTAGATGAAACTGTAAAATCTGCTTTTACTGCTCCGTATACACGCACTTGTCCATAACTGGCAGTTTCCACACAACCATAACTGGTAGTAAAAGTTAAGGTTACCGAATAAGTGCCGGGGTTGCTAAATAAATGTTCTGGTTGCGCATCTGGGGAGGTAGTGCCATCACCAAAATTCCAATTATAAATATTTATCTGGTCAGAGCTGTTTGCAGTAAACTTAAGTTTTACCGGACCACAAATACCTGTTGCCCCGCTAGCACTTATACTTGCATGCGGGCTTGTAATGCCAATGTACTTGCTGGTTGTAGCAGAACATCCGGCTGCATTGGTCACTTTCAGGCTTGCCGTATAACCACCATCACCGCTATAAGTATACGAAGCAGCCTGTGTAATAGCATCTATTTTGTTGTAATTATAATTGGACATAAAATTCCATTCCCATTGCACAGCGCCAGCAGTAGTATCTTTAAAATCTACTTTTACCGGAGCGCCGCATTTGCCCAATATAGTATCAATAAATTCATTTGGATAAGGAATATCATTTACAACAATTGTTTTTGTAATGGAATCGGGACAGGTGCCAAAAACGTTTTTCAGTTTAATGGTGTGATTGCCTGGCGTACCAGCAGTATAATTTATATAATTGCCATAGTAGTAATAATAAGGAGCGCCATCTACCTCCCAGTTGCTGTTACTGGTATATGGTGTACTTGTACTGTTAAATGTGTAATAGCTGTTTTTGCAAAGCAATGGCGGTACTGAAAAGTCTGATTTAAAACTTGCTACGTTGATATAGCCTGCCTGCGTATTGCTAATTACACAACCTTCAGAACTTGTTGTGGTCAACTTTACAGTATAAATTCCCTTCGTGTTGAAAGAATGTGAAGGAGATGCATTTGTACTGCTTGTGCCATCACCAAAATCCCACACATAACTAAGTGTGCCAGGTCCGTCACTGCTATTGCTGAATTGCACAGCATCTGTTTCCCTGCATAAAATAGTCTGACTGGCCGTAAACGCCGCTTTAATGGAAGGCAGAATTTCTACCAGCTCTTTTTTCTGCAATGTATTGGTGCATCCATAATTATTAGCAACCGTAAGGCTGATAGTTGCTTTTTGCGGCACTGTGTAAGTGTGTTGTTGAGAAGAGGAGTAACCCTGTTGCGTATTGCCGTCGCCAAAATCCCAAACATAACTGCTTATATAGCCACTGCTGGTATTGGCATTGGCTGTAAAATTTGCATTTACCGGCAAACAACCTTTTACAACTGAAACTGCAATATCAGTAATAGTTGGTTTGCCATACACAGTGACTGTCTGGGTTTTTACAGACGATTTGCCGCCGTCTTCAATAGTAAGCGTTACTGTATAACTCTTCTCTTCATTATAAACCGCACCGGCATTTGCGCCAACGGATGTATTGCCATTGCCAAAATCCCATTTGTACGTTGTACTGGAAGAAGTGCCTGTGCTGGTATTGGTAAAGTTGATGGCTACAGGGCTGCAGCCACCGGTTTTATCCATCGTAAAATTGGCTTGCAATTGCGCAAATGCCAACCTGGACATTAATAGAAATGCAGTTATAAAAAGACTGCTGACAATTTTTCTTTTCAAAGGTTCAGTTAGGGTTATAGCAGCAGGGGTGTGCTGTTGCAGTTTGTTCTTTTATTGACCTCCAAGTTAGGTTAAGTGCTGCATTGAAACAATAAGGAGAAACATAAACAGAACAATTTGAGCCATATCAATTTATTGCAGCGGAGAGATTAAAAAATCTTTAATTATTTATTTGGCTGTACGTCTTCTTCTTTTGTAAGAATCAATCCATTCACGTGCAAGCAAAATAAAATTGGAGAAGGGAAGGCTTTCCGTATCATCGCCGGAAAAAGCATCTGCTTTCAGCCTTTCGGTAAGATCTATAAAAAATTTGTTGTAAGCTTCCCATATAAGTGTGGGGCTGGGCTGATGATTGTTTAATACTGCAGCAAACCAGTTGCGTACTTTCCTGATCAGCACCTGCGGATTGTCGTTATGATTTTCAATATCCTGGCCGGCAATATCTGAAATCACTTTCAGGTAATGGTATTTGCTTTTTTCCAGCACCAGGCATTTCTTCAATGCACGTTTACCCTTACCATAAGACTGGCAACCGATATCAAGTCCCATTTCATAAGGCATATTAAATCTGGGCAAATCATTTTCCTTTAGGGCTTCACTTCTTGAAATATCGTGGATGGAATATTTTGAATTGTAGATGAGCTTTTTGATTTGTTCAACCCTTATCTGGCCGGAAGATTTTGTTTCAGAAATCATGGGATCAAGACCCAGGTAAACAACTGTAAAAAGCAGGGGCTGTAATAAAGGAACGTAATGCTTATCGAACGGACAATTTATAAAGACGTTGGTATCGAACGGCATTATACAATTTTTTGTGCCATACGGCCCATCAGGTCATGCACAATGGCATCTTTTGTTTTACCGGCTTTAACCCATGCAGTGGCAACTTCTATTGCTTTGTTTTGTGTAGCATAAATGCCAAAAACACGTCTGGCGCCTTCTTTCTTCACTACCCATTTGCCATTTCTGGCAATTACATGCAGGCGGTTCTTCGGATTCCTTGCGGATTCCGCCATGCTTGTTATAATTTCTTTGGATAGTTTTTTATCTGACATAGCATAAAGATAAAGAAAGTTTGGGAAACTGACTATTACTGGCATTTTCGAGGTTTGGCGATGACTTTAAGAAGGAGTGCAATTGCTATGAAAATATACAGGACTGCGTTACCCACAAAAACAACGAAGAATAACTTATAAGAAATTGTAGGAAAACATTTAAAGAAACATTAGCGAAAGATATATCTATTAGAAAGCTATCATTCTCTATCAGCGTTATTTACATTTATAATTCTACAAGCACAAAAGAATCATAATTTATCAATGCCACATCCTGCTATTTAGATTCAATAAAATAAATTTTATCAAACCCTATCAATGAAATATATACTATCGTTCCTTTCTTATCTTAAAAAACCATGCGTTCCACAAAAGGTAATCCAATCAAAAGAACTAGCGCCGCTTTTATGGCTGTTTATTTTTTCTTTAGTAATTGAAATTATGTTTTCCGAAGTATTTTCTGATAATAAAACCTTATCATCAGTTTTACAATCTAATGGAGAAAAACATTTCGATGACATTATTTATAAAGACGGATTCATATTTTCTTTTATTACAGTAGTGATATTAGGGCCAATAATTGAAGAGCTTATTTTTCGCTATTACCTAACAAGCTTTAGAGCCAATTATGTTTTTCTTCCAATAAATCTTTCCATCATTGCAGTGGAATTGTTTCCCATGGCAGAAGCATTACAATTTTGTGTTGCTATTGCTGTTTGTTTGCTTTGTGGCCTTGCTTACAACTCGACAAGAAATAATTCAAAATATGAAATAGCATTACTAAAATTTTATGCAAAACAATATTGGATATTTTATTATTGTTCAGCGATGGTATTTGGAGTAATTCATATTGGCAATTATAGGATTCAGTCTTTCATCCCTGCGTTGCCTTTGTTGCTTGTACTACCTCAACTATATGGAGGGCTTCTATTAGGCTATGTTAGAATAACCAAGGGGCTTAAATGGTCTATCTTATTTCATGCAGCCAATAATCTAATTGCGCTGATAATGCTATTTGCATCAAAATAACAGGTCTCTAGCATAGGGCTAAAAATATAAAATTTTAGCATTTGTTATAAACATTATATTGCTAAATTTGTTAGCAAATTACAAATAATGTACGCCGCAGATCTCCATATTCATTCACACTATGCCAGTTGTACAAGCAAAGATTTAACGCTTGAAAAGCTTTACCAATGGGCGCAGGTAAAAGGCATTGGTATTTTGGGTACAGGAGATTTTACACACCCCGGATGGCTGGCTGAACTTGAAACAAAATTAATAGCCGATGACAGCGGCTTATTTCAATTAAGAAATCCTTCAAAAGAAACAGCTTTATCAGGCGTTAGTCCGGCACATACTGAAATAAAATTTTGCTTATCAGCAGAAGTAAGCGCTGAGTATGGGCATCAAAATAAAAAACGCGTTGTTCACCAGCTTTTGTATGTTCCTGACTTTGACACGGCTAAAAAAATAAATAAAAAGCTAAGCCGCTATGCTGATCTTAATGCAGATGGCAGGCTGACTATCTTTTTATCATCCCGTAATCTCCTGGAAATAGTATTGGAATCATCTGATAGATCTTACCTGGTGCCAGCACATGCATGGACACCATGGAATGCTGTATTTGGTTCTAAAAACGGGCATAGTAGTCTGGAAGATTGTTATGGCGATTTAGCGCCTTCTATTTTTGCGTTGGAAACAGGTTTGTCATCTGATCCTGCAATGAATAGTTACTGGAGTGATTTGGACCATCTTACAATGATGTCTAATTCTGATGCGCATTCATTGCCCAAACTTGGCAGGGAACTTAACTTATTGGATACAGACAAAACTTATGATGGTTTATTTAATGCAGTAAAAACCAAAAAAGGATTTTTAGGCACGCTGGAGTTTTTTCCAGAGGAAGGAAAATATACGTATGATGGTCACCGTGAGTGTAAAGTTTGTTTCTCTCCGGAAGAGAGCAGAAATCATGATAGCATTTGCCCCGTGTGCAAAAAACAAGTTACCATAGGCGCTATGCACCAGGTAGAACGTCTTTCTCATTGCCAATTGCCATCTGCATATACTACAAACAGTAAAAATAATTTTCGTTACATCGTTCCCTTGCAGGAAATATTATCAGAAATACACGGCACATCCGTTAAAAGTAACAAAGTAGCTGCTCATTATAATAAAGCTATTGCAGCTTTTGGTAATGAGTTTACGCTTTTAGCAGATGCTTGTATTGAAGACATCAACCGGTTTCATCCTTTATTGGGTA
This sequence comes from Chitinophagaceae bacterium, assembly GCA_047602295.1. Lineage (GTDB taxonomy): Bacteria > Bacteroidota > Bacteroidia > Chitinophagales > Chitinophagaceae > JACMLD01. The sequence goes on along the minus strand of JASGHP010000001.1, from coordinate 6,356,885 downwards.
AAGCCATTGACCGTATGAGAAGCGGTAATGTAAAACAAATTATTCCGGGTTTTGACAATCAATACGGAAAAATTCTGCTGTTTGAAAAACACGAACTGGTAAATGGTGGAACGCAACAGTTAAATATGTTTTCCGGTAATTGAACAGCTTCTCAATGACTTTCCCTGTAATGCTCTAATAAAATATCGCCGCCAAAATCATTGGTAAGATCTCTTACTACGGTATGTATATGATTGGCGTTATTCTGAGAGTTATCGTATTCAATAATAATGGTAGGACCCTGTATGCGATAGTAGTAAGGTTTGCCCAACATGTGTTCTGTATATCCTGCCCAGGTAAACCATAGATTGTCAAGACCGGCTTTTTTAATCTGTTGCAACATATTATCTGCAAACAATTTTGTGTAGCGATGAATATAGAGCGAGAGTAATTGCCACATGAGTTGTTGATTGGCGGGTGAGAGCTCATTATATTTAATGCCAGCCGGATTGGCTATCATTGCTTTTCTGTTGGCAGCAGTAACAATTTCTCCCGGTGCAACAGAATCTATAATGGCTTTTTTTCTTTCTGTTTCAGACAATGCATGCAGCAATGCAAAACCGGCATCCGTTTCATCTTTTAAAACATATTTGCCTTTGTCGGGACCATCTTGCACAATAGCAGGATTAGAACCCAGGAATGATGGTGTGCCTGCTACCAGTTCTTTTTTATTGGCAGAAAAATGGAATGCTACATGGTGCCCTTCGAAACGCCAACCCCAGATGTTTTTGGCAGAAGGAGTACCGAATACAGTTAAAAAATATTTATTAGGATCTCTATAATGATCTTCGGGTTTGCGATGCTCCAATTCTTTCAGCACGTTATCCAGCAGCATAATGTCTTTTACTTTCTTCACAGTTTCTTCGCTAAGGCTTGTCTTTAAAAGATCCATTACAGCGGTACGTTGTGCATCGTTTAATTCATTCATGGAAATTCCTTTCCTGTCATCCAGCGGCACGTACATAAAACGATAGCGTTCTGCTGTATCAAATGGATACAATGCTTTTGCTTTTTGTTCCTGGTTAAGCGTCGCAATAAATGCATTGGCCTTATCTATTAATTGCTGGCTATCTGCATTAATATAAAAAACAAAAGCTAGTAAAAATGAAATGAGAAGCTTGTTCATACGGCTGTTTAATGTGGGTGCTGCTAAAGATAATATCTCCTGTGCAGATTTATTGAATTATCACTATCATTAACAGGATTAGATTTTCCCTGCCATCAACTCTTCAGTAGAGCATTTTCCACAGTTTTTAAGCCTAGATTCAGGAGCTTTCTTTGTAAAACACCCATAATCAGCTTTATAATTTTCGGCATCATTTTATAACGTTAGAATGATGTAAAAATTTGTTTCACCAATCATAAGTATATGAAAAAGATATTGGGTTTTGTAACAGCGCTTTTTATTAGTGCGATGGCTATGGCACAAGCTACGCCACACGAGAAAGAAGTATTAAGAAACGATGTTGCCCGCGAAAGAGACAAAAGACACGATGTGGCCAGGGATTTATTTCATGGCAATCCTGAAAGGGCTAAAGAAGACCATCGTGCTGCCGTTGCTTATCATAAAAAAGCACACAGAGATGCACGCATTATTCACCACAATGCAGTAAGAAGGGCAAAAGCACGCCACTATGCAAGAAGGCACCATCATTATCGCCATCACTATTACCACCATAGGTATTGATAAGATAAATCACAATGTGAACTATCATTATAAAAGCACACTAACTGAGTGTGCTTTTATTTTTTATGCTATTAGATGACTGGCTTTATAAGCAGATAAAGAAATAAGCCCGCTTTTTTGTTGCAAGAATGCAACGATTGCGTTTTACCCGTTGTCAGCACCTCAAAGCCCCTCTTCTATGCTACGAATATTTCTTTATTTGGCAGTGATAGCCACTATTTTTTGCATGGCCTGTTCAGGAAATGATAACAATGGCAATGAAACCCTGTTGTATGGTACCTGGACAAAGGGTGCCAATGCCGGTGATACCATCTGGTTTATGAAAAAGAATGGCAAGAATATAATGCGGACCAATCAATCTTTCAATCCGCTATTGCCCACATATTCAGAAACAGAATACAGTTTTAAAGATGGAAAGCTAATAATGATATTGCCCATTACCAGTTCTGCAATGGGCGTAATTGATAGTTTTACCTGGCAGGAATATGGTAAGAAGTTTGAAATAACGGGTTACCAGGTATACATGTTTATGTCTTCTATGGCCACAAAATTTAGTTTTACAAAAACCAATTAAGCATTTGTACAAACCGATAATTAATTAGTAGACTCTCCGCCACCACCGCCGTGGCCATCGTTATCGTCTGATTCTTTCTTAAACTCCAGTTTGCCAAACTTCCAGGTAAAGCTTACACCAAACGAACGGAAAGGCATTCTGCGCAAACTGTTTAATACAAACTGTTGGCCTGTTACCTGCGTCTCCTGGTTTACATAATTGCTGAAAGGATTGGTGGTAGTAAAACCAATGCTGCCTTTCTTATTCCATATTAGTTTGCGGAAAGCAAAATTGTAGGTAGTAAATGAAGGGTATTTGCCCTGCACTTCATTGCGGGGAGAATTGAAGCTGCCAAAGAATTCTGCTACCAGTGTTTTACTGGCCTGGTAGCTTGCATTCATATTAATGCGGTAATTAAAACTATTGATAGTGGCATCGCTAACAAAGCGATTGATAATGTATTTATCAAACAGTGAAAGATTGCTGCGCAGTGTAAATTTCTCTGCCAGTGTTAAAGAGCCAAAAAGATTTAAGCCGAACATATGCTCTGTGCCAATGTTTTCAAAAGTATTTACAGATACATTGGTATAAGTTGAGTCGCCAATTTTAAAATTGGGATAGTAAACTATATAAGGTTGAATATCTCCCTGGCTTCCGCGATAAAACAAATTCACATTTATAGAACCGCTTTTCTCAAAGTTTTTACTATAGCCAAACTCTGCATTATCACCTTTTTCTGGTTGCAGATCAGGGTTGCCACGACTAATATTTTTAGGATCCAATGCATTTATAAATGGATTCAATAAAAAATAATCTGGCCGATGTACACGGCGGGCATAACTAAACTTGATAGTTTGGTTATCATCTACATGATGTGCCAGCAAGATGGAAGGAGCCAGCGTATTGTAGCCGGGCACTTGCGTATTAGATGCTTTAGAAAAATCGGCCTGGGTAGCAGTGCGTTCGTAACGCAAGCCAGCTTTTACTTCAAGCCATTTGCCAATGGGGAAACTTACAGAACCGTACACAGCATACACCTGTCTTTTGTAATGCAATGAATTGGATTGTGTGCTGTCATATTTATAGGAACCGTCAGCAGGAGAAAATGCAGCAACATCTGAAGCACTATTGATATCTCTTAAAGCCGTTTTAACGCCTGTTTCCAGTTTTACTTTTTCTGCCAGCGGTTGGGTGTAATCAATCTGCATTTCAGTTTCATGGTCTCGGCCGGGATTGATGCTGTGCAATCCACCCGTCATGGTATCACCTGCAGCATTGTACTGATCCTGCGTATAGTTCTGGCGAGAGTTGCCATAACTGGTATTAAATGCCGCTGTTAATTCCTGGTCTTCTTTAGCAAAAGTTTTTTTATAGTTGAGGCTATAATCGTAAGACTTGTTTTTAAAATGATTGTTTGGTATAAAAACAGTTTTTACATCAGAAACAGGCACGCCGGGAGATTGCAGGCTTTCTGTAATCAAATCCTGGTAGTTGGTGCCGGTGCCCTGGTTGCCAAAATAATCGTAAGTGAAATTGCCAGAGATATTATTGCGCTTGTTCGCCTGCCATTCAAAGCCAAGGCCTGCCGCCATACCTGCACGATGGAATTTGCTGAATCCGTCTTGCAGCAAATTGGTATGCGTTTGCATAATGGTATCGTAAGAACTGCGGTCAAGGCTTTTAATGGTTTTAGAGGTAAGCTGTCCATTGCCATTTACAAACCCGTTCAATCCAAAATTGCCTTTGCGGGCATGCAGGTTTAGTGAGCCATTTTCTAAACGACTGCCAGCAGCCAAATTGATATTGCCATTAATGCCGCGTACTTTACTGTCTTTTAAAATAATGTTGATGATGCCACCAGTACCTTCCGCATCATATTTTGCGCCGGGGCTGGTAATTACTTCAATACTTTTTATCTGGCTGGCTGGTATAGACTGAAGCGCTTCAGCAAGTGAATTACCAAAAATGCTGGAAGGCTTTCCATTAATAAGAAACCGGATATTGGTATTGCCCTGCAGTTCTACATTTCCATCTACATCCACAGATACTTGTGGTATTTTTTTGAGCAGATCGGTAGCCACTCCGCCCTGTGCAGTAACATCTTGTTCTGCGTTGTATACCATTTTATCAATCTTATTTTCCAGGAGCGGCTTTTTAGCTACCACCACCACACTTTGCAGGGTTTGAGATTTTTTTGACAACAGAATATCATCCAGCTTTACTGTCCATTTTTTACTGCTGATAAATATGCTGATGGTATCTGTCTCGTAGCCGATAAAATCCACCACTAAACGATAGCCGCCAGAATCCAACCCGGCAATAGAAAAATTGCCACGCACATCTGTGGTAGTTCCGTTTAAAGGTTTTTTTTCTGCTGGTGCATACACTGCAATGCTGGCGTATTCAATAGAAGATTTTGAAACCACATCCAGCACTTTACCGGTAATGGTTCCTTTCTTGTCTTGGGCAGGTTTTGTTTGGGCGATGATTGTATTAGCAGTAAAAACTAATACATAAAATAATGTCACGTATTTAAAAAGGGGTGATTTTAGCATGAGGCCACAAAAATGCGCCAGAATTTTGAATAAATATTGAAGATTTTATGGAGAACTGATTATAAAGGATGGCTGGCAGTAAGTAGCGTTTATGTAAAAATTACATTTCCAAATTGGGAGCGGCCTGGCTTAAGTTTAATGAAAGCAGTTGAGTTAAAACTTGTATTCAACCCTTATAAATAAAAAAGGGACCAGGATAAAAATCCAGTCCCGCTTATTAATCCAATATCCTATGAAAAACCGTTTATGTGTTTTCAAATGGTATGCCAGTATTTTTTTTAATTAATATGTTGTACCGTAGTTTCCGCAAAAGCTTCAATTGCAAAAATGAAAAAGGGCAACTCTATTGCGTGAGTAAGCGAAAATTATAATCGCATTAAAATTTTAATTCATTTTTTTAATCTTTCTAAAACTATTTTTTGCTTTCAGGCTGGCAAACAATCTAAACATCTTTTCTTTCAATTCATGCCATATGTTATAACCATTTATTATCAAGCGTTGCAACTTTGTTTCAACATTAAACCTTGTCTATTGTATGAAACTAAATGTAACCAGGCGCATAACATTGCTGCCGTTGTTCATTATCACAATCTTTTTTATTAGTAATTGTAGCAAGAAAGATAAATAAGCAAACAAGGGACAGTATTACATCTTGAAACCTGACCATCATAATAAATATTCCTACCTCGCCATTAACCATAAAACCAGCAGGTTTTTATACAGTAGCTACCGGTAAACAAATAAGCACTGCCACAATAGAAGGCAGGTTTAAGCTAAAAAGATATTAGGCAATAAGCCCGGGCTTCAACTTTTTTGCAGCAGGCATGTTATTTCAATCATGCAGTTACAATTAAGCGTACTTGATCAAACACCTATACGCAAGGGAAGCAATGCACATGAGGCGTTGCAGGAATCGATAGAACTGGTAAAGCTGGCAGAGAAACTCGGTTACACCCGTTATTGGTTGAGCGAGCACCACAATACGCTTAGCCTTGCCGGCGCAGCACCGGAAATATTAATTAGCAGGCTGGCTGCGGAAACAAAGCGTATCCGCCTGGGCTCTGGTGGCATTATGCTGCCTAACCACAGCGCTTTAAAAGTGGCAGAGAACTTTCGTTTACTGGAAGCATTATACCCGGAGCGAATAGATTTGGGCGTAGGCCGTGCACCCGGTGGTGATCGTCTTACTTCGCGTTTATTAAATCCATCCAATGAATTTGATCCGCAGGCATATATTCAGCAAATAGAAGATCTGCAATGCTTCTTAACAGATACACCCGGCGATGGTAACGCAGAAGGAAGAATTAGGGCAATTCCGCGCATCAATACAGTGCCGGCATTATGGATGCTAACCAGTAGTGGAGAAAGTGCTTTTCTTGCAGCGCATACTGGTATGGCATTAAGTTTTGCGCAGTTTATTAATCCTATTGGTGGGGCAGAAGCCATTGCTGCTTACAGGCAAAGATTTAAACCATCTTCATTGCTGGCATCTCCCAAAGCAAGTGTTGGTATTTTTGTTTTTTGTTCTGAAGATGAAGAGACTGTTGCACGCACACAGGCTGTAATGGACTATCGTTTCTTAGGTTTTGAAAAAGGAAGAATAGATGATATGCCGGATTATGAAGCGGCTAGCAGATACCAATACACCGATGCAGAATGGCAGCGTGTGTTGCACAACCGGCAACGCACCATTATGGGAACACCTGCTGTAGTAAAAGAAAAAATTACAGCGTTGGCAAAAACAATGGATGTAACAGAAGTGGTGGCCGCCACATTTGCGGAAAGCAAAGAAGATCGTTTTAGAAGTTATGAGTTGCTGGCAGAAATGTTTTTGCAGCCTGCAGCTGTTGAAGAAATGGAACAAAGATTCTAGCGCTTCGCTTTAAAAAAACGGAACGCAGATTGTTATGATTAGAGCAGATAATGCCTTAGATGTTTTATAAAAAAATTTCGCATTGATAAAGTACAGCCATCAATCTTAGAACCAGGTAAAAAATCATACCTCATCTTAACAATCATAAAAATCTGCGTTCTATTCCCCTTTTGGGGTAAGGGGTATAAAAAAAGGGCCAGCTATTATTTCAATAGCGTGGCCCTGGGATTAGGGGTTCTCAAACTGTACGAAAAAACGGCCTTTAATTATTTTACCAGGATGATTTGTTTTGCTAATTGGGTTGTGCCATCTGTAACACTTACGATATAAGTACCGCTTTTTACACCTGCATTCAATGCTATTGACTGACGGCCTTGTACATTCTCCAACACTTGTTCAATCAACTTCCTTCCATTCATATCATACACCGTAGCTTTAGCATGATTAATAGCTTTACCAGATTCAACATATACGCTTTTATTTTCTACCAGCGTAGGATACACTTTAACTGTAGAGGTAGTTTCATTATCAAGACGAATGATATTTGAATAAGTAACGGTGCCATCAATATCAGTCATAGCTAACCTGTAATAAATTGTATTGATAGCTGCATGAGTATCTGTATAAGTATAATTCTGAGTTGCGCTGCTATTGCTGTTTTGTGCAGCAATTGCCTGTACGTTGCTAAAGCTATTGCCATCAATGCTGCGTTGTACAGTAAAGTTTTTAAAATTAGCAGCTTCAGTAATTGTCCAGTTAAGCTGTGTTTTTTCTGGTGATGAAATATTAGCAGCAAAGCTTACCAGTTTTACAGGCAACAAGCTGTTTACTGACATATTAAAGCTTACACGTGAGTAACCTCCATTCTGGTAATATTCCAATACCATATTGTATGAACCGCTAAGATTTGCAGAGTATGAAGTAACACCGTAAGACTGGTCATTCCATTTATTTACTACCCATGTTGCACCACCATCAAGGCTGAAACGGTAACCATCATCTCCACCAATGGTAAACATATATGAACCAGCAGGAAATGTTTTTTGCAAACGGTAACGTGCACTGAATGATTGTGTTTGAAAAGAGCAACTGCTTGTATTTACTGTTACAGCAGAACTGCCACCACCAAAGTTTTCATCAAAATTGGGATTAGTAGAAGTTCCTTTGTTGATATAACCTTTATACTGATCAAAATTCATTCCCTGGTACATATAGCCGATCCAGGTATTATTAGTTCCGTATACAGCGGTATTTTCAGAACCTAAGCAAACACTGGTAGTGCTGAAAGTAACCCTGTTATCACCACCGTTTTCATAATACTCCAATACCATGTTATAAGAACCGCTTAAATAAACTGTATAAGAAGTGGTAGTATAGCTGTGGTCTGCCCAGTTATTGATAGCCCATGTGCTGCCACCATCAAGGCTTAAACGATAACCATCATCTCCACCTACTGTAATAGTATAACCACCAGCAGCAAATGTTTTTGTAAGCCTGAACCTTGCACTGAAACCATCTGTATAAACAGGGCAACCATTGGTAGCAAAATTTACCTGTGCGCCAGAGAAACTTTCATCAAACGCTGCACTGCTGTTACCTTCTGTTATATAACCTTTATAAGTATTGAAGTTTGTACCTGTGTATAGGTAGCCAATCCATGTATTGCCAGTGCCATAGGTAGCAGGATTACCCTGAGGTGTGCAGGACTGCGCATTAATATTATTTGAAACAACCAACACAACTACTGTTGCGATAAAAGCCTGCAGAAATGATTTGTAAAGTTTTTTCATAAAGTACAATTTTCTAATCCTGCCAGAATATTTTCAAGCATGATACCAGAATACAGCACTTTGAAAAACAAAGATTTACAATGAGGGTTACTTGGTGTTTATTCCCATCAGTGGAAAAATCAGGCATTTGTTGGAAAAAAATTAAGATGGGAATGCTATTAATTACAACAACACTACTTAGCAGGAGTGCTACAAAACTTTATTGGCTAGCTGCATTTTGGAACACACTTGTATTGGTTACTTATGCATTGCAGCGTTTACTGTTATGACGGACTAGCTAAACTATGTTTAGAGAACATGAACCATACATAATAAATGATACAAAATTTTATGAGGGCATTAATATGAATCATTGTTAACGAACGCAGTACTATAAGCCCACTTATTTATAACGAAGCCCAGCCAAGTAAAAACCTTTAAAATAAAACGCCCCGGCTTGTGCCAGGGCGTTTAAAAAAATATTGAAGATTTACACAGTCTTCTTTGTATTGCTTGTATGTTCTTTGCACAGGCGGCGTGTCATTTGAGTAGTAGCACCTTTGCACATAGGACAGTTGCCTGGCTTGTCGCTGGTTGCTTTTACACAATGCTGACAATAGTAAGTGCCCAATTGAATTTTTGCCGTTTTATCGTTTTCACAATTGCCACCTTCTTTGGTTATTTTATAGCAAGCCGGGCATGCCCATGCTGCTTTATTCTGTACCTGGTGTTTAGCAGTTGCGCTGCTATCTGCGCTCTTTAATTGGGCATTAGCAGTTATACCTGCACATACAAAAAATGCAATTGATAGAATTAGTATTTTCATAATCGTTGTTTTTACAAAGATACACAGCAGGTAAATGACAAAACACGCGTTAACAAGACAACTGTATCTTCTTTAATTATATTTACAAAAAAAACGGATGCATTCACTTCTTCCTGGCTATGTAAATAAGTATGGCGCATATCTTTTATTGTTTTGCACATTGTGCAGTTGTGCCAGCAATCCCTACAAAAGCACTAATAAAATATATAAGCAACAAGCAAAGGCCTTTGCAAAAGAATTAAGCAGTTTTCCGGTGCAGGATTCTGTACAGGCACCTCAATATAAAGTTGGCACTATCAATTTTAATTTAAGAAAGCCCAATTTTGTAATCATACATCATACCGCACAAAATAGCTGCGAGCAAACATTAAAAACATTTACTACTGCTGAAAGACCAGTAAGCGCCCATTATGTTATCTGTAAAGACGGCACTATCCATCATATGCTCAACGATTATTTAAGAGCTTTTCATGGTGGAGTAGCTAAATGGGGCAACAGCACAGATATCAACAGCAATAGCATCGGTATAGAAATAGACAATAATGGCTTTGAAGCTTTTACTGATGCGCAAATAAACAGCTTACTGCGATTATTGACCAACCTGAAAAAACAATACAGCATCCCCACTGCAAATTTCATTGGCCATGCAGACATTGCACCAGGCAGAAAAGTAGATCCTAATAGAAATTTTCCATGGCATCAATTGGCCACTAATGGATTCGGGCTTTGGTATGATACCACTACTACACAGGTGCCTTCAGATTTTAATGCAATGCAAGCCTTGCGCATAATAGGTTACAATATACAAGACAGTGCATCCGCAGTATATTCCTTCAAGCTTCATTTTATACAAAGCGATTCTTCTAAAGCAATAACAGAGCCAGATAGAAAAATTTTATTTGATCTCATGAAAAAATACCAATAAGCGATCTATGCGGCTTATTAGTTAAATTTGTGTTTTTACCGGATTGGCTTCCGGTACACACTTACAAAAAAATATCACAAAGGGGTCGGCCTTTTAATGCCGCTATGAGATAACTGTGATGTTTGCCATTTGATTAATGCTGTAATCTTTTTATTTGAGGTTTGCAGCACTTCAATTGTCTCCGGCCTTTTGCGATATTGTTTGTATTAAATCAATAGCATGACAGCAGAACACCAACGCCTGGCAGTTAACGCAACCAGAGATGTGCCGCTTGTACAATGGGGGCCTTATTTAAGCGATAGACAATGGGGCACCGTGAGAGAAGATTACAGTTCAAACGGAGATGCATGGCACTATTTTCCTTTTGATCATTCACATAGCCGTGTATACCGCTGGGGAGAAGATGGATTAGCGGGCCTTTCGGATTATTTTCAAAACCTTTGTTTTTCTGTTGCACTTTGGAATGGCAAAGATCCTATTTTAAAAGAAAGACTTTTTGGATTAGGCAACAGCCAGGGAAACCATGGGGAAGACGTAAAGGAATTGTATTACTACCTGGACAATATTCCCACACACTCCTACATGGAGTTTTTATACAAATACCCGCAACAGGCTTTTCCCTACGATAAACTTAAAGAAGAAAACCGCAAGCGGGATCGCTATCAACCGGAATATGAAATACTGGACACTGGCGTTTTTGACAATAGCCAGTATTTTGATGTGAATATAACCTATGCCAAACAAGGTGTACAGGATATTTTTATTAAAATAGATATTACCAATCGCTATACAAAAGCAGCTGAAATAACTGTATTGCCAACATTGTGGTTTTACAATCGCTGGTGCTATGGAGGGCTTGATAAAAAACCAGTAATCACCTCTATTAATAAAACTTCTGTAAAAACAGAACACGAAAGGCTGGATAACTATTTCTTTTATCACCAGCCGGCAACAGACAGGTTTTTTACAGAAAATGAAACCAATACAGAAAAAATTACCAATACACCCAATGAAAGCATTTTTGTAAAAGACGCTTTTCATGATGCCGTGATAAAAGGAGATAACATTGCTGCTTTGCGCAATAAAAAAAGCGGGACGAAATTCGCTGCGGTATATAAAATGAAAATTCCTGCAGGCGAAACAAAAACAATTTATTGCCGCCTTAGTAATAAAGACATTGACAATGCTTTTGTAAGTGGCTTCGAGAAAATTTTTGCTACCCGCAAAGAAGAAGCAAATGAATATTACGCTGCCATATTACCTAAAGGTCTCAGTGAAGATATGGCCAATATTCAGCGGCAGGCATTGGCAGGTTTATTATGGAGCAAGCAATATTATCATTTTGATGTTGAAAGATGGTTATCCACTGATGATGGTATCTCTCCTGTTAGTGTAGGTAAAATGACCGGTCGCAATAACGATTGGAAGCACCTGAAAAACCAGGATATTATTTCCATGCCAGATAAATGGGAATATCCCTGGTATGCAGCCTGGGATCTTGCATTTCAATGTATTTCCATGGCAGTGGCAGACCCAACTTTTGCCAAGCACCAAATGCTGCTGATGATGCGTGAGTGGTATATGAAACCAGATGGACAATTGCCGGCATACGAATGGAATTTTAGTGATGTAAATCCACCCGTGCAGGCATGGGCCGCCATGCAGATTTATAATATTGAGAAGAAACAAAAAGGTGGTGTTGGCGATATTGTCTTCCTGAAAAAAGTTTTTCAAAAGCTGCTCATCAATTTTACATGGTGGATCAATCGCAAAGACGTAAATGGCAATAACATTTTTGAAGGCGGCTTCCTTGGTCTTGATAATATTGGTGTGTTCAACCGCAGTTTCCATTTCTCTGGCGAAATGCAATTGGAACAGGCAGATGGTACCAGTTGGATGGGTACTTATGCGTTAGACATGATGGACATTGCATTGGAGATAGCCATGCATGATGATGCTTTTGAAGACACGGCCACTAAATTTTTTGAACACTTTGTTTTGGTGGCAGAAGCTTTAAATGAACATGGCCTTTGGAACAATGAAGACAAATTCTTTTATGATGTATTGTGCGTAACCGGCGCAGACCCGCTGCCTTTGCGCATACAATCTATTGTAGGACTTACTTCCTTGTATGCTGTATCCACCATCAGCAGAAGGGTGCTTGACAAACTGCACGATTTTAAAAAACGCATCACGTGGTTTGAGCAATACCGCAAGAAGAATAAAAAATTCTGGCCAAATGAAGAAAGGGGAGATGGAAAAGAATTGTTGCTATCACTTGTGCCTAAAGATAAACTGGAAGCGCTACTGGTAAGGTTATTGGATGAAAAAGGCTTTCTTTCTGACGGCGGCATAAGGGCTTTGTCTAAATACCACGAAGATCATCCTTACTCAGTAACGGTAGATGGTATTGTATACAGCATTCATTACGATCCAGGCGATTCAACTTCCGATATGTTTGGTGGCAACAGCAACTGGCGCGGACCTGTGTGGATACCTATTAATTTCCTGATTATTCAATCTATTCGCAAATACGGTGAGTTTTATGGGGATAACCTGCTGGTGGAATACCCTACCGGCTCTGGCAATAAAATGAACCTTGATGCGGTTGCTGATGAATTGACAAAACGTGTTATCTCCCTTTTTGAAAAAGATAAAGACGGCAAACGTCGTTTGTATGGAGAATACAATTGGTTCTATCAGCAGCCCGGCAACGAGCACCTTGTATTATTCTATGAATATTTTCATGGAGACAGCGGTAAAGGATTAGGTGCTGCACACCAAACCGGGTGGACAGCACTGGTAGCGGAACTGATTAGCGAATACGGCGCTAAGAAAAATGCCGCTGAACCAACTCCTTTCAAAGAAGCCGTCACTACAGGGTGAAGACTTAATGTAATTGAGACGAAGAGATAAAACAACACTACATATTATACGCTCCATAATAAGCCGCCCCTAACCGGGCGGTTTTATCATTTAAAATAACATACACCGGCATTTCTTCCAACAGCTTTCTCATGCGGCCCATGTCAAGAAAATGTTTGTACCATTCACCGGTTTGCAACAAAGGAAGAATTTTTGGTGGGATGCCACCACCAAGATAACAACCACCGGTAGATTTTAATTTCAAACAAAGGCTGGCGGCTTCCATAGCTAGAAAGCGTACAAAAAGATGCAAGGTTTCTAAACAAACCGGTTCTTGTTGATGCAATGCTGCATTGCTGATAATAGGTGTAGGGTCTTCTGCCTCCTGCAATTGCTCTATTAACCAATCCGGTATTTTCTTTCGCTCTATGGTAGTTAGAAAAGTAAAAATATTGTGTATGCCGGGGCCAGACAGCACCCGCTCCCAACTCACGTGCCCATCATGTTGCTGTTGCAAAAAGCGGAACAGATCAATGTCCTGCTCAGTACGCGGAGAAAAATCGCTGTGGCCGCCTTCCGTTGCAAACGGATGATATTTTTTCCCATCAAAGTATAAACCCGCTTCTCCCAACCCGGTGCCTGGCGCAACAATAGCAATATTGCCAGTGGCTTTAATATCACTGGTATGTATAGCCGCTAAATCTGAAGATTGTAAACCAGCCAGGCCATAGGCATTCGCTTCAAGATCATTAATAAAAGCAACAGGTATTTTTAAAGCAGTGCTCATTGCTTTGCTATCCAACTGCCAGGAAAGATTGGTGAGCTTTACCTTGCCATCTGTAACGGGGCCCGCTACTGCCACACAAATACGGTTGGGCCATTCTTTACCTGTAAACTGTACCACAATATCTGCAAGTGAAGTATACTCCTGGGAAGCATATCGCCCTTCTCTTAACAGCGACACGCCAGCATCGCTTACACGGTACAAGGCCATATTTGTTTTTGTGCCACCTACATCACCTGCCAGAATGGTAATAGGTTCGTCTCCTTTCTTAAATGTTTTAGCAAATGCAAGTGGTACTAATGGTTTCTTCGGCATAAAAAACTTTTAGCAGGTGATAAGTTAAATAAAAGCCTGACAAATGTAAGCGTGTATCAGGAATTTGAAATTTATAACCAGGAATTAGTTGCTCTAATAGCCATTCCTTAACAAAACCAATAATCTTTTGTTGGCTGATACTTGAATTATAGTTTGAGCATAGTGGCAGTTGTTGCAACTATGCTTAATAGAATGTCGGACCATAAAACATGTTCTCCTTGTCTAACACACCAGATTGGATTAATGATTATTTTGCACACATAAATTTTTTGTATGCTCATACGATTGTTTGCATTATGCATTTCTGCCTGCATTGGCTTTGCTTCATTTGCACAAGACCCCTGGAAAATTGCGGCTACCAAAATTGATCCTTCTAATTACTATGGCATTACAGTAGCCAATGGCATGATTGGAATCGTAAGTTCCCCTGATCCATTAAAAACAAAAGATGTGGTGCTGGCAGGTGCGTATGATCTCTATGGTCGCGGCAGGGTGAGTAATTTCCTGCGCAGTTTCAACCTGCTGAACATGAACCTGAATATTGATGGCAATCGTGTTGGCAGAAATAACGCATCTAATTTTAAACAAGAGCTGGATATGCGCCATGCGGCTTTTACTGCATCGTTTGATTATACAGATAAAGCCACCGTTTCTTATACTTACTATTCTTTGCGGCAATTGCCATATACTGTTTTGATGGATGTTTCGATTACTGCCAAGAAAGATATTACCATTGGTGGTGAAAGCGTGATGGAAGCACCAGATGCATTAAAAGATGTACAGAATTATTACAACGAAATAGACAGGCCTCATGTGGTTATCAGTTTGCTTACTTCTTCTGCTAAAAGTCCTACCGGCAAATTAACCATGTGTGCTTCCAATACTTTTTTATTCAGTGAACCTCATGGACAAGAGCCGCGTGTTATTCATGAAATGTGGGACAATAACATGCACCTGATGAAATTCAGCAAAAATATTAAAGCGGGTGAAACCTATCGGTTCTCTGTTGCCGGTTCGTCTATTACTTCTGCGCATCACGATGATCCATTGAATGAAGCAGAGCGATTGACCATTTATGCAAAACTTGAAGGAAGAGAAAGGCTATTACAGTTTCATAACAAAGCCTGGGACGATTTATGGAAAAGCGATATTACCATTGACGGTGACCCGCAAAGCCAGCAGGATGTGCATAGCATGCTCTATCATTTGTATTCTTTTGTACGCGAAGGCACGGCTTTATCTCCATCGCCCATGGGTTTAAGTGGATTGGGTTACAATGGTCATGTGTTTTGGGATACTGAATTGTGGATGTATCCGGGGCTGTTGGTATTGCACCCGGAGTTGGGAAAAAGCATGGTAGATTACCGTTATGAAAGATTGGAAGCTGCCAAGAGAAATGCTTTTGGAAAAGGCTTCAAAGGCGCTATGTATCCCTGGGAAAGTGCAGGTACTGGCGTAGAAGAAACACCGGTATGGGCATTGAGCGGTCCTTTTGAGCATCATATCACCGCCTGTGTAGGTATTGCGGCATGGAATTATTATTGCGTTACGCAAGACAAAGTTTGGTTGAAAGAAAGAGGCTGGCCCGTGCTGAGTGCCATTGCAGATTTTTGGGCGAGCCGCGTAGAGAGAAACGGACCCGGCAGATACGATATAAAAAATGTGGTGGCAGCAGATGAATGGGCAGAGAACGTAGACAATAACGCTTTTACAAATGCAGCCGCAAAAGCAGTTTTGCAATATGCTACAGAATCTGCAAAATTATTGGGCATTGCACCCAATGCAGACTGGATGAATGTTGCTAATAACATTCCCATTTTAAAAATGGACAATGGCGTAACCAGTGAATATGCAGGCTATGACGGCAGGGGCATTAAACAAGCCGATGTAAACTTATTGTCTTATCCTTTAAAAGAAGTAACCGATCCCAAACAAATAAAAAAGGATTTGGAATATTACGAAACACGTGTGCCCAATGAAGGAACACCAGCAATGACGCAAGCCGTGTTTACCACTTTGTATGCACGCCTGGGCGATGGCGAAAAAGCTTTTCATTTTTTCCAGGATGCTTACCTGCCTAATCTAAATCCGCCATTGCGTGTAATTGCAGAAACAAAAGGCGGCACCAATCCCTATTTTTCTACCGGTGCGGGTGGTATTGTGCAAAGCCTGCTTATGGGTTTTGGCGGATTGGATATTACCCCAAAAGGAATTGTGCAGGTTGCTTCTGCCTTGCCTAAACAATGGAAAAGTTTAACAATCACAGGTGTTGGACCAGATAAAAAAACATTCACGGTAAAACAAAGTGGTAGCAATAAATAGAGTTTCCATAGCGGGTTTTATAATACCAACATTGAAGCTATGAGGGTCATCGTTGCGTCGCAATCCGTTCATCTTTTGTACCAATGGCAGCGGCAGGCTGCTCCATAATCATCATTCCTGGGTCTAAATTGCAAGCCAGGCAGCAAATAATTACATGGAATTGTCTATATTTCAGAAAATATTTTATCTTAGTTGCCAATTTACTATAACTGTTGTTGAAAAAAATTGCTTCCATACTATTGCTGGGCATACTGCTGTTTAATTGGTGCGGTTACCGCTGGGTAATCAATATCATGCAGCAAAATGCAGATAACAAGCTGGAAGCCAGGCTCGACAAACATGATTACGAAGAGTCTCAGTTATTGGAAATTAAAGTCCCGCTAAACATGCCCTACCAGACAGACTGGGCAGATTTCGAACGTGTAAATGGCGAAATAGAAGTCAACGGTATCCACTACAAGTATGTAAAGCGCAAAATCCAGGATGGACAACTGGTATTGAAATGCATTCCCAACCAAACGAAACAACAACTGGAGACTGCTAAAAAAGATTTTTTCAAAATCACCAACGACATACAACAGGACAATGGCGCTAAGAAATCGGGCAATACTGGCAGCACGCTGGTGAAAAGTGCCTTAGGTGATTATGACAACCTGCAACAATTAAACTTCTCAGCCCGGTATGCAATACAGGCTGAAACATCTTATAATGTTTACCAAATGCAATTGGTAACAGATCTTCTTCACTCCATGCCGGAGCAGCCTCCAAAGGCTTAACATTTCTTTCGTGCACTGCAGATAAACATAAATATGCTTGCCACTTGCAATCATATGTGTGCACATTCATTTTTCAATCAACACTTGTAATGAAGAACATTGTAGCGTTAGCTATCATTTGCAGTATGCTGGCATCCTGCAAACAAAAAGGCGATTTCACAAAGGTTACTCATGATCCTTTATTGTTTAGCAGGACGGTTTATGAACTGAACACCGTTGTTATGGGAAACAATTTTAGTCCAATTGTGGCTTCACGCAATTACCTGTATGCTTCTGTTGCAGCATATGAAGTAATAGCGGGCGGCTATCCGCAACAGTACAATTCGCTTGCGGGGCAATTGCACGGACTAAAAGCTGTGCCCAAACCGGATACCGCAAAAAAGATTGATTATGAATTTGGCGCCTTGCTGGCATTTTGCAAACTAGGCGAAGC
The DNA here is from genome assembly GCA_047602295.1 of Chitinophagaceae bacterium. GTDB lineage: Bacteria > Bacteroidota > Bacteroidia > Chitinophagales > Chitinophagaceae > JACMLD01. Next base: position 6,339,163 of record JASGHP010000001.1, on the reverse strand, counting down.
TGTTACTTTTCCTGCAGGCAGCATGGAAGAATATACAGACAGCCTGAAGAAGATGGTGGTAGAGAAAGGCATGCCAGATGAAATGCTTGCTAACACCATTGCATACTCAGACACTGTATCTGCAGCCATACTTGCCTGGAGCAAAAAAGATAATTATGCGCAAACCCGCAGTGCACCTAAGTATAATGTAATTGACACACCAGGACGCTGGGTGCCAACACCACCCGCTTACACTTCTGCCATGGAGCCACACTGGAATGAAATACGCACCGTTGTAATGGACAGTTCCACCCAGTTTGTGCCACCAGCACCTTACAAGTTTGATGTAGCAAATAAAAACAGCGATTATTATAAAGAAGTAATTGCTATTAAGAATGCCATAGACAGCATTACACCAGAGCAAAAGCATATTGCAGAATTCTGGGATGATAATCCTTTTAAGCTGAATGTATCTGGTCACGTAATGTTTGGTACCAAAAAATTTTCGCCCCCGGGCCATTGGATGAGCATTACAGGCATTGCCGCAAAAAAAGCAAATGCAGATTACGGCACTACTGTTTATGCTTTTGCCATTACAGCCATTTCGCAATTTGATGCGTTTATTGAATGCTGGGATCAGAAATACCGCTCTAATACAGTGCGACCTGAAACAGTTATTAATAAATACATAGATCCTAACTGGCAGCCCATTTTGCAAACACCGCCTTTTCCGGAATATACCTGCGGACATTCTACCGTTTCTGCTGCCAATGCGGAAGCGTTAACGCATGTTTTTGGAGATAATTTTCCTTATACAGACACAACAGAGTTGGAGTTTGGAATAGAAAGCAGATCATTCAAATCATTCCGGGACGCGGCTATAGAAAATAACTGGGCAAGATTTTATGGCGGCATACATTTTCATCATTCATGCATTGTAAGTACAGAGTTTGGCAAAAAGGTAGGCCAACTGGTGGTAAATACCTTAAAAATGAAAAAATAGAAATAACAAATAACAATTGCTAACCACCAAACAACTTTTTATGAGACTCGCTTTTTTATCATTCGCTTTTTTAATAATTGCCAACTATAAAATTAGTGCACAAGGATGTGTGGCTGTAAGACAAATGGGAGGAGTAACAGCACTTTGCGGACCTAATTCTTATAACCTTTCGCAGGGAACATTGCAGGTAGGCGCTAACTACCGCTACTTCCATTCATGGAGACATTTTGTTGGCACAGAAGAGCAGAAACAGCGCCAAACACTTGGCAATGCAGTAAATATTTACTCTCATGCAGTAGATCTTAACCTTTCTTACGGAATAACCAATCGCCTGCAATTCAATCTTACATTGCCTTATGTGCACAACGAACGTTCTCAAACACTGGTGCAAAATAAAGACAGCGCCACGGGCAAACTAACCCGCTACAGCGTATTTGCGCAGGGATTGGCAGACGTTCGCATGGGGCTTAACTATTGGGTAATAGCACCGGAAAAAGTGAAGAATGGCAACCTGATGATTGGCTTTGGTTTAAAACTTGCCACTGGCAGCCACAGCACTACAGATATGGCATTGCAGAAAGACGGAACAAAAGCAGAGTCTGTAAACGATCAGGCAATACAACCCGGTGATGGTGGTGTAGGTTTTTCATTGGAGTTTTCAGGATTCACAAGAATTTACAAAGGCATTTCTGGTTTTGCCAATGGTTATTATTTGTTTAACCCAAGAGAATCTAACGGCACATACAAGTCTACAGCAAAAGCCGGATTGGCTGGATATAATCTGTATGCAAGTCCTGATCAATATTTTATCCGCGGCGGTTTAATGACTTCAGTTTTAAAAAGCAGGAGCCTTACATTGTCTCTGGCATTAAGAATGGAAGGCATACCAGCTTATGATGTAATAGGCGGACAGGTTGCTTATCGCAGGCCTGGTTATGTAGTAGCTATTGAATCTGGTGTTTCTTACCAGAAAGGTAATAGCAGTTTCAGTCTTTTTGTTCCTTATAATTTTATTAAGAACCGCATACAAAGTGCAGCCGATAAAGCAGATCAAAACCTGCAAAATGGTAAGATTACTGATCCTGCGAAATACGTGCATGTGCAGGGCGATGCCGCATTTGCAGATTATTCTATTAGCCTGGGTTATGCTTACCGTTTTGTAAGAGCTAAAAAGAAAGAAGCGTTGCACCTGGATATGATTAAATAAGAAAAGTGCAACCAACCGAAAACTAACAACCAACAAATGCTTTATATAAACCTAAAACTTCGCTTTATGAGATTAACTGCAGCAGGCATTGGAAAGTTTAGCCTGTTACTATTTTGTTCACTTGCATGTATGATGCAGGCAATAGCCCAAACAGACGCAGACGCAATTATGATGAGCAAAAACAATTTTTGTGTGGGTGGTATGTATGGCTACAGCAGCTGGAAAAATTACTGGGAAGGAACATTGAAAAGGGATAACCAAAACCTGGGCACTGTTTCCAGCCAGATGTATGCTGTAATGGGCAACTATGGCATCAGTAAAAAACTGAACGTGCTTTTTGGTTTGCCTTACATTCAAACAAAAGCAAGCGCAGGCACATTGCACGGACAAAAAGGAATACAAGATTTGTCTCTTTGGCTAAAATATATGCCTGTTGAAAAAGAAATAGGTTCCGGTGTTTTATCGGTTTATGGCATTGGTGGTGTTAGTTTTCCGGTTTCTAATTATGTATGCGATTATCTGCCGCTTGCTATTGGTTTGCACAGCACCAATGTTACATTGCGTGCAATGGTAGATTACCAGTTAGGTAGTTTTTTTGCTACCGTATCTGGCAGCTATATTATCAGAAGCAACATTAAAATCGATCGCGACTCGTATTATACAACTGAAATGCATTACTCTAACAAAGTAGAGATGCCCAATATGTCGCAGTTTAATTTGCGCATTGGGTACAGAACAGACAGGATGATTTTGGAAGCGTTGCTGGGACAATCAAATACGCTTGGTGGTTTTGATATTACCCGCAACAATATGCCTTTCCCCAGTAATAAAATGAATATGACTGCTGCAGGCCTTGGGTTCAAATACAATGTAAAACCAATAGATGGTTTGTCTATAGTAGGTAGCGGCAATTATACATTGGCTGGCAGAAACGTAGGGCAGGCAACTGCTTTCAACGGTGGCATCTTTTACATTCTTGCTTTTAAGCATCACAAAAAATCAACTTCCAACACACCCGATAAAAAATAACACCATGAAGAAGTTTGTATTCCTTTCAATCACTGTAGCAGCGCTTGGTATCTTAATGCCATTTGCATGTTCTAAAAAAGTGGATGGCAGAACAGATAACCTGGCACCGTTGCAGCCATCTAAAACAGACGCAGATGCGGGTAGCTGGAAACCAATATTGCTTACTGCTCCTACCGACGTGGCAGTAGCAGCACCTATTGCAACTACATCTCCCGATTATATTATACAGATAAACGAGATAAAATCTTATCAGGCCAATATTACCAGTGCAGAAAAAGACATTGTGAAATATTGGAGCGCAGGCGCAGTATTGCGTTGGAATGAGATTCTGCGCCAGTTGGTAGCACAACACAATTTGCCACCTTACCAGAATGCAGATGGAACTTATCCTTTTCCCAATGCTAATAACCCCCTTGCATACCCGCTTTTTCCATTTGCTAACCCGCCTTATGCGGCCAGGGCGTATGCTTATGTAAGTGCAGCAACTTATGATGCGTTGGTAGCCGCTTACTACTACAAAAAATTATACAACCGTGCTGCACCTTATACAGTTGATGCTACAGTAAATGCTTTAATACCAAAATCTGATTTGCCTTCTTACCCTTCTGAAGACGCGGTTATAGAAGGAGCCACAACAGAAATGTTGAAACTGCTTTTTCCAGGCGACCAGGAATTTATCCAGCAGAAAGCAGAAGAACACAAACGTGCCCGCCTTATTGCAGGTGCAAACGTAAGAAGTGATATAGAAGCGGGCGAGGCATTGGGCCGTGCAGTTGCGCAGAAATTTGTTGTTCGTGCACGTGGAGACAGGGCAGGTGCCGCCGCTGGTGCGCAAGCAGATTGGACTAAACTGGAAACAGATGCTATTGCACGTGGAGAAAAGCCATGGTATAGTTTGGAAACACCTAAGCGTCCTCCCATGCTGCCATTGTTTGGAAAAGTAAAAGCATTTTTGTTTGATTCATTAACGGCCATTTCATTAAGACCGGGCCCACCACCACTTACCGGCACCAGTAAAATGCAGCAGGAAACAGATGAGGCATTGGATTTTACAACGCATGATACAAGGGAACATTACCGCATTGTACATTATTGGGCAGATGGCGTAAATACTGCCACACCCCCCGGGCATTGGGATGCGATTGCCGCGGAAGATTTTATTAAAAAGAATTTTAGTGAAGTGCGTTGGGCAAGAAACCTGGCACTATTAAATATGGCAGAAATGGATGCAGCTATTGTGTGCTGGGATACGAAGTATTTTTATTTCAATCCAAGACCAACACAAAACAATCCTGCCATTAAAACACTTACAGGTATTCCCAATTTCCCTTCATACATATCTGGGCATTCTACTTTTAGTGGTGCAGCAGCAGCGGTTTTATCTTACATAATTCCGGAAAATAAAGATAAGTATAATGCAATGGCGCAGGAAGCGTCTTTGTCAAGAATGTATGCAGGTATACATTACCGTGCAGATTGTACAGCGGGTTTGCAGGTGGGTACCAACGTGGGTAATTATGCGGTAACCCGTGGTACGAACGATGGCGCAGGTAATTAATAAAACGAGTTTTTAGAATAAGCAATAGTTATAGATCGTGTAAACGTAAGCCCGGTTGTTCCCGGCGGGGCGCAGTTTTACGACAAAAAACAACGAAGCTTATTTTCAACGATACTAATAATACACAAGCTCTTTATAATTTTTTTAGAATAAGCAATAGTTATAGATCGTGTAAACGCAAGCCCGGTTGTTCCCGGCGGGGCGCAGTTTTACGATAAGCAATAGCGATACTTATTTCATCAATACAAATAATAAACAAGTTCTTTATAAATTTTTTTTAGAATAAGCAATAGTTATAGATCGTGTAAACGCAAGCCCGGTCGTTCCCGGCGGGGTACAGTTTTACGATAAATGACCACAAATCTATTATTACCAAAAGGCCCATATTCTATCCCAACCCTGGCATATGGCCTTCTGATGAAAGAAATTTCAGTACCTCAGTAATCATTAAACTTTAGCAGCGTTTGGTTTTACACAATAAAAGAGGCCTGGCAATTTGCCGGGTCTCTTTTTATGTGCTTAGCCTTTAACTTTACAGTATGGGAAAGCCAATTCTTCTTCTTTTAGCAGGTATTTTTTTTATAATAGTGTTGCACGCACAAGCGCCTGCAACACCAGACAAACTTTACGGTCGTTTTTTTCACGATGTTCAAATGGCCAGGGTTTTTACAGACAGCAAAACTTTTGTTGATTGTACACCCAAAAAATCACCCGCTGAAATTGTGGCTGCATATCAGAAAATTATAAGTAATCCCGCAATAAGATTTTCCATTAAATTATTTACAGAAGAGAATTTTGAGCAACCCGTAACCCCGCAATTGAATTACATCACCAAAGAAAAAGACATACAGCAGCATATTAAAAACCTGTGGAGTGTACTGAAAAGAAAAGCAGATACAGTAGCTAATACTTCCGGCAATTCATTACTGCCATTGCCGTACCCGTATATTGTACCCGGCGGAAGGTTTAGGGAAATATATTATTGGGACAGTTACTTTACCATGTTGGGTTTAAAAGAAAGCGGCGAGAATGATATGATGGAAAATATGGTAAAGAATTTTGCATTCCTGATAGACAGTTTTGGACATATACCCAATGGAAACAGGAGCTATTATCTCAGCAGATCACAACCCCCATTTTTTAGTTTGATGGTAGAATTGCTTGCTTCCGTAAAAGGTGATGCAGTATACGCTACTTATTTGCCGCAACTGGAAAAAGAATACAGGTATTGGATGGAAGGCAGCGATAAGTTGAAACCAATGCAGGCAGAGAAGTCTGTTGTAAAATTAAAAGATGGCAGTGTGCTCAATCGTTATTGGGATGATTTGGACATTCCCAGGCAGGAAGCTTACTATGAAGATCAAACCCTGGCGGAAAAATATCCTGCCAGGGCAAAAAAACTAAACCGTGATCTTCGTGCTGCTGCTGCCAGTGGCTGGGATTTTAGCAGTCGATGGTTTGCAGATGGTAAAAACATCAGCAGCATCCAAACAACTAATATCATTCCGGTAGACCTTAACTGTCTACTGTATAAACTGGAGCTAACAATTGCTAAAGCAAAGCTGGTAACCGCTAATGACAGTACTGTAGCATTATATCGTAAAAAAGCATCTGCAAGATTGGCGGCTATAGACAAATATTGCTGGAACAAATCTGTTACTTTTTATACTGATTATAATTTTACAACGCAAAGGCAGTCTATAGTTGTTACGCCTGCCGGCATGTATCCTTTTTGTTTTTTTACAGAAAAGACAGATTACATGAGCCTGCTTGCACGCAATGTGGGTGAAGTAGTAAAATCAAAATTGTTGAAGGCAGGCGGCATTGTAACAACGGAAAATAATACCGGTCAGCAATGGGATGCACCTAACGGTTGGGCACCACTGCAATGGATGACTATCTGGGGCTTTGATAAATGCGGGCAGAAAGAATTGGCTCGTGATATTGCTGAACGCTGGCTGAAACTGAACCTTGAGGTGTTTAATCGCACAGGTAAATTGATGGAGAAGTACAATGTGGTTGACAATAAATTGGAAGCTGGTGGCGGCGAATATCCTTCTCAGGATGGTTTTGGATGGACCAATGGTGTTTTCCTTAAACTAGTCAGCATATACGGTATGCCACAGCAATAAGAGTAATGTTTTTTCACTAAAGAAAGTTTAAGACTAGTGCAAACACTTAGTTGTTTTGTTTTTCCTTCTCGGTTTTCATAAGATTTGATAATCTGTCTCAATAAATTCCTATTCTCATCGTTTGGGTACAAATCATTTTTTTGAATTGTTTTTATTCTTAAACCTGGTTAACCTAAACCTCATGAAGAAAAAATACTTTTTTGCATTTGTATTATTGTTATCTGCAGCTATCCGTATAAATGCACAGGGCAATGCCGAAGAAAAAAGAAAAAATGAAAAAGTAGAAGAAAGGCATCAGATGAATTTTATTAAGGTAAACCTGATGGGGCTTGCTTTAAAAAATTACTCCTTTCAATACGAAAGAATATTGAGCAAGCGCTTTTCAATAGCAGCGTCTTACAGGTTTATGCCTACCGGTACACTTCCTTTTGCAAACAGTATCTCCAATTCTTTTGGCGATGATGAAGATGCTAAAAAGACAATTAAAACGCTGGAGATGGGAAATTATGCCATTACACCTGAAGCCAGGCTTTACCTTGGCCGTGGCTATGGCAGAGGGTTTTATATGGCGCTGTTTTATCGCTATGCAAGTTTTACAGTTAATAATATTGCTGTTGATTATGATGATACACATAGCCTGAATGTTTCAGGAAAAATGAGTGGCAACAGCGTTGGGCTAATGTTTGGTGCACAATGGCCTTTAGGCAAACATGTGTGCCTCGACTGGTGGATGTTTGGGCCGCATTATGGAGCCGGAAACGGCGATTTTAATGGCGTATCCAGTGTTGCTTTAACGCCTATACAGCAAGATGAGCTGCGCAAAAATCTGGAGGATATAAATGTTCCGCTATCTAATAAAACAATTACTGTAAATGCCAATGGTGCCAATGTAAAACTGGACGGTCCATGGGGTGGTATCAGAACTGGCTTGTCGCTGGGCGTTAAATTTTAAGCTAAAGATATTTTTGTGAAGGGCTACTGGTGTTGTTATAACAGGTGCTGATATTTTCTTCAGATTATTCAGCCGGTTGCGTAACAATGCTGGTTGCCCTTTACCTTTGCGGAAATTTCTATAATGCGCCGCAACATTTTTTATATTCTTACCGCCGTATTGTTTCTCTCTTCCTGCCATTCTAATAACGTTACAGAAGATGATAGCGTAAAAAAATATTTTGATAGCGCTGGTGTAACTGGTTGCTTCGGTTTGTTTGACAACGGCCAGGGGGAGTTTACCATTTATAATCTTCCTGCATTTAAAGACAGTGCTTACCTGCCGGCTTCTACTTTTAAAATTGTAAACTCTTTAATTGGATTGCAAACCGGACGCATTACCAACGAAAACATGGTGATAAAATGGGATGGCAATATCCGCTTCTATGGCCCGGGTGATACTGCTTTCGCGTGGAATAAAGACCTTACTATGAAGGAGGCATTTAAAGCATCTGCCGTGCCTTATTACCAGGAAGTTGCCAGGCGCATAGGTAAAGACACCATGCAGCATTGGCTGGATACTTTAGGTTATGGACAACGGTATGGAAAATTTAAAATTGCCGATAATATAGACATGTTCTGGTTAGACAACTCGCTAAAAATTACAGCAGACGAAGAACTGGGATTGGTAAAGAAATTATATTTTGAGCAATTGCCATTTTTTAAAAGCACTCAGCAAACCGTAAAAAATGTAATGCTGTGGGAAGACAACGCCAATTATAAGTTGAGCTATAAAACAGGTACTGGCATTTTGCCATCGGGTAGCCGTATTGGTTGGATAGTAGGTTGGGAAGAAGAAAATAAGCATCCGTATTTTTTCGTTTTGCAAATAATAACAAACAACCCTTCATTTGATCTCAAAAATGGCCGCCTTGCCATGCTGAAAAAAATATTGGCAGAGAAGGGATTTTTCAACGGGAAAAAATAATTTTTTTTGTAGGGCTAATATATGGGCAAACACAGTATTGCTAAAGCAAACAATTTTGTACATAAATAATCTTAAAATTTAGATTGGTATGCTTTTTTCAGTACCAACCCCGTAATTTCACCGGCTTACAAACCTGTTACCAGATAAAATTGAACTTCCGTTTCGAACATATACAATTCCTGCTTGGCCTGGCTGCATTGCCCTTGCTGCTAGTGCTGTTTTTATGGCTATTGCGATGGAAAAAAATTACACAAAAGAAAATTGGCGATCCTGCTTTGGTAGCATCGCTGGTAAAAAATTATTCATCCACAAAATTTCTTATAAAGTTTGTTTTAGTAGCAGCAGCATTTGCGTTAATAGTAATTGCTTCGGCTAATTTGCAAAAGCCGGGTGCTACCGATAATGTAAACCGTAAAGGCGTAGATGTAATGGTAGCGTTGGATGTTAGCAATAGCATGCTGGCAGAAGACATAAAACCAACCCGCTTGGAAAGAGCCAAGCAACTGGTAACAAAACTGATGGACAAAATGGACAATGACCGCATTGGCCTGGTATTGTTTGCAGGGCGTGCGTATATGCAAATGCCACTTACAACAGACCACAGTGCGGCTAAGATGTATATACAAAATGCCGGACCAGATGCTGTGCCAGTGCAGGGAACGGTAATTGGTGAGGCATTGAAGATTGCAAATAGTGGTTTCAATAGCAAGGATAGAAAGTTTAAATCTATAGTGCTTATATCAGATGGAGAAGATCATGATCCGGAAGCATTGCAAATGGCAAAATCTTTATCGCAAAACGGTGTAATGATTAATACAGTAGGCATTGGTTCTCCAGAAGGCTCACCGATTATAGACTATAACACCAACGAAGCAAGAAAAGACGCACAAGGTAATACCATCATCACAAAATTAAATGAAGGAGAATTGCAGCAACTGGCGCAAAACACCAATGGTATTTATCTTCGGCTGGATGATGCAAATGATGCTGCTGCAAAAATAAATGCGCAGTTGGCTACGATAGAACAAAAAGCGATTGGCGATAAATCTTTTACAGATTATAAGAGCTATTTCCAATGGTTTTTAGCATTGGCATTGTTATTTTTATTGGTGGAAACAGCCATTCCCGAACGAAAAGCAGTAATAGCCTGAAACAGCATTTTATCATAATAATCTTTATTTGCAGCGGCGGTTTTGTGATGGCACAAAAACCTGAAGCGGCTATACATAAAGGCAATGAACTGTATAAACAAAAAAGCTACGAGGCTTCTTTGCAGGAATATGGCAAGGCATTGGTAACAGATCCAAAAAATGCCACAGCTAATTATAATAGCGGCAATGCACAATTTAAAGCCAATAAACCCGAGGATGCTGTAAAGGCATATGATAATACGATAGAAAATTCCAAAGAACAGCCTTTGCGTGAAAAAGCTTTTTACAATAAAGGTGTTGCACTTAGCAAACAACAAAAACTGCAAGAGAGTATAGATGCGTGGAAGGAATCTTTAAAGCTGGATGCAAATGACAACGACGCAAGAGAAAATCTGCAGAAAGCTTTAATGGAATTAAAGAAACAGCAGCAGCAAAAACAAAATGAGGACAAAGACAAAAAAGATAAAAAGCAACAGGATCAAAAACAAAAAGATGAACCCAAGCCACAACAACAGCAGAGCAAACTAAATAAACAGCAGGTAGAACAATTACTGAAAGCACTTGAGCAAAAAGAAAAAGAGATTCAGCAAAAAATGCAGAAAGGCAATCCGCAGCCTAATAAGCCAGAAAAAGACTGGTGATTTATTTATTACCCTCCGGTTGTTTTCTTATATAGTTATAGGATAATGTAGCGCAATTGAATAGGCATTTGCTCTTCTATTTTAAAAACTTCAAGCGATAAATTATTCTTCTTTATTCAGTATTCAGTGAAAGTGATAGCACCACTACTTTGGTGTCTTGCTTTAATAAATTATGACTGCGAGCTAATAAAAACGCCCGGACTATACCGGGCGTTTTTATTAAAATGAATGAGAGTAATTATCGTTGTAGAACCAGTTTATATGCTCCCTGGTCTACACCGTCAAAAGAAAGCTCAATTGTTAAGGAGATTAATTTAGAACATGAAAATACATAGCCGGAACCGTCTGTAGTAGATGCTGTATAGCCACCATTTGCGGTGTAATGGCCAAAATCAACATTAGGTACAGTAGCTGCGCCTGTTGCAGCATCAACTTTTACGATAAGCGGATTAACGAGTGTTCCCGGATTGCTTGCGTTAGCAGGGTTTGGCCAAACCTGCGACAAATTAATTTGATTTGCACCTGGCCCATCAGTAACTACCACGGAATCCCCCACGTTCCAATTTTGCAAATCGTCTTTTTTTACTGCATATTTTCCTGCCATTCCACCTGTAAAGGGGCAAACTATTGTAGTTCCAAATGAAAATCCTGATGCGTAAGCCGGGCCGGTAATTAAACCACCGCCACCATTATCACCAGCATTGTTGATGTCAAAAATTTTACCGCTTTTAGTAACTGCCCTTGTAAAAAAAGTATAGTCAGAGCCCGGTACTAATCCCGAAGCACTTGTGCCAAAAGCTGTTGCCAGCTCTGTAGGTGTTACGGTGAGCGTTACTTTGGAGCCGGCAGTATAAGGAACTGATTTTACCAGCTTCCATGTTGTGCTGTCTGGCGACGTACCAAGATTTGCCACTACCTGAATATGATCAACTGTTTCACCTAAAGGATATTGATGAACTATAATGCCTACTTTGGAAGCACTGTTGGAGGTTACCAGGTAATCACCAATAGCACTATCAATAACCAGGTAAGAACCAATGCCTAAGTTGTTTACATCTGTAAGCGGGTTAACGGTGCCACCCGTCTTTTTGCAGGAGTTCAACGCGGCAAAAGCTGCGCAGACTGCAAGTATTATAATGAGTAATTTCTTCATAGTTTCTTTTTTTAAAATTATTTGATGAAATTATCAGGGTTGTTATCCCAGAAAACTTTTTGTACTGCGTTGCCTGGATCTTTCTGTGCAGGCGCATTTGAGTTTCTGTTTACAAATACTGATGGATAGAAAAAAGAGCGCATAAAGAAACCAGGATTAGATACTGCCACCGCTATCTGCGCATTTGCGGGCTTGCCAGTTCTTCTGAAATTATTATAGGATTCAATACCATTTCCCCAGAGAGCGATATAATACTCAGACATAATTATATTCAACCTGGAATCGTTGGTAGTAGCCGTATCATAATTGTTTGATACCAGGTTAGTATAGTTGGTGATTTGTGTAGACGTTGGCACATAAGCTGGATCTGGTGTAACACCAACTGTTGCTGGAAATGCCAATACTTTGGTAATAGAAGCATTTATTCCACTCATCATTAAAGCTTTTGGCGTACCGGCACTTGTAATGCCCAATGTAAGAGCAGCTTCTGCTTTAAGGAATGAAGTAAAAGAAGAAAGCCAGATGGGGTTTACACCAGCTCCTTGTCCACCCATACTCAAAGAAACCTGTGCATACTGATTAGCATCAAACTGACCACCGGCAGGGTATACGCCCCATGCCGTTGTATAGCTGCCATCTGGTGGCGCACCGCTGTTATCTCCATGATCCCTGCCATGATAACCCTTGCCTACAGTACAGTAAGGTGTTTTATCCGGAACGCTTGGATACCATGAAGGGAAACTGGAGGAGCCAAATTGAGATTTAGCAAAACACGGACAGGTAGAAGAAGTAGCCCATTTATAATCGCCCACTTGCCTGTAAAAATAATATCGTGTTCTTGGATCTCCTGTTAGGTTTACAATGCCTCCATATTTTTGAGTGGTAACTAACCACATAAAATAATTAGACAAGTAATCTCCATTGCCATTATTGGTATAATCAGTAGCATAATGCGGGTTCCTGGTATCTGGAGATGTAATGGATGTTCCGTACTTAAACACAAAATCCTGTGAAGGGTCCGTGATGAGGTTATTTTCTGTAAGCAGCGCTTGTATTTTAGCCGTTGCACTGTTGTCAACAAGCCGTGCCTGCATATAGAATTTAAACTTCAATGTTTTTGCAAATTTGATCCAGTTAGCTTTAGACCCATTGTAAAACAAATCCATTCCGTTAAATGTCGCTGAATTAGATTTTCCAAAATCTGCAATGGCGCTGTCGAGCAATGTCTGTACAGCTGCATATGATGTGGCACCAGCATCCACTTTAGGAATGGTATTATCGCTACCTAATGTAGCTTCAGAATAAGGAACATCCCCAAAATTATCTACCAGTGTGCCAAGCGTGAATGCTTTTAATGTTCTTGCAATACCAGACTGAAGATATTTTCTCTGGCTTTGGGCTAGCGGTATCAATGCATTTGCATTAGTGAATACGCTTGCGTATGCTAATGTCCATGCCGCATCAAAGCTGGCAGGTGTATAGCCATTTCTGTAAAAAGGCCCGGTCCAATGTTGCTGACGGCTTAGTTGCCCGCCAATGTCAGCCTGCCTGTTCCAGAAATCATTAAAATCTACCTGTACTACGTTAAGGTATAAATCCACATCCGCTGTAGAAGGACTGGGATAGTTAGGATTATTCAACAGGTTATCAAAAGTTTTTTTACAGGAGGATGAAATAACTGCTATTAGCAGCATTCCAAGTATTCCTTGTAATATTTTTTTGTACTTCATAATTAGTTTTTTAATGGTTTTAGAAAGTTACTCTGATGCTAGCACCCATACGGCGTGCAGAAGGTCCAGACAAAAATTCAAGTCCCCTGCCATTGCTTACGCCCAAACCTGAAGCTTCAGGATCGAAGTGTATATACTTTGGAAAATTGGGAGCATAATACCAGAGATTGCTTCCTGAAAGACTAATTGATACAGAGCCAAATGGCATTTTAGATAGCAGTTTTGTAGGTAAGCTGTAAGACAATGATGCTTCCCTTAATCTTACGCATGTTGCATCAAATATGGCAGACTCATCTGCTGCGCCATTTGTAATACTGTTTCCATAATAAGCTTGCGAAGAAGATATCTGGATATTGTTAGGCTGTCCATTTTCTAAAACGCCCGGTAATATATATGAAGCCTGCCTGTCAAACTGAGTATCTTTTGTTACACCACGTCCAAGAAGGGCGCCTGCGGTTCCTGAAAACATTTCACCGCCTTGTGTATAATCCCATTGCATTCTAAAGTTGAAAGACTTATAGCTTAATGAGCTAATGCCTGTTAATTTGTACAATGAGTTGGGATCTCCAATTACACCAATATCATTTGAATTGATGTAGTTGCCATCTGTTCCCACCAGGCGTAATCCTGTTTTAGGATCTTTTTGAAAATAGTTTGACATAATTACACCCAATGCATAACCATTTTTTGCAAAAGTTCCTTCATTTGAATAACCAGCGGTGTTAACCTGTGGCAGGTAATCTGGTATATTAGATACAAGACTCTTGTTGATGGTATATAAACCTGTTAATTCCCATTTCCAATCTTTGTTTTCAAATGCAACAACGCCTAACTGTACTTCAATACCTTTATTTGTTACTGTACCTGCATTGATTTGTTGAGCAGTATAACCTGTACCTGGGTCCAAATCTCTTCTCAATATCTGGTCATTTGCTACTCGTCTGTACATAGTGAAGTCAAGCGAGATCTTATTGTTGAAGAACTTACCTTCTATACCTGCTTCTGTTTCTTTCAACAATTCTGGTTTCAAATTGGCATTGGGAAGCAGATTGGGAATAGAATTGATGTTTACAGAATTGCCACTTGCAGTAACAAAATATTTAGAAACAACATTCAATGATGTTCTTGTTTGATAAGGTGAGGGGAAGTTTGCGCTGGTAGAATAACCAATCCTTACTTTCAGGTAATTTATATTCTTGTTATTCTGTAATGCAGGAATTGCAGATGTAGGAATATAAGATAAAGCCACATTTGGGTAAAAAATACTCCGGTTATTTTCTTCTACTGTAGATTTCCAGCTATTGCGTCCACCTACTGTTAAATATGCATAGTCTTTATATGCTAATGTTCCCGTAGCAAATGCACCCAAACCAAGTGTTTCTCCTTTATCTATAAGTGATGTTATTCCGTTTTCACTGGTAGTAGTATGTGAAATAAAGTTTGCATGATTCATTACTCCGTATACCAGTTGTTGAGTGCTGGTCATACCGGTTTGATCGTACAAATCTTTTCTTACGTTTCCACCGGCATCAGCGTTAATGCTAAAGTTGCTGCCAAGATTGTGATTGAAACTTACTATAGCTGTGTGGTCCCAAATAGTATTGGTGCGATTTAATGTCCTTAAAATACCTGTTGGAGTGGCAACACCGCCTTTGTTTTGAGAATATTCCTGGTATTCTGTATAGTTATCATAGCCTATCCTGTATGTTATGTTTAGGCCTTTAGTAATGTCAAATTTGGTATTCATCTGTCCATAAGTTCTATTTACCCTATCTACAGTAAATGAATTGTACAAAGTCCAGCGTGGATTTTGTATACCATTGTCATTACGATAATATACCTGCGAATGATCTGAAGGCTTTTCATAAGGAAGTCCCATTAAATCAACAGCAGTAGGTGTATACATTACGTTTCCAAATACAGAAGTGTTAGTAGCATTATTTCCGTAACTGTTGCTGGTTGGCGGAGAAGTCATGTTTGTAGACACATAATTCATGGTGCCACTAATAGTAAACCTGTTTGATAATTTAGCAGTACCGCCCACACCAAAATTGTTTTTTACCAATCTATTGCCGGGGAGATAGCCTTTATCGTCATTGTGGCTGTAGTTCATGTTATAATTGATGCCACCTGCAGAACCACCCAGGTTTACAGCAGTAGTACTTGAAGTGCCTGTTCTAAAGTAGCGTGGTACACTATTGTAGAATTTATATTCGTATGGTTTGCCTGCGAATTGAGGAAAATCTGCATTCAGTGCTGCTTTATCGTAAGGATGGGCAACAAGGGCAGGAGGGTTGGTGAATTTAGCACCCCAGTTACTAAAGAACAATAAACCAAGGCTAAGATCGAAACCGCCGCCATAAGAGGTGTTATATTCTGGCAAAATGGCTTTGGTACTGAATAGAGATTGGGAAACTGATATTTCCGTTTTTTTCTTAGTGGTAGAAGTTGAGCCATTCTTTGTTGTAATTAGAATAACACCATTTCTTCCGGCTTCACCATATAACGTTACAGCACTTAAACCTTTTAATATGTTTACGTTTTCAATATTGTTTGGGTCAAGATCAAGAAAGCGGCTGGAAGTTTGTGTGCCATAGGTGAAATTAGATGCGCCATTATTTGTAGAGCTGTTGAACGGAACACCATCCACTACAAACAGAGGGTCTGATGACCCGGTGATGGTGCTGATGCCGCGAATATTAATATTAGTACCGCTACCGCTTAGACCGCTGGTACTAAGCACATTCAGGCCAGGTGCTTTACCATTCAATATTCTGCCTAAATCTGCTTCCGGCCTTAATTCAAGGTCTTTTTTACCTACCGTAGAGACTGCGTAACCCAGGGCTTTTTTCTCCCTTTTTACACCCATCGCGGTTACAACCACTTCACTTAATGCCTGGTTAGACGCTGCTAGAACAATTACCAACCCTGAAGTACCGGCGGTAACCTGTTGTTTGTCAAAACCTACACTTGAAATAATAAGTGCCGTACCTGGCTTGGTAGACAATTTAAAAACCCCGTTTGCATCTGTCGTAGTACCTCTTTTGGAGGATTTCTCCTGAACTGAAGCCCCGCTAATCGGATTCCCCTTATCGTCGGAAACCTTACCGGAAACTTCTACATTTTGTGAGACAGCGGTATAGCATAAGCACACCAATCCCACTAAGCAGCTTAGTAGTTTTCTCATGTTGTTTTGATTTGGTTAAGAAGTAATTAAAGCTAAGTTAAAATAGGTAAATGGCAAAAAAACGTATACAAACGGTTGAACAAAACGCTGACTTAATATTCGTAATAGTAAGAGGACTTTTGTGGGTGACAAGACATAGATAAATATTGTATTAATATATTTTATAATGTTATATTTTTTCTAAATTATGAAAATTTAATTAAAAAAAATCAACCTATATATTACATATTATTTTTTATAATATTTTGTTTTGACTTGGTTAATTTAGCTTGCTCTCCTGCAATTGCCTTTCTGATTTTTCTAAATTTTGACCTCCCGACTTAATTTTTTTTGCTTTTTTATAACCCAGATTTTCAGCCAGTTGCAATTGCACTATTTAACGTAGGGGTGTTAGTAAGAGGAGATAAAAAATGAATTTAAATATTTCATTTTTAAATAGTTACAAAGGTTGAAATATATGCAATTTTAAATTAATGCCTAACCGAAAAAGTTATGCACAGGCTCAAAAAATAATTTTGTAGTGTGGTGCATATTTGTAATTTAGTGCTAGAATTTAATGGGTTAGTAAGTAAAGGGCCGGTAGTAATACTGGCCCTTTTACTTTTTTGTCACTTCTATCTTATGCTTCAATCTTTATTTTTCTATTCAATCATTTTTTAATTACTCGCACTTTATTAATTAAGCATGTTAATGAGATAGTTTGCATTTAATGTTTGCGTTTTTGTAAAGACATGCAACTGAATTTTTTTTATTTGCGTTTAATCATCGCATTCATCCATCATTTTTATCATGCTGCTATTTTTATTTTGCACTGCGCTTATTACTCATTGGCTGCTTCTTACCTTTAACGCATGAGCAAAGTAAAAACAGCTTTCTTTTGTCAGAACTGTGGCTATGAAAGTGCTAAATGGTTAGGTAAATGTCCTTCTTGCAATGAATGGAACACTTTTGTTGAGGAAATCATTCAAAAAGAAAATTCAAAGTCTTCTAATAATAGTTGGGTTGATTATAATGAAGAACCTTCAAAGCGTACCGTTTTATTGAAGGATATAAAGAGCAGTGAAGAGAAACGTCTTGCTACAACAGATATAGAATTGAACAGGGTATTGGGTGGAGGCATTGTTCCCGGCAGTATTGTATTGGTGGCAGGAGAACCTGGCATTGGCAAGTCAACATTGTTTTTGCAAGCTGCACTGCAATTAAAAGATACAGTAACACTATATATAAGCGGTGAAGAAAGTGCGCAACAGATTAAAATGCGTGCCAATCGCCTGGGTATTAAAAATGATAATTTTTATCTTCTCACAGAAACCAATACGCAAACTATTTTCCAGGAGATAAAAAAATTGAAACCGCAACTTGTTATTGTTGATTCAATACAGACGCTGCAAACTCCTTATATAGAATCTTCTCCCGGAAGCATATCTCAAATAAGAGAAAGCACGGCAGAGTTACAGCGTTTTGCCAAAGAGACCAATACGCCTGTTTTTCTTATAGGGCACATTACAAAAGACGGCAATATTGCTGGCCCCAAAATATTGGAGCATATGGTAGATACTGTATTGCAGTTTGAAGGCGACCATCATTATGCGTATCGTATTTTACGAACTATCAAAAACAGGTTTGGCGGCACTGCAGAATTGGGCATTTATGAAATGCATGGTGATGGTATGCGTGGTGTTCTTAATCCCAGTGAAATACTCATCACCCAAAAAGAAGAACAGTTAAGCGGTATTGCTATTGCAGCAGCTATAGAAGGTATGCGACCTTTATTAATAGAAGTGCAGGCACTGGTTACTCAATCTGTTTATGGTACACCACAACGTACAGTAAGTGGTTTTGATCTAAGGCGATTGCAGTTGTTGTTAGCGGTATTAGAAAAAAGAGGAGGTTTTCATTTTGGTGTTAAAGACGTATTCTTAAACATTGCCGGAGGCTTTAAAATAGAAGATCCTTCTATAGAGTTAGCAGTTTTATGTGCATTGCTAAGCTCATACGATGATACAACTGTGCCCATGAATATTTGCTTTGCAGGCGAAGTTGGCTTAAGCGGTGAAATAAGGGCTGTTAACAGGATAGAACAACGCATTGCAGAAGCGGAAAAGTTAGGCTTTGAGAAAATTATAGTATCCAAGTACAATCAGAAAAGTTTGTCAAAACATAAATTCAATATAGAAATTGTTACAGTAAGCAAAGTTGAAGAAGTATATACACTGTTGTTCTAACAAGCCATTAAAAATGATGCGTTGTAACTGAATAAAATATTTCAATGCAGTTAGTAAAAAACATAGCAAACGATTTTTCTCATCTTTTTTTTCCGCATGTTTGTGCCGGTTGTGGCAATGATGCTATTGGAGAAGATTCGCTTCTCTGTGTGCAATGCATCGATCAATTACCCCTTACCAATTTTCATTTTCACGCAAACAACCCCGTAGAAAAACATTTTTGGGGAAGGCTGCCGCTGGTTGCTGCTACTTCATTGTGTCATTTTACGACAGGTTCTCTGGTGCAGCACTTGTTGCATCAGTTAAAATACAAAGGCAACCAGGAGATAGGATATTTCGTGGGTCGAATCATGGGCAATGCATTTACGCAATCGGAGCGGTTTCGTCACATTGATGTATTGGTGCCATTGCCATTATTTGCGGCCAGGCAGAAAAAACGCGGTTATAACCAGGCTACTGTTTTATGCAATGGCATAGCAGAAGTAATGCATGTGCCCGTAGCAAATGATGCAATAAAACGGCTTTCTGCTACAGAAACGCAAACCCGCAAATCGCGTATTGAAAGATGGAAAAATATGGAAGGGAAGTTTGAATTGAACGATATCTCATCCATTGAAAACAAACATGTGTTATTATTGGATGATGTGGTTACCACGGGTGCTACCTTAGAAGCCTGTGGCCACGAATTATTAAAAGCGTCGGGTGTAAAACTAAGTATTGCCACCCTTGCATATACTGTTTAGCTAAAAACAGCGTTTAACAATTGTGCGTATTCTTTAAATCTACATGAAGAAAATTTTTGTTTATACCTGCTTATTGCTTTTGACAGCGTTATGCGCCTGCAAAAAAGATTCTTTTATTACCAGCAAGGATGCGCAAATATCTCTAAGCGCAGACAGTTTGCATTTTGATACCGTATTTACCACCACCGGTTCTGTAACGCAACAGTTCAAAATAAAAAATAGCAATAACCAGAAGCTTAAAATAAACAGTGTTTACCTGGGAGGCGGTACCAGTTCTTCTTTTAAAATAAATGTTGATGGTGTGCCCGGGCCAACAGTTGGTGAAATAGATTTGGATGCTAATGACAGCATTTTTGTGTTTGTAACGGTTACCATTAATCCCAATGCCGCCAACCAACCATTTGTGCTGCGCGATAGCATTGGCGTAGACTATAATGGCAACAAAACATTTGTACAATTAGAAGCATGGGGACAAAATGCCCATTTTTTACGCAATACAAAGATTAGTGGCAACATAGTTTGGACAAACGATTTGCCCTACGTAATACTGGGCGGTTTGCAGGTAGATACCACTGCTTCATTAACCATACAAAAAGGTTGCAAAATTTATTTGCATGCAGATGCGCCCTTATTAGTAGATGGAAGTTTGCAGGTTACCGGTGAGAAGTTTGATAGTACAAGAGTGTATTTTGCAAGTGACAGGTTAGACTATCCTTATAATGAATATCCTGCCGGCTGGCCTGGCATTTATTTCAGGCCAACAAGCAAGAACAATTCACTTCAATATGCAGTAGTGCGCAATGCATACCAGGGATTGATTGCGCAAGGTCCATCTATTAATGCTAATTCAAAGCTGGTAATTAACCAATGCATTGTTGATAATATTTATGACGCTGGCATTTATGGTATTGAAACTTCTATCAATGCTACCAATTGCCTTATTAGCAACTGCGGAAAGAATGTGCAATTGGTACTGGGAGGCAATTACCAGTTTGTTCATTGCACCATGCCTACGATAGGCAATAATTATATAACTCATAAAGACCCAGCTCTTTATATTAGTAATTATGTGCAATCTGGTAGCAGTGTTTACACAGACAATCTTTTTGCAACCTTCACCAATTGCATTATCTGGGCAGATAATAGCACAGCAGACAATGAAGTGGTAACGTCTCGCCAGGGCAGCGGCACTTTCAATGTAAATTTTCAGAACTGTCTTTGGAAGGTAAAAACCAATCCATCGGATGTTGTTGCATCTAATATTATCAGCAACCAGGCTCCCGCTTTTGACAGCATCAACGTTTCTAAAAGCTTCTACAGTTTCAGGCTTAAAGATGTTTCTCCTGCCATTAACAAAGGAATAACTACCAGCGTTAATATAGACCTGGACGGCAAACCAAGGCCAGTAGGGCTGCCCGATCTGGGAGCGTACGAAAAGCAATAATCTTTAAAAGCCAGCTGAAAAGACAAGGGTTGACAAAAATTTAATTTGTTTACCTTCATTCGTCAACCTTATTTGCACCAAATTTGTTGATGTCTTTTTACATTACAAACTAATAAAACAATCTACCATGCTACGTATTGCACTTCTGGCTATTACAATTGCTGCATTTGCCAGTATCTATGATTTTAAAATAACAGGCCTGGATGGAAAGCCAATCGTGCTTTCAAAATATAAAGGCAAAAAAATTCTTATTGTAAATACTGCTTCCAAATGCGGTAATACTCCCCAGTATAAAACTTTGGAAGAATTGTACGAGCAACACAAAGACAAATTGGTAATTATCGGGTTTCCGGCAAATAACTTTCATGAGCAGGAGCCAGGAAGCAATGGAGAGATACAGGAGTTTTGCAAAAAGAATTATGGTGTAAGCTTCCCCATGTCTGAGAAAGTTTCTGTTAAAGGAGATGATATTGCCCCACTATTCAAATACCTGGTAGATGAAGCAGAGAAAATGGGCATTAAAGACCCTATTAAATGGAACTTCACCAAATTTCTGGTAGACGAAAACGGAAAACTGATTACCGTTATCGACAATAAGGTAAAAGAGCAGGCGCTAACCGATGCGGTAACCAAATACCTCAATTAGTTTGATTTTCAACCTGTTTTATAAGCGCTGCTACCTTTGGTAGCAGCTTTTTTATGCCTTAAAAACAGCTTATCGGCATAAAACGTCGTTTCATCCACCTTATCTGCACTTTACACGAAATGATTTAAGAATGCACCGGTAAATAGGCAACTTTACACTATCAAATTCAAAACTGGACATTGAACTTTGATGAGGTTGTAGAGTCTCCGTCAATAATGCGTTTCCCTAAAGTGTAATCGCAATAAAAAAAATAAAACCGCCTTCCCCGGCGGTTTTATTTTTTGTGCATATACAAGCCATATCTGCCCCCGGTAATTTTGAATGATTTTTTGCTATTGGGGACGTAGTAAGTATTATCGCTTAAAACGGATTGTTCATCGAAAGAAAGCTTACCCCGTTCGAATAAATGCAAAAGCCTGCCTTAAAATGAAGAGATTTATATCATCAAATTCAAAATGGACATTGAATTGATGAGGTTGCAATTTCCGTCATAAAAAGTAAAGGTTCCATTGAAGCCGGAATACCTTTTAATATGAACCGCTCTCTAAAAGGGGCGGTTTTTATTTTATACCGCCACAGCTATATCAAAATCATTATTTTACTGCTTAAACATGATTTTTCCCCTACTGTTTATTCTTTATATTTGAGACTTTAAAATTCTTTCCATGAAACTATGGATACAAGTGGTTTTTGCATGTGTGGTAATGTTTGCTTGCAGCACAAAAACCCTTGCGCAGGAGAATGAAAAAGGCTTTAAGAAAAGCAATTTCTATACGGCCATGTCGGGTGATAAGGAAGAACCCGTTAACCAGCAACTGGATTTGTTGAAGAATGCTGTTATTCCTGAGAAAGATGCGTATGAGGGAGCCTTGCTGATGAAGAAAGCAGGTATAGTGGGAGGGGCTAAGAAAAAGCTTGATTTATTTAAGGCAGGGCACAAAAAACTGGAAGCCGTTATTAGCAAAGACAGCACAAATGTTGAATACCGTTTTTTGCGTCTTATGATACAGGAACATGCGCCAGGCATACTTGGTTACAAGGGAGAGTTGGAAAAAGACAGGTTGTTCATTAAAAACAATTTTAAAAAGATGCCGGCGATAGCTAAAGAAGCGGCAGAAAATTATAGCAAGGAATCAAAGATTTTAAAACCGGCAGATTTGTAATCAGCAGTTGCGTATGAGCAAAAAAATATTGGCGATTTACTATACACAATCAGGGCAATTGGGTGAGATTGTAGACAACTTTACATCTGTTTTTACTGCGGCAGGCATGTCTGTTGAAAAAGTAAACGTAGCACCGCAACCTGGTTTTGCTTTTCCCTGGAATGGTAAACGTTTTTTTGATGCCATGCCCGAAAGTGTATTAGGCATACCATCACAACTGGCACCATTTGAATTAAAAGAAGATTCTTATGATTTAATTATTTTTGCCTACCAGCCATGGTTCCTGGCACCCAGTATTCCGGCAAATACTATTTTAAACCATCCTTCTTTTAAAGCGGTGGTAAAAAATACTCCCGTGATAACTATTATTGGTGCAAGAAATATGTGGTTGAAAGCACAGGAGCGGGTAAAGAAAATGCTGGCAGATTGTGGCGCAAAACTGGTAGGCAATATAGCATTGGTAGACAGGAATGCCAATCTTACCAGCGGCGTTACTATTCTTTACTGGATGATGACAGGCAAAAAAGACAAGATGTGGGGCATTTTTCCAAAGCCGGGCGTAGCAGATGAAGATATAGAGAACGTAAAAATGTTTGGCAATACAGCTTTGCAATACTTAAACAATGGCAATTGGGCAGCATTGCAACCTGCATTGATAGAACAAAAAGCTTTGGAGGTAAAATCGAACCTGATGTTTATTGAACCAAGGGCTACAAAGTTGTTTTCTATTTGGGCTAATGTTATCATAAAGAAAAAAAACAGGTCTGCATGGTTGGTGGTATTTAAATACTATCTTTTAATAGCCTTGTTCATTATTGCTCCAATTGTGTTAATTATAAATACAATATTCTTCAAGCCATTTTTAGGAAACAGTATAAAGAGAAAGAAACAATATTACTTAGCAGTCAACTAACCATTATTTGCAGATGTCGTTTAAAGAAGTGTATATTACCCGAACAGCCAGTTATTTGCCCAACGAACCTGTTTCAAACGATGAAATGGAGGAATATTTAGGTTTGATAAATGATAAACCCTCCAAATCCAGAAGAATTGTTTTACGCAATAATGGAATTAAAAGAAGGTTTTATGCGCTTACCAAAACCGGTGAGGCTACACATACCAATGCAGAAATGACTTCATTGGCCGTTAGGGCTCTTTTTAAAAACGATCCAGAAGGTTTAAAGTCTTTTCAATTACTTAGCTGTGGCACTTCCTCTCCGGATCAAATGATGCCGTCTCATGCTGTAATGGTGCATGGATGGTTGCCAGAATCTGGCGCAATTGAAGTAGTGTCCCCCTCAGGCGTATGTTGTGCCGGAATGCATGCGTTGAAGTATGCTTACATGTCTATAAAAACAGGCAGTGCAGATACTGCCGTTACTACAGGCTCGGAAAGAATGTCTCGTAAGATGAGAGCAGAAGTTTTTGAAGATGAAGTGCAGAAACTGGCACAATTGGAAGAGAACCCTTACATCAGTTTTGAAAAAGAATTTTTGCGTTGGATGTTATCCGACGGTGCGTCTGCATTTTTGGTAAGCAACAAGAAAAGTGAAGATGGCCTTAGCCTTCGTATAGATTGGATTGAAGGTGTTTCTCATGCCAACCACATGGAAGTGTGCATGTACATGGCAAGTGAAAAAATGGCCGATGGAAAACTGAAAGGCTATATGGATTACACGCCGGAAGAAATAATGGCGCAGTCAATCTTAAGCCTTAAGCAAGATGTAAAATTATTGAGCGAATATATTGTTCCGCTGGGTGCTATTAAATTAAAAGCCCTTTTTGATGAGAAGGGGTTAAGTTCAGACCAGGTTGATTATTTTCTTCCGCACATGTCCAGCGAATTTTTCAGAAGCAAAATTGCAGAACACCTGGAATTAAACGGTCTGCCCATCAACAAAGAAAAATGGTTTACCAATCTTGACAGTATGGGCAATGTTGGCGCAGGTTCCGTTTATCTAATGATTGATGAGCTCTTCAATAGCGGCAGGTTAAAGAAAGGAGAAAAGATTTTATTGCTGGTGCCGGAAAGTGCCAGGTTCTCTTACATGTATGCAATGCTTACTGTGTGCTAGAGAAAGTTGTAAATGTTAGGTTGTAAGTTTTAAGTGCTGTCTGAAAGTGCTCTTCAATGATATTGGATTTATGGCTTAGGGCATAAGGTAAAAGGCATAGAAATCATGCATACTAAGATGAATACAGAAGTATCAGAGAATCCTAAACCTGAAACCTCCACCTTTAATCTAAAATCTTACACCTTTAACCATTCATGCAATGAAAAAAGACGAGATACCACAAGACCACAGTCATCTTGAAAATTTCACCAAAGAAGTTTGTTATGCTGTTGATAGTACAGGCAATTATACAACAGCATTAAGCAGTGGTTGGGAAGTAAAGTCCACTGCGCTTGATATTGCATGGAAAGACATTGAACAGCGCATCAACAATGCAAAACAAAAAGTATTAAATAAAGAAGCAAGCCCCCTGTTGTTTTTTATGGAACTGCGTTTGATGGACCCAGGTATAGTTAGCGCTTATACAGGCTTTTGGAAATGGAGTATAAAGCAGCATATGAAACCCGCAGTATTTGAAAAACTGTCTGAAAAAAAATTGCAGAAATACGCTGAAGCATTTAATGTAAGTGTACAAGAGTTAAAAACAATGGAAGTACATGAAGGTTAATTTTGAACACCTGCAGGCTGCGCATTGTGAAAACGGCGTAACAACAAACCTGTTGCAAACAATTGGCGTAAGAAAAATGACAGAGCCAATGGTATTTGGCATCGGCTCCGGTTTGTTTTTTATTTATATACCATTGCTAAAGATTAATAATGGTCCTGCTATTGCATTTCGAACACAGCCGGGGCTAATCTTTAAAAGAACCTGCAAATCATTGGGCATACCGGTAGTAAGAAAAAAATTCAGTTCAAAAGTTGAGGCAGAGAAATTTTTAATGGAATGTCTTGAGCAGGGACATCCCGTAGGTTGCCAGGTGGGTGTTTATTATCTTACTTATTTCCCCAAAGAATATCGCTTTCATTTCAATGCACATAATTTAATAGTGTATGGCAAAGAAGGTGATAATTTTTTAGTGAGCGATCCGGTAATGGAAGATGTAACCAGCTTAACCACGTATGAACTGGAACGTGTGCGTTTTGCAAAAGGTGCATTGGCGCCACGCGGGCAAATTTATTATCCCAAAGAAAAAAGAGAAGTAACAGACGATACCATACGCCGTGCTATAGTAACCGGTGTAAAAAGAAATGTGCGGGATATGCTGCACATACCCGGCAATTTTGCAGGTGTAAGCGGCATTGCTTATACCGGAAAGAAAATAAAGAAATGGAGAGATAAACTCGGTCTGCATAAAGCTGGTTTGTATTTAGCGCAATTGGTGCGCATGCAGGAGGAAATTGGTACAGGTGGTGGCGGCTTTCGTTATATCTACGGAGCATTTTTGCAACAAGCGCATGCCTTTCATGCCAATGATACATTGCTGGATATTTCTACTTCATTTACAAAAGCAGGCGACTTGTGGCGTACCGCTGCTGTGCAGGCTGCTGGTATTTACAAGGGAAGACTGAGTACTCAGGCAGACTTCAATACAATGGGCGATTACCTGTTAGAAATCTCGGAGATAGAAAAAAATGCTTTTAAGGCACTTGCAAAAATTAAATGGCATTCATGAGCAGTGCAGCAGTAAGCATCCACAATCTTGCATTTCAATATGCAGGTCAACCGCAACCTGTATTTCAACAATTAGATCTGGAAGTATTACAGGGCGAACGGTTTGGTTTGTTTGGTCCTAACGGTGCAGGCAAAACAACACTCATGAATTGCATGACGGGTTTGCTTTCTTTTCATGCAGGTAAGATTGAATTAATGGGAGAAGAAGTGTTGCCACACCATAAATCTTTCGGCAAATTGTTTGGCTTTGTACCGCAGGATTTTTCTTTTTACCAGGAACTAAGCCCGGTAGAAAACCTGGAATTTTTTGGTGCATGGTATGGCCTTAATAAAAAACAAATCAAACAAAGAATAACTGAACTGCTGGAAGTACTGGGCCTTTCCGACGTAGGAAATAAACAGGTGCAAAAATTTTCCGGCGGCATGAAGCGACGTGTAAACCTGGCTATTGGTGTAATGCATAACCCGGCAGTATTGTTTTTAGATGAACCTACAGTGGGTGTAGATGTGCAGACCAGGCATGCTATTATTGAATATTTAAAGGAACTAAACAAGATAGGCACTACACTTATCTATACATCGCATCAATTGAAGGAGGCGGAAGATCTGTGTAATAAGATAGCATTGTTTGATCAGGGCCGCATTATTGCAATAGGAACCTTAGAGCAGTTGCTTTCTGCAAACAATGAAGAACACCTAGAAGGTTTGTTTATTAAATTAACAGGGAGGGCTTATAGGGACGGACATGTATAGGGTGAGGGGTATAAGGTGTAAGGCATAGGGACTTTCAAGTTTGACTGACTTGTAGAATACAGGAGTACGAAGCAAAAGCCTTTTACCATAAGCCATACAGCTGCCACCTCTTCATGAAATAAAATTATTAGCGACTGAATGTTCAAACTTTGGGCAACCATATTAAAAGACATCCGCATTCTTACCCGCGATAAAGTGGGGCTTACGCTTATGTTTGTAATGCCCGTAGTATTAGCTATTGTAATTACTGCTATACAAAACAGCACATTTGAGCTTGTGAACGATAACAAAGTGCCGCTACTGCTTTGCAACAGGGATACCGGCGATGCCAGCAAACAATTGGTACAGGCGATAGAAAAGATTGGCATGTTTCAATTGAAACAGGTAACGCAGAATGAAACGGATAAACAGATTACAGATCGCATGCACGCCAAGGATGCATTGGTGGCTATAATTATTCCAACCAATTTTTCTGCTACTATCAATGCCAAAGCAAAAATGGTTTCAGCCAAAGCGCTGAATAATTTTGGCGTGCAGCAGGATTCTGCGAAAGCAAATACAAATGGATTAAGTATTGAACCTGTTACCTTATTTTATCATCCTGTATTGCAGCAATCGTTCAGGTCTTCAATAGATGGTGCGTTGCGCAGCTCATTGCAGATTGTAGAAAACAAGCAATTGCTAAAGAACCTGTACTTTGCTTTAAATGAAAAAGAATTGCCTGCATCTTTTGAGCAGGAGATTGTGACCAACCAGGCAAAAATTAATTCCATACCCATCTCCCGGGATGGAAGCCGCAACATTCCCAATGCAACCCAACACAATATTCCGGCATGGACCATCTTTGCCATGTTTTTCATTGTTATTTCACTTGGCAGTAGTGTGGTAAGAGAAAAACTTAATGGCAGTTTTATCCGCTTAAAAACTTTACCCACCAGTTATCTTGTAGCGCTCTTGTCGAAGCAGATAGCTTATATGGCCGTTACGCTGATACAAACAGCCGCCATATTTTCTATTGGCGTTTGGTTATTTCCATTGATTGGTTTGCCGGGCTTAAACATTCCCGCAGATAAACTTGGCTTGTTCATTGTAGCAGTTATTTGTGGCTGGTGTGCGGTTAGCTATGCTATTTGCATTGGTGTATTTGCCCAAACACAGGAGCAGGCCAATGGCTTTGGGGCAGTCTCTATTGTGTTATTGGCAGCGATTGGCGGCATACTGGTGCCAAGTTTTGCCATGCCTGCATCTTTCCAGGGTATAATGAAAATATCGCCACTTCACTGGTGCCTGGAAGCTTTTTACGGGCTTTTTTTAGAAGGCGGAAAACTAAAAGATGTTTTATTGAATATTTTACCTTTAATAGGCATTACTTTGCTGTTTCAGCTAATCACACTGTATACTTTAAAACGAAAAAACCTGATCTGAAAATCAAACAATGGAAACAACACAATTAAAGCAGCAGCTTAAAGAGCAAATCATTAAGCACCTCAACTTAATTAATGTAAAACCAGAAGACATTAAAGACGATGAACCATTGTTTGGAGAAGGTCTTGGTTTAGATTCTATTGACTCTATTGAGTTGATTGTACTGCTAAGCAGGGAGTATGGTATTAGCATACAAGATCCTAAAGAAGGACGCAAGGTGTTGGTAGACATCAACACAATGGTAGACTATATTGAAAAAAACAGGACGAAATAAATTCTTTTCATTGAGCAGGATTGTTGTAACGGGAATGGGGGCAATAAGTGCCATTGGCAATAGTGTGGAGGAAAACCGCCAATCGCTGGTGCAGGGAAAATCCGGCATAGGTCCGCTTGAACTGTTTGCTACAAAATATGCGCAGTTGCTTCCTTTTGGCGAGATAAAAATTACCAACTCAGATCTCAGGAAAAAATTAAAAGCCAATGATGCGGGCCTCACCCGCACTACATTGCTGGCATTGCATGCATTTGAAGAAGCAATAGCAGATGCGCAAATACCTGCTAGTCTTTTAGAAGAACACGGCACAGCTTTAGTAGGAGCCAGCACAGTAGGTGGTATGTGCCTTACAGATGAATTGTATCATGATGCTAATAAGGACGATAATGGATCGGAATATCTTTCATCTTACGATTGTGCTTCTGTAAATATTTACCTGCAAAAAAGATTTGGTGTTGGTGGCATCATCAATACAATAAATACTGCTTGTTCTTCTTCTGCAAATGCAATCTTATATGGTGCAAGGTTAATTAAAAATGGCTGGGCCAGAAGAGCTATTGTAGGCGGAACAGACAGCCTCGCGAAATTTACCATCAATGGTTTTAATGCATTGCATATACTTTCACCGGATCAATGCGCCTCGTTTGATGAAGGCAGAAAGGGATTAAACCTGGGAGAAGGTGCGGCGTTTCTTGTATTGGAAAAAGAAGAAGATGCAATAGGTAAAAAAAATTACGCAACAGTATCCGGTTATTCCAATACAAACGATGCTTATCATGCATCTTCATTGTCAGAAGAAGGAGATGGTCCTTACCTGTGTATGAAACAAGCCTTGGAGATGGCAGGTATTTCGCCTTCAGCAATAAGTTTTATTAATGCGCATGGTACAGGTACAGAGAACAATGATCTTTCTGAAAGTAATGCGATGATTCGTTTGTTTAAAGACGTACCTGCATTTGCATCAACTAAACCGGCTACCGGCCATACATTGGGTGCAGCAGGTGCCATAGAAGCCGTGTTTAGCATACTAAGCCTGCAACACCAGGAAGTATATGCAGGATTAAATTTTAAGCAACCTATTGCTACAACAGGTTTACAACCTGTAAAAACCTATGAACATAAATCGTTGCAGCATGTTATGTCCAACTCATTTGGGTTTGGAGGTAATTGTGCGTCGTTGGTTTTTTCAAAAGCATAAAGAAGAAGTTTTAAGTTTTAGGTTATAAGTTTTAAGTTTTAAGTTCTTTTGCGTGATGACCAATCGACTAATCAACCACTCTTCTTAATACTTTGTACTAAATACTATATACTACAAAATGCTCTACATACATCAAACATCTTTCATTTCTCCACAGCAAACTTTTACTAGTGCTGGTATTGATGTATTGCAGGAAGCAGTAAACAATAAACTGCAGGTGATTGAACCTGTATATGAAGGAATACCCACAGGCATATTACGCAGAATGGGAAAAGCCATCAGGTTGGGTGTGGGGGCTGCATTGCCATTAATAAAACAACAAAGCAAGCCAGTAAACGGTATTATTATTGGTACTGCTAATGGTGGTATGGAAGATTGCATCAAATTTCTCAACCAGATTATAGATTATGAGGAAGGAATGTTAACGCCTACCAATTTTGTGCAGAGTACTACCAATGCCATAGCTGCACAGATTGGTTTACTAAGTGCAAATAAATCTTATAACACCACGCATGTACACAGGGCGCATGCTTTTGAAAACGCATTGCTGGATGCAGCTATGCAGCTACAGGAAAACAGCGATACTGCATATCTGGTAGGCGGCATAGATGAAATATCTTCTTACAATTATAATATAGAATGGCTGGGAGGTTGGTATAAAAAAGAACCCATTGCTGCAAAAGATTTGTATGATGCAGGCACCATAGGAAGTATTGCAGGAGAAGGAGCCGCTATGTTTTTAGTGAATAATAATCCAGAAGCTGCCAGTGCAAAACTAAGTGCCATACAAATGTTGCATACAAGCGATGCGGCAGTGGTAAAAAATCAGCTTGCTTCTTTTATGCAAAAACATTTGCCGAAAGGTGGCAATACATTGTTTCTTTCTGGCGAGAATGGAGACAGCCGCTTATTGCATTACTATACTGACTGCGAAAAATTAATGAACGATAAAACTATAGTGGCGAGGTTTAAACATATGACGGGTGAATACCCAAGCGTTTCTGCCGCAGCATTATGGTTAGCGATTCATATCATTAATAAGCAGGAAGTGCCATTGCATATGCTTAAATACAATTCAGCACCGGAAGCTTGTGATAGTGTTCTTATCTACAATAATTACAAAGGCGAACAGCACAGTTTTATTCTAGTAGAAAAAATTCAATGATGAACAGTGTAATGTGCTAGTATAATTTCAATAGCAATTCTTTTATGGGTTGATACCTGGTCCATGGAATAAAGTGATTAGCATCGGGGAAGATAAGTTCTTCAATCTTTGCTGCATTTACCAGCATTTTTTTATCATAATCTACATTGGCAGGCGGCACCATATTGTCTTTCATTCCATGTACAATATATACCGGGCAGGTAATCTTTGGAAAGTCTTTTTTTAAATCAACGAGATCTGTTTTTAAATACCAGAGTTCTTCATTGGAAGGCCGCATGGCACCCGGCACAAAATAGGTGAGTGGAGTTTTGTATAATACTGGCCGCCATTTTTCCGGTGCTTCCTGTGCAGGATCATTTGAACCTGCCAGCAACACCAAACCAGCTATAACACCAGGATTGTCTGCCGTTAATTTTACCACCATTGGTCCACCCAGTGAATGACCCACCAGGTAAAGCGGCTTGCCATTCTTAATATGATCAAACAATGGACTGATGATGATAGATTGCTGTGAAAGGTTGAGCGGACGGCCATAATCGCTGTGCCCAAAACCGGGACGATCTATAGAAACCAATCTGAATTTTTGCAAGAGATCTTTGTCTTGCAGGTATTGTTCAAACGCATCCCAACTGCCGGGTGTGCCATGCACAAAAACAATCGTAGGCAATGTATCGCTGCCGGTTTGCAAATAATGCAGGTGGCGATTGTTAACTGTAATTGTATTGATGAGCACGGCTACTCCCTTTGCTTCGAATTTTTTCCTGGCTTCACTATCACTCATTTTAAAAGTCATGCAGCTTTGTGCCAGTATCAGCCAGATAAAAAGAACAATACCAATAACTATAAATGTTTTCATGAAAAAGCGTTTCATACTAGCTAATAATAATCGGCTTTAATTGTTGAAGCTATAGATGAATTGATTGTAATTGCACAACTGTGCTACCCACAATGCTGACAGAGCAGACGCAACAAAAACTTATGAATGAACTGCTGTTGGTACAAAAACAAAAAAACCGTTCTTAAAGTTAGAACGGTTTTGCTTGGAAAAATATAAAACAACAATTGTTTATGGTTTCTTTTTGATGGGTGGTTGCGGACGCTGATCCCTGTTGCCATTGTTTTGTGGCGGACGTTGCGGATTGCCACCTGGTCTTGGCTGTTGAGGTTGTTGCGGGCCACCACCTGGTTTTTGTTGTGGCGGCTGATTGTTTCCGCCGCGTTGTTGCTGCGGTTGATTGCCACCACCACGCTGTTGTTGCTGTGGATTATTGCCACGTTGTTGAGGCGGATTGCCTTTTGGTGGTTGCTGACCCTGGCCTCCACGTTGTTGTTGCGGTTGATTTCCACCACCACGCTGCTGGGGATTATTACCTTTTTGCGGACGATGTTTGCGATCTGCTTTCTCCAACGTATTCAAACTAATCTGGCCTACCAACTCTACAAATCCGCTTTCGTTTTCTTTTGGTTTGTTAGAAACAATATCTACTGCTTCCAGTTCTTCTGGTATCACTCCCTGGTTATTCAGTTGTTTTATTTTGCGGACACGTTCTATGGTTACCGGGTATTGCTTGTTGCTATCCGGCAAAGTATACCACATCAGGTTTTTGAAAATGTCTTTCTTAACCAGGAAAGCATTGCCACGTGCCACCTGCAAAGTATCTGCATTGTCTGGAAAATGCTGCAATGCATCAAGGTAGGTATCCAGCTCGTAATTCAAACAGCATTTCAGCCTGCCGCACTGGCCGCTTAATTTGGTTTGATTGATGGAAAGATTTTGGTAACGTGCAGCAGTAGTATTTACGCTTTTAAAATCGCTTAACCAGGTGCTGCAGCAAAGTTCTCTGCCGCAACTGCCAATGCCACCTACTTTAGCTGCTTCCTGGCGGGCACCAATCTGACGCATTTCAACTTTCACTTTAAACTCGCTGGCAAAAACGCGAATCATTTCCCTGAAGTCAACACGATCATCGGCTATATAAAAGAAAGTGGCTTTTCTGCCATCTGCCTGCATCTCTACTTCTGTAAGCTTCATGTTCAGCTTTAGTTGTTTAGAGATGGCGCGGCTGCGGATAAGCGCATCTTTCTCGCGGGCCTTATTCTGCTTCCAGATTTCTATATCGCGGTCGCTGGCGCGACGCAGAATTTTTTTCATTTCGGGGTTAAATTCATCGGCCCCTTTTTTCTTCATCTGCAGGCGCACTACTTCACCCGTCATGGTTATTTCACCCACATCAAAACCGCTTACACCTTCCACACTTACCAGGTCGCCTTTTTCATAATATTGTAGCGATGGATTGCGGAAAAAATCTTTCCTGCTGCCTTTATTAAAACTTATTTCCACCACTTTGCAGGCACTGTCGGGGTCTGCAAAGGGAAGGTTTCTTAACCAGTCGTGCACATTTAAACGATTGCAACCGCCGCTGCTGCATCCACCATTGCTTTTGCAGCCATTGGGTTTGCCGGTACCGCAACTTCCACAGCCCATATAGATATTCAATTAAAAATGAAAAAATGCTACCGCCAACACTGCTTGTGCAGATAATTGGTCAATAACTATGTTTAAACGCTGTACCGGGGAAATAGTATGGGTTGGGCAATAGTTCTTTGATAGATCATCGTTGCACCTGTCCCGCTTCAGGATTTGAGGTTTTGCCAGCGGGATCTCACCTAAGATTATTAATTAGCAAAACCAAAATATATAGAACTGCCTCAAGTTCGAAAAACCAGTATGTATAAAGGCAATTGCAACAAATGCTCCTAAAAATTTCTGCCCACCCCATCGCACAAAAAATCACGCACACTTTATCCCCACAGCTCAGTTAACCAAAAGTAATGATTTATTAGCAATGATATGCAGCAGTTTAATGGTAAGGGCGTGAAAGAGCATTTTGCCATGGGCATTGCGTTCTATGTAGTAAGCGGCCTGGTCCAACTCTTCTATAATGGCCTGCTGCTGGTTTATATCCGTCATTTTGTTGAGGCGACTGGCAAAATCGCGTTCTTTTTCAGGCATATAGCGGGCATATTGGCTATCTGGCCCAAGGCTTCGAAGCCTTACACTTTGCTCTAAAAGATGGTTAAAGTAGCGGAGAAACTGTTTTTGCTTTTCCCGGCCCAGCTTGCTGATTTCCTCAATCCATTTTACCTGTGCTACCGGACCGCCTTTAAGAGTGGCATTCATCCATTCGCGCAGCAGGTCCAACCAGTCTTCATCTGCATGTTGCACCAGTTGCAAGGCTTCGCGGTAATTGCCTTCGCTAATACTGGCCACCTGCCTGGCCTGGTCTGGCGCAACCTGCGCCCTGCTGCTAAGCGCCTCAGCAATATCAGCAGTGCCAAGTGCCGGTATTTTCACCAACTGGCAGCGGGAGAGTATAGTAGGCAGAATCTGCGCTTCGTTTTCTGCTACCAGTATAAATAAAGTATCGGGTGGCGGTTCTTCTATCAGCTTTAATAATTTATTACCGGCATTGCCCAGGTATTCCGGCATCCACATCACAAGAATTTTATACCCGCTTTCAAAACTCTTAAGATTTAGTTTATGGATGATATCATTGCACTCGTGAACAGTAATATTGCCTTGCTTGTTTTCTGCACCAATAAATTGTAACCAGTCGAACACGTTTCCATAAGGATATTGCTGAATAAATTCACGCCACTCGCTGATATAATCTGTACTCAATGGCTTATCGCCAGATTTTCTCGGCACCACCGGGTAAGAAAAATGTATATCCGGATGAACATACTTGCCTGCTTTAACACAGGAAGGGCATACGCCGCAGGAATCAGTAGCTGTTAATTGTGGAGCAGGTTCCGGTTCACCGAACAATGATGGGCCCGCCGCTGCAGCCTTGCCGTTTACTTTATCACAAACAATATATTGTGCAAAAGCCAACGCTAATGATAATGCGCCGCTGCCTTCTTTACCTAAAAACAGCAAAGCATGGCTTAGCCTGTTGTGCTGAACCAGTTCTGCCAATTGTTGCCTGGCATCGTTTTGTGCTATTACATCTTTAAACTGCATGGCGGGCAAATATAGTAAGGCACGGGTAAAAAAGGTGTAAGGTAAAAGGTATAGGGTGGAGGAAGTTAAAATATAAGGACCTTAAACCATAAACCTAAAGCCTTTTACCTCGCCAGCACAATAAAATTTAACTAGCAGCAACTCTAATCATTTTGTAATTTGGCAGCTCTAAAAATCATATTACTATGGCTATTTTTAAATCTGGTAATCCCGCACTAAACGAAAAAACTTTTCAGCAGAGTGTTGTGATAAATGAAACTGAGGTAATGACTGAAAGAGGAACCCTGAACAAATTCTTTTTATTGTTTTTACTGGTAATGGCTACAGCATCTATTACATGGAATGCATTTAGCCAGGGAAAAGATGTTACTTCATGGTTGTGGATAGGGTTAATTGGTGGTTTTATAACTGCTATTGTACTTATGTTTAAGCCGGTTTGGGCTTCTTTTCTTACACCTGTATATGCTTTGTTTGAAGGCGCATTTATTGGCGGCGTATCTGCTATTTATAATTTTGCTTTTAAAGATGCTGCCACTACTGCTACTGGTGGCATTGTAATGCAAGCAGTAGGATTAACTTTTGCAGTAGTGATTGCCATGTTTGCATTGTATCGATTCCGCATAATAAAAGCAACGGAAACATTCAAATCTGTAATTATTACTGCTACAGCGGGCATTGCTATTTTTTATTTGCTGGCAATTGTGCTAAGACTGTTTCATATTGATATGCCATTGATTCATTCAAGCGGCACATTAGGTATTGTATTCTCTTTGGTTGTAGTATGCATAGCTGCATTAAACCTCATTCTGGATTTCGACAGAATTGAACAAGGTGTTGCTATGGGTGCACCAAAATACATGGAATGGTATGGTGCATTTGGTTTGCTGGTAACCATTGTATGGCTATACCTGGAAATTCTTCGCCTGTTGGCTAAGTTGAATAGAAGATAATACTAACTGTATAAACTAATAGAAAATGCCGCTTATACTTTAAGCGGCATTTTTTTGTCTCAACTATGATTTATTGGATTAGACAGATTTTAGGATGATAAAAGAAAGCATCAGGCTTCATACCTAATATTTCCTGATTCAGGAAAGCTGTCATAACAATCATAACAATCTGCGTTCTATTATCGAAGCGAACGCATTTCCACATTTTCACATTCATCACATTTCCCACATTTATTTAAAACCCATCTCCATCCAACAAATTGCCTAGCCCGCCTAGTATGCTGCCTTCTTCTTTTCTCTTGCCAAACTGCGGACTATAAGAAACAATCTTGCTGGCCAATCTGCTAATGGGCAATGATTGCAACCACACTTTACCAGGTCCGCGCAATACAGCAAAGAACAAACCTTCTCCACCAAAAATCCAGTTGCGCACACCGCGTACGAGTTCAATATCAAAATCAATTCCCCCGGTGTATGCAACCACACAACCTGTATCTACACGAAGCAATTCACCCGGCTGCAAAGTTTTTTCTACTACGTAACCGCCTGCATGTACAAAAGCCATTCCGTCTCCTTCAAGTTTCTCCATAATAAAACCTTCTCCACCAAAAATAC
Organism: Chitinophagaceae bacterium; assembly: GCA_047602295.1. Taxonomy (GTDB): domain Bacteria; phylum Bacteroidota; class Bacteroidia; order Chitinophagales; family Chitinophagaceae; genus JACMLD01. The sequence continues at coordinate 6,302,163 of JASGHP010000001.1, read as the reverse complement.
CTGTGCCCAAACGTCTTTGAAAAGCAATGCCAATACTTACACCTTTAGCAGCGCATAGAAAAGCATCTTTCTGTGCTATAATCATACCACCGAGTTGTTGCAGATCCAATGGTATTACTTTACCGGTATAGGGAGCTGCAAAACTAACCCTGCGTTTGCCCTGGCCCACATTGGTAAATGCGGTCATAAACAAGCTTTCACCTACCAATATGCGTTTTCCGGCAGAAAAAAGTTTGTCAAGCAATCCACCGCTTTGTTGGCGGGAGCCATCACCAAAAATGCTTTGCATCATAATGTTGTCATCCATCATCATAAATGCACCACTTTCTGCAATAGCAGTTTCATTAGGATCAAGTTCTATTTCTACAAACTGCAATTCTTCGCCATAAATTTTGTAGTCTATTTCATGATTGTTTCTCATGGTGAAATATTTTTTTATGAAGGTAGAGAAGTTTCGATTTGTTTGGCGTCCTATTCGGACAGTGACGCTTTTTACCGGTAAGTGCGGTAATTTATTCGGCAAGAAAGGTTCCCGGGTTAAAATGCCTTGAAAATGACGGGCGGTTGAAACCCCGATTTGGTATTTGCTTATCTTGTTGGCCGTTTTTTAAATCAACTATAAAGTAAGTATGAGAAAATTTAAACTCTTTATTGCAGCAGCATCCATTGCGGGGCTGGCTTTCTCTTCCGCAAATGGACAAGCTAAACTGGTAGAAACAATAACAAAGAAGGGCGATGAACTGGTGATACCTTATCAGAAATATGTATTGCCCAACGGGCTTACATTGGTAATACATGAAGACCATAGCGATCCGATTGTGCATGTGGATGTTACTTACCATGTGGGTTCTGCCAGAGAAGAAATAGGCAAGTCAGGCTTTGCGCATTTTTTTGAACACATGATGTTCCAGGGAAGTGATCACGTGGCAGATGAAGAACATTTTAAAATTGTAACAGCAGCAGGTGGTACATTAAATGGATCTACCAACCGCGACCGTACCAATTATTATGAAACAGTACCCAGCAATCAATTGGAAAAAATGTTGTGGCTGGAAGCAGACCGCATGGGTTTTTTGCTGGATGCTGTAACACAACAGAAGTTTGAAGTGCAAAGGGCTACTGTAAAAAATGAAAGAGGGCAAAACTATGATAACAGGCCCTATGGTTTGGTGAGTGAATCTGTAGCAAAGAATTTATATGATTATGGTCATCCTTATTCGTGGCTTACCATTGGTTATATAGAAGACCTTAATCGTGTAAACGCAAATGACCTTAAAAACTTTTTTCTTCGCTGGTATGGCCCCAACAATGCTACACTTACAATTGGTGGAGATGTAAAAACTGCTGATGTGGTGAAGCTGGCAGAAAAATATTTTGGCAGCATACCCCGTTGCCCGGAAGTAAAGAAAGTAATTGTTCCGGCTGCGCATATAGAGCAGGATCGCTATGTTTCTTATACAGATAACTATGCAAGACTTCCATTGCTGGCGATGGTTTATCCAAGCGTTCCCAATTACGATAAAGACTTTGCACCACTTGCCTGCCTGGCTCAAATACTTGGACAAGGGAAAAATTCTGTTCTCTATCAACAAATGGTAAAAAAACAATTGGCTTTGCAAGCCAGTGCCAATAACCAGTTGAGTGAACTGGCCGGTGAATTTTTTATAACTGTAGTGCCTTTTGCAGGTAAGTCATTGTCAGAGATGGAAAAACTGGTGAGGGCTTCGCTTGACAGTTTCGAAGTAAGAGGCGTAACCGATGAAGATATTGCCAAGTTTAAAGGAGGAATAGAAGCGCAGTACATCAATAGCCTGCAAAGTGTGGCTGGCAAAGTAAGCCAGTTAGCCGCATTTCAAACATTTGCCGGTACACCCAATAAAATTGGTGAATTGCTGAAGATGTATTCGGCGGTTACCAAAGACGATGTATTGCGTGTATACAAACAGTACATAAAAACAAAACATGCGGTTATAGTAAGTGTATTGCCCAAGAGCCAGGAGAAAATGATAGCGGCTGCTGATAATTACAAAATTGATTCCAGTCACTACAAAGCTCCCGATTATGGTTATGCGAAATTGAAATATGTAAAAGCCACAGACAATTTCGATAGAAAGGAACACCCGGGCAATGGCCCAAACCCCGTGGTGAAAGTGCCTGCTTTCTGGAAGAAAGATATGCCCAATGGCATTAAAATGATTGGCACGCAAAATAATGAGTTGCCATTGGTAAGCATTACCATCAGCATTCCCGGCGGACATTTGCTGGAAGCAAATGATACTTCCAAGGTTGGCCTGGCCAGTTTTTTTGCAGACATGATGAATGAAGACACAAAAAAATATACTGCAGAACAAATGGCGGTTGAGTTACAAAAGTTGGGAAGCAATATCAGCACTTATAGCAACCGCGATGAATTTGGCTTTACTGTTCAGTGTTTGAAAAAGAATGTAGACCAAACGCTTGCTTTGCTGCAGGAAAGAATGTTCAACCCCAATTTTACTGCAGATGCATTTAAACGTCATCAGAAACAAAACCTGGAAAGTATTAAACAAGCTAAAACAAGGCCTTCTGATATTGCTACTTCATTAATTGATAAAGTAAATTATGGAAGTGCCAATATTCTTGGCATGAGCGAAGACGGAACCGAAAGCAGTGTGAACAATATAACACTGGATGATATCAATAGTTATTATAACAATTATATCACTTCGCAAGGTACAAAAGTGGTAGTTGTGGGCGATGTTACGGAAGATGAGATAATGCCCAAACTTGCTTTCTTAAATGACCTGCCCAATAAAAAAGTTGAAATACCAGTTGTAAACGCAAATCCGCTGCCGATAGATAAACCTAAAATCTACCTGGTAGATGTACCTAAAGCTGCACAAACAGAGTTTCGTGTTGGGTATGCAACAGGATTAAAGTATGATGCAACCGGTGAATATTATAAAGCCGGACTGATGAATTATATTTTAGGTGGCGCATTTAACAGCCGCTTAAACTTAAACCTTCGTGAAGACAAGGGTTGGACCTACGGTGCACGTTCTGCTTTTGATGGTGATGAGTACACCGGTGAGTTCGGATTTAGCTCCGGTATAAAAGCAGGTGCAACAGACAGCGCTTTGGTAGAAGTGATGAAAGAATTAAAAAAATACGAAGGAGATGGTATAACTGCTGATGAGTTATCATTCACTAAAAGTGCTATTGGGCAACGTGACGCTTTGCGTTATGAAACAGGTATACAGAAAGCAGGATTTATTTCAAGGATACTGGATTATAACCTACCTGCCGATTATGTAGAAAAGCAAAATAAAATTCTTGCAGAAATTACCAAACCAGAGATAGATGCTTTAGCAAAAAAATGGGTAAAGGCAGAGAAGATAAATATTTTACTGGTGGGAGATAAAGCAAAAATTTTACCTGGCCTCCAGAAATTAGGTTATGAAATTGTAGAGTTGGATACGGATGGAAAGACAGTGCCTGAGAAGAGAGGATTTTAAAGGAATCGTTTTTAATTGATAGAAGGGCTGCTCATTGAGCGGCCCTTTTTATGTTGCTACAGGTTTGAAAAAAAATATTTGTTACGAATTAACGCTTACGTTTTCCTCCATCATTACAATTATATCAACAGATTAATTCAAAAAATATTTGAGTTTGATATTTCTTTTTTTATTGCTGCGTAATTCTTTTTTTATAAATCTACTATTAAAAGATATCGCATCATATTGGTGATATAACCATCTTGCGATGATCTTTTTCCCGGAACAAAAATTTGGAAGATATTGTTTGTAAATTTTAACTTCAGTTCGCAAATACACCTAAACCTGTTGCTGTTAGAATCATCCTACTACTAACAATATTGCTTGCTTGTGTAAGCCCCTTCCTCCGGGCGCAGGACATGCAGCCGCTTATCAATTTTGGGAGCGTAATGCATTAAGCATTGAGCTAAGAACAGATAAAGTATTTCAGCAAAAACTTAAATATATACATTACAATCCTGTAAAGGCAGGCTTGTGTTTATTTCCAGAAGACTATAAATATTCGACAGCAAAATTTTATCAATCGGGTATAGATGACTGGGGGTTTATAACTCACAATAGGGATTAAGCCAGAAAAGCTGTAACATTGGTCAGGTGTGCCGTTGGTGAACCAAAGCCACAAAGCCATGCACAACACCAACTGCGGCGGAAAATTTTTAAACCAAATGCCGATGACCAAGTGATCTATTTAGCTTATGTAATCGGAGAAGATGATGCTAAAGAATTAAAAAGTTATATAAACGAGGATTTTGATTTCAAAAAATATTTGTATCAATTAGATTGTTTTTCTGTTTAAATAGTCGTTCCTCAAGAAGTGGGTAAATCAGGCCAGAAAAGGGTTGTATAGTTTTTTATGGATGCCTCGTCCTGAAATAAAATACGCTGCTAGTTATATCATCATTAACACTTTGATTATTTTACAAATTTTATAATAGCAGGTGCACCTTTACTTCTTTTAAGAACTGCTACATAAATACCTCTTGGAAGATAGCCAGTAACAACTGTAACACTTGTCTGGTTTTGAATATTGATCGGTTTTGATTGTTGTTTGCCGTCTGTACCGATTATTTCCAGTGTTTGCCAGTGATCCTGATAACGAAGTGAATCAACAATCAGTTGTTCTGGCGCTGGGTTTGGATAAGCATGTATACCCAGGATAATAGCAGGTACTACAGGGATGGCAGTAACAGAGATAGCTTGTTCTGCCGAGTAAGTAATGCAACTATCTTTACCTGCCTTTACGCGAAAAGTACCTGTCTCTTTTATTGTATAGTTGGTTTCTGTTACCAGAGGTGTTATATCACTCCAGCTTCCGTCAACGGCTTTAATTTGCCATGTATACTTAGCCGTAGTGTCCGGATTGCTTACGGTAAGAACTTTGTTATTGACGGCGATGTTTGGTTGAGACAGTTGTACTATAGAAAGAATATTTGAAAGACCCGGGTTATTGTCTACCAGGCAACGGTAATGATAATTATTCCATGTTAGCGGTACATTGCTAATTTGCAAAATTGCAGTATTGACCCCACTGTAATTGGTACTATTGGTAAGATTGCTAAACCCATTTCCCATATTCAACTGCCACTGATAAGTATTTCCTTTTTTATCTGCACTGTCTGAAACAGTAGTGCCCGGGCATGCCGCTGAGATCTTTGAACCTACCATATTTGTATACACTGCAACAAAAGTATTCTGCGGCACCAGCAGATCAAGCTGGCTATCTCCATTGATGTCGGCGAGTTCTTCAATGTCATTGCCGCCTATGCCATCATCAATTGTAACAATGTCTGTCTTAGTGCCAAAAGAAATAGTACCAGGGGTACTTTTATTTTTAAAAATAGCTGCAACGCTGGGAAGAACGCCATCATATCCTTTCACTATTATATCAGCTATGCCATCTCCACTTACATCGCAGATTTTTATGTCAGTTGGAATGTTCATGGTGTACATATCAGTCCTGGGCGCAAATGAAATATTACCTTTACTTCCGTTGTTTTTATAAATAGATACATAAGAGTTATTTAAAACAAGAAGGTCTGTTTTACCGTCTCCATCCAAATCGCCAGTAACAATCCGGTTTGGATTAGTATAAGTGGCTATGCTTGGCAAAGGCTGAAATGCAATCTGGCTAACTGTACTAATATTCCGAAACATGGAAATTGTATTAGATATGCGGTTCACAGCGGCAATATCTGTTTTGCCATCTCCATCAAAGTCACCTGAACAAATTGCCCATGAATCCATTTCCAGTGTATAGGGCCCGCTAAAAGTAAAGGATAATTTACCTTTCGTACCTGTATTTCTTAAAATGTACATGGTTCCTTTTAGCGGCGTGCCTGGATTTAATAAAACGGCAATGTCCTGTCTGCCATCACCATCATAATCATTCACTGTTATTTCCTGTATTATTGGAGTACCCTTGCTTACACCAACATCCACACGATCTGCAAATGAAACCAAACCCGGAGAACTTGTATTCAGGAAAATAGAAATATCATAGTAACAGCCGGCTAATAATTCTGGTTTGCCATCGCCATCGAGATCGGCTATCTTAAGAGAGTTGGGTATCCAGCTAACCGGATAGCTGATTGGGGTATCAAGAGCTACTGTTCCATACGCACCTTTGTTTCTTAGTATATCCACTTTCTTATCATAAAAATTTGGCGTAACAATATCAGGCTTTCCATCACCGTCCATATCGGCCGATACAATGTCCGTTGCTCCTGCACCTCCTTTAAAATTGCCACTGTATACAAATGATGTAGAAGTAAAAGAATCAATTGCCGGAAAGCTGGTGATAAATGGACTGGAAGTTGAGACCCCCACCAGGTTGTTGTTGGTTACCGTGATTGCGTTGTAATCTGCGGAAGAAGGAACGGTTACAGTAAGATTATTGGCTGTAGCAGCCGTTACTTTGGCTTGTACAGCACCAAAATAAACAGTATTGTTATTTGCAATTGAAGAAAAGCCAGAACCGCTAATGTTTACTGTACTACCTACTGAACCAGATTGTGGTGCAAATGAAAGTACTAACGGAGCTGGTAAGTTTACAAAGCCGGCAAGACTTGCTTTACCTCCGGTTGCAAAAACTGTTATATCTCCGGAAACATTTCCGTCTACTGATGCAATAATAGTATCGCTTGATACAACGGAATATGTACTGGCTGAAATGCCTCCAATAAGCACGCTGCTTACACCAATGAAATTTTTACCGGTAATAGTGATTGCAGATCCTGCAGTGGCAACGGTTGGTGTAAATGTATTTATTGTTGGAGCTGGAACAAAAGTAAAACCAGCTTTTGAAACAGTGCCATATGCATCTGTAAGATTTACATTGCCTGAAGATCCATTTCCTACCACAGCCTTAATAACTGTATCTCCTATAATAGAAAAGGAGCTGGCAGCTACTCCATTAAAATCAACAACTTTTACATCTGCAAAATGAAGGCCTGAGATCGTTACCGTACTATCTTTCCCGGCAGAGGTAGGTGTAAAAGAACTGATAGCAGGTATAACAACCCAGGTAAATCCTGCATTTGTACCGGTGCCATATTTTGTGCTTACACTTACGCTGCCAGATGCGCCTTTACCAACCACTGCACTTATTTCAAATGGTGAAATGACATTATAGATAGCGCAATCTATTCCGCCAAACTTCACCGAGGTTGCGTTGTTAAAGTTTTGCCCTTTTATTTTTACTGTCATACCCTCTCCGGCTATAGCTGGGGTAAAGGATTGAATAACAGGAGGGCCTGCAAATTCAAAGCCGTCTAGTGTGCCTGTGCCGGAAGCATTGGTAACAGTTACGCTTCCTGATGCTCCTGCGCCAACTGCTGCAGCTATTTTAGTATCACTTATAATTGAAAAAGAAGTTGCAGATACCCCACCGAAACTAACATTGGTAGCACCAGAAAATCCATAACCGGTAATTGTTACAGTAGTACCTGCCGCAGCAGTAGAAGGTACTACTGCATAAATATAAGGGGCGTTGATGACGTTCCTGAATACAGTGATATTGTCTGAGGTAAAGTTGGCACTAGCAATATCAGGTAAGCCATCTCCATCAAGATCTCCAACAGCCGCAGCATATGGCGATACGCTATACATGCTCTGCCCCCTGTCGAATACAATATTTCCGGGGGTACTATAATTAGGGCAGATTAATGTACTTGCACTAAGAATGTAATTTGGTAAAATAATTTCCGGCTTACCATCGCCATTAATATCTCCCAGAGAAGGGTTGTATCCATTTCCGGCAGTTACTTTAATATTAATCTTTGAAAAACCCGCATTACCAATGCTTCCGGTATTGCGAAATATAAGAAACCCATTGTCTGCAAGCGTATTGGTGGTATAGTTCCAATTAGAGATCACAATATCTTTTTTATCATCGCCATCTAAATCTCCTATAACAAGACCATAAGGATAATCTTTGCTTGTTGGAGTATCTGTTTTTGTAGCAAATAATATTGTTCCGGAAAGGCTATTGTTTAAGTAAACGGAGAAAGTCTTTGAGCCATAATTAACTACTGTTAAATCAGGTTTTCCATCACCATCTACATCGCTCAGAGCAAGGCTTTGAGGAAGTACACCTGTGGCAATATCGGGGCGGGCTTCAAATGAAAGTGTTGTACCATTACTGGTATTTTTGAATATAGAAACCGTATTGGATAAACTATTGACAACAGCTATATCCGGCTTGCCATCTCCATCCAAATCGGCAATTGCAATACCAATAGGATTTGTACCTGTTGCATAATCTTGTTTTGCAGCAAAAGAGATTGTGCCGGTTGTACTTGTATTTTTATGTATCGACATGGTTTTGTCTGCAACACTCACTGATACAAGATCGGCTTTTCCATCACCATCAAGATCTGCCGAAGCAACAGCAGAGGTCACAGCCCCCGTTGCTATATCCATTTTTGGAGCAAATGAAATTATTTGGGATCCGCTGGTGTTTCTTAAAATGGAAACCGAAGCAGGATCGGACCCGTTTATATAGTCATTTGCTGTAGCCACATCGGGTTTGCCGTCTCCATCAAAGTCCATCATTACAATACTGTTTGGATGTAAATCAGTAGTAGTGCTAGTGCCTGATGAAAATGGATATGCTGGTACCGTAGAAGGCGCATTAAAAGTTACTGAAAATTGTTTCGCACTATAGCCGGTCAGCTTGTTTACAGTAACGGTTATTGGTTGATATGTAGCTCCCAAGGGAACTGTAACAGTTAATGATGAAGAGCTGGCAGCCGATACAGCAGCTCTTGCTGCACCAAAGTATACAATATTGTTTTGAGGTGTGCTGCTAAAATTGACCCCATTGATAATTACCTGGCTCCCTATTGGACCTGCAGCAGGCGAAAAAGAGCTGATGATTGGTTGGGCTTTTACTGATTGTGTAAAAACGAATAACAAAAGCTGGAAGAATAAAATCTGCTTAAACTGGAAAAAAGGATAAGGGTTCATTACATTAATGGGTGCTTGCTTTAAAAAAGCAACTAATTTGATAGTAATATTTAGCTGCGGTATACTATAATAAAAATATGATATAGTTTACAAGTATGCAAATAAGGAGACATCATTATGGCAACATTAAAAGTCCTTTTAGTGCTATATTATTGCGTCATTGCAGGCTCATTAAATAAGTATTAATTCATAAATTGGGTGGTGTTGAGAGAATTGCTAAGAAATAAATGAAAGTTCAAACTGCAGCGCAATCTTTATTTTGTAGGTTTTGCAGTGATTTAGAGATGAAGTGAATAGCTTTCTACTTTCGTTACTCCTCATCCATCTCTAACAACAAATTAGCCACCAATGCTGTCCAGCCTGTTTGGTGCGATGCGCCTAAACCCTGACCGGTGTCGCCGTGGAAAAATTCAAAGAATAAATGATGTTCCTTGAAATGTTCTTCCGCCCATTGCGGCTGATAGCTTGCGTGGTATTGAAATGTATCGCTATCGTTCTTCTCAAATATTTTGAAAATTCTTCTGGAAAGCTCATTGGCAATTTGTTTCAGGTTTAATTTATTGCCAGAACCCGCCGGAAATTCGTACGTGTACTCATTGCCGTAATACGTGTAATATTTTCTAAGCGCATTTATGATTAAGTAATTAAGCGGAAGCCAAATAGGGCCACGCCAGTTACTATTCCCTCCAAACATAGAGGTAGTGCTTTCACCAGGTTCGTACTGTATGGAATAATGACTGCCCTGGTATTGAAATACAAATGGGTCTTTGTGGGTTTTTGACAATGAGCGTATGCCATAGTCAGACAAGAACTCGGCTTCGCTTAATAATCTTTTTAATAAATGTTCCAGCCTGTCGCCCACCATAATGGCGAATAAATAATTGCCAGCGCCATTCTTTTTTTCAATGTCTGAGATGACACGTGTTAAATCTGGTCTTGTAAGCTTAATTACCTGGAGGCGTGTATTAAACTGCCGCAGCTTTTCAAAAATATCTTTGTGCATTATCTCTACAGCAAGCAATGGTATAATGCCAACCAACGAACGAATCTTTAATCGCTGGCTGGTTCCGTTTTCAAATTGAACCGCATCGTAATAAAAATTATCCTGCTCGTCCCAAAGGGAAATGTCTTTCTTGCCAATATGGTGCATGGCCCAACCGATATTTAAAAAGTGCCTAAAGAATTTTGCAGCCGATTCTTCGTAAGCTCTGTTGTGCTCTGCCAGTTCAAGCGATATGCGTAACATATTGATGGAATACATGGCCATCCAGCTTGTGGCATCTGCCTGTTGCAATTTCTTAATACCGGCAGGCATATAGTTTCGAATCGAAAACTCCAATATTGTCAAGACCAAGAAAGCCACCTTCAAAAACATCAGTTCCGTTAGCATCTTTCTGGTTTACCCACCAGGTAAAATTCATTAGCAGTTTCTGGAAAGCACGTTCCAAAAAATCCCAATCAGCCACACCGGTTTTTTTCCTATCGGCTTCAAACACATACCAAACGCCCCATGCATGTACAGGCGGATTTACATCACTAAAGTTCCACTCATAAGCGGGTATCTGCCCATTAGGATGCATATAATATTCACGCAACACAACTGATAATTGTTGCTTCGCAAATTCAGGATCTACATGCACAAAACTTGCTGCATGAAAAGCAAGATCCCAGGCGGCAAACCAGGGGTATTCCCATTTATCGGGCATGGAAATAATATTCCTACAGGTTAGGTGTTGCCAATCGAAATTTCTTTTATAACTGCGTTGTGGTGGTGTTTCACCCGGTTCTCCAAACAGCCACTTGTACACATCCATATAATAAAACTGTTTGGTCCATAATAACCCGCCCAGGGTACTGCGCAGTAATTTTTTATGAGAATCAGAAAGTTTTTTTGGCGCAAGCTGATCATAGAACTGGTTGGCATCTGCAATCCGGTTATTGAAAACTGCATCAAATTCTGTCCAGGGATCTTCCAGTTCGTTTTTGCTTAACCGTATCTTAAATGTTTTTGATAACCCGGCGGCAATATTTTCTTTAAACCATACAGCCGCTTTGGTTCCTTTTTTTTCGGGGTTAACGGATTTCTCTTTGTTTACAACATAGTTATTGATGCCATCTTTTACAAAGGCAGTATCATTTGGCCTGTTGTACATGCGCCGGTTATTGGTTTCATTCTCGCAAAACAGTTGTTCACCACCGTAGTGATAAAAATAGTAACTGCCATTGCGTGAAGAAGTTGTTTGTATAGCGTCCCTTGAAACCGATTTTATTTCCGGCCTGTTAAATCTTGGGTTGTGCTTCCAGAAATTTCTGAACCATAAATGCGGAAGCACATGTATTTCTGCAGCTTCATTGCTGCGGTTATGCACCGTAATCTTCATGAGTATATCATTGGTACCGGCTTTCGCATACTCAATAAAGCAATCAAAATATTTATTGTCATTAAAAATGCCGGTATCCAGTAATTCATATTCAGGGCTATACCTGTCGCGCCTGTTTTGTCTTAGCAGATCCATGTATGGGAAGGTCTGCTGCGGGTATTTGTATAAAAATTTACAGTAAGAATGCGTGGGCGAGGAGTCAAGATGAAAATATAATTCCTTTACATCTTCTCCATGATTGCCTTCATCGTTGGTTAATCCAAACAATCTTTCTTTTAAGATAGGATCATTGCCGTTCCAAAATACGGGTGCAAGGCAAAGTACCTGGTCGCCATCGCAGAAGCCAGCAATGCCATCTTCCCCCCAACGATAAGCGTAGCTGCGTGCAAGGTCATGATTTATATAATTCCAGGTGTTTCCTCCGTGTGGGCTGTAGTCTTCCCTAACGGTTCCCCATTGGCGTTCTGAAAGATAAGGACCCCATTTTTTCCAGTTCCTGTTATTGGCAGAGTTTGATAAACGGTCAGATTCTCTATTGGTCATACAACAATAAGCAATGATTTTAAGGAATGCGCTGGCATTCGTTTTTTAGCAAAAGATATAGAGCAACCGTTGATCTAATATAGAGTATTTCATGGATAGCTCGTCTATTCAAATTAAAGCTTTATAAGATGTATCCTAAAAAAGAAAAATCCCCCGGTTATGGGGGACGTTTCTTTAGTGCCAGTCTTTCAATCTTATTCCATGCTAATATTTAAAACCAACTTCCAATAAATGATTCGTTTACATTTTCTTTTTGATCAGCTAATCTTCTGCGCCTGCGACTTGCAGCTGCACGATGTACAAATGCTGTCACTATCATCAGCGGCATAAACAGGAAGATTAATGGTGGTATGCCCATGAATGAAATCCATTTACCACCATATTGCCTTCTCATTGGTCTTCTTAAACGTTCTGCTATCAGGTACATGCCTGGTACCATAAACAAAGTCATAAAGAACGCAAAGGCGAGACCGAATATGATTGTCCAGCTAAGCGGTTTCCAGAAAGCCACGTTATCACCACCAAAGAAGATATGCGGGTTTAGTTCTGAAAACAGGGTAACGAAATTGATGTTGAAACCAACTGCAATGGGTATAAAGGCTAAGATAGCTGCCACGGCCGTAAGCAATACGGGAATGATACGCGTCTTACCTGCTTCAATTACTGCTTCTTTTGTTTTCATTCCACGACCACGAAGCTCATCTGTAAATTCAATTACCAGGATACCATTCTTTACCACAATGCCTGCAAGACCAACAATACCAAGCCCTGTCATTAAGCCGGATACTTCCATACCAGTTATAGAGAACCCGAGCAATACACCAATTACACTGAATATAATCTCGGTAAGAATAATCACCGGTTTGCTAATAGAATTGAACTGCCATACCAATACGCCCAATATAATCATCAGTGCTATAGCTAATGCCTTACCAAGGAAGGCTACTGTCTCTGCCTGTTGCTCGCCTTCACCGGTTTGCTTAATGGTAACGCCGTCTGCTTTCTTTTTAAAATTGGCAATATCCTTGGCAATTTCAACATTCACTCCAGTGGCATTATAACCTTGTGTAGTTAACACGTTTGAACGAAGTGTAATTACTCTTTTCTGATTTTTACGTTTTACGCTACCTAAGGTGCTGGTTGGCTCTACTGTTACCAAAGAGCTAATAGGAATATTCTTGATAGCGCCTCCACTGGCAATATCACGAAATGATACACGCATGTTCAACAAGTTGGTAAGGCTTTGGCGCTGCAGTTCATTGTTGCGCAATTGTATTTTATATTCATCCTTACCTTCTTTTATCTTCGACACCTCTTTTCCAAAAAGCGCTGTACGCACCTGTTGGCCGATCTGTGCAGAAGAGACACCCTCAATCAATGCCCGCTCACGGTTAACAGTAAGCGTAATTTCCGGATTGGTTAAATCCACATCCATTTTCAATTCTTCTACACCCGGCACCTGTATTGAATCGAGGTAATTTTTCAGGTTAGTAGCTGTCTTAATCAATGCATCAAAGTCTTCGCTCGCAATTTCAATATTTACAGGAGGATCAGTGGGTGGCCCACCACTTTCCTGGTCAACACTTATTTCCGCACCAGGCACACCCTGCATGGCGGCACGTATCTTATCAAGGTAAGGCTTAGTAGAAACGCCATCTCTTTTTTCAAACTCAACAAAAGATACCTGCACACGGCCCAATTCACTGCGGGTGCTCTGGTCGTTAGCTGAAGGATCGTTTGCACCAATGGCTACGTTACTAATAACACTTTCAACTAAAGGATTTTTTTTGCCATTCTCTATGCCCAACACTTTGGTTACTCTTCCTTCCAACACACGTGTCACTGAATCTGTATATTCTACATTGGTACCAACAGGAAGCTTCAGGTAAACATAAATTTGGTTAGGGTCTGCTTTCGGAAAGAACACAACGCCCACATGACCAGATTTAATTGAAGCTATGAAAATGATGAATGATAGAATTAAAAGCCCAAATGTTCCCAACAATAAACCAACAGGTCTCCATCCTTTCAACGCCCATCTTAATAAACTTTCATAATGACCCATAATCCAAGGCAATGCCCTGTTTTGGAAACCGTGAATGGCGTCTTCTAAAACATAACGGTTGAGCAAAACCATTAGCATAAAGAAGATTAAGAAATTGCCAAGAAATGTAGCGCCAGCAATATCTAACAAAATACCAGCACCGATGGGTATCCAAAACGATGGTTTTTTGAAGATGGCATTTTTGGATTCTTTTTCCCCTTCTTCATGGTTCATGAAATCTACAGCAAACACCGGGTTCATAATAAACGCAACAATTAATGAAGCTGCCAGTGTGAATATGAGCATCGTAGGCAGGTATATCATAAACTTGCCAATGATACCTGGCCAGAACATCAATGGGAAAAAGGGAGCTAACATGGTTAACGTACCTGCCAATACCGGAACAAATACTTCCCCAGCAGCCATACGTGCTGCAATGGATGCACTAAATTTTCCCTGTCCTTGTGTAAAAATGCGGTGTGTATTTTCAATTACCACAATAGCATCATCTACTATAATACCTAACCCAAACAACAATGCAAACAACACCATGAAGTTGAGTGTTACATGCGAGCCGATGATTAAATCAGCTGCCGGTAGAAACAGAAACGCCACAAACATACTCAGCGGTACGGATAACGCTACAAAGAACGCATTGGTAACGCCCATAAAGAACATCAATACAATCAATACCAATAAGAAGCCGATAACAATTGAGTTAACAAGATCCTTAAAAGATGCTTTTGTTTTGATGCTTTGGTCGCCGGTAACAACTGCTTTTAAATCTTTAGGATATAAAACGCCCCTTGCTTCCTCTACAGTTTTCTGTACTGCTTCACTTGTTTCAATCAGGTTTTCTCCACTGCGTTTTATAATGTTAAGTGTAACCACATTTTTACCATCCAGGCGTGCATAGCTTTCACGCTCTTTGGTAGTGTCCTTAATAATAGCAATGTCTTTTAAATAGATAGGGCCGCCACCGGTATTACGTACCAGTATTTGCGAAATATCTGATGCAGTTTTTAATTGGCCTTTTAGTTGCAACGTTCGTTTCATGTTGCCTACATCCAACAAACCACCAGAGATGTCCAGGTTCTCATTGGCTACTGCAGTAGCGATATCATTAAATGTAACACCCGCAGTCTGCATGCGATAGTTGTCTACATTTATCTGGAACTCACGTTCAGGTGCACCTACTACGTCAATACGATTTATCTGAGACAGATCTTCCAGTTTGTCTTTTAAATCGTCTGAATATTTTTTCAGTTTTTGCAAATCATAATCACCGCTCAGATTTACATACATGATGGGCTGATCGCTCAGGTTTACTTCCAGCGCAGTAGGCTCTTGTGTAAGGTCTGTTGGTAAATCCTGTTTTGCTTTATCAATCGCGTCTTTTACTTTCTGTAAACCCACTTCGGTTTTTACATCAGTATCAAACTCTACAATAATGGCAGAATAGTCTTGTTGTGAAGTGCTGGTGAATTTCTTAATCTTTGCCCCGGTAATGCCTTTAATTTGTTTTTCAATAGGCCTTGTTACCAGGTTCTCCATGTCTTTAGGAGAGTTACCTACATAAATGGTTTGTACGTAAATAGTGGGTATTACAATTTCAGGAAACTGCTCCTTTGGCAATGTAACAAATTGAAAAATACCAATTATACTTACAAAGACCATTGCCAGGTATATAAACACTTTGTTGTTTATACTCCAGGTGGTAGGCCCGAACTCTTTAAATTTCTCTTTTATATTTTCTAATGCGCTCATACTGTTGGTTTAATTCGTGAGTCGTCTGTTGTAATCGTGAATCGTGAGACGTGAATCGAGAGTAAAAAAGGGCAATGTCTTTCTTACGATTGACGTCTCTCGACTCTCGATTTTATTTTGCATCTGTTGTTAAAAGCTGCCCGTCATACAAACTCTGGTAACCGTCTGTTACTACAAGGTCGCCTACCTGCAAACCGCTTTTTATTTCCATTTTATCTCCGTAAAACTGGCCAATAACAACAGCTTTCTTTCTTGCCACTGTTTTGCCATTTTCTTTAACCGCTGTCATCACAAATTTTCCTTTTTCATCACTCTGTATAGTGTTTACAGGCACTGTAATGGAATTGCCAACACTGTAATCCTGTATTCTTACCAATGCAATCTGGTTGGGGTGATAATCTTTGTCGTTAGGAATTTTTGCTTCAATAAAGAAGCTGCGGTTAATGGCGTCAATAGTTTTGCCGGCAACGGTTATAGCTACGTCAATTGATTTATTGATGTCGGGGAAAGTAACTTTTACTTTGCTGCCAACATTTACTTTGCCCAGGTAATTTTCTGGCACAGCCGCGGTAACTTTAAGATTGCTGGTATTTACAATTACTATTTGCGCTGCATTTCCCAAAACGCCTGTGAATGCTTCACCGGCTCTCACATCTACTTTTTCTGCAGTTCCGTCAACATCGCTTACTACATTGGTAAAAGACAATTGGTCCTGGGCAAGTTTAACCTGCTCTTGCAATGCTTTTATCTGGTTAGAAGCTATGTCAACCTGGTTTTTAGCATTTATTACCTGTACTTCTGTACCAATCTTTTGATCCCACAAATTTTTCTGACGTTGGTATAAATTCTGTGCATAAGAGAGCGATGTTTTTCCATTATCCAGGTTTGCCTGAACGGTGGCTAAATTTTGGCGTTGTACTGCATCATCCAGTTTCAATAATATCTGGCCTTTTCTTACATGGTCTCCACGTTTTACATACACAGCCCTTACAACACCGCCTGAACCATTGCGTGGAGCTACAAAAGAAATGTTCTGAGATTCTATTTTACCCTGCAGATCAATATAGTGCGTAAAGCTTTCTGGTGTTATAGCTGTTAGTGTAACCAGTTTGGCTTTTTCCGCTTTAGCAGCGGCGGTATCAATTTTTGCAATATCGGCTTCCAGCTTTTTTTGCTGATCCTTTAATTTTTCTAATTCCGCTTTTTTATCGGTTAAAGAAGCATTGCTATCTTTAGAACTGCTGCCGCAGGCCGCCAATGATACAATAAGCGCAGCAGCGAGGGTAGCTTTTAAAACAGGTTGCATATAATTAAATTTTGGAGTCATGTTATTGGTTGATTTATAATTTGCCGGTTGCCTTTACAAAATCAATTTTTGCAATGATGGCATTGTATAAGGAGTTGATGTAATTGGTTTGTGCAGTTTTTAAATCTGTTTGCGCCTGGTTAATTTCCGTTTGAGTGCCCGTACCTACTTCAAATTTCTTTTTTGTCTGCTGGTATACATCCTCTGCAAGTGCCATATTTTTTTTCTGGTAGTCTAAATTTGAAATAGCAGATTTGAAATTGTTGCTGGCAGTTTGTATTTCATTGTCAATATTTATTTTCAATGCTTCCTGCTGGTTGACGGATTGCTGCAGTACCAGTTTGGCGCGGGCTATTCTCGCATTGGCAGAGAAACCAGTAAAAATGGGAACACTCAGATTTACAGTGAATGCTGATATGCCAAACCAATCTCCATTTTTACTAAGAAAATTAAACTGATCACGTTGCGCATTTTTGTTGTAATAACCATTCAGATTTAAGGTCGGAAGTTTTGCGGCCCTGTAACGCTTAAGGTCAAACTCATTTAACTTAATGCCCATCTGCGAAGCCTGGAAATCCCTGCGTTGGTTATAATCAAATACAGACATATCTGGTATTCCTTCTTTAACCTGCTCGTCATTTAAAGTATCAGTAAGCGTCAATGAATCTTTCACGGGCATACCCATCAGTACTTTCAGCCCCAGATAGCCATTGGCAACCTGGTTTAATGTATTTGTTTTTTCTGTTTGCAGATTAGCTTGTTGTACTTCCAGCTTACTGAGATCCAGTTTTTCTGCAAAGCCATTATCATACATCACTTTTGTGTCATGCTGCAGTTTTGCAACTAATGAAATATTGCTGTCAAGTAATTCTATCTGTGTTCTGCTCACCAGCAGTTGATAATAAATTTTAGAAACATTGGCCCTGATAGTTTCTTCAGTTATCTCTTCATTTTTTAGCTGGTAAGAAATCAATGTATTTCTTGCTTTCAAGCCTGCAAATACAGTTCCGTCAAAAAGCACCTGGCTGATAGAAACACCACCGGTACTGCTCCATTTGGTACCAAACGCAAGTTCTGCAAAGGTGCCGGGTGTGCCTCCAAGAAATTCGGCAGGCACAAGGCTTACAGGCAGTTTAGCATTGTACACAATGGAACCGCTTCCTTTTATCTGCGGCAATGCGCCACCGGTAACTTCGCGGTTCGTCTGTGCTTGTATTAGCACGTCCAGTAAAGCGTTTTTTACTTGTACGTTATTCTTTTTTGCATAATCAAGCGCCTGCTGAATGGTAAAGGCGTGTTGTTCTTGCGCAAGGACAGGCAATGTGAGTGCTGTTAAGCCAATCCATGCTATTATCTTATTTAATCTTTGCATCACTTACTGTTTTTTTGGTTCTTTCTTGTTTGTATTTTAAAATCAGTTTGTGGCCTTTTGCATTGGCAAGGCCATGTACATACATCAAAATAATTTCCTGCTCAATCTCTGCCAGATTGTGTTTTGTCTTAGCCTGAAATTCAGGATCGAACGAAAGTAAAAGGCTGTCTACACGGTAGCGGGCTATAATATTTACATTGAGATCATCTCTGTATATGTCTTCTTTAATACCCCTGACCAGATTTTCTCGGGTTACATTGTAGAGAAAATCATTTTTGTGTTTATGAAACTTTTGAAAGGCACGCGGATGATATTTTTGCATGTCATGCAACACCGATACATTCATTGAGCGAAATATTTCTACTACCATATCCATCGCCAAAAACAGCTCATGAATGGCGTTTTCCGACTTGTTTCGGTCCAACTGGCAACAATTTTCGCTGTGTTTTATTTCATGTTCTATTACTGCATCTACCAGCTCGTCTTTATCGGCATAATATTGGTAGATAGTTTTCTTGCTCATCCCCAGGGCATTCGCTATATCATCCATACTTACACTCCGTATACCATACTTCCTGTACAGCTCAGTGGCTTGTATTTTGATACGTTCTTTGTTGTCTATTTCTATCATAATCGGCCACAAAACTATGGAAACTTTTTTTGTTGCTAAAGTTTCCAGCGCTTTTTTTCTCTACCATTCATCCAAAAACAGCTAACGTCTATTAGCAAAATGTTGCTAAATGGCTCTGGCTAAACACGATAATTTAATGAGAGGCAAATGATTTTTTTGTGTGAACTTTACCGCACACATTTGATTTGTATTTATGAGTTTATCGGCCCGGAACCAATGGCGTTGGAGAAAAATATTGCAGTATCTTATTCAGGGTCTGTTGGTTACAGCACCTGTTGCCATTACTATTTACCTTATTTACTGGTTTGTATCTTCAGTGGATAGCTGGCTTCCTATTTTTACAGTGAAAGATGTAGATGGCCGCATCATCAACCGGAATTATGGCCTTGGTTTCATTATTATTATAGCGGCTTTAATTGCAATAGGCTTTTTAAGTTCTAATTTTCTTACCAGCCGTATTTTCAATTTATTTGATAGCTGGCTGGAGCGTACACCGGGCATCAAGTTTATTTATTCCTCTATCAAAGATTTTTTTGAAGCTTTTGCCGGCAATAAACGCAAGTTTAAAAAAGCGGTGCTGGTTAGCGTTTTCAATCCCGAAGTTTTTCAATTAGGTTTTATTACAGATGAAGATGCCAGTGAATTTGGTCTTAGCGGTTATGTGTCTGTATACGTTCCCAATTCTTATGCAGTAACCGGCCAATTGTACATTGTGCCAAAAGAAAGGGTAAAGATTTTAGAAGACGTAAGTGCGGCAGATGTGCTGAAGTATGCCATTAGTGGAGGTGTTGCAGAAGTAGAAGAAGAAAAGCATCATGATGAACCTCCCCATTAGAGATTTTTTGTAAGAACATACATCGCACAAGAGCTTTCATAAGTCTTACCTATTAAAACTATGATTGCTTTTAGAAAAGGTCTGCTTCCCTTTGTCTTATTGTGTTGCAACTTTAAGGCTTATTGCTGGGGTTTTTATGCACACAAGCAGATTAACTACTATGCAGTTTTCTTATTGCCGCCTGAAATGCTAGCTCTATACAAACCCAATATTGCTTTTTTAACAGAACATGCAGTAGACCCCGATAAAAGAAGGTATGCTGTTGCAGAAGAAGGACCTCGTCATTATATAGATATTGATCATTACGTCAACTATAAAAGCCTGCCCAAGAAATGGGACAGCGCTGTTGCTGTTCTTTCTGCTGATACATTGAATGTTTATGGTATAGTACCGTGGTGGGTGCAAACCATGATGTATCGTTTAACAGCAGCGTTTAAAGAAAAAAATCAATCAAAGATTTTAAAGTTATCAGCAGAAATAGGGCATTATATTGCTGATGCGCATGTGCCGCTGCATGCAAGCAGCAATCATAATGGACAGCTAACCGGGCAAAACGGTATTCATGCATTTTGGGAAAGCAGGTTACCAGAATTGCTTGCTGAAAAAGAGTGGGATTTTTTTATTGGCAAAGCAAATTATATTCAAAACCCTGCTGTTTATATATGGCAACGTGTGTTTGAAAGTGCCGCTGCTGCAGATACGGTGTTGCGCATAGAAAAAGAATTATCAGCATCTTTCAATAGCGATCAGCGTTTTGCTTATGAAGAAAGAAATGGCGTTTTGGTAAGACAATATGCGTCTTCCTATACAAGAGCCTACGATAAGAAATTACAGGGAATGGTAGAAAGGCGAATGCGACAATCCATTTATGCAGTAGCATCGTTTTGGTATACAGCCTGGGTAAATGCCGGTCAGCCGGATTTGAAAAACCTAAGCGGGAAAGAATTTAGTGCAGAAGACCTTGCAGGTTTTGAAGCATTGGATAAAGCCTGGAAGCAGCAGCCGGAAGACAAGCGGGAGCATGACTAATAATTTGTTTACTATCAGCACTCTATCTAATTGAATTAGCGAGAAATTTATTGAGAAAAACCCCCGTTTTAATACTCATTAAGACTATCACATTCAGTACCTTTGCGCCACTCATTAAAACAAAGTAAATCTCGTGAAGCACAATTTCAATTCTGGCCCCAGTGTTTTACCAAAAGAGGTATTTGAACAAGCCAGCCAGGCGATTCTTGATTTCAATAATTCTGGTCTTTCTATTTTGGAGATTGGCCACCGCACACCATTGTTCCAGGAAGTAATGGATAATGCCATATCACTTGCTAAAGAGCTCATGTTCCTGGATAATGATCACGAAGTATTATTTCTGCATGGCGGCGCATCAACACAATTTTTCCAGGTGCCAATGAACCTGCTGGATGATAATGCTATGGCAGCTTACCTGGATTGCGGCACATTCAGTTCCAAAGCAATTAAAGAAGCAAAAGTATTTGGCAATGTAAATGTACTGGCTTCATCAAAAGATAAAAATTATTCGTATATACCTAAGGGTTACGGCATCCCTAAAGACGCCAGTTATTTCCACTACACAACCAATAATACCATTGAGGGTACGCAAATGCATGAGATACCCAATACTGCGGTGCCATTGGTAGCGGATATGAGCAGCGATATACTTAGCCGTCAGTTAGATTACAATAAGTTTTCGCTCATTTATGCCGGCGCACAAAAAAATGTTGGGGCTGCAGGTGTAAATATGGTAATAGTGAAGAAAGATATATTGGGAAAGATTAATCGCAAGCTGCCTTCTATGATGGATTATCGGGCACACATAGAAAATGGTTCTATGCTGAATACGCCACCAGTATTTGCAGTGTACGTTTGCATGCTAACGTTAAACTGGTTAAAAAAACAGGGTGGCGTTCCCGTTATAGAAAAGCTGAATGCAGCTAAGGCAAAATTAATGTACGATACATTGGATTCGTTGCCCATGTTTACGCCAAAAACAAGTAGAGAAGACAGGAGCCTGATGAATGCTGTTTGGATAATGAAGGATGAAGAATTGGAAAAAGTATTTTTAGCAGAATGCAAAGAGCATGGAATGGTAGGTATAAAAGGACATCGCAGTGTAGGCGGCTTCCGTGCATCCATGTACAATGCATTAACCATTGATAGCGTAAAAGCGCTTACAGATTTGATGATTGATTTTGCAAAAAGAAAAGGCTAATAAGAATTGCTGATTGAGTGATTGCGAAATTGTGAGATTGCTTTGACGCAGCATCAAACGAAATCTCAAAATCACCAAATCAGCAATTAGTAAATTGTTTCAATTTAATATTTAAAATAGACATCGACATATTTTATGGCAACCATTGTTCCATTTAAAGCATTAAGACCAAAACCAGAACTGGCAGCAAAGCTGGCTTCTCAACCATATGATGTAATGAATTCTGCTGAAGCAAGGCAGGAAGTAAAAGGCAATGCATATTCTTTTCTGCATATTACCAAGGCAGAAGTTGATTTGCCGGAAAATATAGATACGCATTCCAGTGAAGTATATGAGAAAGCAAAGGAAAATCTGGAAGCATTTATCAGGAAAGAAATATTGTTCCGGGAGTTAAAGCCCTGCTATTATATTTATCAGTTAGTAATGAATGGCCGCAGCCAGACAGGTCTTGTTTGCGGAAGCACGGTGGATGATTATGAAAACGATATCATCAAGAAGCATGAGTTTACAAGACCAGAAAAAGAACAGGACCGCATCAATCACATAAAAACAAGCGGCGCACAAACAGGCAATGTTTTTATTGCTTACAGAAATGTGGCAGACATTGATACGTTGATAGACAATTGGAAAAAAAATCATGAGCCTGTATATGATTTTGTGGCCGATGATAAAATTGCGCACACCATCTGGGTGGTAAATGATGATAAAGTAATCAACAATATTACCCAACTGTTTGCCTCCCAAGTGCCCTTTACTTATATTGCTGATGGCCACCACCGCGCAGCTTCTGCTGCTAAAGTGCGCAAAGCCCTGGGCAACGCAGCTACAGAAGGAGCTGATTATTTTCTTACCACTTTGTTTCCTTCCAACCAGTTGTACATTATGGATTACAACCGCGTGATAAAAGATCTGAATGGTTTAACAGCGGAGGATTTCATAAAAAAAGTTCAACAGGATTTTGATTGCGAACTGGTAGGCAAAACTGTTTATCAACCTAAGGCCTTGCATACTTTTGGCATGTACCTGGATGGCAATTGGTATAAGCTAACAGCTAAGAAAGGAACGTATTCAACAGACCCGATAGGTGTACTGGATGTAACCATTCTTTCCGAAAAAGTGCTTGATAAAGTTTTAGATATTAAAGATCAGCGTACAGATAAACGAATTGATTTTGTAGGCGGCATCCGTGGATTAGCTGAATTGGAAAAAAGAGTGAATAGCGGGGAAATGAAAGTGGCATTCAGCCTCTACCCGGTAAGCATTCAGCAATTGTTTGATATTGCAGACAGTGGTAATGTAATGCCTCCCAAGAGTACCTGGTTTGAACCTAAATTGCGTGACGGTTTGTTGACGCATTTGATATACGAATAAAGTATTTGACATAAAACAGTACGGAGATGCAGCTAATGGTGTAGTCTCCGTATTTTTTTAACAAACAACTTGCCACCCTCTTTCGCCAAAAAGTTATCTTTATAACATGAAAAAAAATATAACCTTATTGCTGGGTTTTTTAATGACGACATGCTTTGCCGCTTCTGCACAAGATGTAAAAGCATTGCAGGAGACGGCCCGCAATTTTGTAAAAGATGGAGACTTCAGTAATGCCGTAATGGTGCTGAACAAAGCGCATGAGCAAGAGCCTAACAACCTCAGCGTTAGCAAAGATCTTGCATTGGTGTATTTTCAAAAAGCAGACTATCCTAAAATGCAGGTAGTAATGAAGCCTTTGCTGGAAAGAGAGGATGCAGATGTAGATACCTATCAATTAGGCGGCATGCTGTACAAAGCCCTTAACGATCCTAAAGAATGCGAGAAGGTTTATAAAAAAGCTTTGAAGACATTTCCAGACAGCGGGCCATTGCTTTGCGATTACGGAGAATTTTTATGGGCCAAACAGGATTATAGCGCTATCAAACAATGGGAGCATGGCATACAAACCAATCCTTCCTACACTGGCAACTATTATAATGCAGCGAAATATTATTACTTCACCCGCGATAAGGCATGGAGCCTTATTTATGGAGAGATGTTTGTGAACATGGAAAGCTATAGCCGCAGAACAGCGGAAATAAAAAGTCTTTTGTTGGAAGGTTATAAAAAACTTTACACAGACGCAGATATCATGAAGAACCAGGATTCAAAAAATGAATTTGTAGTTGCTTTTTTAACGGCTATGAATCGCCAGGCAGAATTAGCCAAAAAAGGTATCACTACGGAAACACTCACGATGATACGTACACGCTTTATCCTTGACTGGTTTGATAAGGATGGTACAAAATTTCCTTTTAAACTGTTCGACTACCAGAAACAATTGCTGAAGGAAGGAAGCTTTAACGCATACAACCAATGGCTTTTTGGCAGCGCACAAAACCTGGCTGCTTTTGAAAACTGGACAAACACACATAGTACAGAATACAAACAGTTTACAACCGCACAAAGTGCCCGCCTCTTTAAATTGCCAGCAGGTCAATATTACCAAAGCGGTACCAGGTATTAAAGCTTAACAAATTCGCTATAAAGAAAACAGCCCGGTACCACTTACCGGGCTTTTTTATTAAGGCTTTTTTATCTAATTTGTACTAGGGATGCTTGCATTTTTTAAAGCGTAGAAAGTTTATAAAACAATAAACGATTGCCATATTATGGAACCAAAAAGATTATTTGATTGTATTGAATATCATCTTCAGAATAAACCCCTGCCAGATATGCTGGCAGCAAAAGAAGGCGGCCAATGGCGCACTTACAGCACGCAGGAAGTAAAAGAAATTGCAGAAAAGCTTGCTGGCGGATTGCTGAATATGGGCATTGGTTGTGGGGACATGACCAGTGAAGGAAGGGACAAGGTTGCCATTCTTTGTAAAAACCGCCCGGAATGGATAATGCTTGATCTTGCTGTGCAACAAATAGGTGCTATCCTCACACCTGTATATCCCACCATCAATGTAAATGAACTGGAGTTTGTTTTAAACGATGCCCAGGTGAAAATGATTTTTGTGAATGATGAGGATGGTTATCATAAAGTGATGAGCATTAAAGATAAACTGCCTTCTGTAAAGGCCGTTTTCTCTTTTGAACATGTAACCAATGCAAAACATTGGAAGGAAGTAATGCATGCAGCTACACCTGAATCCATTACACAGATTGCGGAGATATCTGCAAAAATAGGCTACGAAGATTTAGCCACTATTATTTATACATCTGGTACTACAGGCACACCGAAGGGTGTAATGTTAAGCCACAAAAATATATTGAGCAATGTAATGGATTGCATGCCCTGCTTTCCGCCGGGTGAGCATTTGCGTGCTTTAAGTTTTTTGCCGCTTAACCATATTTTTGAGCGAATGGTAACCTACCTCTACCTGTTTAGGGGAACAGCAGTGTTTTATGCTGAAAGCCTGGATACCATTGGCGATAACTTAAAGGAAGTGAAGCCTAATCTGTTTACTACTGTTCCCCGCTTGTTAGAAAAAGTGTATGACCGCATTATGCAAAAAGGCAATGAACTAACAGGCACTAAGAAGAAGTTATTTTTCTGGGCACATTCGCTGGCAGAAAAATTTGAGCTTAATAAAAACATGGGCTTCTGGTACAACATGCAATTGGCCATTGCCAACAAACTTATTTTTAGCAAATGGCGGGAAGGGCTGGGCAATAATTTGGTTTGCATTGTAACAGGCGGGGCTGCCTGCCAGGTGAGATTGATCCGCATTTTTACTGCTGCAAAGATTCCTGTAATGGAAGGTTATGGTCTTACTGAAACATCTCCGGTAATAAGCGTAAACCGTTTTGAGCTGGAAGACAGGAAGTTTGGCACTGTTGGTCCATTGATAGATAATGTGGAAGTAAAAATTGCAGAAGATGGCGAGATACTTTGCAAAGGGCCAAATGTTATGATGGGCTATTACAAACGTCCGGATCTTACCACAGAAGCAATGAGCGGCGAATGGTATCATACTGGGGATATTGGAATTATTGATGGCAGGTTTATAAAAATTACCGATAGGAAAAAAGAATTGTTTAAGACAAGTGGCGGCAAGTATGTAGCGCCCCTGCCTATAGAAAACAAGTTGAAAGAATCCATGTTTGTGGAGCAGGCTATGGTAGTAGGATCAGAAAAGAAATTTGTAGGAGCTTTAATAGTACCGGCATTTCCTTATTTAAAAGACTGGTGCCGTCAACAAAATATAACTTTTACTACCAATGAAGAAATGGTGCATAACCCCGCTGTTATTGCTATGTTTAAAGAATTAGTAGAAAGCTTTAATAAGTTTTTCAATCATGTAGAACAGGTTAAGAAATTTCAGTTATTGCCACATGAATGGAGTATTGATACGGGAGAGATGACGCCTAAAATGAGTATCAAAAGAAAAGTTGTAATGGAAAAATACCGAGATGCAATTGAGCAGATCTATGCTTAGCCATTGCATTTGAAAGTGCTTAAAAAGAAAAGGTTCCGTTTTTAACGGAACCTTTTCTTTTTATATTGATAGAGTAAATCTTATTGTGCTACTGCTTCCCTGTTTTCTATAATATCGCGGTCGGGAATGGAAATATCTGTTAGCTTCACTTTGCCTCTCTCTTTTCTGATAACACGTGAGAAAAGAGAAATCTCTTTATCAAATAAAAAACGGAAAAACAATTTTGTCCAGGAAGTGTGGTATTGCAAAGTATCATAAAAACTACTGGCATTCTTTCTTACCTGTGGCAATTTATTCCAGGGTATAGAAGGAAAATCATGATGTTCATTATGATAACCTACATTGAAAGCAACAGTATTTAAGATGCCATAATAGCTATGTGTTTCCTGCTCTTCACCGCTGGTAAGATAATGTTCCTGTATCCAACGTGCACCCAATGGATGAAGGCCAATTGAAAAGAAAAAGCTGAACAACAAATACATGATGGCTTTTAATCCGAAGAAATAGCAAATGGCAACAATAAAAATAGCTTCCATTGCAAAGTTTGCTATTACCCAACCATCCAGCGGTTTAATTTCTTTCAAACGTGAAATGCGGAATAGTTGGAAGATAGGATAAAACAAAAGCCATAATACTTTGCCTATAAAATAATTGTTGATAAGCTTTGCTTCCCATTTATTGGGTAAATCTGCATCCAGTTCATGCACACCCTGGAAAGAATGATGCTTTATATGATAGCGTTCAAAAGAGATAGAACTTGGAAAAAGCTGTGGCAGGTTTGCCAATATACCAGCCCAACGATTGGCAGCACGATTCTTAAACAAAAGATGGTGTGCACATTCGTGTATCATTACAAACAATGCATGATCCGCAAAAGCGCCTAACAAATAAGCAGCGCCAACCACCAGCCACCAGGATTGGTCCTTTAACAGCCATGCTGCTACAACCTGGAAGGCAACGATGCCTATGATGACAAATATTGTGTTTGGGTTTTTCCCAATCAATTGCCTCATTTCAGGATGTTGTTGTAGAATTTTCTTTGTACGGATACGGTGTGGCTCCTGCTGTTCTGAGTGAACAAAATCGGTTCTTCTTATCATTGTGCAGTAATATTCTTTTTTTGAATAGCGGCTAAGATACCGATATAAATTTAAAATGCCTTAAATGTGAATTATTTAACTGATTAATAGGTTTTTATGGTGTTTTTTGAGGTGGCTGGAAATGAAAAACCATCCCGAAGAATCGGGACGGTTTAAAACAACTAAACTTTGCTTATTTAAAAAAGAGTTTGATGATTTCTTTTTCCTGTGTTGATTTATTTAGCACTAACAAATAGTATACACCTGTTGTAATGATGCCAGGTCTTTGTATTGTTTTAATATCTCCAGGTGCAATGGTATATTGGTTGCTGAAAATACTCTTTCCATCAGCACTCAAAAGACTCACATTGTATACTGCAGGCGTTTGCGGTTGAAAGCGTATGGAGAAATATGTCTCCACCGGGTTTGGCATTACTGAAACAGTAGCTATTCCTTTTTTAGTAACCATTTCTATATTGCTATAAGCCAACGTCCTGTTTGTTTTTATAATGCGCAGCCTGTAATAATTTTTACCTGACAAAGGATTTACATCAGAAAAGAAATATTGGCTTGCAGATATATTGTTGTTGCTGGCAACAGCCATTGCACCTATCTCTTTAAAAGTTATTCCATCTGCACTTCTTTCAATAACAAAGGATGCGGCATCAAATGCCCTGGCTGTATTCCATTTCAATTGCACATTGTCTTTATCTAATGCAGCACTGAAAGATAAACCGTTTACACTCAGTACTGAACCTCCGCATGCACCAGTAATATGAAATGAAGAAACTTTTTGCAAACAGCCATTGTTTACAGACATCACGTTTACATATACACCAGTATCTGATGGCAATAGGTAAGGAATGTTATGCGTTTGATTATTTGACACCAATACACTGTCTGTGCTGCTTGTTTTTTTATACCATGTGTAAGTGGCATTGGCCACGCTGTCTACACTCAGTGTTATAGAATTGTAATAGCAATCTGATGATGCCGTAACAATGGTATTGGCAAGTGGTAAAATGCTTGCATCATTAATAGTGGCATTGCCGCAGGCATCTGTTACACGCAGGCGCACCAGCGAGTAGGTAGTGCCGTTATTAATTGCAAATGTTGGACTGCTCTGTGGCCCTTCCAAAATTGAAGGCGAAGATGGTATGCTACCAATGATATCGTAGGTGAAAGGTCCGATACCACCATTGGCAGCAGCACTTACACTAAAGCTATTATTGTTGCACTGGTAAACTGCAGACTGATCCAGGCTTGGGTATGAATATGGTTTCAGGTTGAAAGTATCATACACCATATTGGCGCAGCCCTGCAATGTGTATTTAATTACATAGGTTGCCGGCTGCATGTTTGCAAATGTATAATTGCTGCCTGTTTGTGTGGTGAAGTTTATAGAAACCGGGTTGCCATCTCTGCTAATGATGGTTGGTGTAATGCTTCCACCAGTAAACTGTGCATTCACAGTAAGGTCGCCAGAACCGTTTTGCCATAATCCGCCGGGGCATTTAGAGTTAGCATTGATGCTCCTGGTAATTGTATTTGTAAGCGGCGTTACATTGGCAGAATCCATGCTGCTGCAAGCTCCTTTCACCACTACTTTATAAGTATAGCCGGATGGAAGTCCTACTAATCCATTTACAACTGCGGTAGATGTATTGGAAGAAGTACTGCTTACCAATGCGCCACCGGGATTGTAAATATTGATTGTATATGGCCCAACGCCATTGCTGATATTGATATTAAAGCTTGTGGTGCCGATAGTGCAGGATGCAGTAGAACTAACGCTGATGCTAATGGGCACAGCACTTGCAGAAAAGCAACGTGTAATAGTAGTATCGTAACAAGTGTTCACCATTTGTATGCAATAACTGCCATAGGCAATATTGTTGAAGGTGCCTGAACTGTTGCTATCAATAGCAGTATTGGCATTGTCTAATAAATAATAACGTGGACTGGTAAGGTTTGATTGACCGCTTACTGCTGCGCTGAAAGTAGAACAACCTTTGTTTGAAATAGTAACACTTGCACCCAATGCAGGAACAGGAACAGTTACGCTGAAACATCTTTGGATCGTGGTATCATAACAGGCACCGGAGTTTTGTACCGCGATGCAATACGCTCCATAAGCCAGGTTATTAAATTTGCCTGTAGTGTTGCTGTCGATTTTATTGCTGTTGTTATCATACAAGTAATAAATAGGATTCGAGAGATTTTGTTGTCCTGTAACAGTTGCTGTAAAACTTGTACAGGTTTTATTGGAAAATGTAACTGAGCCTACTGATGGAACCGGTGCGCTGGCAGTAAAGCAACGCACAATAGTGGTGTCGTAGCAAGAAGCGTCATTTTTTAGCTGCATGCAGTAATTGCCATAAGGCAGGTTATTGAAGATGCCGGTGCTATTGCATTCTACCTGGTTGCCATCTTTATCGTACAAACAATACTGAGGGTTGGTAACATTTGTTTGTCCGGTAACACTTGCAGAAAATGTAGAGCAACCCTGGTTGGAAATATTTATGCTGGATAAAGAAGGCAAAGGTTTTCTTTGTGTGAAGCATCTTGTAATAACATTACCTGTACATGCATCTGTAACTTTTATGCAATAAGGCCCATAAGGAATATTTGTAAAACTGCCACTTGTGTTGCAGTTTACCAAAGTGCCTGTACTATCGTAAAGGCAATATTGCGGAGTGTATAAATTTTGCTGGCCATTAATGGTTGCTGTAAACCCGCTGCACTGCAAATTGCTAATGGCTACAGTGCTGCCAACTGAAGGAACGGGCTGGTTTACTGTAAAGCAACGGGAGAAAGTTGTATCGTAACAATTGTCTCTAATGGTAATGCAATAAGAACCGTAAGTAACATTATTAAACACACCATTGGTATTGCAACCGATTAATGTATTGCTGCTATTATAAAGGCAATATTGAGGATTGGTAAGATTTTGCTGGCCGGTAATGCTGGCGGTAAAATCATTACACTGATAATTGCTGATGCTTACATTGGCATTTACATTGGGAATAGCTGTGTCTGTAACAGACAATGTTTGTATGTTTCCGCAACCATCTTTTACAACCAGTGTTGCGCTTCTGTAAGTTCCTTTGTAAAAACGAAAACTTCTGTTAGCTGACCATGTGGTATCTCCGGGTGTAAGCGTAACGCCATATACAAAACTGCTGAACACACTACCAGATGCATTGTTATTGCCTTTATTGTCTGATGCCGCAATTGTTACGTCAGTGCTATCGCAACTTGGTTTTGCAATAGCTGCCAGTGAAGGCGTCCATGAATAATTGGCTACGGCAATTACTCTCGTCTGAAGGCCACCACAAGAGTCACTTAATTGTACATAATAATCACCGGCACTCAAACCCGTAAATGCTCCCGTGCTATTGGAAATGCCAATATGAGATGCAGATGGCGCAACAATGGTAAAAGTAAATGGCCCTTTTCCATACTGCAGGTTGGTTACTGTAACACTACCGTTAGATGCATTTACGCAGCTAACATCTGTTACTGCAAGATTAAAACGCGGGTCTTGGTAGTTGCCACCAACAATAACATTGCTTTGGTCTATGGTGCAGCCCGTTGAAATATCTTTTACTTTAACGGTATAGTTGCCTGGTTGCAAACCATCAATTATGTTGGAAGAAGTATTGGTGTTAAAAGTTCCACCCGTTACACTGTAGTTGTAATTGCCAGAACCGTTGGATGCAGTAACAATGATGCTTCCCGTGGCTTTACATTTAGAGTCTGTAGTGGAAACAGCAATACTTAACTGGCATGTCTGTGCAGAAACCGCATGTGTAAAAAAGCACAGCAATGCAATGATGTACAATTTGTAGGATAGGTAAGCTTGTTTCATAGTACGGTCATTTGATAACCATGTTGAGATTCCCTGCGGTTTTAGATACGATGTTGGATTTTGTGTTAAATACTTTAATTAAGAAATGTTGTTTTGAGCAGTAATATTAGTAGCATTACGGATGGAAATCAATGCCGTTTAGATGTTTAGATGAACGGAAACACACTGGCTTTTATAAAGAATTGAGAAATAGCTTTTTCGAAAAGTTGCAACAACGTTTGTTTTCGACCAATGGACGGGATAATACGATAAATGAAAACTAAGCGTAAATGCTAACATTCTTGCAAGGTTTATTATCGCTTTTTGCCTGAGAAACAATGTAATGAAATGTATGTCACCCATTGTTTGCCTTAATTCTTAATGATTGGAGCGAAATAAATCCTCTTTACATCGAAAATGCAGAATGCTATAAAATCCGGCTTCATTGATTGTTGTTTTTTACAAAGAATAATGGATAAGTTGGCTTGTAAATAAGCATTTAGGAGTAATCAATCTTTCAATTGGTGCGTGTAAATTTTCACCAGCGGTGGAGAGTATGTTTTCTTAGACAACCAGCATTAAAAAGCCGTTGACTTGTTTTGCAACCTAACGGTAAGTTAATGGCCAAAGGGTTTAGAATTAATTCATTAACTTTTGGCTGTTTAACCAAAACATTGTTTTGCTTGCCAAAAAAACCAGCCGTGAACAACGATATACCCGAACGAATAAAAGTATTTAATAAAGACCGCGATAAATCTGTCTTGCAGCTTAAATACAAAGCTATGGCAGAAGATGTGTTTCGTTTTTTTAGAGGTACTTGTGGATTGTTTTATGAAGAACTTTCAAAAAAATATCCTTTCCCCGATTCTCCACTTGTATGGGCCTGCGGAGATTTGCACATAGAAAATTTCGGCAGTTATAAGGGTAGCAGCCGCCTGGTGTATTTTGACTTGAATGATTTTGATGAAGCCCTGCTGGCACCAGCTTTAT
The DNA here is from genome assembly GCA_047602295.1 of Chitinophagaceae bacterium. GTDB lineage: Bacteria > Bacteroidota > Bacteroidia > Chitinophagales > Chitinophagaceae > JACMLD01. The sequence goes on along the minus strand of JASGHP010000001.1, from coordinate 6,269,718 downwards.
GGGAGATTTGCAGGCTGACAGCTTCTGTACAAATAGCAGCAGAGCAAATTGGGTTTTCTGAAAAAGAAACCAGCCAGTTGGTAAATACATTGCTTTATTATTATCGCCAGATATTAAGAACAGGAAAACCTATTGTTATTGAAAGAGAAACAGCTAAAGGGCTTATTAAAAGACTTGTGACAAAAGTGTCTGATAGAAAGGAAGGGGAGATAGTAAGAAAACGCACCGATGATGAAGATGCAAATAAGTTATTAGTGAACGATAAATTGCTGGCCATTCACCGTCAGGAAAAGAAAGCAATACTACAGGCTTTCAATCAATGGCTGCCAGCTAATGGGCACAAAGGCTTGCGTGCCATAGATGCAGGTTTTAGGATAGCCGGCACTGGCAGCATTGGCGTAAAAAGATATTTATTATTGCTGGAGCACAAGGACAATGACGAGAAAAAAATGTTGATAGATATAAAACAGGCTCCATCTTCTTCCCTTTCAGCATTTAACAGCACTAAGCAACCGTTGTGGGAAAACGAGGCTTTACGTGTAATAAGTGTGCAACAAATGATGCAGCATGTATCCCCGGCTTTTTTATCTTCGTTTGTGTACAATGATGAATGTTTTGTGGTAAAAGAAATTCAACCAACTGCAGATAAAGTAAATCTTGCGCTTGCTATAAAACAACCTTCGCAGGTAGAATCTTATATCGCCAATTTGGGTATGATTACTGCGTCTGCGCAGTTGCGTAGCAGTGGAAGAAAAGGATCTGCTACGGCAGATGAGTTAATTGTTTTTGCAGAACGGGATGATTGGGAGCCGATTTTAAAAGAATGGGCCGCTGGTTATGCAGAACAGGCAAAAAGAGAATATGCACAATTCAGAAAAGCATGGCTGGCCGGGTTCTTTAAGGAATAGCAATTTTTTTGACTAACCTGGTCAATGGCTTATTGCAAATACAGAGCCCATTATACAATTCATTAAAAAATACGAGAATTCATGGATAGTGAAATACTCATTCGGTTTTTACTGGCAGCTTTATGGGGTGGCATTGTAGGGCTTGAAAGAGAATATCGCAGCAAGTCGGCAGGCTTTCGCACTATGATTATGATATCAACGGGTGCGTGTTTTTTTACGATAATGTCTAAAGCAATTGGAGGGGAAATAAATGGCGACCGTATTGCATCTAATATTGTAACGGGCATAGGCTTTTTAGGTGCCGGCGTTATTTTCAGGGGAGGAGAGAACCGTGTAAGTGGCATTACAACTGCTGCTACTATTTGGGCGGTAGCTGCTATTGGTATGGGTATTGGCTCTGGTTATTATTTTGCCGCAGCGTCTGCAAGTGTCTTAATTATTTTTGTGTTGGCTATATTGCCCTACGTTGAAAACCTGATTGATAAAATAAGCCAGACTAAAACGTATGTAATACAAAAAAGTTTTACTGCTGATGTTATCCAACATTATGAAGCGCTGATGCAACAGCATCAACTAGTATTTAAAAAAGCCAGCCTTGTAAAACAAAGAGACATCATCACCATTAGCTGGGATGTGCGTGGTGCTGCTAAAAACCACGATGCATTTTGCAAACTATTAGCAGATGATGAAACTGTTCAGCGATTTGAGTATTAAAACAAAAATCCCGCAGGCATCAGTTTGCGGGATTTTGTTTTCACACCAATTATTTTAATGAACTTCTGTAAAAAAGCCAATGTTTCCATCCATGGTTACTTGTACCACGATTGTTTTATCATCTTTTTGCAGCGCTACAAAATAATTGTCTTCATCATCAAACTGACTATTGTATAAGATCATATCTGTTTCATTTGCTTCATTGTCATCAAAAAATACCACGCTCTTTACAGTATAATCTTTGTATTCTTTATTGATTCTCTTTTGTGCATCTGCTGGTATATCTGCAAATGTTTTAAGGCTTGTGGTGCCCACTAACTGGCCATCTATATCAAAGTAAGCGGTAGTAGCAAGACCTTCTTTGCTGGTAAAGCTGGCTTCGTCGAAATAACTTGTTCTTCTCCAGCTAACATTGGTTGGGTTGTCAAAATCCCTGATAAACTCTTGCTTTGATTGATAGCTAACCTGTGGCCCTTCCAGTTTTTTTAGTGTGATGCGGCTTTCTTTCTTTTCTTTCCTTATTTCTTTTTTTTCAGATTTGCTGTCGTTTTTTGCGAGATCTGTTTGTGCCTGTGTACCTATAACTGCCATTAATAAGGCTGCTGATACGAATAGTACTTTTTTCATTGTAGTAAGTATTATAGTTTAAAAATTATTTTGCTGTTTATTAAGAAAGGCATTGCTTACCCTTACTATTAGTGGTTCGCTTGTTGGTTCATCTTTTATATCCAGGTTGAGATCTTCCGGATTGAAACGTATGCTTATAGATATACTGTAGCCCTGCCCTGTATTACTGCGTGGATCAAGACTGTATTGTGCATCTACTTTTTTGGTAATCTTATTTATGGTAAGGTTGCCTGTAGTGTTATAAGTTTTAATGGCTGCCACCTGCTCTGGCAACTGGTCTTTGTCCAGCGTCATAGTGAAATCTGCATACGCTGCTGTTTCTGGTACCAGGGTAGAATCGTTTTCCTTTGATGTAAGAGAGGATACGATTGTTTTTATTTCTACCAACCCTGAATAATCAGAGAATGTTATTACTGAAGGTGGCAATCTTTTTTCTATCCATTCTCTGCCATTGGTTTCAAGTGCAGCTGTGGCTGCGGTTCTGTATGCTTGTGCACTGGCAGTAAGATTTAACAGCAACATCGTAGCGCAGGTAAAAACCAATAGAGGGGTGCTGTAGTTTTTCATGGTTTGTTATTTTAAATTAGTTAAGTAGGTCGTTTGCTGGTTTGCCATATACAGGAAACTTAAAAGCAATCTCACAATCATCATGCGCACTATCATACAAATAAAAACTAAGGTTCCATTTGTTTAATGTTGTCTCATTGTCGTTTACTATTTTATCCATTACCAACAAGCCAGAGCAACTGTCTGTATTTTCGTTATCCTTAATGGTGCCTTCTATTAAAAAAACCAGGCCATCGTTTTTATCGTCTGTTAAATCAATAGTTGTTCCGGGATAAATGCTGGCTTTAATGCTTACCCTGTTGTGGCAATTGAACCAGTTTTCCTCTGCGTGTTTGTTTGCAGCCATCATATACTGCCAGTCGCCTTCCAGTTTAAAATCTTCATGCTCAAAATCTATATTCACATCTACCAGGGCCTGCTGTAGTGTTACAGCTTTTTCTTCTGCTGACTGTGTATCTGCTGTTGCTGGTACAATTGAATAATTAAAAGTTTTGAAGAGGACTGGTGTTTGCATTGCCTGTTGTTTTTGTTTGACAGTGTAAACCTACACATACAAACAGCCCTTTAAATACGGGGATCGATGAAAAGGCAAATTGAGTCGACGAGATGGGAAAGCCTATAGTGAAGTGTAAAAGGTGCGGGCCTCTTCCATGGCCTGTTTGCAGATGTGTTTTACATCATCTATTGTTTTGCGAAGCTTTATTTCATTGGTTGTATCATATTCAAGTGTATCAAGTAAAGGCGTCATTTTATCTGTAAGCCCCATTATGGAAACCGTTGTTTTCATATTGTGCGCTATACTTTGTATGCTGTTGTAATCGTTTTGCAGTAAAGCTGTTTCCAGTTGTGCAAGATCTTCCGGTATGCTTTCTATAAACTGTTCCGTCACTAATTTTTCATACTCGGTATTGCCATTGCTTATTTCACGCATGTATTGCAAGCTGATGCATTTGAAATTATTTTCTTGCTGTTCGTTTTTTTTCTTTTCATTAACAGTAGCCTGTACAAATTGAACAATCGTATTCAACAATACAGATTCTTTAATTGGCTTAGAGATATAATCATTCATGCCCAGGCTGATGCATTTTTCTCTTTCACCTGCCATTGCATGTGCTGTCATAGCTACAATAGGCGTATTTAAACGAAGCGTTTGTCTTATTTCCTGCGCAGTACTGTAGCCATCCATTTCAGGCATTTGTATATCCATCAATATTAAATCAAAAGATTCTTGCTGCAGGTATTCAATGGCCTTCATGCCACTTTCTGCAATAGTATATGTCAATCCCCAACTGCCCAATAAATGTTTCATAAGAGATTGATTGATTTCATTGTCTTCTACTACCAGTATTTTTGCCGGTTGCAATGATTCGGGCAAAGTATTATAGATCTGGCTGGCAGGTATAATTTGCAAATCCTGATCAACAACTTTGTATGGTATGATAAAGCGGAACGTACTCCCTTTCCCTGGCGTACTTTCTACTGTAATCGATCCATTTTGCAGCGTTACAAGATCTTTCACAATAGAAAGACCTAAACCAGTACCTCCGTATTTGCGTGTAATAGAAGCTTCCGCTTGTTTGAAACGTTCAAAGATGCCTGACAATTCATCTTCGCTAATGCCAATGCCTGTATCTGTTACTGCAAATGAAAGCTGGATAGTATTGTTGTTAGTACCATTGTCTTTTGCAGTAACAGTAATGCTGCCACTGTCTGTAAACTTTATTGCGTTGCCAACAAGGTTTACAAGTATTTGAGTAAGCCTGCTTGCATCTCCTTCCAATAAATTAGGAACATCTTCATCTGCAGTTATAGAAAGTGAAATTTTCTTTTCTTTTGTTTTTTGCAGGAACATTGTTTCTATAGAATGCAATAGTTCGCGCAAGCTAAAAACAACAAGTTCTATACGCATCATACCAGCTTCAAACTTTGAAATATCCAATATGTCATTCACTATCGTAAGCAGGTTCTCTCCAGACTGTTGTATAGCAGTTACATATCCGGCACTTGTTTCGTCAAGTGTTTTCTTTTTTAATAAACTAGTAAAGCCGATGATAGCGTTGAGAGGTGTGCGTATTTCATGACTCATATTGGCCATAAAATTTTCTTTAACACGGGCTGCTTCTTTTACTTGTTTTTCAGAAGCGTCCAGTTGAGTGATTAACTGGTTTTGCCGCCTCACCCTGTTTATAATAAACCAAAACAATGCGGCACCGCTACAAGCAACCATAACAAAAAGAAAGCTGCCCCATCGCCTGGCGCTGCGTCCGCTTTGATCTACTTCTGCTGCAATACCTGTCAATAATTGCCTCCTGCTGCTGTCTAATTTATGGGTGATGAGTGTAATTGAATCAGTCAGTTCTTTTCCTCTTGTATAATTTACAAGCGTATCTGGTGCATTACGGCCATAGTGGTATAAAATATTTAAAGCTTTATTATTGAAATAAATTTTTTCGTGGATGATATCATCCAACTGATCTATGAATTTTACAGAGCTGTCATTATCATTTATCTTTTGCAGTTTCACCAGGTTGCTTTCTATAGCATTTATCTGCTGTTGCAGCCCTGGTACTGGCATAGTATCTTTTGATTTAAGTGCAATGGCCACCTGTGCTTCCACTGTAACAATATTGCGTCTCAGGTCACGCAACTCTTCTTCCACTTTAAATTCGTTTACTACCTGCTCATTGCCTGCAATAAGCGTGTCTATTTTCTTGGAAGAATTGTATTGTATAAAAATCAATAGCAGGTTGCCCGCTATAAAAGCGGCAAGCACATAATAGATAAATCGGTTACTTGCCATGCAATAAGATGAGTCAGCTAATTTAAATAAATTACTGGTGCTTGTGTGTTGATGGCAGGTTTATGTAGGCAGACAAAAGAAATATTAACAACGCAATGCTGCCCGCCATGCCTGCCAGCAATAGCAACAATAGCCAGAAATGATGCCCGCTGTCTATATTGGCAATAAAGAGATACGACATTTTTATAAGTGCCAGCATGTCTGAAAAAAAGAATATGGTATACAAAGTTTTCATTGTAGTAAGTTTTAAAATTTAACACATAGGGCAAGCTCGCCGCATTCAAATAAATGCAGTGTCATGCGATGCGATGATGGTATTGTGCTGAAGTATTAACCGGCACCATTGCAATGCCGGCGAAGGTTTATTTTACCTGGCCAACAGGTGTTGCAGTAGTGGTGTTAGCGGGCATGTTTTTTTCTATTGTAGCGGGGTTCATGTAACGTTCATATCGGCTGTCTCCTTTATACACATAATCTGCTCCTCTCCAAAAAATGGTGTGCATTGTTTTTCTTACGTAACTGCTCCATGCTTCAAGGTCTTTGCCCAGGCCGTGTCGTATACAGATCATATCCGTATTGTATTCAAATCTGTCAAGATAGCGTGGCGATAAATGACCAATCCCCACTTTAAAACACTGCCAGCTACTTTTAGACGAAAAATCTGCAACGTGACTAAGTTCATGTCCTATTACACCCACTCTTGCTTCTTTGCTCAAATTTTGAAACATGATAGGCATCAGCTTGGCCGCTGTTTTGTTGCTGATTGTAATTACATATGAGCGATGACCCTTCGGCATAAACATAGACAAGAAAGTGGGCCTGGTCTTTAGGGTTGAAAAAGATTTTTTTACCCTGAATTTGATATGCGTTTCTTTTAGCTCAGGAAAATGTGATAATGCTTCCAGTGTCTCCATTTCATAACCAACCGGTAATTTTTTATGATTTGCATATTGCAACAACGCTATATTACCGCTGTTTTGCAAACTGCTGGTTCCAATTATTTCAAGGGGTATTGCATTTTGCCCCCTGGAAATATTAGCCACAAGAATTCCTGCACACACTATTGACAGCCACTTTGTTGTTATGCTCATTTCTATGTTTATATGCCTTAACTGCATGTAAAATTACTGTTTATGAGAAAATTTGCCGGCAGCAAGAGACGAACAAGAGAAATGAATCGGCGAAAAGGGAAAGTCTATAGGTGAATTGGTAAGTAATATTATGCATGCCGGCAGGCCCTTTTTAAAAGGCAAGAGTATAAAATAGTATAAATGAACAATTTACTTGTTTAGTACAATAGCAAATGATTGACGCGGCTGAAAGAGGAAACCGTTGTTGCGGCTTTAAAAGATCACAAAATCTTCATTCGCTTATTTAAGGCATTACGGTATGCATCTGCCACTGGTATGGGCTTTCCGTTGATGATAAGTGCTCCATCCTGTATAGTATCTATCTTGCTGATGGCCACGATATACGATCTGTGCACCCGTAGAAAAGTATTAATTGGCAGTCTTTCTTCCACCGCTTTAAGCGTAGTATGCACCGCATAAAACTTCTGCGGTGTGTGCAGTTTTACATAATCGCCCATGGCTTCCGCAAACAAAATGTCTTCCAGCTTTAGCTTGCGTACAATGTTAGAATCGCGGATAAAAATGAATTCGTCTTCATTCATGCTCATCTCTTCTGTGCTGCTCTGGCATATCTCCCTGGCCTTGTCTACAGCCTGCAGAAAACGTGCAGGAGTAACAGGTTTTAAAATATAATCCGCCACATTCAATTCAAAAGCTTCCGCCGCATAATCTTTTTTAGAAGTAGTGAATATAATTATGGGACTATTGGCTCCAAGATTTTTGGTTAGCTCAAGACCGGTCATGCCAGGCATTTCTATGTCAAGGAAAAGCACATCCACCTTTTTTTCTTTTAGCAGGTTGTAGGCTTCCATGGCAGTAGCGCATTCTCCTGCTACAGTAATGTCTTTCACCTGGGTGGCCAATTGTTTCATGGTGGCCCGTGCAATTTTATTGTCGTCTACAATAAGGCAATTCATTTTATAAAAATAGGTATTCTGGCCAAAGCAAAACAAGGGAAATTTTAGCCCGGCAATGGCCCGTTAAAGTGTTGTAAATGCAATAAGTTTGTAATCAGTAAAACTTTATTATGAACCGCCTGACACTTGTTGTAATTCTGTTGCTTTTTATGTTTACTATTTGTAGTGCACAAAGCATTCCAAAGCCCATTGTTATGTTCAATGGAAAAGATTTGAAAAACTGGACGATTAAAATAAAAGATCATCCGCTGAATGAAAACTTTGGCAATACATTTCGGGTAGAAGATGGGGTAATGAAAGTGCGTTATGATCAGTATGATGAGTTTAAAGAGCAGTATGGCCATATCTTTTATAAGAAAAAATTCAGCGCTTACCTGCTGGTGGTGGAATATCGTTTTGTAGACGAACAGGTGAAGAATGGCCCTGGTTGGGCATTTCGCAACAGCGGCGCCATGCTGCACTGCCAGGCACCCGAAACCATGAAGGTGGAACAGGATTTTCCTATTTCCATGGAAGAGCAATTATTGGGTGGCAATGGTAAAGATGAAAGATCTACCGTAAACCTTTGCACACCCGGTACCAATGTTGTGCTGGATGGCAAATTGTATACACAGCATTGCGTTAATTCAAGATCAAAAACTTTTCATGGAGATCAGTGGGTGCATGTGGAAGCATTGGTGCTGGGCGATTCTATTATAAAGCACATTGCTGAAAAAGATACGGTGCTTGTATATGAGAAGCCCCAGTATGATGGCCGCGACAAATGGGTAAAAGGAATGGGCTATAAAGATGGAGAATTGATCAAAGAAGGATATATCTCTTTGCAAAGTGAAAGCCATCCCTGCGAGTTTAGAAAAGTGGAGTTGTATGATTTAAGCAAATACATGAACGACCCGGCAAAACTTGCAAAAGTGATTGCGTTGTTGCAAAACAGAAAGCAATCTTTGTAAAGCTGATCTTCAATAGTACTACACGGTGCTATTTAAACTTAAACAACCTGCAGTAGCATTATGGACGGGGTAAGCCTGAAAGCAAAAACACCTGAGCAGCTAAGACTGGTAACCAGCATATACTTTTTTATTTCCGGGTTTGGCTATTCCACCTGGGCTTCCAGGATTCCTTCCATACAACAAAACCTGCATTTGAATGAAGCACAATTAGGTGCTATTTTATTAGCCATGCCGGTAGGCCTTGTGCTTACAATCCCCATAACAGGAAGATTGCTTGGCCATTTTGAAAGCAGGGTAATAATGATTGTTGGCGCTATTGTTTTCAACTTGCTGCTGGGCCTTCCCGGATTTCTTGTAAACACATTGCAGTTAACATTAGTCTTGCTTTGTTTTGGTTCTGCACGCAACCTGATGAACCTCTCTTTAAACACACAGGCAGTAGATGTGCAGGCATTGTTTAGCCGATCTATTCTTACCACTATGCATGGCATCTGGAGCCTGGCAGGTTTTGCCGGTGCAGGACTGGGTTACCTGATGGTATTGTTTGGTGTGCATACGCGTTGGCATTTGCTTTCTGTAAGCATTGCATTGGTAGCAACAGCATGTATCTGTTATCCATATACGTTGGAAAAAAAGCCAGTGCCCCAACCGAATAAACCTGTATTCTCCCTGCCAGATAAAGACATGATGAAGTTTGCACTCATTTGTTTTGGAGTAATGGCTTGCGAGAATATTATGTACGATTGGAGCGGCATTTATTTCATGAAAGTGATTCATTCTTCAAAAGCTGCTTCTATTGGCGCTTATGTAATCTATATGGTGATGATGACCATTGGCCGTTTTGTGGGCGATAGGCTGGTAGGAAGAATTGGAATAAAGACCTTGCTTACTTATAGCGGCTGGTTTGTTTTTTGCGGACTGATGTTAGCCGTGTTATTGCCATATCAAATTATTGCAGGTATTGGCTTTGCGCTGGTGGGATTGGGCGTATCATGCGTAGTGCCGTTGGTGTTTAGCATAGCTGGAAAAGTAAAAGGCGCCAATACGGGACAGTCGCTGGCTGCAGTATCTACCATTGGCTATCTTGGCTTTTTACTGGTGCCACCAATGGTTGGGTTCATTGCACAGGCAACCAATTTGCGCTGGTCTTTTGCCGTTATAGCACTAATGTCAAGCATTATTATTTTCAATGTAGCTAAGTTGCCCAATGTGGCAGCAAAAAAGGAAGATATTGTGTTGGCAGAGGAAGTATAATTAATGTGACAAATGTGGAAATGTGATAAATGTGGAAATGGTAGATGTCTGATGTAAATATGTAGGATGTCTGATTTGTTTATTGCTGAATTCCTGAGTGTAAAAATACAAGCCGGTATGAGTGAGATTCGAAGCAAACGGCTCATGGCTCACAGCTAGCGGCTCATGGCTTCATCTATCGCTTTGCTGATATTCTCCAATCCCTTCTTAAATGTGTCAGCGTCCGTCCAGCCAAAACCAATACGCATATAGCTATCTGGCATAGCAAACCAATGGCCGGGGCCTACCATTGTTTTATATTGATCCATTAGCAGCGTATAAAATTTACCTGTGTCTATTGCTATTTCTTTTTTAAACCTGGGAAAACAAACAACGCCTCCTTGTGGCAGTACAGCTTCCATTCGCGTTTCTTTTTTAAGCCACTTGCACAGCGCTTCAAAATTTTGCATTGATTGCTTGCTTATAGCAGTAGCAAACTTTTCTTTTTGAAGGTAGAATTGATAAGCCACTTCTTCATCCAAAGCAGAATTGCTGATATAGATCATTTCTTTGGCTGCTAAAAACAATTCCTGCAGATCTGCATCCTGTGTTATTAGCCAGCCTATTCTTAAACCTGGCAGGCCAAATGCTTTTGATAAGGATGACACGCTAATAATTTTTTTGCTTTGCGATGCCAGTACTGGATAAGGTGTTTTAAAGCAGGTGTCGCGGTATGTCTCATCTGTAAGCAGCCAAATGTTTTTTTGTTCTGCCAATTGTATTAATGCATCCAGTTCATGCTTTGTCATCAGCATGCCAGTGGGGTTATGCGGCGTAGTAATGCTAATGAGTTTTGTGTTGGGTTGAATGGCTGCTTCTACAGCGGCAATGTCCAGGCGCCAGTTGTTTTCAAATGAAAGATTAATATAAGTAATGGCGCAACCAATGGTTAAAGGCACTTCAATATTAGTAGCATAATTAGGTTTTACTACTATTAAATGATCTGATGTAGTAAGTAAACTGCTGTTAATGATAAACAATGCACCCGCTGCGCCATTGGTAAGTAAAACATCCTGTGCTGTTAGTCCCGCTTCGGCCGCTATCAGTTGTCTTAATTGCAAATGACCGCGATGAGCAATGTATTCAAGCTTCAAATCATTCAATGAAAGATTCAGCTCATGAAACTTTAAATCTGTAACAGAGCTTTCTGCCAGGTTGTACAAAATATTTCCATAACCCATTTCTTCCGGTGATTCTTTTTCTATAGGCATTCTTTTGTACAACATAAGCAGTTCTTAGTTCATAGTTTTTAGTTCGATAGTTCTTCAGATCGCATCGCGAACAATTTACAATCTTCGGAACAAATAATCAGCAAAAAATGAAGTATGAGGTCTTTATATAGCAAAAAGTATAATCAAGGTTTAGAACTATGAACTTTAGAACCACGAACTATGAACTGTTAAACGGAAAGTGCCTTACTATACTTATTGCGGTATTGCACTGGTGACAAGCCAGTTATTTTTTTGAATGTAGTGCGAAATGCTTTGGTGTCTGTATAACCAACATTGTACATTACTTCATTTACATTGTCAAGCGATGACTCTAGACCTTTTTTGGCAGCCTCCATTTTTACACGTTGTATATATTCTACCACAGTATTGGAAGTGGCTTTTTTGAAACGACGTTCCAGGTTGCGGCGGCCCAATGCAAGCATAGAGGCTAATTGATCTACTGTAATCTTTTCTTCAAAATTTTTCTCTATAAACTCCTGTGCTTTTTTTACGGGTTCATCCATGTGCGATTTCTGTCCCTGGAAAATAATAAACGGAGACTGGCTGATGCGATCAATATCAATCATAAAAGCCTTGGCAGTTAGTACGGCAATATCCCTGCCGGCATATTTTTCTATTAAGTAGATAAGCAAATTCAGATAGGCATAAGCGCCACCGCTTGTATAAATGCCATCTTCTGCGGTCATGATTTTATCGTCCACAACATTTACATCGGGGTACAATGTTCTGAAGTCGTTTACTGTAGTCCAATGCGTAGCACATTGCTTTCCTTTTAATAAACCTGTAGCAGCTAAAAAGAAAGCGCCAATACAAAAGCTTACTATCTCTGCACCTCCTTGGTATTGTTCACGTATCCATGGCAGAAAAGCAGCATTCTCTTCCAGCGATTTTTTATAATCGCTGTGTATGGCCGGAATAAAAATCATGTCTGTCTTTTGCACATCTTTCAGCAACAGATCCGGTTTTATAGTAAACTGCCCGTCACGTTGTTTTGTTTCTTCCATAAGACCTACCAGGTTTACATTAAACAAGGCAGGCTTACCATGCATGGCCAGAAATTTATTCACTTCATTTAATATCTGGTGTGTGCCATCAATGTTAGGAAGGCTGGTATGGCCAATCGGTACAAGTATAGATACGTGTTTCATAGAGTAAATATAAAAAAATCTTGTCGCAATAAACCCGCAGAATGGCGTATTTACACCCCAAATTTTTTTAAGAGCCAGCTTAAGTTTGCTTGTTCGATGTAAAGCATAGAAAATTAACATTAGCAGCAGGCAATCTCACTAAAACTTTTATTTATGAATACCACAACATTGTTTTCAAAAATTAAAGAGGCCGGTAACGAATTGTACCAGTTGTTGGAGCCTTTAACAGAGTCGCAGTTAAATACAGTTCCGTTTAAGGATAGCTGGACGCCAGCGCAACTGGCCACACATGTTACCAAATCAAACAAAGGAATGGAGCAGGCTTTAGAGATGCAGGGTGCTGCTTCTGTTAGAGATATTGCAGAACGAGTGCCGGAGCTGGAAAGTTTGTTTTTGAATTTTGAGATCAAGATGCAATCGCCGCCTTTTATAGTGCCTGGCCCTGGCCCTTATGAAAAGCAAAAAGTGTTAGCCGCATTTAAAACATCTTGCGATGCAGTGTTTGCGCAAATGCAGAATGCGCAATTGGCCGAAGTAATAGATATGCCCAAAACGTTTGGACAAATATCTAAACTGGAGCTTTGCCATTTTGTTTTATACCATACGCAAAGACATTTGCACCAGTTGAAGAAAATGTTGCCATACTTGCAGGTGGCGGTACCGCAATAAAAAATGCAGCAATAAATAGAAAGTGTATTTTGCGGCATAAACTAACCTGAATGATTCCAGTAAAGGGGCGCACCAGAAAGGAAAACTTTTTTTTGATATTGATGCTGGGTGCGCTGAACACTATTACGCCATTTTCTATAGACATGTACCTGCCGGGTTTTCCGCGCATCGCCAAAGACTTAAACACTTCTATTGGCAATGTAGCACTTTCCGTATCTACTTATTTTTTGGGCTTTGCATTGGGACAGATTATATATGGCCCTTTGCTGGATAGGTTTGGCAGAAAACGACCGCTGTATGTTGGTCTGAGTTTGTATGTTTTGGCTTCTTTTGGTTGCATTGCTTTCAATGATATAAATGCATTGCTGGCATTTCGTTTTTTACAGGCATTAACCGGTTGTGTAGCCGCAGTAGCAGCCATTGCTATGGTGCGAGATTTTTTTCCTGTAAAGGATAGTGCAAAAATTATTTCATTATTGGTATTGATATTAGGAGCATCGCCTTTGCTGGCACCAACCATCGGCAGCTTTGTTATTGGCCTCTTAGGCTGGCATTGGGTTTTTGTTACACTGGCTGCTATTTGCTTTGTTATGCTACTAGTTATTATATTCTTTTTACCAGAAGGCCATCAGCCGGATGCTTCCATATCGTTAAAGCCATCGCCCATTATTAAAGGGTTTATAGAAGTGCTTGGCAAGCGACAGTTTTATGTGTATTCATTAGCGGGCACATTTTCTTTTGCTGGTTTGTTTGTGTACGTGGCAGGTTCACCTGCTATTTTTATGGAAGGCTTTCATGTAAGCGCAGCAATGTATGGTGGCATATTTGCACTTTTGTCTGTAGGTTTTATTGGCGGCAGCCAGTTGAACCATGTGCTGATACGCTATTGGTCTAGTGAAACAATTTTTAAAACAGCGGTGCTGGTGCAAGTGTGTGCAGCCATTCTTTATTTCACCTGTGTATACAATGATTGGTTAGGGCTTGTTGGCAATCTCGTTTTTCTTTTTATTGTTCTTTCCTGTACAGGTCTTACCTATCCTAATGCAGCTGCTATTGCCATGGCACCTTTTTCTAAAAATGCAGGTACGGCATCGGCTTTATTGGGTTTTATACAATTAGGTATCGGGGGGCTTATATCATCCGGCGCAGGTCTTTTGCATTTTAAAGGCAGTATGGCTACCTCGCTTACTATGATGGCTTCTTCTTTTGTTGCGCTGGTTATTTTATTAACTGGTGGTGGACATATAGAACAACCGGCAAGTGATGAAATTACACTGACACATTAGTCTCTTTTTTTGCTGAACATAAAGAAACTGCTGTCGCAATTTTCCCTTTATATGTCGCATCCACAACCTATGCAACCAAAACGTTTCATATATTTTTGTGATAGCTGGTTATAAAACAGCCATCAATGAGAAGAGACAGTTTCCAGGCAATTGCAGACCCCACACGCCGGCAAATTTTAGGAATGGTTGCCAAGCAGTCTTTAAATATTAACGCAGTAGCAGAAAATTTTGAAGTGAGCCGTACTGCTGTTTACAAGCACATAAAAATTCTTACAGAGTGCGGCCTTGTTGTGATACGGCAGCGTGGAAGAGAAAGATATTGCGAAGCAAAAATGAAGAACCTGCATGTAGTGGCAGACTGGGTAGCACAGTATCGTTTGCATTGGGAGGATAGGCTTGATGCACTGGATAAATACCTGTTGAAAATACAAAAGCCAGCAAAACAAAATAGAAATAAGTAAATATGATGATAAGGTGCAGATGCCTTATTTTTATCATCCTGCTAAAATTTTAAAATTTATACCAATTAACTAATCACTAAAAAACTACTTATGGGTATACTGCTTGCAATTATTGGAATTATTTTGGGCCTGATTGTCCTATTAATGTTTATTGCTTTGTTTATTAAAAGAGAATACACAGTAGAACGTGAAGTTGACATAGCAAAGCCAACGGTCCAGGTATTTGATTATATCAAGTACATAAAAAACCAGGATCAATACAGTGTATGGAATCAATTAGATCCCAATATGCAGAAAACATATACCGGCGCAGATGGTACTGTTGGGTTTATGTACGCTTGGGACAGCCAGGATAAAAGAGCCGGAAAAGGAGAACAACAAATTTCTTCTATTAAAGAAGGAGAAAGAGTTGAAACCGCTTTGCATTTCATAAGACCTTTTGAGGGAAGATCAACTGCTTATATGACTACGGCTGCTACAGGTGGTAATAGTACAAAAGTAAAGTGGGGTATCAATGGTAAAATGAATTATCCCATGAACATTATGCTACTGGTGTTGAATATGGAGAAAATGATGGGCAAAGATTTATCTGGCGGCTTAAACAATCTGAAAGCATTGCTTGAAAAATAGCAACTAGCAGGCTGCAAGTAATTAGCTTCAAGCAAGAGAAGCATTCAATCATTATCTAACAAATCATTAAACAAATAAACACAATGAAAAAACTGAACATTCTATACTGGGTACTAACAGGTTTGTATGCTGCATTCATTATTATTACATCCATACAGGGTGTTATGTCTTCCCCGGAATCTGTAAAAGTGATTGTTACGCAAATGGGTTATCCGGCTTATTTTCTTCCGTTCTTAAGCGTGGCAAAAATATTAGGTGCCATAGCTATATTAGTACCGGGTTTCCCGCGTATAAAAGAATGGGCCTATGCAGGTTTGTTTTTTGATGTAATAGCTGCTATGTATTCATTTATGGCAATGGGTTTAAAAGTAGCAGAGTGGGCACCATTGTTTTTATTCCTGGCGGTGTTGGGTGCTTCCTATTATTTATACCACAAACGCCAGTCTCTTACCACAAATACAAAATAACTGGAACGGTATGATAGAAGTTTTCAAAACAAATATCCAGGAAAGGGCACAGGCAAACTCCTTGATTGCATTGCTGCTTCACCATTTTCCCGGCAGTAAAATAAATATAGATCTGCACGATTGTGACCGTGTATTGCGTGTAGAAGGCCGTAATGTGCTGCCTGCTACAGTTATGACACTGGTAAACCAATACGGGTTTCTATGCATGGAACTGGAATAGTTTCTTGAAAGCTATATAACAAAATGCCGCAGCTTGAAAAGGTTGCGGCATTTTTATTTGTTTGACAATCGTTTGTATGAATACACGTAACATTAACAATCAAACATCACTTTCTCCCACAAGATACTTACACAAATTCCCAATAGAATGACTAGTTACAGTAAGCTAAAACTCATCTTCAAATGTTCTTATTCGAATGTTATTACTAGTAAGTGTTCAGTACTACTACTTAAATTACTTTTTTCATTCAATAAAATTGCAATATAAAAATATTTATGTCCGTTTGCATTGAGATAAAAACGCGTAGCAAATAATAACAGTGTTATTTATGGTGCTAACGAGCAAAACATAAATCAATCTAACCAGCAAAGCATTTACCTTAAAAGAAAGTGTAAGAATAAAATTAAATCCATACAATGAAAAAAGGAACAAAATTAATCCTCTCTGCTCTTATGCTGATAGCATCATCAGTATCGGCACATGCGCAGGCAAGTACTACTGCTTCTGCCACTGGTACTATTGTTACACCTATTAGTATTACAAAGACAGTTGATATGAACTTTGGTAACATTGCAGTAAGTGCCGCTATCGCTGGTACAGCCACACTAACGCCAGCGGGTACACGCACCAGCACCGGTGGAGTTACCTTGCCAGCTACCGCAGGTACCGTAACGGCTGCATCGTTTACAGTGAATGGGCAAGGAGCATATACATATGCTATCACCTTGCCTTCATCTGCACTTACCATTACCAGCGGTGCAAATACCATGACAGTGAATGCATTTTCAAGTACTCCTTCTGGAACAGGAGCATTAACTGCAGGTACACAAACGCTTAAAGTGGGTGCTGTACTAAATGTGGCTGCTGCACAAGCACCAGGCACTTATGTATCCGCAACACCTTTTACAGTAACAGTAAATTATAACTAATCTAAACTTAATAACGGACGGTACATTTCGGGTGGTTTTCATGCAAAGAATGCATTGCCTGGCAACAGGCAGTGCATTCGTTTTTATTGAAATGGAAACTACGTTTACTGAAAATTATAGTCAATTGTTTTAGCTGCCTCTGTTGGCTCAATTATATCCATGTACCAGGAAGAACCAACGTTTTCAAGATAGTAGTTAAACCCTGCTACCAGCCGCTCACTATTACCTGCAGGTACTTTTTTCTCGATAATAATTTTGTTGTTTGGGCCTGGAATGTTCTTTAGTTGCATAGGCGCCATAACAGAATCCCATACGGTTGTATTATTGGCCGTAATCTTTAGTGTAAACCTAATGCCAGTGCTTTGATTGGAAAAGTCTTTGGTGGTGTACAATACAAATTTTACTGTTCTCTCTGCAGGTAAAGGATGTGGATTATCATTATTGCTTTTCTTACAGGAAGCTGTGGCAATCACTATTGCCAGCAGGCTTAATTGCATAAATTTCTTTTTCATGGAGGTTCTTTTTTATAGCAGCAAACTTATGCAACAACATTTCTTGCAAGCATATGGCTTGTTTCAACTGTAGTTATTGTGGTTGGGCTGGGTAAATGAAGGATTGAGTTGTTGTATGGTTTTTTATTGTGATTGTGTAGTAACTCAGAAACCAACGCATAGGTAAAGGCAATACGGAAAATCGATTTGATTTAGGTCAATGAATAAAAATCCACTTGCAATATTACTGATGATGTGCGCAAATGCACCTGGTTATTGTAACTAGCAAACAACTAGTAGCACTACTTAATATACTTTTTTCATACTAAAAAACTGCAATATAATTTTCTTAACTATCGTTTGCCTTTGGTAAGAATAGCTATGATAGATAAGTTGCGTCAAGCCAATGGCAACTCGCTTATTAGTTACTTAACCTATACTTTTTTTTAATAACAATCAAAAATTAAATCCAAAGAAATGAAAAAAGGCACAAAATTAATCCTTGCCGCAATTGTTATGATGGTGTCTGCAACCGGTGCATATGCACAAGCTTCTGCTACTGCTACTGCCACAGCTACTATTGTAACACCTATTAGCATTGTAAAAACCGTTGACATGAATTTTGGTAATGTGGCTGTATCAGCCAGCACTGCAGGTACTGTTGTACTTACCCCTGCGGGTACCCGCACTTCTACAGCCGGCGTTACACTTCCTGCAACTGCGGGTACTGTTGCAGCCGCTTCTTTTACTGTGAGTGGACAAGCTACTTACACGTATGCAATCACTTTGCCTGGTACAGCACTTACAATTGCAAATGGTGCAAATAACATGTCTGTAAATGCATTTAGCAGCACGCCATCTGCAACTGGTACTTTATCAGCAGGTGGTACGCAAACCCTTACTGTAGGTGCTACATTAAATGTGGCAGCAGCTCAGGCTCCGGGTGTGTATACTTCGGCAACACCATTTACTGTTACAGTAAACTACAACTAAGCATTCTTCATCAGGGAAATGTTGGAGGCCAATATTTCCCTGATTTTTCTTTAGCATAGAATTTTCCAATACCATGAAAAAGTTAAAGCCTGTGTATTGCTTTCCAAAAACTAACTGTTTTGTTATATCATTTTTTCTTTTGCAATTCATTTTACCTGCTGCATTGAATGCGCAGGGTAACCTGTTGATAATGCCCAAAAGGGTTGTCTTTGAAGGTTCAAAAAAATACGACGAGATTAGCCTGGCCAATACAGGTAAAGACACTGCCCGTTATGTTATTTCAATCGTTCATTACAGGATGAAAGAAGATGGCAGTTTTGAAGAAATTACAGAGCCTGGTCCCGGAGAAAATTTTGCCGATAAGTATGTTCGTTTTTTCCCTCGTTCGGTTACGCTTGGGCCGGATGAATCGCAGGTGGTGAAAATACAGCTTAACCGCAATAACGAATTAGTAGCGGGTGAATACCGTTCTCATATTTATTTCAGGGCTATTCCTAATGCAGCGCCTTTGGGTGAAACTGCTCCTGCAAAAGATTCTTCCATTTCAATAAAACTGGTGCCTGTTTTTGGGATATCCATTCCCGTTATTATAAGGGTAGGAGATATTAATACTACTGTCAGCCTTAGCGCTCCTTCTATGGAAATAACAGAAGATACCACACATGTTTTAAACCTAACTTTTCAGCGCACAGGCAATATGTCTGTATATGGAGATCTTGCCGTTGATTATATATCAGACCAGGGAAAAAGAATTACTGCAGGTAATATTAAGGGTATTGCTGTGTACACACCTAATGCGCAGCGTCATTTTAAGGTAAACCTGGAAAACAATTCGGGCATCAATTATCATTCCGGCAAGCTTCATATTACCTATAGTGCGCCTGCTGAAAGCAAAAAAGCCACACTGGCAGAAACAGAACTGGTCTTGCATTGATAATGCTAAAACCAACTATTGTATGAAAATGAAATTTGGAATTATCATAGCCGCACTCATTGTGTATGGCAGGCTTTCTGCACAATCTGTAGTAGTTACAGACGACAATACTTATGTTACAGGGCAAGCCTCTTCAGTATTGGATGTAAAATCAACTTCAAAAGGTTTTTTAGCGCCCCGCATGACGGCTACGCAAAGAGCTGCAATTACAAGCCCGGCAGAAGGATTGCTGGTTTATCAGACGGATGGTATAAAAGGATTTTATTATTACACGGCAAGTGCATGGTCAATATTAAATCCGTGGATAACTTCTGGCAACAATATTTATAACCCAGGCGGCAATGTAGGAGTTGGGGTAAGCGATCCAACGCTTCCTTTAGTAGTAAAAGACACGATGGAAATAAGAAGAACAGGCGCTATGTCTGAACTCTTATTTACCAATACGGCAGGCTCCGGCGATTTGCGCATTGGCGCAGATGGCGGAGATATTTTCTGGCAGGGTGGTGGTGGCAGAAATCTGCAAATGGGTGCTTATTGGGGAATTATATTCGCCGGCGATAGACAAGCCGCTTCTTCGCCAGGTTTTTCTAACGGTGTAGCAAATACGAATGTGCTGGCGCTCGCACAACGAGATGCCAGTGTGCCTTTGGCGGTACAGGGTAATTCTGCTACGCAAACTGCCAACCTGATGGAATGGCGCTCATCTGCCGCCACTTTAAGTGTGGTAGATAAGAATGGAGATTTTGGCATAGGTGTAACTGCACCCACAGCAGATTTGCACCTGAAAGCAGGTACTGCAACTGCTGCTACGGCACCTTTAAAGTTTACCGCAGGAACCAATATGACCACACCCGAAAGCGGTGCAGTAGAATTTGATGGAACTAATTATTATGCTTCATCAGGAGCTATAAGATATACACTTGCAAAAACATTGACTACAACGGCAACATTAGACTTCACTTCCACGGCTGCTTTAAACAGCAGGGATCTTACCATTACAGTTACAGGCGCAACAGTAGGAGATGTGGTAATGCTGGGCGTTCCTTCAACTGCTGTTCTGGCTAACTCCTGTTTTACTGCATATGTATCGGCGGCTAATACAGTCACAGTGCGTTTCAATAATTATTCAGCAGCAGCGCTAAATCCAGGAAGTGCTACTTACAGGGTAAGCGTATTAAGATATTAAGAACTTAAACTTTCAGGTTATACTCAAAACTTTTGAATCTTAAAATTTCTATATCGATTGTTTTTATTCAGTTGATGCTTTTATCCGGTATAAAAGCACAGGGTATTATTATTCCATCAGGTGCTTATGTTATTGCTTCAAATGGAAATATTGTTACTAAAACTAACTGGACTAATAACGGAAGCTTTACTGCCAATGGCGGCACTGTAATTTTTAACGGTACTACACAGACCATCAATGGCAGTGCTGTAAGCAGTTTTAATAATATTACTATAGTTAATGGAAGTACAACTACAATTAGTACTGCAGGGCATCAACTTAAAGCTGTTTTATTAAGCAATGGAACACTTAATGCCAACGGTAATCTTACTGTGTTATCGACGGCCAGCCAAACTGCCGCTATAGATGGAACTGGTACGGGACAGGTGCTGGGCAACGTAACAATGCAGCGTTACCTGGCTTCCGGTTTTGGATACAAGTACATCGCATCTCCATTTGCCAGTGATACAGTAGGGGATCTTTCAAACGACATGACTTTGTCTTCAAGCTTTCCTTTATTATATCGCCACGATGAAAATCTTAGCTCTACTGGTTGGGTAGCTTATACTACTGGTTCAGGTGTTTTAAATCCTTTGCAGGGATATGCTGCAAACTTTGGATCGGTAACAGGTGCTAAGACAATTGATCTAAAAGGAGTAGTAAATAACGGCAGCTATTCACGCACACTCTACAATCATAACCTTACTTACACGAAAGGATTTAACCTGGTAGGTAATCCGTATCCATCTCCCATCAACTGGAATGCATCAAGCGGCTGGACAAAAACCAATATTGATAATGCAGTTTATTATTTTAATGCTGGCACTACTGATCAATATACGGGTGTGTATAGCAGTTATGTAAACGGCGTTTCAAGTGATGGTATAGCTGGCAGCACCATTGCGGCAATGCAGGGTTTTTTTGTGCATGTTACAAATGGTACATTTCCTGTGACAGCTACACTAGGTGTAAATAATAGTGTAAGAATATTAAGTCCTGCAGCAACCTTTTTCAGAGTTTATGGAGAAACCGACAAAACAACAGTCAGGTTAAGGGCCGGTTTTGCGGAGGAAACGACTGCATCAGACCCGCTTGCCTTTTATTTTACAAATGATGCGAAGAGTAGAAATTTTAATAAAGAACTGGATGCTTTGAAATTGATGAATGCTGATGTGCAAATACCCAGCTTGTTTGCTATTGCAACAGATACATCAAAACTCTCTATTAACGCATTGGCTACCCTGCGTGATACTTCAGTAACAATACCACTCGGGCTTATCACTCAAAAACAGGGATGGATAAGTTTTACGGCAAGCGGCATGCAGCAATTGCCCATAGGAGCGGCGGTATGGTTTACAGATAAACAAACCGGTGCCAGTTACAACTTGCAAAAAGATTCTGTGTACAGGTTGTTGTTGCCTGCGGGAGATTACGAAAACAGATTCTTTTTACAGTTTAGCCCGAAAGCTGAAACAAATACAGGCGTTAATACTCCTGTAAGCCAGGAAGTAAAAATGTACAGCAATTCGGGTAGGTTGTATGTAGATGCAGGACTATCAACAGCGGAAAGAGCAACAGTAACTGTATTGAATACGCTTGGGCAAGTAAGCTACAGGCAGGAAATTAACAATCAAGGCTATCAGCCATTGAATATAGTTTTTGCCAGTGGCGTATACATAGTGCAAGTGGCTGGCAACAAACAAACCATTTCCAAAAAAATATTTATTCCCGCCAGGTGATTAAACGTTTCGTCATATTCTGCCCAGAAAATAAATTGCGCTTATTCATTTACGTGATAATGCTGCTGCTGGGTTGCTATGATGTAAAAGCACAACCGCCCCCTCCACCCAAGCCGATTACAATATTTGCAAATCCTGCGCAGGGTCTCATTTTCGGCGCTTTTTTCCAGGGAGCTTCTGGGGGTACAGTTACTGTATTGCACGATGGCTCACGTTCTGTAACAGGCAGCCTGGTATTGGCTAGTCTCGGTTTTACGTTTTCACCACCATTTTTGAAATAGAGGCCAATGCAGGTACGGCTATTTCAATTTTAAACGGGCCGGATATTACACTCACTGGCAGCAATGGCGGAAGCATTAGCCTGCATCTTGGTGCTGCCAGCACGGGGGCTTCATTTGTAACATCGGTAACGCCACCTTCCAGAACGCAGGTTAGAATTGGCGGTACGCTTACGGTAGGTACACCAATTGCCAATCCATCTGGAAATTATAGCGGAACATTTTCGGTCACATTTATTCAACAATAAAAAGCTACACATCACAACATAATAGTGCAGCTGCATACAACATATAATCCTATCATGCGAAAACCAGCAGGTGTCTTTAACTGCCTGTTAGTTATTTTATTGTTAGTACTGATAAACCCATTGTATTCTTATGCTGGCGACGAAGAAACTGATCCAATGTTGCCTTATGATGAGATACTTGTTTTTATGAATGTGCAAGGTGTGGGCAGTGTACAGATACCTGCCGCCATCCGTTATGAATCAGCCTATCTTTCTGTTACAGATGTTTTTGATTTTCTTAAAATAAGAAATACACCCACACAAGAGTTAGATTCTATTACGGGTTTTTTTATTAATCCACAGGCACCTTATATTATTGACAGGGTGCATAACCGCATAGAATACCAGGGAAAGAAAATTGATTTACCTGCAGAAGCAATTATTCGAAATGCCGCCAGTCTTTATATGCGTACGGATATTTTTGGGCAGGTATTTGGCTTGCAATGCCGTTTTAATTTCAGGAGTTTGTCGGTTATACTAAGTACAGATCTTGAATTGCCGGTAATACGTGAAATGAGACAGGAAGCTATGCGCAATAATCTTGGAAAATTAAAGGGAGAAACGGTTGCTGATACAGTAATAAAGCGCAAATACCCTCTCTTCAGAATAGGGGCAGCAGACTGGGCATTGACAAACACACAGGATGTATTGCAAAAAACCTCAGATGCCAGGGCCAATCTTACACTAGGCGCAGTAGTAGCCGGTGGAGAAACGAATGTCTCTCTTAATTATCACAAAGACATGCCGCTAAATGAACGCGACCAGTTTTATCAATGGCGGTATGTAAATAACAACAACGGCGGCCTGCGCCAGATAACGCTTGGCAAAGTATATACGGCCTCTACTGCTTCTATTTTTGCACCAGTAGTTGGCGTGCAGTTTACCAATGCACCTTCTGTTTACAGGAGATCTTTTGGCTCATATACGCTTTCGTATTACGTGGAAGCCGGCTGGATTGCAGAATTGTATGTAAACAATACATTGATTGATTATGCAAAAGCAACGATTACGGGTGTAGCATATTTCCAGGTGCCGTTGGTATATGGCAGCTCGCAGGTAAAGATCAAATTTTATAGCCCCTGGGGTGAAGAACGCAGCAGTGAACAAAATATACAAGTGCCTTTTAATTTTCTTCCCGGAAAAGAATTTCAATATTCGGTGGCGGCTGGTGTGGTAGAAGACAGCCTTAGGAGCAGGTTTGGAAGGGTGGTAGCCAATTACGGCCTTACCAATCATTTCACCATTGGCGCAGGACTTGAATATCTTTCTTCCGTTACATCTGGCAGCAGCATGCCATTTGTGAGTGCGTCACTGCGACTTAGCAATAATTTACTTTTTTCTGCAGACTATGCATATGGTGTAAGAACAAAACTGGTAGGCAATTATCACAATGCAGCAAACCTGCAAATAGAGCTTAACTATACCCGTTATAAGCAAGGACAAACTGCTATCAACAATACATTTTTAGAGGAAAGAAAAGCGATTGTTTCCTATCCATGGCGCCGGAAAAAATTTACTTTATTTACCAAGCTGACTGCATACCAGATTGTGCTTCCCGAATTTAAAACCGGTGGTACACTGAAATACAGCAATCTTGAATGGGTAATATCAACTATGATAGGTGGTGTAAGTACAAATTTTAACACCTATGCTGCATATACCGGTCAGTCTTCAGATCCATATTTATATAGTGCTGTTTCCATGGCATTGAGACTGCCTGGCAAAATTCTTTTTACTCCGCAAGTGCAATATGATTACAACAAGTTTGCCATTACCAGTGTAAGAGGCGAGCTAGGAAAATATATTGGCAGTCGCGGTTACCTTAATATGTTTTATGAAAACAATTACAAAAGCGCAATAAAGACTATTGGTGTTGGTTTACGATACGATCTTTCATTTGCTTTAACTGGTTTGTCATTTGCCAGGGGCAACCAGGGCAGGGGCAATAATGTACAATCTGCCAGTGGAAGCCTTTTGTATGATGATGTGCACAGGCAGGTTATTGCAAGCAATCGCACTGGCGCAGGTAAAGGTGCACTGAGTGTTGTTGCTTTTCTGGATATTAACGGCAATGGAAAACACGATAAAGATGAACCGGCTGTAAATGGCATTGTGGCAAGCATCAATGGCGGCCGCATTAGATACGATAAAGCAGGCAACAATATAGTGGTAACAGATTTGGAAGCTTATGCACCTTATATTTTGCGTGTGTCAGAATCATTTGAAAATATTTCATGGCATATAAAAAATAAAACTATTGGTGTTACCGCATCTCCCAACCAGTTTACATTGGTTGAAATACCCGTTACTGTAATGAATGAAGTAACCGGTACAGTTTATTTGCAAGACGGTTTGAAACAAAAAGGTTTGTCGAGGATAATAATAGATTTTTATGCCGAAGATCTTACGCAGGTTGGCCAGGCTGTTACCGAGCCAGATGGAACTTTTAGTTTTAGTGGCCTTCCGCCTGGAAATTATCGGGCTATGATCAATGAAGCGCAATTGCAGAAACTAAATATGGCAGCCTCACCGGTTTCCCATTCCTTTTCTTTTACTGCCAGTAAGGATGGTGGTTTTGCAGACGGTATCAATTTTATTTTGCAGCACACGGCTTCTTCTGTGGCAACCAACAAATAAATTTTTATACGGTAAGGCCTTGTTAAAGTTGAAAAATACAAACGGCGAATCGCAGCGGCTTGTATCTTTAAAACTCAAACCCCGCACAAATGCCAAAACCAATTGCCTTCATTTCCTTAGTATTTTTCTTTTCATTGTCTGTTCATGCACAAAGAATGGAAACTTCAGGTGCCGGTAGCATAGGCATCTCATACACAGGTGTGCCTGCGCAATCTTTTAAAGACACCAGCGGCGGTTTTGGTTACCATGCTTTCGGCATAAATATCAATGTGCCGCTTTTTGGCAACAGAAGCAAAATAATTGAACATATGCAGCAAGACGGCAAACCTCATTTTTTCCAGGTTTCTGGCCGTGCAGGTTTTGAAACATTCCGTTCTACTATTGGTTTTTTAAAAGAGCAACGAAATTTTTATACGGCTTCTGCCGGCATTGGCGCTTTATTTACGGCTGGCAAAAAAAATATTATTATGGCGGATGCTTCATTGGGTATAGCTAGTGATGGATTGGTTATTAACAGTGGCGATGAAAAATTTCGTTTTGCCGGTGCATTTATTGTAAACAATCGCCATAGTGCTACTACAACTTATCAATATGGATTGGTTTTCACATACGCATATGGCCGCCCTTTGCCACTACCGGTATTGGGCATACGAAAAAAGATTTCTACCAACTGGACATTTTCCGCAATCTTGCCGGTATCATTACAATTTACAGACAGGCTAAACAAACAAATGACTGTTAGCTTCCTGGTGCGGCCGGCAGGCAATCGTTTCCAGATTCAAAACAAAAACGATTTTCCTACCAATTCTTCTAACGTATACCTGCAGCTCCGTCAGTTTGAGCTGGGGGCCAATTGGCAATACCGTTTTGCAAAACAATTTAGCCTGGGCGCAGAAGCGGGGTTACTAGGCGGCGGCAAGTTAAAATTCACTGAGCCTGAAGACCGTAAGACAATTTTATATAGCGCTAATACAAAGCCTGGCGCACGTTTTAGAATCTCGCTCCGTTATACCCTGCCACATAAAAAGACAGCACAGTCTAATCTTGATGATGAACTATTAAGGCTTAATTAACGATTGGCAAAG
Source organism: Chitinophagaceae bacterium (assembly GCA_047602295.1). GTDB lineage: Bacteria > Bacteroidota > Bacteroidia > Chitinophagales > Chitinophagaceae > JACMLD01. The sequence goes on along the minus strand of JASGHP010000001.1, from coordinate 6,243,101 downwards.
CAACATTTTTTAGTTTTTCCGTTTTTTTGTCTGCAACTACTGTAACAAAAAGCCGTATCCCTGCGTCTTTTATAATCACTAAATCACTGTTCATGAAAATAAGACTCCATGAAATAGAATTTGGGGCAGGCAATACGGATAAAAGCAAAGGGTTTTACCAGGCCATACTGGGGCTTGATCCAATTATTGATGACGATCAGCTTAAATTTTTTAATTCCGGCGTTGCGGGTGTAGATTTTAATATTTCAGATCAGCAACCAGTCAACTCCGTTACTGCAAGTTTTCTTACTACAGATTTGCAAAAGATAATTGATCGCCTTACGCTAACAGGCGTTATGTTTGAAGGGCCATCCACTGTAAACTTTGGCATGTTGTCTATTTCACTAAAAGATCCGGATGGAAATTATATAAAAATAAATCAGCCAACTTCGGAGTCTCCCAGTTGGTTAAAAGTATAAACACATCACATCGTTTGTAAGTACATGGTTTTACAGCCCGGCTTTATTGCCGGGTTTTTTACGTCATGATGTTTAACAGTAGTGCCACTGCTGATTATTTCATTAGCAAACTTCATCATTACACCAAACCCTTTTCAAAAAGTTCATCAAGGCGTTCATAAGAATCATTCACACCTCCTTCCATGCCCGACTGTAACATGCCATCTCTGTCTGCTACTGACTGAAAAACGGATTGATTGATCAATCTTGTTCTGGCACCTGGCAATGCTTCAAAACGGGCAGTTTCCATTGCTACGTGTCCTTTTTCTGGCAAACCTTCAAACTCAAACGTTTGTATAATCCTTTCAGGAAAACTTACTTCATGTATTACGCCACGAAAAGCAAAGCTATGCTCTCCCCTGGTTTGGATATAACGGTAAGCCCCACCCGATTTAGGTTCAAATTTTTCTATTTTAGTTGTAAGATCACGAGGGCCCAGCCATTGTACTACTAATTTGGGATCTGTAAAAGCTTTAAATACCAGTTCCCGTGGAGCATCAAATTCTCTTGTAATAAATATTTCCTGTTTGCCAGGTTCTGCTTTAATGCTGGTAATGTTCTTTGTTGTTGTTGCCATAACGATTTTTTTTTATTGTTATAATAAATGTGGGTAGTTATTTTTTACGGACAGATTTTTTATTCTTCGATTGCATTTTTATCAGCAGGTTGTCCAATGCATCAAACCTGTCTGCCCACATTTGCCTGTATTGTTCTGCCCAGGTAGCTACCTGGTCAAGCGGTTGCAGGTTTGCTTCACAATACCTTTCTCTGCCCTGTTGTTTTATGGTAATCAATCCGCACTCCGTAAGAATTTTTATGTGTTGAGAGATAGCAGGCCTGCTCACATCAAACTTGTCTGCAATGGCATTCAGGTTGAGCGACTGCGCAGCAATAAGTTGAATGATCTCTCTTCGTGTTGGATCTGCAATGGCTTGAAAAACGTCTCTTCTGGTTTGCATAAAATGGGTTATGTAAGTATTTGCTTACACAAATATATGTGTAAGGATTTGCTTACGCAAATTTATTTTTCATTTTTTTGAAGTTTATTATTACTCACGGTGATCCCTGTAGGCAAATGATTAAATTAATTAAGTTTGCTGCAGACATTTTTTTATGACTGCAAAACATGTATTTCTTTCTGTAGCCCATTTTATTCTTGCAATAATTGTAGCAAACGCACAAACAACTCCGGGGCAGGTTTTTAAAGATTGCTCCCGTTGCCCTGAAATGGTAGTTATTCCCGGAGGAAGTTTTATGATGGGCTCTCCTGAAAATGAACCTGGTCGCGATAGTATGGAAGGCCCGCAACATAAAGTAACTGTTGCTGCATTTGCAATGGGAAAATTTCATATCACCCGCGGGCAATGGAATTATTTTGTGATGGTAACCAATCGCCCCGCAGGCAATGGTTGTGCGTGGAGTGGATTGCCCGGCGAAAAACCCTGGGCTATGAACCCTGCTGCATCCTGGGAGCATCTTGGTTTTCCGCAAGACGATACACACCCTGCAGTTTGCCTTAGCTGGAAAGATGTAAATGATTATGTAAAATGGTTGAGCATTTCTACAGGATATAAATACCGGCTGCCAACAGAAGCCGAATGGGAGTATGCAGCCCGTGCAGGTTCTGTTACTGCTTATCCCTGGGGAGATACTGCATCACATGAACTGATGAATTATGGCGCAGACTCTGGCTGGACTGGTATTGCAGCAGGCAAAGATCAATGGGTGGGCACATCGCCGGTTGGTTCCTTCCCTGCCAATGCATTTGGGTTGTATGATATGCCAGGCAATGTAATGCAGTTTACGGCTGATTGTTTATCGACGTCTTATCAAGGTGTTCCTGCTAATGGAACTGCTTTTCAGAAAGATTCCTGCACCAGTCGTATTATACGTGGTGGAGACTGGGGCGATCCTCCAGGCATGCTGCGTTCTGCTTTTCGTAATTATGCGCCTGCACCTGGCTCAACATTGGATGACTACCGCAGTGCAGGGTTGGGACTTCGTGTTGTCAGAATCTTATCGAAATAAAGATTGCTTTTAATTACAAACCTTATTGGAAATCTTAGACATAGAATGTGGCCTATTAATAACAGCATTGGTTTAGTTTTTTGGATAGCAGAAAGAAGCAGAAAAAATGGCGCTTAAATTGTTTTATTGATGGAAGTGGGGAATAGAAACCCCAACGCTGTAAAATGAAACCTATACTGTTTTTACTAGGCTGTTCACTGGCATTCAGCCCTGCCAAAAGCCAGTTGATGGATCCCTGCCAGGCGTTTAACTATTTTATCAGTTCAGATTCTGTGCGCAACCTGCTGGCTTTTGATGCAAATAGAACCTGCTGGTTGTATAACGCAGCAGGTGTGTTGGGGAAAGACACCTGCGCTATTGGTTACAGTAACAACCACCATTTTAAATGGGTAACGGACAGCGTGGCATTTTCGCAACAATCTAAAAATTGCGCTTATTATAATGTGAGCTGCACCCGCAAAGGCGCGGGTTGGTTTATAGAAATATGGCAGTCGTGTTCCGGGTTGGTATGTCAGGGTATGGTAAACAAAACCAAACAGAAAATGGCAGCCTCCTCCTTTACGGCTTTTGTGCGTTAGCAGTGCATCTCGTACAGCCTGCACTATTGCCAAATGGTTTATGATAAAAAGAGTGTCCCCAACAATTTTGTAAGGAGCATGTGCAAACGATAATCTATTTGTGTTGCTAAAGCTTGCTCAATAAAACTGTTCTTTCCTAAACGGTATGAAATAGTTTATCATTAAAATAAAAAGTGAATTGAGTTTGCTATCAGCAAGCTCAATTCACAAAACTAAAACTTTACTTACATGGATCAACAACAGAGATTATCGCTTCACAGTTACTTTTAAGAAAGTAGCCGGTATAGAAGTAGTGCTAACAGAATCACTTTTGTTCTGATTGCTGAATAATGTTTCAAGCTCCTGCTGCAATTCATTTGCCTTGCCATTTTTTTCTGCAGCTTCAAAAGCATTCATGGTGGGGCCATAATAGTTTTTGAAACGGCTCACCAATTCTGCGGGTGGAAAAGATCCATTAAATGTAAAAGTCTCCCTGCTAAAGCTGATATTTTCGTTGGGAATGCCAGCTTGTGCAAAGCGTTGCAATACATTGCTCTCAATTCCCCATAGCATAGGGCTTACAAAACCTTCAGGTGGTGGTGGCGTGTAAGAAGAACTTATCTTGAGGATTTGCGCAACAAGTGTAGGATCTCCCGGTATCCAGTTGCCCATCACAATTTTGCCGCCTGGTTTGGTAACCCTCACCATTTCTTTTGCTACATCCAGTGGTTTTGGCGCAAACATGGCACCAAAAATACTCACCACCATATCAAATGAAGCATCTTTCCAATCGCGAAGATCGGTAGCATCGCCTTCAAAAAAATGGCAATTGGTTACGCCTTCTTTTTTTGCACGACTGTTGCCTGCTACAACCAGGTTTTCTGCAATGTCTACACCTGTTACATCTGCGCCAAGTTTTGCTTCGGGCATTGCCGTAGTGCCATCGCCACAGCCAAGGTCCATTATTTTTTGCCCTTTGGTAATGCCAAGTGTAGAAACAAGTTGAGCACCGCTCTCACGCATGGTGTCTGCTATGCGGGTAAAATCGCCTTTCTCCCACAGTGCTTTGTTAGGATTCATTGTTTGTTGTTTTAAGTGAATGGTATTTGATTTCATGAGGCAATATTACCAGCGATTTCTTTTTTGAAAATGACTGTAGAGCTCAAACCCTTGACTGTAAAGTTCAAAACCGCCATTGCCCGGTTTTAAGTAACTTTAGCCAATATCAATGTGGCGATGGTAAATTTTTACGACCGGGTATTGGAGCACCCGGAATTTTACAGGCAGTTCAGTTGCGGCAGCTCGCTCATTACAGCATTCAACTGCCCAATGGAAGCAAGGTTGATGCAAAATCGTTTTGCAGATTTGTGGACGCAATACAACTATCTTTTTTATGTGATAGATGGCAGAAAAATCTGGCATACATCTCAGGGTACCTACGATATACAAAGAGATAGTTGCGTATTTGTAAGAAAGGGTGGATTTATACTTGAGCAAATTGCAGATACAGGATTTTGTGTATTGCTTTTTTTTATTCCTGATGAGTTCATATGCGATACACTTCGCAATGCCGAAAATTTCAATCAGCCACCGCAGCAGCAGTACGAGCCTTTAATGCTATTGGATACGAGTGAAACACTGGCTGGCTTTTTCTATTCCATGTCTTCCTATTTTGCGCAAACGCAAGACCCGGATAAGGCACTGTTGGAATTAAAGTTTAGAGAACTTATTTTAAACATAGCGCACAATCCAAAGAATGAAGCGCTTCGTTCTTATTTCTGTTCTTTATTGCACGAACCGCAATCAAATGCATTGCTAAGGACAATGGAAGATAATTACTGTTTCAATCTTTCGCTGGAGGTATACGCCAAACTTTGCAACCGCAGCTTGTCTGCATTTAAAAGAGATTTTCAAAAACATTTCAACACTACACCAGGTAAGTGGTTGCTGGAGAAAAGATTGTTGCATGCACAAAACCTGCTTATCAACCTGGGAAAAAATACCAGTGAAGCTGCTTTTGAAAGCGGCTTTGAGAGTAGTGCTCATTTCAGCCGCAGTTATAAACAAAGATTTGGTATAGCGCCATCTGCTGCAAAACAATTGGCTGAAGAATCGCGTTGATGCAAAAGACTAATTACTTTTGTTTTATGTTTCTGCTATAAAATAAAAACAGACCGCAAAGGGTCTGTTTTTGCATTTAAGGTCCAGGACTTTGTTCGCTTTTCAATGATATTTACTGGATAGTATAGGGTGATTAAATATTTTAAGATTGATTACAGCAATATGCCCAGCCCTATTTGGAACACCTGGTTTTTATAAGCAGGTGTAGATGATGTGCCATCGCCATTGTTATTTTTAAAATCGATTGTATAACGACCACGTAAAAAGAAATTATGATCAAGATTGATGTCTAACCCCAACACTCCACCGAAAGTATTTTTCCTGATATTGTCGTTATCATTTTTTACTGTTTCCATATAGCTTGCACTACCAGAGTTAAAAGTGGTTTTGGTAGACAACAAATAAGAGTACTGTGGACCGGCAACAATGCCCAATTCTTTACCAAGATTTATTTTCAACAATAAAGGAATGTCAAGACAATTTAATTTACGGCGATAATCATAGCCTGTTAAGCCATCACTTCCCTTTGCACGATAACCTTTTTGAGAATACAGTACTTCCGGTTGCAATGCTATCACATTTCCTAATGGTAATTGTAATACACCGCCTGCATTAAAGCCATATAATGGGGTTGATGAAAAATCAGGATCATTGGTTTTAATAATAGTGGCAATGTTAAGACCACCGATGATGCCGATACGGGCTTCAGGTCCATCACTATAGGTAGTAGCTGGTTTTTCCTGGGCATAAGATATAGCGGATAAAGAAGTGAAAGCCAGTGCGATAGATAGGGTACGGAGCGTTTTCATATTTGTTTGTTTGATTGAATAATGATTAACTGAAACAAACATAGATCGCCAAGATGAAGGAAAAATGAAAAAGCAGGAAAAGGCGGTTTGGTGAATTTCGGTATTATAATAAAGAAGCCCCGGCTTATTAAGGCGGGGCTTCTTCCAGTGTAAAGTATGCTAGTTATTCGCAAGCATATTTTCCAATGCACCAAATGCATGATCAATCACAATTTTCCATGAGCCATCAGGCTGTTGTTTCATCAGTTCAATTCCTTTGGCACTTACTTTTACTTCATTGCCTTCAGTAATATTCCATTCAGAGCGTCCAACAGCAACATCGCCAGCCTGCAGGCAATACACTGTTTTAATTTCCATTTTTCCTTTTATAGAAAGAATGGCTTTAATGGCTTCTTCAAACTGTTGCTTTCCTGATACAGGTTTGCCAGGTTCAGGAACGATAATGCCATTGTAATCGTACATGCTTAATACTATGGCTACATCGCCGGTGTTAAAAGCTGCTGCCAATGTTGAATGGGCATCTGTTGCTTTTTTAGGTAGGTTCATGTTTTGGTTTTTAGTGAATGAATAAATTTTTAGAGTAGTGTTGCTATACTTTTGTCTTCTTTTATTTTATTGGTAAGATTTGCTATGCTGCTGTATACTTTATTGAAGAGGAACGGTCCCGCACTTAATCTCTTTACGCCAAGCTGCTGCAATTCATCAAGGTCTGGCAAACCCGGGATGCACATAACATTAAGTGGTAAAGAGGTATGATTTACTGCATCACTTATATCTTGTTGTTCGCAAATGCATGGAAGAAAAATGCCGTCAGCACCGGATGACTCATACAGCTTGATTCTTTTGCGTGTTTCCTGTTGCTTATTTTTTATATTCAGCAGGTAAGTATCGCATCGTACATTCAGGAAAAGTTCAAATCCTTTTTTTGTGAGGCTGCTTTTTGCATGTTCAATAGTTTTGGCAAATGCATTTTCATCTTTTAATGATCTTACTGTGTTAGCAATAGATGAGTCTTCAAGATTGATGCCTGCAACGCCCAGTTCTGCAAGCATTAAGATGTTATCAGCAACCTGTTTGTCTGAATTGCCATAACCCATTTCAAAATCTACTGTAAGGGGAGTTTGCAACAAAGAGAGTATGCGTTTTATAACAAATAGGTAATCTTTCAGTGGCATCACTTCTCCATCATCATACCCAAGGCTATTGGCCACAGCCATGCTGGAAGTAGCAATAGCGGGAAACTGAAGTTCCTGTAAAGTTTGCGCACTTTTAGCATCCCATGCATTTGGAAGTATCAGTAACTCATTTGCGTAGTGAAGCTGTTTAAATTTTTCAAAATTGGTAGTCATAATCTTGTTGTCATTTTTATAATAACAAAACTACTATGACGTGGAAAGCTGAAATTGTATAGATCGGAACAGGTACTATTTATTGGCAGATGCAAGTACTGCTGAAGAATTCTCCGGGTTATAACCGGATGGGGTATCGCCTGTGAATGATTTAAATTCTCTTATAAAATGTGATTGATCAAAATATCCGGTTGCATAAGCGATGGAAGTAAGAGATGTATTTTGTTTACTTACCAACAGCAGGCTGTTTTGAAAGCGGTTTATTTTGCTGAATAGTTTAGGGGTTAAGCCGGTGTATTGTAAAAATAATTTTTGAAGATAGCGGGATGTAATGCCATACCTGGATGATAGGTTTTCGATGTTGTCAAAAAAATCTTCTTTTTTTATTTCTTCAATGATATTACCGATTAGCTGAACCCTGCTGCTTGTTTTTAAAGAACGAGATAGCTGCTGCCATAAAAACGTTTCAACTATTTCAATTCTTTTTTTTAGATCACTTGCTTCTAACAATTGCATGTGCAGTTGCGCAGTTGCCTGGTTCATAACATCGCTTAGACTGGATACACGATTGTTGAACTGTTCCATATGTTCACCCAAGAAGCAAGAAGTTGTATGCGGATAAAAGCGGATGCCAAACATTGTATTCTTACCAATCGATCTAAATTTTAATGGTTGTATGATCTGCCCCCACAACTCAACGGAAGGAGTAGTAATAAATTCACTGTTTACTTCAGTTTGCCATGACCCTGTGCCAAGGTTAAACATAATTTCAACGCAGCCTGTTGCAAATGCCTTGTCTTCAAAACTGGCATTACTGTCAGATTCAAAGAGGTAAAAGCATTTTACATACTGCTTCAATTTGTGCGATGGTTCAATTTCTAAATACCTCATGGCGGACTAAATCTTCGGTATCAAAGATATGAAGGGGGCAAAAATGGGATTGTATAAATCAGAACAAAAGCCAATTGAGTATTTGCCAAGGGCGCATTTTGCGGTGAATAAAATTTATAATCACCGCAAAATATGCGGCGATTAAGCTAAATGCGGTAAATAAATTGTATATTCGCCGCATAATTTGCGGAGAATGCAGGTCTATATTTATCAGTTGCCTAATTGGCCCAACTTTACCTGGAAGCAAGAACAACTAGCCGTTTTGCTGGCAACCGTGCATAACCGGCAGGGAAGATTATTGGGAAGGATGGAAAGCTTGGGCTTTCATTTACAGGCAGAGGCGAATTTGCAAACGCTTACTTTAGATGTAATAAAATCAAGCGAAATAGAAGGCGAAGTATTAGATACAGACCAGGTAAGGTCTTCCATAGCCCGCAAGTTGGGGATGGATATAGCCGGGCTGATACCAGCCGACCGTCATGTTGAGGGTGTTGTAGAAATGATGCTGAATGCTACGCAACAACACCAGCAATTATTATCTGCGGATCGGCTTTTTAATTGGCATGCTGCGTTGTTTCCAACAGGCAGAAGTGGTATGCATACAATTAATGTAGCAGCGTGGAGAAGTAATACGAAAGATAATCCCATGCAAGTAGTTTCAGGTGCAATGGGAAAAGAGAAAATACATTTTCAAGCTCCTGATGCAGATAGGGTAAATGATGAAATGAACCGGTTTATCAATTGGTTTAATGAAGATAGTAGCATGGATGTTTTAATAAAAGCAGGCGTAGCGCATCTCTGGTTTGTAACCATCCATCCTTTTGATGACGGTAATGGTCGCATTGCACGTGCCATTGCAGATATGCAACTTTCAAGGGCGGATGCATCTGTACAGCGATTTTATAGTATGAGTGCGCAAATACGAAAGGAGCGATCTGCGTATTATGATATGCTGGAAAGCACGCAAAAAGGATCAATGGACATAACCTTATGGCTTACCTGGTTTTTGCAATGTTTGGATCGTGCATTAACAGCTACTGATGAAACGCTTTCATTGGTAATGAACAAAGCAAAATTTTGGGAGAAACATTCCAGCACTATATTAAACAAACGCCAGCAACTGATGCTGAATAAATTATTGGATGGGTTTGAGGGAAAGCTGAATACATCTAAGTGGGCAAAGATTGCCAAAACATCTCAGGATACGGCGCTAAGAGATATACAAGACTTAGTGAATAAAAATATATTGGTAAAGGAAGAGAGCGGGGGAAGAAGTACAAATTATTCGCTGGCAGGTTTATAATTAACATAGTGTTGGAAATAATTATTATTCATTGGCGACTAAATTTATAAGTTGCGCAAGATTCTTTGATTTTCCTTTTTACACCCAAGAACAGTAAAGTGTATTTAGTTACACAACCTTTATGGTTTAAACCAGCGCCCTTTACGGGCGGCCGCTGGAAATAAAAGATGAAAGCCGGGGGGAAGAGATAGCAACATTCATGGGTTGTTTGATGATTAATGTTACGGAGAAGCGATTTTGCTTCTTTAACATTAAACAACTTTTATGAGCAAAAACTCATTAAAAAAGAAAAAGCATCATCAGAAAAAAGGATGCGAAATCAAATCAGAGATCGGTTGCAATTTATCTCGGGATTATTTTAAAATTTACTTAACTGTATCTTTCAAAAACGAACAGGTAAGCAAGTCAAGGTTCCGAAAATCCATTTGTAATGGATTGAAAGTTGTTTTAACTGCTGCTTGGAAACTAATGAAAGGTAAAATGATCTAACCCTGGCCTTTCTTTTTATGGTTTATACGCTAAAGCATTTGTATTATATTCTCAGATCTTCTCAACAGGAGATCGACGCTGTTATAAAAGAAATAGATAGTTATTATTATTATTCAGAAAAGCCAAAGAAGAAGTATGGAAATAATCAACAGGAAGGAGGGGTTGTAAAATACAGGAAGCTTTATCCAAGCTATGGACAGTTAAAAAAATTACAAAGGAGGTTGAATTCATTTTTGTATCAGCATATTGAATTTCCTGATTACGCTTACGGTTCTGTTAGAGGGAAAAATAATATTCTTAATGCATTAGCCCATCGTCACAACAAATACTTTTTTTCTGTTGATATCAAAGATTTTTTTCTCAATATCAATCACCACATGGTTTTTAAAATGTATAGAGATCATGACTTCTCTCCAACGGTGTCTCATATATTAACCAAGCTGACTACATTCAAAGGAGCGCTTCAACAAGGACCACCAACCTCTCCCATAATTGCTAACCTAGTATTTATTAGAACCGGATTACAATTGCAACAACTAGCAGCAATACATAATGTAACTTTTACAGCTTATTTAGACGATTCTGTCTTTTCCTCAAAAGAAAACTTTGAATTTCTTGTACCAGAGATATTAAAGCTGATAAAAAAAGATAGGTTCTATGTCAACAATAAAAAAATTAGTTATAAAAAGATAACTTCAGAGGTTACAGGCATATTTATTGATAAAAATGGCATGCTAAAAGTAAACTCAATAATTAATGAAAGGGCGAAAACTAACAGTTTTACAAAGCAATATGTGAAAAGGGTTAGAATGGCATCAGCTAATACAGGATAAATAATAATGCACTTTACCACATATGACTCACAATCTGAATTTTTCAATTAATTCAAATAGCCTCTCATTGAGCTTTAATTTTCTATTGAAAAAACTGCAAAAAAGAAAACGCAGGGTTATGCAATTCTTTCTCATTCTGGCTAGATTCTAACTGTGCTGCTTTAGCGTATACAAACATTTTTTGTTCGTAATCTTTAATAGCAGTTTCTAGACTATCAAAGTTTCCCTCAGTAAAATTGACAGATAACGTTAAAGCATCTACCAGCCCTATGTTTACACCCTGCCCGGCGAATGGTGGCATTAAATGCGCAGTGTCTCCAATAAGTGTTATTGGCAATGGACGATCATCTTTCCAGGGTTTGTCCAATGGTAGTTTTCTTGTGGTTAATCCAACAAAGAATGTAGTTGAGTGAAACAGTTGTTTATATAGATCATCCCAGTCTGAAAACTTATCTAAAAGAAATTTGCGAACACTGTCGTTATCGTGGAAATTTATTTCATTGCCAGTAATCCATTCATTGGGTCTTTTAAAAATAATGCCGTAGGTTAATGCGCCGCTGTTGAACGGATTAGCTACTAACAAATTGCCATTGTGTGCAGTCATTACCCTGTGGCCATCGCAAAATTTATAAAACTCCGGGCAGTTTATTTCAGGCTGCGGCACATCTGCCTGTATAATGAAAGAGCCTGTATCTTCTACTTCAGTATCAGTAACAAAGCGTCTTGCCTTAGACATACCGCCATTGGCAACAATAACAATGTCTGCAGTTGCATCAGGTGCGTTTTCAAATTGTAATAACCATTTGCCATGCAGTGCTTCAAGCCCGGTGCATTTTCTGTCCCAAACAACTGTGTCATTTGTTAAACTGGCAAGCAACATTTTCCTTAGATCATTCCTGTTGATTTCAGGATTATCGTATTGATTTTCGGGTGTAATGGATTTGGTATATATCAGGTTTGATTTTGCATCTGCGATTTTTATTCCCATGGGTATTGCTGTAGCAAAATAATTCTCCAGCAGACCAGCTTTCTTCATGGCCAGTTGCCCGGATGTTTTATGCAGATCCAGCGTGCCGCCCCAGATTCTTGTCTGTGCATTCTTGTCTCTTTCATAAACGGTAACATCCACGCCCTGCTGTTGCAGCAATCTTGCCATAGTAAGCCCTACCGGACCTGCGCCAAGGATGGCGATTTTTTTATTTTGGAGTAACATAATCTTGTGTTGTTTTAATGAATGATTACAACACAAAATTCCGGAATGATCTTTTGCTAAGCTTGTACAAATGCGACAAAATCGTTGCCCACACCTTGTTTCCTTTTCTTTGTTTTTTTGGCAAATGCTGCAGGTGTAGTGCCGCTATAGCGTTTAAACTCCCTGCTTAAATGAGATTGATCTGTATAGCCAAACTCATGTGCAAGACCTGCCAGGTTAGATTCTGGATGAAGCCATAATTGATTGCGCACTTGTTCAAAACGGATCAATGCAGATACATCTTTTACGGTATGACCGGATGATTGTTTGAAATTTCTTTCCAGTGTGCGAACTGTTGCATGCGCTGCTGCTGCTACCTGGCTTACAGGTATAGAGCCATTCGCTTTTCTCATTGCAATGCCCGCTTTGTAGAGCATGCTGTCAACAGCAATTTGCGAATGTGCATCCAGGAAATATTGTTTCACATAATTAATGGCATCTTCTATCTTTTCTTTAGCGATGTATTCATTGAGTTGTGGTTGAAGCTTTGCGAGGGGATGTTCAAATGTATGCACACTGTTGTTGCCAGATTGAAGTCCCAGCAAGTCAAATACAGTCCAGGGAAAACACCTGATGCCAATAATCTGCAAACGATCTTTTGAATAAAAAATAACCGGTTGATTAAGCAAGCCTACCATAAAAGGAGATGGTAGCAATTGCAGCACTCCATTTTGTGAAATACTGCATCCGCTTCCGAAATGAAAAATGATTTCAGCATAACCATCAGGTATTACTTCAAAGCCTGATACTTGATCACCATAATGTCTGCTGTTGTACCAAAAACATTTTATGGTATCACGCAATTCTTCCGGAGATTCAAATTCCTGGTGCATATATGTAAGGTAGGATATTTGGCTTGTCAAATCTCAAATGTATTTGCAGTATTAATTCCCATCATCTCCCGTTTTTCCATGATTTTTCATTGATTAAAATTTCCCGTTTTTCCATGATAGAAATTTTTGTTGCAGTAATAGAATTTTACGCCAACAAAAATCAACCACCCAAAAGTTTTTTAACCTTCTAAAGCAATTTGAGTAATGAAACAAATAATGATTGTTGTACTGGCCATATTTGCCAGCATCCAAATGCAGGCGCAGTCTGGCAGAGTAAAAATTACATTTCTTGGTTTTAAATGTTATCGAGAAACCTGGGACGATATTTTAGGTATGGATGGAAGAGGCGATGAAGTTTTTTTTCAATTCACTTTGTCTTCGTCTGATAAAAATGGAAACCCCCGCATTAATAAATTTGAAAGAAGAACCGATGTATATGGTCAAAAAGCCGGTGCTTTCAGCAATCGTGTAAAAGCAGGATCAGAATCCCCGGAGGGCGGTATCCGTGCAGGAGACCTGGTTAATGCCAACGTATTACTGGGAGAGTTTGATATGGGCGATGGAGATTTTGTGACTGTTATTCCTACAGCATGGGAGCAGGATCCTGTTGCAGATAACTCCAACGCATTTGCGTCTACTGTTGGTAGTTTTGTTGCCAGCCTTAACCAAAGAATAGCGCCTGTAATGATTGGGCTTCACCTTGCTGGTGGAGATCTTGCTGGGGCTTTAATACAAGGTGCTTCTTTGGGTATATCTGCTACCCGCCCGGCGGGAGACCAGGGCGAATTAGGACATGCTGGTACCCGTCCTATCGGCATGAAAAAATCCGGCGACTTTACACCTTTTGTAGCAGCATTGAATACGCCTAATCTTATTAGCTTTTGCAAAAGCAATTATGGCTGGGGCAATGGTGTAATGGAAGTGCGATACAATGAACCAGCATTGGGTAATGCACGTGATCATGGAGATTATGCTATCCTGTTAAAGTTTGAATTTACGCCTACAAGCAACCCTGCACCAGCACCTGCACCACGTCCAACAAATAATGCAGCTCCCGCCCCAGCACCTCAAAACAATACCAATGCAGCGCCTGCTCCCGCTCCTTCATTTACCATCAACAATGACCTGGTAGTAGGTTCATGGCGTGGTACCATGCAAACAAATGGTGAAGCAGGAACAGCACCGCTTAATTTACGCTTAAACGATCGCACATTCTGGCTGTTAAAAAATGATGGTAGCAATATGGCAATAGCAGCCGGCCTTTTTACGGTGAAGAACAATGTAATGGTGGCTAGTTACACCACCAACGATAACGTTACTTATACCTACACATCCACCAGCTTTAATAAAACCACTTCGGAAATGAGTGGCACATGGACAACAGGAACCAAATCCGGAACCTGGACTGTTAAGAGATGGGCTATGTAATAATTGAAAACTATTCAAGCATGAAAAAGTTATTGACGGCAATTTTTGCAGGAAGCATTTGCCTTCACCTGCAGGCACAGCCAAATAAGAAAACAACTACAACAGAAAAAGCGCCTACGCAAAAGGAGATGCAGGAAATGATGAAAGAGGCACAAAAAGAATTGCAGAATCTTGATCCGGAAACAAAACGAATGATGGACAGTATGGGTATTAAAATGCCTGATATGAAAACCATTTCAAAAAACGTTTCCAATGTAACAGATGCGCAACTGGCAAAAGCATGGGAAGATGAAAACAGGATTGTTCCCTTGAAGGATGCAAGCAGGATTGCACTTGCCAATCAGCAAATAGTTACGGAAGCAAATCTTGCTGCTTTCATACAAAAACTAAACACAGCAGTATTTGCACGCTTTACTCAAAAAGAATTGAGTGATTGTGAACAGGCTTTGCAATGGATAAGCAAAAAAATGCAGGGAAACGGATTGGGTATTTCAAACGCTGCTGTTCAATTATGGATGTTGGGCAAATACAAAGCAGCAATATATGTTTTGGGAAAACAATCTGCAAAAAGCAACGATGCAAATATGCTAAACAATTATGCAGCTTTTCTAACCATGGCAGGTGCAGAAGAATGGGCATTGCTTGCATTGAATTACCTGGATAAAAAATATCCGCAGAATAGTTCCATTCTCAATAATCTTTCACAAGCATGGTATGGTTTGGGCGATATGGATAAAGCAGATGAATATGCAAAGAAAACATTGCTTTTATGCGTATTTCATCCACAGGCAAATATGGTGAAATCTAAAATTGCAGAGAGCAAAGGCAATACAACGGAAGCCATCTCTTTTGCAAAAAAAGCCATGGAGAAATATTATAGCCCTGAAAAAGAAACGCAATTAAGTAAACTGGGTTATAAATTAAAAACCAGCGATTATAGTATGCCTGTTGCATCAAAAAAAGATCTTTTAAACCTCGGTGGCATGCAGGCGCCACCATTTCCCCAATCTGTTGATGATTGTTTGTTGGGCACCTGGAAAATATTCAGATCTCGAGTTGCAAAAAGAAATTGCTGCACTAACAAAGCTTAAAGATGAAGCAGTTGTAAATGCCCAGAAAGCACAAAATGCAAGAGTACAGCACGGCACACAAATTTTGAAAGCATCTTTTACCAATGGCATTGCAGGCATAGATCCGGGATTTGCGCCACGTTATGGTGCTATCTCTGGTAAAAAACAAATGGAATTATCTGATCTATGGTTGAAAAAAGTGCTAAGCCTTGCAGAAAAAAAAGCAGCATTTGAAAATGGCGAAGGCGCCAGGTTAAGACAGTCGTACGATAATGATATGAAGGAACTGAAAAAACGCGATAATGATCAAACAGGTGAAGGAAAACCCAACGTAGATTTTTGCCCGCAATATAAAAAACGCAGTGATGAATTTTTGAAAGCATACAACACGCCGTTGGAGTTTATGTACAAAGAGTATTTGCAATTGACAAAAGACTATGCCAACCAGCTTTCAAGCTTGCAATTGTATGGAAGCTGGCCAGAACAATATGAAGCAGAAAAATTAAGTGATAAACTTTTGTGGTTAAGAGCTCTCTCCAATGAAGAATTTCGTTTCTCGGAAATTACCTCATACAACTGTCAACCTAACGAAGGGGCTAACAAAAAAAATAAACTAGGCGAGTTTAAAGATCCAAAATGCCAGGATACGTTCACCGTTAAATTAGGCTTGGGCAGTATTTCAACCACTTGTTACGAAACAATTTCAAAGCTGGATATTGATTTATTCAACATCGAAATTTTCTCTGCTGAAATGCGCCAGAACGATAAAAACATCAGGGATGCAAAAAATACATTTGATTATATCCGTCAATCTTTCATGAATGCAACTATAGAGTTTGGCCCTTCCGAAGAAATAGCAATGGGTACTGGTCCGTTTAAACTGGAAGCAGAAGGAAGCCTGAAAGTGGTGGCAGAGTTTAGCAAGGATAAAGGCCTTTCAGACATTGGGGTAAAAGCGGGTGTAGAAGTAAAAGCAACCGCTTCAGAAATAAAAACGGTAAACGGAAAAACGGAGGATGTTGGTGTAAAAACGGATATAACCCTGGTTGGGCTGGAAACAAAAGTAACCGTCAATAGTGGCTTTACGCTGGAAGGCAAAGGCATTCTTGCGCCATTCAATAAAAAATAAAATCAAAAAATAAGTTTAATGATGAAATGGATATTTGCCGTGCTTGCTGTACTGGTGTTTGTAAAAGGTTTTGCGCAGTTGTCAGCAAAAGAGCGTTTACAGGACAGCGTTATAGGATGGGATCCTACCAATTATTACGATCGTAATTTCAAAACACCCACAACTGCTACAGGCAAGCAAAAAATGGCCTATGTAAATAAGTTTGCCGAGTGGGTACAGAAGACATATACGCCAGTTGCAGGTTTAGGTGAATACCAGCGTTATGTAAATGAGAATAATTACAGTGTGTTGTTTCATATTTGGGATGTTGAATTTAATTACCTGGATGCCCAAAAACGATTCAGGCCGGTAGGAGAAACAGGCTACCCGCGTTTTTATATAGCGGCTAATATGCTGGGCGGTTATTGGAATATTGATTTTATGTGCAAACCGGATGAATGGTATTTTACCATGCAGCCCAATGGCCGTGTGGCCGAAACTCCATTGGATGCTGAAAAGAAAATGAAAGGGCGTGATCCACGGATTGATCCTAACGTGTATCCTTACATTACCTGGATAAACGATTGGGATGCGGTTTACCTGGCACCGGGAAATAAGTTGCCAATTATTCAAGTATCAAAAGGAGAGTTTTTGCAGAAAGCATTGAGCAGGATGGATTACCTGCAAGACAGTTTGATAAAAGAAGATCTAAGCAAAGAGTACCGTAAGGATGAAGCCACTAAAAACGGTATAATTAGCAGGAGAAAAACTGAGATAGATCAATACCGTGACAACATTCAACAACTGCTAACAAAATACAAAAGCCAGCTAAGTGAACCAGCCATGGTGACCAACTGGCAATTTACTTATCATGATATTATTACAGGCAGTTGGGATGTATTTAAACGCGGGCCAAACACGATGTATTATCCCGTTTACAAATTAGATGCTGCTGCCATTCAAAAAATGAAAGACGCAAAACCATTGTGGATAGCCATTCTGCTTCCACATGCAGCAAAAGAAGATGGCAATAAACGCTACGAAATGTATGCATCGCTTACCCATCATCTTAACTATGAGTATATCTACAATTATTTTTTTGACTCTGCCAAAGTAAAAGGTGTTGCATACACACCAGCCAACAACGATCAGTTAAAAGCACGCATGGATGCTTACAAAAACAGAAACAATCATAACCTCACTGCGATTACAGCTACCGTTAGTAACGAACCGGGTATTCATTTTAAAGAGGATTTTAGTGCTAATACAGAAGGTTCGGAGCCAATTAATTGGTATTACTATAAAGCAGGAGCCAAAGCATATTCTGTAGAAAGTATAGCTGGAGAGAAAGGCCGTTGGTTAAAGCTTGGCTACGGTAGAGCTATCAAGCCCAGTTTGATGAAGACGCCCTTGCCCAAAAGCTTTACGCTTGAATATGATTTGGCAACCGATAAGAACTATAGTGGCAGAACGGGTGCAGCTGCTACGGTTACACTCACTAATCACACCATTATTACCAATAACGATGTAAGAGGCATAAGTGCAGGCAGCAAGGGTGCTCTTATTGAAATAAGAGCAGAATCCGGCAACGAAGATGACTATAATAACAATAATTATCGTGGCATATTAAGAGTAGATATTCATAACACACCAGACCCCAATGAACAAAATTTCTCCAAAGGAATCAGGGCTGAATATGCGCTTAGAGAGTTTACGAATAAAAAATCAAAAGTGCATATAAGTGTTCAGTTGAAAGATGGATTACTCTCTATTTTTGTAAACGGCAAGCAGGTAATTAAACCGACAGATTTTAAAATGACTTATGGAGCAGACTGTAAATTATGTGGAATACCCGTCGATCTTCAACTTACAGGCTTGCTTGTGAACAATAACAGCAACGACAATAGCATAGGCGCTTACATTAGCAATATCAGCATTCGCAAAGAATAAAATACCGTTTTTACGGGATTGTAAAAACTGCCAGAATAAAACAGTTTTACACAAAATGAAGACCATGAAACAGATATGTGTTGTTTTACTGTTGATTGCCCAGATGGGTTGTGCAGGTCAACAGGAAACATTCGATATAATTAGCTATACACCACCAGCCGGATGGAACAAATTAACAAAGCCTGGATTGGTTTCTTATTCCGTTACTAATAAACAAAAAGGAACCTGGTGCCAGGTAGCTTTAGTACAAAGCTCTGCAAGCCTGGGTGATATTGATAAGGATTTTGAAGACGATTGGCAGCAACTGATAGTAAAATCATACAACGTAACTGAAACACCACAGTTGCAGGAAGTAAAAGAAGAAGATGGCTGGAAAATTAAACCGGGCCTTGCCAAATGCAATATAAACAATTCACCAACAGCAGTATTGCTTACCACTATAACGGGCTATGGTAAACGAACTGCAGTTGTTACTTTAACTAATACCGACACTTATCTGCCAGAAGTTGATAAAATGATGGCTTCACTGGATTTAAAAAAGCCTGCAGATAATAATGTTGCCAATAACACTGTTGATAATGCCAACACCAATACAGTTACTACAACTACTGCCGCAAAGAAAGATGGTTTCGCATTTAACAGCACCAATTTTGATGATGGCTGGGTAAGCACTGTGCAGGAAGATTGGGTGGAAGTGGGCAAGGGAAATGTAAAAGTGTTATTGCATTATCCATTGCCTTATAAAGATGGTAAAGCGCAATTGGTGGCAACCAACCAGGCCTGGGATGCATTGGTTGCTCCACGATACGCTGGTTTAAAAAACTTCAAGACGACTTATATTAACGGGTATAGAATGGTAAACATGGCTATGGGTTATGCAGTAGAAAATGCCAGTGGGCAAGAGAAATTTATAGTTTTGTTTAGGCGGACGGGTGGCTGGCTAGAAGTAGTATCTCCAGATAAAAATACTTTTATTCAATACTTTGGTTTTGATCCGGAAACTGTACGCTGGGACAGTAACCTTGACCTGGTAAATAAGCTGGATGCCATAAAAGATAAAAATAGGTTTGCTGTATCAGCGGCTGATTTAAGCAATACCGGCGGTTGGACAGATCGTTTTTCCAGCAATAGTTTTTGGGCCAGTTATGCTACTGGCGCTTATATGGGCATGAGCACTTACACTTCTTCCGAGAAATTTGTATTTAGCAGTGGCCAGTCTTATAGCTGGGATTTAATAGCGGCCAACTCTTATGGTGGTGTAACAAAGATGGCATCTGCAAAAGGCAGTGGCAGTTTTAAATCACTCAGCAACTGGCAATTGTTTTTCTCCGATATAGAAGGCAAAGCAAAAACTTTCGATGTTTATTTTGTGGCAGTAAAAGGTGGCAGAATATTATTTATGAACGATGCCAAATATCCTGGTTCAGGCGTGTTTAAAGGATTTTCACGGCAATAGGGAGTAACCGAAAGTGTTAAGTAGCCCCGACAGGAATCGAACCTGTATCTAAAGTTTAGGAAACTTCTATTCTATCCATTGAACTACAGGGCCAGTGGGCGGCAAAAATAAGCGTTTCCGGTTATTCTCCCAAGCGTTAATGCAATAGGATTTAATGTCTTCGCAATTGTTTAATCTGTACCTTGACTGCCTAAAAATGTAGAATCAACATGAAACAATTGCTGCTTTTTGTATTGCTGTTAACTGCTCTATTTTGTTACAACCCATCTCATGCCCAGTCTTCCGGCGCAAGACTTAACCATATAGCGCTGTACGTTTTAAATCTTAAAACCAGCACAGATTTTTACCAGAAAGTTGTTGGACTGGATACCATCCCCGAACCTTTTCATGATGGCCGCCATACCTGGTTTTTGATCGGCCCTAAAAGCCACCTGCATATTATTTCTGGCGTACAAACGCCATTGCCCAAAGAAAAAAATACCCATCTCTGCTTCACCGTGGCCTCTGTGGAAGCATTTATACCCCGCCTCACAAAAGCCAATGTGCCTTTTGAAAGCTGGACGGGCGAGAAGCAAACCTTCACCAAACGCGTAGACGGCGTTAAACAAATTTATTTTCAAGACCCTGATGGCTATTGGATTGAAGTGAATGACGCGAGGGAGTAGCCGTTAGTCGACAGTCAATAGTCGGTAGTCTTTAGGCGAAGTCGAGAAGAATTCAGGAATTGATAAGTTGCAATCATGATTTCCTGGCTCACGACTGAAGACTCCTGACTAAAGACTATATTTGCCTCCTTTTAAAAAGGGTTACAAGTATGAAGTTTTACAATATTGTTATTCGTTATCGTCTTTATATTGGCATTGCGCTGATTGCGCTGGGCCTGGTGGTTAATATCTGGGGGCATAGCTTTTGGGCTGCATTTCCTGCTTACCTGGTAGGCATCGTTCTCATCTTTGGTCATTTCTTTTTTGGCCCGCTTCGTTTGATACAGGAATATATGGAGGCCGGAGACATGGACGGTGCAGAGAAAGTGCTCAATTCCATTAAGTTTCCCGGCCTTATGTACAAGCCTATCCGCTCTGTTTATTACACGCTCAAAGGCAATATTGCCATGATGAAGCAAGACTTTGATGGTGCTGAAAAAAACATGAAAAAAGGGCTCGACCTGGGTATGCCTATGAAAGAAGCTGAGGGTGCCAGCCTTTTGCAAATGGGCATGCTGTCTATGCAAAAAAATGATATCCGCCAGGCGGAGTCTTATATCCGTTCTGCCATCAGAAAAGGATTGCCAGACAAAGAAAACCAGGCCGCTGCTTTTCTGCAGCTTTGCAGCATTATGATGACTAAGAGAGAATTTCGCGCAGCAAAAGATTTCTTCCGCAAAGCAAAAGCATTAAAACCTACCACACCTCAGATAGTAAGCCAGATAAAAGAAGTGGAGAAATACATTAGCAGAATTCCTGGGTAGGATAGTTATTGCGAGTTCTTAGTTCGATAGTTCGGAATAGTTGCTTTAATTCTTTGTTGCTGATAATAGAAACAATTATTGCGGATGCAAGAACGTAGCATATAGAACTGCGAACTTCCGAACCACAAACTCTCGAACTATGAACAGATGGAACTTCTAGCGAAATATTAATGGAGATCTCTCTCCACTAAACGCTCCCAACATTTCACTCGTTTTTTGATAGCGGAAATCAAAAATTGTTTTTAATTGTCTTCGCACAAATAATGCATTGGCAATATCTCCTAAAAACCAGAAAGGAATTTTATAATGAACAATATCTGTCATTTCAATGCCACCTGGTATTTCTTTAAAATGATGTTGATGGTGCCAGAGTGCGTAAGGGCCGAAGCGTTGCTCGTCTACAAAATACACACGGTCTTGTACATGCGTAATTTCCGTCATCCAGTATAACTGAATGCCCAGCAATGGCCGTAATTTGTATTCTATAATTTGGCCTGCGTAAATCTTATTGCCATTATGCTTTGATATAATAGTGAAATCAAGCGATTTTGGTGTAATCTGCTGAAGATTGTCTGGGCGGGAAAAGAAATCCCACACCGTATTTATATCTGCCGGTATTTGTTGAACAGCCCGAATGGTATAAACAGCCATAATAAAATTTGCTGGTTATATTTAGAAACGGGCAAACTGTATAAAGGTTCGTTTAAGAATGAAAGGAATTTTTTGCGAGCGTTCTATGAATTCAAATATCTTAGACCCATAGAGCTTTCCAATACACGGGTAATGGTGTTTTTTAAACGTGGAAGGGTAAAAATGGTTTTCTCAATATATTCTACCACACCCAATTTAAGAATGGAAGAAGTTACAGACAGCTCAAGATTGCTGCTGAAAAATATAACGGGCGAAGAGATAGGTTGCTTCTTTAATTGCTTTAATACATCATAACCGGTAAAAGTTCCATCCAGGTTATAATCAAGAATGATAAGGTCTGGCTGATGATCCAGTTCTGCTAAAAAGGATTCTCCTGTACTAAATACACGAATGTCCTGGCTAATGTTTTCTAATTGTTTCAAGACAAGCGTCTGGTATACAGGATTGTCTTCTACTACAAATATTTTCGGCTGAGCTTTTTGCATTGTTTTCATCTTGTGCTGTAGGAAATTCAACAATGCTGCCAAAGCGTTTTTTTACATCAATCCATTGGTTTTCAGCCATCAAATTAAAAGAGCTTTAAAATTTTGTTCCCAATCCCGGAATTTTTTATACCTGCGGGAAGGCTTAGAGGGAAAAATCAGCCTTTAACTGGGCGATACAGGTAGTAATTACATCGTTCACTTTTGTAATCAGGGGTTCCAACTGCTCAGTATTTTCCGGGTTTTTGCCAGCAGCTTCAATGGTCCTGATATCATCCCGCAAGCTTGCAATACCCATTGAATCTATAGTCGACTTCAGCTTGTGCGCCAGCTTTCCCATGCGTACCCAATCTTGTTTGCTGTGTGCATCTTTTAAATCTGCCAATCCAGGTGGAACAGTTTCTATAAATAATTGCACCATCTTTTTTATAAAAGATTCATCACCACCAGATACAGAACGCACCATAGTAAGATCATACACAGGAGCCCCATTATTACTTTGCTGTGGTGCCGGTTGGCCAGATGGCTGTCCGTTTTCAATTGGTGTGCTCATTTTTCCCTCCAGGTTTTGTTTTATAATGGCAAACAGGCTTGCCTCTGTAAATGGTTTAGATAAATAATCGTTCATGCCCGCATTAATATAAGTATCGCTGTCGCCTTTCAATGCATTAGCGGTAAGCGCTATAATAGGTATAGTTGCTTTTCCGCTATTGGGCATTTTACGGATATGCTGGGTCGCAGTAATGCCGTCCATTTCCGGCATTTGTATATCCATCAAAACAAGATCATAATCAGCTTCCTCTAAAGCCTGCACTGCTTTTTGCCCGTTTTCTGCAATGGTTACATCAAAGCCCCAACCCTGCATGATATGTTTGGCCAAAAACTGGTTTAGCTCCACATCTTCCGCTACCAACACCCGTCTTTTGCCCAACAAACTGTAATTGGTAGACGGAGATTGTATGCTTTCTGTAACAGGAGCATCATTCTTTTTATACGGAATAATGAAACGGAAAACAGAACCTTCATTCATTTTGCTTTCTACCCATAGTTCACCTCCCTGCATTTCTATCAGGTTTTTGCAAATGGAAAGACCAAGACCTGTGCCGCCGTATTTGCGGGTGGTATTGGAACTTGCCTGTACGAATGGCGTAAAAATGCTTTTAAGTTTATCATCCGGAATACCAATGCCAGTATCTTCTACAGTAAACTCAATCGCCATCCAGTCTTCTTTATCAAACTTCAGGCGTGTGTCCAGTGTTATCTGTCCATGTTCTGTAAACTTAACAGCATTGCTTAAGAAATTATTCAGTATCTGTACCAGTCTTAACGGATCGCCTATTACATGCATATCCTGCGGCAACTGGTTTTTATGAACAAGACGAATGCCCTTCTCTTCAGTTTTGAAACCAAAAGAGCGAATGGTAGCCGCAATCTTGTCTGCTATATTAAAAGGTATTTCTTCCAACTGCATTTTGCCGGCTTCTATCTTTTCAAGATCCAATATGTCGTTAATTATTGCCAGCAGGTTATTGGCTGCATCCTGTATAATGCCAATATAATTTTGCTGCTCATCGTTGAGTGGTGTTTTTGCCATTAAAGCCGCCACGCCCAATATACCGTTCATGGGTGTACGAATTTCGTGGCTCATATTGGCCAGGAAGTTTTTCTTAGCAGCAGCAGAATCTTCTGTTATTTTTTTTGCCTGCATCAATTCCTGTTCTGCCAGTATACGTTGCGTTATATCCTGAGAAAAACCAATTATGTAAGGTTCAACACCGGGTTCTTCCACTTTATAATTCTGGTATAAGAGATAGATTTTTTTGCCGGCTTTGTTCAGCACACTAAATACGCCCTGCGAGCGGCCATTCTTATTAATAACATCCAGGTAGTTTTTTTCAAACTGACCTTGTTGCTGCATTGGTATAAAATCTTTGATGCTTTTGCCAATCATTTCAGCTGCCGTGTATTGCAATGCATTCAGTATAGCAGGGTTGGCAGTAAGAATGGTGCCGTTAAGTGCATGTGTGCAGATAAGCGCCTGGCTGTAATTAAATAAATCCCTGTGGCGTTTTTCACTGCGTTGTACCTGTTCTTCAATTTTTTTTCTTTCCGTAATATTGATGCCGTATCCAATAACCATTTTAATAGCACCCTGTTCATCTGGCACCGGAAACATTTTGCGCAGTAATATTTCTTTCTCACCATTGCCATCAATCATTTCTTCTTCCCACTCTACCTGCTGTTTTGTTTCCATCAGTTGCTTAAACAGGCTTCTTCTGTGCTCAGCTATAGAAATATCTTTGCCATATTGTACAAAATAGTCAGCATCAGTTTTACCAATAAGCCAGCTTCTTCTTTCAGGATCTTTTATGGCAAGCGGGTTTAAAAAAAGATAACGCCCGTCTGTGTCCATTACAGCTATATCTGCAGGAATGAAGTTGAGTATCTCCTCGTAAAAATTGCGTTGCAGTAATTGAAATTCGTGGTCGTTTGTCATAGGTACTTCTTAAATGCCGGTAACGCTTTATTTAATAACCAGTTCCTTACTCTGTATCATGCGATAGATAGTAGACTTGCCAATATCCAGCAATCTTGCTACCAGCAATACATCTCCTTTATTATTATCCAGGTAATGCTGAATGATAAAATTGGTATGCTCTCTTAATGTTTTGCCGCTGGCGAATATATCTGTTACTTTAGAAGTTGTGTTGAGCGTAATATTTTCAGCTTCAATCACAGGTCCATCACTCATTACTACAGCTAAATCTATTACAGATTTTAGTTCACGAACATTGCCCGGAAAAGCATAACCCATTAATTTTTGTTGCGCATCCGCAGACAATGTTTTCTTTTCTGTTTTATTTTCTGTGCAGAATAATTCTATAAAGTGTTTTGCCAGCATCAATATATCGCTGCTGCGTTCTCTTAAAGGAGGAAGGTTGATAGGCAAACCATATAAACGATAATAAAGGTCTTCTCTGAAAGTTTTTGCCTGTACAGACTCCAATAAATTTTTGTGCGTAGCTGTAATGATGCGTGCGTTTACAGGTATTACATGATTGTCTCCTACACGGGTAATTTCTTTTTCCTGCAATACACGCAGCAATTTTGTTTGCAGGTTAATATCCATTTCACCAATCTCATCCAGGAAAAGTGTACCGCCATCTGCTTCTTCAAACTTACCAATGCGGCGGGTAACTGCACCAGTGAAAGCGCCTTTCTCATGTCCAAACAATTCGCTTTCTATTAAATCTTTTGGAATGGCTGTTACGTTTACGGCAACAAAAGGTTTTTTTCTTCTCTCAGAATTATAGTGAATAGCTTTGGCCACCATTTCTTTACCAGAGCCGGTTTCGCCATAAATAGATACGCTGATATTTGTTTGCACAGCCTTTTCAATCATGCTGAATACTTTCTGCATGCTGTCGCTGCTGCCCACCATTGTTTTTGAAAAATCATACTTGCGGCCTACTTCTGTACGCAATTGTTCAACTTCCTGCTTTAAACCATTTATCTCCTGCAGGTGTTGTATGGTATTCCACAAACGATCTTTGGTATCATCGTCTTTAACAATGTAATCGAATGCGCCGTTTTTTAAAAGGTTAATAGCAGTAGCCACATCTTCCTGACCTGAAATAATGATCACTTGTATATTGCTGTTGCTCTCTTTAATTTTTTTAAGCGCTTCGCCACCATCGCAATCGGGCAATGAATAATCAAGTGTTACAACCTGTGGGTTCTCGTGCAATGCACTGAAAAACGAAGCGGAGTTTTCAAATCTTCTTACTTCATAATCGGGGTTAAGCGATAAATAATGCTGTAGCATAGAGCCATACCAGACATCATCTTCAAGGATAAAGATTTTAAAGGCGGATCGATTTTTCATAATGTGGATTTTCGTCTACGTATAACGTAAGTTTTTGAATTTTATTCCCAAATGAGGAAAGATTCCTTTTTTATTGATCCAAGTATTTAAAAAATGGCAAACAATTCATTATCAACTGATAAATATTTCCACTTATAGGACAACCGCCTTTAAAATAGGTGAATACGTATATTTGAATTATGCTAGAAGCAAAAAATAAGACAGGTGAAAAATTCATAAAAGATTACGGCAAACTCAATGCTCAACAAAAGCAGGCAGTAGATACAATAGAGGGCCCGGTAATGGTAAATGCAGGTCCTGGCACTGGTAAAACACAGATACTTGCCATGCGCATAGGGCGCATTTTGCAACAAACGGATACAAATCCCAATAGCATTCTTTGTCTTACTTATACAGAAAACGGCGCGGTTGAGATGCGCAACCGTTTATTAATCATTGTAGGCAGTGCCGCCTACCAGGTGCGCATTCACACTTTTCATTCTTTTTGTAATGAAATAATACAGGATAATCTTACATGGTTTGGCAAATTAAACCTGTCGCCTATTGGCGATTTGGAAGAGATTGATCTTTTCTATCGGCTTATTGATAGCATTGAAAAAGAAAACCCGCTCAAGCGTTTCAGGGGAGAAGTTTATTATGAAATGCCACGGTTAAAATCTCTATACAGCTTAATAAAGAAGGAAGCATGGTCGCCGGCATATTTGAATGAGCGCATAGATGCTTATGTTAAAGAACTGCCCACCAAAGAGGGTTTCTATTATAAAAAGAAATACAAGGAATTTAATGCTGGTGATCCTAAACCCGCTGCCATAGCAGATGAAACAGAGAAAATGGAAATGCTAAGAGCTGCGGTAAATCTGTACCCACGTTATAATAAAATGATGGAGGAGCTGGGACGGTACAATTTTGATGATATGATTTTATGGGTGCTGGATGCATTTGAGAAAAATAAGAATATGCTACTGGATTACCAGGAACGCTTTCTTTATTTTTTGGTGGATGAATTTCAGGATACCAGCCGCTCACAAAACTTATTGCTGCAATACCTTACTGGTTATTGGGACAGCCCCAATCTTTTTGTGGTAGGCGATGCAGACCAAAGTATATTTTCTTTCCAGGATGCCAATGTGGAGAATATAATAGAGGTAGAAAGAAAGTATGCTGATACGCTTACTAAGATTGATCTTGTAAATAACTATCGTTCTGTTCAAAACATATTGTCTGCGGCACATGGTTTAATTAACCACAATGCACTACGTACTGTATTGCCGGAAAACGATAAACCTTTGCTTGCATCTAACGCAGACCTGGCAGCGCTTTCCATTGCCCCACAAATTGCTGTATACGCAAACCCCTTGCAGGAAGCAATTGATATCACTTTACAAATAGAAGCGTTGCGCAACCAGGGTATCAGCGGTAAAGAGATTGCAGTCATTTATCGCAACCATGCGCAGGTGACAGCAATTATTACCATGTTGCAAGAGAAAAAAATACCTGTTAATACCAGGAGGAAAACAGATATACTGCAATTGCCTTTTGTGCAGCATATTTTAGATATTCTTAGTTGGATTAGTGGAGAGCTTTACATTGCTTATAGTGCCGATGATATATTATTCCGTTTGCTGCATAGCGATTTCTTTACCATTTCTCCGCTGGAAATTGCCAAATTAAGCATGGCTGTTTATTCCAAAAACCGAAGCAGCAGAGATGATATTTTTTCTTTGCGCAGATTGATGGCAGAATCTTCATTGCCCAAAGCAGATTTGTTTAATGAACCCAATGGCCAGTCTTTAAAAGAGATCAGCAATACGCTGGAGTCTTTGTTGAAAGCAGCTCCCAACAGCACACTACAACAATTGCTGGAGCTGGTACTTCAAAAAGCAGGCGGTCTTTCTTTTGTGATGAAAAGCCCGGAGAAGCCCTGGCTGATGCAGGTGCTAACGGCTTTATTCAATCACCTGAAAGAAGAAACAAAGCGCAACCCAGATCTTACACTGGAAGAATGGCTGGCAAACATTGCGTTAATGAGAAAGAACCTGCTGCCAATTCCTCTTTACAATATTACTGCCAGCAACGATGGAGTGAATATGGTAACAGCGCATGGTGCTAAAGGATCAGAGTATGCACACGTATTTGTTATTGGATGCACACAAAATATTTGGGATGATGCCGGCAATAATAGCAGGCGATCTTATAAGTTGCCAGACAATTTAATAAGCCAGCATAACAATGCAACAGACCTGGAAGAAAGCCGTCGTTTGTTTTATGTAGCCATTACCCGTGCAAAAACACATCTGCATATTTCTTATGCTGCAAAAGATGAAAAAGACAAAGAACAAACCCGTAGCACTTTTGTAACAGAGTTGCTGGAGGATGGCAACCTGTCTGCTACTCCAAAGGCAGTTGATGATAATTTGCTGGATGATTACCTGCTTTTGCAATTTGCAGAAAAAGCAAAACCTGAGATAGCGCTTGTAGAGAAAGCTTATATTGATCAGCTGCTGAAGAATTATACATTAAGCGTAACGCATTTGAATAATTTCCTGGATTGTCCATTGAAGTTTTATTACCAGAATCTCATTCGTGTGCCGGCAGCCAAAAATGATAGCATGGCTTTTGGTAGTGCCATACATTGGGCCATTGAAAGATTATTTGTGAAGATGAAAGCCAATGACAATGAATTTCCACCTAAGCAGGAATTGGTAGATGATTTTAACTGGCACATGAAAAACAACCGCGAAGCTTTTACCCCGGAAGCTTTTAAATTGAAAACTGATTATGGCGAAAAAATATTACCGGCTTATTACGATTATCATATCAACCGGTGGAACAAAGTAATTATTGCAGAAAAAGCAGTGCGAAATGTAACGGTGCAAAATGTTCCAATTAATGGTAAACTTGATAAACTGGAGTTTAATGGCAAACAGGCAAACGTGGTGGATTACAAAACAGGTAAATATGCCAATGCCAAAAAGAAGCTGGTTCCGCCAAACGATAAAGAGCCCAATGGTGGCGACTACTGGCGACAGGCGGTCTTTTATAAAATTTTGCTTGACAATGATAAATCTAACGACTGGCAAGCAGTAAGCACAGAGTTTGATTTTATAGAACCCGTAAATGATGAATATAAAACTGAAATCATTCACGTAAAGGAAACGGACATTGCAACTGTAACCAACCAGATAACAGATACCTGGCAAAAAATACAGAACAGGGAGTTTGCTATTGGTTGCGGAAAAAAAGACTGCGAATGGTGCAACTTTGTAAAGACAAATCATATGGCGGTAACACTGCACCCCGCAGATGAAGAAGAAGCAACCGCATAAAGCCGGCAGCTTTAACCTTTTTGAATAAACGAAACAACTTATGTTTGCAACCTTATGAACCTGAAAGCTCCTGCCTCATTACTGGTATTGGTTGTATTCATGTCTTTGATAGTTGCTTATGGTAGCGGCTGTGCAAATCCTATTGCTCCTTCTGGCGGGCCAAGAGATTCTTTGCCACCATTATTGATGGCTGTAATGCCCAAAGATTCATCAGAAAATTTCGACTCTAAAAAAGTGGTTTTTACTTTTAATGAATTTGTACAATTAGACAATGTGCGAGAAAACCTGATTGTATCCCCCGTACCCAAACAAGATCCCACAATAGAATCCAAACTGCGCACTGTTACTATCCGAATAAAAGATACACTTGAACCTAACACCACTTACGCTTATAATTTTGGCAATGCAATAAAAGATATTAATGAAGGCAATGTGCTTAAAAACTTTACCTATGTTTTTTCTACCGGTGCTTATATAGATAGCCTGGAATTAACTGGTAAGGTTTTGCTGGCAGAAACAGGTTTGGCGGATAGTACGCTTATTGTAATGCTGCACCGCAATGGCGATGACTCTGCAGTTATAAAAGAAAAGCCCCGTTACTATACAAAGCTGGATAGCACTGGCAATTTTCATTTCAGGCATTTGCCCGCAGGTGTGTTTTACATTTATGCATTGAAAGATGAAGGCGGCCAGCGAAAATATCTTTCCACCAGGTCGTTGTTTGGTTTTGCAGATAAACCGATTACCATTGGAGGTAAAAACCAACCAGTAACATTGTATGCATATGTAGAAAAGGAAGATGTAAAAGATAAAGATAAAGACAAAGGAAAACCTAAGCCTGGTGTTGGTGCTAAACCAACGGGTGCAAAGCCAGATAAAGA
The DNA here is from genome assembly GCA_047602295.1 of Chitinophagaceae bacterium. GTDB lineage: Bacteria > Bacteroidota > Bacteroidia > Chitinophagales > Chitinophagaceae > JACMLD01. The sequence continues at coordinate 6,212,433 of JASGHP010000001.1, read as the reverse complement.
GAAAGAAAAAGATAAGCGACTTAAATTTTCAATAAATCTTGAAGGCGGACAGCAGGATTTATTAAGCAATATGCAAATGGTTTTTAATGATCCCCTGAAAAGATTTGATTCATCGAAAGTGTTTTTCACTAATGAAACGTATAAGCCAATTGTAAACTATCGCCTGCAAATAGATTCAACCAATAAAATTGTTACACTTAGTTATAAATGGCCAGAGAACACCGCTTTCAATTTGATTGTTGACAGGGAGTTTGCAGAAGATTCCACCGGAAGAAAAATACCACGCACAGATACGCTTCATTTCAGAACAAAGAAAGAGTCTGATTATGGCAATATCAGTATCCGCTTTAATAACCTGGATTTTTCCAAACATCCTGTGTTGCAAATACTGCAATCTGGCTCACTAAAAGATTCTGCACGGTTGACATCCAAAGATTTTAAAGTGAAAATCTATAAGCCTGGTGAATATGAAATGCGCATCCTGCTGGATGAAAACAACAATTTCGTTTGGGATGCCGGTGAGTTTTTTGGAAAGCACCGCCAGCCGGAAAAGGTAATTGCTATTAAAAGAAAACTGGTGGTAAAAGCCAATTGGGACAATGATTATACCATTGAACTTTAAACATTGATTGTTTCTGCAAATTCCAGCCCTTCTCTCATTCAATAATCTTTCGTTTTTTGCGTTACTGAGGTTTATCGTCCTGCCCTCCAATATTTAGATAAACCCAAATAACCCAACATGAAAAAACTAAGCTTGCTTGCTGCCGGCACTCTTTATGCCTGTATGCTTTCTGCCCAGCCTTCTTTTGAAACATCTTTACAGGCGGGTATCTCTCTTCCACTAAACAGCAATAATGTAAATGGCACTCACGCTGGTACAGCCATTCATTTTGGCAATCACCTTGATTATACATTTGGGAGTAAAGCTTTCAGAATAGGACTTGGTGCCTACCTTGGCTACATCAATTCCATTGCAACAGATAATAAATACAAAGCAATAGGAGAATCCATTGCAGAAAAATATCGCTTCAATACAGATTTCCTTGTTTTCAAAAGTTCTTCCTTTAAAAGTGCGCATGTACTGTTGGGGCCGGTAGCAAGTTTTGTTACAGAGAAAATCAATATAAATATTTGGGCAAAGGGTGGCTATGGTTTAAACGAACCTTCAAGATATGCGGTGCAGTATAAAGAGAATGGTGTTAATACCATGAACATTTATATTAACCAAGAAGGAGACAATAAGAATGGCCTGGCATACAACGCAGGTGCTGCAGTAAAACTTTCTATATCAGACTATGTGGGTTTGCAATTTGCTTTGGCTTATTTCGGCACGCAAACGGCGCAGGTAAATTATAATTACGATCGTGAAAAAGGTACAGCGCCGCTTTATTATACAGCGTCCAATCAGTTTATACAGGCATCTGCTGGTTTGCAGTTTACTATTGGTAAACCGGCAAAGAAAATGACTGCATCTCGCGATAACTCAATCGTTGCAGATACAATCAGTCCTGTTGCTGCCAGTATGAATCAGAGAATAAAAACAAAGAGCAATATTAAAAACGACAGGATGATAAGTCCTGATAATAATGATAATGATGATCCGTACAGTGATTCATTGTTTTTTCAACCACAAAAAATAGAACTGCGTAGCAAGGTTTCTGATTTTGGTATGAGCCGTGTGCAATTGCAATCGGTGGGTAATTACCTCACAGGCTTTTTATATCAGTCAGGCAATAGGCCTGTTATAAATCAATGCGGCAGCAGTGCAATGGAAGGCGAGCCTATTCCCGGCATTGATGTAAGGTTGCGTCGCAAAAATGGCGCTGTAATGTCAGCCGATTTTAATACAGCCCGCACCAACCAGGATGGTAGCTTTTCTTTCAACAACCTGCAACCCGGAAATTATACTGCGGAAGCTGCCAACACATCTATGGATATAACAGTATTGGGCAACCGGGAAAATATTTTTAAAACACTGGATGTAATGGGTGGCAGTTGCGGCGATACAAAACAGAATTATATAGTGAACGCAGGCGATAAAACATATGTGGAAGTGATACCCCGTGATGCAGCCAGTGGTATAGCCACCGGCAAAAAGCATCTTGCAGGGGTTAAATATGAAGATTTTAAAACACTGGCACCAAGAGATGCTGCCAGCGGTATGGCAACTGGCAAACGTATGCACAAGCCTATGCTGGTATCTAATACAGATTTTGATGTAGATTATAATTCTATCGTTACAGAAGATGGACGCTATTATGCTGAAGTGTCTTCCTCACGCGAAGCGGGTAGCGGTATGGCAACTGGCCGTCGCAGCATGATTGTAACAGGCGATGTGGATGGCGATGGTATAGAAGACAATGCCGTAATAACACCACGCGATGCTGCCAGTGGAATGCCAACTGGCAAGCGCATGCACAAGCCAATAGTAATTACCAAAGAGCTGGATAAAAGAAACAGTCTTGTAACAACGCCGCGTGATGCAGCATCTGGCTTGCCAACCGGCAAACGCATGCACAAACCATTTGTAATAACAGCCGAATTGGAAGATGATGATAATGACAATGCTGCTGAAGTAAGAGAAGCAGGTAGTGGTATGGCTACAGGCAGAAGGCAATATCAACCAATTGTAGTAAGAATATATCCTGATGAAGACAGTTATGAAGAACTGGTGCCGCGTGATGCTGCATCTGGCCTGCCAACAGGTAAACGTATGCACAAACCGTTTGTAATTACAAAAGAATTGGGTTATACAGAAGACGGGCAGGAAATAACCACTTATAAGATCATACACAGAGATATAGCTGCACGCAATGTGCTAACAGAAAGAGATGTTGCCAGCGGAATGCCAACAGGCAGAAGGCTGAATAAAAAAGCAGAAGATGCATACACACCCTGGGACAATGATGCCGACGATGGAGTTGTGGCAAATCCATTATACCAGGGTGGCGGAGGTTCTGGCTCTAATCCTTTATATGAACCTAAGAGCAATTTGCGTATAGCAGGCAGTAATGGCAAGGAACATACCGTATTCCTGCCGAATGCTATTACGTTGCAGAATAATACTGCTGTTGCAGAAAACAATTCTTATGATGTGCAACCTATAAAATGGATGGCACCCGAAAGCCTCGGCGGATCTGGCAAAAGTATTAACGAGAAAGGCATTAAAAGAAGTGAAGCGGCTTCAAAAAAAGGCATCACTGAAAAAGGAATAAAAATGAATGCCGAAAAAATGGAAGCCAATGCAGAACGCAAAGGCTGGGATGGAACAGTAAAAGGTGGTAATGTTGAAGAAAGCAAAGTTGTTGTAAAGGGTTGGGATCCTGAAAAGAAAGAATTGATTGACATGAAAGAAACAAATCGTATTCGCTGCAGTAATGGAACTTGCGCCGTAGAGGGTATTGTAACTGTTGATGGCGTGGATTACGAAGCTATAGTGTATGGTGTGTTAAAAACAAGACACGAGACGGCAAAGAATAGTATTAGCAACGTTAGATAATCAAATAAAAGAAAGGACTGCAAAAAAGTAGTCCTTTCTTTTTTCTATCATAGTTCAGCAAGTAAAAAGGCTTAATCGGTTCTTAAACTTTTTACCGGGTTGGCGCTGGCTGTTTTTATAGTGCGTACACTTAGGATTAATAAGGCAACCAATAGCATAATCATTCCACCTCCAAAAAACACCCACCAGCTTTCCGTTGTTTTATAAGCAAAATTTTGCAGCCATTGATGTGTACCCCACCATGCAATAGGTGTTGCTATAATAAATGCAAGCATTACCAACGCAAGAAAATCTTTAGATAACAAAAGCACCAGTTGCGTTACACTGGCGCCTATTACTTTACGAATACCTATCTCTTTTGTTCTTTGGGTGGTGATGTACATTACAAGGCCCAGCAACCCAAGACTGCTGATAAAAATGGCAAGGGCCGTAGCCTGCAATAATAAGCGTGAAGTATTTTGTTCGGCAGTGTAATATCGGGCAATGCTTTCATCCACAAAATTGTATTCAAAATCTTCCGCTGGATAAATTTCGGTGAATGCTTTTTCAATTTTATTAAGCGTGGTTTTCCACCCGCTTGTATTGCTTGTTTGCAGCGCTATATTAAACATAAGTTCCTGCGAACTGCGGCTGGCAATTACTACCGGTTTAATAGCTTCATGCAAAGATTTTTGATGAAAGTCTGCAACAACTCCTGCAACAGGAAAACTTTTCTTCTCCCATTCAATATATTTTCCTGTTGCCTGCAGTGGATCTGTAAAACCAAAACTGCGGGCTGCTGTTTCATTGATAAGCACACTTTTTACGGTATCGGTTGTTGTCAGGTTGGTGCCCGATAATAGTTTTATTTTATAGAGCTGAATATAATTGCTGTCAGCATATTTTATTTCAGCATGCGCTTCAAATGTTGTTTGGCCGTTATTGTATTTTAAGATGGTTCCGGGATAATGACGTGCATTCAGCGACGGTGTAAAATTGCTCAGGCTAATCTTTTCAATGCCGGGTATCTCTTGCAGCTTGTTCATCAGTAAAACCCTGTGTGCCGGGTTAAGGTCTTTAAACCCTGTACTAAAATATACAATGGCATCTTTCTTAAACCCGAGATCTTTATTCAGCGTATAATGTATCTGCTTGCTTACAAGCAGTGTAGCAATAATAAATACCTGTGCAATTACAAATTGAAAAACAGTAAGCGATTTGCGCACCAATACATTTCTTGAATTCCGGTTGCTTCCTGTCACCTGGTTTTTTAAAACTGAAACCGGCTTAAATGAAGAAAGAACAATAGCTGGATAAAAACCCGCTAATAATGTAACCGTTAGCAGTAGTATAAACAGGAATAAAAATATTCCCGGCTGTTGCAACAAATTAAAGTGCAAACCATCTGGCACAAACGCTGAGCAGGCATTTAGTAGAAGAGGTGTTATGCCAAGCGATAAAGCAGTAGCAATAAACGCCAACAAAAAAGTCTCCGTTAAAAACTGCAGCGTTAGTTGCTTTTTTGAACTACCCATTGTTTTGCGTATACCGATCTCTTTGGCCCTTTTAGATGATTGCGCTGTTGTAAGATTAATAAAATTGATGCAGGCCAGTAACAATAGAAATGCAGCTATAGCCAGCAATCCATACAAAGTTGGTTTGTGAGCTGTGCGTCCGTTAAAATTTTCATAGGCTTCATTAAAATGCATGTCTGACAGTGGCTGCAGTTTATGCTTTATAGATACGTCGGAATTAGGCGTATAATATTTCTTAAAAAGCTTTGCCAGTTGTGCTTCTGTTTGTGTTGCACTTGTTCCATTGTTCAGTTTTAAAAACAACTGAGATGCAGGAGAAGCGCTTCCCCATTCGTCTCCATCATCGGGTTTCAGGCGGGCTGTTTCAATAGTAGCTTTTGAAACAAATGTTTTAAAGCTAAAATCTGTGTGATGCGTTATATCTTTTAAAATGCCAGTGATAGTTGTTTGAATGCTGTCATTAAAGATTATCGGCTTACCGATAATTTCAGAAGGTGTTAATGATGGAAAATATATGCTTGCAGCAGTTTCAGTTAATACTACCTGGTAAGGTTGAGAGAGAGACGTTGCGGGTGAACCGGCAATCCATTTATAAGAAATCAACTGAAAATAATCTTCGTTGGCAAAAATAATGTGGTCTTGTTTTTTATAAACAGCGGGTGTTGCTGTTGTGCCGGGTATGCTCACTTTTACATCATTGTTCCAGATGCGAAAATTTGCTGCAAGCTGTACACCCGTAATTTCTTTTTTAACAGCAGCGGGCATAGCGGCAGGTACGCCCACGTCATGGTAATCTTGGCCAGAGAAAGTATAATCTGTAACTACACGGTATATCCTGTCGCCATTGGCTTCAAACTTATCAAAACTAAAATCGTATTGCACCACCAGGTAAATTGCCAGTGATGCACTAATGCCGATGGCTAGTCCGGCAATATTGGTGAGCGAAAAATATTTATTGGCCCAAAAGCTGCGCAAGGCAGTCTTCAAATAATTTTTCAGCATGGTTTTGTGTGTAAAGAAGTGAATAAAGGTCTTGCCAATAAAAAAGGACACGCAATAGCATCCTTTGTTGCATTAACGCGGAATTTTATTGCTGGCAACGATACGATTATTGTCATTTTTACACCTTCTACCTTATGCCCTACACTTTAAACCCTACTGCATTCTTCCTATCTTTGCACTATGCAATTTTCTTCTTCTTTATTGGAAAACGCGGTGAATGAATTTGCCAAGCTGCCGGGCATTGGCAAGAAAACAGCTTTGCGTCTGGTATTGCAATTATTAAAAACAGCCCCTGAAAAAGTAAACGCTTTTGGCGAAGCTATCATCAAAATGCGTGAGCAGATAAAATACTGCCAGCGTTGTTTCAACATAGCAGATGCAGATATTTGTTCCATTTGTGCCAACAGCATGCGCCAGCAACAAATGGTTTGCGTAGTAGAAAACATCCGCGATGTGATTGCCATAGAAAGCACGCAGCAATACAATGGCATTTATCATGTATTGGGTGGCATTATTTCGCCGTTGGATGGCGTTGGTCCGGATCAATTGAATATTGAATCGCTGGTAAACCGTATGCACAAGGAAAATACCGAAGAGCTCATCTTTGCACTTAATCCTAATATACAGGGCGATACCACTATCTATTACATCCAGAAAAAACTGCAGGGACTTCCTTTGCGCATTACTACCATCTCCCGTGGCATTGCTTTTGGCGGCGAGCTGGAATATGCAGATGAAATGACCCTTGCCCGCAGCCTGCAAAGCCGACTGCCGGTGGAGAGCTATGTATCAAAAGGCCTTTAATCAATGGAGTTTTAGTTCGTTATGAAGATTTTTTTGAGCCCGGCCTCAGTTCTTTGTGGGCCATCGTTGCGCCTGCCCCGCATTTAATGCCGGGGTCGCACTCTTGTACAACAAATCATTTTTCATCTTTAGGCTTCTGTGTTAATCGCCAGTAGATCAAATGCTTCCTGCTCTATTAAAGCGAAAGATTATTCATCCCTACAAAGCCCTATGGCTTACAACTTATCACTTAAAACCTAACACTTCCACTAGCTACTCGCCATTCCCCACTAGCCTTTATACCCCTTGTTATTATCAATTCTTATCGTAAATTTGCGCTCCAATACAGGCCGATTTGTTTATTGTTCAGCCTGTTTAAAAACTGAACTAATAAACGATGATTATTCTGGATAGCTTCTCCAAAATTTCCTCGTTAACTAGTTTGGTTCAGATCTTAACCGTTATCGGAGCATCGTTTAGTGCGGCCATTGTCACAATGCAGCAAATAGTACAACTGTAAAAGTGTGCGATCCCGACCAGAGGTGCGGGACACGGCGCAATGGAGCTTAATAGTAGCAATACAGCTTGGATCCACAAAAGCACTTCACTAAATACTGCTCTTATTATTTTATCAGTTGCCAATGTTTTATACCGGCAACTTAAAACTTTAGGCTATGGCAGATATTAGAAAAGAACTGGAAAAACGCATACTGATTATTGATGGCGCTATGGGCACCATGATACAACGCCATAAATTGCAGGAAGCAGATTATCGTGGTGAACGTTTTAAAGATTGGCATAAAGATGTAAAAGGCAACAACGATCTACTGAGCATTACAAAGCCAGATGTCATCATCGGCATCCATAAAGAATACCTGGAAGCGGGAGCAGACATTATTGAAACAAATACATTCAGCAGCACCGTAATTGCGCAGGCAGATTATGACATGCAATCGTTGGCTTATGAAATGAATGTGGCTTCTGCAAAATGCGCCAGGATAGCGGTTGATGAATACACGGCTAAGAATCCGGCAAAGCCACGTTTTGTAGCAGGAGCTATTGGTCCGCTGAATAAAACCTTGTCTTTATCGCCAGATGTAAACAACCCCGGTTACCGTGCTGTAACGTTTGATGAAGTGGTGGATGCATACATAGAACAGATAAAAGGTTTGGTAGATGGAAGTGTGGATGCATTGCTGATTGAAACCATTTTTGATACATTGAACGCAAAGGCCGCGGTTTTTGCAACAAAAAAATATTTCAGGGAAGCTGGTAAACCGGAGTTGCCGATAATGATTTCCGGTACCATTACAGATGCCAGCGGAAGAACATTGAGCGGTCAAACACTGGAAGCATTTTATGTTTCACTGATGCACGCAAAGCCGCTGAGTATTGGTTTAAACTGTGCGCTGGGTGCAAGTGAAATGCGTCCGCACATAGAAGAGTTGAGCCAGATAGCATCATGCTATACTTCAGCTTATCCAAATGCAGGGTTACCCAATGCTTTTGGTGAATACGATGAACAACCACATGAAACAGCACACATCATTGAAGAATGGGCTGCAAATGGCTGGTTGAATATTGTAGGCGGTTGCTGCGGCACCACACCAGACCATATAAAGCACATTGCAGATGAAGTGGCAAAGTTTGAACCGAGGAAAAGGCCGGTGGTAGAGCTTGCATTATAATTGAGTGATTTCGAGATCTAGTGATTTTGAGATTGCTATTGCAAACCAGTCAATCCCAAAATTCCAAAATCTCACAATCAGAAATAAAACGAATTATGTCAGACACAATTACAATAAAACCTTATTTACGCCTCAGCGGATTAGAGCCTTTAATTGTAAGGCCCGAAACAAACTTTATTAACGTGGGTGAAAGAACCAATGTAACCGGTTCTAAAAAATTTGCACGCCTTATTAAAGAAAATAAGTACGAAGAAGCGCTAAGCGTTGCCCGCCAACAAGTAGAAAACGGTGCGCAGGTATTGGATGTAAATATGGACGATGCATTGCTGGATGGTGTAGTAGCCATGACTACTTTCATCAACCTTGTGCAGAGTGAACCGGATATTGCCAAGATACCCATCATGCTCGACAGCTCTAAGTTTCACATTATTGAAGCTGGTTTGAAGTGCGTGCAGGGCAAATGCATTGTAAACTCTATCTCCATGAAAGAAGGAGAGGAGAAGTTTATTGAGCAGGCTATTATCTGCCAGGCTTATGGAGCATCGGTAATTGTAATGGCATTTGATGAAAAAGGACAAGCCGATACAAAAGATCGTAAAATAGAAATTTGTCACCGTGCTTATAAAATCTTAACAGAGAAAGTAGGCTACGATCCGCAGGATATTATTTTCGACCCCAACATATTTGCTGTTGCAACCGGTATAGAAGAACACAATAACTATGCGGTAGATTTTATTGAAGCGACCCGCGAAATAAAAAGACTAATGCCGCTTACAAAAGTGAGCGGTGGCGTTAGCAACGTATCATTTTCTTTTAGAGGAAACGATCACGTGCGTGAAGCAATACACAGTGTGTTCCTGTATTACGCTATTAAAGCCGGTATGGATATGGGCATCGTAAATGCCGGACAGTTGGTAGTGTATGATGAAATAGAACCGCAACTGCGCCAGTTGTGCGAAGACGTGTTATTGAATCGCAATAACGATAACAATGAAGCCACTGAAAAACTGATTGCTTTTGCAGAAACCGTAAAGGCGAAGGGAAAAGAAACAGTAAAGGATGATACATGGAGAAATACCAGTGTGGAAGAACGCCTGAAGCATTCTTTGGTAAATGGTATTACTGATTTTATAGAAGGAGATACAGAAGAAGCAAGGCAGAAATATCCGAAACCGCTGGATGTAATTGAAGGTCCGCTGATGGATGGAATGAATGTGGTAGGTGATTTGTTTGGCAGCGGTAAAATGTTTTTGCCACAGGTGGTAAAGAGTGCCAGGGTAATGAAAAAATCTGTGGCCGTGCTTACACCCTTTATAGAACTGGAGAAAGAAGAACGCAGAAAAGCCAATGAAGCAAGTGGAACAACCGCAGAAGAGGCGAGCGGCGCTGCAAAAATTTTATTGGCTACAGTAAAAGGAGATGTGCATGATATTGGTAAAAACATTGTAGGTGTTGTGTTGGGTTGTAATGGCTACGATATTATTGACATGGGTGTAATGGTGCCCACCGATAAAATTTTAGACACTGCACAAAAAGAAAAAGTAGACATTATTGGCTTAAGCGGATTGATAACCCCTTCGCTGGACGAAATGGTGCACGTGGCGCATGAAATGAAACGCCGGGGCATGAGTCAACCATTGTTGATTGGCGGTGCTACAACATCACGCATGCACACAGCGGTGAAGATTGCTCCGCAGTATGATGAAGGTGTAGTGCATGTATTGGATGCCTCCAGAAGTGTAACAGTAGCGGGCTCTTTGCTAAATGATCAGAAGCCTGTATTCTTAAGCGGCATCAAAACTGAATACACAAAGCTGAAAGAAGATTTCGGCAACAAAAAATCTGTAAAACAATTTTTAACACTACAAGAAGCGCAAGCCAATAAAGTAAAAATTGACTGGGCAAAGTTCACACCGGTAAAGCCATCTTTTACAGGAACAAAAATTTTTGATGCTGTTTCATTGGAAGAGATATCCAATTATATTGATTGGCAACCTTTCTTTATTGCATGGGAACTGCACGGAAAATTTCCGCAAATACTCAGTGATGAGAAAGTTGGAAAAGAAGCCACTAAACTTTATGAAGATGCGCAAAAACTATTGCAACAGATCATAAAAGAAAAATGGTTGCAACCGCGTGGTGTTATTGGTTTTTGGCCAGCGAATAGCGATGGAAAAGATACCATTACTGTAAAAGATAAATCAGGTAATATCAATCTTGAATCTTTGCGTCAGCAGATAAAGAAAGCGGAAGGCCAGCCCAATATGTCTTTAACAGATTTTATTGCTCCTGCTGAAACCGGCAAACAAGATTATATCGGTGCATTTACTGTTACCATTCAGGGAATAGAAACGCATATCAAACGTTTTGAAGTTGCCTTGGATGATTACAATAAAATCATTTTGCAGGCATTAGCAGACAGGTTAGCAGAAGCATTTGCAGAATTGCTGCATGAAAAAGTGCGTAAAGAATTTTGGGGTTATGCAAAAGAAGAACATTTAAGCAATGAAGAATTGATCAAAGAATCTTATCTCGGTATACGTCCTGCACCAGGTTATCCTGCCTGTCCTGATCATACAGAAAAATATAAACTATTTGATTTGTTGGGGGGCAAGGAAGCAACTGGTATTACCTTAACAGAATCATTGGCGATGTATCCTGCATCTTCTGTGAGCGGTTGGTATTTTGCACACCCGGAAAGCAAATATTTTGGTGTGGGTAAAATTGATAAAGCACAGGTGGAAGATTACGCTAAAAGAAAACAAATGCCTTTGGCAGAAACGGAAAGATGGTTAAGGCCGATACTGGATTATGATGCGTAGGTTTTAACCATAATTGTTGCTTTAATATTTGTTTCTGCGAAAACATTGTAACCTATCGTAGCTATAGGTTAACATTTAGAAAAGAAGCTAAATACAGAAAACCCAATACCTTTGCACTGTTTTTTAAAAACAGAAACCAAAAGAGAAAATGATGAGAAAGTGTAGAATTTTGTCTGTTGCGTCCCTTGTTTTGATGATGATATTATCGTTTAGTGCCGACGCACAAACACAGCAAAAGACAGAAAAAAAGAAAAGGCGTGGTGAAATTTATTTTTCATGGGGATATAATAAAGAATGGTATACACGCAGCAACCTAAAAATCAGTCAGCCGGACCTTGGTAACAACTTTACTTTTAAAAGCATAAAAGGACATGATCATCCAGGATGGGATGAAGGCATTTTCTCCAGGGCACTTACTATTCCACAATACAATTACAGGTTAGGATATTTTTTTGGCAACAAAGGAGATTGGGGTTTTGAGATCAACTTTGATCATACAAAATACATTTTTGAAGACAACCAGATGGTGCACATAAAAGGCACTATCGGCAATAAAGCTGTTGACGAGAAAGTGCTTTTTAAAGACAATCCAGTGCCCGGTGCCGATAGCAGTTCTTATTACTATTTAAACAATGGTGCTAATTTTCTTTTGTTCAATATTATGAAGCGCTGGAATCTTTTGAATAATAAGAAAGAAACCATAAAAATTGATGGTATTTCAAAGTTTGGCATTGGCCCGCTTTTTCCTCACGTGGAAAACAAATTTTTTGATCAGTCTGCAAACAGATCCGATTTTCAATTTGGCGGATGGAACACAGGTTTGGAAGGTGCGGTACGTGCTACTTTTTACAAGTATGTATATCTTGAGTTTGCTGGTAAACTGGATTATGCCCGTTATTCTCACCTGCATATTTATAATGGCTCAGCCAGGCAGGCTTTTGGTACTGCAGAAATAATTCTAAGCTTAGGTATTACGGTGCCAACAGGAAAGAAGAAATAATTACTCAGAACAAATTCAATTCAAAAAACTCCAGGAAGCAGGCGGTGGTATTGAAACAGAAATGGATAATCATGCCATACCAAATGGTTTCTTCTTTCACCCTGATATAGCCTAGCCATAAAGCAAATGGCATTAACCAGAAGAAAGAAATAAAACTCATGTGCAGCAGGCTAAACAAAAACGCCGATATAAAAATAGCCTGTTTTGTATCTGTTATCTTATTCATTCCCTCCTGCATTACACCACGGAAAGCAAGCTCTTCAAAAATAGCAGGTTGCAATGCCACCATTAAAATAGTAGCCAGTCTTGCATATTTTAAATGACTAAATGCAGAATAGTAATAAGACTCTGCATTAAAGATGGTTTTATTCAACCACTTTACAGCATAGTTTACCACAATAGCGCCTATGATAGCAGTGGATGCATACGAAGCAAGCTTTGCAATTGAAAAACTTTTCCAGGCAAACAATCTCTTTAAATCTTTCCAGAAAATAATTACATAGACTATTGTAAATGCAGAAAGTATTGCATCAACTATAATTAACGGAACAAGCCCACGGGTGTATTGCGTAAAGTTGGAAAAGAGACAAATGGCCAATTGTACACCAAAGAAAATAGTAAGTGATACAAGTGTATGCTGTTTCTTTTCTGCATCTTCCATATCCGGCGTAGCTTGAAATGCACCACAATGATTGCAAAACCTTGCATCTGCTGCAATGGGTTGATTGCAATTGGTACAAACATAAATATCCTGTGTAGCGATTTCCTGTGGTTCCATTAAATATTATGCAGCTTTCTCAATTTCTCGGCTTCTAATGCGGAAAGCAATCCTTTTATGAGATAACTAATGATAGCGATCTTAAAAATAATACCCTGAACGAGATTTAAGGGATTATCAATAGCTGATAGTATTAAAACCAAAGAATATAGCACCATGCCCGAGATAATGGAAGCCACTGGTTTCTTCGTTGACCAAAAGCCTAGCAGTAAAAAAATTATGGCAATAGCTGCATTAGTAATGAGCAATGCTGAGGAATCATCGCTAGAGCTATCCTTAAAAAAATAAATGAGTCCATATAAAACGAATAAACCTGACAGCACATACAATGTGGTACCTGCGCTTTTGATCTTTTCATTCATGCCTTTTATTTCCACATTCGCATATTGCCTGTTGTATAGAAATTTTTCCTGTTGCTCTGCACTGCCTTTTAAAGGAAAGCCACAGGCCTGGCAAAAGCTATCCTCTGGATTTATTGTTGCAAAACAGGATTTACATTCCTGTACAAGCTCAGTTGTAGGTGTTAGGGAGGGCTCAGTCATAGTATAAGTTTACTACAAAGTATTCAATTCTTGCCAGATAGAAAAGATACTTTTTTCAGTTCTTATATTTCAACCTTCAATTCCTTCAAAGTCGCTTTCAACTGTTCCGGCGATTGAAAATGAATGCTCTTAATGCCCATCTTTTCTCCGGCAGCTACATTGCGCAGGTTGTCGTCTATAAAAATGGCTTTGGATGCATCAATATTAAAACGTGTTAACAGCAATTGATAAAATTCAGGAAATGGCTTTCTTGTTTTTTCCACACCGCTTACCAGTCTTCCATCAAACCAATATAAGAATGCATGGCGTACCAAAGCAATCTGGAATAATTCTGCCTGCCAGTTGGTAAGTGCGTATAATCTATACTTGCCGCTTAACTTTAGTTTGCGCAAAATCTCTACCGTTTCTGGTATTGGCCCACGCAACATTTCTGTCCATCTTCCATAAAAATCGCGGATAGCGCTTTCCCATTCAGGAAATTTTGTTACCAATTCTTGTGTGGCATCGCTTATAGGTTTGCCGGCATCCTGTTCTTCATTCCAGTCTCCCGTACAAATTTTTGAAAAGAAGTAATCACGTTTTTCCTGGCTTTCAAAATAACTGTCGTTATAAACATAAAGAGGGTTCCAGTCAAGTAAAACACCTCCTAAATCAAAAATGATAGTATTGATGCTATTGGCCATAAAGAGGTTATCGTTTTTGTGAACGATAAAGATAGTAACGGATATTGATTAATTACCCCGGTAAAATAAAAGTGATTTCATCTGGTGTGGTTGTCGATTTTTAGATGCAGTAGGGACTAATCTGTCAACGGAATTTTACTAGCAGGTATTCTCAATTTAAAGCATATTCCTTTCAACATAACAAGTCAATATCAAAAGTTCACAATCGCTTACTACATACTGGTAACACCACTTTGAGGTATTTTTTTTGCTGGCTCAATCGCTTTGTTTTGTATTCGATTAATAATAATCTTAAAACTAAAATGTATGAAAAGTAATGATGTTGTTATTGCAGTGGTTTGCAGTCTTATATTTTTATTGAACAGTTGCAAAAAAGGAGATCCTGGTCCGGCTGGGGCAACTGGTCCTGCAGGGCCTACGGGTGCCACTGGGGTAGCAGGACCTACAGGAACAGCCAACGTTATTTATTCTAATTGGGCCAACCTCACATTCTCTGGCAGCGGCACAAACTGGGGAGCTTCCATTACTGCGCCGGGTGTAACGCAAGCTATTCTTGATAAAGGCGTTGTTAAAACATATTTTCAATATGGTTCATCAGTATATGATGGTAATTATAATAATGCTGCCACCAGCCATTCCATTTACCAATACCTGTATGTAGGCTATATAAATTTTATCGCCACATTTAATGCAAGTTATCCGTGGAGATATGTAATTATTCCGGGTGGAGTAGCAGGTGGCAGGTTGAGCGGCAGTAACAGCGATACAGATACATTTATATTGGCAGATGGATCAACTATGAGCAGAGCTGCGCTAGATACAATGAGCTACGAAAATGTTTGCAGCCGTTTTAATATTCCAAAATACTAATGCAGTCTTTCTTCATTTCAAAATATTGTACCGCTGTTTACGCAGCGGTATTTTTATTGCCACTTTTTTTTAAACAACCTGAACAATGCCGGGTTTATTTTAGCAAGTCCTGATATACTTCCTTCATCCCATTCACGGCCGGAAGGTGCTGCTTTTCTCTGGAAAAATTTTATGTATTTGCTGCTGGCAATGTCTTTATCAAAAAGATCTTCATATGCTTTGCTTGCAAGAAATGAAACACATTCTCCATCTCTGCTTTGTTCCAGTTTTTTCCTTTTCAATACAGCCAAACTATCTGATGCAGCCAATGCCTTTATATAAACAGCTTCGCCTCTTGTAATCAGCCATGCCCTGAAGTCGGCAAAGCTATCATCAGAACAACCGCGGTGTATAGTGTACGCAGCTGCCCATAAATTCCATGTATAGCAGGCATTGTCCAGCCTGTTGTAAATGTTTTCAAAAGCAGCAATATCTTTCTCTGGTAATTTTTTTAATTCCTTTACAAGAAAACCTGCTTGGCGATCCAGTGTTGTTTTTTGTAAACTGGTATTGATGAGCTGCCAGAATGTTTGTTTGGTGATAGGGCTAAACTGGTTGCTAGTCTTCGGCAATACAGCGGGTTGATTTTTTACTTCCTTATAACCCCTTCTTATTTTCTCTTTGAGTAATTTACCGGCTTCCAGTTTGCAAATGGCTTTGCTTGCAAATTCTTTTTTTATTTGCTGGCCTGCGGTTCCTATCCTTCCAAAACGAATGATAAGTGTTTTGTTTTTCTGTGTAACGCTCCAGAATTTATTAGCGCCGGCTTTTGTGTTGGTGAAATGCTTGTTCATGGTTCCAGATAAAACGAAACAATACGGGAAAAGTTGCCACAGATTCACGGATTATTCGCTAATGTATTTGCGAGCTAATTAATTTCTATTTGGCTTAGACATTCAGCAGTAAAAATCTTTGGGTCTGTGGCTAACCTTTATGTCAATTCAATAATTGCCGCATTGGTATCTGTAGCAAGAAATTTGTTACGGGTAGCCACAAACGAAGCCAGCAGGTTTAAGATTAATACAAAGCACAAGCCTGCTGCCAGGTTTATTTTTTCTGATACCATACCAATAACCGAAGGTCCAAACAGGAAGCCAATCAATCCACCGCTGGCTATAGAAGAAATGCCCACTGCGGGGCTAATGCCCGGTACGTTGGCGGCAGCACTAAATAATATAGGCACAACGCAGGCATAGCCAATGCCCACCAGGCTGAAACCCGCAATGGCGGCTATTTGAGAATGAAAACATATAGCCAGTAAAAAACCACTCGCAGCTATCAGGGTGCCGCCGATGACCATTTTCTTTGAACCGGTTTTGGGTATTAATGCATCTCCATTAAACCTTCCAATAGCCATCATAATTGAAAAACCTCCATAGCCTAAACCAGCGATGGCTGTTGTGCTATGCAATGATTCTTTCAGGTATATAGCACTCCAGTCTGCTACGCTGCCTTCTCCCATAAAACTTACAAAGCAGATAAATGCAAGGCCGATAATAGATAACGGCGGCGCTGACAGTGATGAACCAGAATGAATATACACCTGGTGTGTAAGCAGGTGTTTGCGTATAGCAATCATTACAAGAATAATGGCAGCTGCTACAAAACTTATTTGAAAGCCTGGCGCAATATGCAGCCAGTAAAAGAGCGATGCCAATCCTATGCTTACACCACCACCCAGGCTGTACATGCCGTGGCAACTGCTCATGATTTTTTTCTGGTATTTTTTTTCAATAATGTCTATCACTGCATTGATGGATACACCATTAAAGAAACCCACCAGTCCAATAAAAAACAATACCAACCAGAAAACAAGCCTATACTGCACCGTTACCATAGCAACAAACAAAAAGCATTGTATGATAGGGCCGGCAAATAGCCATTTTCCCACTTTAACGCGACTGAACAGTTGAGAAGACAATGCAACGCCTGTTAGAGAACCAATAGGAGAGAGCAACAAAGACAAACCCAAAACACCATCTGTAAAACCAAGTCTTTGCTTTATAGCCGGAAGCGCAGCCACCCAAATGCCCAATAGCAGGCTGCTTACACTTAGCAGAAAGCCCATGGTAAGACCGGGCTTGTGTTTTACAAAAGCAGTAACATTTTTAAGCATGGCAAACCGTTACTTGTACTTGAGTTTAAAATACAGCATAATCAACGATAGAAACAACACCGTGCTATTGGTATAAATAATAGACCCGTTTTTAATAATGATGCCGTAAATAAGCCACAACACTACGCTGGTGGTAGCAAACAAAAACATAACCAGTGAGATATCGTTGGCCGATTTTGTTTTCCAGGTTTTTATTACCTGTGGCAAAAATACCAGCGATGACATGGTGCCGGCTATATAACCCAATACTTCTATTGGCTGCATAATGAATGATTAAATAGTTGATGTAAGCTTTTGCAGGGTTAGGGCCTTACGGAGCGGCCTACAGACCAATAAAGATATGCAGTACAAGTGTGCGACGCAAGAATGATTGATAGCATTCCGCTGCTGGTGCCATAAATTCATAAATTAAAAGTAGTTTTCTAAAAAATAAACCCATTTTAGCTAAGAAGAATTTTATTGGGCCGGCATTTGTACCAGATGGGACTGATGTTGCGACGCTCCGTTCAACAATAAATCATTGGGCAACTCCTTAAAATTGGAAAGCCTGCTCAGATAAATTGTTTCGGCCAGCAATAAAGAGTTGTATTAATTTCACGCAGTTTTCTTAACCTTGCAGCATAAAAAATAAAGTCATGAATTTACCAGAAAGCCTGCGCTACACAAAAGACCACGAATGGATTAAACTGGAGGGCAATACTGCTACCATCGGCATTACAGATTTTGCCCAGGGAGAACTGGGAGATATTGTATACGTGGAGATAGAAACAGTGGGAAAACCCCTGTCTGCAGAAGCAGTTTTTGGTACAGTGGAAGCAGTGAAAACAGTGAGCGATTTGTTCTTGCCCGTTTCAGGCACAATTACTGAAGTAAATCCTGCACTGGCCAATCAGCCGGAGTTGGTAAATACAGATCCTTATGGAGAAGGTTGGATGGTAAAAATGACGGTAGACAATCCTGCAGATGTAGCAAAACTGTTGGATGCTGCTGCCTATCAGGGTGTTATTGGATAATACCCTAATTAACCCATTTTTTAAATCTAGCTTTTCCGGTATTTCGTACATGGAGTGACAATTCTGTAAATCAAATGCAGGATTGCATTCCACAAACCACCTAACCAGATTTGAACAATACTGTTACATACAATGAACAGGAACTGGTGTTGTCGTTGAAAGCAAAGGATCAACAATCTTTTAGCTATCTGTACGACAATTACTCTGGTGCCCTATACAGTATTGTTTTACAGGTAGTGAATGATAAGGAACTGGCCAGTGATGTTTTGCAGGAAGTGTTTGTAAATATCTGGCGAAAAATAGAAAGCTATGATGCCAGTAAAGGAAGGTTGTTTACCTGGATGCTGAACGTGGCCCGCAACCTGGCGATAGATATGGTAAGGTCTAAAGCATACCAAAACAGCCAGAAAAGCCAATCTTTGCCGGAGACAGAATTTTTTGATAAAACAGGCGGCAGCACACAATTAAGTGTAGATAATATTGGCCTGAAGAAAGTAGTAGATAATTTAAAACCAGAACACCGGGTATTGATAGACCTGGCCTATTTTAAAGGATATACCCACGAGGAAATTGCAAAAATTGAAGATTTGCCATTGGGTACAGTAAAAACCAGGATAAGAAGTGCATTAATACAATTGAGAGATTATTTAAAGTGAATATACAGGAATACATATCAAGTGGAATTATTGAAAGCTGCGTGCTGGGTCTGGCCAGCAACGAAGAGCGGCTTGAGTTTGAACAACTCTGTGCAGCGCATGCCGAAGTAAGGCAGGCAAGAGATGCATTTGAGTTGTTGCTGGAAAAAAATGCACTTGAAAATGCAGTAACCCCGCCTGCATTTGTAAAACAAAATATCATTAAGGAGTTATCCCTTACACCCGATGCACCGGTAGTAAATATGCCAGGTGCTGATGCTAAAATAAAACCGCTTCCTCAAACCCGCCCGGTAGGTTTTGCCCGCATGTTGGCAGCGGCATCTGTTATTTTACTGGTGGGCAGCACTTTGCTTAATTTCTATTTGTATGGTAAATACAAATCTTTCTCTAACAAGTTGGATGAAATGATTGCCAGCACGCAGCAAATGGCGAAAGAGAATAACATCATGCAAACCAAAATGAATCAGTATGATAACAGTTTTGGCATGATGAAGGAAGTGATGAGAGATTCCAATATGGCGGTAGTAGCCATGAAAGGACAAGCTGTAGCTCCAACAGGCCTCACTACTATCTATTGGAATAAAACAACCAAAGATGTGTACCTGATGGTAAACAACCTGCCTGCACCTGCACCAGGCAAACAATACCAGTTATGGGCAATAGTAGATGGTGTGCCTGTAGACGCAGGTATGCTGGATACCAATGCACCGGTAGCATTTGTTAAGATGAAAAACATTCCTAAAGCACAGGCTTTTGCCATAACACTTGAAAATACAGGTGGAACACAAAAACCCACCATGCCCATTTATGTAATGGGACAGATATAAGAACGCCTCTTCCATTTTCATTTTAAATGATATAGTTTAGCGAAAAATTTACAAGTGATTAAGCGCCTGTTTAGCACCGTTATTCTTCCGATAGCCTGGTTTATTTTAATCCAGGTTTTATTATGCCTGCCTGGTTCTGATATACCTTCTGGTGGCATGTTCGATATTCCTAACCTGGATAAGATTGTGCATGTAGGTTTGTTTGGTGGACTTACATTTTTATGGTGCTATTATTTTTATCTGAAGGGTAAAACACCTACGCAATTAAAAACTATTTTCTTTATTATTTACCTGCTTACTTGTGCCAACGGAATTATACTTGAATTTGTACAACGTGATTATATACCCAACAGAAGTTTTGATTTGGGAGATATTATAGCAGATGTGTTAGCTGCCAGTGTTGCTTATGGTATTTGCAATATCAGATTTATAAAAACAGCTGCATAAAAAAATGGCCCTTGTAGAAACAAGGGCCGTAACCAAAACTAACTGCTTATGAGAAAATTGACTGCTTATATGAGAGAGAGATTTTATTAAATGTTTTTGTAAGAACTTCATTGTATATAACGCAAATCGGGTGCCATTAGTATGATTGATTTGGTTAAAAAAGGTTTAAAGCCCTTATAAATTCCTTTCCTATATATCTACGTTTAACCATCTATTATAGATTTTAATTTTGCTGAAACCTTTTACCAGCAAGCATTTCCGCAGAAAATCAATAGTTAATGTAGTTTTTTAAGACATTTCGTGCCATAAAAAAAGCACTTAGTTAGTGCTTTATAATTGGGGAGAAACCTCTACGTTTTTTGTTGAAATTATTTTCCCATTAGGCCTTTCAATGTATCCAGTATACCACCGCCGCTACCTGCAGTATTTCCACCACCGGTGAATTGGCTGAGTATTCCCTGTATATCAAAACCTCCTGCACCGCCAGCTTGCTGACCGCCGCCACCTGTAAGTGAACCAATGATATTCTGTATGTTAAAGTTGCTGTTGTTAGGATCATTTGTTTGGTGAACAAATTTTTGCAATACTGTTGGTATAAGGCTGGAAGCAATGCCACTGGCTGCACCCTGGTCTAAACCAAATTTGTTCATTAGGTTTTGAATAAAACCACCCGATATCTGTTGCGCCGCCGCGGTATTGGCGATGTTGCCACCCTGGTGATTAAAAAGGTTAACTACATCTTGTGTGTTGCCATTAGCAAGCATGTTCTTCAATCCATCCATAATGGAGCTGCCCGCTTCTGCAATAGCAGCATCATTGTGTTGATTGGGGATAGCTGGGTTATTTACAATAGCGCTGCCAGCATGTTCTTTAATCAGTTCCAAAAGATTTTCTAACATAAAATTGAAGTTTAGAAGAGGTAAGTTAGAATTTAAATTCAGAAGGTTGCATAGCTGTTAATATTTTTTTTAATATCTGCACCTGTAATTACGTAAAACCCTTTGTGTATTGCAAGTAGTTTTTCTAAAAGAAAAGCCGCAGTGCGGTACATCTGCGGCTTAAAAGATCTTTGTGTTATTGAAATGTTATCAGTTTTGCCTGGTCATTTTCTCTGCGTTTTCTGCAAACTGCAATTTGTCTATCAACTCTTTTATGTCTCCATTCAAAACAGCATCAAGATTGTAAAGTGTAAGGCCAATACGATGATCGGTAACACGCCCTTGCGGAAAATTGTAGGTGCGTATTTTCGCACTTCTGTCACCAGTACTTACCAAACTTTTACGCTGACGGGCAATTTCATCTTCCTGTTTGCGCACTTGTTCTTCATACAATTTGGTACGCAACATCTGCATAGCTTTTTCACGATTGCCTAACTGGCTTCTCTCAGTTTGGCAAACCACTACTACGCCTGTAGGTATGTGTGTAAGAAAAACTTTTGTTTCTACTTTGTTTACGTTCTGTCCACCAGCACCACCGCTTCGTGCAGTTTCCATTTTCACATCGCTTTCCTTCAACTCAAAATCCACTTCTTCTGCTTCCGGCATTACAGCAACAGTAGCAGCACTGGTATGTACACGGCCGCTGCCCTCTGTATCTGGCACACGCTGTACGCGATGCACACCACTTTCAAATTTCAAGGTACCATACACATCATCACCCACTACTTCTACCTGTACTTCTTTGTAGCCGCCTACAGTACCTTCATTTTCTGAAAGAACGGCTGTTTTCCATCCGCGTTTCTCGCAATATTTTATATACATGCGCAGCAAATCGCCGGCAAACAAACTGGCTTCGTCTCCGCCAGTACCGGCACGTATTTCCAGTATAGCATTTTTTTCATCCTGCGGATCTTTTGGTATCAGCATCTGGCGAATGCTTGCTTCCATTTCTTCTTTTCTTTCCTCCAGCCCGGTCACTTCTGCTTTGGCCAGTTCACGCAGTTCTTCATCGTCGCCATTAAGCGCTTCTTTGTTAAATTCAATATCGTCCAGCAAGCGCTTATAGTCTTCATAAGCCTTTACAATTTTTTCCAGGCTGCGGTACTCTTTGCTCATGGCGCCAAAACGCTGGTTATTGCTCACAATTTCAGGGTTGCTGAGTGCAACGCCTAAATCTGTAAACTTTGCTTTTATGGCTTCTAACTTATCTAACATTATAATTGTTTTTTGCTGGCGCGAAAAGGAGCTACTGCAGCTTAACTGCCTTGCTTTAAGAGCGGCAAAATTAACTTATCGGCAGCATTAATCCAGCGCTTTTTGGACGCTTTGCCCTTATTCTCTTTAAATGCTGATAATGCATTGATTTTGCTTGCGATGCGGTTGTAGTTGAATGAAGATATACCGTAGAAGAGTGCGACGCAACGATGCTTAATAGCGCTATACTGTCTGGTCCATAATATGAAACAATATTTAGAGAGACGGTTGCTTTTAAAGAATATTTGAAATGCAGCTGCATTAACTTCGCGGCCAGTAATTCAAAACTTATGGCGATTAGAAAATTTAAAGCAACACAGTTGTTTGATGGGCAGGAGTTGTTGTCTGGCAAAGTGCTTATTACAAGCGGTGATGGTGTAATTAAAAGTATTGTTTCATCCGAAGAAGCAGGTGATGATATTGAACTGATGGATGGTATACTTACGCCTGGACTAATTAATTGTCATTGCCACCTGGAGCTAAGCCATCTTAAAAATGTAATTCCACCACATACAGGTTTGATAGAATTTTTATGCAGCGTAGTTACCAAAAGAGGTTTTGATGCGGCAGTAATGCAGGCCGAAATTGAAAAGGCAGAAAAGGAAATGTTTGACAACGGCATAGTTGCCGTGGGCGATATCTGTAATACTGCTGATGCTGTGCGTGTAAAAAAAATGAGCAGCATGCGCTGGCAGAGTTTTATTGAAGTGCTGAGTTTTACTGATGCTAAAGCAAAAGAAAATGTTGCGCATTATGAAACTGTATTAAAAACACATGATGAGAATTTGATGCTTCCTAATAGAAGCGTGTTAACGCCGCATGCGCCGTATAGCATTAGTCCGCTTACTTTTGAAATGATTAATGATGCTACTGCAGGAAAAATTATTTCTATACATAACCAGGAGCATCCGGCAGAAGATGATTTGTATAAAACAGGCGGCGGTGAATATTTGAAGCTGTTTAAGATTTTTGGTGTAGAAAAATCACCATTTCCTGTAACAGGTAAAAGCAGTTTGCAATCTTATCTTCCGCATTTTACAACGGGGCAAACTATTTTCCTGATCCATAACACCTATATGCCAAAAGCAGATGTACAATTTGCAAATGCATATGCAAAAGAGAATGGATTGAAACTGGTGTATTGTTTTTGCCCTAATGCTAATTCGTATATAGAGAATAAGTTGCCGCCTGTTGAACAATTTATAGCAGAAGATTGTGAAATTGTATTAGGCACAGATAGCTATAGCAGCAACTGGCAATTGAGCATTGCAAAAGAAATACAAACATTGCATCAGCATTTTCCTTCGTTGCCATTATCCACTATTTTAAAATGGGCAACCAGCAATGGCGCAAAGGCATTGCAGTGGCAGGGTGAATTGGGTAGCTTCAAAAAAGGAATGAAACCTGGCGTAACATTGTTAGCTAATGATTTGGAGACGTCAAGACGGATTATATAAATAAGCTAAGACAACACCTCCTGCAATACCGGCAATGTTTTCATGGTGCCAAAATCCTGGATATGCAAAGCATAAAATTGCTGGTAGGCATTCATCAGTATTCTTCTTGTTTCTTTATTTAGCATGATGTGTTGTAACTCCTGCGGTTGCATTGTCTTTAATAACTGCGAAGTGATTTGGCTGTAAGGATCTGCTAAAAAATAAGGATGATGCGGTTGCTCATAAATAAATTCTCCTTCCTGCAAATCCAGGTAATTGTTTGTTGTACTGTACTCATCAGAAAGCCGGAAGCCATAAATAGTAGCCAGGTGCAAAGAAAAGTATAAAGGGAAATTAGCTACTACCTGCGGGTCACTTTCATCAAGATGCGTAAAAGCATCTTCTATAAAATAAAATAGCTGACTGTTCTGTTCTGGTTGCTTGATGGTTTTAGAAAGCAATTCAACCATAAAAAGCGCTACTGAATTTTTTAAAATGTCTGAGAAAACATGCTTGTACAAGTAGCCCCATTTAAATTCCTTAATGCGCTGCAGGTTTTTCAATTCATTGTGGTATACAATAAGAATCAAGTATTGAACCAGGCTGAAACAAACTTGCTTTGCCTGGTCCTTTCTTTGAAGATGTTCTTACACCATTTACCAGGTAAGATTGCAATCCAAACAACTCTGTGTAAATAGAAGCGATCACACTTGTTTCACCATACTTGACGGTGCGCAATACTATTCCTTTTGTATGGTGAATGGTGGACATTAAAAGAGTTCTTTTTCTGCCCACCGCAAAGGCGTGGGAAGCTCAACGTTAGAAAATTCAATGTGCAATACACGCCGGCTTTGAGTGCTGGTACTTTTATGTGATGCATGCAATAATAATGGTCGCATTAGCATAACGCCACCTTTAGCTAATTCGCAAATAACTTCTTCCTGTTTATTGCTAATAGCATCTTTTGGTTTTTGAATTCCATTTTTATGCGAGCCTGGAATCACATGCAAAGCGCCATTGGCTGAAGTACAATCATCAAGATGTATACGGATAGTAAAAACAGATTCTAAAATATTTACGGGTGGCTCAACTCCAAAAACGTTTCCCTTAACGGTCCATCTTTTAAAAAGCGGTGAATCACTTCTATTGCTAACTGCTATAGATATGTCCTGGTGATATGCGACAAACCAATTTGACAAAGCTGGTTTGTCGAAATACAATCCTTTGGTAATAAAATAATCTTTCCCAAAAATCTGCTTAATGATGCATTTAACATTTGTATTGAAGATTTTTTCTTTAATGCCTGGTAATGAATTAAAGAGCTTCCTAATAGCAAATACTTCCTTGCTTGACTGACTTTCTATGTTTGGTTGATTTTCTTCAATAAATTTAATAATGCTTTTGACTTCTGCATCTGTAAAAACTTTGTCAATGATTGCAAAACCATTTTCTTCAAGTTTGTTTTTGTATGTTGTTAGGTCAGTCTGCATTTTACTTGCTAATAAATACAATTTTTGTTGCCAGTTTTTCTGTTCTGCTATCATCGCTTACCAATACAAGATAAACACCTGTTGATACACGGCCGCCTTTATAATTTTTTCCATCCCAGATAGCCTGCCCGCCTAGTGCTCTTGTCTGGTACACCAATCTTCCGTTTAGCTCTGTAATTTTTACAGTTGCATTATCAACCAACCCGCGTATGGCAATGGTGCCAGTATAACCCGGCGGAACAGGATTGGGAAACACCAGTGCGTTTGCGTTGTTAGTGCCGCCTTCCGTTGCAGTGCTTCTAAATGAGCACAAGCCTTTTGCTGTGGCAATAAAAACTTCTCCTGTTTGATTGTCTATAGTTATTTTTTGCACATCGTTATTCAATAATGGGCTATTATCTTCAGTAAAACGATAAATAATATTGTCACCATTGGGGCTGATAAGCCAAACGCCGTTTTTAGTGCCCACCCATTTGCGGTCTGCACCATCCACAGCAATAGTTTGTACCTGTTCGCTGGAGAAAAGATAGCCGGCAAAATTATCCTGCTGTACTACGGGCAATATGGCATCGCAACCTTGTGTACTAAAAATATCCTGCGGACATTGAATAACACCTACGCCTTTGTTGGTTCCCACCCAGATAAAACTGTTCTTATCTTTTGCAATACACAGTACATTGTTATTAGGCAGGTTGCCATTTCCCTTGCCAGAAGTATACAATTTCCATTTGTCATCGCCTGAATTGTCTATTGTTTGACCAGTATTGAAACAAATAAGACCATTGTTGGGCGATACAATCCATTTCTGGTTAAAATCATCAATAACAATTTGCGAAACAGCATTATTGCTTACAGAAAAAGGCAAGAAGAATTTGTTCCAACTACCATCAGTTTTTCTAACAGCAATATTTTGCACAGCATTGTAATCAGCAACCCAAAGATTATTGTTGTTATCAAATGCAAGACCAGCAATATTATAATTGTTTGGGTTGCTAAACGATGGAGACAAAGGAGAACCTTGCTTAAATACCTGTATGGTTTTATCTGTTGTAAGATGTAATAAACCACCACCAAATGATCCGGCCCAGGCTGTATTGTCTTTGGAATCTATTGTTACTGCAACAATATCATAAAGGCTATCCAGTGCTGGAATGGTTTCTTTGGTAAAATTTGTCCATTCTTCATTACTGAAGCGATAAAGTC
Organism: Chitinophagaceae bacterium; assembly: GCA_047602295.1. Classification (GTDB taxonomy): domain Bacteria; phylum Bacteroidota; class Bacteroidia; order Chitinophagales; family Chitinophagaceae; genus JACMLD01. The sequence continues at coordinate 6,185,833 of JASGHP010000001.1, read as the reverse complement.
CGTTTTTAGAAAACGTGTTGCTCCATGTGCTGCTAACAATACCTGAAGCCACCCATAATGCTCCATTCCTCACCAACATATCTGCAACCTTGTCTGTGTGTGGGGAATTAGGTTGATACCTTTGCGCATTGGCACTAGTATAAGCAAGCAAACCGTTTGTACTGTCTGCAACCCAAACATTGTTTTGCAGGCTGATACTTTGCTTTGGGTTGATTAAGACATTGTTCTCAACAATTGTTTTTTCAATAACACCTGCATTGTTCATTACAATTACCCTGGCTGCATTGTTTTTTTGCTGACTTATCAATAGATGATTTTCAGTAGTATTGATATTGGTGATATGCCAATCGTCTGTGTATAATAAACTCCATGCATTGCCATTCTGCACAAAGAGTGAATCATTTTTTTGTGCAATGATTTTATTCTGCACGTTCAGCACATTTGCATAAGCACCTTGAGATAGTCCATTGCTGCCACTTATCAAGGTCCAGTTTCTGTAATCAGCAAGATTTGTATTTGTGATAGACGCAATCTTTAAACCCTCTGCTGTTGCTGCATAAAAAGAAGTTGTAGTAGCAGTAAGGCCATTTACTTTTATAACATTACCATTGCTGCCAATGGTATAAGTATCCTTTACTTCATATTTATCTTCATCAATTACTATAATGCCCAGTCCGCTGCAGAGATAGGCAGCACCCTGGTAGCAAAAAATATTGTACACGGTTTTGTCTGCTGTAGTGTTGCTTTGTTTAATGGCATCTATATTATGCACGGTGCCATTTTGTACAATATCAATATTGCTATTGTAATAAGCTATTATCAGTTTCGCAGATTGCGCATCCCATTGCATGTTTTGCACACCGGTTTCATGCAAACCAGTCATTTTGCTGAAACGCTCTATTGTATTGTCGCTAATGTCTACGCTAAACAATGCTGTGGGTGTTGCACAAAAAACAGTTGAAGCGCCATCGCTGGTTACTTGTATAGCCTGGTTGTAAGAAAGATGTTCCCTCCATTGGCCTATAGGTGGCAATTGTGCGTGGGCGCACAAACCGAAGCAAATAAAAAAGTAAATAAATAAGGGCCATTTTTGCATCGCTGCAAAGGTACTGCTTCATGCCAATCATCTGTCTTTCCTTTATTTATAGATGGATTTTGTTAATGAGCACAATTCTTGTGTACGGGCTTTAAACCTGATCTACCTATATTGGTCATAGTTTTTTCAATCCCAAAAAATATCGGTATGGCTGTTTCTAACCAGCAGAAAAACCTTCACTTATTATGGCGGGCCGGTTTTGGTCCTTCTGTAGATGACCTTGCTTCTATCGATAAAATAAGTCAGGATGCATTGTTCAAAAATATGCTGTCAGCTTCTGCTAAAGCACCAGCTTATATAGATGTAACCGACAACTATATTAAGCAATTGATTATGGGTGCCGATGATAATGATGGAATGATGCAAAGGCGACAGCTTTCGGATGAGCAGAAAAAGGAACTACGGGTAAAATCACGCGATGGTATAAAAAATCTAAATCTCACGTGGTTGAGCCAGATGATAAATAGCCAACAGCAACTGCGGGAAAAGATGAGTTTGTTCTGGCATGGACATTTTGCTACACGTACCATCAATATTTTTTATCAACAAAAATTACTGGATACCATTCGTACCAATGCTTTGGGAAATTTTGGCGATCTCTTACGCTCTGTAAGCAAGAGTGCTTCCATGATTAATTTCCTGAACAATAATCAGAACCGCAAAGGCCATCCCAATGAAAATTTTGCACGGGAAGTGATGGAGCTTTTTACATTAGGTCGCGGCAATTATACTGAAAACGATATTAAGGAAAGTGCAAGGGCGTTTACCGGTTGGGGTGCTAACTTAAATGGAGAATTTGTTTTCAGGCCAAGGCTGCACGACGATGGCCAGAAATCATTTTTAGGAAAGAGCGGCAATTTTGATGGCGATGATATTCTGAAAATTTTATTGGAACAAAAACAAACCGCCCGGTTTATTACCCGCAAGATCTATCGCTATTTTGTAAATACAGATGAAGACAATGAAAAGATAGAATGGCTTGCCAATCGTTTCTACCAGCATTACAATATTGAAAAGCTGATGACGGATATCTTCACCAGCGATTGGTTTTACAGCGAAAAGAATATAGGTGCACGCATTAAATCGCCAGTGGAATTGATAGTAGGGATACGACGCATTTTGCCTATGCAAATAGAAAACGAAGCTTCTCAACTATTGCTGCAAAGATTATTAGGACAAGTACTTTTCTATCCGCCTAATGTTGCTGGCTGGCCTGGTGGTAAAAACTGGATTGATAGCTCTACATTAATGATGCGTTTGCGCATTCCACAACTTATTTATGCAGGCGATTCGTTTAGAATGCGGCCAAAAGATGATGACGACCAGATGATGGGCATGAAAGATCGTGATGATACGGATGATGATAGTAATAATAAAATACCTGCTGCAGGTAAAAGAAACAATGCACGTAATGGTCAACAGATAATGGCTACCATTAATTGGGATGGATACATAAAACAACTGGAGCCTGTAACAAGAGAAAATCTTGTTAGCAATATTTCAAAAAATGTATTGCAGGCAAAAACACCTGTAAACCCCTCTGCATTGCAAGGGCATACGGATGCAAGCACCCGCGAAGCATTTATAAAAACAACAACGATACAGTTGATGAGTACGCCGGAATACCAATTGTGTTGAGTGTTAAGTGATAAGTTTTATGTTTTAAGTTGTTTTTGTGATGCTCGCTGTTATCTATTTGTTGAGAATGTATAATTAAAGAACATAAAACATAGCACATAAAACATAACACAAAATAAGGCAGCTAAAAAGCTTACTATGCAAATAAAACGTAAACAATTTATCCAACTAGGTTCGCTGGCAACAGCTTCTTTGTTCCTGCCAAAATTTATGAAGGCCATGGAAGCGCCACGCATGGTGCCACCGGGTAATAAAGTGATGGTGGTATTGCAACTGAGCGGAGGAAACGATGGACTGAATACAGTAATACCAGTGCGTAATGATCTTTACTATAGCGCAAGACCAGTGTTGGGCATTAAAAAAGAAGATGCATTGCAATTGACGGATGAAGTGGGACTGAATCCTGCATTAACTGCTTTTAAAGATTTGTATGATGACGGCAGTTTGGGCATCATGAATGGCGTTGGCTATCCCAACCCGGATCGTTCTCATTTCCGCAGCATGGATATTTGGCAAACCGCCAGCAATAGCAATGATTTTGTAAATAGTGGATGGCTTGGGCGCTATCTTGATGCACAGTGCAGTGGATGCGATAAACCGGTACAGGCATTAGAGATAGATGATGTGTTAAGCCTTTCTATGAAAGGTGAAAAAATGAATGGTATTGCTATGCGTGATCCTAAACGATTGTACAATACAAGTCATGAAAAATATTTTAAAGACTTGCTTGATCAACACAATTCCCACAATACAGAAGAGCCGGTTGATTATCTATATAAAACGATGGCCGAAACGCTGAGCAGTGCCGATTATATTTTTGAACAAAGCAAGCTAAGGCCAAGCAATGCCAGTTACCCAACAACAGGACTGGGGCAAAGCCTTAAAACCATTGCATCGCTTATTTTCTCTGATATTAATACCAAAGTGTATTATGTTTCATTGGGAAGTTTTGATACGCATGTGGGGCAGCAAGGCCAGCAAAAAAGACTGTTTACAGAAATGAATGATGCGATTAAAGCATTTGTGGCAGATTTAAAAACCAACAACCGTTTCCAGGATGTAATGCTGATGACTTTTTCTGAGTTTGGCAGAAGGGTTTCTCAAAATGCAAGCGGAGGAACCGATCATGGTACCGCCAATAATATGTTTTTTGTAAGCGGAGGGTTGCAGCAAAAGGGTTTGCTAAATGCGATGCCCAGTTTATCAGACTTAAATGAAGGCGATTTAAAACACAGCGTGGATTTTAAAGACGTGTATGCCACCTTGCTGAATAAATGGCTGAAAGCAGATGACGCAAAAATATTGGGTAAGCAATCTGCTTATTTGAATTTTATTTAAGCTTAACAGAAATGATTGAATATAATAGCGCCATATAGCACAGAAGCCGATGATCATTAGGATTACTACCCTTGAACGGAGCGTCGCAACGATGATCAATCTGTGTTACCAATGTTGGTTCCATAAAATTTTTTAGAGACAGCCCACGGATTCCGTATTCTAAAAATAAACCCCGCTAATAAAATAGCGGGGTTTTAATTTATTTGCTAGGCAACCAATCTAACTATCTGTTAGGATAGGATATAGTTCCTCAAAGTGTGGCGGATTACCAGCCTTGTTTTGCGATACCGGCTTTAATAGCTGCCAGTGCTTTTTCTTCGCCCAACAGGGTTGTCAGTTTGTTTCCTTTGCCATCATTTCCTTGTGCCATATAAGCACCTTTTGCTGTTTTAGTGATAACGGCATCCAGGATTTTAACACCTTTCTCTTTTGTTTTTACATTGTAGGCGGTTAACGTAACTTCAGACATAATTAATTTATTTTAAATGGTTTGTGAATCCTGCATGCATTGTTTTGCATCCAGGTAGCCTGTTAAAATGCGGCCAAAGGTAATCAGATTCTTCCAAATAGCCTGCCAAGCTAAAGCAAGTGCCAGATTTGGGGATTGTTTTGCATATACACAAAACTTATGCATCCACCTTTGCATACTTGGCGTGCGACTCAATAAACTCACGGCGTGGAGCTACTTCATCACCCATCAGCATGCTAAAAACACGGTCAGCTTCAGTAGCACTTTCAATGCTTACCTGTTTTAGCGTACGGCTTTCAGGGTTCATGGTAGTTTCCCAAAGTTGCTCTGCATTCATTTCGCCCAAACCTTTGTAGCGCTGTATGGTTACACTGTCTTCTTTACCATGGCCCAGTTTTTCTACTAGTGCCTTGCGTTGTTCATCATTCCAGGCGTATTCCTGCTCTTTTCCTTTTTTTACCAGGTATAAAGGTGGCTGAGCTATAAAAACATAACCCTGTTCTACCAGCTCTTTCATGTAGCGATAGATAAAGGTGAGAATTAATGTTGCGATGTGACTTCCATCCACATCGGCATCGGTCATAATAATCAGCTTATGATAACGAAGCTTCTGGATGTTTAATGCTTTTGGATCTTCGGGTGTACCCACTGTTACGCCTAATGCCGTATACATGTTGCGGATTTCCTCGTTCTCGTAAATGCGGTGCTCCATTGCTTTTTCTACGTTCAGGATTTTACCCCTTAGTGGTAGGATAGCCTGGAAACTGCGGTCGCGGCCTTGTTTGGCAGTACCACCCGCAGAGTCTCCTTCGACAAGGTATATTTCACAACGCTCCGGATCGCGGTCAGAACAGTCGGCCAATTTGCCGGGAAGACCACCGCCGCTCAATACGTTTTTACGTTGAATAAGCTCACGTGCTTTTTTAGCAGCAGCTCTTGCCTGTGCAGCAAGTATTACCTTATTGATGATGTTTTTGGCTTCTTTTGGATTTTCTTCCAGGAAAGCTATCAATACTTTAGAAACGGTAGCATCCACCACACCACTAACATCGCTATTGCCCAGTTTGGTTTTTGTTTGTCCTTCAAACTGCGGCTCCGGTACTTTTACAGATACAATGGTGCTTAAGCCTTCCCTGAAATCATCTCCTTCAATTTCTACTTTTGCTTTTTCAAAAAGGTTTTGTTCATCACCATATTTTTTAAATACGCGGGTAAGCGCTTTTCTAAAACCGGTAACGTGCGTACCGCCTTCAATGGTGTTGATGTTGTTTACATAAGAATAGATATGCTCACTGTAGCTGTCATTGTAAGTAAGCGCCACTTCCACTGCCACATTGCTGGCAGCATCGTGCCCTTCTACAAAAATTACTTTCGGTAATAGAGAATTGCGGCCTGCATTTTTATCCAGCATTTCTACAAACTCTATAATACCGCCTTCGCTGTAAAATTCTTTTGAGTACACGGTTCCGTCTTCGTTCTTCTCACGCAAATCTGTAAGACGAATACGAATGCCGCGGTTTAGGTAAGACAACTCACGCAAGCGGCCTTCCAGTATATCTTTTTTATAAACTGTAACTGTAAAAATTGATGCGTCTGGCCAGAAGTGAGTGGTAGTGCCGGTTGTATCGCTTACGCCAATTTCACGTACTGAATATTGAGGTACGCCAATTTTATATTCCTGCTCAAATATTTTTCCTTCTCTTCTAACGGTTACATGCAAGTGCGTACTAAGTGCGTTTACGCAACTTACACCTACACCATGCAAACCACCGGAAACTTTGTACGTGTCTTTATCAAACTTGCCACCAGCATGCAGCACCGTCATTACAATTTCCAGTGCCGATTTTTTTTCTTTTGTGGTAAGACCTGTAGGAATGCCACGGCCATCATCTTGTACAGAAATGGAATTGTCTTCGTGTATGGTTACCTGTATGTTTTTGCAATAACCGGCAAGTGCTTCGTCAATAGAGTTGTCTACAACTTCATATACCAGGTGGTGCAAGCCTTTCTCGCTAATGTCTCCAATGTACATGGCAGGCCTTTTACGTACCGCTTCCAAACCTTCCAGTACCTGTATATTATCCGCTTCGTAACTGCTGTTTTTAGGAACTATTTTTTCCGTAGTGTCTATGCTCATTTCTGGAGATTAAAATACCTTTAAGTAATCAAAAAATAAAGTCAGCGAAGTTAAGAAAAAATGAAGGCTTTTGCGCTATAAAAAACATGTTTTTTGCACATGTTTATACACGTTTTTACATTGATTTTCAGGTGGATTTGAAGGCATACAAAACCGATCTGGATAACGGCTGCTTTCAGTGGTTATGACAGGCTTGTGACAATAGGATAATCCTCAAACCTCTTTAGGTAAATTGATGTTGTAACAGTACATTTGCAACCGGATTATGATTCAACCACAAGACATACTGGCGCTGGCACACAAACAACCTGTAATGCAGGAACAAATGGTGATGCTGCATGAGAAAGAGAGACAAATTCCGGGATCTGTTCAATATACTATTCGCAGGTATAACAAGCAGCCGCTCTGGAATATGGATGACGTAGGTATGCTGGTGTATCATTATAAAAAAGATCGTCCCGCAGACAATCACCTTGAGCTGCGTTTTTGCATTTCAGGAAATGTTTACTGCCGCAAGCATGAAACAGAGTGCGACAATTGCAAGCTGGCAAATCCCAAGCCTTGTGAAGAAAGAATAGAAAGTGTGGATGTGGTAAGTGTTCGCTTCTCACCAGTACACCTCTCACAATTTGTAAAACCTGCAAAGCCAAACAATAAATTAGCAGACAACATTCTGGGCTTTACGCACAGTTCTTCTTTTTCAAAAACACTGTCTCTTTGCAGCCGCACACGCATGGTACTGGAAACACTCCTGAACCATACTTATAGCGATGCACTGGAAAATATTTACATCAATGCCCAAACACAAATGCTGTTGCTATACAGCCTTGAGTGCATGCTGGGCGATAAAGATGTGGAAGCTTTCCAATGCAAGTTTTTAGCCAACGACCAGGACAGAGAGAAGATCATCAAATCAAGAGAAATTCTGCTGCAGCATATTGGTGAGCCACTCACCATTAAAGAACTAAGCCGCAAAGTGGCTATTAATGAGTGCTACCTGAAAAAAGGTTTTAAGGAATTATTTGGTACTACTATTTTTGATTTCTACCAGAGCCAGCGCATGGAGCATGCACGCTATCTTTTATACGAGAAAGGTTTAAGCGTAACCGAAGTTTCTATGATGCTTGGATATTCTTCTATTTCTCATTTCTCTACCGCATTTAAAAAACACACAGGATTGAAGCCTTGTGAGTTGTTGCTTCACTAGAAGTTGTAAGTGATAAGTTTTAAGTTTTAAGTCCTTTTAACGCGATAATTAAAACTGTATTGATATAATAAAAAAGCTGGCTTTTAAAAGCCAGCTTTTTTATTATGCAGTTATGTAGAAATCTGAATTTGCTGCATGCTAGAATTAATCAGCATGTTCAACTCAAGTCTCCCCTTTAGGGGGACAGGGGGTGTGAGGTTTAATGTTTCCCTTTGCCACCACCTGTATTGCGTGTGGCCATAATATCACGATCAAACAAATACAAACCGCTTTTGTCTTCACCAATCAATTCCAGTTTGTCGTTTAATATGCGGGCACTTTTTTCTTCTTCTATTTGTTCACTTACATACCACTGCAAGAAATTGTAGGTGGCGTAATCTTTTTCTTTTAAAGCAAGATCAACAAGGTCGTTGATGCTATTAGATACAGTAATCTCGTGGTTTAAAAATTCTTCAAAAAGACTTTTAAGACTTTTGAAAGTTACGATGGGTTGCTCTAATGCAGGTATCAATGCAAATCCGCCACGTTCATTAATGAAACGGATAAGTTTTAGCATGTGTACCCTTTCTTCATTGCTTTGCTGAAAGAAATATTCACTCACCCCGTCCAATCCGGGTTGTATTTCGCTCCAACTGGCCATGGCCAAATATGCCTGTGAAGATGCTGCTTCTAATTTAACCTGGTTATTAAGTGCTTCCTGAATGTTTTTAAGTAGCATGGGTGTTGATTTTAGGGCTTAAAAGTACTTGTTTCCCTTGTATTTCAAAAGTTTGATTCAATGTTGTTGACCTGAAATATTTCTTTATTGAGCCGGCATTTGTAACACAAGAGGATCGATAGTGGTGACGCTCCGTTCAGCCTTATAACATTGTGGGGCAATTGTCATTTTGTTGTCAGTTTCCGCAAAACGTAAATCGACTTTCCAAAAGCGTAAACAACGTTTCGTTCAGCTAATGATATTTGAATGACTAAAGATTGTCTTTTTTATTAACCATTGAATTCTTTTAAATCTTATATATGTGCAATTACCACACCTGCTACCAGAATGATACGAAGGGATATATTGTTCAATGCACAGAATGCCGCCGCCTGCAAATGGGTTATGGCAATATCATGATAGTATTTTATCCTTCAGAATTTGAATCATTTCGCAAACTGGTAAAAGACCTGCATTGCAAAGAACAACCGGAAGAGCGCAGACAGGTAAAGCATATTGTAATACCTACTCCATCTGATTGCGTGCGGTTATTACTAAGCCAGGATGATTTGGCAGAACTGCATGGCATGTTGGAAGAAGCAGACAACGAAATAAAGGCAAAGCAGTTGCTACAGTTGTTTGCAGCGCCTGCATCAAAATCAAATGATGGAGAGATAGGATAGTTATTTCTTCTTGATTCTTTTTTCAAGATCAGACAATGCTACCGTTATCATTTTACCAATAGGTTTTCCTCGGCGGTAGGTAATAACACGCAAAGTCTCTGCATCATTTGGAATGGAAATTTTTTCTCCTGCTGTTTTATAATGACTGGAAAACTGATCTGGATAGGTATTGTCAAAACTATAATAAATATCCAACCCGCTAATTTCTGTATCAAAAGCAATTTGCATTTTGTCTTCTGCATTTTTTGAGGGGATGATGATAGCATCATAAAAACTGGTAGCGTAATTAATACTGTCGCGACGCAATACTGCAAACTGCGCCTCTGTTTTACCAATAAACTCATTCCAGTTTAATTTATCTTTTGGGCTCCACAATACTTCTGCAATAGCAAAAGCACGGGGCCAAAGCATGTATTCCGCATGGCGAAAAGTAGGAACGCTTTCTGTCCAGAGATTGCCTTGTCCGCCAAGTATTAATTCTGGCGAAACACCTGTTGGAACAGGCTCAAACTGATAAGAATCTTTTAAACGCAGCATGCTGTAGGTAGGTGGCTCAACAGCAGGATCACCCTGGTATAAATCGAGGTAACAATAATTATTGGGGCTCATTACTACTTTGTGATTTTGTTGCGCAGCTTCAATGCCGCCCTGCATTCCTCTCCAGCTCATAACGGTGGCGGCTGGTGCCAAACCGCCTTCCAGTATTTCATCCCAGCCCATTAATTTCTTTCCGTTTTGCTGCACTATTTTCTCAACCTTTTTTATAAAATAGCTTTGCAGTTCATTTTCATTTTTCAGGTTGTTAGTCTTCATGCACTGTTGGCACACCGGGCATTTTTTCCAAAAGCCTTTATAGCATTCATCGCCGCCAATATGTATGTACTCAAAAGGAAACACCGCAGCTATTTCTGCAATTACTTTTTCAAGAAAAACATAAGTGGAATCGTTGCCGGCGCACAGTGCATTGTCATCAATAGTATAAAACCTGCTGCCGGGATTTACGCCATAATTCATTTTTGTGCACGATAAATATGGATACGCTGCAATGGCTGCTAAACTATGACCCGGTACATCAACCTCTGGCATCACCTGCACTTTTTTTGCAGCAGCATAATTAATAAGATCTTTTATTTGCTCCTGTGTATAAAACCCTCCGTAAGTTGCAGCTTCGTTGGGTTGGGGCGGTTGCCTGTCCCACCAAAGGCCTGTACGCGGCACACGCCATGCACCGGTTTTAGTTAGTAATGGCAAAGATTTAATCTCCATGCGCCAGCCCTGGTCATCTGTTAAATGCAGGTGCAATAAATTAAATTTATAACGCACCATTTCATCAATCATTTTTTTTGTTTCCTCTATCGTAAAAAAATGACGGCTTATATCAAGCATCAATCCGCGCCATGCAAACCGCGGATAATCTGTAATGCTAACCAAAGGTATATTGATAGATTGCTTTGCTTCTGATGTAACGGGCAACAATTGCGCAAGTGTTTGTATAGCGTAGAATAAGCCTGCGGGTTTATTAGCCGTTAATAAAATGGTACTGGCCGAAATTTTTAATTGATAACCTTCATCGCCAATGGTTGCATTGTATTGTTTGTTCAATTGCAGTTGAATACTGTTCTGGATTTTTTGTACAACAGTATGCTGCAAGATGTATCCTGCGGATTTTTGCACATACATGTTTAATACATCGGCCAGGCCTTTTTCAGCATTGCCGGTTGCAATGACTGTGTGTTTATTTACTAAAAAGCTTCCTTTGCTCCAGGTAATATCTACAGGAGCAGGCAATATCCGCGGCTGTGCATCAGCATTGTTTTTTATAATAAACAAACAACAAATAAACAGGCAAAACTTATACATGAATTCTGAATTTAAGCATAACAGTTCTTCAAATATAAATTTAAAATCGATGTTGCCTAATTAACCGGATTGCACTTTCTTAAAAAACAAAAGCTGCCCGTTTAGGAGCAGCTTTGTAAGTAAAGAGGGAAATTTTTTATTTGGAAATCAACTCGTATTTAAACTCTGGTTTGCCTCTTGTGCCACCATCTGAACCAACACCCATAGAAAGACAACGTAGTTTATAATAATTGCCTGCTGCGTCTTTAATAATATAAATTCTGTCTAAACGGGCGCCTGTTGCAGGTTGTGTGCTTCTCCAGTTGCTGCCAATTGTCCAGCGACCTGTTACAAAAGTTGTTTTAGCAACACTGTCTTTATTGAAAGCTGCATATGCAGCAGATGCAACAGTAGCAGAATCTTTTGCAGTAGAGCTGCTATTGTAATATTGTTTTTGCGCTACAGTAACACCAGCGAGATAGTTAACCGCAATAAGATCAGAGAAGTTATAAGGAACCATACCTCCGCCAAAATCTGTTTGGAAAACAGAATAGCTCCAGGTAATATCCCATTTGTCTTTTTCTGGAAAACCATTTGCAAGAACACCATTATCTATAGACACTAATTTGAAATGATAAAGGTCATCTTTTGCAATAGACAATGTTTTAAAAGTTGTTTCCTGTATGCCTGCATATTGCAAAGTATAACCGCTTGCATTGCGAAGTACCCTTAATTTAACCCATGCACGTGCAGGAATGCTACCACCAGTGCCGCGATTTAAAATGATTACTTTATTATCTGCATCAGTGGCAGATACTGCGGGTATAACATTTTTTGTAAGATCTCCTGCAATGTCATCAAAGTAAGCTAATTGATCACTGGAAGGCGCAGTTTGGCTGGTAGCCAGTGTTAATCCAACTGTATCTGAAGCACCAACTGCAGTAAGATCATTCTTGGTTAAAACTTTTGCACCAGCACTGGCAGTGTTGTTTAAGATAACTCTGAAGTCTGAACCACTATAGAAACCGAGATCCCAACTGGCACGTGCAAGCGCAGTTTGTTTATCGGTGGACAAATCAAGAAATACAGCATTGCCGGCAGAGCTTCCTGCTTCTGTTCCTACAAGGCCATTAAGTTGTACTTGTGCACCAGAGGAAGGAGGTATAACAATTACAGGATCGCTATCTTTTTTGCATGCAGCAAATGCCCCTGCTGCTGCAGCCACTAACATCAATTTTTGTAAACGCATCATGAAGAATGAATTTTTATTTGTTTAGTAATTAATAGAGTTACTTTTTATTCCATTGAAAAATGAGTCCAAGAAAATAAGAACGGCCATAGTTAATAGAGAGTGGCCCATTGCTGCTATGTACGCCTGAGCTGGTTGCTGTATTGGCAACATCAGTTACATCGAAAATATTTTTTACACCTGCTGTTACGCTTACCAGTTTGTTGGCGGCAGTAGTTACAGTAAAGTCTGCCAGGTTGTAAGAGCTTGTCTTAGCTACGTAAACAATATCTTGTCCACTGGTATTGGTGTATGAAGCAAAAGCAGGTTTGTTGCCAGAAAATTTATAGAAGAAGCCCAACTTTGTTTTTAGTTTTTTCAGGTTGTAAACGATATTGGTATTTACTTCCGGTGTCCATAAAAAATTGCGACTGTCTTCTTTGGTGTAAGTTTTGTCATCGTATAAACCATTGTAGTAGCCGATATAAGAAAAGCCAATTGTAGCTTCCAGGTTTTTCCAATTGATGGTGTTTTCAAAAGTGGCGCCTGTAGATTTAGATTTCAGTACGTTGATATAGGTGTATTGAGCCACACCGTTTATAGTGGTGTTGGCAATATCTATCTGGTTGTTGAACATATTGTAGAAGAAGCCCAATACAGAGCCAAACCGTACGCTTCCTTTTTGCATAGGCACCCAGTTAAATGATCCATTAAAGCTATTAGAGTGTTCTGCTTTTAAGTTGGGGTTGCCATCAATATCATGATTGGCATCGTGAAAAGAAAAATACAATTCTCTTAATGCAGGTGAGCGGAATCCATAAGCATAAGCAACACGCAAATCAAGTGTTTTGCTTAAACTGATTTTTGCATTGATAGAAGGAATAGCAGGTGGCGCATCATACACAGAGTTTTTAATAAACCTTACACCCGGCCGGATTTTAATACTATTGCTTGGTGTTATCTCTGCAGAAACAAACAAGGCATAATCTGCTATAGAAGGGCTGCCTGCAATTCTGTCTCCGCTTGCTTTTTCATAATTAATATCAATGCCGGGTTGCAAAGAAAGCTTATCAGAGATGCGATAATATAACGTGTTGCGAAAAACAAAGCTGTTTAGTTTGGAAAGATCCTGTTCGCCAGAACCTGTGGTGAGTTCTTTTGTACCAGCTAGAAAATCTTTGCGCCAGGTGGTGGTTTTGCGACTGTAATCTGTATATGAAACGATGGTGTTAAGTTGTGCCTTATCATTAATATGCCATTGGTTTTGCAACTGGTGCATAAACCGCTTGCTGGTATAATATTTATCTATAGCGCGGTAGTTGGCAAAGTTGATGCTTTCCCTGTCTGATATTTCTTCGTGCAAACCATCCAATCTGTAATACAGGTTTATTTTGTCATTGCTATAGCCAATTCTTGCATTGCCCATGTATTGTTCTTTCGGCCTCCATGTTTTTCCTCTTCCATAGGTATCGCCTCCAAAACCATCAAAATCGTTGTGCGTGCCTCCTGCAGAAAAATTCCAGTGCTTGCTGGCTGTGCTGAGCCCTAAGTTTTGGATGTGTGCGCCTTTATGACTGAAAGGATAATATTCTGTGCCTGCAGTTTCTTCCTGTGCTCTTGCAGTAACAGAAAGTGCATGGCCATTATTTTTTTTAGTGATGATATTGATAACACCTGCCAAAGCATCTGAACCATATGAAACAGACATGGGGCCTTCTACAATTTCAATGCGCTCAATGGTATTGATATCAACTTGATTAAGACTTTCTCTTGTATCGCCTCTGTCTGACATAGGTACGCCATCAAGCAAAATCTTTACGTTTCTGCCGCTCATGGCCATCAACTCAACATTGCTGGTGCCAAGTGTATTATCGCTACTAAACCTGAAACCCAGTTGATTATTTAATACCTGCTGAATGTTGGTAGCACCACTTAAAGCAATGCGTTGCGCATTTACAACTCTAATCTGGTAGACAGAATTTTTAAGCGTTTGTGGTTTATATTGACCAGTTACCACTACTTCATCAAGCGATTTTGTTTTGGTAGTATCCTGCGCAAATGCGGTGTGAGCAAGGAGAAATAATAAGCCAACAGTGTAGTTTCGTTTCATCTTTCTTTTTTGCTTCCTCAAAAACCATGTACCGAAAAAAATATGTAGCGATGCTAATAAAGATCCTGGTAGTAGTTATTGGGGCAATTTTGGCAAAAGTATACGCTGGCTTATTTTTCGATTTACTGGATACAGAAATCCATTTACGCAAAAGGAAAAAATTGACACGACTGTGACTTTTCGGATTGCAACAGGTTTTCCTTTTTGCGTAAATCAATTTCCTTTTGCGGCATTTGTTTGTGACATTTTCATGACACTTTTGTTTTCTAAAACAATGCAGCAATGAAAAAGACACTTTTATTACTAGTATGTGCTTTCACCCTAACCCGTTCTTTTGCGCAACCAGCCAACGAACAGCAGGCAATTAAAAATTTATGTGGTTGTTTTGAAGTTGATTTTAAATATGCAGAAACATTTGCAGCAGATACTGCTTATAAATATTATCCTCGTTATAAAGCTTCCGGCCTTGAGTGGGTGGTAGCGGAAGAAAGTAATCCCAACAAATTCGTTTTGCAGCATTTGCTGATTGTTGGTGATAATATGATTGTAAAGCACTGGCGTGAAGATTGGGAATATGAAAAAGCAGACTGGCTGGTATTTAATCATGACGCTACCTGGAAACAAGTAAGCGGCGCAAAGGATAAAGTGAAAGGGCAATGGACACAAACTGTATGGGAAGTAGATGATGCGCCACGCTACCAGGGCAGCAGCAAATGGGTGGCTAACAATGGTAAATATTATTGGGAAAATACAGCAGATGCGCCTTTGCCCCGCCGTGAGTACACCAAAAGAAACGATTACAATGTAATGCAGCGTAACAACCGCATTGTAATTACGGAAACAGGTTGGACACATGAGCAGGACAATAAAAAAATTATTCGTAAAGACGGTGGAGCAGATGTATATATAGCAGAGGAGAAAGGTTACAATATTTATAAAAAAACAGACGATAGTAAGTGCAAGCAGGCAATGGCTTATTGGGAAAAACACAAACAGTTTTGGGTAACAGTAAGGCAGGCATGGCAAGAGGCATTAAAAGATAAAACAGTAATACATGTAGCTACTAAAGCAGATGGCATGTTGCTGTATGAGCAATTTGATGATTTGGAAAAGCTGGCGCTAACCGGTGATCAGTTAAAAGATAAAGTAAAAGGTTTGCTAAGCAAGTATGTTGAGAAAAATGATGCAAAGCAATTAGCTGCTAAATAATTTTTTTGTTTTTCATTCTGGTAAAATGAAAGCCCTCATGTAGCGAGGGCTTTCTTATTTGAAGTGTATGAAAGAATGTTTATAAGATTGTCAATCCTAAGCCAGGTTTGTCATTGATGCTCATATAGCCGTCTTCCAAATTAAATCCATCGCTCACTACATCTTCCGCTAAATCGAGGCTGCCGTCAAGATCAAGGTATTTTGTATGTGGGCAGGCAAATGCAACATGCAATGCCGCGGTGATGCTGACAATGCTTTCATCATTGCAGCCCCAGAATAAATCAATGTTAGCTGATTTAGCAATGGCAGCAATTTGCAATGCACCACGAATGCCGCCGCATTTCATCAGTTTAATATTGAAAATGCCATAACGTTTATCTTGTGCCAATAATAAAGCAGCGTTGGCATCTTTTAATGATTCATCTGCCGCCAGCTTTTCTCTTGTAGCAAGCGGAAGCTGCAAAAGATCTTTATCAATAGCGGGCAACAAAGGTTGTTCTACCAACTCTAGCTTTGTATTTTTTGTTTGCTGAAGAAAGGATTGCAGTTGTGCAAGGTTGTAACCGGTATTGGCATCCACTCTTATGGTAAAATGATTGCCGAATTTTTCTTCCAGTTTAATGATACGTTCTGCATCCAGTGAAGCATCTAAACCGGTTTTTATTTTTAAAACACGAAAACCCTTTGTATAATATTCATCTGCTTCTTTAAGCGTTTCAGCTACATCTTTTATACCGATGGTAACCGAAGTGAGCATTTTGGCGTGCTTTTTTCCATAGAAATCTACCAACGAAATTTCAATAAACTGTGCAAATGCATCGTGCAGCGCAATGTCTATGCAGGCCATGGTGCCAGGCAAATGCGGAAATTGCTGGCGGCAATCATCTATTATTTGTATGAAGTGACGGATATCTCTTCCGGCTAATGATTGAACAAAATCTGATTGCAGGTTTTGAAAAGTTTGCTCAGGCGTTTCTCCCACAACTTCAGGATCTGGATTGGCAGCCCCATAACCACGAAGGCCATTTTCAAGTACTACTTCAAAAAAAATATTTTCTACATCGGCAATGGTTTCCCTGGCAATGGTATAAGGCTTTTGCAAAGCCAGGTTTTTCCTGGTTGCCTTAACAGACTTTATTTTCATAACGCTGTTTGTTTTTTTGTGGCAATCAGTTTTTGTACTAACGGGACAATTTTTGAGCAGCCTTCCTGCAATGGTAACATAACGGAGAGGCCTGTTCGCTTTTCATATTCAGCCTGGAAAGCAAAAGCTTCTTCCCTGCTGCAATGTTCTGTATTTAATGCAAGCGCAATTACCGCGGAGCCGAGCTGTTTCACCAATGCTATTTCAGATTCAATGGAAGGAATAGGACCCCAGGCTGGATCGTGTTCGTAATACAATCTTTTTGGTGCATGCACCAGTATCACAGATTTTGCATTGCCGGAAATCAGCATCTCTGCCCCACAAGGCCCGCTGGGATTGCGCAAAGCAGATTGCCCTTCAATGAATATAATATCAGGCTTTGCAGTTGTATGGCATTGTAAAATGGCATGTTCCAGTTCACCGGAAACAAAATCATTCAATGTACTATCGAATATAAAACCATAGTTGCCGCCTTGCAGCCAACCAGTCTGGCCGGTATAAATCATTTCTGCATGAATGCTGGCAGCATTGCATTCGTTCATTACAAAACGGGTAGTGGTTCTTTTGCCCAATGCACAATCAGTACCAATAACTGCTACTATGGGTGTTTGCAATTGTAATATTTTGCCTGTCCAGAAATGCAGGTCTTTTCTTTTTTTAGGAAGACGAATGTCAATCAGCTCAATGCCATATTCTTCTGCCAGCTCTCTTATTTCAGGTCTTTCAGTTAAATGATCATGCAGGCCATTTACAATAGACAACCTACTGCGGATAGCGTCTTTTACCTGCTCTAATAAATCTCCCGGAAATACGCCACCAACTGTAGCAACACCCACAATACAATGTTCAGGAAGTATTTGCATGGCAGCATCCACGGTTGCAAATACAGGAATATTGCGCTTCTTTCCATCCAGCACTTCGCCTGCGTCTTTGCCTGTATGCAATTGATCTACCACGCCAACAATTTCATAGCGTTTACTCTCCCTGATTAACCCATGGGCTGTTTTGGCATCGTCTGTAGCTAAAAGGCCGTTGGTGATGATGATGGCTTTCTTCATTGGTCTAAATTAAAAAGTAAAAATTCAAAAGTCAAAAAATGCTCGGTGCTATAAGACTTTAGAAGTTCCAAGAAAAAAATCAAAACAAAGCTCAGAAATCCAACCAGCAACATTCAAAATATTTAGTTAAGTAAATTATTATTTGCTGAAGCTATTGGTGATTCTTTTCAAAGTTTTTAGAATTTAGTTTCGGTGACAACCGTACTTACATAAGACGCCTCAGCCGGTTCGGCTCCGGCGTTAGCCGGATTGCGAAGCAAAGAAGCGGGTGTAGCGCCGTTGTAAGTACGACGGCCATGCGGCCTTGAGCTTTAAAGACTTTGCTAAAACCAGTTTTTAAAAATTGGATACGCAATATTGGATCAAAATAATTTCAGTCTTGTTTGCATAGAGACATGTTGATTTTATTCCTTAGTTTTAAGAAGAAGCTTTTGTCACCAGCCAAAAACAACTACATGAGAAAGCTAATACTTCTCCTTCTAATTTCTTCTTCCTTAATAGCGAATGCACAATGGTCTGCAAAAATAAAATCGATTGATTCTGTATTGAATTACCTGTACAGCCGTCAGCTTTTTAACGGAACAGTACTAATTGCAGAAAACGGAAAAGTATTGTATAAAAAAGCATTTGGTATTGCTGGCGCCGATGGAAAAGCATTAACTACAGCTTCGGCTTTCAACCTGGCTTCTGTTTCCAAACAGTTTTTTGCAATGATGACAATGATGCTGAAAGAAGAAGGCAAGTTGCAATACGATGATGCAGTACAAAAATACCTGCCGCAATTTCCCTATCCGCAAATTACTATCAGGCAATTGATGAACCATGTGTCCGGCCTGCCAGAATATTTTGATATAGCAGATGCGAACAGAAATTTATTGGATACACTAACAAACGCATCTATGCTGGATTTATTAGCCAAGGTAAAACCTGTTTTGGTATTTACACCCGGTGAACGATTTGAATACTGCAATACCAACTACACTACACTTGCCTCAATTATTGAAAAATTATCCGGCATGCGCTGCGATAGTTTTTTTGCTAAAAGAATTGCACAGCCATTAAAGCTCAGCAATACTTATATCTACAACCTGACCATGAAGAGTTATCCTTCATCAAGAGTGTTCGGTTTTCACTATGCTGGTGGAAAGACTGTACCAGATGATTTGCTGTGGCTGGATGGCATTGTGGGCGATGGGAATGTTTATTCTTCTGTGGAAGATTTATACAAATGGGATCAGGCTTTATACACAGAGAAACTAATCAAGCAATCAACTTTTAAAGATGCTGTTACTGCGGGTGTGTTGAATAATGGAAAGCCTACCAATTATGGATTTGGATGGTTTATAGAAAAAACGCCCGGAGAATTTTCTCACAGTGGTGGTTGGGTTGCCTTTGGCACTTTTATAGATCGTTATACAAGCTCTCACCAGACATTTATTTTATTGGATAATTCTGCTACGCATGGTATTGCCAGGTATGCAGTAAAAAATATTTTGGATGATAAACCCAATACATTGCCGGTAACGCAACTCATCAGTAATGTGCAATTGATAGATGGCACCGGATCTGCTGCTGTAAAATCATCTGTGCGTATTGTAAATAACAGGGTAGAAGATATGGGCAATCTTACTGCCTTCAAAGATGAAGAAGTGATAGATGGAAAGGGTTATGTATTGGCGCCTGGTTTTATTGATAGTCACAGTCATCATGAAAGAGGATTTGATAAAGATCCCTCAGCATTGGCTGCCATTAACCAGGGTATTACCACGGTAGTGATTGGGCAGGATGGCAGCTCTTACATGGTAGACAGCCTGCTAGAAAAATATAAAAAACATCCCGTAAGCGTCAACATTGCAACTTATACCGGCCATGCCTCTTTGCGTGAGGCAAAAATGAAGGGCGATATACATAGGGCTGCGGATACAGCAGAGATTGCTGCTATGAAAGATTTATTGCAACAGGAAATTGAAAAAGGATCTTTTGGTTTGTCAACCGGCCTTGAATATGAAGAAGGTTTTTATGCTACCCGCAATGAAGTGGTTGAATTGGCTAAAGCAACTGCGACTGCTGGTGGGCGTTATATCAGCCATATCCGTAGTGAAGACATCAACCTGGAAAATGCCATTGATGAAATTATACAAATAGGCAGGGAAGCAAAATTGCCCGTGCAGATTTCACACATAAAAATAGCCATGCGCAGCAAATGGGGGCATTCAAATACAATACTCACTCAACTGCAGCAGGCACGTGCAGAAGGAATAGACATCACCGCGGATTGTTATCCTTATACTATGTGGTCTTCCACGCCACGTGTCTTGTTCCCCAAAAAAGATTTTGACAATGCTGCCAGTGCGCAGTATGCAACACAGGAGTTATTTGATCCGGCTGCTTCTGTAATGACTTATTTTCCCGCCAATAAAAACTATGAAGGCAAAACTGTACGTGAGATAGCAGTTATGAACAGTGAAACAGATGCTGCAGCATTAATGCGCATCGTTAAAGAAACAAATGATAAAGGTGCTGCTATTGCAGGTGCATCCATGCTGGATGATGATGTAAAGAATTTTTTAAAATGGAATTACACCAATATATGCTCAGATGGTGCAGATGGAGGTCATCCGCGTGGGTATGGCGCTTTTACACGTGTGCTTGGGCGTTATGTGCGTGAACAAAAAATAATGCCGCTGGAAACAGCTATTTACAAAATGACCGGCCTTACGGCAGAGCATCTCGGTATAGAGAACAGGGGCATCATTGCATCACACAATTTTGCAGATCTTGTATTGTTTGATCCCGCTACTGTAAAGGATAATGCCAGCATGACAAGCGCCAAAGAATTGTCAACAGGTATTATAATGGTTTGGGTCAATGGAAAAATCGTTTATCAAAATCAAAAAGCTACAGGACAGTATCCTGGGGTGTTTGTTAAAAGACCAGGGTCAAATTAATAAATGCGAGTAGCGAGAGGTGAGTAGCTAGTGGGGCGATACGGATTCGATCTTCTTGAAGCAATAAACATTTGCTAGTAATTTTATAGTCATACCAGATTTCCGCCTAACAATTAAAATAACTATTAAGCATCATACACACGATAACATCTTCAATATAGCTTATCCCAAGCCCACTAGCTACTCACCACTCGCCACTTGCCGTAGCCACTTGCCACTCGCTTAATGTCATGCTAATGTCAGTTTCCTCATTTCGTAAACCTTCTTCCCGATTTTGATAGTCTATGGATTAAAGCGTGGTTAATTTCGCAGCCGCAAGTAAAAAAATTATATAAGGGCCATTGCGGTTTTCTTTTGTGCAGTAAGCGTGTTGTGCTAAAGTTTTTCCATAATGAGCCCGCCCAAACCAAAATTTTTAATCAAGAGGCGAGTATGAGAAAGATTGTTAGTTTATTGACTTTGCTGGTTGCAGGATTTATAGGTTTACAGGCGCAACAGCACACTGGTATTATTGAAGGAAAAGTAACTACAGCAGACAACAAACCTGCAGAAGGTGTTACCATTATTTTGAAAAATAAAAACCGTTATGCGGTGGCTACCAATAGTGGTGCGTTCATTCTAAAAAATGTGCAACCAGGCAGCCAAACAATTGTAGTAAGCCTGGTAGGTTATAAAGATGTTGAACAAACATTGCAGGTAGAAAATGGCAAAACTAACAATGTAGAAATTAAGCTTGAGTTGTCTGACAAACAGTTGAACGAAGTAATTGTGAGCAGCAACAAAAACAGTTTTAAAACAAATCGTACTTCAAACTCATTGCGTTTGCAAACACCTATTCTGAATGTGCCACAAAATATACAGGTAATTACCGGCAAGCAGATAAATGATCAACAAATATTTGATATGCTGGAAGGTGTAACCCGCAATGTAAGCGGTGCATCAAGAGTAGAACATTGGGACAACTATGCACGCATCACCATGCGTGGAAGCAATGTTGGTGCTTTTAGAAATGGTATGAATGTATCTACCACCTGGGGCCCGCTTACAGAAGATATGAGCATGGTAGACCGTATTGAATTTGTAAAAGGCCCTGCTGGTTTTATGTTGGCTAATGGAGACCCAAGCGGTTTTTATAACATCGTTACCAAAAAACCTACGGGCAGAACAAAAGGTGAAGCTTCTATTTCATTGGGTAGTTTCGATTTGTACAGGGCAACTGCAGACCTGGACGGTAAATTGTCAAACGATGGCAAATTGCTTTATCGTTTAAATATAATGGGTCAGTTGAAAGGTTCAAACAGACCATTTGATTATAACAACCGTTACACCATTGCACCAGTATTGAAATACCTGGTAGATGATAAAACGTCATTGACACTGGAGTATACACAACAATTCTCGCAAGTAAATATCATTGGTTCAAACTACGTGTTCTCTAAAAAAGGATATGCAGATTTGCCCCGCAACTTTACCACTGCAGAAGGCAACCTGCCCTCTACCAATATGAACGAAAGAAGCATACTGGCAATAATAGAACATAAAATAAATGACGATTGGAAATTTACTGCTCAGGGCATGTATATGAATTATCAGCAGGAAGGCATGAGCATGTGGCCACAATGGCCCAATGGTTTTGTGCCTGGCAATGATAGTTTGCTGAACAGGGGCGTAAGCAGTTGGGATATCTTAGGTCTTACCAAAATTGGACAAATGTTCCTGAATGGTGAAGTGAAAACAGGTTCGATTACACATAAACTACTGGCCGGTGTAGACATGAGCAACAAAGAATACTATCATGATTGGAACCAATCTGCCAGCCTGGGTACACTGAATATATACAAACCAGTATACGGCGTATCTACTTTGTCAAATACATTCGATCGCAGCAAATCATTGCGTGAAAGAGGTGTAAGATATTACAATGGATATACCGGCATCTATGTGCAAGATGAACTGAACTTCTTTGATAACAAACTGCGATTAACCCTGGCCGGTAGGTACACTACTTTAAAAACAGGTGATGTTTATTCCGGCGATTATAAAAGAAGCCGATTTACACCACGTATTGGCCTTAGCTATTCTATTGATAGAAATACTTCTGCTTATTTTGTTTCTGATCAATCTTTCATGGAGAATTACGGAAGCGACTGGCAGGGAAAAAGTTTCAAACCTATTGTTGGTGCTAACTTAGAGTTGGGTTTAAAAAGAGATTGGATGGATGGCAAATGGACTACAGGCGTTTCTGTTTACCAGATTACACGCAACAATGTTTTGACAGTAGATTCAGCACATGTTAATTCAGTAACGGGACAATACTATAGCCGCGAATCTGGCCAGCAAAGAACAAAAGGCGTAGAAGTAGATATCAGGGGTAAAATATTGCCAAACCTTGATGTAATCATTAACTACGCTTATACAGAAGCAAAAATTACCAAAGACAGCGATCCAAAAGTTGTGGGCAACCAGGTGGCTGGTTCTACAAGGCATATACAAAACAGTTGGTTGAATTACAGGTTTGATAATGGAACTTTGAATGGTTTTGGTATCTCTGTTGGTTACCAATACCAGGTAAAACGTTCACCATGGTATGTGTTTGACAATTCTAAAAACAGCTTACCAGATTATTTCAGGCTGGATGGGAGTTTGTCTTACATAAAAGATAAAATGTCTTTCAACCTGGTAGTAAATAATATTTTGAACAAGTACCTGTATTCAGGTGCACCTTATGCAGATTATTATTATTGGCAGGCAGAACCCGGTACCAATCTTCGTTTTACTGTTGGTTATAAATTTTAAAACGGATGAGGTTTAAAAAAATCATTGGAAAAATACATCTATGGCTCGGACTTGCGTCCGGGCTTATAGTTCTATTCCTGGGAATTACGGGCTGCATACTGGCTTTTGAAAATGAGATAAGATCGCTAACGCAACCCTACTGGTTTGTAAAAGAAGAGAACAAGCCTTTATTGCCGCCTACCCAATTAAAGCAATTAGCCGAAAAACATCTCGACGGAAAAAAAGCAAACAGCGTTGAATATGGTGAAGCAGGAAGATCTGCAACGGTGATGTATTACGACGCGGATAATTACAAGATGCTTTTTCTAAACCCGTACAATGGAGATGTATTGAAAGTAGTAAACATGAACCGCGATTTTTTTCGCGTAGTAGTGAATGGACATTTTTATTTGTGGCTGCCGCCAAAAATTGGTCAGCCAATAGTAGCCAGTGCAACGCTGATATTTTTTATTATGCTGATCACCGGCATTATACTGTGGTGGCCAAAAAATAGAGCAGCACGCAAGCAAAGGTTTAGCGTAAAGTGGAATGCGAAATGGAAACGTGTAAATTATGATCTGCACAATGTGTTTGGTTTTTACATGACGTGGGTGGTTATCTTCATTGTGATTACAGGTTTGGTAT
Organism: Chitinophagaceae bacterium; assembly: GCA_047602295.1. Lineage (GTDB taxonomy): Bacteria > Bacteroidota > Bacteroidia > Chitinophagales > Chitinophagaceae > JACMLD01. The sequence goes on along the minus strand of JASGHP010000001.1, from coordinate 6,161,612 downwards.
GGGGTTTTGAATGGTTTGAGAAATCTGTATACTGGGTGAGTTCTGGTGGTAAAGAGATGCCGGCGTATTATAGCCCTCCGTCCGATACATTGCAAATGGCAAAAAGTAATGCAGGTGTTACAGATAATGTATGGCAAAACATGCTGCCAAAGAAAAAGACAAAGGAAAGCCTGAGCGTTTCATTTCCTTCTTCCAATGATGCTTCTTTGGATGTATCCATCAATCATAAGCCCGGTACTTATTACAATATGGACAATTATTATTTTGACCAATACACAGGTAAAGAATTAAAAAGTAAAGGAACTTATGCTGGTGCATTTGCCAATGCTTCTGTGGCCGATAAAATAAAACGCATGAACTATGATATTCATGTTGGTGCAGTATTAGGATTGCCCGGAAAAATAATGGCATTCTTTGCCAGTTTGATTGCTGCCAGCTTACCGGTAACCGGTTTTTATATTTGGTGGGGAAGAAAGAAAAAGAAGAAAAGCGCTGTAACGGTGAGTGAAAAAGTAACAGACAAAAAACTTCGGCTTACATAGTAGAAGGAATACTGTAATTCGATACTTATCATTTTTGTTAATGCCAAAGAATGCCTGCTCATTAACAAAAAAAAGTGAAAAATTAATATAAGGCCCTGTGAATTTCCGCATTCCGTAAACCCGTTTCCCGATTGCGTAAATTGACCGCTTTTGTTATAAGATACTTTTGCGGCATGAATAAAAAACTGCTCCTGCTGCTGGTTTTGGCTGCAGGTTTTTTGACAGGACAGGCCCAGTTTAGAACGAATGCCCAGCAACAAATTCTCACCAACGAAGATTCTCTTACCGCAGGCAGCAATAAAAGTAAAACCGTGCTTTCCGGCTACGGCAGTGCTTTCTATCAACGCAATAATGATCTGCGGCAGGCTACTGCATCTTTGGAAAGAGTAGTATTATTTGTTGGCCATAAGTTTAATGATAAGATAGCTTTCTTTTCTGAACTGGAATTAGAGAATGCATTGGTGTCTGGTGCAGACAGTAAGGGAGAGATTTCTATGGAGCAGGCGTTTTTAAAATTCAATTTCAATCCGAAACAATATTTGCTGGCGGGTTTGTTTATACCACGTATCGGCATCCTTAATGAAAACCATTTACCCGTAAACTTCAACGGTGTAGAAAGGCCGTTAGTGGAGCAATTGGTAATTCCTGCAACCTGGCGTGAACTGGGTGTGGCATTTTACGGTTCTTTAAACAACATGCCACTCAATTATAGCCTGGCTTTAATGAATGGGTTAAACAGCCAGAACCTTGAGCATGGCGATGGCATACGAGGTGGCAGGCCCGAAGGCAGCAGCGCATTTGCGAATAATTTGGCTGTTAGTGCCGCATTGCAATACATGTGGAAGGATTTTAAATTCCAGGTGAGTGGTTACATGGGCGGCACAGTTGGCTTAAGCAAAAGATCTGCCGACAGTCTTAATTTAAACAGTGGCGCTTTTGGTACACCGGTTTACCTGGGCGAAGCAGATGTGCAATATTCAAAAAATGGTGTTTCGGGAAAATTGCTGGGCGCATACATTGCTTACCCCGATGCTGCCAAAGTAAATACTGCATATGCTAAGAATATCGCTAATGGCATGTATGGTGCTTATGCGGAATTAGGATACGATTGGTTATACAGAAAAAAACAACAACCACAGTTTATCACTTTTGCAAGGTTTGAAGTAATTGATTTGAATGCATCAGTACCAGCCCCACCTAAAGCCATTTATGATGGAACAGAAAAGCAGAATAATATTATCGCAGGTTTTAGTTATCTGCCTATACCCAATGTGGTGATCAAAGCCGATGTAAGGATTTTGCACACAGGCCCTCAAAATTCTGCACTGGTTATTAACCCTGCACCCAATGCTTTGCCATACAATCAGAACAATTCATTTATTAATGTGGGTATTGGCTATTCTTTTTAATGCCGAAAAATAGTTGATATAGCAATATGGAAAGAAAGGAATTTATAAAAACGACTTGTAACATCTGCCTGCTGGGGGCGGCAGGTATTTTATTGCCGCAATTAATTGGCTGCAGTCCTGGCGCTTCAGTATATAAAACTGCTATTGCCAATAATAAATTAGAGGTTCCTGCAAACTTGTTCGACAAGGCTGCATTGCAATTGGTTCGCCCGCAAGGATGGTATTATGATATAGCTGTGCAGAAAAATGAAAACAATACTTATTCTGCGCTATTACTGAAATGCACACACCAGGATAATCAGCTTACCATGAGCGGCAATGGTTACCAATGCAGTTTGCATGGAAGCCAGTTTGATAAAGCAGGAAAAGTAAAAAAGGGTCCCGCAGAAATTCCATTAAAATCATACGAAACAACAATAATAGACAACAGGATCATCATTAATCTTTAAAAAGCAAAGTACTTATGAAACTTATAACGGCCACGTTCGCAATAGTAGCTATACTGCTGGTTTTTGCCTGCAATAAAAGCAGCGACAATACCGCTTCTGTAGATTTTCCAACTCTAGAAAAAACAGCCATCACCGATTTTACAAATAATATAGCGCTTGCAGGTTATAAAGACCTGGATGATGCGGCTACCAATTTTAGCACAACTATCCAGGCATTGAATACAAGCGCAACAGATGCCAATCTTACTGCTGCCAAACAATCATGGAAAGACATGCGAAAGGTTTGGGAACAATGTGAAGGCTTTTTGTTTGGACCAGTAGAAGACAACGATTATGATCCTAACATGGATACATGGCCAACGGATTATGTGCAACTGGATTCTGTTATGAACAGCACCAATGCACTGGAAGTAAGTGATGTTCAGAATTTCACTTTGTCTTTGCGCGGTTATCACCCAATAGAATATATTTTGTTTGGCGACCATGGCAGTCGTACTGCTGCAAGTTTAACTGCCCGTCAGAAAAAATATATGGTAAGCCTGGTTACGGATCTTAAAAACACTTGTCATTCATTATACCTGAGCTGGACTTCTGCTCCTGATAATTTTGCACAGCAGGTATCTACAGCAGGTAGCGGCAGTACTAAATACACTAAGAAACAACAGATATACCTGGCTATTGTAGATGGCATGATAGACATTTGCGATGAAGTTGGCAGTGGTAAAATGAAAGAACCTTACGATGCAAAAGATCCAAACATTGTAGAATCTCCTTATTCTGGCAACTCTATTGCAGATTTTCAGAACAACATTATTGGTTTGCAAAACGTGTACCTGGGCAAATACAAAACAAGCGGTACCGGGCTTAAAGATTTGGTAGCTGCAAAAAATGCATCGCTTAATAACACTATTCAGAGCCAGATTACTGCAGCCGTTAATTCTTTCAACAACATTACTGTTAATTACGAAACCGCTATTACTACGCAAAGAGTACAATGCCAGCAAACGATGACGGCATTGGAAACCCTTAAATCAACATTGGAAGATCAACTGAAACCTTTCATTGTTCAATATATAACAGACTAAGCCGGATAAAGGTATATGAAGAAAGTGTATGTGCTGGGGATAATGATAGTAAGCATTGCCGTGTTTACCATGTGCAATAAGGCATCTGATTTTAGTGCAGACGAATATGATCCTCGTCTTAGCGGTGGCATGGCAACTGTTTTTGATGAAACATCTAAAGCATTTACCCATGCCATTGCTGCACTTGATACAAGAGATGCAAGAGTGCATGATATTGGCGATAATGCTTTTGGTAAAACATTTGTTACCGCTCCTGCCATTGTAAACAGTGGGCTAGGGCCTGTTTTCAATAATGTTTCCTGTATTTCTTGTCACCACAATGATGGTAAAGGAACACCTACTGCCGGGCAAACTACTTCTTCTTTATTAGTGCGCATAAGCATACCCGGTACAGATGCCAATGGCGGTCCGTTGGCTGCGCCGGGTTTTGGATTACAATTGCAGGATGTAGCTGTATTTGGTAAACAACCAGAGGTTAAGATCAATATTTCTTATACTGAAAATGCGTTTACTTACCCGGATGGCAATACAGCAAGTTTGCGAACGCCAACATATACCTTGCAGAATCCCTATATAGCGTTGCCTGCAAATTATATGATATCACCTCGTATGGCACCGCCGGTTTTTGGTTTGGGATTGCTGGAAACTATTAGCGAATCAACCATACTCGCTAATGCAGACGAGAATGATGCAAATCATGATGGTATTAGCGGCAAAGCCAATTATGTTTGGAACCCCTATGTCAATAGAAAAGAACTGGGTCGGTTTGGTTTAAAAGCAAATACATCCAGTCTGTTGGTGCAGGCTGCATCTGCTTATCAGCAAGACATGGGCATTACCAGTTACGTATTTCCGCAGGAGAGTAGCTACGGACAAGTGCAGGCAGATAATCTTGCAGACGATCCTGAATTGCCGGACAGTGTTATGAACGCAACGCATTTTTATGTAAGAACATTGGCCGTGCCTGCAAGAAGAAATACTACAGATGCTACTGTACAAGCTGGCGAAAAATTGTTTGCACAGTTAAACTGCAGTGCTTGTCATATACCTACTATGCAAACAGGTGTAGATGTAACCATGGCCGCAGTATCCAATCAGCGCATTCATGCATTCACAGATTTATTGCTGCACGATATGGGTGATGCCCTTAGTGACAACCGCCCTGATTTTTTAGCAACCGGCAATGAATGGCGCACTGCACCTTTATGGGGTATTGGGTTGTTTGAAAAAACAAACGGAACTCCTTTCTATTTGCACGATGGCCGGGCCCGAAGCATTGAAGAAGCAATCTTATGGCATGGAGGCGAGGCATTGCAGGCAAAGACAAAATTTACGCAATTGACCAAAGCAGACAGAGATGCTTTACTTACTTTTTTGAAATCGTTATAAAGAGAATATTTTTTATGAGCCAGCCGATAGAATTGCTATTAAGCATTCTTGCGTCGCACTCTTGTGCTATATATCATTTCGCAGCGCCTTTATTTCATAATCGCTTAACATAGCTGATCCCAAATCCCAGGAAAACGATTGCTTTGTTTTACAGGTTTTGTTTAGCTAAGATTTTTTTAATGATCAACTAATGTTAATGTCGCAATTTTGCAGCATTACCATCGTTACCTCACCATGAACAGGAAAATCCTTAGCTGCTTATTAGTTTCATTTTTTTATTGCGTAACTATTGTTTTGGCACAAGGTGGTCCACGCCATCACAGGGATTCGCTGCACCATCAGCCGGCAGTAATAGATTCAGCTTTTAAAAAGACGGACAGCACTTTTAGAAGGCCAGACAGTGCCCGCCGCAGGTTTATTGATACCAGCCTGTTTTCAGATAACAATGTACTTACCACCAGCGATTATTTGCTGCGCATACAAACAGTTTATCAAACACTTAATAAGGTGCCGGTAGTAACCGGTTCTTTTGATCGTTTGGATGAAATAGCTGCAGAGCTGAATGAAAGTGATACTGCATTAAGTGTGATTAAGGAACGATTGTCTGTGAATGATCGCACTCTCAACCTGCGCAATCTGCAAATGTTTTATACTTTGCTGGAAGCAATACAGGAAGGCGATAAAAAATATGCAGCTATCTTAAATGAATACGATGACAAGCTGGATACTTTAAAAAGAAAGGTGTTGGATTTGCGCAAAGATACTACACTGCGCCAGGCTTTCAGGGACTCTGTGATGCGCCAAAGCCTTGGTGCGCAGTTAAAGGGCCTTCGCTCTAAATGGCAGCTTACAGATACATTGGTAAGAACGTCTACCAATATTATTAACGCTTTAAAAGCGCATGCATCTGCTAATAATATAGCTGCTACCGAAATGCTGTACCAGACAAGTGGATTGCTGGCAAGAATAGGCCCACGTGCTTTTACCAAAGAGAGAAACTATTTATGGGAGCCAAGAACTGGCAAGCCTTCTACTTTTGCAGGCGCTGCTACTTATAAAAACTCCATACAAAATGAGAACAAAGCGGTTCATTATTATTTTGCCAATACACGATCCAAGCGCTTTTGGTTATTATTGGCAGGTGCATTGTTTTTTTATTGGGTGTTTAATAATTACAGGATACTGAAGAGAAAAAACAAGCTTTCGTTACCAGATTCTTTTCATTTTAAATACATTAACCCGTTGCCAATAGCAGCCAGTCTTGTATGGATGCTAACCCTTGCACCTTTGTTTGATTTGAATGCGCCGGCTATTTATATTGAGTCTATCCAGTTCTTATTACTGCTCGTATTAACAGGTTTGTTCTGGAAACGCTGGCCACGCACTATGTTTTACTATTGGTGTGGCATCGTTGTATTGTTTGTTCTTTTGTCTGGCACCCGCATATTGGGATTGCCTTTCTCCCTGCAGCGTTGGTGGGTATTGTTTATTAATGGAGGCGCTATGGTGCTCGGGTATTTTTTCCGCAAAGAACTTATTAAGTTGAAAGAAAGAAGGATATATTTCTTTGCAACAGCTATTTACATTTTTGTAAACTTTTTAGCGGTGTTGTGCAACATGTTTGGCCGGTCTACCTTTACGCAAATATTTGGTTATACTTCCATCTATACTTTTGCACAGATCATTACACTCACTGTTTTCGTAAAGCTGATGGAAGAAGCTTTTATATTGCAGATACAAGCCAGCAGGGTAAGAAAAAATTATCCCGATTATTTTGATGCTGCACCTATTATAAAAGGTGTAAACAGGTTGATGACAGTATTGGCAGTTATCATCTGCTTAATTGCTGTTACCACCAACCTGAATATTTATAATTTTATCTACACACAACTGGCTTCCTTCCTGGTAACGCCGCAAGAGATAGGAAGCATCTCTTTTACATTTGGAGGCGTAGTATTATTTCTTGGTATTATCTGGGTGGCCAATTTTCTGCAAAAGTACATTGCTTACTTCTTTGGTGATATTGGCGATGATGCAGCTTTTGATAATAAAGGTGAACGTTCAAGACTTATGATAACCCGCCTGGTATTATTGATTGCAGGATTTTTATTGGCGGTAGCAGCCTCTGGTTTGCCAATGGATAAGATTACGGTGATACTTGGTGCATTGGGTGTTGGTATTGGTTTAGGCTTGCAAGGCATTGTAAACAATTTTGTATCTGGCATTATACTTATTTTCGACAGGCCATTGCGCATAGGCGATACCGTTGAAGTAGGCGATAAAAAAGGAAGAGTAAAAGAAATAAGCATACGCTCAAGTACTTTGCTTACACCAGACGGAGCAGAAGTAATTATTCCCAATGGAGATTTGCTTTCTCATAATATAGTTAACTGGACATTGAGCAATAACCATATAAGAGTTGAGTTGCCAATGACGGTAGATAATCTTCCTGATCCAAAAGCAATTGAAGATGGGTTTGCAGAAATTCTCCAGAACAACCCGAATGTATTAACGCAACGCCAGCCAGAGGTTTTGTTTACCTATCTTAAAGGAAAGGCTGTGCAGATAGAATTTTCTTTCTGGTGCAAGGATGTATCAAAGTTAGATATTGCCAAAAGCGAAGTGAGCAGGGCTGTTTATCATTTGTTGCAAGAGAAAGGTATCAACTTGATTTAGTGAATGTATCTCTTGTGTTAAGTATTAGGTTTTATGTGTTATGTTCTTTCATTACAAAGCGATTGAAATGATTGTAATGAGCTACACTCAAATAACATAAAACTTAACACACAACACTTAAAACAATTTCAAGCAACTTAAATTTCTTGGAGACTTTCGTTTGCTGCTGCAATTGTTCTATCAAGATCTTCTTTTGTAAGCGCATTGTTTAAAAACCAACTTTCAAAAGCGGAAGGTGGTAAATAAACGCCACGGTTAAGCATGGCATGAAAAAACTGGTTAAACTTTTTATTGTCTGCCGAAGCTGCATCTGAAAAATTATTTACAGGCTTATCGCTGAAATGCACACTTATCATAGAGCCCAATTGGTTTATGATAAAAGGTTTGCCCCAGTCAGTCAGTACTTTTTGCAATCCATCGCGCAGGTAAATTGTTTTTTGTTCCAGTTCTGTATAAATAGAAGGATTGTTTTTTAATTCTGTAAGCATTGTATAGCCAGCAATCATAGCAATGGGATTACCGCTTAAAGTGCCTGCCTGGTATACACTGCCCAATGGCGCAATATGCTGCATGATTTCTTTTTTGCCACCAAAAGCACCTACCGGCATACCACCACCAATTACTTTTCCATAGGTTACAAGATCTGCATCAATCTGCAATTTTTGTTGTGCACCGCCAGCAGCTAAACGAAAGCCGGTCATTACTTCATCAAAAATCAGCACAATGTTTTCTTTTGTGCACAATGCTCTTAATGCTTTCAGGTAGCCTTCTTGTGGAAGTATGCAACCCATATTGCCTGCAACCGGTTCTATAATAATAGCAGCAATTTCATTTTTGTTTTCATTCACCAATTGCTGTACGGCATCAATATCATTATACGCACAGGTAAGAGTATCGTTTGAAACGCCACCGGTTACGCCTGGCACAGTTTGAATATTAAAAGTAGCAAGACCGCTTCCTGCTTTTACTAAAAACGGATCTGCATGCCCGTGATAACAGCCTTCAAACTTGATGAATTTATTTTTGCCTGTATAGCCCCTTGCCAAACGCAATGCACTCATGCAGGCTTCTGTACCGCTGCTTACCATTCTTATGAGATCAATATTGGGTGCCATGCTGCAGATAAGCTCAGCCATTTTTATTTCAAGCTCGGTTGGTGCACCGTAAGAAGTAGAAAATGCAGCTTGTTCCTGAATAGCTTTTACTACAGATGGATGTGCGTGACCTAAAATCATTGGTCCCCATGAAGCGATGTAATCAATGTATCGGTTGTTATCTGCATCAAATAAATAAGCGCCTTCTGCTTTTTTTATAAACAATGGCGTGCCACCCACACTTTTAAATGCACGTACAGGAGAATTTACGCCACCCGGAATTGTTTTTTGCGCACGTTCAAAAAGCGACTTACTTGATTCGATATTCATCTAATAGCTATTTCGTTTTTGTTCTCAACCTTAAAATAAACTCTCTGTGCAACCTTTGTGTCTTCCATGTCTCCGTGGCTAGATACGAGCCAGCAAACCAGCATTACTATGATGCGTTTTCAATACTAACTCTCCAAACAATGTGTTAGCCCACGCAAACCATTTGCGTGTGAAATTGCTTGCATCGTCTTTATGAAACGACTCATGCATGAAACCTGTGCCAGCATGTGATGCCACCAGCATTTGCAAACATTTTTTTATTTCCAGTTCATTGGTACTTGTAAGAGCACGCATGGTAATGCCCAATGGCCAAATCATTTGCATACCTGCATGCGGGCCACCGATGCCTTCTGCTACCAGTCCTTTAAAAAAGAACGGATTGCTTTCAGATAAAATTAATTTTCGTGTATTCTGATAAATAGGATCAGCAGCGGGTTTTGCATCCAGGTAAGGTAATGAAAGAAGGCTGGGCACATTGGCATCATCCATTAAATTAAAGCTACCAAAGCCATTTACTTCATACGCATATACTTTTCCGAACTGCTGGTGTTGAACGCTGGCATATTGCTGCAGTGCGTTTTCAACTTCAGTGGCCAGTTGTTGGCATTCATTTGCCAATGCAGCATCTTTATAAATAGCATTCACCATTTCTGCAGCCTGTTTCAATGATACTACTGCAAAAAAGTTAGACGGAATTGAATAAGGGAATATAGTGGCATCATCACTTGGGCGGAACATAGAACAGATAAGTCCTACAGGTTTTGCGGGATAACCATAACCACCTAACGGAACTCCGTCCGTAGCCCAGGCTGTATTGCGTTGAAAGGTATAAGGACCATGATCTTTTTTACGCTGCTGTTCTTTAAATGTTTTTACAATTAAAGCTACCGTCTCTTTCCAGCTATTATCAAAAGGAGTTGTATCTCCCGTAAGCTGCCAGTATTTATGTGCAAGTCTTATTGGATAACAAAGTGAATCAATTTCCCATTTGCGTTCGTGAATACCGGGCTTCATGTCTGTGATATCCGTATGCTTCCATTCACTCACTTTGTTTTCGTCTTTGTAAAACGCGTTGGCATACGGGTCTTTGCGAATGCATTTGGATTGGCGATTAATAACGCCTGCAACCAGTTGTTGCAATCTGTCGTCGCCTTTTACCAATGAAAGATAAGGCCATACCTGTGCGGTGCTGTCGCGCAACCACATGGCGTCAATATCACCAGTAATTACATAGGTATCAGGCTTACCATCCAGCATTTCAAAATCAACCGTAGTATCCAATGTATTGGGGAAACAATTTTCAAACAACCAGGCAATTTCTTTTCCGGGCAATGCTTTTTTTATTTCTTCAATGGCAGCTTCCACATGCGGACTGGTAAATTTTCTTTGCGCCAATGGAGGACGTTTACTTTCAAATCCTGCTTTACCTGCTGCAAATAAATTGGTTTTATGCAATAACATGCCGGTGCTTAACGCAGCACCCGTTTTTATAAATTGTCTCCTGTTGTTCATGGTAGTAAAGAATATTTTATTAGCAAGATCGTTTTATAATTTTATAGATTGTGTACCCAGCTTTTGTAATCCTATTGATCATCCTTGCGCCTGCCCCGCATTTATTGCCGGGGTCGCACTCGTGTACTGTAAATCAGTATTCATCGCGTACAAATCTAGTTTTTCTTTTTAGTCACAGAGGTTTGATGGGGAAAAGAAGCCAGTTATTATTAGTTATCCTAAAATCCGTTTAATCCTCCCCAATCCTCGTTAGACAATTAATCTTACCGCATCTCTCGCAAAATAAGTAGCTATCAAATCTGCGCCGGCTCTTTTCATAGAGGTAAGCGTTTCTATGATCGCTTTGTTTTCATCTATCCAACCCATTTTAGCAGCGGCTTTTATCATGGCATATTCGCCACTAATATTATAAGCGCTTACGGGAACTTGTACTGCATTTTTTACTTCACGTATTATATCCAAATAAGACAGCGCCGGTTTTACCATCACAATATCTGCGCCTTCTTCTACATCCATCAACGTTTCTTTGATAGCTTCAACGCGGTTGGCATAATTCATTTGATAAGTTTTCTTATCGCCAAAGCCTGGAGCACTGTCCAGTGCATCTCGGAAGGGACCATAAAAGCAAGAAGCATATTTAGCGCTGTATGCCATGATACCTGTTTTTATAAAATTATTTTCTTCCAATGCTTTTCTTATTGCACCGATACGGCCATCCATCATATCGCTGGGAGCAACAAAATCTGCACCTGCTTCTGCATGGCTCAGGCTCATTTTTACCAGGGCTTCTACTGTTTCATCATTTACAATTTCGCCATCTTTCACAATGCCGTCGTGCCCATAAATAGAATAAGGGTCAAGTGCCACGTCTGTCATTACCACCATTTCCGGTACAGCATCTTTAATGGCTTTAATGCTGCGTTGCATCAAGCCATTTTTATTCCAGGCTTCTTTACCGGTATTGTCTTTGGTATCATCTTTTGCTTTTACAAAAAGTAAAATGCATTTGATGCCCATGCTCCACAAGTCTTTTACTTCTTTCACGGTAATGTCTAAACTATTGCGGTAATAGCCGGGCATAGAAGCAATTTCTGTGTGGACATTCTCTCTCTCATCAATAAATAATGGTGCAATAAAATCATTGGGCGATAAACTTGTTTCTGCAACTAATCCACGAATTGAAGAATTTGTTCGAAGGATACGTGGTCGTCTTTGTAAATTCATGATATTGCTGATTTGAAATCTTGTACAATAGTTTATTGGCTGTTGTAGTCAACCATTAAATCCAATCTTTTGGGGCAAGACAAACCTGCCACAATTTATCTTCTTCACTGCCTGGTGTTGGTTTATAATCGTATTCGAAGCGGACAGTAGGTGGCAAACTCATTAAAATGCTTTCTGTTCTTCCATTGGTTCTTATGCCGAATAAAGTACCGCGATCGTGCAATAGATTGAATTCAACATAACGGCCTCTTCTTATTTCCTGCCAATGCTTTTGCTTTTCACCGAAAGACATTCCTTTTCTTTTCTCTACAATAGGCAAATAGCCATTTAAAAAAGAATTTCCATTAGCCTCCTGGAATAGTCGCAAGCGTTCTGCATCTGCTTCATTTTCCGGACGAACATGATCGTAAAATACACCGCCAATGCCACGGGTTTCGTGGTTGCGGTGACTGTTTACAAAATATTCATCGCATTTTTTCTTGTAAGTAGGATAGAGATTGTCGCCAAACTTATCCATGGTTTGTTTAATGTTCTGGTGAAAATGTTTTGCATCTTCCTCAAACAAATAATAAGGCGTCAGATCTGTACCACCACCAAACCAGCGATCACAAACATTGTCATCAGCATCATACAACTCAAAGTAGCGCCAGTTGGCATGCACCGTAGGTACATAAGGATTGAAAGGATGTAATACCAGCGACAAACCTGCGGCAAACCATTTGGCCGCGCCTTCCACGCCCAACTGCGCTTTCATTTTATCTTTTACATGGCCATAAACAACAGAAGTGTTCACACCGCCCTTTTCAAAAACATTTCCATTGCTGATAACTCTTGTAAGTCCGCCACCACCATTACCTTCAGCCCGCTGCCATTCATCTTTATTAAAATGAGCTTTGCCGTCAATACCTTCCAATGCAAGGCAAATAGTTTCCTGCAAATGATAGATGTACTCTATCCATTGCTGGCGAAATGCCTGTGTAGAAGTTTTATAATTGGGTGCTGTCTCCATAAAATAAAATTTTAGTAACGCCGTCTTCGGCGTAGAAAACGGAACACAGATTTTTATGATTGTTAGGATTAATTATGAAAAAATAAATCATGGCCCATCATAAAAATCATAATAATATGCGTTCTATTCTAACCGCGAAGCGGCTTGTATTCTTTCACCGTATCTACAAATGCTCTTGCATGGTCTACAGGTACATTAGGCAAAATGCCATGACCAAGATTAGCAATATACCTTCCATGACCAAATGCATCCAGCATTGTTTTTACTTCCTGCTTTATTACCGGTATAGGCGATAACAATTTTGCAGGATCAAAATTTCCCTGCAATGTAATATTATTGCCTGCAAACTTTCTTGCCAGCGGCGCAGGTATGCACCAGTCAATACCCAAACCTGCTGCGCCTGTAGCTGCTATACTTTCTAAAGAATGCCAGGCACCTTTTGCAAAAATAATAACAGGCGCTTCATCTTTTAATGCTGCTACAATCTGGCGAATATATTTCAATGAAATGTTTTCAAAATCATCAGGGCTTAACAATCCGCCCCAGCTATCAAAAATTTGTACCGTATCTGCACCCGCTGCAATCTGTGCTTTTAAATAAGCAATGGTTGTGTCGGTAATCATTTGCAACAGTTGATGTGCAAGTGCAGGCTGTGTGTAGCAAAATGCTTTGGCCTCATCAAATGTTTTGGACCCTTTTCCCTGCACCATATAACAAAGCAATGTCCATGGTGCGCCTGCAAAACCAATCAATGGCACACGGCCATTCAATTCTTTTTTTATCAACTTGATGGCATCAAAAACATATTGCAGGGTTTCATGCACTTCGGGTACACGTACACGTTGCAGATCTGCTGCAGTTTTTATTGGCTCTGGCAATACCGGTCCTTTGCTTTCTATCAACTGCACTTCAAGGCCCATTGCCTGCGGCACAACAAGAATATCTGAAAATAAGATAGCAGCATCCACACCAATAATATCTACTGGTTGCAGTGTTATTGCGCACGCAAGTTCCGGTGTCTGGCAGCGTTCAAAGAATCCGTATTTCTCTCTCAATACCATGTATTCGGGAAGGTACCGGCCAGCCTGGCGCATCATCCATACCGGTGTTCTTTCTGTTGGTTCTCCGCGCAGTGTTTTTAAGAGAAGATCATTTTTTATTGTGCTCATAATTATTTTTCGTTGTTCACAAAGTAGTGAAGTGCTTTTTCCAAGAGCTTTTCTTTTCCTGGTGCATCACTAACCAGTATGGTGTTATTGCTGTATTTTTTTATGCTGGCTTTTGTAGTATTGCCAATGGCAAAAAATGTTATTTCCTTATCGGGTTTATTTACAGAAAAAAAGCTGTGCACTGCACTCGGGCTAAAAAACAATATACCATTGTATTGTTGCTTCAAAACTTTTGGTGTAGCAATGGTATGGTATACTACAATTTCATCCACTTCAATATCATTGTTGCGAAGTATGTCGGGTAATTCATCTCTTCGTTGGTCGCCGCAGAAAAAAATTACACTGTCTGTATAAGCTTCCTCAACAATTAATGATGCCAGTGCTGCAGCATCCTCCGCAGTACCAGCAATACTGTTTTCACCAAAATATTTTTTTGCCAGTTGCTGCGTAGTTTGTCCAATACAATAAATCATCCAGTCGGGTTGCTCATCATCCATTTGTTCTGCAACTGCTTCTACTGCATTCATGCTGGTAAAAACAATAGTAGCAGATTGCAGTAATGCCTGTTCAATTTCCTGCTGCACTTCTACAGACCGAATAGGTTCTGTGTCTATAAAAGATTGCACACTAACATTGATGCCTTGCGCAGTGGCTTCATCCACCAGGTAAGCGGGCAAAGGTCTTGTAGATAATATGGTGATTTTATTTTGTGGCATTTCTTACTCCTTCAACTATTTCTTGTCCGCCTTTTTGCAAAATGTCGTTAGCAGCTTTTACACCCAATGAAGCTGCATCATTTATTAAAGCTTTAGCATTAGTCTCCACTTTTTTAGTACCGTCCGTTGCAACAATATTTCCTTTAAATATAATTGAGTTATCTTCCACTTCTGCCAATGCACTAATGGGTGTAGAGCAACCGCCCAGTAGAGTTTTCAAGAAATCTCTTTCAATATGTACGCAAAGCGCAGTGGCTTCATCGTTAAAAAAATGACAGGCATCTAAACAGAAAATGTCCTTTTCTCTGCACACAACCATAATGGCACCTTGTGCAGGTGCAGGCAGCATCCAATCCAGTTCGATAGAGTTGGAAGGCCTGAGGTGAATTCTCTCCAATCCCGCTGCTGCGAAAATAGCTCCGTTCCAGTTATTGTCTTTTACTTTTTGTAAGCGTGTATTTACATTACCGCGCAAATTCTCAATAGTATGATTGGGGTATCTGTGCAACCATTGTGCTTTTCTACGAATACTGCTGGTCGCAATCGTAGCGATGGAGTCAGCCTTGTCTAAAAAGCCAGCTTCCCCTTTATACACAAACAAGTCTTTGTAAGAAGCTCTTTTCAAAACAGCAGCCTGCGCTATGCCATTGGCCAGTTGCACCGGCACATCTTTCATAGAGTGGACAGCAATATCAATTTTGTTATTCAGCAAAGCAATGTCAAGACTGCGGGTGAATACACCTTGCACACCTATTGCATACAGAGGTGTTTGAAGATCTATATCGCCTTCACTTTTTATAAATACCAGTTCGCTCTCAAAGCCATTTTCTTTTAGCAATTGCTGCACGGTAGTAGCCTGCCATACTGCAAGCTGGCTTTCTCTTGTACCAATCCGTATTGTATTCTTCATTGAAAACTTAGTTTGTACCAGTAGCCATAAAATCGTTAATGGCTTCTATGTACTGGCAACCTTTTTGGTTCTGGCGGCGCATTTTTACAGCCATCGTAGTAATTACTTTTTGAATCCTGGCTTCTGGTTTTTCCGCATCAAAGTTAATGAGTGGAGTAGTAGAATAGGCACCTGTATCCAGGCGGCAGTAATGTATTTGTTCCAGTTTGTCTTTTACTGCTTTCAGAACAGGTACATGTTTTCTCATGTCGTGCCATTCTGTAAACTCGGCGGTATGTGCTGCTATGATAGCTTTTGCTTTCGGAACTTCTTTTTTTCTTTTCTTAAGCGTTTCATCTTTCAGTTTAGAAAGATCATCAACGTTTACCAGTGTAATGTTAGGCAGCTCTTTTGCAGCCGCTTCCACATTATAAGGAATGGATAAGTCAATAATTAATTTATCGCCAGCATTTTTCAGTTGATTGGCGGTAATGGTAGGTTCAGCAGCATTGGTAGCAACCAATATAATATCTGATGATGCAATTTGCTCAGCCACCTCTGCAATAGATGCATAATGCAAACCAAGTTCTGTTGCAAGAGCCGCGGCTTTAGCAGCAGTGCGGTTTACAAGGGTAATATTATGCGTGCCCAGGTAATCAACCATGTTTTTACAGGTGTTGCGGCCTATTTTACCTGTGCCCAGCAATAAAATCTTTTTATCAGATGGGTTGCTGATTTTTTCTTTTATGTATTGAACCGCAGCAAACGAAACAGAAACAGTGCCGCCGCTAAGGGTTGTTTGATTTTTAATGGCTTTTGAAGATTGTAAAACGGCACCCACCATACGGTCTACAGTTGCACCAATAAAACCTTTTTCACGAGCCAACTTTACAGATTGTTTTATCTGGCCAACAATTTCATAATCGCCCAGTATCTGTGAGTCCAATCCGGCTGCTACATGAAAAAGGTGTTCAACAGCGTCATGACCAGTTTTTATGTAAGCCATTTTGGTGAAACTGGCAGCATTGCCTGCAGTCTGGCTGCACAAAAGCTCCACCAGCATCTGTACATTTTCAGTGATACCATAAATTTCTGTGCGATTGCAGGTGGAAAGAATAAAAACTTCCTGCAGACCAAAGGTTGGAGCGGCATTTAAAACGGCTTCATATTGCTCATTACCAAGGGCAAACTGGCCGCGCATGGATGCATCTGTCTTCTTGTAATTAATCCCCGCTATGCAAAAATGCTGAATATCGCTGTGGTCATTTCCTTTCATGTAAACAGTTTCTGATTTCAGTACGGCGAAATTAGTTTAGCGGCTACCAAAAAACGAAAATCAATGTCATTAGACTGTCATTTTTTAAGATGAACTGTGTTAACGCATTTTCTGTATAAGGTTGATTTGGCTCATTTGAAGTTTTGGGCTTAGAGTAATTACATTTGCAACCTGTTTGTAAGTCAAAATTAAAAAGTCAAAAGGCTTAACAGTGGACTGATTTTTTACTTTTTACTTTTGAATTTTTACTTTTTTAAAGCAAATCTTGAATATTTTGTATGGCTGAGGCAGTAAAAAGAGGAGTAATGCTGATGAACCTGGGTTCGCCGGATTCAACAGAAGTAAAGGACGTAACGCGTTACCTGAAAGAGTTTTTAATGGATGAAAGGGTGATTGACTATAACTGGCTGGCCCGTACACTGCTGGTAAAAGGTTTGATTGTACCTTTTCGAGCACCCAAATCTGCTGCAGCTTATAAAACCATCTGGACAAAAGACGGTTCTCCTTTGGTAGTACTTACCAAACAATTGCAGGAGGCTTTGCAAAAACAAATTCCGGAAAAAGTGGTAGTAAGTATGCGTTACGGAAATCCAAATCCCGAAGCTGCTTTTGAGGAGCTATTGAAAAAAGAACCGGGCCTGGAAGAAGTAATATTAGTGCCTTTGTACCCGCACTATGCCATGAGCAGCTATGAAACTGCCGTTGAGCATGTAATGAACACCTACAAAAAGAAAAAGTATTCATTCGCCATTAATACCGTAAAGCCATTTTATGACGAGCCGCATTATATAGGTGCTATGGTTGAAAATATGCGGCCTTACCTGCAACAGGATTACGATCACATCTTGTTCAGCTATCACGGTATACCGGAGAGGCATATACGCAAAAGTGACACCACCGGCAAGCATTGTTTGCAGGTGCACGATTGCTGCAACGTGCCTTCTACGGCGCATGCTACCTGCTATCGTCACCAGGTGTTCGATACCACTAAAAGAATTGTAGAAGCCTTGCAAATTCCGGAGGGAAAATACAGTCTTTCTTTTCAATCAAGGTTAGGTAAAGGTTGGCTGCAGCCCTTTACAGACGTACGTTTTGAAGAAATGCCAAAAGAAGGCGTCAAAAAAATATTGGTAATAAGCCCGGCATTTGTAAGCGATTGCCTTGAAACTTTGGAAGAACTGGAAGAAAGAGGTAGGGAAAGCTTTATACATGCAGGCGGAGAAAGTTTTACCATGATACCTTGTCTTAATCTTCATCCATTATGGGTAAACGCCATTGCAGGTTGGATAAAAGATTATGCCGCCGGCGATAAAACTTTGGTTCAATAGATTCTACTATTCAAACTGATCGACCAATCAACTATTATGTACTATTACATAAAGGCATTGCATATCATTTTTATAGTTACCTGGTTTGCGGGATTATTCTATATGCCGCGCCTGCTTATCTATAATACTGAAGCCAATGATAAACCAGAAGCTGTAAGAGACGCTTTGCATGAGCAGTTTACGGTAATGATTAAGCGCTTATGGTGGGGCATTACCTGGCCTTCTGCCATTCTCACTTTAATTTTTGGAACCAGCACCTGGTATTTAATGGGCAACCTGCCTACTTGGCTAATGGTGAAATTGTGCTTTGTAGTAGGATTGTATGTTTATCATTTCACCTTGCATGTTATTATACAGCAACAAACGAAAGGCATTTATAAATATAGCTCGCAGCAATTAAGGGTTTGGAATGAGATTGCTACTATCTTCCTGGTAGCTATTGTTATGCTGGCAGTAGTAAAACAAGCGCTTAGTTTTGTTTGGGGGCTTGGTGGTCTTCTTGCTTTTATTATTGTATTAATGAGTGCCATTAAGATTTATAAAGTTGTACGGAGTAAGAAGACTAATTAGTTAATAAAGTTGTAGAATTTGAGGAGCCAAATTGGCACCTCAAGAGTATATTGATTGTCTTCATCTATTTCAAACAAATCCTTTAATATAGTTTATTGAGCATTTCTTTGGGTTCTGATGTATTTAGCTATTACCAACATCTACGCTGATCAAATTCATCTCTTTTTTCATAACTTGATTTTTTATTACTCAACCAGCTTTTTAACTCAGCTCACAACTTCAGGCAATGAAATCATCACAGAAAAACAGCCGGCGCAGGTTTTTGAAAAACTCCGCCGCAATCATGGCAGGCTTTACTATTGTTCCAAGACATGTGCTGGGTCGCGGTTTCCTGGCACCCAGCGATCATCTAACAAAAGGAATTATCGGTGTAGGCGGAATGGGCCGTGGACATATTGGTTATGCCGGAACAAAGGTGGTTGCCATTTGTGATGTTGACAAAAACCACTTAACAGAAGCGGCCAACATGATTGGTGGTGGCGTAAAAACTTTTCATGAGCACCAGCAACTGATCGCTTTGCCTGAAGTAGACATTGTACATATTGCCACACCACCACATTGGCATGCCCTTATGGCAATAGATGCAGCAAAAGCCGGAAAAGATATCTGGTGCGAGAAACCAATGACAAAAACAATTGGCGAAGGAAAAAAAGTGGTGGAAGCCGTACAGCAATACAAGCGCATGTTCAGGCTGAACACCTGGTTCCGTTTCAGCGATAATTTTTACGGAATGAATACAACAGTTCGGCCTATAAAAAAATTAGTAGAATCAGGATTGCTGGGATGGCCACTAACCGTAACCGTTAGTAAAACAACTGGCTTCGACTGGAAATTTTATTGGGTGGGAAAAACAAAACTGGAAACAATGCCTATACCCGCCGAACTGGATTACGACCGCTGGCTGGGGCCGGCTCCTTTCAAACCTTATAACCCGCACAGGGTTCATCAAACCTTCAGGGGTTATTGGGATTATGATGGTGGTGGACTTGGTGATATGGGTCAGCATTATATAGATCCTATTCAATATTTTTTAGGAAAAGACAATACAAGCCCGGTTTTGGTGGAAGTAGATGCAGAACAACAACATCCTGATGCAGTAGGTACTTTCAGAAAAATTACTTACACCTACGAAGATGGATGTAAAATAATATTGGATGGTGAAGCAAAAGATCCGGATGCTGCTTATATATCGGGGCCAAAAGGAAAATTGTTTGCAGGCTTTAAATCAGATATACCGAATCTGAAAGAAAAATTAGCATTGATGCCTGATCCGGAACCACAGGTAACAGATTTCTTAGAGTCGGTAAAATACAGGACGCCTTTTGCATTAAATGAATTAAACGGCTTCAGGTCTTGCACCATTATCAATATGGGCAAAATTGCACTGCAACTTGGAAGGTCGTTAAAGTTTGATCCCGTAAACCAGGTTTTCATTGGCGATGATGAAGCGAATTATCTAATTAATCCTCCAATGAGAGGGCCCTGGCATCTTTAATTTCTATACCAATTAAAACGCACCGGCTAAAATATATCTGAACATGAAAAAATATTTCTCTTTCATTATACTAACTATTTTTCTTGCAACAGCATTCAGCAACACAAAAGCGCAATCAGCAAAAGATAAAGTGATTGCTACCATTGCTGCATTTCCATACCAGCATAAAGATGATGCGCAGTCAGCACTAACAGCAATGAATACCTGGGATAAATCTCAGTGGAAAGCATTCGTTGGCTTGCTGGATGACGATTCAATGAAAGTGAAAGCTACCTATGCATTGAGTGCTTATACCAATGCCACGTCACAGGATGCTACTAAGAAAATGCAGTGGGTTACTTCACTAAAAAAATATCTTTCTACTGCTAAATCTGACTATTCAAAAATTCTGCTGCAATCGCAATTGAACCTGCTTGCAGATAAACCTGCAATAGATGCAGCTAATAATAGTTTGCCGGCATTACCTGCTAATAAAACCGTAACAAAATCTGCATTGAATGATGCACAAAAATTATTGCTGCTGGAAGACCAGATGGCTGTTGCTAAGAGCCCGGTAGAAAAAAGAAATATCCTTTCGCAAGTGGCGCATATTCCCGGTTTCAGCAGTTTTATGTTGGTGAGTAAATCATTGCAGGATAAGGAAGTTGAGAATAGCGCTGCGTTAATACTTGCAAGACTTGCATTGGCAGATGAATCCATTAAAGGCCCTGCAGTAAGAACGGCGCTGGAAACAGCATTGCCCCTGATAAAAGGTGATGACAGTGCAGTATTGGTAAGCAGCCTTAAACCAGTGTTGCGCAAAATGCCTTACGATTATGGTTTTGTAAGTTTATTTAATGGCACAGATCTTACCGGTTGGAAAGCTTTGGTAGAAAATCCCATTGCCAGATCAAAGATGACAGCGGCGCAATTGGAAGAAGCACAAAAAGCTGCCAATGAAAAAACAAAAGGTAACTGGATAGTGAAAGATGGTCTACTCGTGTTTACCGGTCACGGAGATAATTTGGCGACTGATAAGCAATACGCAGATTTTGAAATGTATGTAGACTGGAAGATAACTGAAAAAGGAGATGCAGGAATTTACCTGAGAGGTTCACCACAGGTGCAGATTTGGGATACCAGCAGAAGAGAAGTGGGTGCCCAGGTAGGTTCGGGTGGATTGTACAATAATCAGAAAAATGAAAGCAAACCTTTAGTAGTTGCTGATAATAAAATAGGAGAGTGGAACCGCTTTCACATTATTATGAAAGGTGAAAAGGTAACGGTATACCTCAATGGAGTTTTAGTAACAGATAATATTACACTGGAGAATTATTGGGATCGCAAGCTTCCTATATTTCCGAAAGAACAAATTGAATTGCAGGCACATGGTACGTACGTAGCGTATAAAAATATTTACTTGCGCGAAATACCCAATAATGAACCTACTGTATTAAGTGATGAAGAAAAGAAACAGGGTTTTGTTTCTTTGTTTGATGGCACCAACCTGGATCAATGGACGGGTAATACGACAGGCTATGTGGTAAAAGATGGTGCGGTGGAAGTGAATCCCGATGCAGGCGGTGGCGGAAACTTATATACCAAAGATGAGTTTGGGAATTTTATTTATCGCTTCGAATTTCAGTTAACACCAGGCGCAAACAATGGTATTGGCATTCGTGCTCCACTGGAAGGAGATGCTGCTTATGTAGGCATGGAGATACAAGTGCTGGACAATGAAGCACCGGTTTACAAAGACCTGCATGTGTACCAGTATCATGGTTCTGTGTATGGCGTCATTCCTGCTAAAAGAGGATACTTGCTGCCAACAGGCGAATGGAACAAAGAGGAAATCATCGCCAACGGAAATAAAATAAAAGTGACCCTGAACGGCACCGTTATACTGGAAGGCGATATTAAAAAAGCTTCCAATAATTTTAAAGAGACTGCAGATCATAAAGAACATCCTGGCTTGTCGAGAAAGGCCGGGCATATTGGGTTCCTGGGCCACGGAGATGTAGTGCGTTTCCGGAATATGCGTGTGAAGAAAATGTAGTTGAAGACTGTATTAAGTAAATGAATGATGAAACCAGGATTGATATTATTTTTCGCACTATACTCTTTTGTAGTAATAGGTCAGCAAAATAATTTGGCAGAAGATGTATTGCCATCGCCTTCACATGTGCAATGGGCAGATGCGGAAGTAGGTGCATTGTTTCATTTTGATTTGATCAACTATGTGCCGGAGTACAATTTCCGTAAATGGGGTACACATCCACCTGCTTCTGTGTTTAATCCGTCAAAATTAAATACCGATCAATGGATACTAGCTGCAAAAGCAGCCGGTGCAAAATATGCTGTATTGGTTGCCAAACACTGCACGGGTTTTAGTTTATGGCCAACTGAAGCGCATGATTACAGTGTTAAAAATATTCCATGGAAAAATGGTAAAGGCGATATCGTTGCTGATTTTATTGCTTCCTGCAAAAAATATGGTCTCAAGCCGGGTATTTATGCCAGTGCTTCGGCTAATGGTTACTGTTATGTTGACAACCCCGGACTGGTTCAGCCCGGTAGTCCTTATACCCAGCAACAATACAATGCCATCGTGGTAAAACAGCTAACAGAATTGTGGAGCCATTATGGCAAGTTGTTTGAAATTTGGTTCGACGGTGGCGTATTGCCTGTGAGAGATGGAGGTCCTGATATTGCGCCAATACTAAAGAAGCTGCAACCTGATGCTGTTGTATTTCAGGGGCCGTCAGATGCAAAAAATCTTATTCGTTGGATTGGTAATGAAGAAGGGCTTGCGCCTTATCCAAACTGGAGCAGGTCCGACACTACCACTTCATCTGCAGGCACAGTGAAAGTAGACAATATGAGTGGCGAGCCGGATGGAAAGATCTGGTGCCCCGGTGAAGCCGACTTTCCGCTGAGAACTGGTTGGCAGGGCGGTTGGTTTTGGAAAGCCGAAGGGCAACAAATGCTTTCAGTGGATCAGTTATTGTCGAATTACAATTCAAGTGTAGGCAGAAATGCAAATATGCTTATCGGCATCGTGGTAGATACAAGTGGTTTAGTACCGCAAGAAGATTTGAAAGTGCTGAAGACTTTTGGCAATGAACTTAAAAAACGTTTTGCTACTCCATTAGCATCAATAAAAGGTAAAGGAAAAAGTTTTGAACTCAACTATACAAAAGAAATACCTGCAACTCATTATATTGTTATAGAAGAAGACATTGCCCATGGCGAACATATCAGGGCATACTCAATCGAGCAATGGAAAAATAACGAGTGGGTAAAGATTGCTGAAGGCAAATCTGTTGGTCATAAACGCATTCACGAAGTAAAAAATCTTGCTGCGGGTAAACTTCGTTTAAGTATTACCGAGTCATCTGCTACGCCCTATGTCAAAAGTTTTTCAATCTATTGAATAAACTTATCGTTTTTTTAGGTTATGAAACGAGCATTGGTTTTTTGGTCATCATCGTTGCGTCGCATTACGTTCATCCGTTAGGCCTTTGGGCATCTTTTGGTTGCCCCGCTATCTTCATCACCATTAAAGAACTTTACTTCTTTTCACTTACCTCAAATAATTCCCCATCATAAAATTTATTCAATACAACTTCAAATCCTACAGTGGCAAGTTCTTTACCAGTTTGTTCAGTAATTGTTGTGCCATCCATTTTTTTAATGGCATACATTTTTTCCGGATCTATTAGCTGAACAGTAACCAATCTTTTTGTTTCCACTGCTCCGTGTTTGAATACGCCAATAATGCCGCCAGCTTTTGTTTTTGTATTGATACGCTGATAGCCATCCCACATGCCTTGCATGGGCTCACCAAAGCCTGGCAGATCCTGCCGGAAGCTCATTATCTGGTAGCGATTGTCCATTAGCTGTAACCAGTCAGCATAAGATCTGTATTTGGCAAGATCGCTTGTTGATAATTTTCTTGGGTCGCCCAGCATAATAGGCAACGAACCTGCCAGTGATTTTATATGCATATCCCAATTGGCATCTTCCATCGGCGGATTACCAATCACCAATGCAGTAGATGGGATGGCAGGCGAACGCCACCAGGCCATGTTGCGGATGCGCAGGTCTACGTTTTCTTCGGATCCATAAAAATTAGACAGCCAGTTTCCTTCAGCATGTTTCAGCATTGCATAATCTATCAACTGAAGGCCACCCATTGTTTCAAAAGTGCAATCAATAAACAGTGCTGGTTTTATTGCATGCAATTCATCAAATAGTTTCCAAACGCTTTCATAGTTTGTGAACAACGATTCATTATGATCTTTATGCCCTGCATGATTGGTAGCATAACAACCGGTTTCTTTATCATTAAAACGATAGGGACTGGTTACAACCGTAAAGTCCAGCTTCATATATTCAAGCCCGTATTCCAGCATTAGTTTGCTTAAAACATCTTTGATATAACCATACCAGCCGGTACCGAAACAAGCTGTACGCATCAAAGAATCATTGATGTGCAGATTGAAAAAATTTTGGCTGGCATCGCGTACAAACCATTCCGGGTGCTTTTTAAAAACATCGCTACTGCTGGAGGCGCTTCCAACGCTGACCCATAAGCCCGGTTTCATGCCCAACGATTTTATATAATCAAAAACGGGTTTTAATCCATTGGGAAATTTCTTCTTATCAATTATCCAGTCGCCATAGTTTGTTTGCCATCCATCATCAATTACAAACTCCTTCATGCCTGCATCGGCAGCAGCTTTCGCCAGTTCCATTATCAATTGCTCATTGATGTTTTTGTAAAAAGGCACCCAGGTGTTATAAACAAATGTTGGCTTTTTTTGCAATTGAGAAAGACGAGTGCCCATATAGTTATTTACAAATTCAGGCACCGCAGTATTCAACATTTCATCAGGTTCTTTATGATTGTTGTATACCATTGTAAATACCTGCGGTGTTGAAAACGTTTCACCTTTTGCTATGTACTTCCTGAAAGGATAGCGTGCATCCTTATGTGTAAGGCCGGCAACAATAGACGGCTCGTTCCAAAATACAGCTGTATGTTTCACCACACCGGCAGCTTCATTGCCAATCACAATGCCCTGCATAGAATTGCTGTTATGAACAATCGTTAATGCGTCTTGCATATTGCCATCATATTGGCCAATGGATCGTCTTCTTCCGTAATCGTGGCAAATCCAGCTATCAGTAGTTGTATTAAAAGCTGCAGTGTTGAACTTTTCTATGTCTACCGATTCAAGAACAATAGCAGAAGCAGCATTATTTTTTACAAGCAGGTTTTTCCGGATGGCGGGTGAGTTGGGGTATAACAGGAATTGTATGGTGAGTTCGATATTTTTATCAATGCTCTCAAGTGTTACCGCTGCGCCATCGCCTTGTAATGCATCAGAAAGCCTGGCGATTTTTTTAAAGACCCAATTGCTTTTACCGGAATAAACAATATGATCTGCTTCAAACTGAAAATCCGGGTTCTCTTTTCCGAAATAATTGAAGTTGCCAATAACGGGTTTATAAATAGTGGTAATAAAATGCCCGGTATCAGCAGGTAGTTGTATTGTTCTTTCAACAATGCCGTTGTTTAATACCAACTCGTTCTTTGTCCATGAAGCAAAAGGTTGGGCGAAAAGAGATGAGTTTGCAAAAAGTATAAAAAATATAATTGCTATGAAAAATCTCATAATGGCTTTAGCTGTTTTATTGATTAAATTAATGCAAATTCCTGGTCCTGCAATTCTTTAATTAGCATTGCTATTTGATTGCGGTTTATATATTTTCGAAACGTAACTAAATTTTGATGGAGTGTTTCAAAAATAATACACGTAAATCATGCAAACTTTTTTTAAGTATTCTCATAATTTGTTATTTTGGATGAATACAATAAACCCTCAACTATGAATGTTTTAGACGGATTCTATCCGCAAAGCCCGCAACAGGTAGCTGCGTCTGCTACAGAACCATCACCTTTATTTAAGAAAGAAGTAAAAAAAGTAATGGGCGCTATCGTGTTATTCTTTCTAGTATATTTTATATTGATAGCCTTATCTATTGCTCTTGCAGCATTGTGTATTGGGGTAGGTATTGCTGTTATAACTGCGCTCGCCAGTTTTATAGGGCTTGCGCTTGGGTTAGGTATCATCAGTATTGGCATAATGGTATTTGTATTTCTTGTAAAATTTATTTTTTCTGTAAAAAAGTATGATACTTCTGGCAGTATAGCAATTACAGAAACAGATCAGCCGAGGCTTTTTGCCTTTATTAGGCAATTGACAGAAGAAACGCAAACTACTTTTCCTAAAAAAATTGTTCTGTCACCAGAAGTAAACGCTTGTGTGTTTTATAATGATAGCTTTTGGAGCATGATTTTCCCGGTAAGGAAAAATCTGCAAATTGGTCTTGGCCTGGTAAACACTTTAACTGTCAGCGAATTCAAAGCAGTTATGGCGCATGAGTTTGGGCATTTCTCACAAAAAAGTATGAAGCTGGGCAGCTTTGTTTATAATGTAAACAAGGTTATTTACAATATGCTTTTCGAGAATAAAAATTACTCTGCATTTTTACAAGGTTGGGGCAACCTGCACTGGGCCATTGGCATATTTGTACATATTACTATTGCGCTGGTAAGGGGCATTCAAACAATGTTGCAAAAAATGTACGGATTCATTAATCGAAATTACATGGGCCTTTCACGTCAAATGGAATTTCATGCTGATGCTGTAGCAGCTTCTGTAAGCGGCAGCACTCATTTAATAACTGCTCTTCAAAAACTGGAAGTGAGCGATACCTGCTACAATGCAGTAATTCAAAAAGCCAATGAATGGCTAACAGAAAAGAAGGTATTGCAAAACATCTATACCAAACATCATGTGGTAATGGCGCAATATGCACATGAATATAAATTGCCTTTATTAAACGGTGTGCCTTTAGTAAGCAATAGCTTTTATAAAAATTTTCAGCAGAGTAAAATAAATATCAAAGATCAGTGGGCATCTCATCCATCAAGAGAAGATCGTGAAACACATTTGACGCAATTAAACATAGATGCTGTAACAGATAATCGTCCATCCTGGCTGTTGTTTAATGGTCCTGCTGCTTTGCAGGCTACTTTGACAAATGTCATATATACCGATGTGCCAAAGGAAATGAAAGAAGGAGAAGTGGACGAACAAAGTTTTAAAACAAAGTTTCTTACAGATGTTGATATATATAACCTGCCTGAAGCATATATGGGTTATTACGACAATCACCAGCCGACCGCAACAGTTTTTAATAAAGTGTTTGATAGCGATACAGATATAGCATCAGAAAGAAGTTTCGATAACATATTTAATATAGAGAAAACAGGTTTGATAAAAGCTCTGCAGACCAATCGTTCTGATGCGCAAATACTAGAAGCCATAACCAATAATTCACTTGACGTAAAAACATTTGATTACAATGGTGAAAAATACAATCGACAGGATGCTGCGGAAATTTTAAAAAAATTGCAAACCGAAATAAAGCTACAAGAAGAATCTGTGCAAAAAAACGACGAAGAAGCAGCAACATTTTTTTACAATGCTGCTAAAGTATCAGGAGAAGAAGATGCAAGACAGTTTAAAGAAAAATACCTTTGGTATAGTATCAATACTAAAAACCTGGATGCCTATACAAGCTCGTGCAATCATATTATTGATTTACTAGCTCCTTTATTGCAAAATCAAAAAGTAACCATAGAGCAAGCCAACGAGATGGCTTCTGGTTTAAGAAAAGAAAGCAATCTTATTAAACCGCTTTTAGCAGATTGGTTACAGAAGAGTGTTTTTGACGATGATGCAGCGCTGAAAGAAAAAATAATTCAATTCAATCGGGCCAATTATTTATATTTTTCCGGCGATAGCTTTTTTGATAGTGAGCTTGGACAAATCCACAGCTTGGTAAAAAGCTCTATGAAGAAATTGGTAAGCTGGCAAATGGGTAATTTTAAAAAACTATTGCAATACCAGTTAGACACTTATAATAAGCTACCAATAACTACTTTGCAGTAAGCGTATAGAGCATATTTTCAGCACATAAAAAAAGCCTTTCATTTTTTAATGAAAGGCTTTTAAATATGGTTACAGAGCCGTACCACGTGTCTGAACCTCGGTTCGTCTGATTGGAATTGGATAAAATAAATTGTAACGGTTTTTACAAGTCGGCCACCTGGAATTTAAAACGGGACATATACACCTCAAATCTCTTCTCGTTTAAAAAGGAAGGGGAGTAGGAATACTCCCCTTTTAACCCCTAAACCCTAAACCGTAGAAAGAGGTAAATAATATATTTTACTTAATGTTTTATAGTTGTTTTACCAGGCCTCACCGTATTTTCAACATATTGATTCTCACACTGCTCAGGGCCTGTTTTGTTTTCCTGCCTTCAACTTTCAGAAACTGTGCCAAAGCCGGTAAATGTGGATAATTGTGATAATTGATCAGCTTGAAACCAATAAATTTTAATGATTTCTTTAACAAAAAGTCATCCAGTCCTAATGTGTTTGATGATTGTCTACTGGTTTTATCGACCTTTTTTAATCTACTGGCCGGGTTATTATAAAAATCAGCATTCAAAATGTCCAAATATTAAAAACCGGCTTTGCAGCCTACAATTTCACCTCATAATTATCGTACCTTTGCACACCAATAAAAATGGCTTGCAAACAGCCGTGGTAAAGATTTTTTATCCCCTTTTATATTATGGCATCCAAATACAAAGAATTTAAGGGTTTACACCTACCTACTATAGAAAAGGAAGTGCTGGCCGACTGGCAGCAGGAACATGCTTTTGAAAAAAGTGTATCGTTAAGAGAAGGAGCTCAGCCATTTGTTTTTTATGAAGGGCCACCCAGCGCCAATGGAATGCCTGGTATTCACCACGTTATTTCCCGTACGTTGAAAGACCTTGTTTGCCGCTACAAAACCATGAAAGGCTTCCAGGTAAAACGTAAAGGCGGATGGGATACGCATGGCCTGCCCATAGAACTGGGTGTAGAAAAAGAATTGGGCATTACCAAAGAAGACATCGGCAAAAAAATATCTGTAGAGGAATACAACCGCAAATGTCGTGAGGCAGTAATGCGCTATAAAGACAAATGGGATGATGTAACCCGCAAAATGGGTTATTGGGTAGATCTCAACAATCCCTATGTAACTTTTGAAAACGACTATATTGAAACACTCTGGTGGATATTGAGAGAATTATATAAGAAAGGCTATCTCTATGAAAGTGTAAGCATACAACCTTACTCTCCCGCTGCTGGTACAGGTTTAAGCTCTCATGAGCTGAATCAGCCCGGTTGCTATAAAATGGTGAAAGATACCAGTGCAGTGGTAATGTTTAAGACCGTGAAAGACGAGAAAAGCAAGTTTATGTTTGATGCTGCTAACTCAGACGACTGTTTCTTCATGGCATGGACCACTACTCCCTGGACGCTTCCATCTAACCTTGGGCTTACTGTGGGTGCCAATATTGATTATGTGTTGGTAAAAACGTTCAATCCATACACGCATCTTCCGGTAAACATTGTGCTGGCAGAAGCATTACTGTCAAAATATTTTAAAGAGGAAGGAAAAGAAGGTGATTTTGCGGCCTATAAGGATGGAGATAAAATACTTCCCTGGAAAATACTGACTTCCTTTAAAGGCAAACAACTTGAAGGACTTACTTACAATCAACTGCTTCCTTACGAAGCCAACTCGCTGGAGAAAATACAAGAGATAACACCTGGAGCAAAACCATTTCAGGTAATGGTAGATAGTTTTGTTACCACAGAAGATGGTACTGGTATCGTTCACACGGCTCCGGCATTTGGTGCAGATGACTATAAAGTAGGTAAGAAGTATAATATTGGTATTCTGACATTGGTAGACAAGCAGGGTAAATTTGTTGACGGCCTTGGTGAGTTCAGCAATCGCTATGTGAAGAATTACAAAGACGATCCCAATTATGTTGATGTAAATGTAGACATCAGCGTAAAATTGAAACTGGATAACCGTGCTTTTAAAATTGAAAAATACGAACACAACTACCCGCATTGCTGGCGTACAGACAAACCAGTCCTGTATTATCCGTTGGATGCATGGTTTATTAAAACCACTGCTGTAAAAGACAGGATGGTAGAACTGAACAAAACCATTAACTGGAAACCCAAATCTACCGGTGAAGGCCGCTTTGGCAACTGGCTGGAGAACATGGTGGACTGGAACCTGAGCCGTAGCCGATTTTGGGGTACACCTTTACCAGTTTGGAAAACAATTGGAGCCGATAATAATTTTATTGATAAGCATAATGGCGGCGAAGAAAAATGTATTGGCAGCGTTGCCGAATTAAATGCTGAAATAAGAAAAGCTACCGAAGCACTAGGTGGCGATACCAATAAAAATTATTTCCACGATGGCATTCTTGATTTGCACAAGCCTTATGTAGATGAAATTATATTGGTGAGCAGCAAAGGAGAACCCATGAAACGTGTACCAGACCTGATTGATGTTTGGTTCGACAGTGGCGCCATGCCTTATGCGCAATGGCATTTCCCTTTTGAAAACAAAGAGACTTTCAAACAAAGCTTTCCTGCTGATTTTATAGCCGAAGGTGTAGACCAGACACGCGGCTGGTTTTATACATTGCATGCTTTGGGTGTAATGCTATTTGATAGTGTGGCTTATAAAACCTGTGTGTCTAATGGTTTAGTGCTTGATAAGAATGGCAATAAAATGAGCAAGCGTTTGGGGAATGTTGTAGATCCTTTTGCCACCATAGAGCAATTTGGGGCAGACGCTACACGCTGGTATCTTATAACCAATGCATCACCCTGGGATAATCTTAAGTTTGACCTGGATGGTATTAAAGAAATACAGCGCAAATTCTTTGGTACCTTATATAACACCTACCAGTTTTTTGCGCTTTATGCCAACGTAGATGGATTTGCTTTTAAAGAAGCATATATCCCCGTAAATGAAAGATCAGAAATAGACCGCTGGATATTGTCGTCTTTAAATACTTTGGTGAAAAAAGTAACCGCCAATTTTGATGATTATGAACCCACTGCTGCTGGCAGGTTGATAGAGGATTTTGTAGACGAACAGCTCAGCAACTGGTACGTACGTCTTTGCCGCCGCCGTTTTTGGAAAGGAGAATATGAGCAGGATAAAATTGCTGCTTACCAGACTTTGTATGAATGCCTTGAAACCATTCTTCGACTTATGGCACCGGTGTCGCCTTTCTTTAGCGATGCGATATTTAAAAACCTGAATGCAGTTTCAGGGCGTTTTTCAGTAGCTTCTGTGCACCACGCAGATTTCCCGGTTGCCAATGAGGCGGTAATTGATCCTTTATTGGAGGAACGTATGCAGTTGGCTCAGGATGCTTCCTCTTTGGTATTGTCGCTGAGAAAGAAAATCAATATTAAAGTAAGGCAGCCACTGCAAAAAATACTGGTGCCGGTTGCTAATGATGGCATCCGTCAGCAGTTTCAAAAAATAGAAGATCTGATAAAAACTGAGGTAAACATCAAAGAGATTGATTATCTGCAGGGAGAAGACAATGGCTTTATCAGCAAAAAAATAAAACCCAATTATGTGGCATTGGGCAAACGCCTGGGCCCTAAAATGAAAGCTGTTGCAACGGCATTAGCAGGTTTTACGCAGGCAGACATTGCTAAATTAGAAAAAGAAGGTTCTTATTCATTGCTGATTGAAAACGAACCCGTAATATTACAAGTCACAGATACTGATATCACCAGCGAAGACATTCCTGGCTGGATGGTAGCCAATAAAGGCAGTCTTACAGTAGCCCTGGACGTAACCGTAACCCCCGAACTGGTAGAAGAAGGAAATGCGAGAGAGATAGTAAACCGCATCCAGAAGATACGCAAAGACAATGGATATGAACTAACGGACAGGATATTGGTGCAATTAACGCAGCATAAAGAGCTTGCTGCATCTGTCAATAAGTATAATACCTATATTTGCGCCGAAATTCTGGCAGATAAACTGGAATTTGTGCCCGAAATCAGCGACGGCACTGAAATAGAAGTGAACGACATTCCGCTGAAAGTGTTTGTCACAAAAAAAGCATAACAAGTATGGCAGTAAAGAAGAAAGCAGCTAAACCGGCTAAAAAAGCCCCTGCTAAACCTGCCCCGCAGAAGGCGGGGAAGCCAGCCCCGGCAAAAAAGGCTGTTGCTAAACCTGCTCCACCAAAAGCAGCAAAGCCAGCACCTGCCCCTAAGAAAGCAACACCAAAACCAGTTGCGGCAAAACCGGCCCCGGTAGCCAAACCAGCCTCTAAGCCGGTTGCAGCCAAAAAGCCTTTGCCAGCACCAACTGTTAAATCTGTTATTAAGCCTAAGGCAACAGAAGTTATTGCACCCAAAAAACCAGAAATAAAAAAACCGGAACCGGTTTCTATAGCACAGGCAAAACCTTATGTGCCGCCTAAGCCAACATTTAAACCGGTTACCAATACCCCACCTCCTGTTCCTAAAAAACAGCCAGGTACAGATAAGCCTGCTAAAGTGGCTATCCCAGAAATAAAAACAAAGACAGTACGCAAATACCAGCCAGATTTTACAAAATCTGTATTGGATCAACCAACTGAACAAATATCCGGACCAACTATGAGATACAGCGACGCAGAATTACTGGAATTCAGAGAAATCATTTCAAAAAAACTGGATACAGCCAAAAAAGAGCTTTCTTACCTGCAGGGTTTAATTACCCGCAAGGATGAAATGGGTGGCGATAATGATGATGGCCGCTACATGACTATGGAAGATGGTGGCATGAGCATGGAACGTGAGCAATTGAGCCAAATGGCCAGCCGCCAGATTACTTTCATAGATCACCTGGAAAAAGCCCAGATGCGCATAGAAAACAAAACTTATGGCATTTGCCGTGTTACAGGTAAGCTGATAGATAAAGCACGTTTGCGTGCAGTACCCCATGCTACACTTAGCATAGAGGCTAAACAAATGATGAACAAATAATCCGTTGTCAAACGGTTTATAACGAATACAAAGAGGGCCCGTTTATAAAACGGGCCCTTTGCTTTTCTATCCTTTGGTGGGAATAATAAATAGTGGTATCTCGCTATGATGCAACACTTTTTCTGTTACGCTACCCATTAGTATTTTATCTAAGCCACGGCGACTGTGTGATCCTAATACAATAATATCTGCACTCTCCTCTGTTGCTACATCTACAATTGTATTTGCAAACTCGCCTTCTTTTACTACTGTTCTTATTGTATCGTCTCCCAAATGTGCTTTAGACTGCGCAAGAAATTCAATCGCACTTTTGTTTAAATCGTCCATAATGCCAGGCGTTATAGTGTCAGGTATTACAAAACTGTTGAAGCCCATTATCGGAGAATACTCATAGGCTGCATAATAAGAAGCATCTGCCAACACATGCAGCAATACTACAGATGCGCCCATTGATTTAGCCAACGCATAACCTGTTTCTGCAATTTTTTCGGCGCTGGGGTTATAGTCCAGCGCTATTAATATTTTTTTCATGATGATAAATTGAATGAAATAGACTTTTAATTGAATTACAGAAATAGTGCCAGCGTATGAAAGATACTAGCTATTAGCCTTGAGCCTTTTGCTACGAAAAATCGGACAATGTGTTCCGCTATTGGCATGGAATATAAAAGCACATACCATACCAACAGCCTATGTTTTAAGATGAATCATGGTTAATCTGCTCAATCATAAAAATCTGCGTTCCATTATAGTATTAAAAGCATTGCGCTTGCGCAATAAAAAACTAGTCTATTGCCAGAAAGCCGCCGGCATTGGTTTCTCTAATAGGTTTTTATAATAGAAACTATAGCTTTCGGTTCTGCTAAATATGCCTTTGGCTCCGCCTACTCCATGCCTCTCGCCCGGATAAATCATTAACTCAAAATGTTTTTTCTGATCTTCCAGCAGGTTGATGAATTGAAGCGTATTCTGCATGTGCACATTATCGTCTGAAGTGCCATGCGTTATGCGCAACAAGCCTTTGTATTGATTGGCATACGTCATTACAGCGGTGGCTTTATATCCTTCCGGGTTTTCTTTAGGGCTATCCATAAAGCGTTCTGTATAGTGTGAATCGTACAACTGCCAGTCTGTTACGGATGAATTGGCGATGCCATAGTCAAATACACTGGCGCCATAAGTAAGTGCCATACAGGTCATGTACCCACCAAAACTACCACCGGTAATGCAAAGCTTATTTGCGGCTACCCATGGCTGTTGTTTCAACCATTTGCCACAGGCCATAAAGTCTTCAATTTCATATTTGCCCAGTTGGCGATGGATATAGTTCATCCCTTTTTTGCCAAAATGCCCGCTGCTGCGGTTGTCAAAAGCCACTTGTATTAATCCTTCCTGCGCCCACCAGATGTCCGTTGGCAGCATTCTCCATTGGTCGTAAACTGTACCTGCATTAGGCCCGCCGTAAATGCTTACCAGCACGGGGTATTTTTTAGTAGGATCAAAATTCACGGGGTATGTAATCAATACCGGCAGTTGAAATAATCCATCTGAAGAAGGTACACGAACCAGTTCTTTTTTAGGCAATGCATAGTCATTAAAAGAAGCGCCTTTTGCATTGCTTATTTCACGGATTAGTTTGCCGCGATTGTCTACTAATACTGTTGTGGTGGGCGTATTTATGTTAGAATAAGAAGTGACGAAGTATTTGTTATTGGGAGATAAATTCATGCCGCTATAAGAATAATCGCCAGCAGAAAGACGGGTTGTTTTTTTACCATCCAGCGTGGCGCTATAAAGATCCCAGCGGGCAGAATTTTCTTTGCGTGCTGAAAAATAAATAAGCTTTGCTTTTTCATCTATGTTGAATATATCCCCGGTAGTATAATCGCCCTGTGTAAGTGGTGCAATCAGTTTGCCGCTCATATCATACAGGTAAAGATGACGCCAGCCTGTTTTATCACTCTTTAGTACAAAGCCATTGCCACTGGGTAAAAATTCAATACGATCATTGTCATCAAGATCAATCCAGGTGCTTTGCTTTTCTTCGTACACAGTTGTTTTGCTGCCATTGCTAAGATTGATATTATAAACGATCAACTGGTCCTGGCCACGGTTCATCCATTGCACCCAAAATTGACCGTTTGGTGCCCAGTAAGGCATTCCAAAGTATTGATCATCGGCGGCATTAAAATCGGCCCAAACAGTAGAGTTGTTATCAACTGATACAATACCAATTTTTACCTGCGGATTTTTATCACCGGCTTTTGGATAGCGTTGATTTTCCAGGTAGCCGTGTTGCCCGTTTGACCAGTAAATAGGAAATACAGGTACCTGTGCTTCATCAAAATGCATAAAGGAAATATGTTTGCTGTCTGCACTCCACCAGAAAGCACGGTAATGGCTGGCGCGGCCCAAGATCTCTTCATAATAAACCCAGGAAGCATAGCCATTTAGTATGCTGTCGTTTCCGTCTGTGGTTAGCTTTGTTTCTTTTTTAGAAGCTAATTCCATCAGGTAGAGATTATGATCTTTCTTTGTGTATGCAGCCCATCTTTTATCGGGCGATGCAGTTACATTGATGGCATCATAAATCATGGGTAGGTTGTTGCCGGGTTTTGCTTCATCAGGAACGGTATATACACTGGCTTTGCCTGATTTTGCTTCTACCAGGAAAGTTTTAACCGTGCCGTCTGCGTCTTTGCGGGATTCTGTGTAATGTTCATCGTCTATCCATTTGTTTGCAGCGGGTGTATTTTGTAAAATGCCGGTAGGGCTGCCTTTAAAGGCCTGTTCGTAACTAATGCTTTTTTTCTGTGCGTGTACAATAGAACTTAATGCAATGCTGGTGAGCAGCAGGAATTTTCTCATGGTATTTTTTGTTTCGGGGTTTGAAAATACGAAGGGTTTTTAAGCAAAAGCCAGCATAAATGCTTTTTAATATGGCTGCAGGATTTAACGGTATGGTGCATTAAATAAGCCGTAAATTTGCTGCCTTAGAACATAAGATTATGGAAGAAGGAAAACGTCAGAAACAGGTAGCGGGTCTTTTGCACGAATACCTGACAGATATATTTCAGCGGCTTGGTTTAAGCATGCTGAGTGGTGGCATGGTCTCTATTTCAAGTGTGAAAGTAACGCCGGATTTGCTGGAGGCAAGAGTATATCTCAGTTTCTTCCAGGTAACTGATAAAAGCGCAGCATTGAAAAAAATTGAAGATCGCGGATGGGAAATAAAAAAAGAACTGGTGGCACGTGTTAAACACCAATTACGTCGTATACCAGAGATGAAATATTTTGCAGATGATACCCTTGACAATGTTTTTAGAATGGAAGAATTGTTTAAGAAGATAAATGAGGAGAAGAAAGGGCAATAGTTGTTATTAGCTGCTAGCTATGAGCTGCAAGTTTTTGATGATGTGCTGCATTTTAAAAAATATCAAACATAATTTTCGTCTTTGAATTCTCTAATGGCTAATAGCTAAAAGCTAACAGCTCAAACAAACCGCACTTGAACTTTCTCTTTGCCTGGCGATATTTTAATGCTAAGAAGTCTACCAATGCCATCAACATCATTGCATGGATAAGCGTGGTGGCCATGGGCACGGGCACTGCTGCATTAATTGTTTTACTAAGTGTATTCAACGGGTTTGAAGATTTGGTGAAATCGCTGTATGCAGATTTTTATACCGATCTTAAAATATCGCCTGCAGCTGGTAAAGTGATGCAGTTTACCGACGCACAAAAACAAAAGATTGCAAGTTGGCCGGGTGTAAGCGCTGTGTCTATGACGGTAGAAGAAAAAGCGCAGGTATTAAATGGAGACTATCCTGCATTGGTTTTAATAAAAGGGGTTGATGATAATTACCAGAAAGTAACCAATGTGCCCAACCGCCTGATTCGTGGAAAATTTCTATTGGGCGATGCCGATAAACCTGCTATTGTTTTAGGTGCCGGCGTGGAGCATACGCTTGGCGTAGAAACAGACCGGGCCATTCTGCCGCTGACTGTATACTTGCCTAAGCGTGGCGCTGCAGTAGAACTGGCAGACCCTGCTCAATCGCTAAGTGGCGGTAATATTGTGACTGCAGGAACCTTTGCCATTCAGCAAGATTTTGACGACAACTATGGCATCACCAATCTCGGCTTTGTAAAACAGATGCTTGGCCTGCAACCAGATGAATATGGTGCCGCTGAAATAGCTATCAGCAATCCTGATAAAGAAGAAGACATAAGAAAAGGCTTGCAGCAACTGCTGGGAAAGAATTATGTAATACAAACCCGTTACGAGCAAAATCGCAGCCTTTACACCACCATGCGTGAAGAGAAGTGGTTCATTTTTGTGTTGCTCTCTTTTATTTTGGTAGTAGCAGCTTTTACCATGATTGGTGCTCTTACAATGCTGGTGCTGGAAAAACAAAAAGATATACAAATACTAAAAGCCATGGGTAGTAATAATGGCCAGGTACAAAAAATATTTTTAAGTGAAGGCTTGCTGCTTGGCATTATTGGCAGTGTAGGAGGCGTATTGTTAGCTTTATTAATTGGCTGGCTGCAGGTAAAATTTAAACTGATAAAACTGCAAGGCAGTACATTTTTAATAGACCATTACCCTGTAAAGTTTTTAGCTTCTGATGTATTGCTGGTATTTATTACGGTAGTTTTAATAGCATTGATAGCTTCCTGGTTTCCCTCTCGCAAAGCCGCGGTGCAACCTTTAGCACTGAAGAGTTAGGCTTATAAGACAACTTTTAAGAAGTTTGATGCCCGCTTTCTAAAGATATATAGTTGAATGGAGCGTCCCCGATCATACGGTACGGGGGCACAGCGCAAGGATGTTGCACAATGAACAACTGCTGGCAACAAAATAAAAACCCTGCTATATTTAAAGCAGGGTCTGTTATATATAAAATTAGTTTCGATTAATAATCGCCCAATGTTTCTGGAAGCTGTGCCAGCGCTTTTGCCAATTGCTCATCATTAGGGGCAACACCATGCCACTCGTGATGACCTTCCATAAAATCTACGCCACTACCCATTACTGTCTTCATCAGAATAACAATGGGTTTGCCTTTGCCAACAAATGTTTTTGCTTTTTCCAGGGCATCCAGTACAGCAGTCATATCATTGCCGTTTTCCAGGTGGATGACTTCCCAGCCAAAAGCGGCAAATTTTACATCCAGGTTGCCAAGATTCATAACGTGAGCTGTGGTGCCATCAATTTGCTGGCCATTCCAGTCTACGGTAGAAATAAGGTTATCAACTTTATGGTGTGCGGCAAACATAATGGCCTCCCAGTTTTGGCCTTCATCCAATTCACCGTCTCCATGAAGCGAGTAAACAACGTTTTTCTCGTTGTTAAGCTTTTTGGTAAGGGCAGCCCCAATGGCTACACTCATGCCCTGGCCCAGAGAGCCTGAAGCAACGCGTATGCCTGGCAGGTGCTCGTGTGTGGCAGGGTGGCCTTGCAGGCGGCTGTTTAGCTTACGAAAAGTGGCTAGTTCTTTTATATCAAAATACCCGGAACGGGCAAGGGTTGAGTAGAAAACGGGTGATATGTGGCCATTAGAAAGGAAGAAAACATCCTCATTGGTGGCGTTCATATTAAACTTTGGATCATGCTTAAGCACTTTAAAGTACAAAGCGGTAAAATAGTCTGCGCAACCCAATGAGCCGCCTGGGTGGCCGCTGGCAGCACCATGCACCATGCGTACAATATCTCTGCGAATCTGTGTGGCTATATCCTTTAATTCTGGCATAAAAACATTTTCTTGGATGGCGGCAAAGCTAACTGAAATTTGAAAGAAAATAGAAATTGGCCTGAATTTTTCATAAAGACATTATATAGGGAATCACTTAAATACTGGCCTTAGGATAAATGGCTAAACCCTGAAGCCTGATAATTTAAAAAAGATGCGGTATCTTGCGTGTCATTGTGGTTAGATGTGTGGCTCAGGCATTGAGAAAACCTTAAAATTAGACCGACTAATTTTTATTAGAAAACCTAATTCTTATTAATGTTTGACATCTTACTCTGCATATTAATTGCTTTTACAACTGCCTATCTTTCTATTCCGGTAATTATTTTTGTAGCCAATAGTAAAAAGCTTTACGATGTACCAGATGCACGTAAAATTCATGATGCGCCCATTCCTTCATTGGGTGGCTTAGGTATTTTTGCAGGTTTTATTATCGCGTGTTTTACAATCATCAACTTTAGCCTCGCCCCGGATTTTCAATATTTTTTTGCTGCAGCTTTTGTAATCTTTTTTCTGGGTTTGAAGGATGATATTCTTGATATCACTCCCATAAAAAAATTTATTGGACAGGTAGGTGCAGCTTTCCTGATAATCTATAAAGGCAATATACAAATACAAAGCATGCACGGCTTTTTGGGCCTGGAGCAATTGCCTCCTTTGTTTAGCCTAATCTTTACCTATTTGACAGTAATCGTTATCATCAATTCTTTCAACCTTATTGATGGTGTTGATGGTCTTGCAGGCAGCCTGGCATTAATGGCGGTTGTAATCTTTGGTACTTATTTTTACAGAATAGACATGCAGGCGTATGCGCTTTTGGCTTTTGCTACAGCAGGCGCGTTAATAGCTTTTCTAATTTTCAATTTTCAGCCGGCTAAAATATTTATGGGCGATACCGGCTCTTTGTTGTTAGGACTTATCAATGGCATTCTGGTAATTAAATTCATCAATGTAGCAAGCCTGCCTGATGTAAAAATTCCTATTGCTGCATCTACAGCGGTTGGTTTTTCTGTTCTAATGATTCCTTTAATGGATACGTTGCGTGTATTTGGTATACGCATTGCCCATCGCCGCTCGCCTTTCAGCCCAGACCGCAACCACATTCACCATCTTCTTTTAGATATGGGCATGTCACACAGGAATATCACCATTACACTGGTAGGTGTAAACCTGATAGCTGTTATTCTTGTGTATTCACTAAGAGCTGTAAACAGTACCTGGCTGATACTGGGTATTTTTGCTGCATTCTTTTCCGGAATTGGCTTATTGTACGCCAATCGTCACCGTCGCAAGCCACTGGTTGTAGCAAAACCTGCCCAGCCACTTAAAGGATCTTCTAAAATTGTTTCTATTTCTAAAGATGCCACTAACAGCGGTGTTTACGAGCAGAAATAGACTAAGCCCCTTTTTAACCAATATTGGTATAACAAACTATTTGCACGCATCACTGTGCCAATTAGGCAAGGTTTGTTAGATTTGCAACCGTTTAATACAAACTAATATGTCAGAGCCCTTAGAGAAAATTTTAGCCGGCACAGAAGATGCCATGAGAAAAGCAATCAATCACCTTGAAACTGAACTGATAAAAGTGAGGGCCGGAAAAGCAAACCCCAATATGCTGGATGGCATTGTGGTGGATTATTATGGCAACCCAACACCTATAAGCCAGGTAGGCAATATCTCTGTTTTAGATGCACGCACCTTGTCTATACAGCCCTGGGAAAAGAATATGCTGCAGCCTATTGAAAAAGCCATTATGGTTTCTAATATTGGCGTCACTCCACAAAATGATGGTGTGATAATTCGTTTGTACCTGCCACCGCTAACAGAAGAAAGAAGAAAGGAACTGGTGAAAAGAGCCAATGGAGAAGGGGAGCAGTCAAGAGTTGCTATTCGAAGTATCCGCAGAGATGCCATTGAAGGTGTAAAAAAATTGCAGAAAGACGGCCTTAGCGAAGACGCTGGTAAAGATGCCGAAAAAGAAATTCAGAATACTACAGACAAATACATTTCCGCTATAGAAAAAACATTGGCTATAAAAGAGAAAGAAATTATGGCCGTATAACCATTAATATTATTTGCAAATTAAGATGCCGTTGGTTTTTAGCCTGCGGCATTTTTGTTTGTGGTACAACTGCAATTTATAATTCATTGCAAGCCGCTAGAATAATGCGACAGGCTTCTTCTATTTGTAATTTGGTAATTGTAAGAGGAGGAGCGATACGCAGGCATTGCGGTGCAAATAAAAACCAGTCTGTAAGCAATCCTTTTTGCAGGCAGCTATCAATCACTTTTTTGTTGGTCTCAAAGCTATCAAAACTTACAGCCATCCATAAGCCTGCAGAATTAACGCTGATTATTTTAGGGTGATTCAGTAATTGAAGAAACAATTGCTCTTTTTCTTTTACAGTATCAATATAACGCTCTTGCATAAGCGCTTTAAAACCTGCCAACCCAGCTGCACAACTTACCGGATGGCCTCCAAATGTAGTGATATGACCCAGTACCGGATTCTCAGTCAAATGCATCATCAAAGCACGGTCTGCTATAAAAGCTCCCAAAGGCATGCCAGCCCCCAAAGCTTTGCCAAGCAATAGAATATCTGGTATTATCTCAAATTGATCAAAAGCCCAGGTGCTACCAGTTCTGCCAAAACCAGCCTGTATTTCGTCCAGTATTAATAATGAACCTTGTTCTGTACATCTCTGCCTTAGTGCTTTTATCCATTCTTTTGAAGGGGCATTTACACCACTTTCTGCTTGTACTGTTTCGGCAATTACACAGGCAGTGTTGCCATCAATATAATCAAGCGAAGAAAAATTATTGTATTCAAGATGCAATATGCCGGGCAGCAAAGGCCTGAAAGCGTTTCGCCAGTATTCATCACCCATAACACTTAATGCACCTTGCGTAGATCCGTGATAAGCATTTTTGAAAGCAATGATTTGTGTTCGGCCCGTTACACGTTTGGATAACTTCATTGCACCTTCTGTTGCTTCTGCACCGGAATTGGTAAAGTAAACAGCATTAAGTGAAGCAGGTAAATGATCTGCCAGCATTTTTGCGTACTGCACCTGCGGAGATTGTATAAACTCTCCATATACCAGCACATGCAGGTATTGATCTGCCTGCGCTTTAATAGCATCCACCACATCCGGGTGACGATGCCCAATATTGCAGACACTGATACCGCCTATAAGATCCAGGTATTTTTTACCCTCTGCATCCTGCAAATAACAACCCTCTGCATGCACAATATCCAATGCCAGTGGGGCTGTAGAAGTTTGAGCTACATGCTGTAAAAAAAGAGAACGCTGGTTCATGAACACAGAAATATTTGCAGCAAAGAACGCAAAGAGGTGGCAAAGCCACAAAGAATTTTGATTTTAATAACGAAATGCGTTTAGTTAATTTTATTTTTATGTAGCCAGCAGTGGTAACACAGATATAGCATTCTTGAGTCGCACATTTCAGCTGTTTGAATGCTGTTATTCTTTCTTATTAAACAAGTATTGCATTACAAAAAGAGGCTTTATAAACTAAAATATTTTTTATGGCTGTAATCATGCACGTAAATGGCGTTTACCCAAAGTTTGGCAATGATAATTTTATTGCGCCCAATGCAACAGTGGTAGGTGATGTGGAAACAGGTAGTCAATGCAGTATCTGGTTTAATGCAGTAGTGCGTGGAGATGTAAACAGCATACGCATGGGTAATAAAGTAAACGTACAGGATGGTGCAGTAATACACGCAACGTTTGAAAAAACAAAAGCTATTATTGGCAATAATGTATCTATTGGCCATTGCGCTATTGTGCACGGATGTACACTGCATGATAATGTATTAATAGGTATGGGTGCTATTGTGATGGACAATGTAGTAGTAAACAGTAACACAATAATTGCTGCAGGGGCGGTAGTGTTGGAAAATACTATTTGTGAAGCAGGCAGCATATACGCAGGCGTGCCTGCCAAAAAAGTAAAAGATATTTCTGAAGAATTGGTAAATGGCGAAATAAACAGAATTGCAAATAATTATATCCGTTATGCTGGTTGGTTTAAAGGACAAGAGCCGCTTAACGAAACTGGCAAATAAGTCAACTGTTTAAAACTGCATTGCCTCTCAGGTACTTCTGCCAACAGTAAATACTGCAATCCGGCGAATAAATACGACCGTTTATCGAAAGCAGGCTTCCCCGGCTTGCAAGGACAGGATAATATTTCTAAGTTTATCCCGTTGTAGAGTAAATGACGAATCCGATATGAAAACCCGTTCAGTTCTTAACGCAATTTTTTTATTAGCCACAGTTTGCACTTTAAGTTCCTGCAGTGCATGGAACAAAGTGTTTGGCCCCAAATACGGGTGCCCAGCAAATGGTAAAAACGTAGGCGCAGAACGGGTGCTCACAGGAGAAAAGGTGCCCAAGGCGAAGAAATTCAAAGCATAGCCAAAGTCTCTGTTATAAGCAGGACTATTTTATACCTAAAATCCGTACATATGAGCCTTACCCTTCGCACTGACTTCGGTTGCACCGAAGCAGTAATTGATGACGATTGCGGCCTAAAACGTTTTTATGAAGTTGCCGACATTCTTAGCGACGATCTTCAGATTCAATTTTTAAGCAAGCTGGATGATTTTGATTCGCTGGTATGGGACTTCAGTTATAAGGGTCGTACGTTAACACTCCACTACAACATTTATACTGGTATTTCAATTTACCCACACAAGTTTAAGGAA
This sequence comes from Chitinophagaceae bacterium, assembly GCA_047602295.1. Taxonomy (GTDB): domain Bacteria; phylum Bacteroidota; class Bacteroidia; order Chitinophagales; family Chitinophagaceae; genus JACMLD01. The sequence continues at coordinate 6,117,971 of JASGHP010000001.1, read as the reverse complement.
GCGCCGCGTCGTGATAATGATGCCGTGGTAGAAGTGGCTCGTTTCCTGGAAACAAAATTGCTGATTAATACCGCAAAAAAATATTTATCATAAACTCTTTCGTTGATCCGTACTCTTGGTTTTTCATTGCAGGCCGCCCACCTTGTTTGGGCGGTTTTTTATTTACAACACTAATAAACACTAATAAGCGCTAATAGGCATTGTGCATTTGCGCAGTTAATATTCTTTCTCTTCAATTGATTCAAGAATATTGTAATAGCTTACATAGCGTTCTTCTGAAATTTTCCCGTCTGCCACAGCTTGTTTTACGGCGCAGCCGGGTTCATTAATATGCTGGCAGTTATTAAACTGGCAATCGTTTATAAGATTGCGCATTTCAGGAAAGTAATGCGATAGTTCCTGTTTTTCTATGTTCACCAAACCAAACTCCCTGATGCCGGGTGTGTCTATTATCTTACCACCAAAAGGCAAATCAAACATTTCTGCAAAAGTGGTTGTATGTAAGCCTTTGCCACTCCAGTCACTAACCGATTGTGTGCGCAAAAGCATTTCCGGAAAAATAGCATTGATAAAAGACGATTTTCCTACACCGGAATGACCGCTCATAAGTGTTACTTTGTTTTGAAGCAGTTGCTTTAAAGCATCAATCCCGCTATTTTGTTTTACACTAATGGCAACAGTTTTATAACCAATAGCATTGTACATCTCTTGCAATTGTACCAGTTGCTCCTGTTCCTTCTTCTTATAAACATCAATTTTATTAAAGACAATAACAGCAGGTACATGATATGCTTCTGCAGTAATCAGGAACCTGTCAATAAAACCCTGAGAGGTACGTGGCTCTTTAAGGGTGGCAAATAACAAAGACTGGTCCAGGTTGGAAGCAACTATATGATGCTGCTTTCTATGAGAGGGGGATTGCCGGTTGATATAATTACGGCGCTCATAAATATTTGTGATGGTAGCAGTGTTCTCCAATTCATTTTCAACTTCCAGTTCCACCTCATCGCCCACAGCAATGGGGTTGGTAGATGTAATGTCAGCATCAATTTTAAACACACCTTTTATACGGGCATTAAATACATGTCCGTCTTCAGTTTTAGTAACATACCAACTGCCAGTTGATTTATAAACCAGTGCTTTCATTGCGGCGCTAAGTTAGTAGAGAATTTAGTATTTAGTAAATAGTATTCAGACTAACCAAAGAACACCGCGATATTATGAGGTTGAATTAAAACCCGGTTGCAAGTCTTAATACTAAATACTGCATACTATACACTTTCTATGGGAATTTTTTAAATACGGTGAAACGCAATACCAATTCTGTAAGCAGGAAAAATAATGCAGCAATGGCAAAGGGAAAGAATTTTTCTGAATAGCGTTTTAATGCAGTTACTTCTATTTTCGATTTTTCCAGCTTGTCAATTTCTGAATAAATATTTTTAAGGCTCTCGTTGTCTTTTGCCCTGAAATATTTGCCACCGGTTTCATCTGCAATCTGCGTCAGCAGTTTTTCATCTATGTTTACTTTTTCACGCTGCATTACTACAGCGCCGGTTTGTGTTTGCATAGGTGTTTGCGCATAACCTTCTGTACCAACCCCAATGGTATAGACTTTTACGCCAACGGCTTTTGCCAGTTCTTTGGCAGTAAGCGGTGGTATCTGCCCGCCATTGTTTTCACCATCCGTTAAAAGTATTATCACTTTGCTTTTAGATTTGGAAGAACGCAACCGGTCTACACTGGTAGCAAGCCCTGAGCCAATGGCTGTTCCATCTTCCAGCAAACCGCTTTGTATATTGTATATCTGCGTTTTTAATACCTGCTGATCTGTTGTTAGCGGACAAAGCGTAAAACTTTCTCCCGAAAAAATTACAACAGCAATCCTGTCTGTAGGGCGATTGGCAACAAAATTTGCAGCTACTTCCTTTGCTGCTTCCATGCGGTTGGGCGAAAAATCCTGCGCCAGCATACTGCCACTTACATCTATTGCCAATACAATGTCCACACCTTCTCCATTTACGAGCTCTTCATCGTTGCGGGTTTGTGGCCTGGCCAGTGCCAGTATGATGCAAGAGATGCAAAGCAACCTGCAAATAAAAGGCAGGTGTCGCAATGTTATTTTCCAGGAGCGAAGGCCTTTTACAGAACGAATAGTAGATATAAGCAGGCTTGCCTGTCTGCGGGGTTGACGGGCAATATACCACCACAACAACAGTGGAAGCAAGGCAAATAAAGCAAGCATCCATGGCTGCGAAAAACTTATATTTTTAAAATAATCAAAAGCCAAAGCTTATACTTGGTGTTGTTGTTAAGAAATAATTGTGTCCAACTGTTGTACCGCTTTCTTTATGGTATCCAACGCCTGTTGATTTTCTGTTTCTGCCGGCAGGTATTTTGCAAACTTAACAGCATCGTTCATTCTTAATGTTTGTGCAAGCAATGTAAAATCATTGTTTGGCAAATTGAACCTGTTTAATTGTACCATTAATTCTCCGCTTGTTTTTTCCATGGTGGCAATACCTGTTTTGCGATATAGGTAATTCCTCAAAATATCGTTCAATGCGGTATGGTATGTTTTTGCTGCTTGCAAATCTGTATGGCCTACGCTTTGTAATTGATCTAACGCTTCCAATGCCTCCTGCAATGGAGTTAGTTTTGAAGTACTTTTTTTAACAACAGGTGCTATTGGTCTTTTTGCTTTTTGTCTTAAAAAATAAATAACTGCCAGTAGCGACAAAACAGCAACACCCAATATTATCCAGTTTATATACTTAGTTGCTGTGTACTCTACAGTTACTATATCTTTTATATCATGATAATCCTGATTGGGATCAAAATTGGAATAAGCAACAGATACAGGCAGTGAGTCTGTAAGGTATTCTTTGTTGCCAATAACCAATGGCAATGAAGGAACGGCCCAACGGCCAGAATCGAAACTGGTAATAGTAATGATCTGCTGGTAAACTCGATTGTCTCCACTAAAGCCGGTGTCAACCTTACCCACATTTATAAATTCAAAATGCTGAAGACTGTCTGTTGCAAACCATTTTGCATCTGCACCATTAGGTACTTTTGCTTCCAGCTTTAATGTAATGGGTTCGCCAATAATTATTTTATCACGGTTAATGGATGCCCTTACTGTAACATCAGTCTGTGCATGACAAACAGCTAAAGAAAAAAGAAAAACAATAAATGAAATGATATGTGGGGTTATTCTGCTCATTCAAAAAAATAGCGCTGCTGGTTCTTTTAAGATCTTGCGATAAAAAATTTCTGCAGAATTTTTACATAGTCCTCATCTGTGCGTACATGCAACAGATCACTACCACTTTTTAAAAATAGGTTTTTGCACCATTCTGTATGTTCAAAAAAACGTTGCTCATATTGTTTTCTCAGCCAGTAATCGCTGCTGTCTATCCATTTGGTAGCACCGGTTTCTGCATCGCTCACTTGCAACATGCCAGCATCTGGCAATTGCACATCCATTTTATCATACACTTTTATACCAATAATATCATGTTTTTTGCCAGCTACTTTAAGCGAGTCTGTAAAGCTATCATCCAGGAAATCACTCAACACAAATGAAATGCTTTTCTGCCTTGTGGAATTGCTAAAAAAACGCAGCGCATTGCCCAGGTTGGTGCCTTTTCTTTTGGGTTCTGCTGTCAATAATTCCCTTACAATGTATAAAGCATGTTGCTTTCCTTTTTTTGGAGGAATGTATCTTTCTACCTTATCACTATAAAAAATAACACCTACTTTATCGTTATTGCTGATGGCAGAAAAAGTAAGCACAGCGCCAATTTCTGTTACTAAATCTTTCTTGCGTGCATGCACGGTACCAAATAGTGAGCTGGCGCTTACATCTACCAGCAGCATTACAGTAAGCTCACGTTCTTCTTCAAATAGTTTAGTAAAGGGAGTCGAAAAGCGGGCACTTACATTCCAATCAATAAATCTTACATCATCTCCGGGGTAATATTCTCTTACCTCACGAAAACTCATACCTCTGCCTTTAAAAGCAGAATGATATTCGCCAGTAAAAAGATGCTGGGTAATCTTCTTACTTTTTATCTCCAGTTCTTTTACCTTTTTTAATATTTCGGCAGTTGTAAGCAATGCTTTTTTATTGATTGTAATTTTTGTTTTGCTCCGACTATTGACTACTGACTATTTACGGTACGCTGATAACTTTCAGTATATCGTCAATTACGTTTTCAATATTTATGTTTTCAGCTTCAGCTTCATAAGTAAGTCCTATGCGGTGCCTTAAAACATCTTTTGAAATAGCACGTACATCTTCTGGTATTACATAACCACGTTTGTTTAGAAAAGCATTGGCTTTTGCTGCAAGCGCCAGGTTAATGCTGGCCCTGGGCGAACCACCATAAGCAATCAGCGGTTTTAATTTTTGCAGGTTGTACTTTTCCGGGAAGCGGGTGGCAAATACAATATCAAGAATATAGCTCTCCACTTTCTCATCCATGTAAATACTTCTTACCAATGCTTTGGCATCTACTATTTCCTGCACAGACACCACACGGCCTACTTCAGGTGGTTTAATGCCTTGTACATTCTGGCGTATGATTAATTGTTCTTCGCTTTTTGTGGGATAGTCAACCACTACTTTCATAATAAACCTGTCGGCCTGCGCTTCCGGCAATGCGTAAGTACCTTCCTGCTCTAATGGATTTTGTGTTGCCAATACCAGGAAAGGATCTTCCAATTTATAAGTGCTATCGCCAATGGTTACTTGTCTTTCCTGCATGGCTTCAAGCAAGGCGCTTTGAACTTTTGCCGGGGCACGGTTAATTTCATCGGCTAATAAAAAATTAGTGAAGATAGGCCCCTTGCGTACTACAAACTCATTGCGTTGTTGCTGGTATATCATAGTACCGGTAACATCTGCAGGCAGCAAATCTGGTGTAAATTGTATACGACTGAATTTTGCCTGTATAGCCTGTGCCAGTGACTTTATGGCTAAAGTTTTTGCCAGGCCCGGCACACCTTCCAACAATACGTGGCCATTACTCAGCAGCCCTATCAGCAACCTGTCAAGCATGTATTGCTGTCCTACAATTACCCGGCCCACTTCATCTCTTAAACGGTCTGTAAAAACAGCCTGGTATTGTATTTTTTCATTTAACTGCCTGATGTCTTCCGCGGTTTGGAGCATAAAAAAAAATTAAAAAATATTGTAACTAATTTTATCGTAATAATACTAGGCAAGGATACAACTATATTGACTTATTATCAGTCAGAAAAGCTGTGCTGGCCGGTAAAAATACGAACAACAAGCTTGCAATTCCTTTGCCAATATAATCCTTTATATAAAATTTTGTTAAGCGAAAACACTTGCTACTATACAATAAAACTATTTAAAAAACAGTTTATATGAACGAACAGAACAATTTTAAAAATCCACCCATGAAACCAGCAGTATTTAAAATACTTGCTTTTAGTTTTATTCTTATCACATCATTCTCCTGCAAAAAGAGTGACACTGATACACCGGTGGCTCCCAAATCTAAAACAACTTTATTAACACAAAGCACCTGGAAAGTACAAACGGTAGGCGTTGATGCCAACAAAGATGGTGTGGCAGAAAGTGATGTTACATCGCTGGTGCCAGCCTGCAAGCTTGATAATGTCTATACTTTTAAAAGCGATGGAACAGGTTCTATGGATGAAGGCGCAGCTAAATGCAATAGTGCAGATGCGCAAACACAGTCTTTTACCTGGACATTTAAAACAAACGAAACTATCCTGAGTGGTACATTCAGTTTCACCAGCAGTGACGCTACTATTGTTTCTATGACTGAAACAACCATGATTGTGGGTTATGATGATGCATCAACCTCAAGCCATTTGATAGCTACACTAAAACATTAATTCAACTTTTGATTTCATAAACAACCAACAGCCGCCTGCTATTCTTAGTGGGTGGCTTCATTTTTTTGAGCCATTAGCTTTTAGCTACAAGCTACAAGTATTCGCGGCAATATGCCCGCAAGTTGATCGCTAAAAGTTTTCGTAGCAAACGTCTTGCAGCTTGTAGCCAGCAACTTGCAGCTCTCTAAGAAAGATACTTCCCCACTATCGGCATTCTTCTACCCACACCAAAGGCTTTGCAGCTTACACGTATAATGGGGCAAAATTGATTGCGTTTGTATTCATTGGTGTTTACCAGTTTCAGGATGCGTTTTACCAGAGCTTCGTCAATGCCCATAGCAATAATTTCATGCGGTCCTTGTCGCCTTTCTATGTATTGATACAATACTTTGTCCAGCACTTCGTATTCCGGCAGACTATCACTGTCTTTTTGATTGGGCCTTAATTCTGCAGAGGGAGCTTTGTCTATAATATTGATTGGTATAATTTCTTTGTTCCGATTAAGAAACCTTGCCAATGCATACACCTGTATTTTATATACATCGCCCAAAACACTTAAGCCACCAGCCATGTCTCCATACAATGTGCCATAGCCAGTAGAAAGCTCGCTTTTGTTGGATGTGTTCAGCAATATATAGCCAAATTTATTTGCAATGGCCATTAGTAAATTGCCCCTGCTGCGACTTTGAATATTTTCTTCAGCAATGCTAAACGGTAGGTCTTTAAAGATGGGTTTTAATTCAGTTAAGAAAGCGTTGTAGATATTTTTGATGGGCACAATATCATAAGGGTTGCCCAGGTTGATGCTCAGTTTTTCTGCATCACTTACAGAATGATCTGAAGAATATTGAGAAGGCATTAATACTGCTCTTACATTTTCCGGTCCAAGTGCCTCGCAGGCCAGCGCTAAAACAACTGCACTGTCAATGCCGCCGCTACTGCCCAGGATTGCTTTTTTAAAACCCATTTTGTTGAAATAATCGCGTATGCCCAGTATTAAAGCATCATGTATTTCTTTTACGTTTTTTGGAGCAATTAAATAGTCAACAATAGCATCTGGATTGCTAATCTTGGATACCCGCATGTCTTTATCAAACTGGCTTGTAGTACTTGCAGGTTTTTCTGCAGTTGCACTTGCTTCGGCTGTATTAACGGGCAATTCTATTACCGAAAAATCTTCTTCAAAATACTTCATCTCTTTTAGAATAGTGCCATTGGCATCCATGGCTAAACTACCACCATCAAAAACAATTTCAGTTTGAGAGCCTACGGTGTTGCAGTAAAACATCGGCAATCCGTATTTGCGCACATTCACTCGTATTACTTCTTTGCGGTCATCATCGTGGTCGTAATCAAAAGGAGAAGCAGAAATATTCAACATCAGGTCTGGCTTTTGTTGAATCAGTATATCCATAGGACAAGTTCGGTAAAGCGGGTTGTCGCCAAGATTCCAGATATCTTCGCAAATGGTAAGTGCAATTTTTTTTCCTTTAAAAGGGATTACCTGCCAGTCGTAAGCAGGTTCAAAATAACGGTACTCATCAAATACATCATAAGTGGGTAGACAGGTTTTTTGTACGGTTGCTTTTATTTCTTTTTCATACAGGAACCATGCTGCATTGAAAAGATCTTTGCCTTGCGGATTGGGATTTCTTTGCGGACTGCCAACAACAACTGCAATGGTATCTGCATGTACTTTTATAGCATCAATGGCAGCGTAGCATTGGTTGATGAAATCATTAAACTCTACAAAATCACGTGGAGGGTAACCACAAACGCAAAGCTCAGTAAACATTACAAGGTCTGCCTGTTGTTTTTTTGCTTCATTAATTGCACCGATAATCTTTTCTATATTGCTTTCAAAATTGCCAATGTGGTAATTCTGCTGGGCCATTGCTATTTTCATGGTGCAAATTTACAATTTCTGCTGTTGCTATTAAGCAGTCAGTGATGGCTGCAAGGACGGTCCGCCGCAAATATGTAAATTGCCACCTGCATGGTTTAACAATTATATTTACAACAATCTGCGGCAAGCGCCGTTTCTACAACTATGAATAAACTGATTGCGATTATCTTCCTGCTTGTCTTATTCAGCAGTTGCGGCAATTACCGCACACCAGATGTTTCAGGTGTAAAAGTGGATGCAAAGATTGGCCGGTTCGACAGGGATTTTTTCAGCGCAGACACCAATCATATTGTGCAAAGCCTGGATGCCGTTCAAAAAAAATATCCATATTTCTTTACAGATTTTATTCAAAACATAGTGGTTGCAGGCAGCGCAGATACCATGCATGATTTGCCTGTTGTAATGGATGCATTCATCCGCAACAGCAGGCCTTTATATGATTCTGCACAGCTAAAATTTGCCAATATAGATCATTTGCAAGCCGAATTACAAAAGGGTTTTCAGTATGTGAAGTATTATTTTCCTAATTACAGTGTGCCCAAAATAGTTACTTATGTGGGGCTTATTGGAGACCCGCAGGTAGCCCTTACCAAAGATGCCATGGCTATTGGATTGCAAATGTACCTTGGTAAAAACTTTAGCGCCTATAATACACTGGAAGCAATTGATAAATTTCCACAGTACATCAGCCGTCGTTTTGAACCGCAATACATACCGGTTAATTGCTTTCAAAATATTGCGTCTGATATTTACCCGGAAAAAGCACCTGGTCTTTCTTTGATAGAACAGTTTATAGAAAAAGGCAAGCAATGGTGGCTGGTAGACAAGTTTATGCCCGGTGTTGCGGACAGTTTAAAAACGGGCTACACGCAACAGCAACTGGATTTTTGCAGCAAGAACGAAGGGCTTATCTGGAATTATCTTGTACAGAATTTTGATTTGTATACAACAGAACCTACTACCATTCAAAATTTTATTGGCGAAGCGCCTAAAACAGATGGTATGCCAGATTCATCTCCAGGCAATATAGGTCAGTGGATAGGCTGGCAGATTGTACAGAAATTTGCAGACAAAAACAGCAGCCTCTCCGTAAGACAGGTGTTGGAAACAGACGCTAAGAAAATATTCGAGACTACTAAATACAAGCCGAAATAAAATCTCTGATGTCTGATTTAATTATGGCTGATTTCTTTGGGTTCAATAAGCTTACAGAAATTAACCTGCTAACAAAGGATAGCGTTATTTGCATATCGAAAAATCAGACATCTTCATATCAGACATTTCAGGCTGCTACCATATCTGCAGGCTTTCTACCCAATTGATACATCATCCTGAAATGAGAAGCCAGGGAACCAGAAAAAGTAGAAATGCTATGATAAGGGAGATCAAAATCCTGGCAGGTTTGCTTTACTATATTGCTGATTGCAGGATAATGAACGTGGCTGATCCGTGGAAACAGGTGATGCTCTACCTGGTAGTTTAACCCGCCTACATACCAATTGATGAATTTATTTTTTGGGGCAAAATTAGCCGTGGTTTTTATCTGATGAATGGCCCATTCGTTTTCTATTAGTTTGTGATCCATTCCGGCAGCAGCTTCAAACTCTACATGCTCTACCACATGCGCCAATTGAAAAATCAAAGCCAGAGTAAGGCCCAGCGCCAAATGAAGAAAAGTAAAACCAAGTGCCCAGGGACCCCAACCTACAAAATAGACAGGTATTGCTACATAAAAAACTCCATAAAGCACTTTGCTTAACCAAAATATCAGGTGTTCTTTAACGCTCATTTTTTGCAAAGTGGTAGTAAATACTTTTTGTTTAAAGTATTTATTAAAGTCCATCATGGTTACCCAGGCAAAAGAAGAAATTGCATATACCAACACAACATAAATATGCTGGTAGCGGTGTGCCGGCACCCATTTTTGAGAAGCGCATTGGCGCATTAATGGGCTTTTGGCAATATCATCGTCTACGCCATCTACATTGGTATAAGTGTGATGAATAATGTTGTGCTTAAATTTCCAGATGAAGGCATTGCCGCCCAGGGCATTCAGGCTAAGACCCATAAGATCATTCAACCATTTTTTGCTGGAATAACTGCCATGACAGGCATCGTGCATAATATTAAAACCAATACTGGCTAAAACAAAACCCAGCAGAGCGGATAAGAAGATTCCCCATATTGCAGACATGTGTACAGTAAGCAGGGCAACATACAATCCAACGGCAGCAGGTATCAGTAAAAGCGTTTTACTGTACAAATGCCAGTTGCCCGTTTGTTTTATATTATTAGCCGTAAAGTATTGATCTACGTTTAACTTAAGGGCGTTAAAGAACACTTTGTTCTTATTATTAAAGGTTACTTTAGGCATCGTGTTAGGGGTTTCCCCATTAAATAATTAGTAATACGGGTTGAAAACCGTTTGTTTTCGTAAAATATTTTTAGTCAACTATTTTTTAGATGTATTGAAATCAGTAATACGGCGACTGGTTATCTTTTGTTGTACATCTGCAAACTTTAACATAACCCGCATTATAATACGAAAAATGCAGTTGCTGTATTGCCTGCAGCCCGTTAAAACTGCAAGCGATGCAAGTTAAGTTTTTTTCCACCCGGAAAACCTGATCCGGATCAGGTTGCGGATTACTTAACATTTAGCCCCGGTATTTTTATTTAATGGGAGATTTTTTCTTTGATCAATTGCCTGACCGCCTGCAGTTGGGCAACATCGGCAAAAGCATCTTTCGGCACCAGGAAGAATGACCTGGCATCAAAATACAGGTGAAAAAAATAAGGACTCTCCAAAAAACTACTAAAAGCACTCCAGGGCCATGCTTTGGAGCCTTGCTGGTTAGAAAGTTCAACACCGTCTTCTTCAAACCGCATAGAAAATTTATCCTGGAAAGTGGCAGCTCTTTTATAAATGCTGGCTGGCAATATTCGCCATATAACAAGCATTAATGAAAACCAAAGAAGGGAGAATATTACGAAGGAAAGACCCTGTATTTTTTTTAAAGCAAACAGCACTGCAGATAATATGGCAAAAACATTTACAAGGATGATAAGTATTTTAATTTCCTGCTTAGAAAGAAAATGATAGCGAAGCGCCTGCAACACCTGCTTTTTATCGTAGCCAAAATGTACCGTCATGCTATTTTACCCGGTTTTTAGGGCGTAAAGCTAATCACTGCCGGCCAATTAACGGGATTCTTTCCATAAAAGATATTCCGCTCTCATACAATGCCCGCAAGGCCTGTATCCTTCTTTCAACGCTTCTGCTTGATGGGTAAAGAAAACACGATTGGCAGCATGCATTCTCTTTCCGGATGTGCAGTTTAACCTCCCATAAATAAGCAGTTTCCGGTTGCCTGCCAATTGTATATATCCATCGCTTATCAACCTGGCCAGTTTTCTTTTTCCGGCAAACCCTTCTTGCAGTAAAGCAGCATGATACAACATAACAGGTAGAATTATTGATACTGTAAAATCGAAAGAAAAATGATGTTCAGCAACCCGGTTCATGCTCTTTTTAAAAAACTGAATGACAGGAATAAAAAAAGGCAGTTGTAACAACTGCCTTGCAAGTAATTTTGGTTATGAAAAATCTATAATTATCTGATGTCTCTGCATTTTTTATAATGACCGCTGGCAGCTTCGCCAGGTGTAAGAGCACGGCTGCAGGAGGAAAAAGCTACAATTACTAATAAAATTGCAATAAGGGTTTTCATGTTTTAGGGATTTAGGAGCTAATAACGCTTGTATTGCAGAAATAGTATGTATTTATTAATAATATGTAAAGATTCTATTTTAGGGTTCAGAAACAATTCCTTATACGTCAGGAAATTTGGCTTTTCTAGTTTTTCCTACGGCAAGTATTCAAATTTTTCTCTTTTAACTGCTGTAATTTTTATTACTTTAGGCACTCAATTTAAAAACCTCTCATTATGAAATTTTTGAAATCCATTGGCAGCCTGGCCATTGTTACACTCATTGCATCTAGTAGTTACGCACAACACATCAAACTTATTGAAGGCGATTTAGCACCACTTCGCAGCGAAAAAAGCATTAATACAGAATTTACGTATGAAAATCTTGCGGTTGGAAAATTTAAAACCGAAGCTGAATATGTAGCCAAGAAAACTGAAGAGTATAACAAGAAAGAGCCTGGCAGGGGAGATAAATGGGCAAAAGATTGGGTGGCCGATCGTGAAGGAAATTTCGATAGAAAATTTAATGAGCTGTTTGAGAAATACAGCGATCTGACTGTAACAGGTTCTAACAAAAACGCAAAATATACTTTAATCTATAACACCTCTTTTATTGAACCGGGCTATAATGTTTACATCTCAAGAAAGAATGCTGAAACAGATGCTGAAGTTTGGATTGTTGAAACTGCCAATCGTTCTAAAGTAATTGCCAAGATATCTGTTAAGAACGCTAAAGGAAGAACATTTGGTGGCAACGATTATGCCTCTGGTGAAAGGATTGCAGAATGCTATGCAGATGCAGGCAAAGCATTGGGCAAGTTTATTAAAAAAGATTAGTAAATAAATATTATTATCACTTTTAAAAACCGCTCTAGCAGCGGTTTTTTTATTGTGTGAAGGTGTTGTTGCAAAAAAAAGATCCGCTCTTTTTACGAGCGGATCTGAATGTATAAATAAACCGTCCAAGTTTATCGAAGTGAGTGCAACTGCATTACTTAAAACTTATCACATAAAACTTACAACTTTTAAGAGCAGCCCATGCTATTGCCGCAGTTCAGGCACTTGTAGCAGGTACCACTGCGAATGGTAATATGACCACAGGTATTGCAAGCTGGTGCATCGCTTTGCATGCTTTTGGCTGCTGCATTTACAGCATCCATACCGTTTCCATCCATCCTTGCAGCAGTTAAAGGTTTGCTGGCAGCTTTGGTAGTTTCAGTACTCTTACCAGCTACAATTCTTACATCACTCAACTCCGGTGTTTTCTTGTCATACTCCAGCGATGTAGGAATTTCGTCCCAATCATCTGTGCCGGTATTCAATATTTCAGGTTTGTCAAGTACATGTACAAGGTCTGTTCTGCCCAGGTATTCATATGCCAATGCACGGAAGATGAAGTCAACAATAGAGGTAGTAGACTTAATGTTTGGATGGTCTACCATGCCAGATGGTTCAAACCTGGTGAACACAAATTTCTCTACAAACTCTTCCAGCGGAACACCGTATTGAAGACCAATTGAGATAGAGATAGCAAAGCAATTAAGCATGCTTCTCATGGTAGCGCCTTCTTTGGCCATATCAATGAAGATTTCACCAACAGTGCCATCTCCGTATTCACCGGTGCGTAAGAAAAGCGCTTGCCCGTTTATTTTAGCTTTCTGCGTAAAGCCGCGGCGTTTTGATGGAAGGGTTCTTCTTTCCACAATCATCGCCAACTGCCTTTTAAGTTTTGTATCAGGAGAAGACTGCACACGTTTCTGTACTTCTTCCAGTAGTTCTTCTACTGTCAGCTTGCTCATGTCTACAATATTAGAAACCGGTGCCACTTCTTCTTTTGCTGAAACTTCTTTCTCTTCGCTGTCTGTTTCTTTTTTCTTTTTGTCTGATTTATTGCTCAGCGGTTGGCTTAGTTTAAATCCATCGCGATAAAGCGCATTGGCTTTTAAACCCAGTTGCCAGCTAAGGAAATAGCAATCTGCAATTTCTTCCACTTTAGCCTCGTTTGGCAGGTTGATGGTTTTGGAAATAGCACCGCTTAAGAAAGGTTGTGCTGCACCCATCATGCGGATATGACCATTAGCATGAATGTAGCGTTCGCCTTTTTTACCGCATTTGTTAGCGCAATCAAACACTGGCAGGTGCTCAGTTTTTAAGAAAGGAGCTCCTTCTACAGTTCCGGTGCCGCAGATATAATCATTAGCTGCATCAATCTGTGCTTCAGTAAAGCCTAAAGCTTCTAAAAGGTTCCATTCAAAATTGAAATATTGCTCTGGTTTAAAGCCCAGTCTTTGCAGGCAGGCTTCACCTAAAGTGTATACGTTAAACACAAAACCAATTTCAAAAGCAGCTACAGCAGCGGCATCCAATTTCTTTATCTCGTCTGCCAAAAATCCTTTTTCGCTTAATGACTGGTGATTGATATGTGGTGCACCTGCAAAGCTTCCTGCGCCTACTGCATATTTTACAATAGCATCAGTTTGTTTCTCATCGTATCCTAAATTTTTCAGCGCCTGCGGTACAGACTGGTTGATGATTTTGAAATAACCACCACCGCTTAGCTTTTTGAATTTCACCAGTGCGAAATCAGGTTCTACGCCAGTGGTGTCGCAATCCATTACCAAACCTATAGTACCGGTAGGAGCAATAACTGTTGTTTGTGCATTGCGATAGCCGTATTTCTCACCCAGTTGTACTGCATCATCCCAGGCTTTGGTAGCAGCTTTCAATAAATTATCCGGGCAGTATTTTGCTTTAATACCTTGAGGTTTTAAGCTCAGGCTTTCATACTCGTCAGCATCATAAGCAGCCAGGCGGTGGTTGCGCATTACACGCAGCATATGCGCCTTGTTTTCTTCGTATTTGGCAAATGGTCCAAGTATTGAAGCCAACTCTGCGGATGTTTTGTAAGCAATACCAGTCATAATAGCGGTAATAGCACCGGCAATGCCACGTGCCTCTTCGCTGTCATAAGGAATGCCGCTTACCATTAGCATAGAACCCAGGTTGGCATAACCTAGACCCAATGTTCTGTAATCGTAAGACAATTGTGCAACTTCTTTTGAAGGGAACTGTGCCATCAATACAGAGATTTCAAGCACTACAGTCCAAAGACGGCAGGTGTCCTGGAAGCCTTCAACATCAAATACATTTTTCTCTGTGTCAAAAAACTGGCGAAGATTTACCGAAGCCAGGTTGCAGGCAGTATTGTCAAGGAACATATACTCACTGCAGGGGTTAGAAGCCCTGATAGGGCCGCCTTCCGGGCAGGTATGCCATTCATTGATGGTAGTATCATATTGGGTGCCGGGATCTGCACAGCGCCATGCAGCATAAGCAATTTTATTCCAAAGCTCTTTTGCGGGCACTTTTTTCATTACACGGCCATCAGTTCTTGCTTTCAGTTCCCAGTCTTCGCCTTTTTCCAGTTTATCAAAAAATGAATTAGGAATGCGTATAGAGTTGTTTGAGTTTTGACCGCTCACTGTTCTGTAGGCCTCCCCTTCATAATCGCTTGCGTAGCCAGCGTCTATCAGCGCAGCCACTTTCTTTTCTTCTTCTACTTTCCAGTCAATAAAGTCAAGCACTTCGGGGTGATCCAAATCGAGGCAAACCATTTTAGCTGCGCGACGGGTAGTACCGCCACTTTTAATAGCACCTGCTGCACGGTCGCCAATTTTCAGGAAGCTCATTAGGCCAGAGGAAGAACCGCCGCCGCTTAATTTTTCTCCTTCTGCACGAATATTAGAGTAGTTGGTACCAACACCGCTACCGTATTTGAATATCCTGGCTTCGCGAACCCATAGGTCCATGATACCGCCATCGTTTACCAAATCATCGCTTACACTTAAAATGAAGCAAGCATGTGGCTGAGGACGTTCGTATGCAGAAGTGGATTTTTTCAAAACAGCATCAACAGGATCTACATAATAGTGACCCTGTGGTTTGCCGGTAATACCATAGCTCTCGTGCAAACCTGTATTGAACCATTGAGGGCTATTAGGCACACAAGCCTGGTTAAGAATGCTGTATACCAGCTCTTCATAAAAAATAGTAGCATCTTTTTCTGAAGCAAAATAGTCGTAGCGTTCGCCCCATACCTTCCAGCAATTAGCCATACGGTGGGCCACCTGCTTAGCCGAGGTTTCGCGACCCAGTGATCCATCTGGTTGCGGCACGCCGGCTTTACGGAAATATTTTTGTGCAAGAATATCTGTAGCTATCTGGCTCCACTGCTTCGGCACCTCTACATTATTCATTTCAAACACTACTTCACCACTTGGATTGCGGATAACAGAAGTACGGTAATCGTATTCAAACTGGTCGAATACGGAAACAGCATCTTTTGTGAAACGGCGGCTGAAGCTCAGGCCGTTTGCAGGTTTCTTTTTATTAGTCATGGATCGTTTAATTTCCGGGTTAGTAAAAAATAAATGAGGAAAACGAAAATATCTTTTGCCAGTCAGATTTGCCCGCCAGAAATATTAACAACCTGTGGAAAAAACCAGTTAACAATTTGGTAATGCACGCTGGTATTGACTCTCTTAACTTTTGCACATTTAGAGACCCGAAATCGCATAAAAAATTTTGGAATTGAGTAGAAAAAAGTCTAATTAAAGCTTACCTAAATGTTTTCTATTAACCGGCAGATTTGAAATACAATTGACAACTTCAACCTATAGAGACATTGCGTACTAACAGTGATGTATAATCTTTTTTTTTAAGAGGTTGGTTGATCTTTTTTCAGTGTTTTTAAAAAAGAGTACAATGTTGTTTAATGTTTTTTGCAACCATATATTGACTAACTTACTCTGTGAGGTTTCCGGGGATGTAGATTTACGAGAGGGAATTGCTGCTTTCCAGCATATTTACGTATATAAGATGACGAAAACCCTTAAAAAAATACAAACCCTTAAAAATTAATACCTTTTGGAAAAGTTTTTGCATTTTTGCAATACAAGGAATAATGCCTGATGAAGACCAAATTGTATCAGCACTTATTGGAAAAGAAGCACAAAGGCCAAAAATCCTTTGCCGTACTGATTGATCCCGACAAGGTGGACGACCAAAAGATTGATCAGCTTACAACCCTCGCTACTGAAGCAAAAGCAGATTATTTGTTTGTGGGCGGCAGCCTTGTTATCTCTAACCACCTGGACAAAGTGGTGCAGCGCATACGCCGGAACTGCTCTATTCCTACTATACTTTTTCCCGGAAGCCCTTCGCAAATTTCTGTTCATGCAGAAGGCTTGTTGTATTTGTCATTGATTTCTGGCCGAAACCCTGAATTGCTTATTGGCCAGCATGTTATTTCTGCAGCCGCTGTAAAGCAAAGCGGCTTAGAAATTATTTCTACCGGTTATATGGTGATTGACGGTGGCGCTCCTACCACTGTCTCGTACATTAGCAATGCCGCCCCCATTCCGGCAGATAAAAATGAGATTGCTATGTGCACTGCCATGGCCGGCGAAATGCTAGGCATGAAAGTAATCTACATGGACGCAGGCAGTGGCGCTAAAAAAGCCATTTCTGAAAGCATGATTGAAAAGGTTTCAAAAAGCATTGAAATACCCCTGATTGTAGGCGGGGGCATCACCACCCCTGAAAAAGCCTACCGCAATTGCAAAGCCGGTGCAGATGTACTGGTAATTGGCAACGCTATTGAAAAAGATATTTCGTTGATTAAAGAAATGAGTGCAGCAATTCACGGCGTGCCGGTTTCTTCCTTATAGGAATGTCTGATTTTTTGATGTCTGATTTCTTTAGACTTAAAGAACTTTTAATTACACAAAAGTGTTTTTTACAGTAAGGATTTAAAAGTGAAGACAGTCATTAAATACTCATGCATTCCGGAATAAGCAAATCAGATATCAGACATCGTATATCAGACATCTTTCTGTTTCTTCTCATTATATCTACATGCTGCACCGGTTGTTTTCGTCGCTTTGTGCAAACGGATAAACAAATCAAAGAATACTTTCAGGACAAGCCGGTAAAGCCTGTTTATTTTACTGTTGAGAATGATTCGGTACAATTGTTTTGTGCTACTACAGGCGCAGATACATTGCCCCCATTATTGGTAGTGCATGGTGCGCCGGGTGCATGGTATGGCAGCCGCAACTTGCTGGCAGATACACAAATCACCAATCGTTTCCAGGTAATTGTGATGGATAGGCCGGGTTACCACAGATCCAGGTTGAAAGAAAAGCGTAAAACTTTTGTTGAAATTGATAAACAGGCCAATGCTATTTATGAAGCGTTGCGGTTAAATCATTCTCATCAAAAAGGAATTATCATGGGAAGCTCTTATGGTGGCCCTATAGCAGCAAAGATTGCGATAGAACATCCTGATAAATTTTATCACGTATTGTTATTGGCCGCGGCAATAGATCCCAACAATGAAAAATTTTGGTGGTTCAATAAGTTTGTGCATCACGGTCCGCTGAAATGGATGCTGCCAAGATTTTTTAAAGCAGCCACAGATGAAAAGTATGCGCATGAAAAAGAATTGCGCAAGCTGCAACCGCAATGGATAAATTTAACGGTACCAGTTACTGCCTTGCAAGGGGATGCCGACAGAATAGTAAAACCAGTCAACCTGGACTTTGCGAAGAAAATGCTAGCCGGTAAAAATGCTGAGTTTATATCCTTGCCAGGAGTAGATCACCTCATTCGCTGGCAAAGAGCAGATTTGGTAAAAGAGATTTTGTTGAAAGCGAAGGGAGGTGAAAGGTAGAAGGCTTGAGGGGTAAGGTATGCGATACCAATTTGTTTTTCATACGCCTTAAACCCTAAACCTTTTACCCCACTTAAGACTTACAACTCCTCTTATCGCAATTGAGAAGTATCAACCCTTGTTGGTGTATCTGTTCCGTTTACAATAGTGCCTGCGCTGGTTGCAATGGCTTTTATAATCATGGCCATGTTCTCCATATCAAGTGTTTTTATTTCATCACTTGCTTTGTGGTAATTCGGTTCATTGTCCATTTTAGAAGTAGAAATGGTATGAGCAGGGACACCCAATCTTGCCAGCGTAGCATTATCACTGCGATAAAACAATTGTTGTTCCGTATAAGGATCAGGATAAAATTTAAATGGAGACCCTACCAGGTTTTTCTCCAGTATTTTGCCCATATCTGTTTTTTCGTAACCGGTTATATAAGCTGAGTTCTTTCCCCATTTGCTTTCTGTTCCAATCATCTCAATATTAAACATGGCCATTACTTTGCTGGCATCAAATTGTTTGGAAAAATATTGCGAGCCAAAGCCACCTTCTTCTTCTGCTGTAAAAGCAGCAAATACCAATGTGCGTTCATTATTGCCAAGTGATTTGTAATACTTAGCCAGCATAATCATAGCAGTGGTTCCTGCCGCATCATCATTGGCGCCGTTATAAATAGAATCGCCATTTTCTGGTTTACCAATACCCAAATGATCATAATGACCAGAAAAAATTACATACTCTGCTGCTTTCGATTTTCCTGGTAAAACACCCACCACATTGGCCAGTTTTGTTTCTTTAATTTCATGCACAGCTTCAATTTCATATTTAGCAGGATCTGTTGCAGTCAATACAAAAACAGTACTTGTGTTTGATTGAAACATGTTTCTTTTAAAACCGGACAGGCGTAAAAAGTTTTTGGAGAAACTGGTATCTACCAGCACTAAATAATTCTTTCCTGTACCAACATATTTATAAGCTTGCTGAAAAAGATTGTCACCCGCTTTGATAGTTACTTTCTCAAAACCAGCTTGCTCGTTTATTTTAAAGCTTGGTTGAGAAGTTACAACCACAACGTTTTTGTTATCAAGCGTAGTGCCGTCTATTATTGCGCTAGTGCTTACAAATTTTGGAGTAACCATAGTAAACTCCTGGCGATAGCTGGGGCCGTTGTTCCAGGTTTGCAAACCAATAGATTTGAATTCTGACGCTATAAAAGCAGCAGCTTTATCAATATCTGCAGGTTTAAATGCGTTCCTGCCCATCATATCATCTGCAGACAATGTTTTTTCTATACGCTCTACTTCTTTTGCATTGATGATTTTGTCTATGTTCTGCCCAAAAGAAAAACAAGTTATTGTTGCGAACGTTAGCGTTGCAAATAAATGCTTCATAGAAGTGTTAAGTTGTAAGTGTTAAGTTTTAAGTGCTTAATGCGCCAGAGAATTAAATTAATTAAATAACAGCATTAAGAATATAGTATTTAAACTTTGAGGCTACTTCATTTATCACATTTCCACATTTGCCACATTCATCACATTAATTAAAGGCTCATCATCTCTTTAAACTTCACGGTTTGTCTGCGGCTTACTTCAATTTTTTCGCCGCCTTTCATTTCCAATAATAAACCACCATTAAAGTAAGGTTCTATTTTGTCTATCAGGCGAAGGTTTACAATATGTTTGCGGTTTGCCCTGAAGAAAGTTTTTTCATCCAGTCTTTCTTCCAAAGCATTTAAAGATTTTAGAATAAGCGGTTTGTTAGGACCGAAGAAAACTTTAGCATAGTTACCCACGCTTTCAAACAAACGTATCTCGTTCAGTTTTACAAACCAGCAACGCTCGCCATCTTTCACAAATACCTGGTCGTCTTCGTGCAGCATTTCTCGGTTTACATTTACTTCAGTGCCGCTCATTTGTTCTTTCTCTTCCTGTATATGCAGTTTTTGTATAGCATCTGCAAGTCGCCTTGGTTCCACTGGTTTCAATAAATAATCCAAAGCATTTACTTCAAAAGCTTTCAGTGCATATTCATCGTAGGCAGTGGTAAAAATTACATGCGGTGCTTTATCCAGCTCTGCCAGCATATCAAATCCTGTTTTGCCTGGCATTTGTATGTCAAGAAAAATAAGGTCGGGGTTGATGGTTTCAATTTTTTCAAGACCCTCATTGGCATTTGCGCCTTCTGCCACTACTTCTATTTCAGGAAAATCCATCAGTAATTTTCTCAGCTCATTCCTGGCAAGACGTTCGTCATCAATAATAATAGCTCTAATCATAACGGAGTGTTTTATACAACAGCAGCAACGGGTAAAATTACTTTTGCTTCAACTGTATTATCCTGTATTTCTTTAATGGTAAAATTTGCTTTTTCGCCAAACAACAATTGCAGCCTGTTTTGTGTGCTGGTAAGCCCAAACCCGTCTGCATTATAAGAACCATTCAACTGACCGGTATTCTGCACCACCAGTTCGTGGTGGTTGAAATTGAAATCGGAAATTATTTTCACTGTGCCGCCAGATACCTGCTTGCTGATGCCATGTTTGATAGCATTCTCTACCAGCGTTTGCAACATCATAGGAGGAACAGGCTGGTCTAAAGTGTCTTCATCAATATCGTATTCTATTTTCAACCTGTCTTCAAAGCGAATGTATTCCAGCGCCAGGTAATCTTTCACAATATTCAGTTCCCGCTCAAACGGTACTGTTTCCAGTTTGTCGGACTGCATGCTGCTGCGCAGGATATTGCTTAGTTCCGTAATAGCACCGCGTGCACGCAAGGGGTTTTCGTCTATCAAAGCACGTATGCTGTTCAAAGCATTAAAAATAAAATGCGGGTTAATATGCGATTTGATGGTCTTTAATTCCAGTTCTTTTACCAGTGTTTCCAGTTTTAGTGTATCCAATTGCTGGCGACGGCTTTTCTGTACATAATGGTAAATGTAGTAGATGCAGTTCCAGATAAAAAGGTAAAAAAATGAGTTGAAAGAATTGGCCAGTATAAGCTTTGAAAGTGTAATCTGTTTTTTGCTGGTGTTCTCGTGCAGCAGGTTAAAATAATCCAGCAGGAAAGTTTCTGAAATACCTATGGCGAAAGAAAAAAGAAATGAGATGAAAATGAACCCGAAAATTTGCTGTTCTACTGGTTTGATGAGGATATTGGCCTTGTGTATCACCAAACGCATAATGTGCGAGAGCGTAATGCCCAATGCCAGGTATACCAGAATGCCGTACAAAAACCGGGCATCAAACCTGTCGAAAGTGTAGGCATAAAATACATTTACCAGAATGCACAAACCCCAGCCCAGTAGCTGAAAAAGCCAGTAAGTTGGAATCCTTTTTAGAACGCTCATATGCAAAGCTATTATTTAACCCAGCCTCTAATATAACTAATTGTATGAATGGTTAAATAAGTAAATAACGGCCTTTCCGGGCAGGTTTAAAGTCAAATACAGGAAAGCCTGCCTTACCAAAATACCTCCGGTCCCATTTTTACGTTAATAAACTGGCAGGTTATATTATCTTTGTAATACAGAATTTTACTATGGAAATAACTCCCGGACCGTTGTTGAAGACCATAAACTCCCCTGCAGATCTTAAAAAAATCAGCAAGGAGCAGTTGCACCAGGTTTGCGATGAACTGCGCCAATATATTATTGACGTGGTAAGCGTGTATGGTGGCCATTTTGGCGCCAGCCTGGGTGTAGTAGAATTGAGCGTGGCATTGCATTATGCCTATAACACGCCCTATGATCAGTTGGTTTGGGATGTTGGCCACCAGGCTTATGGCCATAAAATACTCACCGGCCGCCGCGATAATTTTTATACCAACCGCAAATACAAGGGCTTAAGCGGGTTCCCGAAAAGAAGTGAGAGCGAGTACGATACGTTTGGCGTAGGCCATTCTTCCACTTCCATTTCTGCTGCATTGGGCATGGCCATGGCAGCCAAATACAAAAAAGAAGACCGAAAAGCTATAGCAGTTATAGGCGATGGCGCTATGACGGCCGGACTTGCCTTTGAAGGCATGAACCACGCGGGTGTGGCAGATGCAGACATGTTGATTATTTTGAACGATAACTGCATGAGCATTGACCCCAATGTCGGCGCTCTTAAGGAATATCTTACCGATATTACCACTTCTCAAACTTATAATCGCTTCAAAGACGATATCTGGAAAGCCCTCGGAAAACTGCCGGTTGGCAAAAGGTTTTCAAGAGATATGGCCAGCAAACTGGAGCATAGCATCAAAGGCTTTGTAAACCGCAGCAGCAATCTTTTTGAAGCGTTGAACCTTCGTTATTTTGGCCCTATTGACGGTCATAATATTACCAAGCTGGTAGATACATTGCAAGATCTACGCAATATACCAGGGCCTAAGCTGCTGCACATTGTAACAGTTAAAGGCAAGGGCTATACGCTGGCAGAAAAAGATCAAACCAAATGGCATGCGCCGGGTTTGTTTGATAAAATAACCGGAGAGATTTATAAAAAGCAATACGATATTCCCCAGCCGCCTAAATACCAGGATGTATTTGGGCATACCATTATAGAACTGGCGGAAAAAAACGATAAGATATTCGGTATCACTCCTGCAATGCCCAGCGGATCTTCTTTAAAGTACATGATGGATAAAATGCCAGACCGTGCTTTTGATGTGGGCATTACTGAACAACATGCCGTAACGCTGAGTGCTGGTATGGCAACACAAGGGCTGCGGGTATTTTGCAATATCTATTCTTCTTTTATGCAACGTGCTTACGACCAAGTATTGCACGATGTGGCCATTCAAAAATTGCCCGTTGTTTTATGTCTCGACCGTGCAGGCCTGGTAGGAGAGGATGGACCTACGCACCATGGCGCTTATGATATTGCCTATATGCGTTGCATACCGGGCATGATTATTAGCGCACCTATGAATGAAGCGGAACTGCGCAACCTGATGTATACTGCACAGTTAGAAGAAACACAAAGTCCTTTTGTTATTAGATACCCCCGTGGAGAAGGTGTAATGCCGGTATGGAAGACAGAAATGAAGAAGATTGAAATAGGCACCGGTAGAAAACTGAAAGACGGGAAAGACATTGCTATTCTTTCTTTGGGGCATCCGGGCAATTTTGCTGCTGCTGCTATCAGAGATTTGAAGAACGATGGATTAAATCCTGCTCATTACGATATGCGTTTTGCAAAGCCACTTGATGAAGCAATGCTGCATGAAGTGTTTGCCAACTACAATAAAATCATTACAGTGGAAGATGGCACCATTACCGGTGGCTTTGGTTCTGCTGTAGCAGAATTTATGGTGGCGCATAATTATTCGGCTACTATTAAAATGCTGGGCATCCCTGATCACTACATAGAGCATGGCACATTGAAGGAACTGCATAAAGAATGCGGTTATGATACCAATGGCATTGCCGATGCGGTTAGAGAGATGATGAAAGAAAGCATTATTGTTAGCGCAAATGTGCAGTAGTTTTCCTGTTGTTAAATATCTCCCAACACTTTAATTTTTCCTTCACATCACTTGTGGAAGGATTTGCGTTTTGCATCTGCTGGTAAAACCAACTCCTTTTTCCATGAAGCGCATTTTATTTGTAACACTATCCGTGTTGCTTGCTTTTACTGCGGGCAGCACTGTGTGGTATATAGACAAGCTGCATAATGAAAGAGCCGATAAAGCAGCCCACACAGTCAAAACATTAGAGTCTGCAACAGATATGGCAGTACTTGAGAAGCTAAAGCAGACAGCCTTTGCAGCAAAAGAATATGCCGCATCACATCATTTTAATACACAATACTGTTTCCTGGTAGATATGGACATTGCCTCTGGCAAACAACGTTTTTTTGTTTACGATTTGAAACAAGGAAAAATTGAAATGGCCGGATTGGTTACGCATGGCCGTTGCAACCAAAACTGGTTGGCCGGTAGAAAGTATGGAAACGAAGTTGGTTGCGGATGTACTTCTTTGGGCAGATATAAAGTAGGCAATCCCTACCAAGGCAAATTTGGCCTGGCGTATAAACTATATGGACTGGATACAAGCAACAGCAATGCTTTCAACAGATTTGTGGTACTTCATTCGCACAGTTGTGTACCTGAAAAAGAAACAGATCCATCTCCTATTTGCCAGAGCGATGGATGCCCAACCGTGTCACCAGGTTTTCTACAACAATTGGCGGGTATAATAGATAAGAGTACAGCGCCTATACTGCTTTGGATATATAATTAAGCATTCGTGGGTTTTCATTTGCCGCATTTCCACATTCATCACATTGCCCTCGAAATTCTACTATCGTAGAATTCCTATTAATTTTTTTTTAATTCGTTTAAACCTTCAAAGCCGGTCCGCGTCTATGGATATGTACTTAAAATTAAAAAAATAAAAAATCACTTTATGAAAAAGAATTTAATTGCTGCCGGCTTAGTATTAGCTTTTGTATCTGTTGCTTCAGTTGCTTCTGCACAAACAGCTACTCCTGTAGTTAAAGAAAGACAAGAAAACCAACAGAAAAGAATTGGTGAAGGTGTAAAAAGCGGTGAACTTACTGCTAAAGAAACAAAACATTTGGAAGCACGTGAAGTAAAAATACAGAATGATAAAAAAGAAGCAAAAGCTGATGGCGTTGTAACAAAACAAGAGAGGACACAATTGCGCAGGGAACAAAACCGTGCAAGCCGTGCCATCTACCGCCAGAAACATGATGCCCAGGTAAGACATTAATCATAGCACCCAATAAACTAAAACGGTTACTCACAATAATGAGTAACCGTTTTTATTTTTGAATCTTCTCCATTAATATTCCAAAACGCCCATTTTACCTTCTTCGTAATTAGCGATGGCCTGTTGTATCTCTTCAAAACTATTCATTACAAAAGGTCCATAACTTACTACTTTTTCTTTAATAGGCTCTCCGCCAAAAACAAGTAGCTCCGTATCTTCGTTGGCAGTAAACACCAGTTGATTTCCATCTGTATTAAAATATACCAGCTCTCCGGCAACAGGTTGTTTGTTCAGCACTTTAATGCTTCCCTGCATAATATAAATAGCCGCACTGTATGTTTCATTCACGGGCAGGGTTACCAATTCTCCCTTCTTAACTTTCAAATGGTAGAGAAACATAGGCGTATGCGTGGCAATAGGCGAGGTTTGATTTTTGTAACTGCCAATAACCAGTTTCAGCCATTTGTTTTCATCATTTATTACTGGCAAATCATTACCTGCATAATGCCTGAAGCTTGGGGCCAATTGTTTTTTATCTGCTGGCAGATTTATCCAAAGCTGCAGCAATTGTACGGTGCCGCCTTTGCTCAGTAAATTTTCTGTCGGTCCTTCGGAATGCAGAATGCCTGCACCGGAAGTCATCCAATTTACATCACCTGCGCTGGCTACCTGGTTGTGCCCCTGGCTATCTCTATGGAAAAATTCTCCATCCAGCAAATAAGTCACTACTTCAAAACCAGCATGCGGATGTGGTGGAAGCCTGGTAGCTGAACCAGCTTTTAGTTCATAAGGGTACATATGGTGTACGAGTAAAAACGGGTCTACCTGTTTCAGGTTACGTGTGGGCAATACATTTTTTATTTTAAAATCGCCCACGCTTTCATTTGTTGCGCTTTCTATTTGCGCTATTGTACGTGTGGTCATAAAGACCTCCTTTTATTTTTACGATTACTAAAAAACATGCTGTTGCTTTTATTAGTTCAACTTCATAGGAACTTCTATAGCTAATAAAGCTGTTTTTTCAGTAGCTTTTACATTTACGCTATCCGTTTCATAAATGCCAACTCCATCTTTTTTATTTGCATCGGTATCGCCAATAGTAGCTTTTCCATCCAGTACAAAGAAGTAAACGCCATTGCCTGCAAATGCATTTTTATATTCCAGTTCTTTGCCTGCATCTATAGTAGCCAATGAAAATTTTGCATCCTGGTTTATCCAAACAGCTTTGTCATTTTCATCGGGGCTTACTACTACCTGCCATTGGTTCTGTCTGCCCACAGTATCAAAAGTTTTTTGCTCATACCTGGGCGTTATATCCTGTTTTTTAGGAAAAACCCAAACCTGCAAAAAGTTTACCGCATCAGTTTTAGAAGCATTGTATTCTGAGTGTGCTATACCAGAACCTGCGCTCATAATTTGCACATCTCCTGTATTGATTGTTTCACTTCTGCCGGTGCTGTCTTTATGAGCCAATGCGCCTGATAATGGAATTGAAACGATCTCCATGTTATCGTGTGGGTGAGTGCCAAAACCTGCACCACCTTTTACTATATCATCGTTTAAAACCCTAAGCACGCCAAAATGCATTTTTTCTGCATTGTGCCATTGACCAAAACTGAATGAATGATGGCTGTCTAACCAACCAAAATTTGCATGTCCTCTTTCTGTTGCCGGGTGAAATATTGTTTTCATAACTAGTGTTTTTTAATTTTGATGTTTAAACATCAATTTGTGTACCAATTCATTTTCAATACTTTTTTGAATCAATTCAGCCTATTCGTCAGGTATTTTATGCAGGATTGGCGGGCGGAAGCTCAAATTGCACGTCTTCTTCGCGGTTTTCGTTGAATTCAATGATGAAATTGTTTCTGCCTTCGCCAGTAATGATGGTCATATACCTGGCCTGGCATAGCTCCAATAAAGAAAGGAAAAGAAACAGCGCATGAATGCGGTTCTCACACACATCAAATATTTTCTCGAAAGCAGTTGTTTTTTCTGTTTTTACTTTGTCTAATACAAACTCACGGCTTTGCTCCATGGTATAGTTGTACCTAACCACTGTATGCACGGGTTTGTGGTTGCGGTCGTACATACGCTGCATAGCCTTTTCAAAAGACTTCATCAGCTTATAGAGCGTAATGTTTTGTATCTCAGTTCCTTCGCCGGCTTCTTCTCCAATAGTAGAAAGTTCTTTCTGAATATTGCCTCGCTTTACCATCAGCATGCGTATGCCCTCCATTTCTGCCATTTGAGCAGCCACTTCCTTGTATTTTTTGTATTCAAGGATTTTGTCAATCAGTTCCTGGCGGGGATCTATTTCATTACCCTGTGCATCCAGCTCTTTGCGTGGCAACAGCATTTTTGCCTTGATGCGCATAAGGGTGGACACAAAAAGGATAAACTCGCTTGACAGCTCTATGTTTAGCTTTTCCTGCTGGTGAACAAAGTCAAGAAAGTCTTTTATGATTTTGGTGATGGGTATATTATAAATATCAAGTTCATCCCGCTCAATGAAAAACAACAAAAGGTCAAAAGGCCCTTCAAACTGCGCTAATTTAATCTGGTAAGATGGTGAACTCACGATAATGCTTTTACGGCTTTAAAACAAAGGGTTCCGGCATAAACCGGAACCCAACAAATGTAAGGAAATAATACTTTTTGATTGCTGCAACGGGGCGTTGTAATCATAAAGATGCTAACATAATACAAACGCCGGCATGTAGCTTAGAAAGATAAACAAACAGGTTTTGTGTTTGATTTAAATATATTGATAATGAATTGATTAGCTCCTTTAATAAATTAAAACTTCTTGGTATAACCAATGCCTATGTACTCACGAAACTGGGTACGTGCACCTTTGCCGGTTGTTCCAAACATGCGCACATTATCGTCATAGATAACATCCAGGCCAACGGTGAAAGAAAAATTCTTTATGATATTGGCACTAAGAAAGTTCGTCATATACACGTTGATGTTTTCCGGTTTGTTTTTATAGTCTGAAAACAAATCCAGCTTGCCTTTATACACCACATTTTTTACAATCTCCTTGTTGTAGGTAGCACTTAAATAAGCACCTATCTGGTTAAGTGTTGTTTTGCCCAATGGAACGCCATACGCTCCGCCTTTTTGGGTAGGATTGAGGGTATCTAAACCCTTAGCAGTTACTATTACCCAACGGCTGGTTATAGGCGAAAGAAACAAAGAGAAATCTTTGTTTGGTTTGTAATCGAAACCTAATGATATTAAACCATAGCCGGGAGACATAAATTGCGAAATCTTGTAGCTATAATCGCTCGTAGGATAGTTAAAACCAGGTGCAAACTGCGTACGGAAGTCTCCCAAAATACCTACAAACCATTTGCTGGTTGGTGTAAGTTGGTAACCATATTTAGAAGTAAGATTTATGATATCATTACTCTTACGGCTACCCAGGGAAGTCGTTTTAACATAGCCAAGTCCGAGGTCAAGGTTATTGTCCCACATATTCCGATCTTTTAAATAGAATGCGTGGAGGTTTAATACACCATTTACGTTGATGGTTAAATCGTCGCCACCTGCTGCCCAATTAGAAAGTGAAGTTTGGCCAAAAGTAAAATTAAACAGGCCGCCTACTTTCCAGACTTTTTTAGTGGTATCATTTGGATCTTTAGCAATGGTCTTGCTGGCTCCGGTTTTTAAATCTTGCATGGTTTGGCTTTGCGCACCCACGTGTAACATTGTCATCCATAATAAAGTAAATAGAAATACCTTTTTCATTTGTAGGTTTTAATTTTTAATAAATGATATGCAGACGGTACGCACATTGCCAATAGTTGCAAACACCGGTAAGCATATAATGAATAATACAAAGTTGTTTACTGCAACTGTAATCCTGTTGCAGCATATCGTTTTCAATGGCAAATCGTGAGTATGTTTTTACGGCAGGAGTTAGACCGGGTAGTAAACAGGTACTTAACGGGTATTGATTAAAACGGCATTCCAACGTTATTGGAATGCCGCAAAGATAATTTTAAAAAATAATTCAAAAAGTTTCAACCAATGTTTCTGATAAAATATGTTTTATCAGATATTATTTTTTTAGTGAATCGCGTATTTCCATTAGAAGTTTATCTGTAGAAGATGGTTCTGCCGCAGGAGGTACTTGTTTCCTCTCAATACTTTTCATGGTTTTAACGATGAGGAACAAAATAAAAGAGATGATAACAAACTTTATAACTGCAGAAATAAAACTGCCGTACTTAACGGCACCCCATGCCAGCTTTTCAATATCCTGCAGATTAGCTGCTTTTAATGCAGGTGCCAGCAATAAAGGAGTGATGATATTATCTACCAATGAAGAAACGATTGCGGTAAAAGCTGCACCAATTACTACCGCTACGGCAAGATCTACCACGTTGCCGCGAAATACAAAATCTTTAAATTCTTTTAGCATGCCCATAGTTTTGTTGTTTTAGGTTAAAAAGTAGATACTTGTATATGTTTATGAAATTACAACTTAGTTGGAATTCCTGATTGATCGGTTGCATCAAATAACAAAAAACTATTTCTTAATACCCGGGTACTGCATTTTAAAGCTATCCAGGGTGTCTCTTACTTTTTTTGCAATGGTGTATTCTTTAAACCAGTTTTGATCTGAGGGTACAATAGTCCAGGGAATATCGTTGCAGTTTTCAAAACAATCTTCATACATATTCATATAGTTTTTCCAGAGTTTTGCTTCTGCAAAATCATTTTCATTGTACTTCCATTGCTTAGTGGGGTCTTTTATTCTTTCCTGCAGGCGTTCCTGCTGTTCTTCGGGGGATATGTGAAGATAGAATTTTAAAATGGTAGTATTGTTATGTTTTTCCAACAGGTTTTCAAAATCATTAATGGCTTTCATTCTTTTTTTTGCAAGATCATCATCGCACCATTTGTGCACACGAGTAATTAGAATGTCCTCATAATGTGAGCGGTTAAATATTTGTATCATGCCTTTAGCTGGTGTATGACTGTGTATGCGCCATAAAAAATCATGCGAAAGTTCTTCAGCCGTTGGTGCTTTATATGATTTAACTGTTACACCCTGTGGGTTTAATTTACCAAATACATTTCTTACCACGCCATCTTTTCCGCTGGCATCCATACCTTGTATTACAATCAATAAGGAATGTTTGCTTTCAGCAAACAACAGGTTTTGCAGTTCATTCAGTTCATCAACTATCTTAATCGTTTTTTCTTTTGTTTCCTGTTTGTCGAAATCTTTTGGCGCCCTTGTGCTTATATCGTCCAGTTTTATTTTAGGCATGTGGGTTGTTTTTTTGAAGGTATAATTATTTTGCCTGCCAGATAAAAAACGCAAGTGCTTTTTTATTATCTGCTGGTTAATATCCATGCAAGTGGGTAGCATGAGCTGCTATTTTTACTGTTCATTTTCTTAGGGGGTGATTAAAGGTATGCGGTACAAGTGAGTGATCCCGCATCTTTGCGCGGGACAGGCTACACGATGTTTAATAGCGGCCCTATGCCGGCAAAAAAAATCTTTTACTAACGTTTATATATACCTGTAAAATAATTACATTAAGAATTTAAAAACAACACCGGCCAGCATTGCGCCTACAATTGGACCCAATACGGGTATGTATGCGTATCCCCAGTCGCTATCACGTTTGCCTGGTATAGGAAGTATGGCATGCATAATGCGTGGCCCTAAATCTCTTGCAGGATTAATAGCATAGCCAGTAGGCCCACCCAGTGATAAGCCAACGCCCAAAACTACTAATGCAACCGGTAATGCATCTAACGCACCCAACGTGCTTGCGGGGGCGGCAATGTATAATGCTGCTAATACCAAAATGAAAGTGCCCACCATTTCTGTAATTAAATTATTAGGCGTACTGCGAATGGCAGGAGCGGTGCAAAAAACGGCCAGTTTTAAATCTGCATCTGGCGTAGCTATGAAATGAAGTTTATAAGAAATCCAAACAATTAGTGCACCTGCCATTGCACCGAGCATTTGCCCGCCGACATATACAGGAACATCTGCCCAACTAAAACCGTTGCCAATATAAGCTGCGGCCAAAGTAAATGCAGGATTAAGATGTGCTTTACTAAAATGAGATGCTACAAAAATGCCAATGAATACAGCAATGGCCCATCCAAAAGTGATAACAATCCAGCCACTGTTTTGACCCTTTGTTTTATTTAATACAACATTGGCTACAACACCTTCGCCCAAAATAATAAGAATGGCAGTGCCCAAAAATTCTCCCAGAAAAGGATGCATAATCGTTAGAGTTTTAGTTATTGGTTAGCAAGCGGAATATAATTCTGTACAATTTTTTTGAATGCTGATAATTGATCTTCCTCCCATTTTTTGTCTTTCTGTAATAATGAAGCCATTAGAGCAGCCACAGATGGCGCAGCTTCCAATGCAGCTCTTGCATCTAGTAATATTGATCTTGTGCGTCTTGACAACGCATCATCCAATGTCATGCACATTTCTTCCTGCACAGCCCATGCAATAGCGGCTTTGGTGTACGGAAGACGTTCATGAATCTTTTCACTTAATGAACTGTCTTTAGTTGCAAGTGCCTCAACAGATGATCTGTCTGTGCCAAAATAATAAAAGTCGTCTGTATAGTCTTCTGTGGTTTGCGCACCATGAATAGGAAGCGTTTCTGTAATGCAATCCTTAGGTGGAAGCATGTTGTTAATAGCAGCGGTGTTGATTACATCTTCTGCCATTTTACGGTAAGTGGTCCATTTGCCGCCCAATATGCTGATAAGGCCAGAGCTTGCAATGGTGATAACATGATCTCTCGACAACTCTGCAGTTTTTTTGCTGGATGCTTTTACCAATGGTCTTAAACCTGCAAATATGCTGCGTACATCATGCATTGTGGCATCTTTAGTAAGGTAACGACCAATGTGCTGAATGATAAAATCCAATTCATCTGCTTGCGCTAATGGTTCATCATTTATTTTTTTTACAGCAGTATCTGTAGTGCCTACAATTACTTTTTTATGCCAGGGTACCGCAAATAAAACACGGCCATCGTCTGTGTGCGGAATCATAATGGCACTATTGCCTGGTAAAAATTCCTGATCCAATACAATGTGTATACCCTGGCTGGGAGAAATTGATTTTGGTGCAGAAGCGTCGTCCATATGTTGTATAGCATCGCTAAAAACACCTGTGGCATTAATAACAGCTTTTGCTTTTACTTCATATTCCTTACCACTGATTTGATCTTTTACCTGAACGCCTGCTATTTTATCATTGGCTTTCAACAATCCTTTTACACCGCAATAATTAAGTATGCATCCACCATAAGCAGCTGCTGTTTGCGCCATATTAATAGCAAGCCTAGCATCATCAAATTGCCCGTCATGATATAATACACCACCACGCAAATCCGTGGGGTCGAGGGTTGGAGCGAGTTCTAATACTTCTTCTTTGCTTAACCATTGAGACGGGCCAAGACCAAGATTGCCACTCATCCAGTCGTATACTTTAAGTCCTAGTCCATAATAAGGTCCTTCCCACCATTTATAATTAGGAACTATGAACGATTGGTTTTTTACGAGGTGCGGCGCATTTTTTTTCAAAGTGCCTCTTTCCTTCAAAGCATCCATTACCAGTTTTATATTGCCTTGTTGCAGGTAACGCACGCCGCCGTGTACCAGTTTGGTAGAGCGGGACGATGTGCCTTTTGCAAAATCTACCAACTCAAATAAAATAGTTTTATAGCCGCGTGATGCAGCATCAATTGCTGCGCCAAGCCCTGTAGCGCCACCGCCAATTATACATATATCCCATTCGCCGGAAAAGGCTTCTAACTGTTCCAGCATTTTTGATCTGTTCATTCCGGAGTTGCTTTATTTTTTTTGAGCTGCTAGTTGCTAATTACAAGCCGCAAGCTAAGCCCTTATGTTGAGCATGATGTATTCAATTATAGAGCAGAAGCTTGTAGCTAGCAGCTAATAATTTGCAGCTTCTTATTCTGCCGCCCAGGCAATGCTTGCTTTTACTGCACGTTGCCATCCTTTCAATAAGGTATTTATTTTTTCTGTTTCCATTGCAGGCTTAAATGTTTTATCTGCCTGCCATTGTTTTTGCACTTCTTCAATATTTTTCCAGAAACCTACAGCAAGGCCCGCAAGGTATGCTGCGCCCAATGCAGTGGTTTCATAAACAGTTGGTCTTACCACCGGCACATGCAAAATATCACTTTGAAATTGCATTAACTGGTTATTGATGGTAGCGCCGCCATCAACTCTTAATTCTTTTATGCTGATGCCTGCATCAGATTCCATGGCTTTAAGAATATCTGTAACCTGGTAAGCGATGCTTTCCAAAGCAGCTCTTGCTATGTGTGCTTTGGTAGTGCCACGAGTAATACCGAATATGCTTCCCCGCGCATATTGGTTCCAGTGAGGGGCGCCAAGGCCGGCAAATGCAGGTACCATGTATACATTACCGGTATCTGTTACACCACCTGCCAATGCTTCTATTTCAGATGCGTTGCGTATCATTTGCAATCCATCTCTTAACCATTGCACTACCGCACCTGCAATAAAAATACTTCCTTCCAATGCATAAGAAGTCTGCCCATTTATTTTCCATGCTACAGTGGTAAGCAAATTATTTTTTGAAGCAACCGCCATGTTGCCGGTATTCATCAACATAAAACAACCAGTGCCATAGGTATTTTTAACCATGCCCGCACTGGTACACATCTGTCCAAATAAAGCTGATTGCTGATCGCCGGCAATGCCTGCTATTGCAATGTCTCCATGTTCTGTTTTGCCATATACTTCGCTGGATTGTTTTACAGATGGCAAGATGGAAGCAGGTATATCGAACAACTGCAACAGTTCTTCATCCCACTGGCAGCTATGAATATTCAACAACATTGTTCTTGATGCATTGGAAACATCTGTAACATGCAATTTACCTCCGGAAAGTTTCCACGCAAGCCAGGTATCTACCGTGCCAAATGCCAGTTCTCCTTTATTGGCTTGCTCCCTTGCACCGGCAACATTATCCAGTATCCATTTTAATTTGGTAGCAGAAAAATATGCGTCAATTACCAATCCTGTTTTTTGCTGAATGACAGCCGCTTTACCTTTTGCTTTCAAGTCATCACAAAAAGCAGCTGTGCGCCTGTCTTGCCATACAATAGCATTGTGTATGGGCTTGCCAGTTGT
Organism: Chitinophagaceae bacterium; assembly: GCA_047602295.1. Taxonomy (GTDB): domain Bacteria; phylum Bacteroidota; class Bacteroidia; order Chitinophagales; family Chitinophagaceae; genus JACMLD01. Next base: position 6,083,827 of record JASGHP010000001.1, on the reverse strand, counting down.
CCTGTTCCAAACCACAGTTGTTTCCCGCTGGTTGGTAATGCCGATAGCAGCAATCTGTTGCGTGGTAATATTTTGTTTGGCAATTACTTCTGCCATTACACTAAACTGTGAGCTCCATATTTCTTCTGCGTCATGTTCTACCCAGGCGGGCTGCGGATATATTTGCGTAAACTCTTTTTGTGCAGTTACAACAATATTGCCATCGTGATTAAAAAGAATAGCTCTTGAGCTGGTAGTGCCCTGATCAAGAGCCAGGATATAAGAATGCGCCATACAATCGTTGATATTTAGGTAAGTTAAGATAGGGAAAAACTAATTAATAATGTAGCCTGTTTAGTTTGTGTTATATTTAGTTGGGCTTTTTCAAACCTATACTATAAAAAAATCGCTATTCATATTTGCTTTTAGCATTGTGCATTCACTGCTATTTTCTCAGGGAGACCCTGTTCCAAAAATAAGGCAGGCGCTTACAAAATATTATCGCAATTATCCGCAGGAAAAAGTTTATCTGCATTGCGATAAGCAATCTTATTATTCTTCGGAAACAATATGGTTTAGTGGATATGTTACCTATCAGTGTAAGCCTTCAACAATAAGCTATGTACTTTATGCAGAGCTTTTCAATGATAAGGGATTGATAATAGACAGGGCTATGCTGCACATAAATAAAGGAATGGTTGCAGGCGATTTTTTACTACCTGCTGATCTTCCTGCAGGAAATTATTACATACGGGCATACACTGCCTGGATGCTCAATTTCAACAGTGCATTGTTTTTCTATTGCAATATTTCGGTTAAGGATAAAAGACAGAAGGAAAAACCGGTTCAATCACCAGGCAAGTCTGAATTTTCTGTTCAATTTTTTCCTGAAAGCGGCCAGCTGGTTAGCAGGTTAACCAGCCTGGTAGCTTTTAAAGCAGTTGATACAAATGGAGTACCCGTTGCAGTAAGAGGGAAAGTTTTTAATAATCTGGGAGATACTGTTGCAGCAATAAAAACTGTGCACGATGGAATGGGGAATTTTGTTTTGCACTGCACACCGCAAACAACTTATACAGCTTTGATAACAGCAAATGGTATTACCAAAAAGATTCCATTGCCGATAGTACAAACAGAAGGAATTGTTTTGCATACAGAGCTGCATGATGGCATAGAAAGCGATAGTGTGTTCTTTCATGTATCAAGAAGTGGCATAAACAAGGAGAAATTTGAGCATCTTATTTTATGTGCGCAGATGGAGAATCGTTATTCTGTTGCAAAATTGCATTTTTCTGAATCTGTCTTTAATGATCCATTTGATACAACGCTTACTGCGCCATATCCATTGCTATCGAATAATTTTGGTGATGGTTTATTGCGATTGTCTGTATTGAATGAAGCTGGTAATGTTTTAGCAGAAAGACTAATTTTCCTGCACAAAGCAAGAAGCTCTAATATAAAGGTTGATTCTTTAATGCCTGCTATTGGCAAGGAACGAAAGGTTTCAATTTTAATGCCCGAAGATTATCACGGGAGCGTTGCAGTGTCCGTAACGGATGCAAGTAATGAAATCGACACTACAAATTTTGCATCCATCAAATCCGAATTGTTGCTTTCTGGTAATTTGAGCACTCCTGTGTTTAATGCCGGCTGGTACTTTAATAGCAATACAGGAACAAAGCAGGCATTGAATTTATTAATGCTAACCAGTAAATCTGCAAAGCCATCAATACAGTCTATATTAAACGACGATGAGCAGCGCATAAAATATTTACCGGAAAAGTCGCTAACATTAAAAGGCCAGGCGTTTGAAGTAAATGGAAACAATACAACAGCATTAAAAAATGGCTCCCTTTTTCTTATGTTAAAAGCCAAAATAGATGCTGTCTCTACGCCGCTCTTGTTGAATACAGACAGCGCAGGTTTATTTAATTTGCCTGATTTAAATTTTCATGATAGTGCAGTTGTTTATGTTCAGGCTAATGCAAACGTTCAAAGCAAAGCCGCTGCCAATTACGCTGTTGAGTTTTACAAAAATATTTTTGATTCAATAGCCCGCAACAGGTACGTAGTTGCGCCTTTTGTGCTTAATACAAACTTTTATAGTAAGGATACTCAAGCTATCGCTGAGAATTCTTTTGCAGAAGATAAAACATCAATGCTAAAGAATGTTACCATAACTGCCAAAGTAAAAACGCATTTGGATAGTGTGTTAGCAACATATACCAGCGGTTTATTTGCAAACCCGGGTGTATGGGTCCAAACCATTGATCTTACTAATGATCCTATTACTATCAATTCTGACCAGGCTGTATTGGAATGGTTGAACGGCAAAGCTCCGGGGTTGAATTATACTTACAACAACGGCAAGCCAATTATTTACTGGCGTTACTCAAACGTAATTGCTGGTTTATCCGCGATGGATCAATTAAAGCTAAATGCACCTGCTTTTTTTCTAAATGAAAATTTACTAAGTGCAGGTTTGGAAGGTTATGACGCTTCCATAGATCTGCTTTCTGGCATTAGGATGGCAGATGTGGCTTTGATACGAATTTTTAAACCTGGCACCTTATCAAATGTACCTGATAATGGTCCGCATGGGGCTATTGCCATTTACCTTAGAAACGGTAAGGAAATGGATAAACCAACAAAGAAGTTGAGTTTTGAGCAATCAATAAAAATTGGATATAAGACTGTGCACCGGTTTAAAGAACAAGATGCTGGTGAGCATGGTACTTTGTATTGGAACCCCAGCGTGGCTGTAGATCCAATCACGCATATTGCATCATTTAGTTTTCCTGGTATAGTTTCAAAGCAATTGCGCATTGTTGTTGAAGGGTTAGATGAAAAAGGAAACATAATTAGTATCAACCGGTTGTTTCAAAACAATATTCAACAATAGCAATGAGAAAATTTTTCCTGTTAATACTGGTCAGTGTCCTGTTCTTTAAAAATGCTAGTGCACAAATCACGTTTGTTGGCCAGGTTGTAGAGAAAGGAAATGCAAAGCCAATAGCAAGGGCAACTGTATTTATTGGCAATTCTTCATACGGCACATCCTCAAATGAAAACGGTTTTTTTAGTTTCAAAAATATACCTCCTGGGAAGTTTATACTGGTGGTTTCTTGCATAGGATATGAGACTTTTACAAAAGATTTTCAGGCTGTTTCCGCAGACCAGCATATTGTTATTGAATTAAAGCCGAAGCCTTCAGTTTTAAATGAAGTGGTTGTTACGCCGGCAGAAAAGAATGGTTGGGTAAGTTGGGGCGACTTATTTGTTGAACATTTCATCGGCAATATTACATATGCAAGAGGATGCAAAATAGTAAACCCTAAAGCTTTAAAATTTAGAAGGAATGAGAAACAGAATTTGCTTACAGTGTCTGCAACAGAGCCTTTAATCATTGAAAATAAAATTTTAGGTTATACCATTAGGTACGAGTTAAAAGAATTTATTTACCATTTTACCGATAATACAGTGCTCTATTCTGGTTATGCTTTATTTGAAGAGATGTCGGCAACTGATAATAAAACAGCAACTAAATATAAAGAAGCCAGGCAAAAAGTATATTCCATATCGCTATTGCATTTTATCCGCAGTCTTTACGCAAATAACCTGGAGACAGAAGGGTATAAAATATTTCGCAAGAAAGGTAACATTGATGTTGAGCTTAAAAAAGATACTATAGCACAACAAGAATATTCAGGTATCGAAAAGTTTGATACGATATATGAAATAAGTAACGAGAACTCAAAGATTAAGATTGTTGCAAACGAGTTAAGTAGTACCGCAAACAAGAATTATGGTTCAGCTAATTCATCTATTAATAGTTTATTATTCTATAATGGGAGTGAGGTTGAATTAAAATTATCCGACACATTGAAAGTTGTATATACTAAAAGTCGTGCCCCTTACGAGTATCTAAAGTATATAGGTAATACTGAAAGTGGTAATATGATTGTATCTGAAATCAGTTTGATTAATAATAGCCCAATCACTATAATGCCAGATGGAAGTTTTACACCCAATAATCTTTCTATGAATGGCTTTTGGGGCTGGTGGGAAAAGATAGCAATAATGTTGCCCTACGATTACGACTCAACAAAATAGCAGACACATTAGTATTGATGATTAAAAAGCCAGCCTGAAACTAAAGAATATACCAAATCTTTTTACGCCTTCAGGCGGCAATGGCCTTGGCAATAGGCGCCACACAAAATCTAACCTGAATACTTTGAAGATATTGTCTACTCCTGTGCCCAATTCCAAATAAGTTTTTCCATCAAGCGAATTGAAGGTGTAACCAGGCACTGTATTATATAACTTGTTGGCATCTGATAAACTTCCCCATAAACCTTTTGCTGTCCAGAACTGGCGGAATTTTAACTTGCGAGTAAAAGGTATAAAGCGAAACAATCCTGCACCAAAATTATGCTCAAGTCCAAAACCGATGTATTTATCATGTATGTATTCCCAGCGGTTTAAAAGACTGTATGCATACTTGTTGTAATAATAGATTTCATTGCCTGGCGCTACATCCAGCAACATAAAAGGCAGCACGCCATTTGTTTTGCCAGCAAATACATTGTAATAAATATTTCCGAAGGGCGGTATGTCCATATAATCTGAAATGCTGCCGGAAATTTTTGAATAATTGTAGCTGCTACCTAACACACCACTAATTCCCTTGGAAAACTTTACTTCGCCAATAGGGTAAGGGCTACCAAGGCTCACCCTGTAAAAAGTATTTTCAAGAAATTTCTCCAGGTAAGCAAACCTGAAACGGATACTGGTTTCAAAATTATTAAAATCGTCTCCGCTTTCTTTTGGATAGGCAGTTTTAAAGGGGAGGTTGCGTAGCGGATCATATTGTTTGCTTGAACCATGAAGTAATACAGAGAAACCGCTATGCCATTCTTTAAAAAGATCCAGACGTTTCTCTTCTGTAAACATAAATTTTATGGGCACACCTGCTTTGCGAATGGCAAGCGCAAAAATATTGTCCTGGCTTACTTCACCAAGGTATTGCTGGCCATAGTCTATGTCTTTTGAATACTTAGCGAATACATATGCACGAGGATTTTTTTTGAATAGATACAGCGCATCAGCTTCGTACTTAAATTTTTTATCTGCAAAACCATAAGCAAGATAACCGTGCAATATCAGCTTTTTGCTAAACCCTTTATTAGTGCCCACATCAAAACGAAGGCGCAACCCTTCCTGTACATTTGAATAAATCCAGTTTTGCCAGGGACCTATCTGGTAATTGCCTACGTTTAAATAACCCGTGCCTATAAAATTGATAAGATTGGTATATTTAATAAACAAAGGCATTTTTTGCAGCGTATCAATTGTTGCATACACTGCCTTTTCATTTCTGTTCAATTCTTCGTGACGGTTTTGCAGCCAGAATGAATCCGTTTTCTCTCTTGCATCTGCAGACATAATTACCTCTTGCAAAATCCTGTTTTGTTTCAGGCTGTCATCAATAAAGGGCTGATCTTTTATTATATTTTTGTAGGTGGTTGTCTTTCTTGCAATGATGCCCGTTTTATTTTCACCTATTGGTGCAAAATCAACAACAAATTTATCTTTCACCAAAAACCAGGTGCTATCGTCAATCAGCTTATATTCCTGGATCAGACTTAGTTTATTTACAAAATTGATATTGGCATCTGCAGACAAGTACATCGTCATTTTTTGTATTGCCCAGGTGGTATCGTTTACCCAGCAATCGCCCTGGAAAGTATTTTCTCCTTTTCTTTTGGGCGTAAAACTCATATGAATAAGGCGGCGATTGTTTACAAATTGAGAGTCGAGAACAGTGTAGTGGTAATAGTTGTCGCCATTATCGCTAATAGGGCTGATGAATTTTTTATCGAACACTGGCACGAAGTTAGAATACACATCCACGTTTGCATCTGTGCCACCCAATAACAGACTGATGCTTTCATTGTCCACACCTTCAGACTTGCTAGCTTTAATAATCTCTCTTGTTTTAAAAGGATTTTTATGAAAGTAGTAATCCGAAATTGTTTCTGTAAGGAAAACAGGCAGGAATGGAGGTCCTTCCGTTGTATCAATATTGTCGAATACAAAACCGAAAGGCTTCAGTAGTTTTTTCTTAGTGATTTTTTCTTTGTTAATGCGATTAAGATCAAGCTCCATTTTATTGTACAGCTCGTATGCAAAATTGTTAAACCGATAGCGATCATTTGCAGGCTTATGCTTTACAATGCGTTTCCACATCAGGTAGCCGCGATCTATTTTTCTCTTCACCACTACTTCTGCAACTGTTTTGCCACGTTCAAGATTTATAATAATGTTCAGGCGGTTGCCTATGGCTTTACTGGTGACTTCGGGCCCTATGAATAGTTTATAGTCTTTGTAGCCAACATAAGTAACCAGTAATGTATCAATGGGCCATTCGTTTAGCTGAAAACTGAAAGTACCTGCAGAGTCGCTAAGTTTGCCGGTATTGTTGCGCATAAAACTTACAGAAGCAAACGGCACTCTTTCATTGCTAAGGGCATCTTTTATATATCCGGTAATTATATGTTGTTGCGAATAGCTGTTGTATGGCAGGCAGCATGTGCTTGCGTATAATAAAGCAGTAATATAAAGACAACAGCGTAAAGGGAGCATAGTTGTTTTCAAAAATACAGTATATGCGGAAGACCGGGCCAGGGTTGTTGCCTTTAGTTTTTTTGGACTAAAAATATTTTGAAGATTATTTGGAAATAAGATTTTTTCCAATTTACTTTGTTTTTCAAAGTGCTTTATATGGGTAGCCAACAACAAAGTCTGTCCGATTTGCAGGACATTAAACGCATAATGGAGCGTAGCAGCCGCTTTATCAGTTTAAGTGGATTAAGCGGTATTGCTGCTGGTTCTTTAGGGCTAACGGCGTCTATAATTGCATACAACTGGATCTATAGTTATTACACCAATTATAATGGACGTGGAAACTGGGCGGTGGGAGATTTTGTGCAATTGGAATGGAAACTTTTTATATTGGCCATTGCTACACTTGTGCTGGCATTTCTTGCCGGGTTTTATTTCACCTGGAAAAAAGCTAAAAAGAGTGGTGCGGATATGTGGAACAGCAGCAGCAAAAGATTGATCATAAATCTTTGCATTCCGCTTGCTACAGGTGCAGTATTTATTTTCGCTATGCTGTTACACGATGAATGGCGTTTTATTGGACCTGCCTGTCTTTTATTTTACGGATTGGCATTAATCAATGGCAGCAAGTATACTCTGGATGAAGTGCGTTATCTGGGTCTATGCGAGATAGTGCTTGGTTGCATTAATTTATTCTATCCAGGCTATGGTCTTTATTTTTGGGGAGCAGGATTTGGTATTTTGCATATAATTTACGGCTTGTTAATGTGGAACAAGTATGAAAGAAAGGAAGTGGCATAACAATATTTAGTGATGAAGAATCCGATCGAAAATCTAAATAAAATTTTTGACAGCCGCATAAGGCTGGGCATCATGAGTGCACTGATGGTAAATACAGAAATCAACTTTAATGAACTGAAAGAGCTGATTGATGTAACCGATGGCAACCTGGCTTCTCATCTTAAAACTTTAGAAGAAAATGGTTTTATTAAAGTACAGAAGGGTTTTATTGGCCGAAAAACAAACACGTTATACTCTGTTACCAAAGCAGGTGAGAAAGCATTTAAACAACACCTGGATGCATTGGAACAAATGATTAAATCTATAAACTAAATTTTTTTTGTATGAATACTTTGAATTTCAAAGCGCTTTTTAGAATCGGATTTTCAATTTTTTTAAGAGCTTTAGGTATTTACCTGTTATTAACCATTCCTGTATTGGTGGTACTGCCAGAAATATACCTGATATCTGCAGGTTACGCAATAAGCTTTGGGTGGTTAGCTGCTCTTGTTTTTTTACCGCTGTTTATTGGGATAATTCAAATACACCATAATAAAAGTTTTGCGAAAGCAATGCTATATGTTATTGTATTGTTGGCCGTATTGTTTGCTTTTCAGATGATGGAAGTACCAGGTGTTCAGCGCAATATTTGGAGTGAACCTGTTTTCCTTTTATTTCCTGCTTGTGCTGTAATAGCAGGTTGGATAAGTCTTTTGGTTGCTAATAAAAGAATAGACTACGTGTTGCAACCCGTTCAAGTGTATGAAGAAGCAAGCATTTTTTCTGACATGCAGTAATGCTCTATAGAAACCATTATCAAATTGACGCAATGGAAATAATAAAGAAAGCAATAAAGCCGCTGGTAGTTAGTGCAAAAATATGGATAGTCACAAGTATTACATTTTGTATTTGCTGGTTGGCGTATACTTTGTTTATTCAGGATAGTTTTCCTGTATGGACAAGCATAATGGCTGGAATTGCTGCAGCATTTGCCAGCCTGCCTGTGTTGCTAGCACTTACCATTGGATTGCCTTTAATTGAGAAGTTAATTTTAGAAAGATCAGATAAAATAAACAGATTGGTATTGCTTTGTTTTATCTGCACCCTTCCTTATGGCTTAGTGGGAGGGACAATTTTTGCAAACAACTACAATAACGAAAACTTTTGGTCTGATTATTTTCTCTATGCACTGGAAACATGTGGCGTTTTATTTGGCTGCTCAATTGTAGCCATGCTGTTGTGCAGGAATGCCATTCTTCAATATTTCAGCAATACATCTTCAATAACTAATACAATCACTCAAATAAACCATCAAATGGAAACAGAACAATTGCCAAGGGTATATCCACAGGCAAAACCTCAGTCGAACAAAACTTTTATTAAAGGAATTATTACTGGTGGATTAATCTTAATTATGATGATACCTACCGTTTTTGTTACCAACCTGGTAACAGAACGTGAGAAAAGGCAGGAAGAAGTTGTAAAGGAAGTGAGTAGCAAATGGGCCTCTGATCAAACAATTGCAGGGCCATACATTTACCTGCCCTACAGCATTAAAGAAGTTGATAAAGACAATAAGGTAGTTACTATCAACAAGCATTTATTGTTGCTTCCGGAAAACCTTACCATTAAAGGAGAAGTAACACCTGAAATAAGGCCACGCTCTATTTATAAAGTGTTGCTTTATAAAAGTGCACTCAATAGCAATGGAAATTTTTCTATTCATCTTCCAAAAGAAATTGATCCTGCTTCATTGCAATTGGCAGATGCAAAGATTTGTTTTGGCATTACAGATTTCAAAGGAATAGAAGAAAAAATAGTAGTCAATTTTAATGGCAATCCTTATGAGTTGTCTCCCGGTTTGCCTGTAACTGATATTGATACCAACGGGTTGTCTGCGCCTGTTGCTTTAACGCTGGCAGATTTTGACAAGAACATTGATTTTAGCATGCGCCTTAAAATAAAAGGCAGCGAACAATTGCATTTTGTGCCATTGAGTGGCAACAGCAGCGTATCGTTGCAATCATCCTGGGCCAATCCTTCTTTTGATGGCAATAACCTGCCTTCTGATAGAAGTGTAAATGATAAAGGTTTTGCTGCAAACTGGACAATCAATAAGGCCAACCTTCCATATGGCACAGTATTGAGAGACCATGCGTTTAACAAAGATGCTTTTGCTTTTGGTGTAAGCATGTTGCAGCCTGCAGATCAATATGCCAAAACAATGCGCAGTGTAAAATATGCTATCCTGTTTATCGGCCTTACATTTTCTCTATTCTTTATTGTGGAGCTAATGCAGAAAAAGCCATTTCACCCGGTACAATATGTGTTGGTAGGCCTTGCATTGGTTATTTTTTATACGCTGCTCCTTGCTATTAGTGAGTTTATTCTTTTCGACCAGGCATACCTGGTAGCTGCACTGGCAACCATATTGTTGATTACGCTTTATGCACAAAGCCATTTTAAAAAATGGGCAACAGCAGGTTTGTTTAGCGGCGTGCTCTGCGGATTGTATGGTTTCATCTTCATTTTAATAAGATTAGAAGATACAGCGCTATTAGTGGGCAGTATTGGATTGTTCCTGGTATTAGCATTGGTAATGTATGGCAGCAGAAAAATAAACTGGTATAACACAACAAATACAGATGAGCTATTGACAGCCTAGCTCGCAGTAATACTCATTTAAATTAATACCCAAACCCGTCTCATTGGAGATATGCAAAAACAAGTTGCTCCTTCTCTAAGGAGGAACAGGGACGGGCTTTTAAAAGACATTTATGCAAACACAAAAATTTTCATTGAAGAAAAGAGCAAAGAGTTTTCGATTTGCTTTTGAAGGGATTCACTATTTTTTTAACACACAGCACAATGCTATTATACATGCATTGGCAACTGTTGCAGCTATTGCGTTGGCAGTTGTTGCTCAATTGCCCCTCACAAAATTTGCGATTATTATAATTGTAATTGGCCTTGTGTGGATGGCTGAATTATTTAACACTGCCATAGAGCAATTGTGTGATGTGGTAAGCCCAGGGCATAATCCCCGTATAAAATACATTAAAGACATTGCCGCTGCTGCTGTTTTGATAACAGCAATAATGGCCATAATAACCGCTTGTATCATTTTTATACCCTTATTCTTATGATAGAAAATACTTCATTACCATTAAACCTCATCCCGCAACAGCAGACAAAGACTTCTTCGCACGGCCTGTTGCTTACCTCCGTTTGTTTTGGTTTTTTATTAGTTACAGCAAGGACGGTTTACACAAGAGAGATTGCTTTTCTATTCCTTTTGTGGAACCTGTTCCTTGCTTTTGTACCATGGTATTTATCTTATACCCTCAGCCAGCGTTCTGCACGCATAAAAAATAAATGGATATACAGGTTGCTTTGCATTGCATGGTTATTGTTTGTGCCCAATGCATTTTACATGATCACAGATCTTTTTCATTTGTATGACAGCACCACTATGCCCCGTTGGTATGATTTGATGATGATTTTTTGTTTTACCTGGAATGCTTTGTTGCTGGGTATTTTATCGGTTCGTCACATGGAAAAGCTGGTAATGGCCAGATGGCCGCGTATGGCAGATGTGTGGTTTGTATACCCGGTAATGTTGCTGAATGCTTTTGGAATTTATATTGGACGCTTTCTCCGTTACAATAGTTGGGATATCATAAGCAACCCTCTGAATCTTTTTTCTGAAACGATTCATATTTTATTTCATCCCGTTCAATACCGCAATGCATGGGGGATGGTGCTGGTGTTTTCTTTCTTCCTGAGCATTTTTTATATGACGCTAAAAAGGTTGAGCAAAGCTCTTTAACCTATAGTCGTCAACAAAAAGAAAATAGAATTACAACTCAGTTTTTGTTTTCAATAATTACAAAATGAAAATACTAATTGTTAACCCTCCGCATCTGTCCATAGGAAGCAGGATGGCGATGGAGCACTTGCCACCATTAGGCCTTTTATCAATTGGCGGCCCTTTAATTGATGCCGGTCACCAGGTTGAATTGTTGGATGCAGATTATCATAACTATAAAATTGAATTAGTAGCAAAGAAAGTAATTGAGAATAATCCTGATGCAATCATGTTAGGTCATTCAGGATCTACTTCTGCACAGCCAATTATAAACGAAATAACCAGGATTGTAAGGTTTAATAACCCCACAATTAAGATAATCGTTGGTGGTGTTTTTCCAACTTATCATTGGAATGAAATATTGGAAGATAACCCGCAAATTGATTATATAGTTTGCGGAGAAGGAGAAGCAATTGCATTGAATTTGATTACAGCAATTGAGCAAGGTACAAGTCTTGAATTGATAAAAGGTTTGGCATTTCGTGCCAATGGCATTCCGTTAAAAACATCGGCTGCAGAGAATATTAAAAATCTTGATGACTATAGAATAGGCTGGGAATTGATGAAAGGGTATAATTATACCTATTGGGGCAAACGAAAAGCGGTAGTTATACAATTCTCAAGAGGTTGCCCCTATCCATGTACATATTGCGGGCAAAGTCTTTTCTGGAAAAAATGGCGGCATAGAAGTGCACAATCATTAGCAGATGAAATGGAGATGTTGCACAAGCAGTATGGAATTATTGTTTTCAATTTTGCAGATGAAAATCCCTCTTCAAATCCAAAAGCATGGAGGGAGTTTTTGGAAGCATTGATTGCTAAAAACCTGAAATTAATTTTAGTCGGCTCAATAAGGGCAGATAACATTGTAAGAGATGCAGACTTCTTGCATTTGTATAAAAAAGCCGGGTTTGAAAGGTTTTTGCTAGGCATTGAAAATTATGATGAGGTTGTATTGGAGAAAATAAAAAAAGCCGGCACCATCTCAAAAGATAAAGAAGCTATTCAGATTTTAAGAAAGCACAATATACTTTCAATGGCAACTTACGTTGTTGGTTTTGGAGAAGAGAGAACGAGAGATTTTTACAACAGTTTAAAGCAATTGCTTTCTTACGATCCAGACCAGGTGCAGTTATTATATGTTACGCCTCACAAGTGGACACCTTATTATGAAGAAGTAAAAGAGAAAGAAATTATTTTAACGGATCAACGCAAATGGGATTACAAGCACCAGGTTATTAATACCCAATATTTGAAACCCTGGGTGGTGATTATATATGTGAAGCTCATTGAAATAATATTACAAACCAGGCCAAGTGCAGTTAAACGATTGCTCTTTCATAAAGAAGCCAGGTTAAGAAGTGCTATGCGTTGGTATACAAGAATTGGCAGAAGGGTTTGGTTTTGGGAATTGTACCAGTTCTTCTTTGTTACCAAATTATCATCAGAGAAAATACAGATGAAAAATTTTTGGAAATAAAACCTTATCAATATGCAAACCTCACACGACTGGATTATCTATTTCAGGCAAAACCTGCAAGAAAAAAGAATTGACTGGACGATTGAACCCAATATTACTGCAAAAGAACGAGCAGCTATTGTTCGGTCTATGCAAGCCTGGCAATTGGGCGAAACTTCTGATGGCGCCAATTTATTGGTAGCATCAAAAAAGTATGCAGATAAAATTGGAGACGAATTGTATTGCGAAGCTGTAAAGTTTTTTATTAAAGAAGAGCAAAAGCATGGCAATAATCTTGGCCGCTATCTTGATTTAATTCAGGAAAAAAGACTTTCTAAAGATTGGGGCGATTCACTTTTCAGAAAGATAAGGCATTTTAATACCAGCATGCAATGGTGGACACTGGCAGTAATAACTGTAGAGAGTGCTGCGCAGGTTTATTATCAAGCCCTGAAGGATGCTACTGGTTGCACATTGTTGAAACAAATCTGCACAGATATATTAATTGATGAAGCTTATCATATAGATTTTCAGATGCAGCGCTTGTCTATTATTTTTTGTGGCAAACCGGTAACGCAGCGAATTTTTGCTTATCAATTTTATCGTTTGTTTTACTTCAGCACCAGCATGGTTGTGTGGATGGGGCACCGGAAATTGTTTAAAGCAGGCAACGTAAATTTTTGGCGCTACTGCAAAAAGATGAACCTGAAATTTAGAAAGACAATTGATAGAATGTACAATAACCAGCATCTTGTAAAAAACCAGAAAGAAATCCTTTCCATTAACCATTAAACCATGTGCCGAAAGAAAAAGCCCCGTTACAAAATAGCGGGGCTTCTGTTATTTGAAAGTTGTGGTATTAGAAATCTATACCCATACCAAAATACCAAATAGGTTTTCCTCTGAAGAACCTGTCCATTGGCCAGGCTGCATCCAGTTTAAGAAAATAGCCCAGCAATGTGCTGCGTACACCAAAGCCATAGCCACCTACAAATGGTCCAATACCCCCTGCTTTAATATTTACAGTAACAGGATTGTTGGGGTCATTCTCATCCTGGTAAACAATATGTGGTCTTTGTATTTTGTTGTATGCGCCATTCCATGCAGAGCCCAAGTCTATAAATTGAGTAAGCTGGAAATTGCGCAAAAATGCATTGTTGATTGGTTTATTAAAGAACGTAGTAAATACTGGTAAACGAAACTCACTGTTAATAACAACTGCATTGTTGCCATTGGCCACATTCTGGTTAAAGCCACGCATGTTTACTGCCAGCGTTTGATAAGCATAATCGGGGTCTTGTGGTGTTTGGCCAGTATTTGCTTTGGGGAATAACCAACCATCTGCACCACCCAGATAATACAATGTTTTTTGATTGCCCCAGCTAAAGTCTGCACCCACACGGCCAGCCCATATAAAATTGCGATAGATGGGATAATAGTAACGGATATCTGTACCAAAGTTCATATTGCCACGGCCGCCATTAACCGTATCTTTTTTCAGATTGTTGTTGAAATCAAAATACACTTTATAGCGAAGTCCCTTATAGATATTCGTGGTTGGTATAATTGTATTGTCGTACACATATTCCAGTCTGGAGAGAATAAAAGACTGTTTAGTATCTGGTGTTATCAGTGAAACATCATCTACTGCGCGGGTAACGTATTTGTCTGTACGCATGCCCACAGACAGGCGAATGCTTTTCAGCTTATCAAATGGATATTTAATAACTGCCTGGTATAGGTTAGTATATAGTTTGGCCTCATAGCTGCCAATACTGCCAATTTGCGTAGAACGATAGTAAACAGCAGAATAATCAAGACGTTTTTTAAGATAGTCAAATCTTGCAAACCATTCACCACCTGCATTAAAGAGAGAGTTGTTGCTTGCTACAAATGCATTGGTTCCACCCAGGCTGGTTCCTGTGCCCACCGTATTAATAAGTGGCAGGCGAATGGCGCCAGTAAAGCGCAAATCCTCCATCACATCAAATACACTGGCTTTCAAAAGGCCATTGAAACCACCACTGTTATTTAATACAATTGGCAAACTGCCGGTGTAAGGCTGGTATTGATTTACCAATACATCGTTATTAAAACCGGCAGATACATTATCGCCAAAGAATTTTAGTTTGTAATCGTAATGTTTTGCTTTTGTAAGAACAGAAGGTGGCAAACTGCTATACCGATCGTCATTTACCTGGTTTGCCGGTTTGCTTTCTTTCTTTTCATTTTCAAACTCTGTTTCAAAAGCATCTTTCTTTTTAGTAGTGTCTGCGGCTGCCTGTGTTATTTTAGCTGCCTGTGCTTTTGCAATACGATCTGCTTCTATGGTTTTTCGCCTGAAGTCAGTGGGTTGCGCGATAATGTTTCTCTTCTTTAGATTAGCATCATCTACTTTCAATTTATACATCATCAGCAAATCGCCTTCCTGCCTTACCTCACTTACTACGCCGGCATCACCTGCAATTTTTGTTTCTTTCAGGCTGCTTTGGTAATTGGTGAGCGGAAATACATAAGCTGAATCATTGGTAATAGAAAAAGTGAAAATAGAATCTGGTTCACTCTTGCTATTGGCTTTTAATACAGAATCCAAATCGTGTGGGTCAGGATTGTGCAATACTTCATCGCCAACTTTATAAACAGTATCAATGCCAGCCCTGCGCGTAGTAAAGAAGCCTGCCCAACGATTGCCAATACCATTCTCGTCACTTACATAGGTAAAGTGTGCAGTATTGTATTGCGTTGGATAGCGGGCATTGCCGTACTTAACGCGGCTTAATTGTGATATTTGTTTGTAATCGCTCCTGTTCCAATTGTCTACCATAAAAATATTATAGTGATTGTTGGATGGCAATACGGTATCGCCGGTTTTTGCAATACCACTGGGCCTGTTGGAAGAGTAGATAATACCTGTTTTACCAGGGAATGCTACAAAACTTGCATCCAGGTCATCATATACATCGTTTGTAATTTGCTCTACTGTACCCTTGTCAATTTTGTAAACAAAAATGTCTGACTGACCATCTTTTACTGCGCTAAACAATAAAGTGTTTTTGTCAAGCATATACTTCATGTCCTGCACCTGGTCAAAATCCGGTATATCCTGTTTAATGGGTTTGTACCGTTTAAGCAGATCGTATACAAACAGTTTTATCTTTCCTTCAGAATTATACAATACTGCAAGCATGGTGCCTTTACCATCCCAGGCCATTAATGGATAGTGTGGATTTACATCTGTTTCTTCCATCAATACGCCTGTCTTCAATAAGACTTTGCGATTTATAAAATTCTCGTACAGTACCACGCAATACTTGCCATTCTTATATTCTGTAATGGCATAAGTCTGGCTGCGCGGCGCCGGGTTAGGAGAGTAGTGAAAGAAATTTTTGTGTGGCGATACGTCTTCAGTAGTTTGTACAGAGCCTTTGGGTTGGTTGCGCCTGCCTCGTATATCCCTATCGTAGCGTTCTTCTTCATAAGCCATGAAGTCTTTCAGTACTTCTTTGAATTTCTTTTTGGCAATACGGTTAGACGCACTGTTTAGGTTTCTGTATACCCTTGACAGGTATAGGAAATAAGTAACGTTTTCTTTGCGGTATTTTTCTGATATATAGTACCAGAATGCGTGGCCAGCCAGCAATGGCTTTTTAAATGCCAGTTGATAAAAATTCTTGTATTCGCCAGATAGTATAGCAGACTTTAACTGATCATCTAAATCTGTGCTCCAGTTTTCTGCGGCATAATCTACATAGCCATCTGTTAACCATTTGGGCAAATCCAACAGAGCCTGGTTGGCAGCAAATTCGCCCAGGTCGTCTCCAAATAAAATATTGTCAAGCAAAATGCGGGCAATGCCACTGCGTATTTGCCTGCGCAGGTTGGCGTGGTCGTCTGTATAATATACCAGCACTTTATTGTTTACCAGTTTTGTAGTGCCGCCAGATGTCTGCCAGTCAAGACTAAGCCCAATATTCGACTGCTGCATTTCATCATAACTGTTGTAGATAACGATATTGGCACGACGCTGCAAGCCATATTCAACAAAGCTTTCTATTTCTGGCAATTCTTTCTCTGCCACCTGTGCCACAAATTTTGCAAGTGGTTCACCATTTTGAGAATAGTAAGAATTGAAATTATCAGTCTGGTAATATGCCCATTTGAATTTTTTATATTGAACCCTGTTTTTGCCAAACTCTGTGGTGCTTAATTGTGCAAAAACAAAACTGCAAAAGAAGAGGCCGGTTGTAAGCAATGTTATTTTCTTCATACTAAAAGATTGCTGCGTCAAACTATTCTGCTGAAATTGCATACCGAATGTTTAGTCTTTAAAATTATGCTATTTAGGCGATATGGTTATATTAGCTGTGTTATGGTTATTGTACGTGTTCAGCCTGCCTAAAAGTTGCTTGTCACCTTGCAAAACCAATGCAAACCCGTTGGTAAAAATCCGGCAAAAATTGCCCGGGCGGTTGCTGGCTGGCAAGGTAAAGAATGTAGCGTTATTTTAGGGGCCATCGCTGTATAAAAAAGCAATTAGTTTATGTTTACAATTACGTCTTTTGAGTTTAGCCCGATTGCCGAGAACACCTATATTCTTAGCAACGAATCCGGCGACTGCATCATTATAGATCCCGGGTGTTATTTTGGTAATGAACGCAGGGATTTGCAAGAGCATATTCTGGAAAACGGGCTTCAGCCTAAATATTTGTTAAATACCCATTGTCACCTGGACCACGTTTTTGGTAACAAGTTCGTTAACCAAACCTGGCAATTAGAACCTTATATCCATCCCAATGAACAGGTGATTTTGGAAAATGCAGCAGCAGCCGGTTTGCAATGGGGAATGCCGTTTGATAATTACAAGGGCTCCCTTCATTTTTTACGTGAAGGAGAGGAGATCAGGTTGGGTGAGGATGCATTAAAAGTTTTGTTTGCACCCGGCCATAGCCCCGGTCATGTTTGTTTTTATTGTGAGCAGCAGCATTTTGTTATTGGCGGCGATGTGTTGTTTAAAATGAGTGTAGGCAGAACCGATTTGCCGGGAGGCGATACAGCCACACTGCTGCAAAGCATCCAAACAGTGTTGTTTACATTGCCAGACAATACCAAAGTATATCCCGGGCACGGAGAACCAACAACTATTGGTTTTGAAAAACTGCATAATCCATATTTGCGCAACATTTAGTGTATAAGCAACGGCGCCCATAAAACAATTGTCAGCTTGGAAACAATGGTTATGAAGTCTTTTTTTATCATTGCCTGCTTGTCAATGTGTTTTTTTCAATGTTCGAAACCGGCACAAGATCGTTTTAGTGAACTGCCAGGCTTTATACAATTGTTGAGATCACAAACGCAGTGTGGTGATCCATGGGGATATGGTGCCTCAAGAGATGAAACCACACAAAAGCTTACTAATTATTTAAAGCAGAAGAATATTGAAATAGTAAAAGTAGATTGGGAAAATACGGGAGAAACGGCGGTTTGTCTTGCCTGTCTCTGTTCCGCAGGTTCTATTATCCATATATGGGCAGAAGAGAAGTATGTAGACAGTCTTTTTAAAGAAGGTTTTAGAAAGAAATAATACAAATACCAACGACGCTATCGTATGTACTTGCCAATGAACGGCAATTTCTGAAACTCTTTTTTCTCTATTTTCAGAATAAACAGCAGGAATAAGCCTAGCAATATAATGCCCAGCAGTATGCCAAACCAGAAGGCAGGAAACAAATGGTGCAGGCCTTTGTGCACAAAAAACAGCAGCACCACAATTGCCATGTACGCTATCAGTTTTTTCCATGCATAAGGTACGCGGTAATGTTTTTGACCCCAAACATAAGACAGCACCATCATGCTACCATAGCAGAAAAAAGTGGCCCAGGCGCAAGCCATATAGCTAAACCTGGGTATAAACAGGTAATTAATTACAATGGTAATACCGGCGCCAATAATTGTGATATAGGCGCCGGTCATTGTTTTATTGGTTAGTTTATACCAGATAGATAGGTTGTAATAAATGCCGAGAAACATATTGGCCAGCAAAAGTATAGGCACAACTTTGAGCCCAACCCACATTTTGTGATTGCTGATAAAATATTTCCAGATATCCAGGAACAGCACTACTACCAGGAACATCGTGCAAATGGTAATCACAAAAAACTTCATCACCCTTGCGTATATTTTTTGCGGATTATCGCCGCCAGCCTGCTTAAAGAAAAACGGCTCTGCACCCATGCGAAAAGCCTGTATAAATAATGTAATAAGAATGGAAAGTTTGTAACAGGCACTATAGGTACCTACTTCAGCATGTTTGGCTGTTTCGCCAATGGCGGGAGACCACCAGCCCAGCATAATGCGATCAAATGTTTCATTAATAACACCTCCAAAACCAACTACCAGCAATGGCAGGGTATAAACAATCATTTCTTTCCATAACACTTTGTCAAACTTCCATCCAAACGAAGAGAATTCTTTCCATAAAAATACAAGTGTAGAAAACGATGCAATAAGGTTAGCAATAATCAGGTATCCTACATTATAATCAGCGTGATAAAATAATTGTACAATACTGTTGGGATTTTTGGCAACCAGCCCTGGGCAAACTGAAACAAAGAAATAAGTAAACCCAATATTTACAAGGATGCTGCTTATGCGTATGATGGCAAACTTTATGGGCCTCCCTTCCTGCCTTAGTTTTGCCAAAGGTATCACGGTTAATGTATCGCAGGCAATAATAAGAGCGCCAAGAGTAATATATTCCGGGTGATTTTTTACAGAAATGATATTTGCAATACTTTTGTTGCACAAAATCATAATTGCGGTAAACAAAAAAGTGCTGCAGATAAGTGAAATGGAAGCTGTATTGTTCAGTGATTTTCTATGCTCTTCCTTTTGCACAAACCGGAAATACGCGGTTTCCATACCATAGCTGAAAATAACCGTTAAAAAAGGCAATATGGCATAAACAAGACTATATTCGCCGTATTGAGAATCCAGCAATACCCCGGTTAAATAGGGTGTAAGAAGGTAGTTAAGAAAGCGGGAAACGATTGTGCTTCCACCGTACCAGAGAGTTTGCCCAGCTAATTTTTTTATCCCGCTCAATGAATAATTGATTTTGGCAAATGTAGTTTTTTTGTATGCGTAAGTTAATTTTTTAACTTTCTTTATTATGCAACTGAACGTAAATCATCACCATCTTATTATAAATTAAAAACAACTATGAAGAAGTTATTGACGCTTTCCGTTTCGTTATTCCTGGCCGTTATGCTGCATGCACAACCAAAAGCCACAGAAGGGAGAGTAGAGTTTCAGAAAACCCAACAACCTGCCGCTTATATAACAGTGCCATATCCGGATGATGTGGTGGAAAAGGCAATTGAAGACTATATGTCTAAGAAAGGGGTTAAACCTTCCAGCACCAACGGGTATAAGGTATACAGAAGTTATAAACTGGCAGACGCTCACGACCACACCAGCGATCTCTATTTTAAAGTAGACCGCAAAAGCCGCTCAGAAAAAGATTTGTCTGTAATAACCATGATGGTGGCTAAGAATACCGAAGACGTAAAAACAAGAAGGCTGAACGACAGTACCGGAAATGGTTTGGATGGCGCAACCGCTTTTTTGGATGAAATGGTGCCATCATTGGAAGCATACAACCTGGAAGTGCAAATAAAAAGCCAGGAAGATGTATCAAAAAAAGCGCAGAAGAAATATGACGATCTTGTAGATGATCAAAAAGATTTAGAAAAGAAAATGAGAAACATTGAAGATAAACAGGCGCAAAATAAAAAAGACCAGGAAAAACAAGCTGCCGACATAAAAAATAATATTTATAGCGACGATAAGGCAATGGCGAAAGCGCAAAAGAAATTAAGAAATCTAACAGATGATGAAGCAGACTACGATAAGTCGCTTAAAAATACCATGGACAAATTGGAACAAAACAAAAGAGACCAGGTTGCACAACAAAATGAAGTAAACAAACAAAAAGATATTCTGGCTACGCTGGTGGGCAAACGTAAATCCTGATAAATTTTTTAAAGTATTCATTAATCCCGGTTGTATAAACCGGGATTTTTTTTGCCATTAAAATATCCTGAAAGCCGCGGCTGCTGGTATTTTCGATATATTACAATTAGATATTAATTGTTTTTCAGAACCATTTGTAACGCCGATGGCTGTTTCTAAAAATAAATGGATGAAAAGGCTGCTTATGCTGGCAATCATAATAGCGATTGTTGCGGCAAGCTGCTCTTACATTATCCATTATCGTTTTAGAGATATAGTAAGTTTGGTAATAAATAAAGAAACTAAAGGCATTTATGCTTTTGATGCAGGTGCAATTGATATCTCGCTCTTTAAAAGAAATATCCGCATAAAGGATGCTTTATTGTCTTGCAGGGATACTTTACATACCAATCCACATTACGAGATCAGCGTGCCTGAAATTTATTTGTCTATACAATCCTGGAGAGATTTGCTATTGCATAAAAAAATTTCGGTAGATAGCCTGGCTGTTATTGCGCCACATATCAGCTCTCACGAACATTTCGCCATAAAAAAGCAGCCAGCCAGTTTTCATGCAGTAAATATTACTGCTAATATTGAAAAGCTTTTGCAACAATTGCAGGTTCATTCTTTTCGTATAACCGATGCATCTTTTGCTTTCAGCCGCATCGATAATCCTGTTCCGTTGGAAGGAAGCCATGTCAGTTTTTCAATTAGCAATTTTTCTAAAAAAGAGAATGCTTCGTTACATCTTTTTTCTTCAGACGATATATCACTGATGATGGGGCCGCAGCATTGGGTTTTACCAGATGGAAAACATGAAATCAATTTTCAGAAACTGCATTTCTCCGGTAAGGATCAGTTTTTTGAAATAGATTCCTGTTTGTTTAAGGCCGAACCAGTAGATTCAGTTGGAAAGATGGAACTGAGCGCAGAAAAAATATTTTTCAATTCAAAGCAACTTTCAGCGCTTTACGAAAAAAATGAATTGTTGATTGATACGCTCATCTGCTTTAAACCGGTACTGAACACAGAAACAAATAATAAAATCAGTCAACAAACCAACAGCAATGCTGTGGTAAGTAATTCCTTTGGCCAACTTTTTCGTAATATCAATTTTAAATACATAGATATAAGAGAGGGTTCGCTTTCGCTGATTAATAAATACAGGCCCAATTACAGCACACAGAAAGCTGATTTAAAAGCGTATAACCTTAATATCTCTAAAGACAGTGTAAAGCCGCTTACTACAGACAGCATTCTTCTCAGTCTTAAAAACCTGCAATTTCTCACTACCGATAGCATGTTTCAGCTAACAGTTGGCGCTTTCAGTTTGCACAACGATGATGTGCTTTTTAGTAATACGGTCTATTCGCCTACTGAAAAATTTAGAGGCGATAAGGGGTTTAGCTTTATAGCTCCTGCATTGCATTTGCGCAATATTGATTTGGCGGCATTGATGGATAAAAGACTTATAGCTGATACGGCTGAGCTTGTGAGGCCTGTAATTACAGTGTACGACAAGAGTAAATTAAAAATTAAAATTGTTGACACACTATATGCAAGACCAAAACCAGCTATTGCTCAAAAGAAAAATTTTTACCAAACCCTTCATGGTTTAAGTGAATTGATAGAAGTGGCGCATTTTAATATATTGAATGGAAGTCTTGGTTATGCGGCTACAGGTGTATCTCGGGTGAAACTGCGTATGGATGGATTAAACGCTTCTATATTATTGAACCGGCTATTTCAAAGCGATTCTTTAATAGATATTAAACGATCATTGCCGAAAGTGGCTGCAGGCTCACTCAGTATTCAATCGCCCAAAATGAATTTGCAGATAAAAAATTACGAATTCAGGGGAGACAGAAGGCATAATAAAGCAGACTTCTTCGAATTGGGGCTTGCAAATGGTACAAAGCTTACAGCAACTGGTTTGTATTGGGAAGTGTTTGATTGGGACATGTTTCAAAACCACAAAATAATACAGGTAGACTATTTTAAGATGAAAGAGCTTTTTGTTTCATTGCGCAAAAAGCAACAACCTGATGCGGAAAAAAAAGCACCAAAGGATTTGCCTGTGATGCATATTGCACGTTTTAATATAGATAATTTGCATTTTGATGATTCCTCTGCCAAAAGCAATAGCCGGTTTGATGCTGCAGATATTTGTATAGATAATATCGGCTCGCAAAATAAATTTCTTACCTGGGGCAATGCCGAAGGGTTGTTTGATCATTTTGTTATTAACACAGGTAATGATAAGAAAATAAGCGTTGGCACTGTAAAGTTTACTACACAGTATAGTACTGCTGTGCACGATGTAAAACTACATCTGCAACAACCCAGCGGGTATACAAATATTTATTTGCCCCTCTTAAAGCTGGAGACAGATATACATTCCACAGATTTTTCTGCTTTACACATTCGTTCAATTGAAACAGACAAAGCAGCTATAGAAGTATATAAAAAGCAACAACAGACACAGTCTGCAGCTACTGGAAAGCCCTTGCAAATTCCGGTTGCACTTATTGCAGATCGAATGATGATAAGGAGTACCGATTTAAAGTTTACAAAAGAAAACGAAAAAGATACGATGGCTTTTGCTGCCAAAATAGATATTGATGCAAAAGACGTAAACACATTTAAGAAGCAGCAAAAACTGCTTGCTTATAATAAAATAAATATCGAATTAGGAAATTTGCAATTGAATAAAGGCAAGTTAACATTGGAGATACCCAAAACCGTATTAGCTCTTACAGGCGGCTTAGGAAAAAATGAAAATGAGCAACCAATAGTATCCGCTGGTGTCTTTTTACAATGGGCAAATGCACATTTGCAAGTGCGTCAATCTGATACTACAGGTATAATAGCTAAAAATTTGGGTGGAAGTTTCGCAGACCCTGTTTTCAGCTTTTATCCTAAGATGCAAATGCAATGGCAGTCGCTGGTAAATAAAATAACCATCAATGAATGCAGTGGTTATTACAAAGGAAAAAGCATCACTGCTACTGCTGGCAATATTTCCTGGGAGCCTTCCCTTGATATGCTAAGCCTGCGCAATTATGCTGTATTGCCTAATCAGCCAATAGAAGTGGTGTTTAGCAGGCCGGGTGCCATGCAGGGAGACTATATGACTATACAGGGCGAAGCAGTAAATATAAGTGGTATTAAATTGCATAAGCACCAGGGTGATTCATTATTGCAAGTGCATAAAGTATTTGTTGATAGCGTGTCTCTCACAACTGTTCGTGATAAACGCATGCCATTTAAGCATGGACAAGAGAAAGAAATGCCGGCTGCATTAATCAGTGCCATCAAAATGCCAATACATGTTGATTCTATAGTTGTACAAAGAAGCAAAGTGACCGTTAATGAAATTGCCATTAAATCTGCAAAAAAAGGCACTATCCCATTGAACGATATTAATGCAGTGATTACAAATTTTTCTAGTGACCATAAAGGCGATAGTCTTACACTTATAGCAGATGCCCGTTTGCTGAATTATAAAATCAATCGCTTTTACTACAAAGAAGCTTATAACGACTCGCTATCCTATTTTTTTGCAGGCGTACATATATCGCCTATGGCCCTCCAGGAATTTAGTTCTGTTACAATTCCTTTAGCGTCTGTAGGCGTGGATCGTGGTAATGCAGATACAATGTTTGCACAGTGGGTAGGCAATAAATATGGGGCTTATGGGCGCATGAACTTTTATTATAAAGATTTGAAAGTTCGTTTGCTGGATGCCAAAGACAATACCAAAAAGCCATTGCTGCTTTCTTTGGTGAATGCCATTGCACCATTGATATTGCATAAAAACAATAGCGAAGCTTCTCAAATGTTTTTTATGAGAGACAGGGAGAAATTTGTATTCAACTATTGGGTGAAAACTATCTTATCCGGCTTGTCTACAAGTGCTGGCATCAAGCGCAATAAAAAAATGATTAAAAATTATAAGAAAGCAAAAGCGCAATATTCATTACCAATGTTGTACGACTAGCGCCGTTTGATCTTTACTTACCTATTAACATACGAATAATGGAAACCTTTGCACATATAAAAACAGTCATAGGCATTATCCTTGGCCTCAGCATTACTCATTTACTGAAGGGTGTGGTAAAAATTATTGAGCATCCTTCTAAAAACAAACCTTACTGGGTGCATTTGTTGTGGGCTTTGTACGCATTTATAATTGTCATTCATTTTTGGTGGTGGGAGGTTCATTTGAATGACATAAAAAACTGGGACTTTGCTTTGTATCTTTTTCTTATCGTTTTTATTATGCTTTATTATTTTGTCTGTACACTTTTGTTTCCAGACAGCTTGCAGGATTATAATGGCTATGAAGATTATTTTTACTCTCGGAAGAAATGGTTTTTTGGTGTGTTGGGATTAACTTTTGTGGCAGACATCATTGACACAATAATAAAAGGAAAAGAATACATGTCTCATATGTATTGGGAGTTTCCTTTGCGCAATATCCTGCATATCATTCTATGTCTACTGGCAATAAGGATCAACAACAAAAGGTTTCAGTCAGCGCTGGTGATATTTTTTATTTTATACGAAGTGTCTTACATCGTAAGAAAATATTACACCTAAGCTATTTCTTAGTTATTGATAACCGCTGTAACCGTAAACATTTTTGAATAATTTTCTGAAATGCTTTTAGCGGTTAAACCTGGTGTAGTACAGGAAGGCGTTGTTGCAATTTTTACCTGGAAGGGATTGTAAAACCAATCATTTACATCTGCAGTTATATTTATGATGCTTTTGCTATTGGGAATGGTATCAATTTTCAAATACTGGCCAAAAGGAAACAGCAACGTTGGTTTTTGCAATACGCTGTTATCTCCGGTATAGCCGCCTATGCTATAACTAATAGCTCCGTTGGAAGAAACAGATGAACTGCCTTCAAGCCTGGCCATAATATATCCGCTTGTTGCATCCCAATACATGCCGTTGGCCGGATCAAAAGCGCCTTTTTTATCATTATTTACAACGTGCGCACTGTCTATACCAATCATCAACGAGAGACGATTGTATATAAAAGGTTTGGCCAATAACTTAACTGTCCATGTAGTAGAATCTGCTGCATCTATCAAAAAGTATTTTGCTGTATCTACATGATAAGTCCTTCCTGAATCTGTATTGATAAGATTAAAATTGCTTACATAGAATTTAAATGCAGATATCTTGTATTCTTCTTTCCAAAAATTTCTATAAGTAGAATCAAAGCTAAGCTTCATAGAATCTACAATGGGAGTAAAATTTAGCGTAAGGTTGAAGCTGTCTTCTTTGGGAACTATTTTGGTAAAACCGCTTGCGCTGTATTCCTTAGAGCAATTGCTGAACATAGCAATTGTCAGCATGAATAAGATCAATAGTAGAAGTGGGTTTTTCATAGTTGCGTTTTGACTGCAGTTTGCATCAGGTATTATACTGGATTTTTTGCCTTTGTTGCTTGGTATCGCTTTTCCTCTTTTTGTTTTCTATCCGGTTTTCGTGTGCTTTCTTAGAGGGCTTTGTAGCAATCCTGGCTTTCTTTGTTTTTAGCGCATCGGCCAACAACTGGTTCATCTTTTTTACTACTTCTTCCTTGTTGGCCAGTTGAGTTCTATGTGCCTGGCTCCTTACCTGCAAAAACCCTTCCGAATTAATGCGGTTAGCCAATTTTTTCAGTAATAATTCTTTTTGTGCAGCAGATAATAAATTTGAAGTGCTTACGTTGAAGCTGCCTTCTGCGGCTGTTTCCACCTTATTTACATTCTGTCCGCCTTTACCTCCGCTACGAAATGTCTTATATTCTATTTCTACAGAAACGTTTAGCATAACCATTAATATTGTGTTGATTAGTAAATTTACACACATTTATTACAAACAATGAGAGCCGTTATTCAACGAGTATTATCAGCCAGCGTAACTATCAACGGAAAACAGCACTCGGCTATTGAAAAAGGATTGCTGGTTTTATTGGGAATAGAAGAAGCAGATAAAGATGAAGATATAACATGGCTTAGTGCAAAAATCATCAACCTGCGCATTTTTGATGATGCAGACGGTGTAATGAATCTTGATGTAAAACAAACAGGAGGCGATCTGATTTTGGTAAGCCAGTTTACCCTGCATGCAGCTACTAAAAAGGGTAATCGCCCGTCTTATATAAAAGCTGCCAGGCCCGAAACCGCTACTCCGATGTACGAGAAAATGATCCTACAGTTGGAAAAAGATTTGGCAAAGCCCATTGGCACAGGTGTATTTGGAGCAGACATGAAAGTGGCATTGGTAAATGATGGGCCGGTAACTATCATCATAGATACAAAGAACAAAGAATAAAGAGATGAGAGATATAGCCAATCGTGAAGACATTTATTACCTGATGGAATGTTTTTACGCCAAAGCGGTGCCGGATGATACAATCGGTTATTTCTTTAGCGACGTCTCAAAGATTCATCTTGCAGATCATTTGCCAGTAATTACAGACTTTTGGGAAATGGTAGTTTTTGGTGGTAATCAATATAA
Organism: Chitinophagaceae bacterium; assembly: GCA_047602295.1. Lineage (GTDB taxonomy): Bacteria > Bacteroidota > Bacteroidia > Chitinophagales > Chitinophagaceae > JACMLD01. The sequence goes on along the minus strand of JASGHP010000001.1, from coordinate 6,056,579 downwards.
AAAGAATGCAATTGCCGTACATATGCATTTGCACCAGTTGTCTGCAATGAAATCAAAGCATTTTGACCGCTGGCTGCATTTGTTTGCCAATACAGTAAATGAATTGTTTGAAGGGCCTAATGCTGAATTGATAAAACAAAGAGCAGTTTCTATTGCCACAGTAATGAAAATAAAAATTCTGCAATCCTCACCAATAAATAATTTACAAAATGACGATAAATGAAGCTCAGCAGCAAGTTGACGGTTGGATAAAAACAGTGGGAGTTCGTTATTTTAATGAGCTCACCAACCTGGGCATTTTAATGGAAGAAGTAGGAGAACTTTCCCGCCTGATGGTGCGCCAGTATGGAGAGCAATCATTCAAAGAATCTGATAAAGGAAAAGAATTAGCAGATGAAATGGCAGATGTATTGTGGGTGCTCATTTGTTTGGCCAACCAGACAGGGGTAAATCTTACAGATGCATTGCAAAAAAACTTTGAAAAGAAAAACATGCGGGATGCAGACAGGCATCGTGGAAATGATAAGTTGATTGGTTAAATATTTGCCTGGTCTTCATTGTGTATTTCCGGATCTTTTTTTGAATCTGCTATCTCAGGAAGTTATAGTCAACCATTGATGCAGTCTCCCTAATCAACCAATCAACCGATCAACTATATTTGCAGCCTTATGGCAAACGAAACAAACAGGTTCCAGGCAATTATATCTCATTGTAAAGAGTACGGTTTTATATTTCCCAGCAGCGAAATTTATGATGGGTTGAGTGCCGTGTACGATTATGGCCAATACGGTAGTGAGTTGAAAAAAAATATCAAAGACTACTGGTGGAAAAGCATGACCCAAATGCACGAAAACATTGTGGGTATAGATGCAGCCATTTTTATGCACCCCACCACCTGGAAAGCCAGTGGCCACGTGGATAATTTTAGCGATCCGATGATTGACAATAAGGACAGCAAAAAACGCTACCGAGTTGATCACTTGATAGAAGCATATGCCGATGAATTGAAAGCAAAAGGAGAGAGTGGTGAAAAGGAGGCGGAAACACTGCTTGCATCAATGGATGCTTTATTGGCCAAAGACGATTTTGCCGGCCTAAAAAAACTGATTGATGATAATAAGATGAAGTGTTCAGTTAGTGGCACCAGCAATTGGACAGATATCCGCCAGTTTAACCTGATGTTTAAAACAGAATTTGGTGCTGTTGCATCAGATAACCCGGATGATAATATTGTATACCTCCGCCCGGAAACTGCCCAGGGCATTTTCGTAAACTTTCTGAATGTGCAGAAAACCGGCCGCATGAAAGTGCCTTTTGGTATTGCGCAAATAGGCAAAGCTTTCCGCAATGAAATTGTTGCCCGCCAGTTCATTTTCCGCATGCGTGAGTTTGAACAAATGGAAATGCAGTTTTTTGTGAGACCTGGCACAGAAGGAGAATGGTATAAATACTGGAAAGAAGAACGCCTGAAATGGCACCTGAGCCTGGGCACTGAGACAGAAAAATATCGCTACCACGACCATGTGAAATTAGCCCATTACGCCAAGGAAGCCTGCGATATAGAATATGAGTTTCCAATAGGTTTTAAGGAAGTGGAAGGTATACATAGCCGCTCAGATTTCGATTTAACCCAACACCAGCTTTACAGCAAAAAGAAATTGCAATATTTTGATAATGATTTAGATAGCAACGGCAAACCCTTTGGTAATTACGTACCGTATGTAATAGAGACTTCAATTGGGCTTGACCGGATGTTTTTGCTGGTAATGAGCAATGCTTATACAGAAGAAGACCTTAGTACGCCCGAAAAACAGGACAGCCGCGTGGTTTTAAAATTCCCGGCAAAGCTTGCGCCAATAAAACTGGCAGTTCTGCCGTTATTAAAGAAAGACGGCTTGCCAGAAATAGCCCGTGGCATTATAGAAGAGTGCAAAAGTTCTTTCAAATGTTTTTATGAAGAAAAAGATGCAATAGGAAAACGCTACCGCCGTATGGACGCTATTGGAACACCTTTTTGTGTTACAGTAGATCATCAGACGAAAGAAGATAACACGGTTACAATTCGTTATCGCGATACGATGGAGCAAAAAAGAATTCCTTTGTCATCAATAAAAGCATTGATAGAAGATCAGATTAAGTAATTGGTATTGCAAACAAGGGTTTATGCTAGTCTGGGTATAAGTACTTGGGTTTAACTAGAAAAAATACCTTTCAAAATTTAAAATCAAATATTACTTTTGATCGTAGTACAGCATTAAAGAGTAAATAACAAAAATACAAACCTTCTATGCTTGCATTTTTACAAGTATCAATAAACATAATTTTGCTTGGGGGAATTATCCTTGCAAGTGCCTGTGCGGGGTTTGTATTAAACAATGCAAGGATTAAAAAGCAGAGAAATGCTATTTTAAGACTGGAAGCAGAAATGTTGCAAAATCACGCAGAAATTCTTCAATTGCAAAAAGAACTCTCAGATAAAGAGAATACATCTTCCAAAACGCCCATCTTTTCTATTGCAGATAATGCTTCTGAAGCAATCAAAGAACAAGTGCAAGCTTCAAGGGTATCTAAAAAAGTTTCTGGCGGCAAATCAACTTCGTAATTAAGCATCATCATAAGGATGTAATGGTTTACCATTAGTTCTTATAATTCCTTGTATAGCGGTATACTATAAAACAGTTTACTGCGTATAATAAATAATCCAATAACCCTTTGTATGATCCTTACCCATCCCTTCCTTTTTAATACCATTGTTATACTTTTTATTGCTTTCACCGCTGGTTGGTTAGTATATGTAATGACAGGCCAACGTGCCGTCCGTTTAAAAAACAAAATGGACAAATTGGAAAGCGAAAATGAAATCCTGCGCATACAGGCATCAGCTATGGAGCAGCAATTACAGGAGAGCAGCTCTTCTACTCGGTTCACCAATGACACCCCGGTAATACCACTTTCTTCCACCGCCCGGATTAATAAAGCGGGTGACGCAGGTAAATAAAATTTTAGTAAATTTTAAATGTAGCGTACTGTTTAATGTCAGGACGCATTCATCATTTTTTGTAGCTTTTTTGTAAGCAGAAAAAGCACTAAAGATGCAATGCCTGCCATAAAAACAAACAGCATAAAAAATTCGTGCAGGTTGTGCATCTTATAGCCTAAGAAAGAAGTCACCGTTCCTTCACTCGGGTACAATGAACTAAGCACACCAGCTAACTTGTTGCCAAATGCATTTGCTGTAAACCAAATGGCCATTAGTAAAGAAGAAAATTTTAACGGAGATAACTTGTTCACCAGCGACATACCAATTGGAGAAAGGCACAACTCGCCAGCAGTGTGTAATGCATACATGCCAGTCAGCCAAATCATACTCACTTTAATACCAGGTGCCACGTTGTCAACTCCCTGGGCAATCCATAAATAGCCCAAAGAAAGCAACAGAAGACCCAGCGCCATTTTGGTGGGAGAAGAAGGTTCTCTTTTGCCGAGCTTCAGCCAGAACCACGCAAAGAATGGTGCAAACAAAACAACAAATGTAGAGTTGAGCGATTGAAACCAGCTTGCTGGTACTGTAAATGATCCAACCTGTCGTTGTGTTTGCTCATCAGCAAAAAAAGATAAAGAGGCACCAGCCTGCTCAAATGCACCCCAAAAGAATATCACAAAAAAACAGACCGTGAAAATAACTACCACTTTCTTTTTTTCAGCAGCAGTTAACGATTTGTCCATAAAAATTATAGCAGGTATGATTACTATGCAGGCAATGAGCAGGTAGAACAGGTAATTGAATCTTGAATCCAGGTAAAACAATCCTATCATCACTGCTGCAAGTATGGCAATGCCAATGATGATAGGTATAATAGAACTAAAGACTTTGGGACTGTCTTTTGGCATTGTGCCCAATGGTATGCCTTGCGGATCGACTACATATTTATGTTGAAATATTTTTTGTATGATTACGCTGATGCACATACCTACGGCACCTGTTAGAAATGCCCATTTGTAATCTCCAAGATCACCTCTTCTTTCGGCCAGGTAACCACAAATGAATGGTCCTATCATACCACCAACATTGATGCCCATATAAAATATAGTGTATGCCGCATCTTTTCGATGATCGTCTCTGGTGTATAGCTGACCTACCAGTGAAGATATATTGGGCTTAAAAAAACCATTGCCGGTGATCATCAACCCCAATCCTGCAAACAAAAGTAAATGAGACAGGGAAGGTGCGGTATGATAAAAACTGCTGCAAAAGAAAAGCACAATTTCCCCGATTGCCATTACTATACCACCGGTAATGATAGAGCGGTTATTGCCCCAATACCTGTCTGCAATATAGCCACCCAGCAGCGGCGAGAGATAAACAAGACTTAAATAACTGCCGTATAAATTTGATGCAAACGCATGATCGAAGCGTAGGGCTTTTGTCATGAAATAGATAAGAATCGATCGCATGCCATAAAAATTGAACCGTTCCCACATTTCGGTAGCAAACAATACATATAATCCTTTGGGATGTCCTTTTTGCGCTACTGCTTGTTCTGGCATAAATACTTTTTTAATGACAAATAGTTTAATTGCCAATGTACAGAGTTTTGCTGAATGCTGTACAGAAGGCGCTGTAAATTTGACGCTACTTTACGATATTTGCCACTTGTACATTTAATGCATTAGTAGCAGTAAACCTTTTTAATTTAGCGGCTCAAATAAATCCATTCATGAAAATTCTATTGTTAGGCGCTGGTGGCAGAGAACATGCGCTGGCTTGGAAACTATCCCAAAGCCCCCAATGCAGCCAGCTTTTTATTGCACCAGGAAATGGTGGTACTTCTTTATGCGGAAAAAACATTTCATTGGCCATTACAGATTTTGATGCTATAGCAAAGTTTTGCATAGACGAAAAGATTGAAATGGTAATTGTAGGACCAGAAGAGCCATTGGTGAAAGGCATCGTAGATTATTTTAGAACAAATGAACAACTGGCTTCTGTTATGATCATCGGCCCTTCCCTGCATGCGGCCCAGTTAGAAGGAAGCAAAGCTTTTGCAAAAGCTTTTATGGATAAATATAAAATACCCACGGCAGGTTACAGGGAGTTTGATGCTAATAATTATGAAGAAGGAGTGCATTACATTCATCAACATAGTTTGCCGGTGGTTTTAAAGGCGGATGGATTGGCAGCGGGCAAAGGTGTATTGATATGCCAGAATCATATTGAAGCCGGTGCAGAATTTGAGTTAATGATTCAACGAAACAAATTTGGTGACGCTGGCAGGAAAGTAGTAGTAGAAGAATTCCTGGATGGTATAGAGATGAGCATGTTTGTACTTACTGATGGTAAAAATTATGTGATTCTTCCGGAAGCAAAAGATTATAAAAGAATAGGAGAAGGAGATAAAGGGTTGAATACAGGTGGCATGGGTGCTGTTAGTCCTGTTCCATTTGCGGATGATGAGTTTATGGAGAAAATTGAAGAGAGAATAGTAAAACCCACTATTGAAGGCATTCGCCAGGAAGCTATGGACTACAAAGGTTTTGTGTTTATAGGTATTATTAAAGTAGGAGATGATCCATTTGTAATTGAGTACAATTGCAGAATGGGCGACCCCGAGACAGAAGTAGTAATACCAAGATTAAAAAATGACCTGGTAGATCTTTTTACAAGCACTGCACAGCAAAAACTAGACACTATAAAAATAGATTGCGATGATCGCTATGCATGTACTGTAATGACAGTTAGTGGCGGTTATCCCGGCGACTATGAAAAAGGCTTTGAAATTGAAGGATTGGAAAGTGAAACAGGGCCAGACAGTATGGTTTTTCATGCAGGTACCTTAAGTGCTTATGGTGCTGTGCTTACTAATGGTGGCAGAGTGTTTACAGTTACTTCTTATGGCGATTCTGTGTCGGATGCAGTATCCAAATCAATGGAAGTGCTACAGAATGTACAATTTGAAAATATGTACTACCGCAGGGATATTGGTTACGAATTTTCTTAACCAGTTTTTAGTTCGTAGTTCTTAGTTTGCAGTTCTCTTGCGCGGCAAATGAATTATGAACTACGAACTACGAACTTTTTTATGCACTACAGCGACTACTTGCAAACGGAGAAAATACTGAATGCGCAATTTCCGGAAAGCGACAGGTTGAATATGCCCGCGCATGATGAAATGCTTTTTATCATCATACACCAGGCGTATGAGCTTTGGTTCAAGCAATTGCTCTATGAAGTGAACTCTGTAAGCGATATAATGCTGCAGCCTTCTCTCAATGATAATTCCCCTGAGTTGCAAACAGTGGTACACAGGCTTTCAAGATGTGTTACCATCTTGCAATTATTGGTGCAGCAAATTGATGTGATGGAAACTATGACACCAATGGATTTTCTAGACTTCAGGGATTTGCTGCGGCCTGCTTCCGGTTTCCAAAGTGTTCAGTTTAAAATATTAGAGGCAAGACTTGGTTTGCGTTTTGAAGACAGGTATGGTAAAAATTATTACACTTCGCAATTGCGCAATAGTGAAACTGAATCTGTAAAGCAGGCAGAAGAAGCAGTTTCTTTATTGCAATTAGTAAATAAATGGCTGGAACGCATGCCTTTTTTTGATGAACCTGAAAACTGGGCAGATTTTACATATTCAGAGCTTGATAATGAAAATATGCCGGCACCAATACATGTTTACTGGCAGGCATACAGGCAAGCATATAAGAATAGTCTTGCAGATAATGAGATTGGTAACATGGAAGCATTTGATAAAGTTTTTTTTAAAACGAACCTGGAATCTCAATTGTCTGAGAAGGCAAACCGGGCCGCATTGTTTATCATGCTTTATCGCGGATATGCTGTATTGCAATTGCCTTTTCAATTGCTCAATAATTTGCTTCAGATAGATGAGCAATTAAGTACATGGCGTTACAGGCATATGAGCATGGTGCATCGAATGATAGGAATGCGCATAGGCACTGGCGGTAGTTCGGGCAAAGATTATTTATCTGCTGCTTTAAACAAGCATTATATTTTTAAAGAGCTGGCTGCATTAAACAGCTTCCTTGTAGAACGCAGGCGGTTGCCGAAATTAAGTGCGCAAATGGAAAGGCGTTTGGGCTTCGTGCATTATTAATTTTTCAGGGTATGTAACGTACATGGATAAACGCTAAAAATTGATGTTTTGCAATCAATTTTCGCTCATTTTTTGGACTGTTTTTGGCATTCAAATTGCCACCTTATTAAGCCCCGATAAACCCCCAAACCGCCGGCCAATAGGGTTTTTGACTAAAAATAGAAGCAGGCATTTCCACAATATTCGTGTTTTAGCACACGTTTAACACCGGGGCAGATGTGAAAAAAAACCTTGATTGGCAAGCACTTGGCTTTGTTTATTCGAATTATTTCCTTCAATTTTGCCACCATTATATCCTGTTCAAAATCACAGACTGAAAACACATGGGACTTTTTAACTTTTTTACGCAAGAGATAGCAATTGACCTGGGTACCGCAAATACCCTCATCATATACAACGACGAAGTAGTGGTAAACGAACCTTCTATTGTGGCGCTAAACCGCAACAACCCCAAAGACGTGCTGGCTGTGGGCAAGAAGGCGCTGATGATGCACGAGAAAACCCACGAGAGCATTCGCACTGTTCGCCCATTGAAAGACGGCGTTATAGCCGATTTCAACGCAGCCGAGCTAATGATTCGGGAGATGATCAAAATGATCCATCCCAAAAAACCGTTGTTTCCCCCAAGCTGGAGGATGATGATTTGTATTCCTTCCTCTATTACCGAGGTAGAAAAACGTGCTGTAAGAGATAGTGCAGAGCAGGCTGGTGCAAAAGAAGTTTATTTGCTGCATGAGCCTATGGCTGCAGCTCTTGGTATTGGTATAGATGTAGAAGAACCCGTAGGCAACATGATTATTGATATTGGCGGCGGCACAACAGGTATTACTGTAATAGCACTGGCCGGTATTGTGTGCGACCAGTCTATCCGTATTGCCGGTGATGAATTTACTGCTGACATTATGGAAGCTTTGCGCCGCTATCACAGTTTGCTGATTGGTGAGCGTACTGCAGAACAAATCAAAATCAATATTGGCGCTGCCATGAAAGACCTGGAAAATCCGCCAGAAGATATTCCAGTAAATGGCCGTGACCTGGTTACCGGTATCCCCAAACAGATTATGGTTAGCTTCCAGGAAATAGCAGAAGCTCTCGACAAAAGCATTTTCAAAATAGAAGAAGCCATTCTTAAAGCGCTGGAAACCACACCACCAGAGCTTGCTGGCGATATCTATCGCCGCGGCCTTTACCTTACTGGTGGCGGTGCGTTGCTGCGTGGCCTTGACAAACGCCTCAGCCAAAAAATTAAACTGCCAGTACATATAGCAGACGATCCGCTGAAAAGCGTGGTTCGTGGCACAGGTCTTGCCCTGAAGCATTATGACAGGTATCCGTTTGTTATGAGATAAAAAATTAAATGCCAGGCCATATGTTTTAACCGTTGGCCTGGCATTTCAACTTCAAATTCTGATCTGTGCGCAATATTTTTCTCTTCATCAGAAAGTTTTCCAATTTTCTATTCTTCCTGGTGTTGCAGATAATTTCACTTTACTTCCTGTTTACCTACAACAAATTTCACCAGGCCGCTTTTAGCGATGTGGCTGGTGAGTTTACCGGGCGTATCAGCCAACGCTATAATAATGTAGAGTATTATTTTCAGTTGAAAAGCACCAACGATTCGCTGGTGAAACAAAATGCCCGTTTGTTGAACATGCTTCGCCAAAACTACGAAGCGGCAGACACCAGCACCAAATACATAACAGACAGCCTTCGCATAGACTCATTGCTAAGTGTACAAAGATTTAAATATTACGATGCCAAGATTGCGGGCAGTTTTGTAAGTATGCAAAACAATTATTTCACCATTCATCGCGGATACAACCAGGGTTTACCTAGAAATAAGGAATGGGGAGTAGTAAGCCCAAGTGGCATAGCCGGCAGGGTGGTTTCTGTTGGTGAAAATTTTTCTATAGTAATGAGTGTGCTAAACCGCCAGTTTAAAGTAAACTCAATGCTAAAAAAAGGTGGTGAGACAGGGCCGGTATCATGGGATGGCGACAACCCTCAATACCTGAAACTGATTAATATTCCCAAAAGTGCCAAAATAGCCAAAGGAGATTCGGTAATCACCAGCAATGTATCTGATATTTATCCGCCAGGTATTTTAGTAGGTACTGTATTTGAAATACTTGATGATAAAAGCAGCAACTTTTATACGCTTCGATTGAAAACAGCCACTAATTTTTCAACACTGCAGTATGTATTTGTGCTGGAAGACTTGCAAAGAGATGAAAGGCAGAAATTAGAAGATCCTTATAAAAAAGGAAAATGAGTACACTCGTAAAAAATACTATTCGCTTTATTTTATTTATCCTGGTGCAGGTGTTTGTGCTGCAGCAGGTGCCACCATTGCATAAGTTTATTACACCTTATGTTTATTACCTCTTTGTTATCTGGATGCCTTTTAATACAGGCCGTGCCACTTTAATGTTTGTTTCTTTTTTGTTTGGCCTTACCCTCGATTACTTTCTACACACACCAGGTCTTCATGCCGCTGCTTGTGTGCTGATTGCTTATGTAAGGCCTTTTCTTATTAATATGCTGATACGCCAGGAAGGAGATGAACAGAATTATGCATCACCCAGCATGACCAGCATGGGTTGGGCACCTTATTTTACGCTGGTATTTATTCTAACGCTTTTGCACCACGGCTACCTGGTATTTTTAGAGTGGATGCAATTTGGAACATTCTGGTACTTTTTGGGAAAAGTATTGGCAACAACAGGTATTAGCATGCTGTTAATACTTATTACAGAACTGCTTTTTTACCGCAAAGAAAAATTCAGGACAAATACAGTGTAAGAAAAGCTAGTGGCAAGTGGGAAGTAGCTAGTGGTGATTTCATTTTTATCCAATTTATAATTTCTTTTGTCATGCGGTATAGGTACACAAACGCCCACTAGCCACTTACTTCTAACTTCTCGCCATATAAAAAATAAATCTTTACATCGCCACAATAAAAGATATCGTTTCTTCATTCGTAATTTGCAGGTTGTAATTCCGCTTTCATACTATGTCCGTTTTCAATCAGTCGCGCAGCAATATTATCAGGCTTATCTTCCTGGGTGTTTTTATTATTATTCTTGGTCAGCTTATCAATCTTCAATTGTTTTCAGACAAGTATAAAACAGCCGCCATGAGCAATGCGCTGTTTGCAAAAGTAGTTTATCCTGACAGGGGGATCATTTATGATAAAAAAGAAAAGGCAATTCTTACCAATACAATTATGTACGACCTGGTGGTAACGCCCAACCAGGTAAAGAATATAGATACTACTTCTCTTTGTGATCTGTTAGGCATAGATACCACAGAATTTAAACGGCGTATGGTAGATGCCATTTTTAAAAACACCAAATTCCGCCCGTCTGTTTTTGAAGATTTGCTGCCACCGGCTTTATATGCAAAGCTGGATGAAAATATCTGGAAGTTTCCCGGCTTCGACCTGGTGGAAAGACCCGTTCGGCAATATCCTTTTGGCGCCGCTGCGCATATAATGGGCTATGTGGGTGAGGCAGATTCTTCAGTTATTAAAAGATCAAATGGTTTTTATAGACTTGGAGATTATGTAGGCAGAAGCGGACTTGAGCAGTATTATGAAAGTGTATTGATGGGAAGGCGGGGTGTGAAGTACATTATTAAGGATAATAAAAATCGATTGCAGGGCAGCTATGAAAAAGGAATGTATGACACTGCTGCTATAGCTGGTCGTGGTTTGCACACTTACCTTGATATTAAAGTGCAGCAATTAGCAGAAAAATTGATGTCCAATAAAGTTGGAGCAGTAGTAGCACTGGAGCCTAAAAGCGGAGGCATTATTGCAATGGTGTCTGGCCCTAATTTCGATCCCAACTTGCTAACTGGTCCGGAGAAGCAGGAGAATTTTAATAAGCTTTTCCGAGACGTAAGCAGCCCATTGCTTAACAGGGCTATTAAAGGACAATATCCGCCGGGCTCTACCTATAAACCGCTGGGTGCACTGGTGGCGTTAGATGAAGGTGTTATTACCCCTAATTATGGAATAGGCTGTGCTGGTGCTTATTTGGGTTGCAACCGTCCGGTAAAATGCACAGAAAAATTTGCTGGTCATGCCCGCAACCTTCGTATCGGTTTATCATGGTCTTGCAACTCTTTTTTCAGCAGTGTTTTCAGGATGACAGTAGATAACCCTAAGTATCGCAATCCAAGAAAGGGTTTGGAAGAATGGTATAAATATATGACGGCATTTGGATACGGACACAGGCTGGGTGTGGATTTGCCCAGCGAAGATGGAGGCAATATACCAGATACTGTTGCTTACGATAAAGAATACCGCGGACAGTGGAACTCATGTACGATGGTAACACTTGGCATTGGCCAGGATAAAATGACTGCAACGCCACTGCAAATTGCCAACGCAATTTCAATTGTAGCTAACAAAGGATATTATTATGTGCCTCATTTTGTTGAGAAGATAGACGGAGAAACAGCAGAAGACACAGCCATACTCAACAAGTTCAGAACAAAGCATGAAGTGCTAACACATATTCCCGATAGCTCTTACGAAGCTGTTATTGATGGTATGGAGGGTGTGATGACAGTTGGTACAGGCAGATTGCTTCCAAAAATTCCTGGTATTAATGTGTGTGGTAAAACAGGTACAGCAGAGAATTATCATAAAGGGGTAAAACAAAAAGACCACTCTGTGTTTGTACTTTTTGCACCAAGAGAAGATCCTAAAGTTGTAATAGCTGTTGTGGTGCAGAATGGTGGTTTCGGTGCGGCGGCAGCTGGCCCCATCGCCAATATTTTATTGGAGCAATACCTTACAGATAGCCTGCGCGAAACAACACGTAAAGAAGTGGAAAGGGTAACTGCCATTAACCTTATGCCCAAGTATTTTATTTCTGAGCAGTACACGGCCGACTCTATTCGTGCTTTTAATTATTATAAGCAAACGAAAGACAGTAGTGCTATCAAAAAGTATATGCATAAAATGCGGCTTGAAGCGCCACCAGCTGCTCCTATAAAAGGCAGTGATAAAACGCCTGTGATCACAAACGATCCCGCAGATAAAACAAAGACCACGAAAATTTCGAAAAACTTTCCAACCACCAGGTAAATGAACCAGAGAAACCCCTCTATATCAAAAGGTGTAGACCCGCTGCTGGTGTGGTTGTACATTATATTGTCTTCTATTGGTGTGCTAAGCATTTTTGCTGCTACATATAAGGAAGGAGATGATGTACTGAAAACATTTTTATCGCTAAAGACAGATTACAGCAGGCAGGCATTATATTTTATCATCTCTGGCATATTAGCCACATTTATTTTACTGACTGATAGTAAATTTTTTACGGCTACTGCTAATTTGTTTTATGCTTTTGGTATTGTGCTGATGTTGTTGGTATTTCCTTTTCACAGTGATGTAAAAGGTACTAAATCCATTATACGGTTTGGTGGTGCATTTCAATTGCAACCTGCAGAGTTGTGTAAACTGTTTGTAAACCTTGCATTGGCCAAGTATCTCTCCAGGATGGAAACGGATTTTAAAAAAACATCCTCACAATTAATTGCTGCCGCCATTGCAGTAACACCTGCTATCCTCAGTATCGCACAAAGTGAAACAGGTTTGGCGCTCGTGTATTTTTCATTTTTCCTGGTAATGTTTAGAGAGGGTTTGCCAGCTATCATTCTTGTAATAGGTTTTTCATTGGGCATACTAGTGGTAGCTACATTAACGCTTCCACCCAATACGCTGGCTATTGCGCTTACGGTTATTGCCGCTATAGCTGTATATATTATGCGCAAACAGATAAAAAGAAGCAAAGACGTTTTGGTGCTGATTGTAATTATCTGGGTGGCTTGCGTGGGTATTCAAAGATTTGCAGTTCCATTTGCGTTTAAACATGCTTTTAAAACTTACCAGGTAGAACGTATCTACAGTATGTTGGGTAAAGATGTGCCGGAAGATTATATTAAGAAAGGAGCAGAACAGGAAGATCCTGAAAAAGCATTGAAGAAAAAAGAAGCCGGAGATTACAATGTGAAGCAAAGTAAAATAGCCATTGGCAGCGGTGGTGTTTTTGGCAAAGGGCTTTTAAAAGGAACGCAAACAAGAAATGGATTTGTGCCCGAGCAAAGAACCGATTTTATTTTTTGCACTATAGGTGAAGGGTTTGGGTTTGTAGGCAGCCTGCTGCTTTTGTGTATTTATTTCCTGCTGATTATGCGCATTGTTACCGTTGCAGAAAGACAGCGAAGTGTTTTTAGCCGTTGTTATGCTTATGGTGTTGCATCTGTATTATTCTTTCATATCGCTATTAATATTTGCATGACCATTGGATTAGCTCCTGTAATTGGTATACCGCTGCCATTTATTAGTTATGGAGGAACAGCCTTGCTTACGTTTACCATGCTATTATTTATTCTCATCCGTCTTGATGCAGACAGGCAAATGGTATTAAGGTAGAAGGCGTGAGGTTAAAGGCGTAAGGTATGGTTGTTTGCGCCCCTTTACCCTAAACCTTCTACCTTCTTTCAAACCTTTCTTACATTTGCGCCATGAAAATTATCCCGCTGAGTGAAGGTGCATTTACTATTGATAAGACAAAACTTTTTGTTCCATTCGATACAGAGAAAGATGATCTGCAAAAAAGATCTATCGGCAGTCTTTTGGTAGAAGTACAGCCATTTGCAGTGGTTACTTCAGAAGATGTATTGTTGCTGGATACAGGTTTAGGATTTGAAAAGGATGGCGTTTTGCAATTGCACCGCAACCTGATGGATGCCGGCATCAACCCGGCTGAAGTAACCAAAGTACTGATGAGTCATTTGCATAAAGATCATGCAGGAGGCATCAGCAAAAAAAATACCGCTACCGGCAAGTATGAAATAGCTTTTCCGCAGGCCACTTATTATGTACAAAAAAAAGAACTGGCATTTGCGCTGGAAAAAGGATTGCCTTCTTACATACCGGAAGAATTGGAATGTTTGCAAACAGCGCCTAACGTACAATTTTTAGATGGTAATGGCGTGTTGGATGGATATATAAAATATGAAGTAACGGCAGGGCATAGCCCATATCACCAGGTGTATTGGATTGTAGATGGCGGGGAAAAAGTTTTTTTTGGTGCTGATGATGCACCGCAACTCGGGCAAATGAAAAACAAGTTCATTGCCAAGTATGATTATGATGGAAAGAAATGCATGGAACTAAGACAACAATGGTGGAAACAGGGAGAAGAAGAGCATTGGTCGTTTTTGTTTTATCATGATGTGAAGACGCCTGTATTTAAACACTAATAGACCACACGAATAGGCCGCGAATAGACAACGCGAATAAGCCGCGAATGGGCAACGCGAATGGACACCAATAGTCAATGCAAACGGACCGCTAATTTGACGCTAATAGGTGCAAATAATTCTGTGATATTCTAGTCTGGGAGTACCGAAATTAATAAGAATGCCCAACTTGATGTTTAAAGCTTTTAAGTAATTCAGCGTTTGGTAAAGCCCATCTGAATGAGTTAGTATGGCAGCTTTTATTTCCAGAACAATGTTATTGAAGACCAGGAAATCTGCATTGAACTTGTGTGGCAATAGTACTTCATCGTATAAAATTGAAAAAGTTTTTTCTCTTTCATATGTTATACCAACCTTTTTCAATTCTACTTCCAAAGCATCTTTGTAAACAATTTCTTTAAAACCTCTGCCAAGTTTGGTGTGCACTTTCATGCAAAGACCAACAACTGTATAGCATTCTTCTTTAAATAACAGTTCCGTCTGCATTCCCTGAAAATATAACTTTCAGCATACCAGAAAATGAGTTATTCATCAATAAAATGTGCTTTTTTGCACAGAATAACAATAGCAATAATCATGAAACCATTGGCGGCCTATTCGTGTACTTTATTCGCGTCTCTTATTCGCGGCCCATTAGCGTATAAAAAATAAAGGCCAGCTCAAAAAAAGCCGGCCTGCTAACCTATGAAAAACACCTGAGTGAATCTTTAACACATAAACTCATTTGATAAGGAAGAGGCTTATGCGTAATGATGTATTTAAACTGAATGCATTATTCGTATGCATTCGCGGTCTATATTCGTGGCCTATTAGCGGTCTATTCGCGTAGTTAATCACGTAAACCGCGCCTGTTCAACTGGCGGTTCATGCGGCGTTCCTGCAATTCACGCTGTATCATTAATCCAAAATCTTTTTCAGAACGGAAGAATGTATTTACTTTTTCCGGAGAAAGTGCTTTCGCAAATTCGCCATTGTATTTTTTACGAACAGCCAACACTTTCTCTTCTATTTCCAATTCAGATTCAGGGTTGTCTGTTTGTTTTCTTCCTAATC
Source organism: Chitinophagaceae bacterium (assembly GCA_047602295.1). Taxonomy (GTDB): domain Bacteria; phylum Bacteroidota; class Bacteroidia; order Chitinophagales; family Chitinophagaceae; genus JACMLD01. The sequence continues at coordinate 6,041,124 of JASGHP010000001.1, read as the reverse complement.
GTACCGCCTTTATTTCTTCTGTGTATTTATTATAAACAGGCCAGAAACGTTGTGCTTCTTCTGGCGACAAATCCAGTTTTTTAGTGAGATAGGCAATCTTTAATGCCTGCAACTTCTCTCCATCCTGTGCATGCACATTAAGCAAACTGCCTAAAGCCAATAACAGTATTAGTAATTTTTTCATTTTTACTCCATTTAGTTAGTAATAGGGGTTTCAAGATGCTGTTCTTTAGCATATTGCTGGAGTTCTTCATCGGATATATTGGCTAGTAAATCATTGGAATCTTTTTCGCTGATATCATCGCTATCAGCATTTATAATAGTAGCTGTATCTGCCACAGCTTCTGTGTTATTATCTTCAGTATAATTCAAAATCTCATCATCACTGGCTTTGCCCACTGCGTCTTTTACTTTTGCTTCAATAGAGGCAAGGCTATCATTTTTACCAATTGTAGCTGCAGGTTTTAAATACATCCAGGAAGATACAGCCACAACACCTGCTACAACTGCAGCGGCAGCATAACGCATTATCTTTCTGCCAAAGCCAATAGATACAACTTTAGCCGGTTCCTGTTTTTTTATTTTTTCAAGGATGGCAACTGGTGTATGTTCAAAATAGCCATCAGGTACTTCATAAACCTGTTTGTCTTTCAGGCCAAGCATTATTGGTGAAAGGTTTTCCAACTCTTCATTTACAAATTCAACTGCTTTAACACCAGCTACAATATTGTCAGAAAATTCAGTGAAATAACCGTCGGGCGTGGCAAAAGGATTTTTTTTGCCGATTTTGCTAAGCAAAGGTGATAATGATTCCAACTCTTCTTGTGGATTGCCGGATTCCTGCGCTTTGATCCTGTTAAGAATGTTGTTGGCGAGGTTATCAAAATAGCCCTGCGGTGCCTGGTAAACATTGTCTTTGCTAATCGGCAGAACAGGATCAACCCCGGCTTTTTCCTGCATGCCTATGGTAATCAATACTTGTGCAGCAAAACCATCGAAATAACCGGGCGGTACTGCATAGGGTGATTTATTACCTATAGCAGCCACAAAAGGGCTAATTTCTTTTAATTCATTTAATATGGGATTGCTGTTATTCATGATACCTACCTAAGACGACGGCCTATCTTCAAAGTTTAATTATTTAGAATGAAATCTTCAATTTTTTTAACAGCATGGTGATAACTGGCTTTTAATGCGCCTTCACTGGTTTCCAGCACTTTGCTCATCTCTTCGTAAGGCATTTCATCATAATAGCGCAAGTTAAAAACAATGCGTTGTTTTTCAGGCAATTGCTGCATGGCTAGTTGCAGTTTCCACTCCAGTTTATTAGGGTCGAAATGTTTATCTGCCTTAATGGTATTGCTGAGGCCGGTCTCTACATCACCATCAATTGAAACAGTAGCTTTTCGTTTTTTCTGCTCCAAAAAAGTGAGGCACTCATTGGTAGCAATGCGATAAAGCCAGGTGTATAATTGACTGTCTTCCCTAAAGTTTTCCAGCCCGTTCCATACACGGATAAAAACGTTTTGAAGCACATCATTGGCATCTTCGTGCTCTACCACCATGCGGCGGATATGCCAATAGAGTTTTTCCTGGTATTTTTTTATGATAGCAGTAAAGGCCTTCTCTTTGGTGGAAGGGTTCCGGAATTCCAATAGTAATTCCGCATCCTGCATAACAACTGCCATAGGTTAGCTTTTTGTTTAGCAATTTTGTTTGACCGGGTAGCCCGATATACGTTTAACGTCGCAACCAGAAAAATATTGACGTTGGTCATCTGTATTTACCCATTGGTCTGCCGGTTGAGGGTTGAATAACCAATGATTAACCTGGCCAGGTAATAAAGGGATTGCAAAGATTAAAAAAAGCCCCCGGTTATGCCGGGGGCTTTACGATTATAATAAGATTTTAAGCTTTCTTCCTGGCTATCGCTCTTTCTGCAGCAGCCACAATATGTGGTGCCGTCAATCCATATTTCTCCAGCAATTGTGCAGGTGTACCGCTTTCTCCAAAAGTATCGTTGGTGCCTACATATTCTATAGGGATAGGCAGGTTTTTAGCAGCTACCTGTGCAATGCTATCACCCAGGCCACCAATGATGTTATGCTCTTCCGCTGTTACAGCACATTTAGTTTTGCTGATAGATTTTATAACCGCTTCAGTATCCAATGGCTTAATGGTGTGAATATTGATAACTTCTACACTAATGCCTTTTTCCTGCAGGGTAATGCCAGCTTCTATTGCTTTCCAAACCAGGTGGCCGCAAGCAAAGATGGTTACGTCTGTTCCCTCTGAAAATACCTGTGCTTTGCCAATTTCAAAAGGCAGATCTGCTGTAAAAATTGGCCAAACAGGTCTTCCAAAACGCAAATAAACTGGTCCCTGGTAATCTGCTATTGCTTTTGTAGCAGCTTTGGTTTGTGCATAATCGCATGGCACAATAACGGTCATGCCTGGCAGCATTTTCATCATGCCTATATCTTCCAGTATCTGGTGCGTAGCGCCGTCTTCACCTAAAGTAAGACCGGCATGAGAAGCACAGATTTTTACATTTTTACCAGAATAAGCTACAGACTGGCGAATTTGATCATAAACACGACCGGTAGAGAAGTTTGCAAAAGTGGTAGTGTAAGGAATTTTGCCACCGATGGTTAAGCCTGCAGCAATACTTATCATATTGGCCTCTGCAATGCCGCATTGTACAAATCTTTCCGGAAACTCTTTAATAAACTGGTTCAGCTTCATAGAGCCCAGCAAGTCTGCAGTTAATGCCACAATATTAGTATTGGTTCTTGCTGCTTCAGCAATGCCATCTCCAAAACCACTGCGGGTATCTTTCTGTCCGGTAGGTGTTATATCTTTTAATGCCATTGTACTTTATTTAATGCCGCAAAGTAAGGAAGAAAAGGCTTACGTTGTAAGTTATAAGTGATAAGTTTTAAGTTGGGGGAGGGGTTTAAGGTAAAGGGAGTAGGGGGAAAGGCAGATTCATCGCCTTATACCCTCAACCATAAACCATACACCATTAACCTTAATTCAGTCCCGCATTACTTTTATTATAAAGCTTGGCATCTACGGTAAGCCTTTGCTCCCATTTCCAGGCGGTAAGCATCATGTCGTCTAAACTGTATTTGATTTGCCAGCCAAGACGAGACACAGCATGCTCATTATTGGCATAAATAGCAATAACATCTCCTGGTCTGCGCGGAGCGATGACATAATTTAATTTAACGCCGCTTACCTTTTCAAATGTATTGATGGCTTCCAGCACAGTAACACCATTGCCTGTACCAAGGTTAAAGACTTCGCATTTCATATCGCTGCGGCCTTCTATCAGGTATTGCAGGGAAAGCGTATGTGCGTGAGCAATATCGCATACATGTATAAAATCGCGTACGCAAGAGCCATCACGTGTAGGGTAGTCATCGCCGAAAACTTTCATTTGCGGCAATTTGCCAACAGCAGTTTGTGTAATGGCAGGAACAAGATTGGCGGGCTTGCCTATTGGCAATTCACCAATTTGTATGGTAGGATGCGCACCTACCGGGTTGAAATATCTTAATAAAATTGATTGTACAGGATTTACTTTAGAAAACTCGTTGATGATCTGTTCACCCATTTGCTTGGTATAGCCATAAGGCGACTCTGCTGGTTTGGGTGGTGTTTTTTCTGTAACTGGTATGCTATCGGGGTTGCCATACACAGTGCAGGAAGATGAGAATACAAAGTATGGTATCTTAAACTCCTGTACGCATTTAAGCAGGTTGATGAGTGATACCACATTGTTTTCAAAATACATCAATGGCTGCTCTACTGATTCTCCAACAGCTTTGTATGCTGCAAAGTGAATGATGCCAGCTATATCATCATTTTCCTGGAAAATGGCAAAAGTGTCATCGTAATTGCAAAGGTCTACTTTATAATTTTTTACTTTTTTGCCTGTAATTTTTTCAATGCCTTCCAGTATGCGTGCAGAAGAACGGGAGTTGTTATCAACAGAGATTACATCAAAACCATTCTCCAGCAGATCTACTACTGTATGAGAGCCAATATAGCCGCATCCGCCAGTAACAAGTATTTTTTTCATTGTAGGTAATTAACGAACTGCAAGATGTGAACAATTTGGGCTATTTCCAAATCGTATGCCACGGAGGCACTGTGGGCACGGAGGTTTCACGGAGATATAATAATTTTAAAAAGAGACAATTTTATTACAGCTTATTCCAGGTTCATCAGGTATTGGCCATAACCACTTTTCAACAATGGCTTCGCCAATATCTCCAATTGTTGTTTAGATATAAAACCTTTGCGCCAGGCTATTTCTTCTATGCATGCTATCTTAATACCTTGTCTTTGTTCTATTACCTGTACAAACATGGATGCCTGCATCAGTGAGTCAAAAGTACCGGTATCAAGCCATGCAGTGCCACGGTCGAGAATAGAAACTTTTAGTTTGCCCATCCGCAGGTACTCTTTGTTTACATCAGTGATTTCATATTCTCCGCGAGGACTTGGTTTTAGATCCCGCGCTATTTTCACCACATCGTTATCATAGAAATATAAGCCTGGTACCGCATAATTGCTTTTAGGTTTTACCGGTTTTTCTTCAATAGAAATAGCCTGCATGTTTTTATCAAATTCTACCACACCATATCTTTCCGGATCGCTAACATGATATGCATACACAATGCCACCGTTAGGATTATTGTTAGACTGAAGTGTTTTACCAAGACCGGCGCCGTAAAAAATATTATCGCCCAATACCAATGCAGCACTATCATCGCCAATAAATTTTTCACCAATTACAAATGCCTGCGCAAGGCCATTGGGCAAAGGCTGTTCTGCATAGGAGAAATTGAGGCCCAGGTTTTTTCCATCGCCAAATAACTTTTTAAATAAAGGGAGATCATGTGGCGTAGAAATGATCAATATATCACTAATTCCAGCCAGCATTAAGGTGGAAAGCGGATAATAGATCATAGGTTTATCGTAAACCGGCATAATCTGTTTGCTGATGGCATAAGTTATGGGGTGTAAACGTGTACCAGATCCGCCGGCTAATATAATTCCCTTCATGAGTGCCAGTTTTTATTTTAAGAGGATTACGAATAGTTACTAAGGCCGCCAAGATAGAAAAGATAGCGCAAAGAAAAAAGCAAGACAACCTGTCTTGCTTTTCAAATATTTTTTGACTGAAGGGCTTGTTTATACAAAAATCTTGAGTATGTAATAAACTATTGCGGCAATAACAGCGCTTACTGGTATAGTAAGTATCCAGGCCCAAAGTAAATTAATGGTAACACCCCAACGAACAGCTGAAAGACGTTTGGTGGCGCCAACCCCAATGATGGAACCGGTTATGGTGTGCGTGGTACTAACAGGTATAGCCAATTTTTCTGTAAGAAACAATGTAATGGCACCTGCTGTTTCTGCAGCTACACCTTCAAGTGGTGTTACTTTGGTAATGCGGGTACCCATGGTTTTAATAATCTTCCAACCACCGCTCATGGTACCAAGGCCAATAGCTGTAAAGCTGGAAAGCGGTACCCACCAATATTCTTTTACAAACTCATTAAAACCCAATTCCCTGCCTTGAGATTTCTGGTAAAAAATCATAGCTGCACCAATAATACCCATTACTTTTTGTGCATCATTGCCACCATGGCCAAGGCTGAAAAGACCAGATGAAACCAACTGCAGGCGTCTGAACCAGCTATCTGCTTTATAGGGATTGGCTTTGCGACAAATATTTACAATTAATAGTGTAAGCACAAAAGCGATCACCATGCCTATCAATGGCGCTGCAAAGATGAAGAGAAACGTAGGTATTACTTTGCCATAGTTTACAACTGTATTGCCCGCTTCTGTAAGTCCTTTTGCGTGTGCAATGGCGGCACCAATAAAACCACCCATTAGGGTATGCGAAGAAGAAGATGGAATGCCAAACCACCAGGTGAGCAGGTTCCAGATAATAGCTGCCACAATACCGGAAAGAATAACTTCCAGTGTAATGAATTCTGGGTTTACCCATTTGGCCACTGTATTACCAATGGCAAATTCTCCGTAAACATATTTAGAAACAAAGAATGCCGCAAAGTTGAAAACCGCTGCCCACAAAACTGCCTGGAAAGGCGTTAATACTTTTGTGGAAACAATAGTGGCTATTGAGTTAGCAGCATCATGAAAGCCATTTATATAATCAAATACCAGTGCAAGTATGATGATGATGACAAGAAGAGTCATAGAAGAGAATGTGAAAATGTGTAAATATGGAAATGTGGAAATGCTGCAATATGGAAATGTTGTTGTGTGAAAATGATAAATTCCTTTTGTAAGGTTTTAACTTTCACATTTCTCACATCTTCACATTTCCACATTAGTTTAAGCGTATTTAATAATGATAGATTCTATAACATTTGCCGCATCTTCACATTTATCTGTTACAATCTCCATTACCTGGTAAATCTCCCTCTTTTTCATTACCTCTTTAGCATCTGGTTCAGTTTCAAATAAGCGGTCAATGCTTAAATCAAAAATGTCATCTGCCTGGTTTTCTATGCTATTTACTTTTACAAGGGCATCTGTAATCTGGCGCATGTTTTTCATGTCCCTTAATTCTACTACTGCATTTTTAATATGCTCAGCACCTTGTTCAATCAGGTCGGCCATTTTTTGAATGCCCTGATCGTTGGGGTTTACTTTATAGAAATTAATTTTCTTGGCAGAAGAATAAATGTAATCGGCAATATCATCCAGTGCAGAAGCAAGGTAGTGTATGTCTTCACGGTCGAAGGGTGTAATAAAGTTGCGGCCAAGTTCTGTAAAGATGCGATGGGTAAAATCGTCGTTTACGTGCTCCAGGTCTTCCATTTTTGAAATAAGTGCAGCACGCCTGTCAAAATCCGGTTCTGCTACTACGTCTTTCATCAGTTTGCCCATCTGGGCCACAGTTGCAGCAACCTCTTCAAACAAGGAATAAAACACCCGGTCTTTCGGCATAAATATCTTTAAAAACGAATTGGCCATACACAAAAATTTGGGGCAAAAATAGAGAGTTTGCTTCGGCTTTCTAATAATTCAGTTTTGGTAATAATTTCTTAACATAGGTTGTCTTCGGTCAAAATTTTCGCTTAAAAAAGAGCCTGTTATAAGTCAGGCATGCATTACCAAGCGGCAGTTTTTTAATAATAATTGCATAAGACTATGGTCACATTCTGCTAACAAACCGCAATTAGTTTTGCGCCAGTTCTTATAAAATTATTGTAAAAGCAATGGTTTTAATTCAAGCAAAAGAGTAGCATTTTCTCATGCAGTACCGCCCCGGTTTCCACTGGGGCGTTTTTATTTATACTAAAAATTGTTTTATAAGGCATTTCTATGCTGTAAAACCTGTCTTTATAAACTGGTGGTTAGGTGGTTGTTATATTTTTATTACGTAATGGTTAACCTCTTATTATATAATTGATTAACAGCAATATATTCTTTACACAATATTAGATTTGTGCCCTTCAGTTGAGCCAACCATGTGAAAATAAGCCCTTTAACCTTTTCCTGACTTTAAGTTTTTTTTAACACAATGTGAGAATTCGGTAAATTACCAAATCACCAAAACACTGCAAATGAAACACCGCCCATCGTTCTTACGAAGAACCATGTTATTGTTATGCCTGCTCTGTTCAGCAATGGCATATGCACAAAAGCCCATTAGTGGCCGTATTATTTCCACAGAAGAACAAAAACCTGTTGCCGGCGCTACTGTAAGCGTAAAAGGCAGCAATTCTCAAGTGACTGTTACCGATGAAAACGGTAATTTTTCCATCAATGCAAAAGAAAGTGATGTGCTGGTTATTTCCAGTGTGGGTTTTGCTTCACGAGAAGTAAAAGCTTCTGCTAATTTGAGTAACCTGCAATTGGCTACTGATGCAAGAGCGTTGAATGAAGTGGTGGTTACCGCACTGGGTATTAAAAAAGAAGCAAAACGTGTAGGTTATTCTGTACAGGAGGTAAAAGGCAGTGATTTGTTGAAGGCACGTGAAGCGAACCCGGTAAACGGGCTGGCGGGTAAGGTAGCCGGTTTAAATGTTGGTATTAACCAGGAATTGCTGGCTAATCCTACCGTTCTATTGCGTGGTTCTCCGCTTACTTTTTATGTGGTAGATGGTATACCCATCAATTCAGATACATGGAATATAAGCCCGGATGATATTGAAACATATACTGTTTTAAAAGGGCCCACTGCTGCTGCGTTGTATGGTAGCCGCGGTATCAATGGTGCCATTATGATTACTACCAAACGCGGTAAGAAAAACAAAAAAGGGTTTACAGTAGAAATCAATAGCAGTACACAAATCAATAAAGGCTTTATTGCTATACCCAAAGTGCAAAATGAATATGGTGGTGGTGATAACCAGAAATATGCTTTTGGTGATTATAATAGTAACGGTACTGGCTCTGGTGTAAACGATAAAGACTATGATGTTTGGGGGCCAAAATTAGATGCGGGTTTGTTATTACCACAATACGACGGTCCTTACGATCCTACTAAAACATACACAACAACATTTTTGGATGGTTCTAAGTTTGTTGGAAATATTCAGCCTACACCATGGATATCTCGTGGTAAAAATAACCTGAGCAATTTCTTACAAGCAGGTTTGCTTACTACCAATAATATCAATTTCTCCTCTGTTACAGACCGCTCCAATGTGCGCATGTCTGTATCAGATGGCTATCAAAGAGGCATTACACCTAATACAAGCTTAAACACCATCAATTTTAATCTCTTTGGAAGTTATGATGTAAGTGATAAGTTTAAGGTAGAGGCCAATATTAATTACAATCGCCAGTTTACTAAAAACATTCCTGATGCAAACTATGGTCCCAACAGTATTATTTACGATGTAGATATCTGGACAGGTGCTGACTGGAATGTATTAGATCCAAACATCCGCAATTACTGGCAGCCAGGTAAAGAAGGCGTTCAATCCAACTTTGTGGAATATAAACGCTATCAGAACCCCTGGTTTATGAGTTATGAGTGGCTGCGTGGTCATTATAAGAATGATATATATAGCTGGGCAGCGCTTACTTATAAGTTCAATAAGAATCTTGACCTGATGGCAAGATCAAACATTACTACTTATAATATTCTTAGAACTGAAAAGGAGCCATTCTCTGCTCACCCTTATGGTGATGAACATAATCATGGTAACTATCGAGAAGACCGTCGTGATCTTTGGGAAAACAATACGGAAGTTTTATTGCGCTTTAATAAAGAAAACCTGGCTAATTCTGGTTTCTCAGTAAGTGCTTATGGCGGTGGTTCTATGCGCAACATGAAGTATACATCCAGCTATACCAGCACAGACCAATTGATTGTGCCTAACGTGTATACTTTCCTTAACTCTATGAAGCCTTTGCGTGGCTATTCTTATGGCTCAAACATGATAGCACTGAGTGCTTATTATTCAATTGACCTTACTTATAAAAAATACTTTACTATAGCTACTACCGGCCGTGTAGATAAAAGCTCGGCATTGCCATCCGGAAAGAATACCTATTTCTATCCTTCGGTATCATTGAGTTCAGCAATTTCGGATTATGTAACAATGCCTAAAGCCATTACTTTCTTAAAAGTAAGAGGCGCCTTTACCAACGTGAAAGACGGTGGCACCAGGACTTATGCCGGTGCAGCTTTCCAGGATCTGGGAGCAAGCAGTCCACTGGGCTATGGCAACAGTTATTATACACCTTATGATGGCCCGAATTTTAATCTTGTTTCACCACCTTATACAACTTCACCAGTGTATAATAATGTTACTGGCGCTTATTCTCCCAATTATATAATTGATCCGGGTGTGAAACCATCATCACGCAGCAACTACGAAGTTGGTTTTGATATCAGGTTTTTGCAAAATCGTTTAGGTCTGTCTGCTACTTATTTCCAGTATAAAGATGGCCCTGTTATTGGCAACCAATCTGTATCTGAGACAAGTGGTTTGTCTTATATAGTAACAACCAGCCTTACTACTAAAAGAACGGGTGGAGAGATTTCATTGACTGGTGTTCCGATTCAGACAAAAGAGTTTCGTTGGGATGTTATGGTAAACTGGGCTTCCTATAAAGAAGTATATGCAAAATTTGCCGGTGGTGCTTCTCAATTGGGCAATGGAACAGGCTATCCTTACAAAATTGGTGACAGGGTAGATAAACTATTTGGTTCTTATGAGGCACTTACTCCGGATGGAAAAGTGATACATGATGAAAGCGGCTTCCCTATCTATTTACCCAAATCTCAATATTTAGGACATGCTGACCCTGATTGGTCATGGGGTATCCATAACAAATTTTCTTACAAATCTTTCAGCTTTGCTTTCCAGTTTGATGGAATGGTGGGTGGTACTTTACAGGATTATGTACTGCGCAAACTCACAGAAGGCGGACGTGGTTTAAATACAGCTACCGGAAAAATTGGTGAAGCCCGTTTGTACGAATCTAAACATTGGGGAGACCCTGGTTATGCTGGTGCAGTTGATGCCACTGGCACACCCATACTGGGTGGAGATGGTGTACAGGTAAATGGTGGCAGCAGCCAGATTCAATATGATCCTGTTACAGGTGTAATTACGAATGGAAAAACGCTTACCTACAAGCAAAATAAAACAGCTACAGGTTGGATACAGGATTATGTGAGCAGTTTTTATAATGATCCGCAACATACAATGGTGAGCAAAACTTACGCTAAACTGCGTGAAGTAGTGATTACCTATTCATTGCCTGCGAAACTGTTTACCAAAACATTTATTTCACGTATAGATGTTTCACTGGTAGGCAGAAACCTGTTGTATTTCTTCCCTTCTGCATTTCATGATATTGATGTTGACCAGTTTCCTGGCCGCGACCAATTCAATACCATCAGAAGAGAAAATAACCTACAGACACCAACTACCAGGAGTTACGGATTTAACCTAAATGTTGTTTTCTAAAAATGCTAACCCAAAAAAATATTTGTATGAAGACTTTACAATATAAAACCATTGCACTGCTGGCAATATTAGCTATTGTGGCTACCAGTTGCAATAAGAAGTTTGATGATTATTCTCAAAATAAAAACCTGCCACTTACAGTGCCTCCCGGTACAATACTGCGTGGCGTATTAGGAGATATTATTATTTACCCAGGTGGAAGCGAAGACAAAGCTGGTCAATACATTGCTTCCAACTATACTTATTATGGCGATAATAAATACTGGAACGGAAGCGCTGGTTTAAGTTATGGTTCTTTGCGAAATGTGGTAGCAATGGAAACCGCAGCAGCCAAATCCGCTGGTAGCAGCAATAATCCATACCGTGCGTTGGGATTGTTTTTGCGTGCTTTCTTCTTTGTAAGCATGACCGAAAAAGTTGGCGATCTGCCTATGACAGATGCCTTGCAGGGTCTTGCCAATACAGCTCCTAAATACAATACGCAAAAAGAAATATTTGCGCAATCCCTTAAATGGCTGGATTCATCAAACACTATTCTTACAGGATTGCTTTCTACCGGATTTCTTGAGTTTTCCGGCGACTTTTACTTTAACCCAAGTGATAATGCCAGCAGTGCACGTGCTGCATTGGTACAGTGGCAGAAAGTGGTGAACAGCTACAAGCTGAGAGTATTGATTGAACTGAGTAAGAAAGTTACTTCAGATGCAGATCTCAATATCAAATCTCAGTTCAATGATATTGTAAGCAATCCAACCAAATATCCATTGCTTACCAGTAACGCAGATAACCTTCAATACGTTTACAACAGCACTTACAATTATTATCCAGACAATGCAAACAACTATGGTAATAATGCCGGCAGGTTGAACGTGGGAGGGACTTACTTAAATACACTCAGCTCATTGAACGATTTAAGAGCGATGGTATTGGCAGAGCCTGCACGTGGATTAGGCTTTGCAGATACAGATTTCAGATCTTTTCTTGGATCTCCTCTAGGAGCTGACTTAAGTTACCTGGCTACGGAATCCGGCGCTGGCAGACTGTCTCTATACAATTACAATCATTATTACACAGGTTATACAGCAGAACCAACTATCATAGTTGGCTATGGTGAAATGTGCTTAAACATTGCAGAAGCTATTAACCGCGGCTGGACAACAGGAAGTGCAGACACTTGGTACCAAAATGGTATAAAAGCTATGTTTGCTTTTTATGGTGTGGTAGATGGCAACAACACTGTTACATTCCGCAATGCAAGTGGTACAGCTAATCTGACTAATACGGTTGCTTTTAGTTTTGCAAACTACTTTAATCAGGCAGCAGTAAAATATAAAGGTGATAACAGCGACGGTCTTACACAAATCCTTACACAGAAATACCTGGCTTACTTCCGCAATTCCGGCTTGCAGGGTTATTATCTCTGGCGCAGAACAGGTGTGCCTACATTCAATGTGGGTGCAGGTACAGGAAATGGTGGTGTAATTCCAAAACGTTACCAGTATCCTACAAATGAAGCAACGGTAAACACTGCAAATTTGCAGGCCGCAGTGCAAAGTCAGTATGGTGGCAGTGATGACATCAATGCTCAAATGTGGTTGATAAAATAAATTGATTCAATCGTTTTAATTTGTATTCATAATAATACTTTGCAGGCGGAACATTTTGTTTCGCCTGCATTTTTTAATCATTAACCAGCTATGCAAAGCTTTTACCGCTTATTATTTGTCTCGCTTCTTATCGGCAACGTTTCAATGGCACAGCAAACAAAGTCTGTTCAACAGGTATTGCAGGTGCCGGGAGTAAGTGAGTTTTGCAAACTGAATGAAAACGGTGTCTCTGTTTTGCCTAGCGGCCGCTATCTTACTCCGGCTGGTAAAATGTTACGCATTACCAACGATCCTTTCGGCATGGCCATTTCACCTAATGGGAAAAAAGCTGTAACACTACACAATGGCGTCTTTACCATTATCAACATAGAAAGTTTAGAAGCTACCAGAGTGCCGGGTTATGAAAATAAACTGACTTCACCATTGGCGCATCAGCCATTAAACAGTAACCCTTTTGGAGATTCCGTTGGGCAGCCAGCTATTAAAACTGCATTGCCTGAAGGATCTTTTCTGGGTGTAGCATTTGCACCTGATTCAAAAACAGTATACCTGAGCGGAGGAGACAATGGTGCTGTTATTGTTTATGATCTTGAGCAACTAAAGCGCATCGATTCAATAAGTCTTAACGGAAGTATAAACAGTGTTCTTTATGATGACAGTTTTACATCTGACTTAATGCTTAATGCTGCTGCCAATGAACTGCTGATTCTTGACAGGGGAAATTTCAGACTGGTGCGTTATGATCTTCTTTCCAAAAAAATTACTGCGTCTATTCCTGTAGGTAGACAACCATTTGGACTAGCTATAAGCCCCGATGGAAAGACTGCTTTGGTAGCCAATGTAGGAATGTATTCTTATCCCCTGGTAGAAGGTATGACCAAAGCGAATATAGATTCTATGATGATTTCACGCCATCCTTATGGTGATAATACAAAAGAATCTATTGAAGGCACAGAAGTAGAAGGGAAAAAAATACCAGGCGTGGGAAGTCCGCATTCGCCGGAGGCAATGAGTGTGTTTGCTATTGATTTGGCCACTAATAAAGTAACCGACAAATTTAAAACAGGATTTCAGATTGGGGAGATGATTGAAGAAGCGGAAGTGGTAGGTGGGGCAAGTCCTAATTCTATTGCAGTGGGTAAACAATTTGCTTATGTAACCAATGCCACCAACGATAATATTTCCATCATTGATTATAAGAATCACCGAATAGCCGGTCAAATACAAATTAGTGCCGATAAACGCATTGATAAATACCGCGGTCTTTTGCCTTTTGGTATTACCCTGAGCAAAGATGAAAAAACATTGTATGTGGCGTTGCTTGGATTTAATGCAGTAGCTGTAATAGACATTGCTACAAAAACTACCAAAGGATTGATACCATCAGGTTGGGGACCAACAAGAGTAAGGTTGTCCGATAATGAAAAAGAAATGTATATCATTACCTGCCGTGGATTGGGAGCCGGGCCCAATGGTGGCGCAGGTTTTATAGCACCTCCACAAGGCACTTATATTGGCGATATACAATTGGGCAGCTTTCAAAAAGTAAATGTTCCAACTGATGCTGAACTGGCTGATTACACAAAGCAAGTAATCAGCAATACATTTAAAACTGTTGCCGTTGCAGACGATATAAAAAACCCGTTGCCAATATTGCCGGGTTCGCATGCAAGCCCTATCAAATACATTGTCTACATCACAAAAGAAAACAGGAGCTACGATGAAGTGTTTGGGCAGATGGAAGGAGCGAGAGGAGATAGTACGCTGGCGAGATTTGGTGTTAACTGCGAGTATACATTTCCTGATTCTTTGCGTAAAAAATATACGCATCTTAAAGTAACGCCCAATCATCGTAAAGCAGCGAAGCAATTTGCTTTCAGCGATAATTTTTATTGTGATAGCGATGCGTCTATACATGGGCATCACTGGATGATGGGCGTTATACCAAATGAATGGGTAGAAGCTAATTCAAGCGTAGATAAGACCGCAAAATTTTTCTCCAAGGCACCGGGGCGGCGTTTCCCTGGTTCCACGGGCAGCATGGACCCAGAAGATTATGGAGAGATAGGGGGCATGTGGGAAGCATTGGAAAGAAAGAAAATAAATTTTTACAATTTTGGCGAAGCCAACGAAACTGCCCACGTGCGTGAAGAATGGATGGACACAGCTACCGGTGCTGCGCATGCGGTAATGGTGCCCATGCAAAAAGCTTTGTTTACCAGAACCAGTCACAACTATGCGGGCTTCAATATGAACATTCCTGATCAATTCAGGATGAACCAGTTTGAATCGGAGTTTACGAAGCGCTATACCAAAGGGAAAATGGCGATGCCTTCATTAATCACTATGCAGGTACCCAACGATCATACAGCAGGTCCGCGGCCGGAAGACGGCTATTATTCTCCACATTCTTTTGTTGCCGATAATGACCTTGCTGTGGGAAGGATTTTGCATTTTCTGTCTCGTACCAAATACTGGAAAAACATGCTGGTAATTATTACAGAAGATGATCCGCAGGGTGGCGTAGATCACATAGATGCGCATCGAAGTATTTTAATGATGGCCGGGCCTTATGTAAAGCGTGGTTACATAAGTCATACACATGCAAACTTTGGTTCTATTCTTAAAACCATTTACAATATTTTGGGCGTGAATTACGTGAACCAGTATGATGTTACAGCTTCACTGTTGCAAGACTTTTTTACAGACAAGCCAGACTACACACCTTATACTTTCGAGAGAAATGATGATCGCATTTTCAGTGTCACAAAGGCCATGAAGAAATATAATCGTGATATTGATTGGCGCAAAGTAGAACAGGGCCCCGAGATGGATGATGAGGATGATCAGAGAGAGCAACACTATAAGCAGAAAAAGAAAACCAACTAATACTATTCAATTTATGAAACGGATCAGCTTTTTATTTTTATCATTTATCATGTCAATTGTGCTGCAGGCACAGCACAAAACAGAAAACGTTGTAATAGTAACGATGGATGGCATGCGCTGGCAGGAAATTTTTGGCGGCGTAGACGAAGAATTGCTCAATACCAAAACTTATACAAAGGAACCTGATGAAATAAAAAAACAATTTTGGGCAGCAACTGCAGAAGAAAGAAGAAAAAAATTATTTCCTTTTTTATGGACAACCATTGCAGAAAAAGGGCAATTGTATGGCAATAGAAAATATGACAACAAGTTTGATAACGCCAATCCTTACTGGTTTTCTTATCCTGGTTACAATGAAATTTTTACCGGTTATCCGGATACTGCCGTTAATTCAAACGATAAAATTCTTAATAAGAATGAGAATGTGCTGGAGTATATTAATAACCAAAAAGGATATGCAGGAAAAATTGCGGTGTTCAGTACCTGGGATGTGTTTCCTTATATACTGAATGCTAAAAGAAGCGGGCTGTATGTAAATTCAGACACGGACAGTTTAAAATTCAACAGCCCGGGCCTGCAATTGGTAAATGACATGCAGTTTTTAGCACCTCGCCCTATTGGTACAAGGTCTGATTTGCACACTTATATGGCCGGCAGGGAATACCTGAAAGCATATCATCCAAAACTGCTGTATATTGCTATGGAAGAAACCGATGATTTTGCACACGGCGGCCTGTATGATCAATACCTGGGTAGTGCGCATGCAGAAGACGGCATGATTGCAGATCTTTGGAAAATATTGCAATCCATTCCGCAATACAAAGACAAAACAACTTTGATTGTAACCTGCGATCATGGAAGAGGGGATAAAGTAAAATCTACCTGGCGTGATCATGGACAAAAAGTTGAAGATGCACATGAACTTTGGCTGGCAGTAATTGGTCCGGATACAGCACCAAAAGGCGAATTAAAAACAGCGGGCCAATTATACCAGAAACAAATTGCAGCAACTATTGCACAATTTTTAGGGTTTACTTTTACAGCGAATCATCCAGTAGCAGAACCAATACTATCACTCTATAAAAAATAAGCTTATGCCAGTTGCAAATATTGAATCAACCGTAAACAGCATTTTTGAGTTCTACGATAAACACGGGGCAGAAGAATATGCAGGTGAAAAAGTATCTCAGTTAGAACATATGGTGCAGGCAGCGCAACTGGCCATTGACGGTGGATATGATGATGAAGTAATACTGGCTGCATTCCTGCACGATTTTGGGCATTTGCTTCCTATTGAAGATGTGAAAGATTCTATGGATGGATATGGCATGATGGAACATGAAAAAGTAGGAGCTGATTACCTACGCAAAAAAGGCTTCTCTGATCGTTTGTGCAAACTGATAGCATCGCACGTAAATGCAAAACGTTACCTCACCTGGAAATACCCTGAATATTATAATCAACTTTCTGATGCCAGTAAAAAAACACTAGAATACCAGGGTGGCAAGATGGGAGATAAAGAAGCCGGCGAGTTTGAAGCAGATCCTCTTTTCGAATTATATATTCAAATGCGGCGTTGGGATGAAGCTGCCAAAATTGAAAACTTACCGGTTCCTAATATTAATATGTTTAAGAAAAAAGCGATTGAGCATTTGAATAAAGAACTGAGTGCAAGTCAAAATTAAAAAGTCAAAAGCTAAAGGCGACTTGCATTATTAGAATCAGAATCGCCTTTAGTTTTATTCTATTTCCTTCAACCTGGCCGTTTGCGACTCTTAATTAGCGATTCTTACTTTTGGATTTTTACTTTTTACTTCAAAGATTATTTGCCATAAAGACTTTCTATCGTTTCTTCTGCAAGGCCAGCACTACCTGTCATTCCTTTGCCACCAATGGCGGTTACAATGTGCACATCGGGTACCACTTCTTTCTTAAACACATCGTGGCTTTTACTTTGCCCGTAATAGCCATTCCAGTACCTGCTCATTGTCCAGTCGGGTAAGTCGAAAATGCGCTTAGCTTCTTCAATAATAATTTCATTGATTTCCTGGTTTACATCAAAGCCAAGTTTGTCCTGTTCTTTCGCATCTGCATATTCGTGTGAGTCGCCAATAATAATGCTGCCATCTGTGGCTTGCTTAAAAAGAATATGGATGCCCCATTTCTTAAATCTTTCCTCGATCTCTGTTGCTTTCAGTTTTTCAAAAGACGGGCATTCATGAAAACTCTCATAGCGGCGTATGCTGAGGCCCGTTAGTATTGAACCTTTCAATGTATAATCTGCTTGCGGCACTGTGCGCATCATTTGCAATTTGGATACTTCAATATCACTTTTATAAAAAACTTCGGGATAAAGATTTCTAAAATCGCGGCCATTGCAGATAATGATCTTATCACTGGTGTAAGCATTACCAAGGTTATCCTCCACTATGCATTTGCCATTTACATTATCGCAGAAGCTTACAAGCGTATTAGGTTTATAGGTGAGCGACAATTGCTCCCGCATATAGGCAATCACTGCGTGTATCATCTTGTCTGGTTCCACGGTTACTTCTTCCGGAAAAAATAACGCCCCCTTGCAATAGCTTTCTTTTAAACCAGGATATTTCTCCAGGCAATCTTCCTTCTTCAGCAGCATGGAAGGATAGTTTTCTTTGCGATTGATATCACGCAGCTCATGAATCAATGCCATTTCTGTTTCGTCTGATGCGATGTATACAGAACCATTTTGCCTTACGGAAATATCAAATTTGCTTTGCAGGATTTTATAAATTTCCAGGCTTCTTCTTCCGTAATGTTGCCATTTGCCACGGCTCATGCCAGAAGGTACTACCTGCCCGAAATTACGAACGGTAGCTTCCTGCGGTTGCAGATCTTTTTCAAGCACTAAAACTTTTAATCCTTTTTTGCAGGCATGGTATGCATGAAAACTGCCCAATGCACCTGCGCCTATTATAATTAAGTCGTAATGAGAAGAAGCTTTGCCCATGTCTATAGAAATTTTAATGTGCCTATCAACTTTTATCTTTTTATCACAGCTGTTCTACGTTATTATGATAGCCGATTTTATGCCAATTGAATTTTAATGCATTTGTCACATTTTCACATTTACACATTTGCTTGACTTAGTGCTATTGTTTGGTATTTTTTTCTGAAGTATATCCACGAAACTAAAATGCAAATAAGACCAATGATGCCCAATATAAAACTGATGTTTAAAAAATAATTGAGCCAGTTAAGTTTTGCACTGAAGATTTCTTTGTTTACAATAATAAAACAACTGCCTAAATAACCTATGGAATCCATAAGGTAAAAGAAGAAACCAATATTGCCTTTTACTTTAAAGGCAGCCATAAAGCGATCCAGGAAAAGGCATTGCAATGTATTGTAACAAACATACAGCCCGATGGTATACACAATAAGGTTGAAGACGGGGTTAAGAATCTGCCACCGTAAAAATAAAGCAGTTAATAAAACTATGCCCAGCCCACACGCAATAGCAATATGATGTGCTGCAATACTTCTAAAATGATTTTTGAAACCAGTAAGCAATAGCAACAATAATAATACAGTTACTGCAGCAGTAGTTTCCATTTGCGTGAAGATGGCAGGTTTAAAAGAAGGCTGCACTGTGCGTAGTATTTCCACACCATAGTTATCTTTTACATCCCGCAAAATGGTGAGCAACAAATTAATCACGGTAATAGCTACCAGGCCTGTTGCAAATTTTTTAAAAAGAGCAAGGCGCTCTTTGCCATCCAGGTTTACACGCACACCACGGCTGCTCATTTCTTCCGGCGTTGGCGGCGGAATTTTAGTGAGCATCCACACAGCCAGGAAAAGTAAGGGAATGTATAAAAGGCCAGCTACAACAGGCGTGTAGATCTCTGGTATGTTCCAGTATTCAATACAAACCCTGCCTATGCTTTTGGCTACACCGGAACTGAAAATAAAATTGGTGCTTAATATCAGCGCCAGCAAATCTGTAAACTTTCTTCCTTCAATAAAACTGAAAACCAATCCCCAGATAAGGCCCAATGAAAGACCATTGGTAAAAAGAAAGAAAACATTAAATGGTTTTGGCACCAGTGCCAGCAACAACAGGCTTAATTCCGCAGCACCAATTAATGCAAGAATATAAAATGCACGTTTGGCTTTATTTACTTCAGAGATGAATTTTATGCCAATGAATTTGGCCGTCATGTAACCAAATACCTGCGCTACCACCAATGCAGATTTTAGCGAAATACCCAATGCTCTTTCACCATCAAATGTGGTGGCACTAAAAGGTTTTCTGAACCCGTACATGCAGAAGTAAGTAGCAAAGCTTGCAAAAGCAGCCCATGCAATAGTGCCATAGACAGATTTTGCAGCAGCATTTTTTTGTACAGATGCAGAGATCATACCAGCGAAAGTATTGGTTACTGTAAAATAAGCAATTGCAGGCGTATTAAATCAATAATAAATCTGGCAAAAATGTGAAAGTGTGATGAATGCGATAAATGTGGAAATGTCTGATGTGAAGATGTCTGATTTGTTTATTACATAAGCTCGTAAATAAAAACTTACAAACTTTCTATACAACATCCAAGCAAAAGAGGCTAGTGGCTTACAGCTAAAAGCTAGCAGCTTTCTTTTGCTAGTCTTTTTTGGTGTCTAGTGTAAAACCAACAGAAGTACCAATGTCTGGTGTGCTGCGTACATGAATTGACTGGCCATGCGCTTCTATAATGTGTTTGCAAATAGCAAGGCCCAGGCCGGTTCCTCCTTTATCGCGGCTGCGGGCTGCATCCGTACGATAGAACCGTTCAAATATGCGAGAGAGGTGTTCTTCTTCAATGCCAATGCCATCATCACTTATTTCTGTAAGTACGTGTTCTCCATCAGTCAGGTAAATGCTGGCAATAATATTTCCGTCTGTTTTGCCATATTTAAAAGCATTCTCTACCAGGTTTATCAATACCTGCCTTATTTTTTCTTTGTCAGCAAATACCGTAACCGGTGCTTCACATCCTTTTTTAATGCTGCAAATGATATGCTTTTTCTCAAGCTTTAGTGAAAGCGATTCAAACACTTCTTTTATAAGTTCCTGTATAACGAAGTTTTGTTTATAAAGTAATTGCTCACCGCTTTCCAGTTTAGAAATCTCATCCAGGTCATTCATCAGGTTTACCAGGCGATCTATGTTTCTACTGGCGTTTTCCAAAAATTTTTTACGAATCTCCGGCTGTTCCATAGCGCCATCCAGCAAAGTATCTACATAACCCTGTATGGCAAATATGGGCGTTTTAAATTCGTGCGCCAGGTTTTGCAAAAACTCTTTGCGATAGCTTTCATTCTTCTTCAGTATTTCAATTTCTGCCTTGCGCTGCTCTGCCCATTTTTCTACGTCTTCGCTTACTTCGTCAATACTTTTTTTGGGCAGTATGTATTTGTAATAAGTTTCTTCCTTTTTACTGGCCTTTGTCTGGTAAATAAATTTATAAATGAGTTTTATACGGCGGTATATAAACTCTTGTAGCAAAAAATTAATGAGGGAATAGGAGATGATAAATAGTATTACCAATGTAAGTAAAGCTATCCACCAGTTTTGAATAAAAATATAATTGGCAATGGCTACCAGCACCGAAATAGAAAGCGCATTGATAGCGGCAACCTGGCGTGGAGAAAGATTTTTAAAATCCATGTACAGTATTTAGTATACAGTATACAGTATTTAGACGCTATGGCCTGTATACTCTATACTTTGTGCTGAAAAGAAAATATTGAGACACCACAAAGCTACAGTCTAAATACTGTATACTAAATACTGCATACTATAAATTGAACTTGTAGCCCACGCCTTTTACAGTGGTAATGCAATCCATATCCAGTTTCTGGCGGATTTTACGGATGTGGACATCAATGGTGCGGTCGCCTACAATAACATCATTGCCCCAAACCTGGTTAAGTATTTCATTGCGGAGGAAAACACGACCAGGTCTCGCGGCAAGCAGGTAAAGCAATTCAAATTCTTTCTTCGCCAGCGTCATCTCTTCGTTATTCACTTTCACTATATACTGCAGCGGATCAATCATAAGATTATCAAACTGCAGGCTATTGCTGCTTTCAGTTTCAGGCTTGTTAATGCGGCGAAACAGTGCATTTACGCGGCTTACCAATACTTTGGTGCTGATGGGTTTGCTTACATAATCATCTGCACCTGTATCAAGGCCTTTTATTTGTGAAGATTCATCGCTTAGCGCAGTAAGAAAAATAATCAATGTGTCTTTAAAAGCGGGCTGAGAGCGCAGTATGGAGCATACTTCCACGCCTGTCTTTTTCGGCATCATTATATCCAGGATGATAAGATCCGGCTTTATTTGTTTGGCTTTTGTAAGCGCATCATCTCCATCTTTTGCGGTGTATACCTCGTAACCTTCTTGTTTCAGGTTATAGTGAACAATCTCCAGAATATCCGGTTCGTCATCTGCAATCAATATCTTTTTGCCCTTGCTTTCCATACCGACGATTTATTTGCGCAAACCTAGTTTAAATGGGCTTTTCGGGGAAATGATAATATTAACTTTACAATTTCTTAATACTGTACGGACTCTCAACGCAATACAAATGTAATGTTGATTTGTTTGATTTTTAGAAGCCGCCGTTGCTTTATGAGCTTTGAAAAGTACTAAATAGGATGCCCATACGTTGTTACTTGATGCCCAAACAGATTCGCTAAATTTTGCTGATTTGCAACAGTTTGGTAGTATTTTTGTCCCTATACTTGTTGAACATCCCTTATGGAAAGATTTTTATCTGCATGCCTCTTTTGCTTTCTGTTTTCTGTACCTGTATGGGCGCAACCGCCTGCGTATAGGTTTGTGGCTGATAAAGGGCGTATCATTTTTCATGATAAAGTAGATGCACAGCAACAGCGCATTAAGGAAATGGATGGTAAAAAAGACGATGCCATCACACTTTCAAAAGATCCAACAGTGAATGCGCAAATAGAATATGCTTTGTTGGATCATGTGGATGCACTGCAACAAAAAATTGAGTTCGATTCTACACTAACGCACTCCTCAAAAGTTAAATACATACTAGGCCTGGAAAGCCTGTTAAACGGGTATAGGACAAATGTTTTTAAAAAAGATTTCCCTATCACTATTGCACAGGATTTGGTAAACGCTTACGAGCAAGCAATGGCTTTGGATACAAAGGGACAAAGCATAGAACCTGTAGTAATTGAATACAGTTATCCTGTTGGCAAAATCCTGGTTGAATGTTTCAAATTCCCGAGTGAAAACCCCGGAGTAAAAACATCTCCTCCTATTTTGCTGGAGAAATACCTGGAGCTACATCCAGATGAAATATTAAGCACTCTGCAAAGAACACCGGATATACCCAAAGCAGATAGCCTGATAAAAGTTGCCGCACACAACGATGTAAAAAAATTTTACAATTATGCTGCGGTAGGAGATAGGTTGGGTACCCGCATCCGCCTGATGAACGACACCTTTGTGCATACCATTGCACTTATGGCAAGCAGCCGAAGCGGACAATTATATTATCCCTTTATTGATGTTTTGTTAAGTGGCAAGCTCAGTTTTGACGAAATAGATAAAATTAAAAGTGATAGCGTAGCCTATTATAAACTATTGGTAAAAACAAGAATAGAGTATGCAACCAGGATGATGGCGCCAACACGTGATACGCCAATGGAAATGCAATCACTTACCCGCATGCTGGCCAATAAGGCAAAAGATGCATTTGTAAACGAGATAAATGGTTTGCATGATAAGCCGGATGCAGTACGCTTTAAATGTCTTGATCCTTTAACGCCGCAGGAGCTTTATTATCTCTGTGTAACCAGCGAAGACGTTATTTATACTTCAAGCTACCTGGGTGTGTTTAAAAGGATTTTCGAGAAAATGAAAAACCCAAGGGGAGACAGTCTTATTGTAAGTGTAAAAGCAGATTATTTTCGCAAATTCATCAAAATGTCTGCAGCTTATAATACGTTGGATACATTGCTAAAATCTATGCCTGCAGATAATGCCACTTCTTTAATGAAGGCTTTTATTATAGGGCTTGAAAAAACTACCAACGCAAATTCTGTAGAAGATGCAGTGGATGTGGCAGATTCTTATAGCAGCATTTTTGATAAGAATGCAGCATTAGCAGAATTTATGCTGGATGAGGTTAACTGGAATTATGATCGCTGTGTACGGACAAATGATAAAAATGGTATGATAGTGTACAGGTTGGAAAAAACTTTATTTGAATCTGCCGACACTACAAAAAAGGTTGATCTTTCTAAAGAATTAGGCATTCCTCCTATTTACACAGTTGGTTACAACGGCCTTGCAGATGATAGTGGCAGGGTAATACAGCAGGCATTTTTCTATGGTGGTGATGAAGATAAAGACGGCCAGACTTCTTACGCAAATTTTAAAAGTTTGTTTTCCAATAAAGCAGAATGGAAAATGACTGAGAATGAAAGTTGGCTAACGGTAAAATCTATAAAAGGCAAACCTGTATGGATATTTGCTAACAGGCCATTGGATGGGCCAGACGATCCTGATGAAAAAGCACAGGAAAAACTGAACGCTTATCTTCAGTCGCAGCACTTGCGGCCAACAATTTTTATACATCGTGGGCATAGTTATCATGTTAAGTATTCATTGAAGCAAATTCAACCTACTGCACGCATAGTAATCCTGGGTTC
Organism: Chitinophagaceae bacterium; assembly: GCA_047602295.1. Classification (GTDB taxonomy): domain Bacteria; phylum Bacteroidota; class Bacteroidia; order Chitinophagales; family Chitinophagaceae; genus JACMLD01. The sequence continues at coordinate 6,016,933 of JASGHP010000001.1, read as the reverse complement.
ATGTGGAGGTTATAATAATTTAAACGAGGTGCTAAATATTAGCAACGATGCGCATATTATTTCTTCTAAACAAGTGGGTACAAAAACAGTAAACGAGCCAATACTGCAGGCGATGAATAATATTTTATTAACTGGAAAAAGTATTGAGTGGTTGCCCATGTGGAAAGACCTTGGTAAGAAATTTTCTGCCGGTCCATTAAAAGACAAATTCGACGATTACATTCCCCCGTATAAAAACCTGGGAGCTATTTTTATCAAGGCTTATCGCAAGGCGGTGAATGCAGAAAGCAATTTATAGATGTCTGATGTAGGATTTTTTGATGTCTGATTTCTTTTAGGCAATACCTCTATAATAGGCTGGCTGTATCCTTTGCATGCTTTTATTTTTACAGATTTGACCTGTTTCTTTTTCTACTACAATAAAGAATAGGAGCAAATCAGACATCATCACATCGGATATGATCACATTCTTTCTTTGCTTTATCTTTGCCACTTATGTCAGAACAGCAGCCCAGGAAAAAGATTTTCGATTTTGCATTGTTGAAACGTGTATTTCGTTTTGCAGCACCATACAAAAGAAAATTCTACACATCTTTATTGCTTTCTGTATTTCTGGCAATTCTTGCACCCATTCGCCCTTACCTGGTGCAAGTCACCATCAATGATTATGTAAATGCAGGTGTAAAAGGAAGCGCAGTACGGCATCATTACTTCACAGATTTTTTAAACTTCTTCAACAAATTATTTTATGGTGATGCACATACTGGCCGTAATTATTTTGTTGAAATGGTAATCACAATTACTGTTTTACAGATTGTGCTTTTGCTGGTAGAAAGTGTTGTGCGCTTTTATTTCTCTTACATTACTGCGTGGCTTGGTCAGCATGTAGTGAAGGACATGCGGGTGCAGGTGTACAAAAAAATATTAGGCTTAAACCTCGGCCAGTTTGATAAAACACCAATCGGAACATTAACCACACGCACCATCAATGACATAGAATCCATTAACGATATTTTTTCCGATGGGCTTATTCCAATAATAGCAGATTTACTGTCTATCATTTCTATATTGATAGCAATGTTTATTGTAGACTGGAAATTATCATTGATTTGTCTTGCGCCCTTTCCAATTTTAATTATTGCCACTTATTTTTTTAAAGAAGCCGTAAACAAATCTTTCATTCGTGTGCGCAATGCCGTAGCCGCATTGAATGCCTTTGTGCAGGAACATATTACCGGCATGCATGTATTGCAGGCATTTGCAGCAGAGGGAAGAGAAGCAACCAAGTTTAAAAAAATCAATAAAGATCATCGCAATGCTAATATCAATGCCATATTCGCTTATTCAGTTTTCTTCCCAATTGTAGAGATTGTATTAGCGGTTTCAACAAGCTTGCTTATCTGGTGGGCTGCCAGCGAGGCGCATGTATTAAAAGATACCAATCCCGTAGCAGCTGGTGAGATGATTGGCAAAATGATTTCTTTCTTTTTATTCCTCAACCTGTTGTTCAGGCCGTTAAGGGTGATTGCCGACAAATTTAACGTACTGCAAATGGGCATGATTGCCGGCGAACGTGTTTTTAAAGTGCTGGATAACGATGACTTTATACCCGACAGCAAAAAAGGTGCATTTGCGCCAGCTGTAGTAAATGGAAAGGTTGCATTTGATAAAGTATTTTTTGCGTATGTAGATGACAGGTATGTGTTGAAAGATATTTCCTTTACAATACAACCAGGAGAGACTTTGGCTATTGTTGGCCATACAGGCAGCGGTAAAACTTCTATTATTAGTTTGCTGAACAGGCTGTACCACATACAGAAGGGCACTATAAAAGTAGATGATGTAAATATTGAACAGTATGATTTGGATGTTTTAAGAAGCAGGATAGGCATTGTTTTGCAGGATGTATTTCTTTTCTCCGGTTCTGTAATGGATAATATAACACTGCGCAATCCTGAAATAAGCCGCGATAAAGTAGAAGAAGCTGCAAAGCTTATTGGCATGCACGATTTTATTATGGAATTGCCAGGCGGCTATGATTATAATGTGATGGAACGTGGCGCTACACTTTCTTTGGGGCAAAGACAATTGTTGTCTTTTATAAGAGCGTTGCTTTACAATCCTTCCATACTTGTATTAGATGAAGCTACTTCTTCTGTAGATACAGCCAGCGAGCAACTGATACAAACAGCCATTGATAAATTAATAGCAGGAAGAACCTCTATCGTAATTGCGCACAGGCTTTCAACCATTCGCAAAGCAAATAAAATAATGGTGCTGGATAAAGGCGAGATAAAAGAAATGGGCACGCATGATGAACTGCTAAAGCTAAACGGTTTTTATGCCCGCCTTTACGAGATGCAATTTGAAAAGAAGCCTGCAGCCGTTCACTAATCATTTGTTATTAGTCTTTACTTTTTGTCAAAAAATTTAGTAATTTGGTACTATGAAACCGCATAAACCAGAAGAGCCTGTTATTTCTAATATGGTCAACGAGCCACAGGCTGTTTATGCTACTCGTGAGGAATTGGAAGACGCCCGTCTCAGGGAAGCCATCAATAGAACGGATACGGAAAAGTTTCAATTTTTGATGACATTAATGAAAATGAACACGCATATGAGCAAGGCCGTAATTCATCATAAAAAAGGTTTTTAATATTTTTCTATGGATGTTTATGGCGATACCTTCTTAGATCTCTGGCGTGTATTAAACAGAAATGAAGTTGAATATATAATGGTAGGTGGGTTTGCTACCAACTTTCACGGATATCAACGTTACACAGGAGATATAGATTTGCTCATTAATGACACAAAAGAAAACCGGCAAAAACTAAGAAAAGCATTTATTGCGCTGGGTTTAGGGGATTTTGAATCAATAGAGGAAATGCAATTTGTACCTGGATGGATAGATTTTACTTTAGACAATGGTGTTAGGTTAGATATTCTCACGTCATTAAAAGGAGTGGACGCATCTTTTGATGAATGTCTTGCAATGGCTCCCGAAGCTCAAATTGATGACATAATTGTTCCTTTTCTACACATCAATCATCTGATCGCCAATAAAAAAAATGTCAATAGATCCAAAGACAAGACAGATGTTGAAGAACTTGAAAGAATCAAAAAAATAAGAGAGGAGGGCGGATAAGTTCCTTTATTGTTTTAATGCCACCAAATGTTTTTCTTTTCAATATCATTTTTGTGCTTGGTCCAATCTTTCCCGGTACACCTTCAGCCATTCCCGGTGCACCTTGAGTCGTTCCGGGTACACCCTGAGTTGTTCCAGGTATACCTTCAGTCGCTCAGGGTACACCATCAGCCGTTCCTAGTACACCTTGAGTCATTGCTAGTACACTAGGAGTCGTTGCTAGTAGACTAGGAGTCGTTGCTAGTACACCATCAATCGTTCCGAGGGCTTGATAATCAAAGAAATAAATTGAAAGCTGATTCTGCGCTGTAAATGATTAAGAAAATACTAAAGAAAAATATAGTCATTAGTCACTAGCCGTTGGCCCTGGCTACCAACTTACGACTATCGACTACTGACTTTCTAAATCATCTTCTCATCTATAAAAGTTCCATCTGCCTTAAACTGGGCTTGCCAGCGTTGGCTGCCAATAAAAAACTTCACTTTGTAAGTGCTGCCGTGTTCAAGCTCCCATTCAATTTGTCCGCTGGCTGATGGGTACCTGCTATTATAATTGCCCATAACTGAAGCTGGTACTTGTGAGGCGGTTATATGGTCATCGCCGGAAGAGCCATTATCATCTTTTTTAGAGCAGGCCACCAGGCTGATGGCAAGGAATAGCGCAAGGATTAATTTCTTAGTCATTTTATGAGGGTTATTTGGGTAGATATACGTTCAAAAAGCGGCCTGCGTTGCCCCTCTGAAAGCTGGTATCTTTTTTTCCCGATCCAGTACGGTTTTTAGACCCCACACCCTTATCTTTGCGCCAAATTTAGGAACCTGTATGTTTTCAAAGAGCCTCAAATCCTTATTGGCAGCGGTTTTCAGCGTATTTTTCCTTTTTATTTCCAACGCAGCTTTTTCTCAGGAACATGGAGAGAAAAAAGAAGCCGAAGGCGAGAAAAAAGAAGAAAAGAAAGGCTTCAATGGTAAGGAAATCATTTTTGGCCACGTGCTAAACAATCACGAGTTCCATATAATGGGCACCGAAAAAGATCCCATTTCCATCCCGCTTCCCATCATTCTTTATTCAAAACAAAGGGGCCTGGATGCTTTCATGTCTACCCGTTTCCATCACGGAGAAGAAGAATATAAGGGCTACCTGATGTTGACCGAGGAAAAGATTGAAGAATTGCATCTTGATCCCGCCAAATACAATGTACAGGACATCGTAGCTGTAAATGAAGCTGGTGAAATAGATTCTTCCGTTCAGATTTATGATATCTCTCTTACCCGCAACGTGGTACAGATGATTCTGGCACTTTTCATTTTTACCTGGATTATGCTGAGCATCGCTAAAAAGTACAAAATGGGCCAGGGCGTTACTACAGCTCCCAAAGGAGCGCAGGGCTTGCTGGAACCAGTTATTATTTTTGTACGTGATGAAGTGGCTGTACCAAACCTTGGAAAGAAATATGTAAAATACCTTCCTTTCTTGCTCACTGTTTTCTTTTTCATACTTATCAACAACATATTTGGTTTAATACCTGGTTCTGCTAACGTTACAGGCAATATTGCTTTTACGGTTGTACTGGGCCTTATTTCATTTGTGGTGATTATGTTTAGCACAAACGGACATTACTGGGGACACATTTTCAATCCGCCGGGCGTTCCTTTTGGTGTAAAGCTTATCCTGGTACCTGTGGAGTTTTTGAGCGTTTTCATTAAGCCATTCGCCCTTATCATTCGTCTTTTTGCCAACATGGTGGCTGGGCACATCATTATTATCTGTCTTATCTCATTGATATTCATTTTCGGAAACATGAGTGCAGGAGCGGGTTTCGGTACAGCGCCTTTCTCACTTGCCTTCACCGTGTTTATTTATATGATTGAAGTGCTGGTAGCTTTTTTGCAGGCATTCATTTTTACCATGCTTACAGCGGTGTTTATTGGCCAGGCAATGGAAGGAGATCACGACCATGATCACCACGAGCATGAGAACGGTTTGCCAGATGTGCCTGTAATGGCGTAAGAATTTTGTTTTTTATTCATCAAATATAAAGTCAACAATTATGGATTTAATGACTATTCTTCTGAGCTCACCAGTAGCTAATGCAGGTGGTGCAGTAGGCGCAGGACTTGCTGCTGTAGGTGCCGGTATTGGTATTGGCCAAATTGGTAAAGGTGCGGTAGAAGGTATCGCACGTCAGCCAGAAGCTGCTAACGACATCAGGGCTAACATGATTCTTACAGCGGCGCTTGTAGAAGGTGCTGCACTGTTTGCAATCATCGTAGGTTTCCTTGCAATGATCTTCTAATCATTGTAAAACTTAAAACTGCATCCAATGCAAAGGGCGGAGGATGCAGTTTATTATCAACCTGGCGGTTTTGTTTACGAGAGATATAAAAACGTTCAAACATAATTAGGTTATGAAATTATTGCTCCCCGAATTTGGGTTATTAATCTGGACACTGGTTGCTTTTTTGGTAGTGTTTTTTATCCTTGCAAAATTTGCATGGCCAGCCATTGTAAAAGGTCTTGCAGACAGGGAAAAATCAATTGCTGATTCTTTAGCAACTGCAGAGAAAGTAAAGGCAGAAATGCAACAGCTGAAAAGCGATAACGAAGCATTGCTGGTAAAAGCACGTGAAGAAAGAGCTGCTCTAATAAAAGATGCAAAAGACACTGCTGATAAAATGGTGGCTGATGCAAAAGATAGAGCAAAAGCAGAGTACGATCGTATTGTTGCAGACGCACAGGCTGCCATCAACCAGCAGAAAATGGCTGCCGTTACAGATCTTAAAAATCAGGTGGGTAACCTGGTAATTGAAGTGTCTGAAAAAGTATTGCGCAGGGAACTGGGCGATAAAACAGCACAGGAAAAATACATTCAGGATTTAGCCAACGGAGTAAAACTTAACTAATGTGCTAATGTGACAAATGTGATGAATGTGCTAATTGAAGAATTTTCACATTTCCACACTTCCACATTTTCAAATTTTAAATATGCCCAATCCACGTTTAGCAGGCAGGTACGCAAAAAGTTTGGTTGATTTAGCCACTGAACAGCAACAATTGGAAGCTGTTTATAAAGACATGCAATACCTGAAAGCTGTTTGCAAAAGCAGCCCGGAGTTTGTAAGCATGTTGCGCAGCCCAATCATCAGTGGCGATAAAAAACAGAAAATACTGGATGCAATAACTGCCGGTAATATAAGCCCGCTTACTGCATCTTTCAACAAATTGCTGATTGGCAAAACAAGGGAAGAATATATTCCGGAAATAATAACTGCCGTAATTAGCCTTTACAATGAAATGAAAGGCATTCATACTGTAAAGCTTACTACTGCAACACCCATTAGCGATGATTTGAAGCAGTCTATTGTTGCAAAGCTGAAAGCAGAGACAAGCCTTCAGAACATAGAGCTGGAAACTTCAGTAAAAGAAGAATTAATAGGAGGGTTTGTGCTGGAGTTTAACAACAACCTGGTTGATGCAAGCATAGAAAGAGATTTAAGAGATATCAAGAAGCAATTCAGCCAGAACGTTTACATTCAGCAGATACGCTAGTATTGGCAAAAATTGAATAATAGCATAATTTTTAGGTTCAATATATTTTTTTAAACATTCCGGCTGTAGCCGGCGATAAATAAAAAGTCAAATGGCAGAAATTAAACCAGATGAAATATCTGCGATACTGCGCCAGCAACTAAGCAATTTTAATGCGGCTGCAGAATTGGAAGAAGTAGGTACCGTACTGCAAGTGGGTGATGGTATTGCCCGTGTATACGGTCTTAACAATGTACGCTCAGGCGAACTGGTAGAGTTTGAAAATGGTGTTAAAGCCATTGCACTTAACCTTGAAGAAGACAATGTGGGTGTGGTATTGATGGGTGAGAGTGCAGAAATTAAAGAAGGTGCAAAAGTTCGCAGAACCGGCAAAATCGCTTCTATCCGTGTAGGCGATGGTCTTTCCGGACGTGTTATTAACATGTTGGGTGAACCTATTGATGGTAAAGGACCAATAGCCGGCGAATTGTACGAAATGCCATTGGAGCGCAAAGCCCCAGGTGTAATTTTCCGTGAGCCGGTAAAAGAACCATTGCAAACTGGTATCAAAGCTATTGACGCTATGATTCCTATTGGCCGTGGTCAGCGTGAGCTGGTAATTGGCGACCGCCAGACTGGTAAAACAGCTATCTGTATTGATACCATTATCAACCAGAAAGAATTTTATAATGCAGGCAAGCCTGTTTATTGCATATACGTTGCTATTGGTCAGAAAGCTTCTACCATTGCAGGTGTAATGAAAACACTGGAAGAAAACGGTGCAATGGCTTATACTACCATTGTAGCTGCTTCTGCATCTGACCCCGCTCCTCAACAGTTCTACGCTCCTTTCGCAGGTGCTGCTATTGGCGAGTTCTTCCGTGATACTGGTCGCCCGGCATTGATCATCTATGATGACCTTTCTAAACAAGCGGTAGCATACCGTGAGGTATCATTGTTGTTGCGTCGTCCTCCAGGCCGCGAAGCTTATCCTGGTGACGTATTCTACCTGCACAGCCGTTTGCTGGAAAGAGCTGCTAAAGTAATTGCAAAAGACGATGTAGCTAAGAAGATGAATGATTTGCCAGACTCTATCAAGCACCTGGTAAAAGGTGGAGGCTCTTTAACTGCATTGCCTATTATTGAAACACAGGCTGGTGACGTATCTGCATACATTCCAACTAACGTAATCTCTATTACAGATGGTCAGATATTCCTGGAAGGTAACTTGTTCAACGCAGGTATCCGCCCGGCTATCAACGTAGGTATCTCTGTAAGCCGCGTGGGTGGTAATGCGCAGATTAAGTCGATGAAAAAAGTAGCTGGTACACTTAAACTTGACCAGGCACTTTATCGTGAGCTGGAAGCCTTCTCTAAGTTTGGTGGTGATTTGGATGCTGCTACCAAAAACGTAATTGATAAAGGCGCACGCAACGTGGAAGTATTGAAACAAGCTCAATATTCACCGTTTAGTGTAGAAAAACAAGTTGCTATTATTTATTTAGGAACACAAGGTTTATTAAAGGATGTGGCTGTTAAAAATGTAAAAGCATTTGAAGAGCACTTCCTTACAGAAATGGAAACCAAATTGCCAGATGTGTTGGCAGACTTTAAAAAGGGAAATCTAAGCGATGATAACCTCAAACGCATGACTGACCTGGCAAAGAATGTAGCACCGGCATATAAATAGTTGTAGAATAATTGTTTTATACCAGCGGGCCTTTATTAAAGGCCCGCTTTTTTGTGCCCAAACAAGGCCTTTTTTAAGCGCTTAATCGAAAGAAGGTTGCAAGCCATCGAAAAAAAAATTGAAAGTTTTTTTTGAAACACTTGCATCTTCGGAAAATACGGTTAATCTTTGTGTTACCGGAAAACACTTACACACCGGCAAGCAAAGTACCCAATCTTCCTCCTGAATTTACCGTACCCAATCTCCTCGCAACATTTACTGATTTTCTTTTTTATACCCCCTCCAATTCTCCTGGAAAAGTCGCTCTATTTTCTTTTTCCAATCCTGTGGCCGTACAACAATTTTTACCCTTTAACCGAACTTTATGAAACATTTGTACCCCACTTTTAACACAAGTTCTTTCATTTCTTCAGCAATTCTGAAAGCAGGTATTGCTATTTTTTTCCTGGTTGCAGCTTTTTCTTCTGCTAATGCGCAAAGCGCTCAGGAGTTGGTTTTTAAAAATGCAACGCTTCAGTCTGGTGTTGCTGGTGCAGACGGCGCTGTTTACCGTTTTCCTTCTGTAAAAGCTGGCACAGACGCTTTAGTAAAAATCAATGGCCGTTCTTCTTCAATGGTAAAACTGGTTACTATTGATTTAACCACTACTGGTTTTGAAAAATCTTTTCAACCACAGGTTACTTACGGTTCTAACAACACTTCTCCAGCAGGCAATACTGATTGGTGGATGGAGTTTCAGATATCTTTTGTACAAACAGCTACTAACACAGCTACCAACGTTACTAAGTTTGATGTAACTGGTCTTGATATAGATGGCAATGGTGATAAAATAAGCGAATACCAGTCTTATTATGGTTTGCAGACTTATACTTTAGAAAGCAACACTGCACTTGCAGCTTCAAATATAAAAGAAACAGTTGCCGGTTTACTTACTACAGTAGGCAAACGTTTTGATGGCCCTGTTAAAAATTATGCTGATGTTGATACGAATGCTACTGCAGCAATGGCTACAAGCACTTTTCTTAATACTAATTCTTTCAGGTTGCGTACAGGTGCTAAAAGCACAGGTGTAAGCGGTGCAGCAGACAGGATGTATTCTTTGTGGTTTAAAACATTTACTTATGATGCAGCGGTTACAACTACACTGCCTGTAACTATCATCAACTGGAGCGCTGTATTTGCAAGCAATAACATTGCATTGAAATGGACAACTACTTCAGAAAAAAATGCGAGCCATTTCATTATAGAAAGAAGCTTTGATGGTGTTGATTACTCTGATGTTGCAATGATTTTTGCAAATGGCAACAGCAGCATCGCTATCAACTATGCTTACAACGATAAACTTCCTTCAGGTAACAATGGTGTGTTGTACTATCGTTTGAAAATGGTAGACATGGATGGCAAATACACTACTTCTGCAGTAAAGATTGTACGTGTAGGAAGTTCAAATGACGCGGTAAAAATATTGGCTTACCCTAATCCTGTAGTGAACGATATCCGTGTAACGATTCCTCAGAACTGGCAAGGTAAAACAATCGGCTACCAGGTAGCAAATGTTAATGGTCAAATAGTTAAATCATATACTGTTCAATACGCAAGCCAAACCGAAGTAATTGCTATGTCTCAGGTACCCGCAGGCATGTATGTAATTAAGGTTTCTAACGGAAGTGAAACCGCAGTTCAATCTGTTATTAAGTCGAACAAGTAAGAGTTTAGTTTTAAAGGGTACGATCAACAACGCCCTGTTTGTCTAAACGGGGCTCTTTTTAAAAATTACTGTTGTTATTCCAAACATAACCCAAACGATTTATTTTAAAGGGTACGATCAACAACGCCGGGCATGTCTATGCCTGGCTTTTTTGTTTTGTAGCCACGGAAATCGTGAGTCATGAGTCGTTAGTCGTTAGTGGTGGTGGAAGTTTAGCTAGCCTCTAACTATTGTCGTTTGACATATGGTTTTAAAGCTCCATCGGAGCTTTCTGGTTATAGGAAGAATAAGATAGATCCAAATGGCTCTGTAGGAGCCTCCAGTGATAAGTAGCTATTTGCCAAATATTGGGTTATCTCAAACACGATTAAGTGGCAAATAACATAAAATTGCCCTGTGCATTCTTCGCGCCGACTGTATCTCCGTGGCTACCAATCGTCGTTAAACGCAGCTGCAACACTTCCTACCGTACAAGTGAGTGACACAAGCAAAGCCAGGCTATTTTCTGCCGCTTGTCCCAAATAAAGGCATTTAGGTCTGCGAAATTTGGTTTATATTATAAACTAGTTTATGTTTGTTGTACAAATTTACTATTGTGAGAAAGATAACCATTCTATTTAGCCTTATCCTTACCTGCAGCATTTCCATGGCCCAGGTGCAGGTTTCGGGAAAAATAAAAGATAATAAAGGCCGCCCCGTTCCTGGAGCCAGCATTGCTATAAAAGACTCGTACGATGGCGCTACTTCAGATTCTACCGGCAGCTATCGTTTTAAAACAACAGAGAAAGGCGCACACCTGCTTACAATAAGTTCTGTAGGTTATAAGCCCTTTGAACAAGCAATTACTATAGGCACAGATGCCATTAGCATAGATGCTTCTTTAAAAGAAGAACCCAATGAATTGAAAGCTGTAACCATAACAGCAGGCTCATTTTCTGCCGGAGATTCTAAACGAGGGGCGGTTATGAGTTCGCTGGATATTGCTACCACAGCTGGCTCTAATGCTGATATTACGGCTGCGCTAAAAACTTTACCCGGTGCACAACAGGTAGGCGAGCAGGAAGGTTTGTTTGTACGCGGTGGTGCAGGGTATGAAGCCAAGCAATATATAGATGGAACATTGGTAAATAATCCTTACAACACCAGCGTGCCGGACATTGCACAGCGTGGCAGGTTCTCTCCTTTCTTATTTAAAGGAACAGTATTTAGCACAGGAGGTTATTCTGCTTTATACGGTCAGGCATTGTCGTCTGTTTTATTATTAGAATCTATTGATTTGCCGGAGAAATCAGAAGTGGATGCATCGCTTTCTCCATTGTTTGTGGGTATAGGTACGCAGCAATTGGCAAAAGATAAAAAATCATCCTGGGGCATTAACTATGGCTATACCAATGTGGGGCTTTATTTTAAAGCAATAAAGCAAACGCCTGATTATTTTAAAATGCCACAGTTTCATTCGGGCGAAGCCAATTTCAGGATAAAAACAAAAACCGGCGGCATGATAAAATATTATACCAGTTTCGGTCATAATCAACTGGGTTTGCGCAGGCCCGATATAGACAGCAGTTATTTAAAAGATGCTTTCAATTTAAGAAACAGCAACTGGTATAATAATATTAGTTGGAAGGAATACCTGGGCAAAAACTGGAAGATGAATTTGGGAGGTGGCTATAGCACCAACAGGGACAATATTATTTTGCAAGTACAGGATGCTAATAACCAGCAGAAATTATTTGATTACAATACTTACTGGATGCAAACGAAAAATGCTACAGTGGTAAGCCGCCAGGATCTGGCACAGGCAAAAGCGGTGTTTGAGAAGAAGCTGGGTGGTATTAGCGCTTTGCGTTTTGGGGCAGAATACCAGTATGCATACAATACCACAGTTTACAACGATACTTTGCACAAACTATCGGATGGTTATGTTGCTGCATTTGCAGAATCTGATATTTTCATCACCAATGCGCTGGCAGCGAAAATTGGGCTAAGGGCAGAGCATTCTTCTGTTATTAATAAAGCAGACCTGGCGCCACGTCTCTCACTGGCGTATAAAACTGGTGAAGACGGACAGGTATCTGTTGCTTATGGTGAATTTTACCAGAAGCCAGAGAATACGCAATTGTTTTACACTACCAACCTTGGCTATACAAGAGCTACGCATTATATAGTCAACTACCAAAAGATGAATAAAGACAGGGTGTTTCGGGTAGAAGCGTATTACAAGCTATATCACGATTTGGTAAAAACAGTTCCGTTTAACTATTATTACTCTACTTACAATAACAGTGGTGATGGTTATGCAAGAGGGTTTGAACTATTCTGGCGCGATAAAAAATCAATAAAAGATTTTGATTACTGGATCAGTTATTCTTACCTGGATACAAAACGCAATTATTTAAATTATACAGAATCATTAAGACCAAATTTTGCAGCTACTCATACTGCATCGCTGGTAATGAAAAGGTTTTTCACGAAAATGAAAACCGGGTTCAACTTTACATATAGTTATGCAACCGGAAGACCGTATTACAATTTCATGATCAATAATAGCAATAAATATTACATAGCAGACGAAGGAAAAACCAAAGATTACCACAGCCTCAATTTTAGTATGGAGTATGTGCCTTCAGTGGGCAAGACAAATGCTAAATCGTTCATTGTGTGGTTTGCGAGTGTAAGCAATATACTTGGGTATAATCCTGTGTATGGTTACAACTATTCTTACAGTGGCATGGTAAAACAACCCATAACACCGCCGGCCAATCGCTTTTATTTTATTGGTTGCTTTATTAGTTGGGGTGTAGACAGGTCTCAGGATGCAATTAATAATAATTTATAAAATAACAGGTTCATAAAATATCATTCATCATTTTTAAAAATTATAAAGTATGAAGACGTTGATGCTCTCTTTTCTTGTATGTGCAATGGCAATAACAGGATTTGCACAAAGCGATAAGTATACTGCGGTGATGCAAAAAAATATAGCTGCATTGGATGCTGCCAAGTCTGTAGCCGATTTGCAGGATGTAGCTGCTGCTTTTGAAAGGGTGGGTGATGCAGAAAAAACACAGTGGCTGCCTTATTATTATGCAGCGCTTGCGCAAACATGGATTGGCTGGAGGCCCGATGTAAAAGACAAAGATGGCAATGCAATACAGATTGCCAAGTACTTAACAAAGGCAGAAGCTATTGAAAAAAATGCAGAGCTCTATGCTGTAGAAAATATGATGAACACACAGCAAATGGTAGTAGATCCTCAAACACGCTGGCAATCTTATGGTGCAAAAGCGGCGGCTGCTTTGCAGGAAGGTTTAAAACTTGATCCAAATAATCCACGTTTGTATTATTTGCAAGGCGAAAGTTTGTTTGGTACTCCTGTACAATTTGGAGGCGGTAAAGACAAAGCAAAGCCAGTGTTTGAAAAAGCAGTAGCCTTATTTAAGGCTGCACAGCCAAAACCATTGTATCCAACCTGGGGGCAAAAGCAGGCAGAAGATAAATTGGCACAATGCCAATAAGCTTAAATAAATGTATCTAAATGCACATTGTGTTGGTGGCGACTGCCTGCAACACAATGTTATATTTGATAAACAAACAAATTGCTATGGCAGAAAATAATATTACACAGCAGGAGAGCCTTGCTATTATTGAATCAATGATCAACAAAGCAAAAAACCAATTCAGTGAAAATGGTTTTGCTTATTTGTTGTGGGGATGGGTAATATTATTTTGCAGTTTGTCTCAATTTGTGATGGAACATTTGCTGCATTATGAAAAGTATTATTTGGTATGGAGCCTTACCTGGCTGGCTATGCTGGTACAAATTATTTATTACAGGAAACTAAACAGGAACAAACCTGTAAGAACCTATACAGGAGAGATTATCGCCTATGTGTGGATGGTATCTGTCATCATGCTGATGTTAAGCCTCGTGATAATAAGCAAGACATTGCAACCAGAACAGATGTACATAGCCAATATTGTTATATTAACTTTATACGGGATGCCTACTTTCCTTTCCGGGGTTATTCTCAAATTCCGCCCACTGATTATTGGCGGAATTTTTTGTTGGTGTTTATCGCTATTGGCAACTTTTATTCCGCATGAATTTGTTATTCTACTAATTAGCGTGGCTGTTATTGCAGCCTGGATTGTACCCGGCTATTTGTTACGCAGCCGTTATAAAAAGGAAAACTTTTAATTATGGAGACAAAAGCAATTACCAATGAAGAAAGTCTGCAAATAATACAGCAGATGATAAGTACTGCCAAGGAAGAACAAAAAGATGATGGCAAGGGCTGGATTGTGTGGGGCTGGTTGTTATTGGCAGCGTCTCTCTTTTCCTTTGTCAATTTAAAAATGGATATTGTCAATCCTTATTTTTTTTGGAATGTACTAGGTTTGGCTACGCTGGTATTGACTCGTTTTGTTTTTTTCAGAAAAACGCAAAAGGTTAAAACTTATACGGGTGATTTGTTTCAGAAGCTGAACATAGGCTTTTTTATTTCGCTTATATTTATTGTAATAGCCATTAACGTGCAAAGTGTTAGTGCGGTGGCAGGTTTTGCGTTGCTGATAAATCTTTATGGTTTTTGGGCTTTGATTTATGGTACAGCGCTTAACTTCAGGCCTTCTGTTATAGCAGCATTTGTGGTATGGGCATTGGGTATAGCTGCTTTGTATGCAAAAACATTTGATATCACCATGTTGATACATGCAGGCGCAGCATTGGCAGGTTTTATTATACCAGGGCATATGGCCAGGAATCAATTTAAGAAAACAGGGCCTGATAAAAATCCAATAAGATTGTAGTGTTTAAAGAGCTAGATCCCATATTGCATTCTCAGTTGCGGCTTGCCGTTGTTTCGCTTCTTATCAGCGTAAAAGAAGCGGAGTTTACTTTTATTAAAGAGAAAACAAACGCTACCGCAGGCAATCTTAGCGTGCAGGTAAATAAATTGAAAGAAGTTGGATATATAGATGTAGTTAAGCAATTCAAGGATAACTACCCTCAAACTATTTGTAAAATTACCCCCGTGGGCATTGCTGCTTTTGAAGAATATGTAAGAAATCTGCAAACTTACCTGGGCAAATAACAAATTCTCTCAACTAGCTGAATCGCAAGACAACATTTTCTTTAGTAAGTCTTACCTCAAAAAATAATCCCCTCCATTGCTGAAGGGGATATTTTTTACCTCTGTAGAAACCTGTTATTTTAATTCTTTATCAATTTTACTGTCATGCGTTCATTGCTGTTTACAATCATCTCAAGGAAGTAAACGCCTGCTTGCAAATGGCTGGTGCCTTCTAATGTTAAGTTGTTGATACCATTGCTGCCACGGCTTGTTTTGCGCATCATTTCTATACCAGTGCTGTTAGAAACTTTCAGTACGATATATGCGTTCTCGTTTAATTGTACTGCTACTTTAATATCATTGATAACAGGATTTGGTGTAACGCTTAACGACTGCAATGTTTTGGTACGATATACACGCACTACCAATACTTTGCTATAAGCAACTTTTCCATCAAGGTCTACTTGTTTCAACCTGTAGTAGATATCGTTTTTGTTCAGCACGTTTTTGCTTACGTCATCATTAAACTGGTATTCATGTCTAAGATTAGTAGTACCTTGTCCTTTTACTGAGCCAACAGATTTAAAGCTAAGGCCGTCTGTGCTGCGCTCTACTTCAAAATGATCGTTGTTTACTTCAAAAGTAGATACCCATTTCAGGTTTACTTTATCATCATTGTATACTGCTGCAAAATCAACCAGCGTTACTGGTAAAGCACCATTAGTTACAAAAGTAATTGTTGCTGTAGCTACATCAGAACACAATGAAGGGCTACCGTTATCGCAAACTATATAAGTGAATGTAGTACTACCGCCATTAAAACCCGGGTTTGGCGTAAAAGTAAAGGTGCCAGATGGGTTTAATGTTACAGTTCCATCTGTTGAATTAGTAACCAATTGAGCACTTAAAGTGTTATTGTCCGGATCGTAATCGTTGGGGATTACTGTTCCTGAAGCAGTATAATTGCTCTGTCCGCCAAAATAATCGTCTACAGCAACAGGTGGTTGATTGCAACCGCCACTATAGCAAGTAGCCAGGTTTAAAGACAATTGGTCTATGGCGATGCGGGTATCGCCGCCTTCACCTTGATAGTTTATGTAAATCTTATAACAGCCAGAATAGAAAGCATTCAGGGTTTTGTTATAAGTGTATACAGTAGTATTATTATTACCTGTAAGATCTATTTGATCCAGCAGGTTAAGATTATTATTGCTGGCATCAGTAATGTAAATATTAATCCAGTGTTTGTCTGTAACCGGTGCACTGAATTTATAAGAGAAGCTGAGGTGCGCACTGCCACCAACTGCTAAAAGGGGAGTATAGATACCGGTGTTTTGTGTGCTGGTTGATGTTTGGCCAGAAACCATGGCACCGTCGCCTTCAATAGCAGGGTCCCAGCCATTGTTGATGTCAAAGCCATGAAATTGCCAGCAATGATTTTGTAAATATTGTTTTACCTGATTTAAGTCAGCATCAGGACGGCTGTTGAAATCTTCGTTAGTTTGAGCAAATACCCCGGTTGTTGCAAAAAGGATTGCAATGAGTGTAATGATCCGTTTCATTTTTGTACGTTTCAGAAGGTTAACAAAAAAAGCACTAGGTATGATGCATTGCATCTGTGGGGAATTTCGCAGGAGAGGACAAACGTATTATTTGATCTTGGTTTTCTTTTTGTGAGGTTTTTTAGGAAAGTGCAGCAGCACAAAGATTGGAAATAGCAGTTGTTTTAATAGGCAGATTGGTGTAAAAACGGAAAGTGTCTCAGGGGAATTGGGAATGGCTGTTTAGCCAGATTGTGTTTTCTAAGGATGGGTAGGTAAAAGTAGGAACTGCATTTGAAGTATGCAAGGATTTAATAAATTTTTTTTACATACGTGTAACTTACGGTTTTAATTAGAGTAATTTATGTGTATGGGAAAACTACTATACAATGTTGTGGAGAGTTGCCTGGCGTATAGTTATTCCCTTTATTTTTAACAGCTATCGGGGCATTTACTTGGTTTTTAGCCTGTAAATTTGCGTACTACTACCATGGATGTTATTAAAGTATCCCATCTCAGCAAGCAATACGATGATATCAGTGCGGTTAATAATCTTTCCTTTACCGTTCAGGAAGCAGATGTGTATGGATTTTTAGGCCAAAATGGTGCTGGAAAATCTACCACTATACGCATGTTGCTTACTTTAATCAAACCTTCTTCTGGTGAAATCGAATTGTTTGGCATGAACCTACGCACACAACGAAAAGAAATATTACGACAAGTAGGTGCCGTTATAGAAAGACCTGATTTATACAAATATTTATCAGCTTATGAAAACCTGCAGTTGTTTGCTAAAATGAGTGGCATGCGGGTACAGAAAAAGCAATTAATGGAGCAATTGGAAATGGTGGGCCTGGCAGACAGGGCTGGCAGTAAAGCACAAACCTTCTCGCAGGGAATGAAACAAAGGCTTGGTATTGCAATAGCCCTTGTGCATAATCCACAGTTAGTAATATTAGACGAGCCGGTAAATGGCCTGGACCCCCAGGGCATTGCCGACATGCGCAATCTTATTATGCATTTGAGCCGTCACTTGAAAAAAACAGTAATGGTCTCTTCTCACCTGCTAAGCGAAATGGAATTGATAGCAACCCGCATGTTAATTATAGACAAGGGCAAAAAACTGATTGAAGGAAATGTGCAGGAGTTATTTGATCCAGCAAAAACAATTGTAGAAGTATCTGTAAGCAACGCCGCAGCAGCGGAAGAAAAAGTAAAACAAAGCATTTGGGCAAGCATGTTGCAACAGGTAGAGCCGCAGCAACTGGTATTTCAATTGCATAAAGACAAGCTGGCCCAACTAAATAAAGAGTTAGTGCAAATGGGTATTGAAGTAACCGGCTTCAGACCGGGTAATTCGTTGGAAAAATATTTTTTATCATTAACCGGCAATCAACAGCATGTGGCAACTTTTACAAATTGAGCTGTTTAAAATATTTCGCAAACCCCGCACCTATATAAGCTTCGGGGCCATTGCTGCCATGGTTATAATTGTGCAGATAGCTTTAAAATTCGACGGGCAATCTTATATTGAATTTATACTAGGCAGTTTAAAGGATACATTGGAAATTCCTTACAATACTATCCTGAACGGATACTTTGTCTGCTTTGTAATACTAAACCTGTTGCTGATACATATACCATTGCTTATTGCATTGGTAGCTGGTGATGAAATAGCAGGGGAAGCAAATATGGGCACATTGCGTTTGCTGGTAGCAAAACCTGTTAGCCGCATGCAATTGATGATGGCAAAGTTTACGGCCACTGTTATTTATACCGGACTGTTGCTGGCGTGGATGGCGCTGCTTTCATTGGCATTAAGCATTGTATTATTTGGTACTAATGATCTGATTGTAGCAAGAAGCAATGCCATTGAGATTATTAGCCGAAACGATATTATGTGGCGCTACCTGGCCGCATTTGCTTATGCTACTGTTGCATTAACCACGGTAGCTTCACTGGCTTTTTTATTATCTGTTTTTGCGGACAATTCAATTGGACCTATTGTTTCCACTATAAGTATTGTAATTGTTTTCACCATCCTTTCTGAGTTGCAGATACCGCTTTATGATCGCACAGTAAAACCATATCTTTTTACTTCTCATATGCTGGGGTGGAAAGGTTTTTTCTACCTGAAAACGGATTCGGAAGGAATTAGCATACCGGGTACTATAGAAAATCTGCCCGCAGTTATGAAAAGCATGGGCATATTGTTGTTATACATTTTTGCATTTACAAGCAGTGCTATTGTCATTTTTAAAAGAAAAGATATTTTAAGCTAATAAAGATATTATGATGCGCAGTTTTATTTTGTTGATGTGTTTGTTGGTTATAGGCTACTATAGCAATGCACAGGATGCTGCAGCCTTATTGCAGAAGGTGAAAGCCAAATTGGAAAAAGTAAATGATTATGTGGCTACTGGTGAAATGAAAACCAATGTCAGCTTTATGAAGGTTCCTGCTGCACAAGTAAAAGTTTATTTTAAGAAACCCGGCAAAATAAAAATCAAAAACGAGAAAGGAATATCACTTGTACCTAAAGGTGCTGTAAGCATAAGCCTCAACAACCTATTGAGTGGACAATACCAGGCTATTGATGGTGGAGTAGGAAATATAAACGGCGTGCCGGTAAAGGTTGTAAAACTATTGCCTGTTGATGAAAATGGCGAAGTGGTGTTATCTCAATTATATATTGATGAGAAAAACCTGCTGATACTAAAAGCAAAAACAACTACACGTGAAAGCGGCACCAATGAACTGGAAATGAGTTACGGGCAGTTTTCCGCACTTGCTTTGCCTGATAAAATTGTTTTTACTTTTAACACCCAGGATTATAAGCTTCCCAAAGGTGTAACTTTTGATTATGATGATGGCAGCCAGAAAAAGAAAGACAATGGCAGTGCGCAAAACCAGCGTGGTAAAATAGAAATTGCATACAGCAATTATGTAATCAACAAAGGAATAAATGATGGTATATTCAAACAGTAATGGTATAGCCTAAATAATCATTCTACCAAAACGTATCACTTAAAACTTACCACTTACAACTCAATTTCCTTCTAACTCAATATCAATCTTTTCATCTTCTGCGCCAGCCAGTAATTTGTCTTTCATTCTCTTCAACGGGTTTCTGTGGTATTCTTCATACTCACTGCGTTGTTTAATGATTTCTACACAAGAAAAAATGGCCGCAATAAAAGAAGAAGCATCCGCTTTGTTTTTACCGGCTATATCAAAAGCAGTACCATGGTCTGGAGAAGTTCTTACACCACTTAAACCGGCAGTATAGTTAACTCCTTCACCTAATGCCAATGATTTAAAAGGTATCAAGCCCTGGTCGTGGTACATAGCCAGTACCGCATCAAATTTCTCGTGCTGTCCACGTGCAAAAAATGCATCAGCACTATAAGGACCAAACACAATTACATTGTTATTGCTTTGCTTAAAATCTTTAATAGCGGGTTTAATAACTGTCTCCTCTTCTTTACCTACTAGTCCGTCGTCACCAGCATGAGGGTTTAAACCCAGCACTGCAATCTTGGGCTTATCTATGCCAAAATCTTTTTGAAGACTGTCTTTTAAAATGGAGAGCTTGGATATGATGGCTTCCTTAGTAATATATTTTGCTACTTCACTAACAGGAACATGTTCTGTAACCAATCCAACTTTCATGTTTTCTGCTACCATCAGCATTAATACATCTTTCGCGTTGTACAGGTTTTTAAGATAAGGTGTATGCCCCGTGTAATTGAATTCGGCTGTTTGCGAATTTTTTTTGTGGATAGGAGCTGTCACCAATCCGTCTATTCTTTTTTCCTTTAAAGCTGTGCCTGCTGCTATCAGCGATTTAACTGCATAAATACCACCAGTATCATTTAATGTACCGGGATTAATGGCAATTTCTTCTTCCCAGCAATTAAAAACTGTTACCTGCTTGGGGCTAACCCTGTTAAGCTCTTTCGTATTCTGGTAATTGAAATTTGCTTCAGGGGTAGATTTTCTATAAAAGTTAATTGCTTTATTGGAAGCAAATATTACAGGCGTGCATATTTCTAACAGGCGTGCATCTGCCATTGATTTAATGATAAGCTCTATGCCAATGCCATTAATATCTCCGCAGGAAATGCCAATTACTGGTCTTGTATGTGCGTTGCCTTGTGGGTGCATAATTTTTGTTTTTGCAATGTCGTCAAAGTTAGGCCAATGAGGGGAAACATAAAAGGCTTTTTGCAAGGCTTTAGCTAATAGGTGCGTTGTGCGGTACCGCTGGTGTCTGTAAGCGTTAGAAGAAAAGCTTTCAGCGCTTTTTTTTCAAAAGGACTGAGTTGCAGTTTATCGGCCGGTAATGTTTGATTGGGTATGTTCAAGCCCAATCCCTGGCCGCCTCCCTTATCGTAAAAGTTAATCACCTCCTCCAGTGTTTTGTAAACCCCATTGTGCATATAAGGTGCGGTTAAAGCAATATTCCTTAGCGTGGGTGTCTTAAATGCGTGATTAAAAAATGGCAGGTTCAAAGTGTGAACTCTTCCGGAATCGCTATCCAATACGGGGTGAATGGTATCAACTGTAGCAGGTACTCCTATTACTTCAGACTCCTGGTAATAATAAGTAGGAGGTTTGGAACCGTTAAACAGCGGTGCATAATGACAAGTGGCACATTTGGCCTTACCCATAAACAAATTGAAGCCATTTACCTCAATAGCATTCATTGCGTTTTTGTTGCCACGCATAAATTTATCAAAGCGAGAATTGTAACTAATCAGTGTTTTAATATAAGCGGCTATTGATTGTGCTACCTGTGTTTCTGTAATAGCGCCAACACTGCCAGGGTAAGCATCACCAAAACTTTTTTTATAGTTTGCAGAAAGCGATAATTTACTGATGGCTGCTGTTGCGCCTTTGTTCATTTCTTTTTCGTTTGCCAGTACTTCCAATACTACATCTTCCAGTTTCACATGCCGGCTATCGTAAAACAAATTCATTTGTAATGAAGCGTTCCAAAGTGTAGGTGTATTTCGTGGCAGGGTGCTATGCTCATCCAATTGCAATGCTTTTGGCAACCCATCTGTAAATGCTTTTGCTGGTTGATGACAACTGGCGCAGGATCTTTTCCCGGTGGTAGATAACAATGGTTCGTAAAATAATTGTTTACCCAAAGCTATTCTTGCAAGGTTAACAGTATCGTCATAAAAATAGATACCGGGGTTTAAACTGTTATAGTTAAATAAACTGCCATTTTTTTTGATGAGCGTATAACGTGCTTTGTTTTCAGGATAATGTTCTTTTGCTTTTATAGCGCCAATTGCATCGCATAGCGGATTAAGATAAGATTTTATAAAAACCATTCTGTTGAAACTATTGAAATCATTGTGCTGATTGATGAATTGTTTCGCCTGTATTATTAATTGTATGGTTTTGCTATACAAACCTGGTTGAGATGGTTGCCATATTGTTTTATAAGCTTCTGCCATTGCTTGTACGCTATTAAGCGCTGCACTTGCTTCTGGTAATGAATATATCGCCAATGGAGAATCAAAACCTGTAATGCCCAGCGATATGATGCGGTACAATTCTTCCATCATTGCATCTGGCATATAATCTTCCGGCTCAAACAACTGGCTGTTATTGGCAAGCCCGTTTGTGATTATAATGAGTTTATTAATGTACTGTAGCAGTTCATCTTTTTTTTGCCGGTTATATTCAGGAAACAAGAAAGACTCTATTACCTGGAAGCCCTGTGGTTCCTGGAAAGCCATAGGGTCTTCTTCTTCAATAAAATTTATTGCCAGCCCGTTGAATTTAATAGCATCACCTTCAAAATAATATTCTAAAATCAATTCAATTTTTTTATAAGCCAGTCGGGCTTCAAAAAAACTTTGGCGGATGCTTGTTGTGTCTTTATCGGTAGCTATTGCTGTACGCAGGGCTTCGAGCTTAAATTGCAACTCTTTAAACTGCGCAACATAGTAAGCTGTAATTTTTTCTTTAGGTGTAGGAGATTGTGAAGTGAAATAAGAAAAGCTGCAGATGATGCAAGACAATATTACAAGCATGTGCAGCTTTCTCTTCATGATCTATAGCGATTAATTTCTTTAAGTAGGCATCGGTGCAAGAATCATCATTTATTGATCAATTAGTACCTGTTGCAGCGCCTTTAATGCCTTCGGCCTCGTTGAAGATACTTTTAATGCCTACAATTACTTTGTTATTGTTTTTGTCTGTTGCAGAAAGCCTGTAATAAGTTTTTCCTTTCAATGGTATATTGTCTGCGAATTCATAATGTATAGCCGGATTATTATTATCATTGGCATCCATTACCATAATGGTTTCAAAATCTTGTCCATTGGCAGAACGCTCTATGGTGAAATAATCATTATTGGCGGCTGCCATACTTGTCCATTGTACCTGTGCTGTTTTGTTTTTTACCAAAGCATCAAAATTTGAAACTGTCACCGCCATGGAAGAAGTAACCTGCAATGTAAATGTATCAGACACACAAGTCTTTTCGGGGCTGATGCTGTCGCTTACATAATAGGTAAACTGGCCGGTTGATACAGGTTTTACAGATATGCTGCGTTGCTGATTTTTTGTTACAGCAGGAGCACCCTGCATAGCTTGCCAGTTGTAAGCGCCAATCCAGGAAGCAGATAGAGCAACAGGTTTTTGTGCAGTAGCGTTAATAATAGTTTTTCTATTTACACCCTTCATAATGGTAAACTGATCACGTATAGTGCCGCTACTACCTACAAATTTTGCGTCAAGCCTGTTGTCTTCTATTTCCAGGTAGAGTGCACCGGTTTCTCCGCCTATGCTGCCTGCCTGGTTGCGTGTGTAAAAAACCGGGTAGGTATTGGCGCTATTGCTGTTTACCTGTCCTGCAGAACCAGCTACCACATATACAGTACCATGTTTGTATACACTGTCTATTGTAAAGTATGGGCAGGAACCATTTGAGGCACTAGTATCAGCAGAAGCAGTGTTGCCTTTGCTTCCATCATAACGGGCATTGGATAAGCTTACGGCTGTGCCACCAGGTATTGTGCCATCATTAAAAGAATCTGCAAACCCAATATGATCTTTTACCAGAAAGCTTCTTTCATATACATGGCTATGACCTGCCAGTACCATGTCTACTCCGAACCTTTCAAGTATAGGCGTTATTTTTCTTCTGATGGCTACCAGGTCTTGTTCCTTGTCAGAAATATGTGAGCCGTTGGTATAAGGCGGATGATGCAGGCAGGCTATTGTCCATTTATGTTTGCCAGCGTTCGCAGCTAAATCTGCTTTTAACCAAACTGCCTGCGGACCATTGGCGGTATCCTCATAAAGGCGGCTGCCTCCATCGTATCCATAAGAGTCCAGCATGATAAAATGGATATTCCCGTAGTCGTACGAGTAATAATGCTCTGTACCAGATGCAAGTCCACCAGATTCAGCATTGGTTGGTACTGTGAAAACACTGTAATAAGGAATATTGTGATCCACTGCACGGGAGTGATCATTCGCATACTCGTGATTGCCTGGTACGGGAAAGATAACATTGTTGTCAAAAACATTGTTATCGTAAATGTTGAAGAACTTATTGCTGTGCTCTGTTTCAGTGCCCGCATTGTATGCATTATCGCCTAACATGATTACCATTTCTGCATTGTTATAACCACCTTTCAATTTTATATAACTATCCCTGGAGCTCTTTTGCTTGATAGTTCCGGTACCGGGGTCTCCAAATACACCAATGCGTATTTTTCGTTTGGTAGTTGCAGGCGGGGCTGTAGTAAAATAATTGCGGTAACTGCCTTTTAAAATAGAAGTAGTTGTACCTACTGCATAAAAATATTTTTTATCTGGTTGCAATCCGGTAATGCGCATTTCATGATCAGTAACATCTTTTTTATCTGTGAGTGTAGTGCTTAAAATATTTTCATTGCTCCCAAATTTTATGCGTGAAGAACTGGCTGTGCTGGTGGTCCACTTAATGGTAATGGCATTTTCGCTTACCATCTGTAGCATTGGGCCACGCAGTATCTCTGGTTCTGTTACAGCAGTTGATTTAGCAATCAATTCCATATCGAAACTTAAACCAACACTGTTTGCTGCAGATTGGTGTACTTCTACTGCTATTATATTTTTTCCTTTCGCAAATTTGCTGGCGGGTATATCAAAACTGGCAATGGTGTTTCCATTGTCTTCTGCTTTTGCAGCCAGCGTATTGTAGTCTGGTTGACCT
Organism: Chitinophagaceae bacterium; assembly: GCA_047602295.1. Classification (GTDB taxonomy): domain Bacteria; phylum Bacteroidota; class Bacteroidia; order Chitinophagales; family Chitinophagaceae; genus JACMLD01. Next base: position 5,992,018 of record JASGHP010000001.1, on the reverse strand, counting down.
TCTATATTGAAACGGGCAACCTCCTTACCATTTACATAAATTACAGCGCCATCATCTATATATGCATTCAACCTGATTTTAGTATAGTCTGCAAGGTTTGCAATATTTACAACCCGCCTGAAATAGGTACTGATGTATTTATTGTCCGCATTGGCCCCAAAGCTTATAGTTGTTCTTTCTTTATTGGCGCCATAGCCAAACTCTGCCGGTCCGCTCTTCCATGATGCATCATTAAAAGAAAGCTGGCGCCAGTCTGCTGCCGCTTTGCCAACAGGAGCAGCAACGCCTTTATCAAAAAACTTCCAGACAGCGCCAAATTTTATGTAAGTGCTGTCTGCTTTGGCCTGGCCTGTTACGATTAGTAATAAAATGCCCAATAAAATACGATTGGCGCGAATAGGTGATTTCATCCTGCAGAAATAATTTAAAAAGTTGATTTATAAAGCGATTTGAATAAAAATAGAAAAGCTTTGCTCATCTAAGTATTATTTTATTATTACTGGTAAAGATGAGCTGTATCTACAACAATCCGGGTACTTCTACGCTCAAGTCTGGTATTTCCTGTTACAAGCATTTAGCGTTCTTTCCCGATTCCCAAAAGCTGTTCCCATCTACGGAATAATATTGGATTTTACTTAATTCTCCTGTTTTATAGCCATCCATTCGTCGAAAAATTTTAAGTACAATTTCTTAGTAATCAGTAGTAATCTATTTTTTTTCTGACAACCAGCGCTTGTTTGGGCTTAAGTGTTTTTCCAGTTCCTTCATGGCATGTCTGTTGGTGATTCTAAGCAAATTTATTATTCTAAAATAGTAAATCATGAAAAACGAAAGAACAAACCCTGATATGGTAGAACAAATAGTACTTATACTGAGTAGGTATTTGTATTTACTATTTGTAAATACTAATATTTACGATTTATGCGTTAAATGTTTAGTAGTAGACAGTAGAAATACTGTTTCTGGTAAATCCTATACTCGTATGAATGAGCATAATCCGTTGAATCCGATTTATTTCGGGTTCAAACCCCTGTTTAAAACGATTGTATGCCTGTTTGCTATTAGCTTGATATCTGTTCAGGCAATAAATGCGCAGTGTCCTACAGGTGCGTCTACTGCCACCCTAAAATGGGATAACAGAGAATATCTTTATTCAAACGGTACTATACCTTATTATCCTTCTACATATGTTACCTCTGCAATGATAAAAAGCCAGAACTTTTCTATCGGCAGAAACATTGTAAATATTTATATGACCAGTGGTTCTATTACTTCTACTGGTGTAAATACCACCAACACTGCAACATCAGGTTCTTATGGTTCGGGCAACGCTATTGCTTACACAGGTAATGGTACTATTACACTTACTTTCGATAGCATTGTAAACAATGTAAAGTTCAGCCTTTATGATATAGACGCTTCACAAACTGCTACTATCACTGCAAAAGACGGATTAGGAATCGCTACTGCGGTTACGATGAGTGTGGTTACAAGCGGCAATGTTACAGTTTTAGGCAGTGGTACTGTTATCGCTTCTGCAACTGCATTGGCATCAAGCGTATCTAATTCAAGCACAAAAGGAACACTTAATATATCTATACCTGGTTCTTCTACCAATGGTGTGAAATCTGTTTCAATAGCAATAGGCGGCACGGCAGGCGATTTCTGGTTTTCTGATATTGCGGCTTGTGTTTACCAGAGTTTTCCTAATAATTATTTTGCTGTTGCAAAACCGTATAACGGACAGCCTTCTTACGTAGTTGCTAATTCAACCAGCAATAATATTTCTTATGTTGATCCTGCTACTGGTAAAGCAAAAAATATGTTCCAGGACGCATCATTGTCTTACGAAAATAACCTTGGTTACGACCCTTATCAGCATTACGTTTATTATTGCGCCGATGGTAATACCAATGCAGCAACCATTGCTGCTAATAAAAGTGTTAAAAAATACGATTATAATACAGGTACAATTACCACTGTTATTGCTAACGTAAATACATTAGGCATACCTACGTTCAACCAGGGTATTGAGCTTGGTGGTGGTGCATTTTACGATGGCGCTTATTACCTGGGTATTGAAGGTTCAGGTCCTGATAAAGACAACAACGCCAGTTCAGCAAAAAGAAAGTCCATGGTATGGAGAATTGATTTTGATGCTTCTGGTAATGCTATCAAAGCCAGCCAGGTATATGCATATCTAGCAGATGATGGTGCTGGTAATACAATACATGACTGGGGTGATTTTGATTTGAAAGATGGATTACTGATCGACTTTAACAGCTCTAGCAATGGTCCTAATTTTGTTCACTACAGTTTGCAGTCTGGCCTTATTGTAAATACATATACACCAACTGGTGGCCAAACCACTCCCCGCCAGGTAACACAAACATGGGATGGTAGCCTTTATTGGCTGGATGATAAAATTGCGCCTTATGCTGCTGGAGTAGTTGGAACTAAAGTAAATGTTACAGGTGCTACTTCTGCAGACTGGAATAGTAATGCACGTGATGGTGGCGAAGCTTTCAAACCAAAAGTAGATTTTGGCGATGCACCTGCAAGTTATGATCCAACATCAGGTGATCCTGCAGTTCATGAAATTGATTCTAAATTGCGTCTCGGTGCAAATGAAGATATTGAATGGAATTTCAGGGGGCAAACAACACAGGCAGACCAGGACAATTATGATGACGGTCTTGGTGCAGCACCTTCTTTATTGAACTTTGGTGGTACAACTAATTATTCTATACAAGTAAATGTATTTAATAACACTGGCTCCAATGCTACAGTAATAGCCTGGTTAGATTACAACTTCAATGGTGTGTTTGATGCTGGCGAAGGAAGATCGGTTACAGTAAATAACAGCGGCTCTACACAGCTTGTTACTATCAACTGGAATTCTATAACTGTGCCTACGAGCTCTTTGCTGAGAACTTATTTGCGCATAAGGGTTACCAGCGCTAGCAATGGAATGACTACATCTGACGCTACAGGTTATTTTGCAAATGGTGAGGTTGAAGATTACCCGGTCGTATTGGGTATGAACCTGCCGGTAGATTTCCTTGCTTTTGATCTTAGCAAAAATTCAGGCGCAGCTACTGTTTTAAATTGGACTATAACAGGCAATGTAAACGAACTTTCAAACTTTAATGTAGAAAGATCTGTAAATGGACTGGATTGGTCTACCATAGCCAGTGTTGCCAGCAATAATTCTACCACTAATACAAGTTATTCTTATACAGACAAGACTGCTGCTGAAGGTAAATTGTACTATAGAATTAAGCTGAATGCAGTAGGTGGTACAGTTAAATACAGCACTGTAAAATCTACCTACAATACAGATATCAGTCAATCTGTGGTAGTATATCCAAACCCTGCAGTGGATAGGGCTACGGTGAAATTCAATGTAACAGCAGCGTCTAGTGGAAATATTGCTATAATCGATAACAAGGGGCAACTGGTATCTATGCAAAATATCGCAGTAACCGCGGGTAACAACCAGGTCAACCTTCAATCATTAGACAGATTAGCAAGTGGTATTTACATACTGCGTTTGGATGCAGGCAATGCACACGCTAACGTAAAATTAATTATCAGAAAAAATTAAAGATAAGCAGTACAGTTAACAACCAAAGGCTCCCCTAGCCAAACCCTCCCCTGTGGAGGGTTTTTTGTTTGGGCCGGCTAACTAAACAACTTGCTGTATTTTTGCAGTAATGTATACGTTAAAGAAGTCTCTTGGCCAGCATTTTTTAAAAGATGAATCTGTTTGTAAACGAATAGTAGCTGCATTGCAGGAAAATGCTTTCCAACAATTATTGGAAGTAGGTCCGGGTGGTGGTGCATTAACAAAATACCTGCTGCCTTTGCCAGGTATAGATTTTAAATGTGTGGAAGTAGATGATGAGAAAGTGCAATACCTGCAGCAAACTTATCCTTTGCTAAAAGACAAAATCATTCATAAAAGTTTCCTGGATATTGAAAAACCTTTTGAAGGAAATTTTACAGTAGTGGGTAATTTCCCCTATAATATTTCTTCTCAAATTGTTTTTAAAATTTTAGAATGGAAAGAGAATGTTGAGTGCATGGTGGGCATGTTTCAAAAAGAAGTGGCAGAAAGAATTGTTGCCAAAGAAGGCAGTAAAGTATACGGTGTAACCAGTGTATTGGTACAGGCATTTTTTACAGCAGAGTATTTATTTGAAATTGATGAGAATGCATTTAATCCGCCACCCAAAGTAAAGAGTGCAGTCATTCGTTTGAGGCCATTGCAAACAAGCGTACCAATGAGGAGCGAGAAACATTTGTTCTTATTGGTTAAAACTGCTTTTAATCAGCGCAGGAAAACATTGCGCAATGCAGTGAGAGGTTTGTTTGAGCCGGAACTTTTAAACGATGAAATATTTAATAAAAGAGCGGAGCAATTGAGTATTGAACAATTTGCATCGCTAACATTTAAAATGAGATAAAGCACGGAAATATTTATGCGAAAAGTTATAGTAACAGCCAAAGTACACGATTACCTTAAAGAACGCCTGGAGAAAAATGGTTTTGAAATTGTTTATCAACCACAAATAACCTATGCCCAATTAGAAAGCATTATACATGAAGCAGAAGGTCTGATTGTTACCACACGTCTTACCATTGATAAAGCTATTATAGACAAAGCGCCATTATTGAAATGGATTGGCCGTTTAGGCAGCGGGATGGAATTAATAGATACCAATTATGCAGAAGCAAAAGGAATAAAATGTGTAAGCAGCCCGGAAGGAAACCGCAATGCAGTAGGAGAGCAGGCATTGGGCATGTTGCTGGGGCTTATGAATAATATCTATAAGAGCATGAATGAAGTAAAAGAAGGCAAATGGATTAGGGATGAAAACCGCGGCTATGAATTAACTGGCAAAACAGTTGGTATTATTGGCTTCGGAAATGCGGGTGGCGCTTTTGCCAAAGTGCTTTCCTCTTTTGATGTAACCATACTGGCCTATGATAAATATAAAAATGGTTTCGCCAAAGGAAATATCAGGGAAGCGGAATTAGATCAGATATGCAGGTATGCAGATGTTATTAGTTTTCATGTGCCGCTTACAGATGAAACAAAGCATATGGCCAACGATGTTTTCTTTAATGCACTTACACAGAAACCTTATTTCATTAACGCATCACGCGGTAAAGTGCATGATACGGCTGCTGTTATCAATGCCCTCAGGAATAATAAAATAGCAGGCGCGGCACTGGATGTATTAGAAAACGAAAAACTGGACACTTACACTGCAGAGCAGAAAGAACAACTGCAATGGCTGCTTGCGCAAAATAATGTGCTGGTAACACCGCATATAGCCGGTTATACACACGAGGCATTTTATAAAATGGCAAAAATAGTTTTGGATAAATTGGATTTATAAAAGCCTGCGCATAGACGTTAGTTTTTCAGCATAGTTTAATGGCAATAAAAATAAAATGGAAAAGGGCTTCGGCCCTTTTTGTTTTAACAGTTACTTACAATCATCCGGTATGCTTTTGAATGTATAATAGTAAACACTCTATTATGAAAAGAAATTTACTATTCCTTTTATCAACCGCTCTTATTGTAATGTTTGCTTCTTCCTGCAAGAAGTTTGTAGATGTTTCTTATACACCTGCATTATCTGGCAGGTGGTATTTGCAATCTGTAGAAAGATATGATGCTTACAAATGGCAGTCCGTTAGCACTGGCTATGAAAATGGCACCTTCGTTTTTAAATCCAACGGAAACGTTTCTTACAGTGATGCGATTGGTTCATTGTATGGAAGCTGGAGCATGTACCCTGTAACGGATGGTTATTACGATGGCTATGGACGTTATCAGCAGGGCTATCACAATGTTTTTTCACTTACACTTTATGAAGCCGGTAACAACAACCCCGCTGGTAGTTGGCGGTTTGATGACAACGATTATAACGGCGGATCATCATTTAAAGCCGTATATACCCAGGGAGGCTATACCTACGAATATACTTTTGTACGTGACTAGGAAACAATATAGTTAGAAGTACTGCCGGAAGACGCAATTGCGTTAAAACCAGCTATTTACTTTTTTAAGCACCCGATTTTTGGAGCAAAAAAAGCCGTATCTTCGTAGTAATCTATAGCAACGCTTCGGTATCACAACTGGGGCGTTGTTATTTTTTTCTGTTTACTAATCAAAGAAGTGTTATGAGTGAAGTAATTTACGTGACAAAGGAGACGCTGGAACAAATGAAAGCAGAGTTACAGCGCATGAAAACTGTTGACAGGCCTGCGGCTTCCAAAGCTATTGCAGAAGCCCGTGAAAAAGGCGATTTGAAAGAAAATGCTGAATATGATGCTGCCAAAGAGGCCCAAGGTCTTTTGGAGGCACGTTTAAAAAAGATGGAAAGCGATTTGGCCAATGTAAGAATTGTAGACACCACTACTATTGATACAAGCAAAGTAAGCATCCTTACCAAAGTAGCGCTTACGAACCTGAGCACTAAAAAGCAAGTAAGCTACCAAATTGTTTCTGAGAAAGAAGCTGATCTTAAGCTGGGCAAAATATCTGTTACTTCTCCCATTGGCAAATCTTTGCTGGGAAGAATTGTGGGTGATGTTGTAGATGTAAATGTGCCTGCAGGCGTTATTAAATTTAAAGTTGAAAGCATTTCTGCATAATCCTAATTAGTACTCTCTAATATAAAGCCGGAACTTTGTTTCCGGCTTTTTTGTATTTGTAATTAAGTCGCAGGATGAATATGAAGTAGTTCAAAATGTTCGCCAATCAGGGTGCATCCCTAAATTGTTTAAAGAGTATAATGTTACGCCAAATCTGAATACTAAATACCTGATACTCTCTTAAAACAAGCTTTTCCTTTTGCTGCTGCTTCTGCCGCCCAGGCCCAATGCGCCTAATAATCCTCTTGTAATAACACTGGCGGCTGTTCTTCCTACTTGCTTCACAATTGGATTATCGAAAAAGCCGGGTTCTGCTTTGCCAGGTTTGGTAGTATCCTGTTTTTCTTCTTCCGTTTTCTTGGCGGCGTCTTCTAACTTCTGTGTTAGGATTTCATATGCACTATTGCTGTCTATTACCTGGTTGTATTTGGGCACCAGTTTAGATTTGCCAACAATACCATCAATTTCTGCATCACTTAAAATATCCATGCGGCTGCGGGGAGAGAGCAGCATGGTATGCGCAAGCGGTGTAGGAATTCCTTTTTCGTTCAGCATTGTAATTAATGCTTCGCCAATGCCCATTTGGGTAATAAGGTCTTCTGTTTTATAAAAATCTGTTTCCGGATAATTTTCTGCTGTTTGTTTGATCACTTTTCTGTCTGCTGCTGTAAATGCCCTTAATGCATGCTGCACTTTTAAACCCAATTGCGCCAATACGCTGGCCGGAACATCCATGGGGTTTTGCGTACAAAAGAAAATGCCAATGCCTTTTGATCTTATAAGTTTTACAATGGTTTCTATTTGTTGCAATAACGCATCGCTTGCTTCCTGGAAAATAAGGTGCGCTTCATCTATAAACATTACCAGCTTGGGTTTGTCCAGGTCACCTTCTTCCGGACAGCTTGCATATAATTCTGCCAGCATTTGCAGCATAAAGGTGGAAAACAGTTTGGGTTTGTCTTGCAGATCTGTAACACGCAATACAGACACCATACCTCTGCCGTCATCAGAGATATGCATCAGGTCTGCAACTTCAAAACTTTTTTCGCCAAAGAAAACATCAGCGCCTTGTTGTTGCAGTTCTACCACTTTGCGCAAGATGGTGCCTGTGCTGGTAGTAGCAATTTTACCGTAAGATTTTTCAATCTCATCTTTTCCTTCATTACCGATGTACTGCAGAACTTTTATAAAATCTTTCAAATCTAATAGCGGCAGCTTGCTATCATCGCAGTATTTAAAAATCATAGCCACCAGGCCTTCCTGCGTATCATTCAAATCAAGGATCTTGCTTAGCAATACAGGCCCAAATTCGCTTACTGTGGCCCGTAACCTTACACCTTTCTGATTGCTGAGTGTAAGAAATTCTACCGGGTAAGCAGCAGGCTTGTAGGTCATGCTCAGCTTTTGGTAGCGTTCTGTTATTTTATCATTTACAGTGCCGGGTGCGCCAATGCCGCTTAGATCTCCTTTTATATCCATCAGCAAAACGGGTACGCTGGCATCGCTTAGGCATTCACTTAATACCTGCAGTGTTTTTGTTTTACCGGTACCGGTGGCTCCCGCAATAAGGCCGTGACGGTTCATTGTTTTTAATGGAAGAACGATATTGGCGCCAGGAACTACTTCGCCATCTAATAATGCAACGCCAATGGTAGCAGCTTCTCCTTTAAATGTATAACCTGCTTTTATAGTATCCAGAAATTTTGCTTTGTCTGCCATAGTAAAACTTATTTGAGGAAAGTTACAAGATTGACTGGATTGAGAAAGATTTTTTTGTTAATCGAAAGAAATGCCTGGCAGCATCAAAGCATTGGTGATAATATATGCTGCTCACAAGTTTTTAAACTTAGCAGGATACGTTACAATGCTGAAAACGCTTGCTATTCCTGATTAGCAAGAGATTGCCTGTTTTGATAAAACTTGGCAATACTGCATTTTTTATAGCTGCAATCCTTAATTTTGAAGCTCATCAATCTTTGCTTACAATACGCTATGGCCATTATTGATCTTCATTTGCCAAAAACAGTAGCCAAAGCATTGCGGTTGCCTGCTAATTCTCCGCGGCGCCAGCAAATAAAAGTGCTGAAGAAGTTGCTGAAGAAAGCAAGGTTCACAGAGTTTGGGCAGCGTTATCTCTTTGATGAAATTCTTTTTAGCAAACATCCCGGCAAAAAATTTCAGGAACTGGTGCCTGCCAGCAACTACAATAAAATTTATAAAGACTGGTGGCACAAAACGCTGGAAGGCATACCAGATGTTTGCTGGCCCGATAAAATAAAATATTACGCATTAAGCTCCGGCACTTCAGAAGCTGCCAGCAAATATATTCCCATCACTAAAGATTTTTTGCGCGGCAACCGTATTGTAATGTTGAAGCAATTGCTCAGCCTGCGCACATATGAGGATATACCGGTACGTTCTGTAAGCAAAGGCTGGCTAATGATTGGCGGAAGCACTGCATTGCAAAAAGGGCATGGTTATTACGCTGGTGATTTAAGCGGTATTACTGCCAAGAAAGTTCCTTTCTGGTTTACGCCTTTTTATAAACCCGGAAAAAAAATTGCCAGGGAAAAAGACTGGACAAAGAAGCTGGAAGAAATAGTAGAAGAAGCCCCTAACTGGGATATTGGTTTTGTAGTAGGCGTGCCCGCATGGATACAGCTTTGCATGGAAAAGATTATTGAACGTTACAAGGTGAACACCATTCACGATATATGGCCCAACCTGGCGTTTTTTGTTCATGGTGGCGTATCATTTGAACCTTATAAAAAAGGGTTTGAGAAATTATTGGCCAAGCCGCTTACTTATATTGAAACCTACCTGGCATCTGAAGGTTTTATAGCTTACCAGGACAGGCAATATGCAAAGGGCATGCGACTGGTAACCAATGAACACATCTACCTGGAGTTTGTACCATTTAACGATGAGAATTTCGATAGTGAAGGAAATATGGTAGCCAATCCGGAAGCGTTGATGATACATGAAGTGGAAGAAGGAAAAGATTATGCATTGTTGCTAAGTACAGCCGCTGGTGCATGGCGATACCTGATAGGAGATACTATTCGCTTTACAGATAAAGAGCGTTGCGAAATTGTAATTACTGGTCGCACTAAGCATTATTTAAGTTTGGTAGGAGAGCACCTGAGCGTTGAGAACATGACAAAAGCAGTGCAACTTACCAGTGAAGAATTGAATATTTCTATACCAGAGTTTACAGTAGCTGGCGTACCGTTTGGCAATTTCTTTGCGCATAATTGGTATATAGCTTGCGACGATACTGTTAGCGCTGCAGTGATAAAAGAGAAGATAGATGGCCATTTAAAAGATTTGAATGATGACTATGCAGTAGAAAGGAAAAGTGCTTTAAAAGATATTAATGTTACGGTATTAAAAGAAAATAGCTTCCTGGAGTTTATGCAGGCGCAGGGTAAAGTAGGAGGGCAGCATAAATTTCCGAGAGTGTTAAAAGGCAAGTTGCTGCAAGACTGGCAACATTTTATTGCTAATGGTACTTTATAAAATTAATAATAGAAATAAGCCCGGTTGCGGTTAAAAATGCATCCGGGCTTTTTGTTTAACGGTTGCGAATATTATAAAACAAGAATGGGAGAAGCATTAATAGTTGGATGTATTCTTGGTTTTTTCCTGGTTATATCGGTAGGCCCTGTTATATTCACTATCATTAAACAAAGCCTGAACAATGGTATAAAAGGCGGGTTAAGTTTTGTGGCAGGGGTATGGTTAAGCGATATTGTACTGGTTATTGTCAGCAATTTTTTTACTGTGTTGGTAAGCGATGTGCTGGAGTATAAAAAAGCAATTGGCTATGCAGGCAGTGTTTTTTTAATTGGCATGGGAGCGTATTATCTTTTCCTGAAAAAAGTAACACTGCGCACTGATGCAGAAGGAAAAGAAATTCGTTTCAGGAAAAGAGATGCCGCAAAAATTTTTCTTTCAGGTTTTTTAATCAATACGCTCAATCCTGTTTTGCTGCTTACCTGGTTTTTATATGCATTGGGGTTTTCAGTAAAATACGATATAAAACAGCGGATTGTCATTTTTGCTACCTGCATCCTCATCAATATCGGTTCAGATATATTGAAAGTATTGCTGGCAGAAAAGCTGAGAACAAAACTTACCATTCACAATATTTCCCTCATTAATAAAATTGCCGGCACTATATTGATTGTGTTTGGCGGGTTTCTTTTGTATGAAACCATTTTTCACATAGACAGTCTTAAGCCAATATTAAGGGCTTGATATTTTAATGTGCCGCAACGCTTTCTTAACAAAAAACTTGGCATCCATACCGTGTATCTGAAGTAATTTTCCGGACCATGTTGAAATTTTTGCTGCTTATTATATTGATACCAGCTTCACTTTCCGGTTTTTCGCAAGCCAGTGATTTTATTGTTGTAAAAAAAGGAAATAACAGAACAGTTAAAACTTTTTTTCCGGGTGTGCACATTGCTTTTGTCACTTTTGATAAACGCACTGCGGATGGGGAAATAACGGCTATACGCAACGATAGCGTTTTTGTAAAAGAATGGGATATAAGGCAGGCGATAAATTACATAGGCATTCCCGTATTGGATACTTTGGGATCGTACATGAGCGGTTGGCATTATAAAGAGATAGACAAAGTAGATGTTTCTGATAAAATGAGATTCAGGGAAATTACGCCAGGGCGCATTTTAATTATTGGCGGCACAGGTTATGCACTGTTGAATGTAATCAATGGTGCCTATCTGCATGAATCTGTTACCAGTTCTAAAAACCTTACCAGTCTTGGCATAGCCGGCGGTGCCGTAGCTACCGGCGTTCTTATCAACTATATATCTCGCCACAGCAAAAAATATCATGTAGAGTATGTGCATATGAATGATGTGAAGAGTAAACTGAAAGGTTTCTGATTTTCTCTTTTCTCAATTAAATCAAGCAAGGTTTATACTTATTTTATGTTAGCCGTTTAGGCTGTATCTTCACGCCCTTATACAAAACTGCTTTTTTTGATGGCGACAACCGAAAAGGGTAATGGCTTTCTGGCAAAATCCTGGCGTATTGCCAAACGTGTTTTCCTGATTCTTTTTATTGCACAGTTTGTTTACATCATTTTATTGAAATGGGTAAATCCTCCTATCACCATGACGCAGTTTGTTAGCTGGATTACTGGTCACGGTCTTAAAAGAACTTATGTAAATGCAGAGCAGATGTCTGAAAACGCCAAGCTGGCGGTAATAGCATCCGAAGATCAATTATTTGCAGATCATAATGGTTTTGATTTTAAGTCTATTGAAAAAGCAATGAAGCACAATGCGAAAAGCAAATCATTGCGTGGTGCTTCAACTATTAGTCAGCAAACTGCTAAGAATGTTTTTTTATGGCAGGGAAGAAGTTGGTTTAGAAAAGGGCTTGAGATCTATTTTACTTTTATGATAGAACTGGTTTGGGGTAAAAAGCGCATATTGGAAGTGTATATGAATGTGGCAGAAATGGGCAACGGAATATTTGGTATTGAAGCCGCAGCGCAAAAGAATTTTAAAAAGCCTGCTTCCAGGTTATCTCAACAAGAAGCAGCATTGATAGCATCGTGTTTACCAGATCCAAAGAATCGTACTATTAAACCCGTTTCCAGGCCGGTAGCTATCCGTTATCCCTGGATTATGCACCAGATGAACAATCTCTCGGGCGACGAAGATCTGGAAGCTATTGTGAGCGATGAAAATGTAAAAGCAAAAGAAAGTAAAAAGTAAAATAAGTTACAGCTTATCTACAGCCGTTATTGCTTTCTGAAGGCGCTCATCATAATTGCCGCTGATGTCTATCCATGGTACAGATTGATTCAGCATTATTTCTTTGTAGATATTGTACAATTGTTCTCTTCTTTCCAAATCAGGATATTCCCGCAATTCATCTTTTACCCAGGGTAAATCAACATTGCACAAAAGATAGAGATCATATTTTCTCTGTGTTATCTGATCAAGTATCCAGGAATGCGTTTTGCCAAAAACAAATTGACACCATACATTCATTACATACATATCTGTATCTATAAAGAGAAGTGAATGGCGAGTGGTGAGTGGTGAGTGGGCATTCCCTACGATGTGTTGCTTCGTTTCAATTTCTTTAATATACTTTTCTTCCAAAGCCACTTGACCTTTGGCTACATCTAGCAGGTTTTCAAAACTATAATCAGTACCATGTTCAAGCAGGTATTCCCGTGCATACTCCGGGCACCAACTGGTTTTATAATGGGCAGCCAGTTTTTCGCAAAGGGTACTTTTGCCAGTAGATTCGGGTCCTATCACAACAATTTTCTTCATTGCTTATTTTTCAAAAAAGTTTTATCAATCATTTTTACAGCATTCAAAAATCTTTGTTCCCAATCTCCTGTTAGTATATGATATGCAATACCCTGCCCGGCAAATTCCTTTTTATGAGAAGTATTCAGCTTTTCTCTGTCTTCTTCTTCCAAACGTGTGCCATCTTGTACAAAAGGGCTGTCTGTTTCCAGGAATAAATATAAGTCAAACCGGTTGGCTTCTTCAATCCAATCTTCTGTTTGCAATGCTGCATCAAAAAGAAAACGTGCGTACGATTTTGTAATGGTAATATCTGTATCAACAAATAAAAGCTTGTTTACAAGTGGCAATGTGTCTATAATGGCTTTTGCATGTGCTGCCGCAATGGTATGCAAGTCTTGCAAAGTGCAGCTTTGTGTAGTATCTACAATATCCCTGGCCACCTCAGGTACAAATGCAGTTTGATAATGTTTCGCCAGCCTTTCTGTAAGCGTAGATTTACCCGTAGACTCTGCACCCACAATGCAAATTTTTTTCACAAAATAAGACTTCACTATATCAGGTAGATATTGCCAATGAACAAAAGGTTGCTTAAGAATATCGCTTGCTGCAATAGGTACACGGGTTCTTTGTTCATCAAATAAAAGATGATCAATTCCCCAATGTGTTGCTACCAACTTGCCATAAGGTTCGGAAGAAATAAAAACATTGGTAGCCGGGAACATTTGCTTCAGGTAATCGGTCCATTTTATAGAAGCATCAACAGAAGTTTCTGAAGAAGAGGATAATTCGTCTTCATTATATTCTACCAGATGAACATTTACTTGTTGATTGTTTTTGTAATAGTCGTTTACCCAGTTATACCTTAGCTGCCCATCTATAGGTTCGTTTTTGTGAACACAAACGGCTATGTCTACAATATCGGCATTGGCTAATCCAAAATCAATAAGCGCAATATGCCCAAGGTGCAAAGGCATAAATTTACCCAGCAACAATGCCTTCTTCACGCTAATGAAGTTGTTTGCATTCGGGATCTTTTAATCCATTCCATCAAACCCCAAATAGCAAAGATTGATAAAATAATATAGTAGAGGCTGGTAAAAGCATAGTGCTTTACAAAATACAGCGGCACAGAAGCAATATCCGTTGCAATCCACCAATACCAGCTTTCCACTTTCTTTTTTGCCATCAGCCACATGCCTGTATAAGCAGTAGCGCTGGCAAACGCATCGGCCCAAGGAATAGCACCTGGCGCAAACAAACCATTTTTTAAAAACCGCAGGCAAAAGAAAATGGCAAAGTAAAAAGCAGCAAAAAATAATATTTGCTGTATCCATTCTTTTTTATTGGAATGGGTAACGTGCAAAACAGTATTGTGTTGTTGATTCTTTTTTTGCCCAGATAATCCAGCCGTAAATGCTCATAATAGTATAATAAAGATTTACGCTGGCCTCTCCATATAAACTGCCTTTTATACTTAGGTAGATATAAATAATGGTATTAATAAGCCCTACCGGATACACCAATATATTTTCTTTGCGACTATACCATACACTGGCAATGCCAGTAATTACTGCAATAAACTCCAGCCAGGTTGTATGCTTTAATTCTTCTGTTAGCTGATGTAATATGTCTTGCAAAGGAGTTAGTTTAAAAATAAATTTAAATTAAACCAAAGATAACCGTCTGTAGCAGAAACCATGCACTTAACACTTTAATAATTTGCCTGTGTAAATAATGATTGTACCTTTTATTTGAATCAACCTTTTTCACCTAAAATTTTTTTTATGACTATTAACGAGATTGCCAATCGCCTTGTAGCATTATGCCGCCAGGGCCAATATGAGACTGCACAAAAAGAATTGTACAGCAATGATGCTGTTAGTATTGAACCAGAAGGATCACCAGGTTTGCAAACTGTAAAAGGACTTGATGCTATTGTAGCCAAAGGTCATCAGTTTCAAAGTATGGTGGAAGCTGTACACAGCAATGTTGTAAGCGATGCTGTTGTTGCCGGCAACTTTTTTGCTGTAGCTGCCTCATTAGATGTTACTTTAAAAGGCATGGGCCGGGTACCAATGGAAGAAGTGGCTGTGTATGAAGTAAAAGATGGCAAAGTGGTAAAAGAAGAATTCTTTTATCCCTGCAACTGATAGTAACATTAATTACAACAGAAAATAGCTACACAAAAAAAAGCATCCGCCGCGGCGGATGCTTTCAAATTATATCTGTAAAAAAATCTTATTCAGCTTCTGCTACTACTTCTTTTACTTCTGGTATCATGCGTTTCATCATACCTTCTATACCTGCTTTTAAGGTAATCATAGAAGATGGGCATCCACTGCAACTGCCTTGCAGCATCAGGTTTACCACGCCTTCATCATAACTTTTAAATTGTATAGCACCACCGTCCATTTCTACCGCTGGCTTCACATAATTTTCAAGCAATTCTTTGATACGTTTTACCACATCATCATCATCCGCAGCAACAGTGTTGGTGCTTTCCTGCTTCATCACTGCAATCTCATCTTCGTTTACGATGGTTTTGCCTTCTTCCAGGTATTCTTTCAAAAACTGGCGGATTGAAGGAATTACATCACTCCACTCTGTTTCTGTGGTTTTTGTAAGCGTTACAAAATTGCTGGCGATGAAAACCGCTTTTATAAAAGGAAATCCAAATAATTCTGTTGCAAGGGGAGAAGGTTTGGCACTTTCTACTTCCTGAAAATCTATGCTTTTGCCGGGATATAAAAGTTTGTTAGCAACAAACTTCATGGTTTCCGGGTTAGGTGTCATTTCTGTATAAATGCTTATTACCGGGCTGCCTGTTTTAATCATACGTACATTATTGAGGTACAAAAATAACAATAAAATGCCATCATGGTTGCAGAATTGGCAAAATCAATGTGCACACTGCGCAGAATGGTTATGGCTGTAAACTTTGCAAAGGCGGTAGTTGAGATAATGTGCTGTTACAATAGCCACTACTGCCGGTACCAGCAGCCAGATATGCAGTGAATGCCAGGCTTGTTTCGCCAGTAAAAACAAAATACCAACAGTAAAAATAGACAATGGTAAAAGGCGATGGTGATGCTTGCGGAAACCATGACTTAAGGCATAAACACCCACTACAAAAGCCAGCACAATCATACCGTATTCAAACCATTCATTTTGAATAATATCAAACCCAAATATAGACAAGCTGGACAGCAACAAAGGCAAGACAGCGCAGTGTATAGCGCAGGCTATTGAAGTGGTAATTCCCAAGGCGTCCCAATTAATCTTTAAGTTCATGCGGAATGCAAATATAGGTGTATAAATGCAACAAAGTTGCAAGAATCTTGTTTAAATATTTGCAAACAATTTGAAGAAGGTGGCTGGCTTTGAGATTAATCATCCATCGGCTATGCCTTAGTGCTTAACTTTGCGCCCAATATGAAGAATAAGAAAACGCTCATTTACACAGGCTTTTTTCTGGTGCTTTTGATTGGTTTTTACATCGGCCTTAAATCTGCCATTCCTGGTTTTGGAGACGTGAAATTGCCTGTAATAAGCTATGTGCAGCCTTTTTCATTTACAGACCAGCGAAACGAAACCATTACCCAGAAAGATGTAACAGGCAAAGTTTACCTGGCGGAATATTTTTTCACTACCTGCAAAGGCATTTGCCCTAAAATGAATACCAATATGAAGCAGGTGTATGAGACGTTTAAGAATGAAAAAGATTTTCTTATCCTTTCGCATACCGTAGATCCGGAAACAGATACAGTAGCCAGGATGAAAAGATATGCTGACTCACTTGGTGCGGGCAATGGCAACTGGCTTTTTCTTACGGGCAGAAAAGACAGTCTGTACCGTGCGGCACGTGTTAGCTACTTGCTGGATGATCCTAAAAACGGGGATAGTAAAATAGAAGATCAGTTTATTCATACCCAGTTTTTTGCGCTGGTAGACAAAAAAGGCCGCGTTAGAAAAATTTATGATGGCCTGAAGAGAGACGAACTTTCAGAACTGGAAAAAGACATTCCCAAACTGCTGAATGAGAAAGACGGGGGCAATTTCGTAAATTCACTTTTCAATCAGTAACCTTTATAATTTTTTCTTTGTCATGGTCATTAGTCAGCAAATACAACAGCTTTTAAAAAGTAACCAGCTTAGTGTTACAGACAGCCGCACCAAAATACTGGAGCTGTTTCTGCAACAACAGGGTGCGTTGGCGCATGCAGACATAGAAAAGAAAAGTGGTACCAATTTCGACCGTGTTACTGTTTACCGTACCCTGCAGACTTTTGTTGAGAAAGGCATCATTCATACGATTCCTACAGCGGATAATTCCATTCTATATGCTTTGTGCAAAGATGCCTGCACAGAAGGTCATCATCACGATCATCACGTACATTTTGTTTGCAGCAAATGCAGCAATACTGTTTGTCTGGCAGATATTACCGTCCCCGATATACAATTACCTCCGGGCTATCAATCTACACAGGTAGAAGTGGTGGTGAATGGTATATGTAAAGATTGCAAGCAATAGTTTCTATTGTGTTAGGTGTTGTGTTTTAAGTTTTATGTTCTTCTAGTGCATCTTTCTTTAAACAATCTGACATCATGTAACACTCAAAAAAAACTTAAAACTTATCACCTAAAACTTACCACTTCTCTAAAATTCTTCTTCTCTTTCCAGCATCAGTATAGCTCCTTGCGGAACAATAAAATATTTTTCGTTTTCGTACATAATTTCGGTAGCGCCATTAACCAGGAAAATTGCCAGGTCGCCTTCTTTGGCCTGTAGCGGAATATATTTCACCTTGTCTTCTTCTGTTTTCCAGGGCTCATCATCTGCAGGCATGGGGATAGCGTAGCCGGGGCCTGCTTTTATTACATAACCCTGCTGTACTTTTTCTTTTTCCTGCACGCCGGGAGGCAGGTACAAACCGCTTTGTGTTCGTTCACTAGACTTTGTAGGGCGGATTAATAGCCTGTCTCCAATAATCACCAGCTTCTTAAATTTATTGTCGGGCGTTATGTGCAATGCCATGCTTAATTGAATTTATAGTTGAAATGCAAATTTAAATTACCTTCACTATTAACAAAACATTACAGCCCTGGTTTACGCCACGGCAAATGATTTGATTCTATTTGTGTTACTAAACATTTTAAACCATGGAGACAAAAGCAAAAATTTTACTCTGCGAGGATGATCCGAACCTGGGAAGTGTGCTTAAGAATTATCTTGAATTGGATGAATATGATGTAACCCTGGAAAGAGACGGCCGCCTGGGCCTTGCCGCTTTTCAGCGAGAAAAATTTGATCTCTGCCTGCTGGATGTAATGATGCCGCACATGGATGGCTTTACACTGGCAGAAGAAATACGTGATGTAGATCCTGATGTGCCCTTATTCTTTCTGAGTGCAAAAACCATGAAAGAAGATATTATACAAGGCTACAAACTGGGTGCAGACGATTATATCACTAAACCTTTCGACAGCGATGTGTTGCTGCTTAAAATAAAAGCTATTTTAAAGCGCAATGAAGAGCTGAACAAAGAACAGGAAAATAAAGAGTACACACTTAGCACTTATCATTTTAATCCAAAATTGCGTGAGCTAAGCCACAGTGGAAAAATGCAAACACTTTCTCCAAAAGAAAACGAGTTGCTGAAAATGCTGTGCGAACACATCAATGATTTGCTACCAAGAGAACAGGCGCTGAAAAAAATATGGGGCAGTGATACTTATTTTAATGGCCGCAGTATGGATGTGTATATTGCAAAACTGCGCAAATACCTGAAAGACGATACAGCCATCGAAATTGTAAACATACACGGCAATGGCTTTAGGCTTGTAGCACCAGTAACAGTATAGGCAGGAATAATATTCTTACAATGCATAAAATAAAAAAGCGGCTCAACTAGTATGTGCCGCTTTTTTATGCAAAAATGTCTCCTAAAATTGTTTATCAGTATAAAGTTACTGCGATTATAGAATTCAACCGTATTAAAATCGGTCTATTTTCCCTAATAAGTGTTTATTTTACATTCATCCCTTAATACTTTATATCAGCCACAGTTTTTGCATTCAGCATGCATTAAGGGTTGTTTTGTCTTTCATAAAGCACAACCGCTTTTACCTGTAAAAATTGCTATTCACTAAACAATAAGCCGGGCCCTTCTTTACCAAATGAAGTCTTGCCCAGGTGCTGGTAAGCTTTTGCTGTTGCTTCTCTGCCTCTTGGTGTGCGTTTTATAAATCCTTCCTGAATCAGGAACGGCTCGTATACTTCTTCCAATGTGCCTGCTTCTTCGCCCACTGCTGTAGCAATGGTGGTAATGCCAACCGGGCCACCTTTAAACTTATCAATGATGGCCAGTAAAATGCGGTTGTCCATATCGTCTAGTCCGTACTCATCCACGTTCAATGCTTTTAGCGCATGTTTTGTGATGCCAATATCTATTTTCCCATCATTTAGTACTTGTGCAAAATCCCTTACCCGGCGTAGCAAACCATTGGCAATACGCGGTGTACCGCGGCTTCGCCTGGCAATTTCACCCGCAGCATCAGAAGTAATGGCGGTGTTCAAAATACCAGCAGAACGTTGCACTATTTTGTGCAGTGTATCACTGTTATAATATTCAAGCCGCGATTTTATAGCAAACCTTGATAGCAATGGTGCCGTTAGCAAACCGCTTCTTGTAGTAGCGCCAATTAAAGTAAAAGGATTTAGCGTTAACTGTATGCTTCTTGCATTCGGCCCGGTATCAATCATAATGTCTATCCGGTAATCTTCCATAGCAGCATACAGGTATTCTTCCACAACCGTGCTTAGCCTGTGTATCTCATCAATAAACAATACATCGTTTGTGCCCAGGTTGGTAAGCAAACCTGCAAGGTCTCCTGGTTTTTCAATTACTGGTCCAGATGTTTCTTTAATATTTACACCCAATTCATTGGCAACAATTCTCGAAAGCGTAGTCTTGCCCAACCCAGGAGGGCCATGAAATAATACATGGTCCAATGCTTCACCACGCATCTTGGCAGCTTTTATAAATACCAGCAGGTTTTCTATCAATTGCGGTTGCCCTGAAAAATCAGCAATAGCTGCGGGGCGGATATTATTTTCAAACTCACGCTCTGCAGGTGAAAGAGAGCTCCTGTCCGATTGAAGATTTGGATTGGCCATGCTGTAAAAATAACAAACCCTGTCTTAAAAAATGTTTTCGTGTTATAGTACCAAATCAAAATGGGGTAGAGGCAATTAAACTTTTTTGTGAGCCAGCATTTGATCATTGGGCATCACCGTTGCTACGCTCAGTTCATCTTTTGCAGCATTGGGCGACTTCAGGCTGCTCCGTCAGTTTCTTTTCCAATAAAAGCCGCTTATGTGAGGCAGGAAAAATATTATTTAAAAAATACTTGTATATACAAATATTAATCCTTTATCTTTGCTGCAGCAAATAAGTTAGCAAGCATAATGAAGACATCAGACAGCAGGTATGGAATGTGTATTTACTTTGCCAGCAATTCACTGGCAAGGAAAACAGAAAAGCTGGCAAGCAGTGTCTGGAAAAAAGTAAACTTATCACCCAGCCATGCTTATTTGCTGATGATTATACTGGATGAACCTGGCATACAACCAAGTGCATTGAGTACAGAGATGCATCTTACTCCCAGTACAATTACCCGTCTGCTTGAAAAACTGGAAGAAAAAAAGCTGGTAGTCCGTACAACAGAAGGAAAAACTACTTGTGTTTATCCAACCCCCAAAAGCAAAGAGTTAAAAAGCAAGCTGCAGCAATGCACAATGGAGTTTGAAGCACAATGTATTGAGCTATTAGGAGAAGATGAATCAGCCAAATTTATCAGCAGCATGAACAAAATAGCAGATAAACTACAGGTGTAAATTTTTTTATCATCATAATTGTATATACAAATATTATTTATCATCTCAAAATCAACAACAATGAAGTACGTTATTACAGGTTCTATCGGCAACATCAGCAAACCAATTACAGAAGCACTTGTTAAAGCAGGACACGATGTTACAGTGGTTACAAGTTCTGCAGGCAGAACAAAAGAAATTGAGGCATTGGGTGCAAAAGCTGCGGTAGGCTCTATAGAAGACCAGGCTTTTCTAAACAAAACATTTGCTGGTGCGGATGTAGTTTATACCATGGTGCCTCCAAAATGGGATGCAAAAGATTGGAAAGGATACATTGGTAAAATTGGCGAAAACTACGCCGCTGCTATTAAGCAAAACAATATTAAGTATGTGGTAAATCTCAGCAGCCAGGGAGCGCATATGCCAGAGGGCTGTGGACCGGTAAGTGGTTTGTATAGAGTAGAGCAGGCACTTGATAAACTTACAGATGTAAACATAAAGCATTTAAGGCCAGCTTATTTTTACAACAATCTTTTTAGCAACCTGGGCCTTATAAAAAACCTGGGCATCATCGGCGCAAACTATAGCACAACAGGTAAAACATTTGTAATAGTAGACCCAAGTGATATTGCTGCTGTTGCTATTGAAGCATTGCTTAATAAAAATTTTTCCGGTCATAGTGTTGTCTATATTGCCAGCGATGAAGTAAGCACCAATGAAATAGCTGCTACAATAGGCAAGGCAATTGGTAAACCTGAATTGCCATGGGTAGAATTTTCTGACGAGCAATCATTGCAGGGTGGCATACAAGCGGGTCTTACGGAAGAAGTTTCATCCAACTATGCAGAAATGGGACGTGCCTTGCGTACTGGTGCTATGGCAGAAGATTATTGGAAACACAAACCAGCGTTGGGCAAAGTAAAGCTGGCAGATTTTGCAAAGAAATTTGCAGCAGTATATAACAGCAGTGAATCTGTAGCTGCGCATTAACATTAATTATTTTAAGTGATAAGTTTTATGTGTTATGTTCCTATCTACAAAGCAATATTTATTTAAAAGTTTGTTTTTAATAAAGAACATAAAACTTAACACACAACACTTAACATAATAAAAAGAGTCGGCATCAAAAATATGCCGACTCTTTTTATTTATTTAATCATTATTATTAACGTACGCTTACAGAAACGTGGCGATCTTTTAGTTTATCACTCTCAGGTGCATCTGCTGCATATGCCGCAAACTCAGAACCATATCCTTCTGCACTGGTAATTTGTGCGCCAACACCTGCTTTTGCTAAAGCGGCTTGTACAGATTTTGCACGTGCGTCTGATAATTTTTTATTGGTTTCTTCATTGCCGGTTTTATCTGTGTAACCACCAATTTTTATTTTAGCTGCAGGAAAAGCTTTTAATATCTGGGCAATATTATTTACCTGCTTTTGGCTTTCTGCTGTAATTTTTGCACTGCCGGTTTCAAAATTCAGATTGTCAAAATCAAACCAAACTTTCTTTAAAGAATCTTCGCCAAGCTTTTTGTAATCAGTTTTAAGGAATGCTACCAGTTTGTCTTCTATGCCACCTTTGTAGGCATCAATAATAGTATCATTAGGCAATGTTACTTTCAACGACTCCCTTACAGTAGCTACGGTTGTTTCAACTGTTTTCTCAGCTTCCTTTACCACTTCATGTGCTGTACTGTCTGTTGTAGTTGCCATCTCATCTGTATTGCCAGTGCAGCCTTTAAAAAGATAAAGTGCTACAAACACTGCTATGATGCCCAGGAAAAGCGGCACCAGGAATTTGGTACTTGCACTGGAATTCTCTGTAGGAGTTTCATCAGCATGATGATGTATTGAATGATCGTCTGCATGTGCGCTTGCATGACTGCTTCCCGTTCCTAATAAACCAGCTACACTGCTTAAGCCTGCAGGCAGAGAATTAAGGATACTGTTTTTTTGGCTTGCTAAAAAGCTCATCAACCCACCTGCGCTTAAATGACTTTCATTTGCGTGATTGCCCAATGCACCCAAAGCCACAGGTGCCACCATGCTTAACAAAGAAGAAGAAGAAGAATGTTTAATGCCGGCAAAATTAGATAGCAAGCTGGCAATACTTCCTGCTTTATCGCCTAAAACGCCTTTCAGCATTTCTGCACCTTTTGCCAAAGAATTATTGTTATCGTTTCCAAAGAAACCTCCCAGGTTGCTTAATATGCCAGAGCCTGCAGCTTGTTTGGCCAAATCAAGTAGTCCCGCAGCATCTTCATGTGTATCAGTTTTGCTGATAAGCCCAGCTAATATAGAAGGAACAGCACCGCTCAATGCATTTTGAATACCAGATTCGCTTTCGCCCAATGATGCAGCAGCAGTAGAAACGAGGTTGCTGGTAAAAAAACCTTTTACCGTATCAAGAAGGTTAAATGACATAATTTTAGTTGTTTTGTGTTATAGAAATTGAATGGAGTAGACGTTTGACCGATATGGTTAGTTGTATTATTTAAAAAAATAATATAAAATACCCGAAAACCTTACTATAACTTTTTCATTTTAAATGAAATTGAAGATATGCATTTTGATGAATTCAGCAAAAGTGTGAAAGAAGTCAACCCGCCAGATAAGCTTAATACTTATGCTTTGTCTTTATGGTATGATGCAAAAGGCGATTGGGAAAAAGCGCATACCATTATACAAGATGTAGAAGATGCAAATGCTGCGTGGATACATGCATACCTCCATCGCAAAGAAGGTGACAGGGGAAATGCCGGTTATTGGTATAGCCGTGCAGGAAAAAGAATGCCCGCTTATTCACTTACACAGGAGTGGGAGGAAATAGCAAGAGCAATTATTTAAGTGTTATAAAAATAAAACTAAGCGTTTTGTTTAGTTGGATTTACAAGCAATGATCTTTCCATTAAGTTATTGTTTTGTGTATTGCATTAGTTGCAGAATAAGATCTGGGTCAGGACAGTTTTGCAAATACTTTTCCCGCTCGCTAAACTTGCAAACGCCGGGGTAATCACCTTCTTTCAATTCCATATTAAGTATTAGCTGAAAATGCAAATGAGGTGGCCAGTCTCCATTTTCTGAAGGTTCACCCAAATGGGCAATGGTTTCTCCTCTTACCACATATTGTCCTGGTAAACAATCCTGTATATCTGATAAACTGATATGCCCATATAAAGTATAGAAAGCAAACCCATCCAATTGGTGCAGTAAAATAAGTGTAGCTCCATAATCTCCTTTAGCACTATTATAAGCAACACTGTGTACACTGCCACCCATAAAAGCAAAAACTGGTGTACCGGCTTCTGCCCATATATCAATACCAAGATGCAATCTTCTTGGTTCTTCACCTGCATCAAAATGAGAACTTGCAGCATAGATTACCCGTAATTCATTGTATCCACCAATACCGTAACGGTAGCCACGTTGCAATTGATTGTTTATATACTGGCAAAACTTTTCAGTGTTATTGTAAATGGATTCTGTAAGTGTAGCATTGTTAGCAGAAAAATCCATCAGCAACAGCCTGTCTTTTTCTGGCGAAAAATTTACAACAGGGTGAAATATGTCCTGGTATTTATGGAGTAATTGTACAACTGGTGAAGGCAGCATGTATTGTTTTTTCAAATAAGAAAATGATATCAACGCATTCAAAATGCAAATTGAAATTACAACGGATTGAGTTGATACAAATAAAAACCCCCGATAAGAATACCGGGGGGATAACCAAAACTAACTGCTATGAGAAACTGATCACCTAAATCAGATTTGTAATGTAAAGTTGGTCAATTGGGGCCGCAAAAAAATATTTATTGGCTGAGTTGAGGCTTTTAGTCTGTAGAATGAGCAAAAAGGCGGATAAATGGATTTTGTGCTGTTGAAGGTTTTGTTAATAGGTTGTAAATCAATGCTGTTGCACTGTGCTCTCCTCTATTTGCATTGTAAGCGCATTGTTTATAAAACTTTCTGTGGAAGCAGCCAATGTTTTCAAAAGCTGTTGTTCCAATAACAGGGCAAACGCCTCAAAATAATCTATAACATCCTGCCGCACATTTTTTTTCAACCAGCGAAAACCACCTGGTAAATATTGCAATACTTCTTTGTTATCCAAATACTCAATGTTATGTATATCCGTAGGCGTTAGACCTGCAGCTTCCAGTTTTAGCAATAACAAACTAACAGGCGCACCAGATACTGCGCAGGATTCTGCCGCAATCTCTGTCCACTCACCCGCGCCTGTATGCGCATGCGTAAGAATTTCTTTTTCATCAAGACGGGTAATTACTTGCAGCAGGTGGCCACAATTGCAGGCGCCGTGATGACCCCAGGCATAATGTTTTCCGCTTTTTAATTGTGCTGCCGCATCTCTTAATGCTTCAATCAATTGTAAGGAAGGTTTTGCCATAAATAAGCGCTTTAATTGTACAACAAAAAACTGACCCTGTGGTTTGGGGAAGTTATTAGGGTCTTTCCATAAAGTTAAAAAATCTGTCTTGCAAAATACGCAGGCCGTAAATGCGTTCCCATTTAATTAAAACTCTCGTGTTGAAAACAAAGCATACTCCTTATCTTTTTACGGTTGTTCTTTTTATTCTTTTTGCCGGCGTAGCGCATGCCCAGCAAATAACCGGTGTTTGGAAAGGAAGAATAAAAAACACCAATGTAGAATTGAAGATTATTAAAACCGGCGACAGCCTTACCGGTACTTCTTACTATGGTTCTAAAAATAATTTCAGACGCTATACCATTAAAGGATATTTTGATCCGCAAACCAATGATGTGGTATGGTGGGACGATGAGTTTATCAGTGGAGGAAACGGCCCTGCAACAGAAGCTTCTTTAAGTGTGGCAGATTTTAATTGCCCCGGAGATGATAAAATGTTGCTGGATGGCAATAGCTCTGTGCGTGATAATAAAGACATCAGCAAGGGGGCTATTCATTTGCAAAAAGTGGGAAGCACTTCTTTCCCCGATGAGTGGGATTGGGTGATTGACAATTATACGGCAGGCGCTAATAATCCTGAAATTATTGACAGCATTGGCCTGATAGCTGGTGGCCCACGCTACCCGGAAGAAAAAGAAATACCTACACCTGTAGTCATCACAGCAGAAAAAAAGAAAGAAGCACCGATAGTAAAAACGCCTGCACCTGTAGCAGAGAAAACGATTGTTGCTAAAAAGCCTTCTACCAACCAGGAGAAATTCACCAGCAGGCAAAATAAATTGCAAATGGTAATACCGGTTACAGCACCGGTAATTGAGCTCAGGTTTTATGATAATGCTGCTATAGATGGAGACTCTATTGCATTGTTCTTAAACGGAAAGGTTGTTAAAGAACATATTCTTTTAGGCGGCGAGCCACAGGTAATTAAAATTAATGCAGCAGATCTGCAGGATGATAACGAGCTGGTGCTGGTAGCAGAAAATTTGGGTTCTATTCCGCCCAATACATCTTACCTGGTAGCGGTGGTTGGTCACAAACAATTTGAAGCACGTTTGTTTGCAGATGAAGGAACAAGCGCTTTGATAAGGTTTGTAAAGGAGAAGGAGAAATGATAGCTTCATCTATTTAGCAATTCTGAAACCCTGGTTGCTAAAGGAGGCATGAATGTTTACTCTGCCAATATCATAAGAGTTAAAAAAATTGCAGGAATTTTTGCTGCACCACCATGACCCTCCTCTGGCGTGAGCAATAGTATTGCTTTCGGTTGCTGTTATATGACCGCTGCAAAGTTCAAAAACATTCCCATACATATCGTACAAACCCCATGCGTTTGGTTGAAAACTGGCAACTGGTGAAGTGTACATGTATCCATCGGAACTATCGGCTACAAGATGATCTTTACCATGCCAGATATTGGCGTATTCAGAAATTTTATTTTTGTCGGTTCCAAAAAAATAATCAGTTGTGCTTTTTGCACGACAGGCTACTTCCCATTCGTCTAACGTAGGTAAACGAACTTTTGCCCAGTTGCAGTAAGCAATTGCATCTGTATAGCTGATGCAGGTAACAGGATGATTCATTTTATTTTCAACGCCTCCTCTGCTAATGCCATTAGGGTAGCGCCAATAAGCAGTTGTGTCTTCCAGCCATTCAAATTCTCTTAAGCCAGGTTTAAAAACCAATGCATCGTGATTTTTTTCTGCATCAGTTTTATAACCGGTCGCTTTCACAAATGCATCAAACTGCTGATTGGTGGTTTCTGTAGTGGCAATAAAAAAATTATTGATGTCGACAGTGCGCAACGGATTTACAAAATGTCCTTTTTTGCCAACAGTATATTTTCCTGAATGAACCTGCGCAAATGCGATGTCTTGCCCAAGAGTAATGCTTTGGGCAAATAAAGCGGATGCTGTTATGAAGATGATTCTATTTAAAACCATTATGAAAATCAGTTGCCCTTTTTATAATCAAAGCCTCGTTGGCTTCATTAAACTGCAACCATGAATAGTAATTAGTTTCATCACTGTATAATTTTTTGTAAGAAGCGGATGAAACAAATGGTAAGTATTTGTTTTGACTCATCAGCAACATGAGTACAGTAAGTATGTCGTGATCTTTTTTGGCAACCATATAAGTGCTGATTAGAAAAGGTATCATTTCCTTGGCATTGATTTCTACGATGGCTTTTTTAAAATTTACACCTACAAGATTTTTGTGTGAAATAATTTCTTTCATCAACACTATTACAGAATCCCGGTTGTTTTTTAAAAAATCAATTTGTGCATCGCTCCAATTATATTCATCAAATGCGTCTGGTAAATGAGCAAATATCTTTTTCTGTTCGTCCTGTATAGGGGGTATAGCATCGCAGTTTTGGCTAAAAGATTCTGCATGAACCATGTTGTAAGTAAATTTCTCCCGCAGCGACAAAGACTGGTAAAATTGTTTGTTTACTATTCTTTCGTCGTCATCGTTGGGTTTTATTTTTGCTATCTGCCCCTGTATTTTTATAAGGCCATAAGAAGGTTTGGTAATAGTGGTTCTGAATGTGTGATAAGCCTGGCTTTCTTTGCTGGGTTCTTTATAAATATCATCCTGGCAAAAAGCAGTGCTGGAAATAAGCAGTAATAAAAGGGAGTAGTATTTTTTCATTGTGCAAATTAGAAATGGGTAAGAAAATTATCTGATGTTATTATCGTTGCAAAATTGATTTGCAAATTTAAGTATATAAGAAGCCGTTGCTGGTGTGAAAGTAACAAAGGATCTGTAATTATCCTCAGGGGCATATAATTTTACAAAGGTCTCCGTAGAAAGAAATGGTTTATAATTATTGTCTTTCATAAATAGCATAAGCAAAGTAAGTATATCGTGGTCATTAGGACTGGCAGCATAACTGTTGATAAGAAATGGCATCATCTCTTTTGCTTTAAAATTGTAAATAACAGTTTTGAAATTTAGTCCTATCATTTTTGTTTTATTGATGCATTCTTTCATTAGGTAAATAACCGAATCGCGATTGCTGCTAAAAAACTTTCGTTGGCTTTCACTCCACCCTAGATCTCCAAATACGAATGATAAAGGAGCTAATTTTGCATATATTTTCTTTGATTCAGCCGGATCTATAGGAATAGCACTACAGTTTTGGCTAAACACTTCCCCATTAATCATATTGTAAGTGAATTTCTCCCGCAAAGTGAGCTTTTCGTATTTTTCTTTTTGTAAAGATTTGTGTGCCGGACCATAGGAGTAAGCTGGAGTAATCGCTTTGACTTTTTTAATTCCGTAATCAGGTATTGACAAAGCAGTCCTGTATAATTCCTGAGACACTCTGTTGCTTTCCTTTGTATTGGTTTGGCTAAACAAATCAACTGAAGTAATCAGGATTAAAAGCAGACAGCATATTTTTTTCATGATAGAGGTTTGTAACTAAAGTTATAAAACAATATTAGTATGCCCGCTTCTAAAAACAAAAAGAAGCAAAAGTTATTACTCCTGCTTCTTTTTTATAGACGTTAAATCAAAATATACTTGATATTTACACCACCACATTCACCATCTTATTCTTCACATAAATGATTTTTTTGGGTGGTTTTCCTTCCAGCCATTTCTGTACTGTTTCATTAGCGAGTACTAACTGTTCTACTTCCGGTTGTGCGGCATCCAGTGCAATGTTTATATTGGTGCGCACCTTACCATTTACAGAAACAGGATATTCTTTAGAAGTCTCCGTTACATGTTTAGCATCAAATACAGGGTAAGCTGCATCCAATACGCTGCCGTTATTGCCCAGTGAATGCCAGAGTTGTTCAGCAATATGTGGTGCATATGGCGTTAATAAAACCAGCACCTGCTGTAATACTTCTTTCTTATGGCATTTTATATCTGTAAGCTCATTGATGCAAATCATAAAAGTGCTTACCGCTGTATTGTAAGAAAAACGTTCTGTGTCGTCTTCAATTTTTTTAATGGCACGGTGCAAAATTTTTAATTCTTCTGCACTGGCTTTTTCATCTTTCCATACCTGGCCTTTTACATCATCGTAAAATAAACGCCATAATTTTTTCAGGAAGCGGTGCACACCTTCTATGCCTTTGGTATCCCAGGGCTTGCTGGCTTCTACCGGGCCTAAAAACATCTCATACATGCGGAAAGTATCTGCGCCAAATTGGTTACATAAATCCACCGGATCTACTGTGTTATAATAACGCTTACTCATCTTCTCTGTTTCAACACCGCAGATATATTTGCCTTTATTTAAAACGAACTCGACATCTGCAAATTCTCCATTCTTCCACTTTTTGAAGGCGTTGATATCTAATTCAATTCCATCCACAATATTTACATCAACATGAAGCGCATCAAAATCTCCAGTATCAGTTATGAGATCTTTAGAATAAAAACTTTGTGTGCCTTTTTTGCGATACACCAGCCTGCTGCTGCCTGTTATCATTCCCTGGTTCACTAACCGCTTATACGGTTCTTCATGACCAATATAACCACGATCAAATAAAAACTTCGTCCACATGCGGCTATAGAGCAAATGTCCAACCGCATGTTCTGTACCGCCTACATAAACATCTACCTGTCCCCAGTAATCACTTGCCTGTCTTGAGCAGAATGCGCTTTCATTGTGCGGGTCCATATAGCGCAGGAAATACCAACTAGAACCTGCGTAGCCCGGCATGGTAGAAGTTTCACGCAAGCCGTTAGGTGTATTCATGAAAGATGGAATATTTGCCAACGGGCCTTCTCCCTGTGGTCCGGGACCGTATTTATCTACATGCGGCAATTCAAGCGGCAGTTCCTTTTCATCTAACGGTAATGCTTCACTGTTTTTCCAGATGATGGGAAATGGTTCGCCCCAATAACGCTGGCGGCTAAAACCAGCATCACGCATTTTGTAATTGATTTGGCGTTTGCCAATGCCCATCTCTACCAATTTTGTAATCACCACATCCATTGCATCACGCATTACCAGGCCGTTTAAAAAACCAGAATTGGTAAGCTTGGCATCTTTTGTTGCATTGGCTGCTTTGCCATCATAAGCATCCCCAATAATATTTGTAATGGGTATATTGAAATGTTTGGCAAAATCATAGTCACGCTGGTCACCACAAGGCACCGCCATAATAGCACCTGTACCATAGCCTGCCAATACATATTCTGCAATCCAGATAGGAATTTTTCTTCCATCAAAAGGATTCACCGCATAAGCACCGGTAAAGCAACCAGTCACCTGTTTTACTTCGGCCATACGCTCACGGTCGCTGCGGCTTTTTACATAATCCAAATATTTATCAATCGCTTCTTTTTGTTCAGGAGTTGTAATTTTTTCTACCAGATCATGCTCAGGCGCAATTACCATAAAGTCGACACCGAAAATGGTATCGGGGCGGGTAGTGTAAACGGTGAGTGGTGAGTGGTGAGTGGCAAGTAGGGGATTGCTGGTTGAAATTTCAAAGCTGATTTCAGCTCCCTGGCTTTTACCAATCCAGTTACGCTGTTGTTCTTTCAATGATTCAGAAAATTCTACTTTCTCCAATCCTTCCAATAAACGATCTGCATAAGCTGTAATGCGCAAATACCACTGGCGCATTTTCTTTTTTATGACAGGAAAGCCGCCACGTTCGCTTACACCATTTATTACTTCGTCGTTAGCCAATACCGTACCTAATGCCTCGCACCAGTTTACTTCTCCGTAAGAGGAATAGGCAAGACGATAATCCATTATTATTTCCTGCTTTTCCTGCTCAGAAAATTTTGCCCACTCATCGGCGGTAAAAACTTTCGACTTTTGATTTTTGACTTTTGCATTGCCGCTCTTTTCAAATTCCTTTATTAACGTATCAATGCTTTCAGCTTTATTGCTGGCGGGGTTGTACCAGCTTTCGAACAATTGCAGGAATATCCATTGCGTCCATTTATAATAGTTGGGCTCGCTGGTACGCACTTCACGGCTCCAGTCGAAGCAAAAACCAATTTTATCTAACTGGCTGCGGAACGTGGCAATATTTTTTTCTGTAGTAACCGCCGGATGCTGGCCGGTTTCCAAAGCATATTGTTCTGCCGGCAAGCCAAAACTATCGTAGCCCATCGGATGGAGCACATTAAACCCTTTCAGCCTTTTATAACGGGCATAAATATCCGAAGCAATATAACCGAGCGGATGGCCCACATGCAGGCCTGCGCCACTGGGGTAGGGAAACATATCCAGCACATAAAACTTCGGCTTATCAGATTTGTTCTCTACTTTATAAGCATTGTTCTTTTTCCATTCATTCTGCCAATGCTGTTCAATCTCTTTAAAATTATACTCCATAGCGTTCAATAAAATTATTTTTTGGTACCAGCAGTTTATCGCTGGTCATCATCCCCGCTCATTCGGGTTCGCATACTTCAGCATCAGTATTTTTCTGAGCTATTGGCATCCACTGCAACAGCTTCGCTTACATCAGAATGTTATTGATTAAGGCGCTGATAAAAGCGATGCAGTTGAACGGAGCGTTCCCGACATTCAGTACGGGACACAGCGCAACGATGTTCAGTAGAATTGTTACAGAAGACTTAAAAAAACCTAACCGGGCAATTCCATCGGCTTTAGCCAAAATATTCTGCGGCATGCGCCGTTAAATGAGGCGGCAAAAATAACAATTGTGCTTCAGAATCCGCTATTTTTGCCCCTTACTAAAGTTATACAGACCCCATTAAATTGATACTTTATGACGCAAGTTGGCAAATCGTCGTCCAGTAAACGTTCGCAACCTTCTTATTTTATGGCCATTTTAGGCGTATCCGTCATTTTAATTATGCTGGGTGTGCTGGGTTGGCTGGTGATTAATGCCAATAAACTGGGTCAGTATTTTAAAGAAAATGTGGAGGTGCGTGTTTATGTGCGTGAGAATGTTTCTGCCAAAGACAGCGCAGCATTGGTTAACTATATTAATAGCCAGCCTTACGTAAAATCTTCTGAATACGTAAGCAAGGAACTAGCCCGCCAGAAATACCTGGAAGATGGCAATAAAGACTGGGTGGGCGTTTTGCAAAATAATCCGCTGCCTGCCAGTGTAAACTTTAAAGTAAAGAGCGATTATGCTGTGATTGACTCTATGCAGAAAATGCAGGCAGACCTGGTGCAGAATATAGCCGTAAGCGATGTGCAGTATCCGCAATCGCTGGTAAGCAGCCTTAATAATATCATCCGCAAAATCAGCATCATTTTACTGGTAGTAGCGGTTGTTATCTCCATACTTGTAATTGTGTTGATAGACAATACCATTAAGCTGGCCATGTTTAGCAACAGGTTTTTAATTAAAACCATGCAGATGGTAGGCGCTACCCGCAGCTTTATAGCCAAGCCAATGAACACCCGTGCCATTATTAATGGCGCCATTAGCGGCCTGATAGCGGTGGCAGTTATTATTGGTGTTATATTTTTTGCGGAGAAATGGCTGCCGGAGATACGTGCCCTGCGCGACTATACACTGTTATCATTCCTCTTCCTTTCCATCATATTGCTGGGCGTGGTTATTTCTTTTGTGAGCACCCACCGCAGCGTTATTAAATACCTGAAAATGAAGCTGGACGACCTTTATTAAGTTGTAAGTGGTAAGTAAGGTAGAAGGTAAAGGGGCTAAGGTATAAGGAAGAAGAAGCGATTTATTCAACATGAGTAATTTTGAAATGGATGACTTTATACCATATACCTAAAGCCTTTAACCTCACTTTCACCATCAAAAATTCCTATATTGCACCTCTCAATACAAGATTATGAGCGAAAAAAAACAAGTTTCAGTTAAGACATCTGCCCCGCTTTTTGCAAGGGAAAATTTTGTATGGATGATTGCCGGTATTGTGGTAATAGCTCTAGGAATGTTGCTGATGTCTGGCGGCAAAAGCACTA
This sequence comes from Chitinophagaceae bacterium, assembly GCA_047602295.1. GTDB lineage: Bacteria > Bacteroidota > Bacteroidia > Chitinophagales > Chitinophagaceae > JACMLD01. Next base: position 5,958,820 of record JASGHP010000001.1, on the reverse strand, counting down.
ATCCCGCAGTGTTTGATCAGAAGGAAGTTTATAGCACTACCCGCATTACCATTGCCCCGCTGGTGATTATTATTGGCCTGGGGTTGGAAATTGTGGCTATTTTCAAGAAACCTAAAACAACTGCCTAAGCAAGGCATTTGTATTAAATATTTTTGGCGATGAGAGATCATCGCCTTTTTTATATATGTTGTGATAAATCCATAAAAAACCAGACTTAGTTTATGAGTACTATCCATGCTATTATTATAGCCATTATTGAGGGCCTCACAGAATTTTTGCCTATTTCGTCTACGGCGCATATGAAGTTCGCTAATCCTTTAATTGGTGAAAGTGAATCTGCGTTCCGCGAAATGTTTGAAGTGGTAATACAACTGGCAGCTATTCTTTCTGTGGTGGTATTATACTGGAAAAAGTTTTTGAATTTTAAGCACATCAGTTTTTACATAAAGCTGGTGATAGCTTTGATACCTGCTGTTATTTTTGGTGCGTTGTTCAAAAAATATATAGACGCAGCATTGGGCAATATCACTTTTATAGCCTGTGTAATGATAGCTGGTGGTATTGTGCTCTTGTTCATTGATAACTTCTTTAAAAATCCGGTGGTATTTGACGATTCGCAAATAAGTTATAAGAAATCTTTTGTGGTTGGTTGCTTCCAGGTATTGTCAGTTATTTTTCCGGGACTTAGCCGTAGTGCCGCTACTATTATTGGTGGTCTTAGCCAACGTTTGGACAGAAATACTGCTGCAGAATTTTCCTTTTTTCTGGCAGTGCCTACCATGCTTGCCGCAAGTATAAAAAGCTTTTATGATGCCTGTAAGTCCAATTATTTACAGGTAAATAATATAAGTGAAGAACAGGCTGCAACTGTTAAAGTACATATGCACGATGTTTTTAGCAGCAGTAATTTAAATACTTTATTTACGCATCAAAACATAGTGAGCTTATCAGTAGGCTGTATTATTTCGTTTATTGTGGCTTTATTGGCTATTAAATTTTTTATTGGCTATGTACAAAAGCACGGGTTTAAATTATTTGGTTATTACCGCATAGCACTGGGCATAGTAGTTCTCATTCTTATTTACCAGGGAATTATTAAATAATGTGAAAGTGTGGAAATGTGATGAATGTGAAAATGGCTTATGCCATAATCCGGCTTCACAAATGTAACTGCGAAAGCGATTGGAAGAATTTTCACATTTACCACATTATCACATTCACCACATTTTCTTCTTATGCAAACTGCATCCAAAAAAGTCATCAACGGCTGGGCAATGTTCGACTGGGCAAACTCAGTGTACAACCTGGTTATTACTACTACTTTTTTTCCTGCTTATTATGCGGTAGTCACATCGCTGGATAATTTTCCGAATGGTATCCATTTGTTTGGCCGCACATATGTAAATACAGAATTGAAGGATTATGTAATGGCCACTGGTTTCCTGGTTATTGCTTTTCTTTCTCCTATCTTATCTTCTATAGCAGATTATAAAGGCAATAAGAAAAATTTTATGCGCTTCTTCTGTTATATGGGTGCATTAAGTTGTTCCCTGCTGTATTTTTTTGATAAAAGCAATGTAAACCTCGGCTTGTTATGCCTCATGTTTGCAGGCATTGGTTTTTATGGCAGCCAGGTGTTTTATAATTCTTATTTGCCCGAAATAGCTGCGGAAAAAGATATGGACAGGGTAAGCGCCAAAGGTTATTCTTTTGGTTATATCGGCAGTGTATTGATGCAGATGATTGGATTTGCATTGGTATTAATGATGCCGAATAGTGCAACGCCTTTAAAGCTTACATTCCTGCTGGTAGGTATATGGTGGGTAGGCTTTGCGCAAATCACTTTTAATGTATTGCCAATAAGCAGCAAATCTGAGAGAGATTTAAAAACACATGTGCTGGCCAATGGGTTTTTAGAATTGAAAAAAGTTTGGGATCAATTGGTGCACCTGCCTGTATTGAAACGCTTTCTGCCTGCTTTCTTTTTTTATAGCATGGGCGTGCAAACAGTGATGTTGGTAGCTATAGATTTTGGCATCAAAGAATTAAAACTGGAAGACACCAAACTAATCATCACCGCTGTTATTATACAACTGGTAGCTATTATCGGCGCTATTGGCATGTCTAAATTGTCTAACCGCATTGGCAATGTAAAAGTGCTTATTTTAACCGTATTGCTATGGATTTGCATTTGCAGCGCCGGCTATTACATGAAAACAGAAATGCAGTTTTATATCCTCGCCTCACTGGTTGGTCTGGTGATGGGCGGCATACAATCTATGAGTCGTTCTTCTTATTCTAAGTTTATGCCAGAGACAAAAGATACCGCATCTTTTTTTAGTTTTTACGATGTTACAGAAAAGCTGGCCATTGTTATAGGGTTGATTAGTTTTGGATTTATAGAAGGCATCACACATTCTATGCGTAAATCTTTGTTGGTGTTGGTAGGTTTTTTTGCATTAGGTTTGATTTTTTTATTGCTTACTGCACAGAAAGTAAAAAAATCAGAATAGTTTATGCAACTCTACACCATTGATACAGGTTTTTTTAAACTGGATGGCGGTGCTATGTATGGCGTGGTGCCCAAGTCAATCTGGAACAAACTAAACCCCGCAGATGAAAACAATCTTTGCAATTGGGCTTTGCGTTGTCTTTTAATAGAAGATGGCAACAGGCTAATATTGGTAGATACAGGTAATGGCAACAAACAGGATGCAAAATTTTTCAGCCATTATTATTTGAATGGAGATGATACGCTGGAGAAATCACTGGCAAATCATGGTTTCAGCAGCAACGATATTACCGACGTTTTTTTAACACACCTTCATTTTGATCATTGTGGCGGCGCTATTGTGAGAGAGGGGGAGAAGATGGTGCCTGCTTTTAAAAACGCTGTATACTGGAGCAATGAACGTCATTGGAAATGGGCTACCCAACCCAATGACAGAGAGAAAGCTTCTTTTTTGAAAGAAAATATTTTACCCATTCAGGAAAGCGGGCAATTGCAATTTATACCCGTTGGCAATGATACATCCCGCATACAACCTTTTGCATCTGGTATTACGGACAATATACAACTAATGCTGGCAAGCGGCCATACAGAAGCCATGATGCTTCCTGTAATCAATTATAAAGGGAAAACAATTGCTTATATGGCAGATCTGCTGCCTTCTGCAAGCCACATTCCTTTGCCTTATATAATGGGTTACGATATGTTTCCTTTAACTACACTGCGGGAAAAAAAATCTTTTTTACAACAGGCATTGGAAAACGGGTATATACTTTACTTTGAGCATGACCCGAATATTGAATGCTGCACTTTACAAAAAACAGAAAGAGGGATAAGGCAAGGCAATACTTTTAAACTGAGTGAAATTTAATAGCCCCGCATTTGCACTTTAAAATTAAAAAGCGTTTGCCTTATTTTTTTAACAGGGCAAACGCTTTTTAATGAGAAATAAAAATTTATAGTGTTGCTATAGCGGCAATAATTTTATCTGCCTCAGGTTGTTTGAAATTGGTAACAGAACCCATACCCAGGCTTAAAAGATAACCGATAGAGCCTTTATTCATATCAATCCTTTTAATGGTATAGTCTTTAAACTTAGCTACATCACCGGTTGCTCCTTTCTTTAATGCCTGTAAACCCTGTTGAAAATACCTTAGCTGACCAAGGTTAGGGAATTTAAGCACTGAAACAATTTCTGAATTAGAACTTTGCTGATCCCTGAACTGCAATACATAACAGGTATCAGATTCTTTAGTAACTCTTTGAAGACTTATAGGCCATTCTTCACCCTGCCTTAATTCCAGCAAGCTGATGGTAGAGTTATTAACGATGGTAAATTGTGCTTTAGAAGCAAATGCAACTGGTAAAAACAGTGATAAGAAGATAAGCTTTTTCATTGTGGTAATGAATTGTGGGTTTTAGAAGATATTGATGTTGATATAAGAACTAATAGTGTCAGTATTTTTTATTGGGTAAATTTTAATTCTCTGATAGTCTTCATCATCAGGTCTGCCTCAGGTTGTTTAAAATCTGTTAGTGTCCATTTCAATCTTAGAATATAAGAACCCGGTTCGGTTTTTTTACTCGCTCTTGTAATAGAGTAATTTTTAAACTTGGCCTGGTCGCCTACATTGCCGGTTTTTAAAACCGTCAATGCTTTCTCAAAATATTTTAATTGAGATAAATCCGGAAATGATAACGTGTCCAATACGGGAGACGTTAATACCTGCATATCACGAAATTGAAGAGAATAACTGGTGTCTGTTCGATCAATCGATCGTTCAAGAATTATCGGCCAATCGCCAGCACGTATTTCAACGGCTTTGGTGTTTGTAGTTGATAAATTAAACCCATTGCCTCCGGCAAAAGGTATGGCCAGTAAACAGAAGATTAGTTTTTTCATAAAAATATTGGAGTAGTAAGATAAGGCGAGAAATTAATATATGCAATAAGTGAAAGCTCTAATCTATAGATTGATAGCGCATTACCGGGTATTTCTGGTTGAAAATGAAAATCTTGTCAGTAGAAAAAGGGTGTTTTTTTGAGAAAAGATACTCCTGAATTTTGATGAAAATACTGAGAGGATTTTACTCTCAGGCAAGCGTTTGAAAAACCTGTTAGCACTTTAGTCCATTATCGCTAAAAATTGCTAAGGACACTTTGTTGTGCTTCTTAAAATTTAGAAATTGATAAATTAGGAAGTGCAAAAACTTGCAGCTAGCAGCTAATCGCTTGTAGCTTTCTCTACCTAACATTCATTAACGAACTCAACGGATAGCGCAGGTTTTTATAATTCATCATATCCACTTTTATGCTTCCAACACTAATAGGGCTTTCTACACGCAAAGGCAAATGGTTGGCATCATCGCTCACCCATACTACCATTTTTTCACCACCTTCAAAAATAGTTCCCTTTACCAGCAGTGGTTTAAACTTAATGGCCCTGAACTTGCCATATTTTGTTTTAATGGTTTCTTTGCCCATGTAGCGGATATAGAGATTGTAATTTTCATTATCAAGAAACATGGTGAAAGGTATCTTATCGTCTACTTTGTATTTGTTGAAGTCTATATTGCGTGCATAAAAAATAGCGCTTAAGACATCCTGCACACAATTCGGTACTTTAAAGACACCATTGTTAGTAATAGCAGTATTGGTTTGTTGATTAAACACCACATTTTCGTATTTCTTGTAGCCGCCCTCATCTACATTGCGTATAAATTTTTGCGGTTGCAATGTGGTTGTATCAGTAAAGGTTTCATATTTATCACGCACCCTGAAGAAGCTATCATAAAAGCTATAGGTTTTGCCTGTGCCGGTGATATGATAGACAGGTTTATTATTCAGGTGTTCCAATACGGTTGTAAAATTTGCTTCTCCCGCAGCAATATAAACACCCAGTGTATAATACACCACATAGGTGCTTGACTCTCCAGCCTGGAAAGCCGTATTCCTGATGCTGCAAAAATCGTCGTCTGCATTCAATGCAAAACAACCAAACAATAGCAGGGACAATAACAGAGGTCTCTTCATTTATCTGAAAATATTTTAAGGCTTATAAAAAACAGGCTGCCTGCCAAAGCCGGTATCACTAAATTAATAAACCAAATGCTGGTAGCCGCACCAACTATCCCAAATTTATTGGTACTAATCAATGTAAACAACAAAAGACTTACCTGGCCGCGTATGCCTGCTTCTGCTAGGGCAATGGTGGGCGTTATGGCAAGTATCAGGTACAATACGCTAATTAGCCAAAAGGAATGCCAAACGGGCACTCCTACATTAAACAATTGTAACAGTAATATATACTGAAAAACAAAAATGATATAACGTGCAAAGGATAGACTAATTGTTCTTAACAAAATTGTAACAGGCAGCTCTTCTATCACCACAATATGTCGCAACCAATTTTTTGCCCTAGGCATTTTTTCCATCCATTCAATAATTTTTCCCAGTTTAAAATAGAGCACAAAAAGGGATACAGTTATTAATACTGTGCCGGATAGCAATACCCGTATCCATATGCTGTACGAGCTTATGCCAGCAATAGTTTGCGGGTTCAACAATAAAAAAAACAATCCGCCAATGCCTATAGAAAGCGTTATAATCAACTGGCTAAAGCTGCCAATTATTGTAAGAGAGAATGCCTTCCATCTGTGCCCTTCCTGCACATACATTACACGACCGCCATACTCTCCAATACGATTAGGCGTATTCATAGAAAAAGCCAGGCCGGCAAGCACTGCTTTAAATGCACTGAAAAAACCAATCTTCTCAACCGGCTTTAGCAATACCTGCCATTTTCTTGCTTCCAAACCCCAGTTAACCGGTACCAGCAACAAAGCCAGCAATATTTTCCACGATTGTATACCGGTAATGGATTGACGCAGGTTGTACAATGCTTCTTTTAAATGTGGCTGGGTTTTTACCTGCTGGTAAATAGCATAAGAAAACCAGATGAATAAAATGGGGCCTATTCCGTAATTGAGCAGTAATTTGATATTTTTGTTTTTGATAAACATCTTTTCAAAAATAACTGTTCCTTTTTGCATACAGCATCCAAAATAATATTAGGTATAGACCCAGGCACTGTGGTAATGGGTTATGGACTAATTGCCATAAATGGAAATACGGTAAAAGTGCTGGAGATGGATGTGCTGAAACTAGGCGGCCAAAAAGATGTATATGAAAGATTAGAGATTATTCATAAAACAGTCAGCAAAATCATACTTTCTTATAAGCCGCAGTTATTTGCTATTGAAGCGCCATTCTTTGGAAAGAATGTGCAAAGTATGCTAAAGCTTGGCCGTGCTCAGGGAGTGGCTATTGCAGCTGCTATGCAATCTGGCATACCTGTTACAGAATATTCTCCTAAAAAAATCAAGCAATCCATTACGGGCAATGGTAATGCAGACAAGCAACAGGTATGGAAAATGCTGCAACAAATTTTACAACTAGCCAATGACGATATAAAATATTTTGATGCATCTGATGCATTGGCAGTAGCGCTTTGCCATCATTATCAAACCTCCAATGGTATAAAGCTGTCCAGCTCAAAACTAAAAGGCTGGGAAGATTTTATAGCCAAAAACCCCGGGCGGGTGAAGATATAGAGTTGTAAGTGATAAGTTTTACGTTTTAAGTAAAATGATTTTTTTTGAGCCAGCATAGGTTCTTTAGTCAACTTCGGTTGTGTCACCCCCTTGTACGTTAAATCTTTATTGAGCATTAGGCTTCTGTTTATCAACTACACTAACACAAACGTTCCGATATAGCATCCCCACTAGCCACTTACTACTCGCGACTAACCTCACTTACCACTTAAAACTTATAACTTAATACTTTTTAGAGTAGCGATACAATCTTCTCCTGCACTGCTTTCATTTCATCTGCTGAAAGTTTTAGCTTCTGTTTTTTAAAGTCCATATCATGCACAGTATCTATAGGCACCAGGTGCAAATGAGCATGCGGCACTTCCAGCCCAATAACAGTAAGGCCGCAACGATTGCAGCCAAATGCTTTTTCAATAGCATGGGCAATGGGTTTTGCAAACAACAGTATGCGGGCCAGGTAATCATCCGGCACATCAAAAAATTTATCGGTCTCTATTTTAGGTATTATCAATGTATGTCCTTCACGCAGGGGCGCAATATCCAGGAAAGCAAAAAACAGATCGTCTTCTGCAATTTTGTAAGAAGGTATTTGCCCGGCAATTATTTTTGAAAAGATAGTCATGGCTTTGTGTTTAATAAAGGCTGTTGCCCAAAGTGAAAATACCAACAATCTGCAAAAGCAGTGCAAAAAATATGATAATGACACAATTGCTTATTAAAGCTGATCAACCAGTCAACAAATCAACCAAACCATCTGCATTAACTTTTATCTTTTTCTCTGCTTCCAAAAAATGAATTACTTCCCAAACTTTTTCTTTGGAGAAACCTTTTAGTTGCTGCAATAAAATAGACGTGTTTACTGGGCCATTAGTAAGCACCGATTGAATCCGTTCTTGTATTTGTGCAAATGTTTCTTTTGTAAGTGCAGTTTTTTTTAATTGCAGGCAATTGTCGCAAACACCGCAAGGCTGCAGGTTATTGTCGCCAAAATAGTTGCCAATTATGCTGCTGCGACAATCTTTATGGTTGGTAGTGTATTGTATAAAAAACTGTAATCGTTTTTCGTAAGCTTCTTTTCTTTTTTTATAATTGATGGCGTTTATTGTAAGGTCTTCTGCTTTTACTCTTGCCTGCATCAGGTACAACTGTGGCGTATCTTTTTGCGGCTGGTACTCTATAATGCGAAATTTGTTTAAAGTAACAAGTTGTTGCTTCACTATATCAAGATCTTTTTTAAGCCAGCCTGCAATTTGCTTTTCGTAAATATTTACCGGCATATCAAAAATGCCTGCATAAGATCTCAGTAATACTTTGATTAGCGGCTCCAGTGTTTCGTTCTCTCTCTCAAATTGATAAAGTGTTTCTTTATTGCAAATGAATTGTGCACGGGTATTTATAAAAACCTGTTCATTAAAATTCATAAGGCCTTCCTGTTCCAATACCTTCAACGTATTAGCGGCTTCATGCGCAGGCAGGTTAAATTTTTTAATGAAATCACCCAGGTCAAAATCAAAATACATTCCCTCTCCACTGCCTGCGGGTATTTGTAAATAATTGGCAATAGCCTGGTAAACATTCCTAATGGTTTCAATAGAAGGAAAACGTTGTGCTGCCTGTGTGTGCAATGCTTCAATCTCATCTGGTTGATACAGCAGCACCGCATAAGATTTTTTAAGATCCCTTCCTGCACGACCTGCTTCCTGGTAATAGTTTTCAAGGCAATCGGGCAAATCAAAATGCACTACCACTCTTACATCTGGTTTGTCTATGCCCATGCCAAATGCATTGGTACAAACAATAGTGCGGATATTATTGCTTATCCAGCCTTCCTGTTTTTTACTTCTTTCTTCTGCGCTTAAGCCTGCGTGGTAGTAGTCAGCATTTATTTTGTAAGTGTTCAGTTGTGCTGCAATGTCTTTGGTACGTCTGCGGCTTCTGCAATAAACAATACTGCTGCCGCTTACATTGTTCAGAATTTCTGCCAGCTTGTTAATCTTTGCATCTGCTTTAAAAACACTGTAAGAAAGATTGGGTCTTGAAAACGACTGCCGGAAAATTTTTTCGTTTGAAAAGTGCAGTTGCTGACAAATGTCTTTTTGTACTTCCGGTGTTGCAGATGCTGTTAAGGCAAGTATAGGTATGCCTTGCAGCTCTTCTCGCAATGTATGAATGCGCAAATACGGAGGACGGAAATCATATCCCCATTGCGAAATACAATGGGCTTCATCTACTGCAATCAGGCTTATGTTTAAAGCAGGCAGGTATTCTTTAAAAAGGTTTGTTTCTAATCTCTCTGGAGAAACGTATAAAAATTTGCAATTGCTTTCTGCCGCTGTTTTCAAAGTATTGATAACTTCATTGCGCTTCATGCCGGAATAAATAGCAAAAGCAGTAATGCCTTTTTTGCGAAGGTTTTCTACCTGGTCTTTCATCAATGCGATCAAAGGGCTTATCACTAAACAAATCCCTTGTTTTATCATTGCAGGCACCTGGTAGCAAAGTGATTTTCCACCACCAGTGGGCATCAATGCTAACGTATCGTGACCTGATAAAACTGCATTTATAATTTCTTCCTGCAGTGGACGGAAGGAGCTGTAGCCCCAGTATTGCTTGAGCGTTTTAGTGAGTGGTGAATGGTGAGTGGTGAGTGATTGGTGAGAACTGGTTGTTTTATCAAAGTTGGCCGAATGCTCAATTGTGGAGTTGGTGTTCCTGTTTACCTCTCCAGATTGATTATTATTAGATAAGGGATTGTCAGCTTTATCCGGCATTTGTTTGATTAATCATTTTTGAAAGCATTTTAAAGATTGTAACTATAGACTCACCAATGTCTATAAGTTTATCTTGAGTTGTATATCCCAGGTTTTGTGCAATATCAAAAGCTGCATCAACTTCAATTAAAGAACCACGTGATATTTCAAAAAAGCGTTTTCGTTCGTTTAAAGATGCTCGGGATGAACCTTCAGCAAGATTAAGGTGAACAGATAAAGCTGCTCTTCTAATTTGTTGGGTTAACGCGTAACGCTCATCATTTGGGTATAGTTTTGTTTCTTTATAACAATGTAAAACAAACTTTCTGGAAATAGAAAAAACTTCAAGTTTAGTGTGGCCGAGGTGTAGAAACATAGTGTAGGGTTTATTGCAAATTAACTAATTGGCACTATGGTTTCACACTTAATAAATTTGTCTATTATGTATACGCTCGCCACCCACCACTCGCCACTCACTATTCACCATCCTCACACCACCTTCTTTGCAAACAATCTCACTGAATTGATCGCCAATACCACATCACTCAAGCCCATTATAAGCGCTGCTGCGGCAGGAATAAACATACCAAAAGCAGCAAAAGGAATGGCAATGATGTTATAAAAGAATGCCCAGAAAAGATTTTGTTTGATAGTGATAAGCGTATGCTTGCCCAACCCCAATGCTTCTGGTAGTTTTTGCAATCCATTGTTCATTAATACTACATCCGCTGTTTGCATGGCAACCTGCGATGCATCTGCCATAGAAATACCGATAGTTGCTTTCGCTAGTGCAGGTGCATCGTTAATGCCATCGCCCACCATGGCTACCGGCGCTGTTTTATTAAGTGCTGCTACTTTTTCTAACTTTTGTTCGGGGCTTTGTTCTGCAATCACTTCGTCAATGCCTAGTAAGTCTCCAAGCGCTTTTGTTTTTTTATAACGGTCACCGCTCAGCAAAAATGTTTTGATGCCCTTGCTTTTAAAATATTGCACTACTTCTTTTGCTTCAGACCTAATTTCATCTTTTACATCTATCCAGCCAAGCAGCGTATTATTTTTTAACAGGTACACATTGTGTGTATCATCCTTGGTAAGCGCTGCTGCAATCTGGTAAGAACCTGCCTGGTAAGTATCACCGTCATTGCTGGTGGCCTTCATGCCAATGCCTTTTATCTCTTCAATTTTCTGCCAGCGCATTTCCTGTTTTGTTTTCCAGGATTTGCTGATGCATTGTGCAATGGGATGGTTCGAATATTTTTCCAGTGAGAATGCCAATTGCATAAAACTGTTCTCATCTATAGCGTTGTTGTTGATCTCCCACTTATCTATAATAAAATTTCCGGTAGTAAGTGTACCTGTTTTATCAAACACTATTTGTTGTATCGTTTTAAAGGCTTCCAGGCTTTTTGCATTGCGAAACAAAATACCATTTCTTGCAGCCCTGCCTAAACCAACTGCAATGGCAGCAGGCGTAGCAAGTCCCATAGCACAAGGGCATGCAATTACCAATACAGCAACACTTCTCATAATAGAAGGCCCTAGCTGATGCAACACCAAATAATTGCCAATAAAAGTGATGAGTGCAATGCTTAACACAATGGGTACAAAAATGGCGCTTATCTTATCTGCCATTTGCTGCACGGGTGGTTTATCGCCCTGCGCTTTTTTTACCAGGTTTATTATATTGGCCAATACAGAATGACTTGCCGCTGCAGTTATCTGTGCTTTTACCGTACCATCAATTACCAAACTTCCGCCAATCAATTTGTCTTTTGCATGTTTGGCTAATGGAAGACTTTCACCCGTAATGATAGCTTCATTTACGGTAGCATCGCCCCATAATATTTTGCAATCTGCCGGTACCTGTTCACCTGATTTTATCAATACCAAGTCTCCTTCTTTCAGTTGATCATTAGGTAATGGAAAAATTACTTCCTGGTGCTTGTCATCAAATGCAATCATATTGGCCATTACTGCCTGGCTTTTTGCCAGTTTGTTCAATGCACGTTGCGTAGTAGCTACAGAAACATCTTCTAAATAATTGCCGAAGAAAACCAATGTAATGATGGTAGCAGCGGTTTCATAAAAAAGATAAGCTTCGCCCAAATTGAAAATGGTACCTGCAAGACTGTAAAGAAAAGCTGCAGTAGCACCCAATGCAATCAATACATTCATATTGGGTATGCCGTTTATTACGCTCTTCCATGCACTGCGGCCAAAAAAATGCATGCCCGTAATGTAAACAGGTAAGCATAGCGCCAATTGCAGCCAGGGGTTCATTAACCAATGCAAATGAATGGGCAGCATGTGCAGCATTAAAACAAGTGTAAAGGGCAAACAAATAAGCAGGTAACGAAGAAACTTGTTCATTTTTGGTTGATGACTGTGTGCATCACCATCAAGATTGCCCACAACTTTATAGCCAAGATCGCTAATGCCTTTTTTCAGGCTGTCTTCAGAAACTTTGCTGCCATTTTTTTCAAACAATACTTCGCCGCTTACAGGATTTACTTTTACTTCCTGCATGCCTTGTTTTTTCAGGTAAGAAGAAATGGTAAGTGCGCAGTTGGCGCAATCCATACCTTCTACTTTCCAGTTTACCTGTGCGGATATATCATGTTCTGTACTCACGGTTCAATCAGTTTTTATTAATGCAAATTTACAAACAGGCAAGCGGGTGCTTTTGCTAAAAAGGAAATAATAACTATACATGGTTGCAAAAAACAGGCTTTAAGCTGTAAATGAAAGCGTAAGATTTTTTAGTTCTTACTGATTTACGGGGAAGCCACCAATCAATAGTATTCCTGCCCTTGAAAGGAGCGTTCCCGACATTCTGTACGGGACACGGCGCAACGATGTCGCCTAAAGTTCTACTGATGGTCTCCCAAAAATTCCTTTGTAACAACAATCACCTTCTAATAACATAACGTTATTTATGTGCCGCTGGTTCAGCCTACATTTGCAGCAAACGACATTTATCAAATGACAGCCTGGAAATTTAATTTGGAGGAAATAGCTGATGTAGCAGCTACTTTCTGGCAGCAGTGGGGCGGTAAAAAAGTGTTTGCTTTTCATGGTCAAATGGGTGCAGGAAAAACAACTTTCATACATGCGCTTTGTGACGTAATGAAAGTTAGCACAACCGTAGGCAGCCCTACTTTTTCTTTAATTAATGAATACGGTTATCCCGGCGGCGTTGTTTACCATATAGATCTTTACCGTTTAAAAGACGAGGAGGAAGCCATGCGGGCTGGGGTAGAGGATTGTTTGTATAGTGGCTACGCCTGCCTGGTGGAGTGGCCGGAAAAAGCCCCTGGTATTTTTCCATTGGATACAGTACATGTTTACCTTGAGGCCGGTGAAGACCAAATCCGGCTAATGAGGGTAGAAGATAAATGAGTATATTTGTTCGGCGGAAAAAGTTGTTTGCCTCCCACTTGATAGCGGCAGTATTTTTACCGTGAAATAGTTTGCCATATAAGTGAATCAATGCCTGTATAGCAAAACAATTATCCCGATCAAAACCATAATAGCCACTATAACCATTTTGCATGTCGCAGCAAAAGCCCATTATCAGCACTTCTTTCAGTTTTGAAACGTTGGAAGAGAAGTTAGACGTAAAACCCAAAGGCTCTCAACTGGTAATAGGCATTCCAAAAGAAACAGCTTTCCAGGAAAACAGGATTGCACTTACCCCCGAAGCGGTTGGCGTATTGGTAAGCAATGGCCACCAGGTAATAATTGAGCATAATGCTGGTGACGCTGCTCATTACCGTGATAAAGATTATTCCGAAGCAGGTGGTAAAATAGTGTACGATAAAAATGAAGTGTATCGTGCTCCATTGCTGGTTAAAAGCGCACCTGTGGTAGAGGAAGATCTTCCTTTTTTGCAGCCCAACCAGGTGATTATTTCTCCTATCCATTTAAGTGTACTGAAATCGGAAATACTGGAGAAGATGATGGAGAAAAAAATTACTGCCATCTCTTTTGAAAATTTAAAAGACGATAGTGATTCTTATCCCATTGTGCGCAGCATGAGTGAAATAGCCGGTAGTGCGGTAATGCTGATTGCGGGTCAGTATTTAGGTTCTGCTAATCATGGTAAAGGCGTATTGCTGGGGGGTATTTCCGGCATACCACCTACCAAAGTAATAATTATTGGCGCTGGAATTGTGGGAGAGTTTGCCGCAAGAGCAGCTATCGCATTAGGCGCTTCTGTAAAAATATTCGACAACAGCGTTTACCGTTTGAAGCGACTGCAAAATAATATCGGACAGCGTATGTGGACCAGCGTTATAGAGCCCCGCATACTGGCCAAACAATTAAAGACCTGCGAAGTGGCAGTTGGTGCGTTAGGGTCTGACAGCGGTCGTACGCCATTGATAGTAACAGAAGAAATGGTAAGCAATATGCGGCCCGGCAGTGTGATTATTGATGTTAGCATAGACCGTGGCGGCTGCTTTGAAACGTCTGAAATTACTACGCACGAGCATCCTATCTACATGAAATATGGCGTGATACATTATTGCGTGCCCAATATTCCTTCTGGCTTTGCACGCACAGCCTCCCAGGCAATTAGCAATGTATTGATGCCATTGATACTGGAAGCAGGTGATGAAGGCGGCTTTGAAAACCTGGTATGGCACCAGGTGCATTTGCGCACCGGTATTTATTTATTCAAAGGAGCACTAACCAATTTCTATCTAAGCCAACGTTTTGATTTGAAGTATACAGATTTGAATTTGCTGATAGCAAGCCAGCGGTGATTTATTGATTGATGATTGTGAGATTGTGTGATTTGCTTCTACTTGTTGTACTTAATAAATCGCAAAATTTCGAAATCACGAAATCAGCAATTCTTGCATTTTATTTGTAATCTACAATGCTCACCCGCTCTCTGCAAAACCCAAACTCTGCTTCATCATTGCTGCTTACAATAACCAATCTTTCTGCGCAATAATCTGAAATTAATTTTTGATAGAGTGCAATGCCTGTGTTATCTAAATTGGTGCAGGGCTCATCCAGCAATACAACGGGCACATCAGAAAAAATGGCCTGCGCCAGCTTCACCCTTTGTTTCATTCCAGATGAATAATAACGTATTTGTTTGTTTGCGGCGTTTTCTAATCCTACCACACTAATAATTTCTTTAATGGAAAGTGCAGGTAATAATGGCTTGAATGTTTGATGAAATTGCAAAAACTCCGTTACCGTCATCTCTTCTATTACTTCAAGATAAGGAGCTGCTATAGCAATTGATTGATAAATATTTTCTGCAGAATCTGATGTCTGAAGTATGATGTCTGATGTCTGACTTCCGATTTCCGACTTCTGACTACCGACTAATGACTCCTGGCTAACGACCATCTTCCCCTCACTTAATCCAATAGCGCCACCAATAGCTTGCAGCAAAGTAGATTTACCAGAACCATTGGGGCCTGTTATAGCATAGCTGTTGCCAGTAGTAAATGTGTAAGAAAAATGACGGAAGATCCAGTCGCGATTGAACCGTTTGCCGGCATCAGATAGCGATATCGTCATCGGTATTGCCTTTTGTATAACGTTTGATGATGCCGCGGTTGCTTTCACGTATAAAAGTTACGATTTCATCACGTTCGTCAGAAGCGGCAAATTCTTCTTCCAGGTATTCCAATGCCTGGCTGGTGTTCATGCCTTTGTTGTAGATGATGCGGTATATTTCAAGAATGTGATTGATCTTATCTACGGTAAAGCCACGGCGTTTCAAACCAACAGAATTTACGCCTGCGTAGCTTAAAGGAACACGGCCTGCTTTTATATAAGGAGGAACATCTTTTCCTACCAATGAACCGCCGCTTACAAATGAATGCTGACCTATCTGCACAAACTGGTGCACAGCACACATGCCACCCAGAATAGCCCAATCGCCCATAATTACGTGGCCGGCAACCTGTGTATTGTTGCTCATGATGCAATTGTTGCCAATAATGCAATCATGTGCAATATGGCTGTATGCCATTATCAAACAGTTATTACCAACCTTGGTTGTCCACCTGTCTTTGGTGCCGCGGTGTACGGTTACGAATTCACGAATGGTTGTATTGTCTCCAATTTCAACCATGGTACTTTCACCTCCAAACTTTAAATCTTGCGGATCTGCTGCTATTACAGCGCCAGGAAATATGCGGCAGTTTTTACCAATTCTTGCCCCGTCCATTATGGTTACATTGCTACCAATCCAGGTGCCTTCACCAATTTCTACATTTTGATGAATAACAGTGAAAGGATCGATTTTTACATTAGTAGCCAGCTTTGCATTGGGATGCACGTAAGTGTGGGGGTGAATCATTGTGTTTAAATTCTTAAGAATTGGTTTATTGGAAGCAATAGATTCATCGCTCCCAACTGGGCTTAGCTTATTAGCACGATCTGTTTGTTGACTGGGTTTCAATTAAATGATTGAATTTGAAAATTAAGCCCACTTAATATGCAAAAGTATTAAAAAGCACGAAAGCAGCTAAAACAATAATTAACGCATGTTAGTAACGTTCTTTACGTATTTCTGTTGTCTAAGGTATAGGTCGTTTTTGTTTAATAATTGTTAAGCCTATCTATTATTGCTGATTATGGTATTTTGAGATTCTGTGATTTCTTGTTGCATCTATGCAAATCTCGAAATCCGGCAATCCCAAAATCCCCAAATAATCTATCCGCGTTTTACCAGTTGGGCCACCAGGTCTGCTTCAGTGGCAATTTTGTTGCCAATATAAACAGTGCCATGCATTTCGCAGATGCCCCTTCTTACAGGAGAAATCAGTTCCATCTTTAAAATCATGGTATCTCCCGGCACAACTTTCTGCTTGAATTTGCAATTGTCAATCTTTAGAAAATAAGTATCATAATCTCCGGGCGGCATAGCATTTATGCAAAGTATGCCACCTGTTTGTGCCAATGCTTCTACCTGCAAAACACCGGGCATTACAGGGTTGCCGGGAAAATGCCCCACAAAATGCTGTTCATTCATGGTAACATTTTTTATGCCCACAATGTATTTATCGGTTAGCTCGATAATTTTATCAACCAATAAAAACGGATAACGGTGAGGCAGTTTTTTTTCTATCTGCTGAGAGTTGTAAAGCGGTGGCTGATTAGGATCATATACAGGTATATCCTTAGTGTGCTTATTCTTCTTAATGTACTGCTTTATCTTTTTCGCAAAATCTACATTGGTAGAATGGCCCGGGCGATGCGCCATCACATGTCCTTTAATCGGGTATCCAATTAATGCCAGGTCGCCAATTACATCCAATAGTTTGTGACGGGCAGGCTCATTTGGATAACGCAGCTCCAGGTTGTTTAGGTAGCCACCACTTTTTACTTCAATTTTATCTCGGCCAAAAGCTTTAGCCAGCCTGGCCATTTCTTCTTCAGTCACTGGTTTGTCTACTACCACAATGGCGTTGTTGATATTGCCACCCTTAATCAGGTTATGTTCAAGCAATAATTCCAGCTCGTGCAGAAAACAAAAAGTACGGCAGGGCGCAATCTCTGTTTTAAACTCAGACATGGTTTTAAGGCCTGCGTGTTGCGTGCCTAAAACGGGACTGTTAAAATCTATCAGTGTGGTTATTTTATAATCCATAGCGGGCATCAGCACCATTTCCACCCGCTTTACTTCATCGTAATGGGTAATGTTTGTGTCTATGGTGTACCAGGCTTTTGCAGCATCCTGTTCTACAACACCTGCATCTTCTATAATTTCTACAAAAGGTGCAGAGCTGCCATCTATAATGGGCATCTCAGGTCCGTTAATTTCTATCAGGCAATTATCAACCCCCATGCCTACCAACGCTGCCAGTACATGCTCAACCGTGCTTATTTTGGCACCGTTATCTTCCAGGGTTGTACCGCGGGAAACATCAGTCACCAAATCGCAATCAGCCTTTATAATAGGTCTGCCGGGCATATCAATACGTTGAAACTGAAAGCCAAACCCGGGGTTTGCCGGTTTTAAGGTCATGTCTGCATTGATGCCTGTATGAAGCCCTGTACCTGAAATGCTTACTGCCGAGCCTAGTGTATGCTGCTTATCGGGATTGAAATGTGAATCCATGAATAAAAAATAGATTTTAATAGTTTTCTTGCACGGTGCCTTGCAAATAAAAATTGGCGCAAAGATAAGATAGAACGCAGATTATCATGATTTTTATGATTACAAGGATTTTAATTAACTAGTTGCTCTTTTGATCTGTTGATAAATAGGGCATTTTGATTCATAAGCTAATAGTTTATATCGAAGAGTTAACAGCTTTATCCAAAATCATGATCCATCTTAAAAATCATAATAATCTGCGTTCCATACAAGCGTAGCGCCGTAGCTTTGGAATCATGCTTTCTGTTCGTCACGATGTATTTATTGAAGTTGCCAATCACCTTAGTTTTTCAAGGGCCAGTGAGGTTTTGTTCATCAGTCAACCTGCCATTAGTAAACACATAAAGGCTTTAGAAGACAACTATAAAACAACTTTGTTTGAACGCAAGGGTAATTCTATTGTTTTAACTGCCACTGGAAAAATATTGCACGAACGTTTGTTGCAGGCAAAAAACATACAAAAGCAACTTGAGTTTGAAATAAGCACGGTGCAAAGCCAGCTAAAAGCAAAAGGCCAGTTAAAATTAGGCGCCAGCACCACGGTGGCACTTTATATCATACCAAAAGTATTATCGGAGTTTCACCAGAAATACCCGGATGTAAAAATCAGTTTGCTCAATCGCAATACAGATACCATTACACAGGCATTGCTTAACAATGATATTGATGTAGGTATTGTGGAAGGCAATAAAAAAATCAGCGCTATCAACTATCAGCATTTTATGACCGATGAAGTGATAGCAGTTTGTTCTGCTAAAAGCCCCATTGCTAAAAAAACAAGCCTTAGTGTGGCAGATCTCCGGCATTTGCCCATTGCATTGCGTGAGCAAGGTTCCGGAACATTAGCAGCATTAAAAAGCAGTTTGCAAAAGCATGGTATAAAACCTGCAGAACTGAACGTGGGTATAAGACTTGCTGGTACAGAGGCGCTAAAAAATTTTTTGAAGGAAGACAATTGTCTTGGATTTCTACCTCGCCGTTCTCTCTTGAAAGAATTAAGAGATGGAGAACTGGTAGCAGTAAAAATTGATCAACTCCATATCATCCGCGATTTTTATTTTATTCAAAGACAAGGCGCAGAAAACGATGGCCTCAACAAAGCTTTTATAAAGTTTGCTAAGATGCACTATATCCGTTGAGAGATATATGTTAAGTTTTAAGTGTTAGGTGTTATGTTCTTATTAAAAAAGTTCAGGCATAGAAAAAATCAATCCGTTTTATGAAGAGTCCAATATCTTTAGAAAGAGGGCTTTTAGTATAAATAAGACTTTCCGCAAAGAAGAACTTAAAACTTAACACTTACAACTTATAACTTATAGTTATCGCCCATAATTCTTTACTATTATTTTGGTTATAGCTGCCATTGTAATTTCGGGGCATGATAGCAATTCCTGAAATCTATTCTTACGCGGCTTACTTGGAATGTGCCCGTTGCAAAAACGCTTATCCTGTTACAAACGTTCAGTCCTATGCTACCTGTTGCAATCAGCCATTGGTAGTTAAATATGATTATCCTGCCGGCTTTTATAAAGAAGATTTGGTATTTAGAGAGAACAACATGTGGCGTTATTTTGAAATGATGCCTGTGCTGGAACGCAAGAACATTGTTTCCCTGGGCGAAGGGATGACCCCTATGCTTTCACTCGATAAATCTGCAGCATTGCACGGCTTTTCAGATATTCTTATGAAAGATGAATCGTTTAATCCTACAGGTTCTTTTAAGGCAAGAGGATTAAGTGCTGCTATTTCAAAAGCAAAAGAATTGGGTGTAGAAAATTGCATAGTGCCCACAGCAGGCAATGCAGGTGGTGCAATGGCTGCTTATTGTGCACGTGCAGGCATGCACAGTACGGTGGTAATGCCGCGTCATACTCCTGATATTTTTAAACAGGAATGTGAGATGTACGGCGCAGAATTAATATTGATTGACGGACTTATTAATGATTGTGCAAAAAAAGTAGCTGCATTAAATCAGGATGGCAAATACTATGATGTATCTACGTTGAAAGAGCCTTATCGTTTAGAAGGAAAGAAAACCATGGGGTATGAAATTGCAGAACAATTAAACTGGCAATTGCCCGATGTAATTATATATCCAACTGGCGGTGGTACCGGTCTTATTGGCATTTGGAAAGCATTTAAAGAAATGATTGCGATGGGTTGGATAACAGAAGCCCGTTTGCCAAAAATGATTGCAGTGCAAAGTCAGCAATGTGCGCCGGTGGTAAGAGCCTTTTATAATAATGATGGATGGAAAGAAGGTTTTACTCCTCAGCCTACATTAGCCAATGGCCTGGCAGTTCCTTATCCTTTTGGAATGGATATGATGCAAGAAGTATTGCAGGAAAGTGGCGGTATGGCTTATGCAGTAAGTGAAGAAGAGATTGTGCAAGGAGTAAAAGAACTGGCACGCACAGAGGGGATATTAGTAGCTCCTGAAGGTGCTGCTGTTTGGAAAGCGTTGCTGCATTTGCGCCGCATGAAAGTGATAAACAGCGCAGACAAAATTGTATTACTGAATACCGGCAGTGGTTATAAGTATTTGGAGAATCTGTGTTAGAGCTGTATTAAATCAATAAGGTTTGCCGGGCAACATAGAAGCGCTGCAAACTTTGTTGGTTTTGTGTTCTTAAACCTTCTCTGCCATCAACTGCTTTACCAAAGCTTCCAGTTCTTTTATTCTTTTTTCAAGGTCTGGCAGGTTGCGGCTTACCACCTGGCTGCGCAATGCGGCCGTATAATCAAATGCCGGGGAACCTGTAACAGCACTGTCTTTTGTTTTAATGGATTTGCTTACGCCACTTTGCGCATTAATTTTGCTTCCATCTGCAATGGTGATATGGCCTACAATACCGGCCTGTCCGCCAATCATTACACCGTTGCCAATTTTGGTACTGCCACTTACACCCGCTTGTGCAGCAATTACACTGCTGTAACCAACCTCTACGTTATGTGCTATCTGTATTAGATTGTCAAGCTTGGCGCCTTTTTTAATAAGTGTAGAGCCCATGGTGGCACGGTCTATGGTTGCGTTGGCACCTATTTCTACATTGTCTTCAACAACTACATTGCCAATTTGAGGTACTTTTTTAAAGCTGCCATCTGGTTGCGGCGCAAAACCAAATCCATCACTGCCAATGACAGTTCCTGCATGTACAGTTATGTTTTTACCTAATACACAATCATGGTAAATTTTTACACCGGGATGAATAATAGTATTGTCTCCCACCTTTACATTATTGCCCAAAAAAACGTGCGGAAATATTTTTACGTTGTTTCCAATTTCTACATTGTCGCTGATGTATGAAAGCGCTGCAACAAAAACATTGTCGCCCATTTTCGCAGTCTTGGAAATATAATTGGGTTCTTGTATGCCTGTCATTTGCTGGGTTACCATTTCCTGGTATTTTGTTAGCAAAGTGGCAAATGCAGTATATGCATCAGGCACGCGTATAAGTGTAGCTTTTATTGGTTGCTTCAGCTCTTGTGTTTCATTTACGATAATCACTGTTGCACCTGTAGTATATAAATGTTCTTCGTATTTAGGATTGGCCAGAAATGCCAGTTGACCAGAAGTTGCTTCTTCAATTTTTCCAAAGGAAGCCACCTGAGCATTGGCATCACCTTCTGTTTTACCGTTAATGAGCATTGCTATTTGTGCGGCTGAAAAAGTCATATAATATTATAAATTGAAAGTTTGTTATAATTAACAGCTACCAGCTATTAGTTTATGGCTTGTAATAGCAAATATAAAATTTTTTCATAGGGATGGAGAGATTGTGTTGTATTAAAGCATTGTCAACTTTTGAAATGTCTTTTATGCTGCCATCTTTAAACAAAATATTGATGTGCTCTTCGGCAGGATTGTATGTGGTATTGCTGGCCTCACCAGTAAAAACAAGATACTTTGCTTCTTCCGGTGTAATGGATAATTGTTTGCAAAGATCGTTCCTTAGCTTTTGTATATCATTGGCATTGAAAGGTTCTGCCTGGAATTTAACTTTTAATAAATGCCTGTTGACAAGGCTTTGGCACAAGAGTGATAAAATAGTATCGGGATAAGACATCCAGTTTTTGATGGTGCTAAATACATCGTAATCGTCCATCATGCAAAACTTGTCAAGATGTTCACTAATGGCATTACTGGCTTCGCGATGTTGCAGAAAAAAATCAAAGCTGCTGGTGCTTGCCTGTAGTTGCTTGCCTTGTGCTATTAATTCTTTCGCCCTTTCAATAATGCGCACCACAGTTTTTTCTGCACTTACCACAGTTTTATGGAGATAGACTTGCCAGTACATTAGTCTGCGTGCTACTAAAAATTTTTCAATGGTGTAGATTCCTTTTTCTTCTATCATCAATTCACCATCCACTACACTTAGCATTTTTAAGATGCGATCGTAACCAATCGCTCCTTCAGAAACACCCGTGAAAAAACTATCGCGGGTTAAATAATCCATGCGGTCTACATCTAATTGTCCGCTTATAAGTTGATGTAAAAAAGGTTTATGGTAATTGCCTGTAAAAATTTGTATGGCAGTATCCAATTGTCCATCAAGTTCTGCATTCAGGTGATGCATAATAAGCATGGATAGATCTTCGTGATGCACTTTTTCAAGCAGTTGATATTCCAATGCATGAGAGAATGGACCATGACCAATATCGTGTAACAGAATCGCAATCTTAGCTCCCAATTCTTCTTCTGGTGTAATAGTAATGCCTTTGCTTTTTAATTCTGATAATGCGCAACACATCAGGTGATAAGCACCCAATGAATGATGTAGTCTTGAATGAACAGCACCGGGATATACCAATGATGCAAATGCCATTTGGTGTACACGGCGCAAACGTTGATAATAAGGATGTGCAATAACCCGCAATAGCAAAGGATGATCAATGGTTATAAATCCGTAAACTGGGTCGTTAATAATTTTTCGGGAAGCGGCCATACTGTTGTTTATTTGTTAAATCAGCCATGCTGTGCAGCTAATGCAGCATACAAAAGTACAAAGGCTGAACAGATAAATTACATTTGTTTGTAGGGAAGCTATGAGCTGTTAGCTGTAAGCTATAAGTATTCGCGGATTTTGCTTGAGGCTTGCAGCTTGCCACTTGTAGCTTGAAAAAACGTAACTTAAAGAATAAAAGCAAACTTAAAATAATAATCACCAAATGGCATTAGCAAGTATACTTTGGGTAGATGATGAAATTGAAAGCCTGCAATCGCAGAAAATGTTTTTAGAAAACAAAGGCTATGCTGTGCATACGCTTACCAATGGTTTTGATGCCATTGACTATGTAAAGGATCATTTAGTAGATGTGGTATTGCTGGATGAATCTATGCCAGGCATTACCGGCCTTGAAACCATTGCCAAGATAAAAGAAGTGAACCAACACGTACCCGTGGTTTTAATTACAAAGAACGAGACGGAGAATATAATGGATGAAGCCATAGGCAGCCAGATAAGCGATTACCTGATAAAACCTGTAAACCCTAACCAGGTATGGCTAAGCCTTAAAAAAATACTGGACAATAAAAGGCTGGTGGCAGAAAAAACTACGATGGCTTACCAGCAACAGTTTCGCAATTTATTTATGGCACTCAATAGTAATCCAGACTATAATGAGTGGATGGACATTTATAAAAAGCTGGTGTATTGGGAACTGGAAATGGGTAAGAGCGATAGCCCAGAAATGATGGAAGTGTTTCAAACGCAAAAACAGGAAGCTAACACAGAATTTTTCAAATTTATTTCAAAGAATTATTTGACTTGGGTGGGTCCAAAAGCAAAAGCTTCAGCACCCGTAATGAGTCACACACTCATGCAGCAAAAAGTTTTTCCGGCGATGGAAAAAGGTGTGCCTACCTTTTTTATTTTGATAGATAACCTGCGTTTTGACCAATGGAAAGCGATACAACCCATATTTGCAGAAAGCTTTCGTGTTACAGAGGAAGAGACATTTTACAGCATTCTGCCTACAGCTACTCAGTATGCACGCAATGCCATCTTCGCTGGCCTGATGCCGTTAGATATTGAAAAGCAATTTCCCAACCAGTGGAAAAATGATGAAGAGGAAGGCGGCAAAAATTTGTATGAAGAAGATTTTTTGCGTGGTCAATTAAAAAGATTGAAGAAAGAAAATGTGAAAATGTCTTATACAAAAATTGTAAACAACCATGCAGGACAGGAACTGGTAAACAATATCCATAACCTATTGGGTAATGATTTGAATGTGATTGTGTACAATTTTGTAGACATGCTTAGCCACGCACGCACAGAAATGGAAGTATTGAAAGAGCTGGCAGGTGATGAAATGAGCTACCGTTCGCTTACCCGCAGTTGGTTTGAACACTCTCCACTGCACCAGGCCTTGAAGAAAATATCCGATAAGAAAATAAATATTGTACTGGCAACAGATCACGGTACTGTTAGGGTGAAAACGCCCAATAAAGTAATTGGTGATAAGCAAACCACTACCAACCTGCGCTACAAACATGGCCGCAATCTTAATTATGAGCCAAGAGATGTTTTGGCATTTAAAGATCCTAAAGAAGGAGGATTACCTGTGCCTACTGTAAATTCATCTTTTATTTTTGCCAGGGAAGATGGCTTTCTTTGTTATCCCAATAATTACAATTACTATGTAAATTATTACCGCAATACATTTCAGCACGGCGGTGTAAGCCTGGAAGAAATGATTGTGCCGGTGGTAAAGATGACAAACAAATAGATTTTGTATTAATTATTTGTGGAAAAACAATCTCCTCAATTCTAAAACCTGCATCGTTACAAGGCTATTTTTGCACCTGATGGCAGCATGCTTTTGTGGAAGCTTTCACTAAATGGCATTTGAATTGCTAATCTTGTATCAGAAATAAGGCATATGAAGTACAATCAATCTGCATTGGATAAGATAGAAAGAATATTGGATGAGACCGGTTATGTGGTGCGATATGAAAGGGGCAATTTTCAAAGCGGGTACTGTATATTGGAAGAGCGCAAAGTAGTTGTGCTAAACAAATTCCTGCAATTGGAAGGCCGGATCAATACGCTGGTAGATATCATACCACAGCTTAGCATAGAATCTGAGCAACTTTCAGCTGAAGCCCTTAAAACTTATAAAGAAGTATTGGCCAAACTGGAAGCAGAAGAAAAATAACCGCATTTACTGCGGCACTTAAAATAGCTTAACACCGCTTTGTCTTATCCTACACTCACCATAACATTTTTAGGAACAGGTACCAGCAGTGGTGTGCCCATGATAGCTTGCCCCTGTCCGGTGTGTCATTCCACCAATCCTCAGGATAAACGTCTTCGCAGTAGTATATTGGTACAATCATCCACTACAACGTTGGTTGTAGATACTGGCCCCGACTTTCGCACCCAGATGTTAAGAGCCGATGTAAAAAACCTGGATGCTATTTTATTTACACACCCGCATAAAGATCACGTGGCAGGTTTAGATGACGTGAGGGCTTTTAATTATTTCTCTGGAAAGCCAATGCCTATTTATGCCAATGAACTAACACAGGAAGTAATCATTCGGGAGTTTCCTTATGCATTTTCAGAAAAGAAATTCCCTGGCCTGCCCGAACTGACATTGAACTCGATAGATACAGAGCCATTTTTAGTAGGAGATATTTTAGTAACACCCATTCTAATATGGCATTTAAAAATGCCGGTACTGGCTTTCCGCTTTGGCAATTTTACTTATATCACTGATGCAAATCGGATAGAAGACGCTTCCAAAGAAAAAATTAAAGGAAGCGAAGTAATGGTGATCAATGCCTTAAGAAAAGAACCACATGTCTCTCATTTTACATTGTCTGAAGCTATTGATGTAGCCACAGAATTGAAAATACCGCAAACCTATCTCACTCATATTAGTCACCAGTTGGGCAAACACGAAGATATAAGCCAGGAGCTCCCCAACGGTATAGCACTTGCGTACGATACATTACAAATAAAAATATAAATTCTGCAGGCGATTTAGTTGCAGGAATAGGTCTAATTTCCCGGCAACCTTATTGTCATGTGGAAGAAATTTATAAAGGACTATCTCAGTTTTTCAAAGAAGGATCGAATCGGCGTAATTGTATTACTGTCGCTTATTTTAATAGTTTTATTGTTGCCATATTGTTGGCCGAAACCCGCGAGTAAACAGTTACCCAAAGAAGAGCTGATTAAAATACAAGCATTGGCAGCAAAGCTGCAACAGGGTGATAGTGTTCAGCAAGAAGCATTTGTTGCCACACATGATTACAGGTCTTCAGGCAATTATAATAACTCCAGTCATAATACGGCTTTGTTTTATTTTGATCCTAATTCACTAAATGAAGCAGGCTGGCAAAAACTTGGTCTCCGCGATAAAACCATTGCTACCATACAGCATTACCTTGCAAAAGGAGGCAGGTTTAAAAAACCGGAGGATATTGGCAGGATTTATGGCTTGCAACAGTCTCTTTATGAAAAGTTGTTGCCTTATGTGCGCATTGCGAGTAATGCGCCATTACCGCATGAAAGTATCGAATCCAACAAAAATGAAATAACTGAAAAACCAGTATACACTAATAAGCCAGCTACGGTATTTAAATCAATTGAGATTAATAGCGCAGATACCACGGCTTTCATAGCGTTGCCCGGCATTGGCAGTAAGCTGGCTGCACGCATTGTAAACTTCAGAGATAAACTAGGTGGATTTTATGCAGTGGAACAATTGGCAGAAACTTACGGCTTACCGGATTCTACTTTCAGCAAAATCAAAACCTCATTGCATTGTAATGCAGCTTCCGTTAAAGTGATCAATATAAATACGGCAGATGCGAATACGTTAAAACTGCATCCTTATATCCGCTGGAACCTGGCGAATGCAATTGTTCAATACAGGCAACAACATGGCAATTTTAAGTCTGTGGATGATTTGCAGGCGATTTCTATTATTACGCCAGAAATGTTTCAAAAAATGCGGCCTTATGTAACCGTAGAATGAATTCAGGCAAAGCGAAACGGAAAGAAATTAAATTTTCAAAAAAACTTCCTAACGCTTGTTAGTGTCAAAAAAATATATTTACTTGCATAACGCTTTTAACGGCCTCTAATCATTGCTTGCTTTTCCTCAATCCTTTTAATACGATTGCTTGCCTCTTTTATGGAATTTCAAACCTCAGAACTTACACAACAAGTTGCACACACCGCCAGGGATTTTGCCCGTCAGTTTATCAAGCCTCACGTAATGGAATGGGACGAAGCTCAAATATTCCCCAAAGAAGTTTTTAAAGAAATGGGCAAACTGGGCATGATGGGTGTGTTAGTACCGGAAGAATACGGTGGCAGTGGGCTCGGTTATTTTGAATACGTAACCATCATTCAGGAGATTGCAAAAGTATGTGGCTCTGTTGGGCTTAGCTTAGCAGCGCATAACTCGCTTTGTGTTGGGCATATAATGACCTTTGCCAGCGAAGAACAAAAGAAAAAATACCTTCCTAAACTTGCTTCAGCAGAATTTATTGGTGCGTGGGGACTTACTGAACCAAATACCGGCAGTGATGCTGGCAATATGAAATGTGTTGCTGTAAAAGATGGCAATGATTGGATAATAAACGGCACCAAATGCTGGATTACACATGGCATTTCCGGAGATGTGGCTGTATTAATTTGCCGTACCGGCGAACCAAAGACCCGCGATAATGCTACAGCTTTTATTATAGAAAGAGGGATACCTGGTTTTAGCGGAGGCAAGAAAGAAAATAAGCTAGGCATGCGTGCCAGCGAAACAGCAGAAATGATTTTTGATAACTGCCGTATACCAGATAGTTGCCGCATGGGCGGAGTAGGAGATGGGTTTAAGCAAGCAATGAAGGTATTGGATGGTGGAAGGATTTCGATTGCGGCATTGGGGCTGGGCATAGCAAAAGGCGCTTATGAAGCAGCATTGCAATACTCAAAAGAGCGGCAGCAGTTTGGACAACCTATTTCCAACTTCCAGGGAATTGCGTTTAAACTGGCAGATATGGCCACAGAAATTATGGCTGCAGAACTGCTAACCATGCAAGCTGCAGATATGAAGAATAAGAAAATGAACATGACCAAAGAAGCTGCCATGGCAAAATATTATACAAGTGAAGTAGCGGTTAGGGTTGCTAATGATGCAGTACAAATTTTTGGGGGTTATGGATATACAAAAGATTTTCCGGTAGAAAAGCATTATCGTGATGCCAAGCTTTGCACCATTGGAGAAGGCACTTCAGAAATTCAAAAAATTGTAATTGCGCGGGAAGCGCTAAAAAGTTAATGTGACGATTGCCTGCTTATCAGAAAAGACCGTTCAGCAATGAGCGGTTTTTTTGTGCTAACATGAATGTAAGTTGGAGAATCATATGATGTGGTATGTGTTAGATGTTAAGTTTAAAATTGTTTCTGCGCTAACGTACTTATAACTTATCACTTACAACTTACCACTTTGTAGCATTATCCCAAAAAATCATCCTCCTGCTTGGGAGCATATTTATCAAACACTTTTTCTATTGCACCAGCAAATATTGGGAACTTTTCTTTGGCAAAATTCTTTACAATTTCAATTGATTTAAGCGCCTGCTTTTCTGTTAACCCTTCTGCCATTAGTTTGTCAATCAATTCTTGCATGGTATAAGTTTTAGTGCTGCAATAAGACTGTTGCAGAAACTAAGCTAAATAAAAATGCCGGAAAAATCCGGCATTTGATATCGAAAATTCGATTTAAAAATTAAGTAACTGCTAATGAAAAGTAGCCTAGCCTTTATATCATAAAAATCATGATAATCTCCCGACTTTCAGTACGGGACACGTGCGTTTCTTCTATTACGCTACTTTCAACAGGCTCATCTTGCTCTTGTCAAATTTCTTCTTGGCGTATTCCAGTGTAAGATGGAATGTTTTTTCTTTGCCGGAAGGCAATTCAAACATAGCATCAGTCAAAATGCTTTCGCAAATGCTGCGCAGGCCACGTGCACCCAGTTTAAATTCCATTGCTTTTTCCACCATAAAATCCATTACCTCTGCATCTATCTCCAGTTTGATGCCCTCAATGTCAAACAATTTTTTATACTGTTTGATAAGTGAATTTTTAGGCTCGGTAAGTATGTTGCGGAGTGTGTTTGCATCCAATGGATTCAGGTAAGTTACTACAGGCAGACGACCTAATAATTCTGGAATCAATCCAAAATGTTTAAGGTCTGGTGCATTTACATACTGCAGCAGGTTTTTCTTCATGTTCTCCTGCTGTTCTTTATTTACATTAAACCCAATGGCGTTGGTATTTACACGGCGGGCAATTAATTTATCAATGCCATCAAATGCACCACCGCAAATAAAGAGTATGTTTTGTGTATTTATTTTTATCAGCTTTTGCTCTGGGTGTTTACGACCACCTTGTGGTGGTACCAATACATCGGTACCTTCCAATAATTTCAGCATGCCTTGTTGCACACCTTCACCACTTACATCGCGGGTGATAGAAGGGTTATCGCCTTTTCTTGCAATCTTGTCTATTTCATCAATGTATACAATACCGCGTTCGGCTGCTGCCACATCATAGTTGCAAACCTGCAATAAACGGGTAAGAATGCTTTCTACGTCTTCACCCACATAACCAGCTTCTGTGAACACAGTAGCATCCACAATGGCAAAAGGTACATTCAGCAATTTGGCAATGGTTTTAGCCAAAAGCGTTTTACCTGTACCTGTTTCACCCACCATTATGATATTGCTCTTTTCAATCTCTACATCATTTTCTGTTACCTTTTGTTGCAAACGTTTGTAGTGATTGTAAACTGCAACCGCCAATACTTTCTTGGCGTCATCCTGGCCAATTACATACTCATCTAAAAAACGTTTTACTTCAATTGGCTTTTTTACATTCAGCTTAAATTGAGAAGACCCCGGCGTTGCTTCGCTACGGATCATCAATTCCTGCTCAATAATTTCCTGTGCATGCTCTACACAGTTTTCGCATATATGCCCTTCCTGGCCCGCTATCAGAATTTTTACTTCATCGCGGCTGCGGCCACAGAACGAACAATGCAAGGTATTTTTTGCCATAATAATCTGGTAAGCTTAACAATAAGGTCTTTACTTTCCTTTTTTAAGGGAACTACAAAGGTCACAAACTTTTTTAGTTAATCCAACACCTAATTTCGCAATAAAAAACCGCCTTTTAAAGCGGTTTTTGGGATGTTTTGTTAACAGGATGCTTTTAAAAAGCGCTATTTATAACTTGGTAATAATTTCATCAACAATGCCATACTCAATGGATTCTTTCGCATCCATCCAGTAATCACGGTCAAAGTCTTTCATAATCTGTTCAAACTTTTTACCGCAGTTTTCTGCCAGTATACGTGCAGAAATTTCTTTTGTCTTCTTGGTTTGTTTGGCTTGTATTTCCAAATCGGCGCTTACTGCCTGGTAATGCCCGCCAATACTTGGCTGGTGAATCATTACTTCCGCATGCGGGTAGATAAAACGTCTGCCTTTTGTGCCACCACTTAGCAATATAGAACCCATAGAAGCCGCAAGGCCCATATTGATAGTGCTTACCGGGCTTTTCAACATATGCATGGTATCATAGATAACCATACCGCTGGTTACAATACCACCCGGGCTGTTTATATAAAACTTGATTTCTTCACCTGGTTTATCAGCATCCAGCAATAAAAGCTTTGTCACAACATCTTTAGCGCTTTTATCGTCAACACCTCCCCACAGATAAACACTGCGGGTATCAAAAAAATATTTTTCCAGTTTTTTGCCAAACATCATTGCATCTGGTTGTGGCTTCTCTTCTTTTGGCTCATCATCTGGTTCATCATCCATTCTCAATGGCTTTATTATCGGTTTTCTGTGTAAGTACATATGATGTGTTTAGAATTGTAAGAATAATGTTTGCGATAGGAATAGCTGTTTACCAGCTTTAATTACTCGGCTTTTTTATCTTTTCTTGGATTGGTAAGCAATACTTCGTCTACCAGGCCATATTCTTTTGCTTCGGTTGCTGTTAGCCAGTAATCGCGTTCGCTGTCTTTTTCAATTTGCTTAGGTGTTTTGCCTGTATGGAATGCAGTGATTTCATACAGTTCTTTCTTCAGCTTTTTAATTTCGTTTACAGTGATTTCAATATCACTTGCCTGGCCGCCAATAGCGCCGCTTGGCTGGTGCATCATGATGCGGCTGTGTTTAAGCGCTGTACGCTTGCCTTTGGTGCCGGCGCACATTAACACCTGCCCCATAGAAGCTGCCATGCCAATGCAGATAGTAGATACATCTGGTGTTACATACTGCATGGTATCATACATGCCAAGACCAGAGTAAACGCTGCCACCGGGGCAGTTGATGTACATCTGGATATCGCGGTTGCGATCTGTACTGTCTAAAAACAATAATTGAGCTGTTACTATATTGGCTACTTCGTCATTAATAGGGTAGCCCAAAAAGATAATGCGGTCCATCATCAAACGGCTGTATACATCCATTACAGCTACGTTCATGGGGCGTTCTTCAATAATGTTTGGGGTAAGATTGGTAACCTCGTATTTCTGGTAGTCATTGAGCGTATTGCTGGAAATACCTCTGTGTTTCACAGCATATTTTTCGAATTCTTTTCCTAAGTCTATCATGGTATTTTCGGTTAATTGGTGAGGCAATTTAAGTCATTGTTGTTACCAAATACCATGCAAACCGAAAAAACAGACAAATTGACGGAAGAGAAGCTGCTAGCCTATAGCTGCTAGCTACAAGCTCTTATGCTTCGATAAAGGTTGTTTGCTTTAATTACAAACGCTAATACCTTGGGGACTGGTAAATAATTAAAACAAAATAGCCGTTAGTTCTTTGAAAAAACTAACGGCTAATGACTTGAAGCTTGTCGCTAATAGCTTACAGCTATTAATGATGGTGATGATGTTCTTCCTGCATTTTAGTGAACGCTTCTGCAGTTATATCTTTTTCAGTTGGCTTTACTTGTGTTTCTGCCCAACCAAATACCTTGTCCGTTTGTATGCGGTGATAGCTGTCTTCAACAAATTTCTTATCCTTCATCATGCGGTCAATATAATCATTTACCCAAGGTTGATCTTCACCCAGGTTTGCACCGCCCATGTAGCTAAATAATTGTTGTTTGGCAAACTCACGCAAGTCTTCCTGTTTCACTTCAATGTTGTTGTTCTTTACCAATTGGTCAACAATCAAAGTCCATTTTAAGGAGTTGATAAAAGAAGGATATTCAGTTTCAACCTGTGCTTCTGTTTTTGGTTTTTCACCGCCGTTCTGCATCCAGCGTTTTAAAAATGCTTCGGGGAAAGTAATGTTTGTATGATCCAGCAATTCATGATAAACCTGGTCAAACATTTGGTTGCGTGTTTGCGCATCCCAATATTTTTGGATGTCTTCCTTAACGGCGTCTTTCAATTCAGCTTCTGAAGTAATTTCTTTATTAGGGTAAGCTGCTTTAAATAATTCTTCGTTCAGCTCAGCTTTTTCAATTAAACCAACTTTGGTAATCAGCAATTGAAAATATTTATCAGCGTCTTTTTCTTCCAGGCCAAGATCTTTTAAAATAAAATCTCTTTCTTTTTCTTCAAAAGCTTTGGAAGGCTGAATAAGAATAGTATCGTCTTTTTTCTTGCCCATTAACTGGCTGCGAAAATCTGCCGCAAAATATTTTACCAGCAATGAGTTTTCTTTTACTATACCGCCTTCAATAGCATTGTCGCTGGCGTCTGTTTCTGTAAAAGTTACATTCAATACATTTTCTTCGCTGCTAACAGATTCAGGGTCTGTCATTTTTCCATTGCGGGTGCGCAGGCGATCGATTTCTTCGTTAATGCTTTCTTCTGTAGGAGTTACTTTATAGCGGGTAAGTTTTGCTGTACCCAGGTCAGCAGTTGTAAATTCTGGTTTAAGGCCAACTTCAAATGCAAAAGCATAATCTGCCGGGCTGCTCATGTTCAGCTTGCTGGCATCATTTTCTGGCAGTGGCAGGGGCTGGGCAAATATTTCCAGCTTTTCATTCACCATATAATCAGAAAGGCCTTTTTCTACGCTTTTTAGTACCTCATCTGCAAAAACAGATGAGCCGTACATTTTCTTTACCATGCCGGCAGGCACCATGCCTTTACGAAAACCGGGTATGTTTGCTTGCTTGCTATAAGATTTGATTGCTTTTTCAAAAGAAGGCAGGTAATCATCCTTTGCCACTGTAACAACGATTTTTTCATTCAATAAACCGATGTTTTCCCTGGTAACTGTTGCCATATATGAGTTTTAAGTTGTAGGTTTTAAATTGTAAGTTTTAGTGCAGGCCTCTTATAAAGACTTATCACTTAAAACTTACAACTTAAAACTTTTCCTGTGCGGATGATAGGGGTCGAACCTACATGCCTTGCGGCGCTAGATCCTAAGTCTAGTGCGTCTGCCAATTTCGCCACATCCGCAGATGTACTTTTAACAACGTTTTTCGCGTGTTGTTTTTTTGGGATGGCAAAAGTAGGCTTTTTACAATACAAAACCCATCCTTTTTTTGTAAATTCGTTGTCCATGGAAACCGTAGCGGCCACGCCCAAATATAACCTCAACAGCGAGCAGGAAAAAAAATTGATCCTAAGGGAATACCGTGCCTTGCTGAGAAGCCTGAAAACCAAGCTGAAACCCGGAGATAAAGAATTGATTCGCCATGCTTTTGAAATGGCGGCCGATGCGCATAAAACCATGCGGCGTAAAAGCGGAGAGCCTTATATTCTTCATCCCCTGGCTGTGGCCCAGATATGTGTGGAAGAAATTGGGCTGGGTGTTCGCTCTACCATTTGTGCGCTGTTGCACGATACAGTGGAAGACACTGATATAACACTGGAAGATGTACAGCGGGAGTTTGGCGCAGAGATAGCCAGGATTGTGGATGGGCTTACCAAAATATCCAACGTAATAGATGTAAATGCTTCCCAGCAGGCAGAAAATTTTAAAAAAATACTGCTTACACTAACAGATGATCCCCGCGTAATATTGATAAAGCTGGCAGACCGGTTGCACAACATGCGCACATTGGAAAGCATGAAGCGTGAAAAACAGCTGAAAATTTCTTCTGAGACTGTATATGTTTACGCTCCACTGGCCCACCGCATGGGGCTTTACAATATTAAAACCGAGCTGGAAGATCTGGCCATGAAATACCTTGAGCTGGACACCTACAAGGAAATTGCCCGCAAACTGGCCGAAACAAAAAGAGAACGCACCCGCTATATCAACGAATTCATTCGACCCATAAAAGAAAAACTGGAGAAAGGAAATTACAAATTTGAAATACAAGGCCGCCCCAAAAGCATACATTCTATCTGGAATAAGATGAAGAAAAAAGGCGTAACCTTTGAAGAAGTGTACGACTTGTTTGCTATCCGTATTATTCTTGATTCTCCACAGGAAAAAGAAAAGCAGGATTGCTGGAGTGTTTATTCTATGATTACAGATGAATACACACCTTCACCAGAACGTTTACGCGACTGGTTGAGCAATCCAAAAAATAATGGTTACGAAGCTTTGCATACCACAGTGATGGGGCCGCAGGGCAAATGGGTGGAAGTGCAGATACGCACCCGCCGCATGAATGAAATTGCAGAGAAAGGCCTGGCAGCACATTGGAAGTACAAAGAAGATACATCTGATGAAAGCCGCTTTGACAAATGGTTTCAGCAAATACGCGAAGTATTAAACACGCAGGACAGTGATTCTATAGACTTTTTGCAGGATTTTAAAACTTCTTTTTTGGCGGAAGAGATCTATGTGTACACGCCAAAAGGAGATGTAAAAATGTTGCCGGTTGGTTCTACCGCTTTAGACTTTGCTTTTTCTATTCACAGTGCTGTGGGCTCTCAGTGTATAGGTGCTAAAGTAAACCACAAGTTGGTGCCTATCAGCCACCGGCTGCGCAGTGGCGACCAGGTTGAAATAATTACTTCTGCCAAACAAAAACCAACAGAAGACTGGCTTGGCTTTGTGGTAACCGCCAAAGCAAAAACAAAAATTAAAGATGCGCTAAAAGAAGTGAAGAGAGGTATTGCAGAAGAAGGCAAATATATTCTGCAAAAAAAATTGGAAGGCCTGGGTGCCGGGTATAACCAGCATAATATAGATGAGCTTACTAATTTTTATAAGTTAAACTCATCGCTTGATTTCTTTTATGACATTGCCGTAAAATCAATAGATCTCAAAGAACTGAAAGAGTTTAATATTTCAGGAGATAAATTGGAAATACCAAGGCAGCCAAAAATGCCGCCGGTAGAAGCAAAAGACGGTTCACTTTCATCGCTCACAAAAAAAGATGCTGAACTTATCATCTTTGGCGAAAGCAGCGATAAGATAATGTATACGCTTGCCAATTGCTGCAAGCCAATACCGGGAGATGATGTGTTTGGATTTGTTACTACTGGCAAAGGATTAACTATACATCGTACCAATTGCCCCAATGCTGCAAAACTGCTTGCTAATTATGGCCACCGTGTAGTAAAAACGAAATGGGCAAAAAATAAAGAGATATCATTTCTTACGGGCCTAAAAATTATAGGCATCGATGATGTAGGCGTGATTCATAAAATCACCAATCTTATTTCTGGTGAAATGAAAATTAATATCAGTGCGCTAACGGTAGAAGCAATTGAAGGAATTTTTCATGGCAATATAAAAGTGTTTGTGCACGATAAAGAAGAGCTGGAAGATTTGGTGCAAAGGCTTTTAAAATTGAGCGGTATTCAATCTGTAGACAGGTATGATGCGGAGAAGGAGTAAGCTAATGTGAAAATGTGATGAATGTGAAAAATGTGAAAATTCAAAACCGGTAAATTGAAGAAACGGCCTTTTGCATCTAAATAATGTTGTTTAAAATGAAGATAATTCTTTAGCTCATATACTATTGATTACACAATTGTAGCATCATATTTCCACATTTCCACATTTTCATATTTCCACATTTTTATATCACTTCATTACTCTATTTTTGCCCCTTCTCAATAACAGCTCAACATTTTATTTATATGGTAGATGCGATACTGGGTTTGCAGTGGGGAGATGAAGGCAAGGGGAAGATTGTAGATTATTTTGCACCAGCTTACGATGTAATTGCCCGTTTTCAGGGAGGTCCTAATGCAGGACACACTTTATATGTAGGAGATAAAAAAGTAGTGTTGCACCAGATTCCTTCGGGAGTTTTTCATGAAAAAACTGTCAATCTTATTGGCAACGGTGTAGTGCTTGATCCAGTTACATTAAAAAGAGAATGCGATATAGTAGCTTCTTTTGGTGTAGACGTTAAAAAGAATTTATTTATTTCTCAACGTACCAATCTTATTACGCCCAGCCATCGTGCATTGGATAAGGCTTCAGAACTTGCCAAAGGAAATGATAAAATTGGTTCCACACTAAAAGGTATTGGTCCTGCATACATGGATAAGACCGGACGCAATGCATTGCGTGTGGGAGATCTGTTGGAAAAAGATTTTGCAAAAGCATACGCACAGTTAAAACATAAGCACCAGCAATTATTAGGTAATTTTAATTTTGACGAGGACATTACCGCCTGGGAAAATGAGTTTGAAGAAGCGATAGAGTTTTTAAAACAACTAAATATAGTAAACGGAGAATATTTTATTAACGATAAAATAGCAGCCGGCAAAAAAGTTTTGGCAGAAGGTGCGCAAGGCAGTATGCTGGATGTAGATTTCGGAACATTCCCATTTGTAACATCTTCTAATACTACCAGCGCAGGTATCTGTTCTGGCCTGGGTATTGCCCCTCAAAAAATAAGAGATGTAATGGGCGTTACAAAAGCTTATTGCACCAGGGTTGGAAGCGGTCCGTTTCCTACAGAACTGGAAAATGAAACAGGTGAAGAACTGCGCAGATTGGGTAGTGAGTTTGGCGCTACTACGGGAAGGCCACGCCGTTGCGGCTGGATAGATTTGGTAGCACTTAAATTCGCCTGCATGATCAATGGCGTTACCAAAGTAATTATGACGAAAGCAGACATTTTAGATAATTTTAAAGATCTGGAAGTGTGTACTGCTTATGATATAGATGGAACTTCGGTTAAAGAAGTGCCTTTCCAAATGATGCACAAAAACATAAAACCTGTTTGGAAATCGTTTGCAGGATGGAATTGTAATACTGTTGCAGCGAAATCAGTTGCTGAATTGCCTGAGAAAATGAAAACATATGTTGAATATATTAACCAGTATATTGGTGTAAATGTTTCACACATATCCAATGGCCCGGGCAGGGAGCAAATAATAAGTGTAGGTTAATAAAAAAGCAGAAAAAAAATATTTAAAAAAATTTGGCGGATTAAAAACTTCGCTGAAATTTTACACTAATCAAAAATCCTATTAGACCATGGCGAAGTCAAGTAAGGACAAACCGGCTAAGAAAGCTGCACCAAAAGATGCAGACGAAAAAGTGGAGAAGGCGTCTCCCAAATCTAAAAAGCAATTGGACGACGATGATGACATCGACGACGATGATGACGATGATATGCCTAAAGCTGCAAAAGGTAAAGCAGCCAAAAGCAAAAAAGATGATGACGATGACGACGACGATGATGTTGATGTAGAAGATGATTGGGAAAAAGTGGAAGAAGAAGAAAATTGGGATCCCGATTTTGATGAGTTTGATATACCCAAATCAAAAACGAAGAAAAGCACCGGCGGTGGTAGTGGTGCTGGCAAAAAAGGAAAAGGAGATGATGATTTGGGCGTAGACGACGATTTTAAAGACATGGATCTTTTTAATGATAGCGGCTACGATGAAGAGGATGATGATTATTAAATGCTAATGAACGCTAATAGTTACGAGTGAAAACCAATTAGCGCTTATATTTTGGATACTAATTTTTATTCTTTTCCAATAACTGATTTCGATAGTACAAAACAACAGGTGTTGAGTTGGGTAAACCAGTTCAGCACCTGTTGCTTTTTAGACAATCACCAATACCAGTTTAACCACCACAGTTACGAATGCATTGCAGCAGTAGGCGCAAAAGAGTTTATTGCTTTGCAGGCGGGAACAGCGTTGCAACAACTGCATCAATTTCAGCAGGAGAAAAAGGGTGGTTGTTTGGGCATCTTGGATACGATCTTAAAAATGAAATAGAAGAATTGACTTCGTCTCATGCAGACAACATAGCGTTTCCTGATCTTTTTTTCTTTATTCCCAATACAGTTTTATTGTTGCGCAGAGAGGAGCTTTGTATTGAGGCGGCAAATAAAAATGCTGCAGCAGAAGTGTTTGCCCAGGTTACTTCCGTAGCAATTAAAAATGAGCCTGTAAACAGCAATATCCTTTTTCAGCAAAGGTTTACAAAGCAGGAATACATAGACACAATTGAAAAATTGCGGCAACATATTTTGCGGGGCGATTGTTATGAAATAAATTTTTGCCAGGAGTTTTTTTCAACAAACGTTGTAATAAATCCGGAAAATGTTTACCGTTTGCTAGGAGAAATATCGCCATCACCTTTTGCTGCATTTTATAAGATCAATGAAAAATATTTGATCTGCGCCAGCCCGGAACGGTATTTAAAAAAAGAAGGAAATACTATTATTTCACAACCAATAAAAGGAACCGGCAAAAGGGATTTGAAGAATGGTGCGGCAGACGATCAAAATAAAACGCAATTATTTAAAAGTGCAAAAGACAGATCTGAAAATGTAATGGTTGTAGATTTAGTAAGAAATGATTTGTCAAAAATTTGTATTGAAGGAAGCGTGGAGGTAGAAGAGCTATTCGGCATTTATTCATTTCCGCAAGTGCACCAAATGATATCTACAGT
Source organism: Chitinophagaceae bacterium (assembly GCA_047602295.1). GTDB lineage: Bacteria > Bacteroidota > Bacteroidia > Chitinophagales > Chitinophagaceae > JACMLD01. The sequence goes on along the minus strand of JASGHP010000001.1, from coordinate 5,919,982 downwards.
TCGTGGTGTATTGCAGGAAAATATTTCTTTTGCGTCTATCATACAGCAAACATTTCCGATGGGATCTATGACGGGTGCTCCAAAGAAAAAAGTAATGGAGCTGATTGAAAAATACGAGAATGTAAAACGCGGCATCTTCTCTGGTGCAGTTGGCTATATAAACCCCGATGGTGATTTCGACTTTAATGTTGTGATAAGAAGCCTGCTTTACAATAATGAAACAAAATATTTATCTTACCTGGTGGGCTCTGGCATTACCTTTTATAGTGATCCGGTTTCTGAATATGAGGAATGCCTTTTAAAGGCTTCAGCTTTTAAAAGCATGTTTTCCGGGCAGTAATTCAATGCGGAAAGTGGTTGGAGAAATTTGTTCTTTTATCATCTCAAACTATAAAACTTGGAACAGCTATTATCCTATTTTTTAAGCAGTGGTGTTCCTGCTGCGGAGATAGATGCCATTGCTGAAGCGTTTAAGTTTAAAAAGATATCCAAAGGAAATTTTTTTGTGGAGGAGGGTAAGACCAGCAAATACCTTGCTTTTGTAAGTAAAGGCTTATTCCAATATTTTTATTTAAAGGACGGAAAAGAGACAACGACTTATGTATCTGGCGAAAATACTTTTCTGGCATCTGTGAGCAGCTTTTACAAACAAAAGCCCAGTAAAGAATTTGTGCGGGCCCTGGTTGATGCAGAGATCTGGCAAATTCATTATGATGATTTAACAAAGCTAAAGACCAATAACAATGCGTTTAAGAGTTTCTATATTGGCGCTATTGAACAGGTATTGGCCGGCATAGATGAAAGCAGGAGCAATTTGATCATTCTAACTGCAGAAGAACGTTACGCCAATTTATTAAAAGAAGAACCTGCATTGTTGCAGCAAATCCCGCTTCAATATCTTGCTTCTATTCTTGGCGTTACGCCCAGGCATCTAAGCCGTATCAGGAATAATATCAGTTAAGCAAATATCAACTTATACAAAGGAAAATGACGGAAGAAATCAATCAACCTATACCCGTAACATACGCGGCCATTGATCAGGAAACAAAAGCATGCGGTTTTACAATGGCTTCAGATATTTTAACCTGCTCTTTGTTAAGAACATTAGCTGCTACAAAACCGGCAAGCAAATTTTTAGAATTGGGAACAGGCTCCGGTTTGTCTACAGCATGGATTCTGGATGGCATGGACAATCAGTCAACATTGATAAGTTTTGATTACGATGAAAAATTATTGAGCATTGCGGATAAGTATCTTGGTAAAGATAGCAGGCTATCGCTGGTGCATGCAGATGGTGAAGCATGGGTGATGAACAACAAGAATAAAAAGTTTGATTATATTTTTGCAGATACCTGGCATGGTAAATATTTGTTGCTGGATGAAGTATTGTCTATGCTGAATATTGGCGGCCTTTATATTGTTGACGATATGCTGCCACAACCCAACTGGCCGGAAGGACACGATCAAAAAGCTATCAATTTTGTAAAATACCTGGAAAGCAGAACAGATTTGATACTTACCAAACAAAACTGGGCCACGGGTATTATCATTGCTGTAAAGAAATAAATACTCATTAATAAAAAAGCCCCCGACCAATAACAGTGCGGGGGCTTTTTATATTGAAACCAACTTTTTAAGATGCAGCTTTTTTTATTTGAGAATCTTGTGAGTGAATTTCTTTCCGGTTTTGAAGATATTTATCGTGTATAATAGTAGCCATTGGCTTCTGGTATACTTTGCTTTCCAGCCACGATACAATGTCCAAATACGCAAATGCCCTGGTTTCAAAACGGTTTTTCTCAAACTTCTTTACTTTCTGCAAAAATGTTTCCAGTTCTGCTTTCAGTTTTGTTCTTGGCAACCTGAAGGAATGGCGCAAGAATTTAAACATTTCTTCTTCAAGCACTGTTACATTCTGTTTCTTGGCCATAAAGCGGTAAACAGATTTGGTGAGGTATTCCATCAGGTCGTAATTGCCCATTTCAAAATGCGCCAGCAAATGCAGCAGCCTTGCATAAGATTGCAAATCGTCTCTTATATCCGACTGGTCGTTTATGATCTTTTGCAGGTAATCTATACAAGTGCCATAGTCTCCGCTGCCAAAATACAAGGTGGCAATTTTATAAGTGAGCACCATTACCCGGTGATTGTCTATAAAGAGATCGTACTCATTCATTCTCTCTTCTATAGAAGGAACCAATGAAAGTCCTTCTTTAAAAGTTCCCAGCATGCAATGCTGATTTATTTTGGCGCCAGTGATGTAGATAAAAGCCTGTATGCGGAAGTTGTCGTGCTCTCTTACTCTTTCTGTATTGGCAAAAGCCTCAAACTGTTTTAAAGCCACCTCAAACTTATCGTAATTGCGCAAATCGAAATGGGCATTCAACAGCGTATGAAGGCCTTTTATAAAATGGCCTGTTTCTACTCTTTTCATTAAGGGCTGCTCTTCAAAAAGATCTACCCATTTTTGGGAGTAGCGGTAGTACATCAAAAAATCAAGCCTGATGAAAGCATACCACGAATAACTCTGGTACAAATAAAGTCGCTCATAAAAACCTTCCTGCTCTTGCGCATTGGGTGGAAGATTGGCTTGCAGAAATTCTTTTACCGCATGGCCATCTTTCTCGTTGCGTGCGTGACCATTTTTTATAAACCAGCTATATAATTGCAGTGCCAGGTTAGACAACTTTGCCACCATATCTATTTTGCCGGTTACTTCCACGGTTTCTATAGACAATTGCTCTGCGCGGCTTTGCATGCTGCGTGTTATATGCAGCATTTCTATACGCTTTTCAAGCGCCAGCACCTGTGTAAGAAAATTAAATTTCTGATTGGCTTTGGCTGTTTCCTTGGCTTTATCAAGAATCTTTAAGCTTTGAGAAAAAAGCCCTTTTTTATAAAGAATATGAGCATAGTCAAACTGCTCATTCAACTGAAGATCTATACTGTCGGCACTTTTCAGCAGGCGCAGGCTGGCCAGAAGCTGCTTATAAAGATGCACCTTAATATTAGACAACTGGGGTTTCTTAATGGAAGGCAGCTTTTTAAGCAAAACGGCCTCATCATATTCTTTTAATTTATCCAGTGCATCAAAAAGTTCAATGATTTTTAGGTCTTCATTACCCGAACTTCTCTTTATATATAGCTTGAAATTCCTTTTTTCCGCCTTTTCCAGTGAATGGACCAATTGAAATAAACTATCTGAAAAACGGTTGGACATAATTATTAAATTTTCATAGAACCCGCCATGGTAAAGGGTTTTAATGTCTCAGGCGTTGTTTAAGCGTAATAAAAACACTTGTAACTTGATTAAAATAACATCCCAACACATCCTATCTTTACTATGTCAAAAGAAAAAGGAAGTGTTGGAGATGTTGGTTGGCAAAGCAATGAGTCGTTAAAGGTCGTTAAAAGCAAAAGAAAAGCTGTTCAAGCAGCTCAACATATTTCGAAGAGTTTCATATGGCAAGCAATCGTTAGAGGTCAGTCCGTTTCTACGGAAGGACCCTTTTTTTTTGTAGAGGCCGTGAAATTATCAATAAAACTGAAATTCAAAAATTATTTTTTCATTTTATTGCCTTTCTTTTTAAAATTTCTTCCGCAAAAACTTCATTTTCCTCTTTAAGTATTTGAATACCAGGCAATAACTCTTGAAGTTTACTTACTAAAATATTTTTTGCCATTTACCGTATTTTTACTGTCACCTGATGAGTAATACCAGGCCTTTTTCAGTAAACACCTTACCATAATAGTCAGTTGCTCTTAGTTCCCAAACATAGGTATCTACAGGTTGATCTTTGCCTGCATGCTTCCCATCCCAACCACCACCCTCAGCAGAAGGCAATCCGCTATAGACCAATTGGCCCCAGCGGTTGTACACATTGAAATGATCCAGTTTTAAAATGCCGGCAGCAATTGGACGCAGCAAATCATTCTTGCCATCGCCATTGGGGCTAAAGGCATTGGGCACAAATACAGTTGGGGGCGATTTGTATATTCTTAATCGTATGGATGCAGAGTCTACACAATTGGCTTCGTTGTATACCAGCACCTTATACTCCAGCCTTGCATTGGCAGATGTAATGGTAGCAATGGGATTGGAAATATTATCAGCCGATAAATTATTAGGAGGTGACCACAAATAGCGTATACCGCCGCTGGCCTTTAATTGCAAGGGCTGGTTTACAACAATGGTAGTATCATTTCCGGCAAATGCGTGAATGGGCGGCAATACTTTTACAATAACTGTATCAAAACCAGGTTTGGGACAGCCTTTGGTATCAAAAGCCACCAAAACATAGCTGGTAGTAATTGCCGGTTTTGCCACAGGGTTTAAAGTATTGGACTGCGTAAGATAAGTACCCGGCGTCCACAAAAATGATTTGCCGTCTGTAGTGCCGTGCAGTTGGGCTGATGTTTGATAACATATAAGCGTATCTATACCTGCATATGCTTTTGGGTAAGGCACCGTGTTCACTAATACCTCGTCTTTTGCAACGCAACTGCCAATACGTGCTATCACCTGGTATAGCGTTGAATTATTGGTTATAGCGAAAGGATTGGCCTGCGCAGGATCGATTAATTGTGCAGCAGGCGTCCATGCATATTGCAGTCCGTTCGAAACCAGGCGAAGGCGTATGCTATCTCCGCTGCAAATAACAGTATCTGCCATTGTCTGCAGGTCTACATGATCCACCACACGAATTTTTACAGAGTCTGTGTTTGTGCAGCCATTATCATTTAGGTTAGCATAATAGGTGGTGGTAACAGCAGGAGAAACAATTGGATTGTTACTGGCAGCATTAATAATATTTGCAGCAGGCGTCCATGTAAAATTACCGCTGCCATTTGCCAGCAATTGTACTTTGTCTGATACACAAATTAAGCTATCCCTGAAACGGAGATCGATAGGTGGTTTAGCTACAATGGTTACTTCTTTTGTTATAGAATCAATGCAGCCCTTGCTATCGGTTACTATCAACCGCACATTTTTATAACCCTGGTCTGGGTAGGTGTAAGTTGGAGAAGACAGGTCTGAAAAATTATTGTAATCATACAATTCACCAAAATCCCATTGCCAGCTTGTAACAGTTCCATATTTGCTGGTGCTGGCATCTTTAAATACAGTGGGCTTGTTAATGCAGATGCCGGAATAGGTAAATGCCGGTTTAAAACCGGGATATACTTTTACAGGAGCGCTGGCTGTATCTGCACAAAGATCGTTTTTATTGATCTGCAATTTTACAGTGTAGAGGCCGGTGTCAGGAAACGTATACGTGGGGGACTCCAATGTAGAATTAAGAATTACATTGCCCGCTGCATTTATTAATTGCCAGTAATAAGTTTTAATAAGCGGGCTGTTGGATAAATCTGACAGTTGTATTTCAGGCACATCTTTGCAAACAGTATATAATGGTTCCAGCGTAGCTGCGGCAATAGTGCACGCTGCAATATTTATTTGCAAGTCTTTTCGCTGCGTAGCAATCAATTTTCCATTTCTGATTTCTTCTACGCAAACAGTCACCACATATTTTCCCGCAGCCGGTGCAAAACCAGTAATTAAACCGGTAGATGAATTGATATTAACCCTTCCCCCCAAAGGATAAGACGGATTAAATGCCGGCATGCCATAAGGCAGGGATGCATAGGGTGGAGCGGATGCTGGAAGACTATTGCCCGGTGTGCCTGTATTGCCTCCACCATAAGCGTTGCAAAAAGAATAGCGCAATTCATCGTGGTCAGCATCTTCTGCTGCAAAGCTGTAAGAGAAGGAGTTGTTTTCGCAAATAATGACAAGATCGTTGCCAGTAAAGTGTGCGCCGTTATTGCTAGGAGCATCAGCTATGCCGTCTGTTTTGCCAGGTATCTCTGCTGTATAAGTTGCTCCCAATTGCGTATAGATGCCCAGGTTATTAATACCAATAACACGATAGTTTACCTGGCTTGATACAATATAGCCATTGATATTGGATGGCAAAGTGACACGCCAGTAAAAATAACCCACTACATAGCAAACGGGCGGCGGATCTGTAATGCAGGGATTGGTATTGGTTATTGCAAGATTCTCCTGGTTGCCTAAAGGAACACTGATGTCTTCTATACGAACGCCAGTAACACGATCGAAAACAGACATGACAGTGGGATCACTGAAAAACCTGCCGCTATTGCAACGCATGAAAAGTTTTAGTGTAAAATCGTATTGGTATTCTCCCGTGGCATTGTTGATGCCGGCAAACGTATAATACATTTCCCCACCGGTGATATGATCGGCCTTTGCGGTAAGCAGACAACCCGCACATAAGAGGAGAAGCAGTATCCTTTTCATTGCCCTGGTTAGGTAAATAAATATTGATGGTGGTGACGTGAGATTTAACCCAAAGGAGCTTTATTGTAAAAGGTCACTGAATGTACGATTTTTCTGAAGACATAGTTGCTTAGTGGATAAGCCTTTCCCAATTTTCAATAGCCGTTTAAATAAGTAGCCTAAAACTTTAGTTTTCATTATCATTTTGCGCCTTAATTTAGCTCTCAAACCCGGTTTTAATGAACAAATGGTTATGGCTGATGGCAGCCCTGCTTTTATTACAGTCTTGTGTTTCTTCTAAAAAAACATATAACACACTGCCGCCTGCAGCAGTATTGCCGCCATTGCCCGAATCAAGCATTAACCTGCCCGTGAAAGTGGCTATGGCACCGTTTCTGCAAAAAGCAGCAGTGCTGGTGCCGCCGGAAGTAACCAGTGATGGCTGGCCCCAGTTTCTGCAAACCAGTTGTGATTTTCATTACAAATACCGCTTTGTGCCAGGTGGTTTCACTTTAGCATGTACCAATAATCAAGTTCAGGTAAAACTAAGCGGCACTTACCAGGTGGCGGGTGAAAAGTGCATTTGCGCATTTGGAAAACAAACCTCTCCGTGGATTGGCGGTGCTTGCGGTTTTGGCAAAGAACCCATGCGCAAAACAGATATTTACATCAATTCTGTATTGCAGTTTCAACCCAATTATACCGTGCGTACCAAAACCATGGCGCAGAAAGCAACCGCTTTGGAAAAATGTACAGTATCTATGTTCAACCTGGATATAACGCAGCAAATTATGGATAGCATTAAAGCTTCTACCAACGCTTTTTGTTATTCTATGGATAGCGTGGTGAATGGCCTCGATTTCAGCAGCACTACTAAGGCGTTGGGTGAACGCATCAATAAAAAAATTGCGCTGGATAAATACGGCTACCTGAAAATAAATCCTTCAGCTGTAAGAATGGGTAAAATGAACAGTGTGAAAGATACATTGCAGGCCATACTGGGTATTAATTGTTTTCCGGAATTGCATAGCGACAGCACCAATAATTACAGCGCTGCTTTTTTACCGCCTTTGCAAACCGCAGACGTAGCACCTGGCATTGCAGTGTATACCAATGCCCGTTATGATTATCCTTTTATCAATAGCATCATCAATCAATTAATCAAAGACACATCTTTTGAAATTGAAGGCAGAAAAGTAATTATCCGCAATGTGCAATTGAACGGCGCAGAGAATGGCAAAGTGGAAATTCTGGTAGATTTTGATGGTGATAAAAAGGGAAGCCTTTACCTGACAGGCACGCCGCAATTGGATACCGGCAGCCAGGTAATTGTTATTCCAGATTTGGATTATTCATTAAAGAGCAATGATTTTATATTGAACCTGGGCAAAACATTTTTCAGCAATAAAATACTGCATGCGCTGCGCGATAAAGCCAGCATCAGTATTTCAGACCTGGTGGAGCAAAACCGCAAAAGCATAGATGCACAGTTGAACAAAAAGATTATGGATGGCGTTTTCTCTACCGGTTCACTTATCAGCCTGCGGGTGCTGAGTCTGGTAGTGGGCAAAGATGTGCTGCAGGCGCAAACATGTACAAAGGCCAATGCAGCGATTATTATTAATAGCTTGTGATGAAAGAAGCCATGAGCTATGAGCTTTAGCTTTTAGCTTTGAGCCGGTGGTTGTAATAGTACGATCCGGACTTGTGGTTGGCAGCAAATAAAAAGCAGGCCTCTCATATTCCTTACTTATTGAGTATCAATCCTTGTTTGTTCTATTAACCCTTGCATAGCCGGAAAAATTAAAATAGTTTTATGGCGGGCAACCTTCGGAAAAGAAAATCCGTAATAGGAAGCACATAACCTGTAACTATACCTTCATACACCACCTATATTTTGAGCGATGAAGCTGTTAATATATTGACGCTCGTTGACGGATGTTGCAAAAATGATCGCAACAGCCAGGGTACAATGTACCGTTGGTTGTATGGTTATGCAATGAAAATCTGCTATCGGTATACCACCCACCAGCACGAAGCAGAGGAGCTTACCAATGAATCTTTTGTAAAACTTTTCAAAAACCTGCATCTTTTTGAAACGGGCAGGCAATTGAATACGGAGGCTTTGCTAAAGGCATGGTTTAAGCGCATCATTATTAATACCTGTATTGATTATTTACGCAAGAACCATAACCTGATAAACGGGCATGCTTACAATGCGGATACAGAGCAAGTGGCAGATGCGCAGGAAACAGCTATTGATAAACTATCGTACGAAGAAATTATAGAAGCAATAAAACAACTGACACCTGTTTACCGAACGGTATTCAACTTGTTTGCTATAGAAGGCATGACGCATGAAGAGATTGCCATTCATTTGCAAATAAGCGTAGGTGCATCCAAATCCAACCTGTCAAAAGCCAGGCATAACCTGCGAAAAATCCTTTCGCACAAAACCCAGTACAACACGTATGTACAAACCAGATGAAGATATTGATAATTTAGGCAGAGATGCTGCTGAGCGCTACAATCCGCCAGGCGCCCCTTCATGGGATGCGCTGGAGAAAGTGCTTAACGTTGAGCTGCCTGTTGAGGAAGAAAAAAAGCGCCGTGGCTTTTTCTTTTTCTTCCTGTTGCTGTTGGGGCTTTCTGTAGCTGGTACTGCTATTTGGTACGGTGTAAGCAACAGCAATAAACAAACCCTTGCAACAAACAAACCCGCCAATACAGAAAAGCAGACTGATAATAATGCTATAGCACAACAAAAGAATAGTGGTGAAAAAGAAATACTAGATGCTGAAAAAAACAATACACTTCAAAAGGGCAACAACAAAGAAAATTTAGAGACCAATAAAACAAGCAGCAACAAAACAATTAATGCAGCTGATAATAACGACAATTCTGTAACCCGTACACAAAACAGCAATTCAACACCAGTTATTAATAAGACAAAGGGTGAGAACAATAGCACTCCAGCAAAAAATATTGTATCCAATAACGCAGTTGCTTCGCTGAAACCGGTTAATAAAGCAAGTGCAAAAAATAAACTTTTACCATCCTCTTTTAATAACACGCCCAACACAACTGATAACAATAAGCCCGGTACTGTTGCAAACCTGAATACATCAAACACAAAGCGTAAAAATCAGAAGGCGAACCAATACCAGCTTTCAACAACTGGCAGCCAGGATATAAATAATCAAACTGTTGCTGCTGTCGGTAGGCCTAATAAAAATAAATCTAAAGGCAATAAAGAAAATAAAGCCAGTGTTAACAATGTCAACTTACCACTTGCGGCAAATGGAAATGATGATGTAGATACACAAAACGCATCAAATAGCAATGGAAACGATTTGACGACAGCGACAACATCAAACAAACCAAAAGAAACTCCAGTCTCTGTAGCGCCTGTTGCGCAGGATAGCAGTGTTACCAACAATACAATCAAGCCAACAACTCCTGCTATTGATACAACTGCTGTTGTAAAAAAAGACAGCTCACAAAAAAAGAAAAATAAAACAAACAGGGAAAAAGCTTTGCTGTTTGGGATAACAGGAGGCTTTGATTACAGCACTGTAAAGTTTAGGTACAGTGAAAATGCTGGTTATAATATTGGATTGATAGCAGGCTACCAGTTTAGCAAACACTGGTCTGTATATACCGGTGCCGTATACACGAAAAAGAATTATAAACTGGCGGGGAAAGACTACAACCCGCCGCAGCATTATTTTACCAGGTATGTGGACCTGCAAATGGTAGATGGATATTGCCGCATGTGGGAGATTCCTTTACAAGCCCGCTATACTTTTAATCCCGCTGCAAAAACTGCTTTTTTTGCCAGTGCAGGTTTGTCTTCTTATTTCATGACCAAACAGGCATACGATTATACTTATAAAGACAGCTGGGGACAACAACTTTCATCCTCATGGGGAACAGACAGCACTTTTAACCATGTTTTTTCGATTCTTCATCTCTCTGTTGGTTTTCAGAAACCACTGGGCAAGCATATGAATTGGCAGATAGAGCCTTATGCAAAAATTCCTTTGGGTGGTGTTGGTTTTGGCAATATCCGCCTTAGCAGTTTTGGCATAAATTTTTCTGTGCAATACAGGCATCCTGTAAAGCGTTAACAACGTAGTATCCAATATCACCTAATCATTTGTTATGAAGAAAGGCCAACTGATCTTTTCATTCTTTGCATGCATATTTCTTTCAGCTATTATTTTTATTGGATGCAGTAAAAGCAGCGGAGGTGGCAGCACAACACCTGCTGATCCATGCGCAGGCATAACAGTAGCTGTAACCGCAAACGCCACTGCAGCTACCACAGGTGCTTCAGATGGAAGCATTACTGCTACAGCAACGGGTGGCAGTGGATTTACTTTTAGCATAAATAGCGGCACTTATCAATCTTCAGGAACATTCAGCAGTCTTGCTGCAGGCAAGTACACGATAACAGCAAAAAATGCTAATGGCTGCACCGGCACATTAAGTGTAACTGTAGTTGCAAAAGCTGCAGCTTGTGAAGGACAAACACCGGGTCCAAAATTTACGGCTGTGAAAGCAGTGATTACTACCAATTGCGCAGTAACCGGTTGCCATAACGGAACACAATCTCCCAACTATACTGTAGACTGCACCATTGTAGATTATGCAGATCTTATTAAAACACGTGCAGTAGACCAGGCTGGCACTGCAGACCAGATGCCTCAGCCGCCACGTGCAGCATTATCACAAGCAGACAGGGATAAGATTACTGCATGGATAACTGCAGGTAAACGTATTACTGACTAAAAAAAGTTTTAAGTATTAAGTTGTAAGTATTAAGTCCCTATTGCGTAATCATTTCTATTCTATTCGACTTGGAGCTCTCACTGCTTTACAGCTCATAACAGCTTTTAGTCTTTTGCGGCTCAAAAGGACTTAACACTTAAAACTTACCACTTACAACTTCTTCTGATGAAACCATACTGGTTTAGCATCGTCCCAGGTTCCATTGTAGTTGATAAATAATTCTTCCCCGGCTTCTATATGCCGCATGGTAATTATGCTAATGGTATGTCCGTCAAAATCCATTTCGTAATCGCAATTGGCTGCATAAGAATGATTGTACATGGGCACATACCCTAATGCCATGCAGCATTCTTCTGAATCATTTCCCCATTCAAAAATATAGTCGTGCAATAAAGTTTCATCCAGTTTTTTGCGGTCTGTGCCGCTCATTACTATTACAGGTGCTATTTCAATGGTAGTGCCTGCTTCAATAATTTCATCCGTAAAAACGCCGCGGCCCATGTCTGTTGTTGGCCCTATGTAGAGAAAAGGTAGTATCATAAAAATTCAAAAGTAAAAAGTAAAAACAGAAATCCGCCAGATTTAATACCGGTGCTGATTAACATGCAGTTAAGCCTGCTACCATTATTTTGACTTTTGGGTTATTACTTTTTATTTTTGACACATGAGCTTAGAGTTAGAAGAAACAAGCATGGAGGAGCAATTCCTTGAATTGGTGAGGAGCGATGATGTGCTGCGTATAAAGGAATTTCTGAACCACCAGAATATTAGTGATGTGGCTGAACTTATTGGCAACAACCCGGATTATGAAAGCCAGATTGTTGCCAACATGAGCATTCATAGGGCAGCGAGTGTTTTTAAAATTCTTGATACACCAGCGCAGAAAAATATCATCCGCGATCTGCCACCCTTAAAAACAGCTGAACTGCTGAACGAATTGCCGGCAGATGACCGCACTGCTTTTTTGGAAGAACTGCCTAATGAAGTGGTGAAGGAATTGATCAGAACACTCGACCCTGAAGAAAGAAGGGTAACACTTTCATTGCTGGGTTATCCGGAAGGGAGTGTGGGCAGGCTGATGACACCCGATTATATTGCTGTGCAACAGGAGTGGACAGTGCAGGAAGTCTTGTACCAAATACGCCAGGTGGGTAAAGACAGTGAAACCATTGACGTGATTTACGTGGTAGACGAGAAAGGTATTTTTATTGACGATGTGCGCATACGCGAAATCATTCTTGCCACACCAGATAAAAAAATGAGCGAAATAATTGACAATCGCTACATAGCACTGAATGTAAACGACGAACAGGAGGTGGCGTACGAGACATTTAAAATGAATAACCGTGTGGCATTGCCGGTTTTGGATGACAATCAATTATTGCTGGGCATTGTAACCATAGATGATGTGCTTTGGGTGGCCAGTGAAGAGTATACAGAAGACATTCAGAAAATTGGTGGTACCGAGGCATTGGATGAACCATACCTTGAAACGCCGTTTTTTAAATTAATTCGCAAAAGGGTAGGCTGGCTGATTATTCTTTTTTTGAGCGAGATGCTTACCGCTACGGCAATGGCCTATTACAATGATGAATTGGGTAAGATGCTGATACTGGTAAATTTTATTCCGCTGATTATGTCCAGCGGAGGCAACAGCGGATCGCAGGCGTCTACACTTATTATACAGGCAATGGCGCTAAAAGAAGTTACGCTGGCAGACTGGTGGAGGGTAATGCGCCGCGAAATTTTATCAGGCTTTGTGTTGGGATCAATTTTAGGGTTAATTGGTTTTATCCGCATTTTTATCTGGCACCTGTTGATGGCTAAAGGAATTTTCCATGATATTTATGGCGAACACTGGTTGATGGTAGGCTTCACTGTTAGCTTCTCGCTGATTGGCGTTGTATTGTGGGGAACACTTTCTGGTAGTATGCTGCCTATACTTTTGAAAAAACTGGGTGCAGACCCGGCATCTTCTTCTGCACCTTTTGTAGCTACACTGGTAGATGTAACGGGATTGATAATCTACTTCAACGTTGCGCTTATTTTTATGAATGGATTTTTACATTAAACAACTGATATGAGAAAACTGACTGCTCTTCTGCTGCTAACATGCGCAATAACTGCAAATGCGCAAGCACAATTATCTCCGTTAACTGTACAAAAAATTATGCGTGACCCTAAATGGATTGGCACTTCACCTGCCAATGTAAACTGGAGTTACGATAGCAAATACATTTACTTTAACTGGAACCCTGAAAAAGCAATCACCGATTCTTTGTACTACGTGAGCAAAGAAAATCTTACTCCACAAAAAACAAGTTATCAGCAAAGACAATCAATATTAAGAAGCAGGGATATTAACCATAATAATAACCGCAGCAGTTTTGTATACGATAAAGACGGAGATATTTTTTTAGTGGATGTAAAATCAGGTAAAGAACGCCGCATTACACAAACGAACGACGTAGAAAGCAATCCTTATTTTTCATATAATGATACAAGGATAGTATATACGCTTAACCAGAATTTATTTTCCTGGGAAATTGCTACAGGGCTTACCACACAGCTCAGCAATTTTCAGCGTGGCAGTGCTCCACCAAAAGATCTTAAAAAAGACAATCTGAATACGCAGGAAAAATGGCTGAAGGATGATCAACTAGCAAACTTTGATGTATTGCGCAGTCGCAAACAGAAAAGAGATGTTACTGATTCTATGGCCAATCAATTACCTAAACGAAAAACACTGCGCACTATTTATTTAGATGATAAAACTTTGTTTGGCGCTGTTGTCAGTCCTGATGGGCGTTTTATCACTTACCGTTTGTACAAAGCAGGAAGCGGTAAGAATACAATTGTACCAAATTATGTAACAGAGTCTGGTTTTACAGAAGATATTCCGGGCCGTACAAAAGTTGGTACCGTGCAGGGCACACAAGATTTTTTTGTGTTTGATACAGAGAAGGACACAGTAATGCAAGTGAAGACTGCTGGCATAGACGGCATCAAAGAAATTCCTGCTTATTTTAAAGATTATCCTGAACTGCTAAAGAAAAAACAGAAAGATTCAGCAAACAGGGCTGTTTCATTTTCTAATGCAAACTGGTCTGATAAAGGAACGCATGCTGTAATTGATTTGCGTGCGCAGGACAATAAAGACCGCTGGCTTTATTTGCTGGATGCTGCTACCGGTAAAATTAAACTGCTGGATCGCCAGCATGATGATGCCTGGATTGGCGGCCCTGGCATAGGCGGTGGATTTGGAGGCGGTAATAGCGGCTGGATTGATGAAAACACTTTTTGGTTTGAGTCTGAAGCTACCGGTTATGCACACCTGTATACTATAAACGTAGTAAGCGGAGAGAAGAAAGCAATTACCAGCGGAAAGTATGAAGTGCAGGAAGCAAACCTATCGCTGGATAAAAAATATTTTTACATTACTACTAACGAAGTGCACCCCGGCGAGCAACAATTTTATCGTTTGTCTGTGGCTGGTGGAAAAGCAGAACGAATTACCACGATGACAGGTGCCAACCAGGTAAGCATCTCGCCAGACGAAAAACAAATTGCGTTTTTGTATTCTTACAGCAACAAACCCTGGGAGCTTTACCTGCAAGACAATAAACCTGGCGCAAAAGCCGTACAGGTAACTAATAAAGCAATGAGCGAAGAGTTTAACTCTTACAAATGGAAAGATCCGCAGGTGTTAACTATTACTGCAAGAGACGGTGCCCAAGTATATGCAAGATTATATAAACCTGCAAATCCTGCGCCTTCTAAACCTGCTGTAATTTTTGTGCATGGTGCAGGCTATTTACAAAATGCACACAAATGGTGGAGCAGTTATTTCCGTGAGTATATGTTTAATAACCTGCTTTCTGATAATGGCTACACTGTATTGGATATTGATTATCGTGGAAGCGCCGGTTATGGTCGCGACTGGCGCACAGGCATCTACCGCTTTATGGGTGGAAAAGATTTAACTGATCAAGTAGACGCTGCTAAATACCTGGTTGATTCTTTGGGCGTGGATGCAAAACGTATTGGATTGTACGGCGGCTCTTACGGTGGTTTTATTACATTAATGGCCTTGTTTACTACGCCGGATGTATTTGCTGCCGGCGCTGCACTAAGGCCCGTAACGGATTGGGCACAGTATAATCATGGTTATACTTCCAATATTTTAAATGAACCGTTTAATGACAGCATCGCTTATCACAGAAGTTCTCCATACTATTTTGCCAATGGATTGAAAGGGCACCTGCTTATTTGCCATGGTATAGTAGATACCAATGTAAATTTCCAGGATGCGATAAAGCTATCGCAGCGCTTAATAGAACTTGGCAAAGACAATTGGGACATTATTGGCTACCCAATGGAAGATCATGGTTTTGTAGAGCCCAGCAGTTGGACGGATGAGTACAAGCGCATCTTTAAATTATTTGAAACAAATTTGAAATAATATACCGGAATAGTATAAACGAAAATGGCTGCTTTTAAAGCAGCCATTTTTGTATTATTTCCAATTGGAAAATTATTTCTTTTTCTCCGGTGCTTTCATTTTTTCCGTCGGCTTTGCCATAGCTGCCATCATCTTGGTTACCTCTCCCATTTCCATATAGCCCCAGTGTTCTACTGCTTTTCCATTGCTGAACCGCACTACTTCCACGCTATGCATGTCGTAAGGGCCAGCAGGCATCATCACACCATCACCAGTGCCGCTTATATGCGTCATTGCAAATGCATAGTTATCGTCCGCTACTTCTTTGGTGGTTTCCATCTTCATTGTTTTGTCTGTGTTGTGCCACATTTTTATCATGGCTTTCAGGCTGTCTCGGTTCATATCTCCTTTGTCTGTGTGGTCTACGAAATTATCTGCCACCACGCTGTCAACAGCACTCACATCGCCGGTTGCAAATGCCTTGTCTATCACATGCATGATGTCGAGATTTCTTTGTGCAGCAGGGCTTAAGCCTGAAGCACTGGGCATTTCTGCAGTTACAGTTGATTTTGTACTGTCTCCGCCACAGGAAAGCAGTAACAATGCAAAACATACATACGCAAGTTGAATCGTTTTCATTTTACTTGTAAGTTTTAGGTGATAAAATATAAAGATGCCAGGAAGGAAATAAGGCAGGAATACTAGGAAGTTACAAATTTTTCAAGAAATCGCTTTTGGTGTTTAGCCACTGTAGTAAAAAGTTTGCGGTACAGTATTATCTTGATTTTTTTATCTGTTATTTATTTTGTTACCAGCTATTGTAATTTTATTGATCTTTTGTTGCGCTGTGCCCCGCACCACCGGTCGGGGTTGCACCCTTCGGCTTTTGTTCTTTATTGAACGCTTCAAATACAAACTGCATCCCTGCTATATTTTTTTTGCAATCAGAAATGATATAGCAATGAAAGAACCTGTCAGTAATAAACTATCGTAAAACAAACAACAGCTCATCGTGTTTTTCGCATACTCACGGAGCAACTGCGGGAAAACATTTCCATTATCTGGACGAAAATTCAGATGCACGTTTTGTAGTTAACTCGTAATCATAGTTAAGCAGGCTGGCATAACGGTTGTAATTCTGTGTACAGCAAAACAAGAAAAATATGCAAAAAGAAAGTGCAAGTCAATTCATGCTAGACAAAATAGAAGAATTACAATCAGCATTGTTTTTTCCCGAAACCAGCGATCGTATTTTACCTACTTGTGTATTGCAGCAGGTGCAAACAGACAAGCAGGATCATATTTGGTTTGTAATTGCCCGTCCGCCTTATGCAATTGATCCAAGTAACGCTAGTTTTCCGTGCAAGATGGATTTTTTTAAGAAAGGAGCTGACTTTCATTTGAAAGTAATCGGTATAGCAAGCATTATAGAAGAGCCGGTTAGCTCCGGTTGCCCATTACCGGTATCTATGTTAAAAGAAGCAGAGGAGAATAAAACCGTAGTAATAAGAGTGAAAATACAGAAGTCATCTTATTTTGAAGTACCGCCTGCAACTACTGATAATAAAGCAAGTTATAATTTTTTTCATGCAGTAACCAGTGTATTCAACCAGTTTTTCATGTAATAGTAGATGTGTTTTTCTATCTGTTTCCCGCTGCCAGGGTGAGGCTGCCGGGATAATCTTTAAAGCCTGTGGCATTTGCCGCAGGCTTTATTTTTAAAGACAATTGTATATAAGCAATCCGGCTAAGCGCTGATTTGCTGGCTTATTCGTTTTAATAAAAATGGAATAAAGAAAGATGTTATTGCCAGGATTGCCAGCGCAAGCACTATCCATTTGCTATAGCCTGCAATTGTATCTACCAAGTTTGATAACAGGTTGCTTTTTTGTAAATATCGTTGTACCATCCAGGCAATGGCAGCCATACCTGCAAATACAGCACCTGCTATGCGCACATAGTTATATACAAATTGTTGTTTGCTTAAAATGATCAGCCAGGGGATTGTAATTGCTATCACAAATAGTTGCATTAGTTCAATGCCAATATTAAATCCCAGTATGCTTAAGGCCATTGCACCGGCTTTCAACTGCAGGTTAACCAATGTGGCTGCGAAAGCCATACCATGCACAAGGCCGAAGCCTGCAGCAACATACGTTTCCTTACCAGGAAAAAGAGGGCGAAATGCATGGACTGCAGAAACAAGTATAGAGACTGCTATAAGAATTTCAACCAATTGAACCGGCAGTTGAACCCAGCCAATAGCTCCAAGCAACAACGTTACAGAATGTCCGATGGTGAAAGCTGTAACAATTTTAAGCAAGCGCATTAAACTATAACGTACGCCGCCATATCCATTCCAGCGTTTGTTTTTTGATAATAATGGTGCGGGCAATAATAGCACCAGCAAAAACATTAAATGATCTGTTCCATCTGCAATATGCCTGATGCCCAATATTACCATGCTGCTAAAGCCTTTCCACCAATTTCCTTTTTGCAGGTTTACATGCAATGGCGGTATGTTGTTATTTGCTAAATCCCATCCAATAGCTTGTGTAGTTTCAGTATTTGCTTCCATCGTCCCGTTTTCCCAATCTGTTCTTACAGATACCAAAGCTGCATGATTAATTACCTGGTGCATGATAACATCGTAATCCAGGAAAAAATCGCGGGTATTGTCACCTGGTGCAGGTATTAAGTTTATTGTGGCATTTACTTCCCAATACGGAATATCTGTATCAACATAAAGCCCCTTGTTCATTTTTATTTCTTTAACCAGTACCTGCCAGGGCTTACCTTTTACCACATATGCATGAATGTGCGCCAGCAGATATTCTTTCAATTGCGGTCCGTATTGCTCAATAATCTTTTCAGGATCTTTTGCAATATCGTTGTTAAAAGAAAGCGCCAATTCGGGAACGGGTAATTGCAATTCCATTGATACAGAGCCAGGCCCCATGTCTAAGAAAATAAGTGTGTTGGGAGATGGATGCGCAAAAGATGACTTCGTTGCAAACAGAAAAGATAAAATAGTAATTGCAAGAATGCGGGGCCACTTCTTAAAAAAGAAATGGCCACGACTTTTCTTACACTTATCAACAAACACAGATTTAAATAACTTTATCATAATCCTATATAATCTCTGTTATGATCACGCATTACTGTGTGAAAATGAATTTGACTGGAAATAACAACACCTGTCTGGCAAATAAATTCAATCCATACACTTGGCCCGTCTATGCGCACATAATCTGTATTGGTTGTAAGGAATGAACTGGAATTGCCTGAAGTGCCACTTGTATTGCTGGCATAGCATACATAGGTGCTAGATAGCTCATTTGAATATGCTGCTTTGATGGTAGCAGCCTGTGCAGAATCTATATCATTTATCCAGGGAAGAATAGCAGACCACACATTTGCCTGTGCAGTAGTGCTAAGCGTACTTACCAATACACCTTGTTTGGTTGTAGGGAAAGTATTGGTGGTAGAACCTGGCACCATTAAGCAATCAGAAAAGGTTCCTGATATTTTTGCAGAAGCAAGCTCTGTACTTGTGAATGAAGCCAGCATTGTTTGCATTCCTGCTTTTTCATCTGCCATAGGGCTTGCATATGTTGTGCCGCTGCTGGTAAATGATCCATTTGGTTCTACTGCTTCATGCAATGGTGTAAGGCTGGTTATTTTTCCTGCATCATAAGTAATATTGGAAGCATAGTGATGACCGCCGTATTGCAACATCCATTTACCTGTTGTACTAGGCGTACCCAGGAATGCAATAATATAGTTTCCGGAAGAATACCCGCTTGCCATCGTACCTAAATAATCATCTGCTGCACGTATGGTCTGAAATTCATCATACCCATCTCCTGAATTGCTACCCGCTGCGGCTTGTATAACTGCTAATGCCGCTGCTTGCTGTGTACTTGAAAGACTGCTAAATAGTAAACCATTTCTGCAAGACAATGCGCAAGGCAGATTAGACCACCGCTTTGCATTGGTTAGGTTTAATGTGATAACTGCCTGAGCTTGTTGCGTGGTGCTGAGTGTTGCAATAAATGCATTGGCAAGGCAAACTACTTTTTCGACACCTGATACAGAACCACAACTGGCAGTACCGCTCGCACCTACAGTAACTGTAAAACTGCAACTCTGACCACCAAACGTAATTGCAAATGATGCAGTGCCGGATGATGCCGCTGTTCCCGCAAGAGAATAAGTAAGATTGCCTGCGCCGCTAGCTAATGTGCCTGCCTGCAATGTTGCTGTTAAACCTGTAACGCCGGTTGATGAGATAGCAGTACCGGCTGAATAGGAAACACCATTGCCACCTGTATATGGAACCGTTGCTGTACCTGTATATGCAGTACTTGCAACAGCGCTTGCAGAAACAACTGCACTGGCGCAGGTAAGCGTAGATACGGAAGCAGATGATGCGCTTGTATCTGAACTTTTTTTACACGAGAAAATAATTGTTACGGTAATAACCGAAATAGCAGAGATAAGAAGCAGCGTGTGCTTGCGTTTCATAACGATTGATTTGATGTTGGAAAATTATAATCGCAAATGCACATAAGACTATATGCATTTTAATTATAACTCTAAACTAGAGGAGAAATTTTCTGTCGTCAAACCTTTGGGGTTAATCACTTATTTTTTGCGGTAAATCCGGAAATGAAGAATAAATGGGTTGTTTTTTAGTCATCCATTTGTCATGCGTAGATATACTATCCGCCTGTATTTATAAGCGTGAAGTATTTTTTCCGGCGCTGGCTTGCTTCTCCTCAAAATATTTTTGTACTGTTTGCAGGATATCCTTGTCTTTGCCAGCTATATATTGTAAAGAGATTACTATAGGTGTTCCGTAAAAAAGGTTGCTAAAAAAATAACCGGCTTTTTGTAAAGCAGTTTTGTCCTGCATAAATTCATTTTTATCAACAAGAACAACTGCAATGCCTAATGAGTTTTTAAAAGTAAGTTGGCGTATGCTTTTAACGTTGCTCCAAGGAACGCTTTGATTCTTTATGAAATAAATTATTTCATTGTTATTCAATTCGAGTGCTGGTTCGTTTTTTAGTGCAGGCAAAAAGAATCTTTTTCTTAAATAAAATAAAAAAAGAAACGGCATAAAACCGGAGAATAGCAATGCTGATTTAACGGTATTGACTTTAATAAAGTAGGCATTTAAAATGAAGACAATGCAAAGCAATAGCAAAACAATCGTCATAATATATGCAAAGCCTTTATTGTATTTGAATTGTATTGTTGTTGACATAAAAGAGCCTGACTTTTTGTATTTATCTTTAAAACATATCTCTAGAAAACCTGAAGCCTACATTTAAATAGTTGTAAAGAGCTTTAGCCTGGTTGCTGTAGCTAAGACTAAATTCTATAGGACCAACAGGAGTATCAATGCCTATACCCAATGCATAGCCAGATAAAAAATTATCCATACTACCATTTAGGTCGCGGTATTTTTCTACCAGGAAAGAATGATACATAAGATTGGCGGTAGCGCTGATGTACACATTGCCCGACAAAAGATAACGCCAGTTGACAGCCGCTTTTACCAGGCTATTGGTGCGCAATGATGCGTCTTGCAAACCTGCAAAAGTTACCTGGTTATGAAACATTGGTTGCAGCCCACCCACTACAAAATCATGAAACAATAGCTGACTACTATTAAAATTGGCATCGCCTTCTAATTGTAACGTTATAAAATTGCGACGCTTTAATTGTATTACCTGTAGCAGTTGCGCTCTTGCACGTATAAAAGACTGGCTGTTGATGCCTAAAGAATCAGTGTTTCCAATAGGAGCTCCAACAGATTTGAATACGGCTTTTTGAGATTGCGCTATGATAGCAGAAGGTTCAAGGAGTATATAAGTGCCTTTTCGCGGAAGAAAGTTGCGATCTTGTGTATTGTATTCGTAACGCAGGTAAGGTTGTACATAATTGTTATGGCCATCCACATCCAATACAGTTTCTGTAAGTGGTGAAAGCGAAGTGGTTTGCAATCGTATGCCCATTGCATACAATTCTTTTCTTTTGTACGCAAGCTGCAATCGTGTATCAAAGTAGGCATTCATCTGGCGATAGCCGCCAATTGATTTAAAATCGCGGTAGCGGGAAAATTTTTGCCATTCTGCATAAACTTCGGTTACAGATGCCAGTGGTAATTTGCTGTTGCCCATCACTGTAAAATGATCCAATCTTATTCTTGGATTTTCAGAAAGCCCCACGGTAATGCCACTTACACTTTGATGGCCAATCATGTCGCGCCTTGTAAGATTTGCAATTAGCATAATGCGGCTAAAAGAATTATAGTTAACAGCCAGTTTTGCCGTTAGTGAAGGAAACTCTTCTGTTACCAGGTGCAAATCTGCAATGCCGTCTGATACTGGTAGCAACCGGTAATACAAGCGACTGAAGTAGCGGGTACCATATGCACGGCGCATGGCACCCTGTAATTGTTCATTGGTATATGTGCTGTCTTCATGCAAATCCAGCATGCGCAAAAGATAAGGCTTGCTAATGTAGTGCAGGCTGTCTGTAATTATATGCCTGATAGTGATGCCATCTTTAATAGCAGGCAGTTGTTTTTTCTCAGGTTCACCATAAATAGCTTTTAGCGAATCAGCCAATCTTTTAAAAACAGGATAATACAGGTTGCCCATGCGCATGCCAATGGCAATAATAGAATCGCTTGCATTAAACGAAGCAGCAGAATAATCAGATACAGGATGCGTAATCAGATAATCGCACAATGCAATTTCTTTCTTGCTGTATTCTACTTCCCTGAAGAAAGCAACGTTCATCAATATCTGCATGGGCGATGTGATATCTTTTGCCTTCAACTGCGTGGTAACATCAACAGTGCTTCCAATAACTATGTTGGCGCCCATATTCTTTACATCGCTTACAGGAAAATTGCGAATGATGCCGCCATCAACAAGTCGTACGCTATCATTTCTGTCAACTGCCGTAAACACAGTAGGTATAGCCATACTTGCACGTACAGCAGTAAACAGGCAACCGGTATCCATTACCACAGCTTCACCAGTAGCAATATTGGTGGCAATGCATTTGAAAGGTCTTGGCAGTTTATTAAAATCGTGAATGTTGTAAACGGGTTGGTAGAGTTCATCAAACTTTAGCCATAGTTCTTCTGCTTCTAAAATGCCCGATGGTATTTTAATGCGTCCTTTATCAATGGGTATTTCCACCGCATAACGGCCATACTCATTCTTATGTTCCATGATGAAAGAATTCATCGCGGGGCGGCTTAGCAACAAAGCAGTCCAGTCCATTTTTTTTGCCAATCGGTAAATGGAATCTCCTGAATAACCGGCTGCATACAAACTGCCTACTACCGCACCCATAGAAGTGCCGGTAACATAATCAACTTGCAAGCCTGCGGAATCTAATGCTTTTAAAATGCCAATATGTGCAAGGCCTTTTGCACCACCTCCACTAAGGCTAAGGCCAATTTTGCACCGGCTGCCCGTTTGTGCATTTGCGGTTGTAGACAAAAGAACAGCAGCGCAGAATAAAAAAAATACAAAGAAGATGCTACCGGCCTTGTATAGCTGACAATGCAGCCATGGCGTGTGCCCTTGCATGAAATTTTGAGCAGTTGGTGTGTGAATGGACTTTATTGTCATTGGAAGGTTTGAGCAGTTGGCTTTTCTCACAGAAACTTTCAATACAGACAAATTTATTTGTACTGCGCTAATAAACCATCAGCAAATAGAAGATTAGGCATAGTAAATAGATTTCTTTACCGCAAAATGCTGGTTTTTGCCCCATGTTACATACGTTAATACCCATCTCAATCGTTATGGATGGGCCTGTTTGGCCAAATGGGCCAAGGCGCTCCTAAGTCCATAAACTATCAACCAATGAATTACCTGCGGCTAACCGTTTTTTTGCTTTTATTGCATTGTACAACATTTGCGCAATCCGGCTCTAAGGAAACAGCAACAACAGGTGAGTGGCAGGCAGGCCTTTTTGGCGGGCTTAGTTTTCCATTGGGCGAATACAAAACCTTGCCGGAAAAATCCAAATTCAATTTTACTGCAGGATTATTTGCAGATCATTATTTTAAAAACAGCAGGTTTGGCCTGGGCGCAGATATCCGTTACCTGCAGCACGGCCTTAGCAAATTTGATCCTATCAATTTTGCCAATGGTAACATTTCAAGGACAGACTATAATGGCAAGCCGGTTAGCAAAGAGCATTTCAAGTATACGGCATTTACAGTTGGACCCACTTATAAAATTGTTGACGGATCTAAATGGCAGGTAGAAGCATTTCTGCGTGGTGGCATCGTGTTGCAGCATTTTGCTGTGTACCAGAAAACACTTTCCTATACCAATGGTGCAGTTACCAATAATTTTATTGTAGCACAGGCAGCTAATGACAAACAATTGCCTTCCTGGGCGGGATTGGGTGGACTGCGTTTCACCCGCATGCTGTCTAATCAATGGGGACTTTTTCTGCAGCCAGATTATATCCGCAGTTTTGGAAAAGCATGGAGCGGAGACAACAATCGTTTTACAACAGATTATCAAACGCAATTAAAGCCAATCAACAGCAGTACAACTATTACAGATCCTGTTGCAGATGGTTATTATACCGGTGGTGGTTTTGCCAATACAAAATCTGCTAATATGCAGGCGCTGAATATTACTATTGGTATTAAATATATATTCCGTGGCCGCAAAGCAGAGCCGGAAAAAGATCCTACTACAAAGACACCGGAGGTATTACAAAAGCATATACAGATAACTGTTAGGGATAAGTATACAGGACAGGTATTGGAGAATGTAACGGTAACCATTGCGGGAACTTACAAAACTTATTCTTCTGTAACCAAATCTAGTGGTGAAGCAGAAAGAGCAAAAAATGTGGTGCAGACAACATATGTGGTAAAAGGCGTTCGCAATGGCGTTGAAACAGCACCGCTGGAAATAACGCCAAAAGATTTTGAGAATAACAGCGGGCCTGTTATCTATCGTGAAATTTATTTGGAAGACCCACGCTTTGTATTGAAGGGTGTAACGATTGGTTGCGAATCCGGCAAACCCATTGCAGGCATTAACGCGGTTCTAAAAAATACAAAGACAAATGATACTGTAAGTGCTGTTTCAGATGCCAATGGCAATTTTAATTTTATGCTTGATGCCAATGCAAATTATACACTGGTGGCAAATCAAAAAGGAAAATTCTCGCAAACAGAGTTGGTAACTACCAATGGCCTTAGCCGTAGCGCCACACTTTATGTAACGCTCAATTTAAAGCTCTGCGATATTGCCAAAGACAAAGTATTTGAGCTAAAGAATATTTTATACGATTTTGATAAAGATAATATTCGTCCCGATGCGGCTTTAATACTGGACAATGTTGTCTCGGTACTGCAGCAAAATCCCACACTTGAAATTGAGCTTTCTTCGCACACGGATAGCCGTGGAAAAGATTTATACAATATGGATCTCTCAGATAGGAGGGCAAAGTCTGCTGTTGCATACATCGTTGGCAAGGGCATCGACAAAAATCGTTTGCAAGCTAAAGGCTATGGAGAAACAAAATTGCTGAACAAATGCTCCAATGGTGTTTCCTGCACAGAAGAAGAGCACCAGCAAAACAGGAGAACTGAGATTAAGGTGTTGAAGTTTTGATTCTTGTTTAAGCTGCAAAGCCTTTTATTGATGCTGTATTCTTTTTTTAAATGATGATGAGTTAGCGTTAACTTAGAATTATTTAAATGAAAGCTTTACAATGCACCAGTATTCATTTGTCTTGCCATTTTTCAGGCGTATTGTTTTGTTAACTGTAGTATTTAGTTTGCATTTGGGTTTGCTTGCCCAATCTTCTCCTTTTGAAAAAGCTTCCGCCAATGGTGCTATTGCAGCTATTGGTTTTGAACGTTGCGATCGTTATGCAAACGATTGGCTTAGCTACGCTGATCCTGAAACCAAGCTGCTTCCAAGAAACCTCTATCATGAAGTAGGGCTTTGGAATGCCAATGATTGTGCCGCTGATAATTTTCCTTTTATGGTGTTAACCAGTTTTTTCACCAATCAGCAAAACTATAATGGCGTAATGCGCCAAATACTCACCAATGAAAGAAAGCTCACCGCACGGGTAAGATCATTACCTGATGATTATTCTTTTACCAAACGTGCTTTTGTTTATGATAAAGCTGATATGGGGCGTGTGGTGTTTGGCACTGCTGAATACTGTAAAGATGGCCTTATGCCCATTACAGAATGGCTGGGTAAAACACCCTGGTCTGAACGCATGCTGGAATTGCTAAATGATCTCAATAACGAAATAGATGTGGCAGACGCTAAAAAATTGCATTATTCAGAAACACTCAATACAGAAATAAATGGCGAGCTTATCCAGGTATTGTCTCGTGTATACTGGATGACGGGAGATAAGAAATTTCTTGATTGGGCATTACAGATAGGAGATCATTTCCTGCTGGGTGAAGATTACCCACTGAAATCAATGACCAATCTTCGGTTGAGGGATCATGGTTGTGAACTGCTATCAGGGCTTTGTGAACTATATGCAACACTGCATTATGTTGATAAAAATAAAAAGGAGCTGTATCGCAAACCGCTTTATGATTTGCTGGATTATGTGCTGCAGTATGGCAGAAATGAAGATGGACTTTTTTATAATGCAATCAATCCGCAAACAAACCAGGTGTTGGATAAAGGTCTTGCCGATTGCTGGGGTTATAATCTTAATGGCTATTACACAGTTTATATGATTGACAGTACTGCACGTTATAAAGATGCTGTGGTAAAAGTTTTAAACAATATCAATAAAGAAAAATACCATAGTTACAATTGGGAAAATGGCAGCCAGGATGGTTATGCAGATGCTATTGAAAGCGCTATCAATTTATACAATCGTGTACCAATACCGGCTGCTGCTGAATGGATAGACAGCCAGATTAAAGTAATGTGGTCATTGCAGGATAGTGTGATATCTCGCTTTCCTATAGATTCAAACGTTAGAAAGGATTGGCTTCAACCTGGTACTGGAGTAATTGAAGGATGGTATGGCGATGGCAATTTTGCCCGAACTTCTATTATGTACAATCTTTGGAAATCTAAAGGCACATACTTGCAACCCTGGAAACCGGATGTGGAACTGGGTGCAGAAATGAAAGGTGATTCGTTGTTTGTTTCATTAACATCTTCTTCATCCGATTGGTCAGGAAAATTATATTTTGATAAAGTGAGGCACAAAGCCATTATGAAAATGCCAATAGACTGGCCGAGGATTAACCAGTTTCCTGAATGGTATACGATAGATCCAAAAAGAAAATACAAGTTATTAAATGAAAAAGGAAAGCTGCTGCGTAATGTTACCGGTAGCGATTTATTGAATGGAATTGAAGCAAATACTCAGAAGGGCAGTTTTAACCGAATGATACTGGTAGGGTTGTAGTTTTGATTAATGGTTACGGCTTTGTTGTTTTCTTTTTCATAAAAATAAACCGGTATAAAACGATTGGAGGGATACACAAAGCAATCCACGAAAGCCAATGCCATACGCCGGTGCCAAGCAATGCAGCAAGCAAACCAAAAATAGTTATAACAAAAAGCAAAAACGGTTTACCCCAAACCTGCACAAATTTATTGCTGCTCATAAGACTGTTTTTTGTTCGGCCAGTATTTCATCCATAGATAAATTTTGCAGCCATGCTTTTTTTGTTTTGCGATGGATAATCCAGAGATAGATACCGCTAACCAGCATAAAAATGGCAGCAATATCAAAAACTGCCCATAGTATTTTTAACGGGATGCCGCCATAATCTCCAAAATGCAACGGACGTGATACTTCCAATGCCCGCAAGTATACCGGCATTTTTACAACAGCACTAAGTTTTCCATTACTTGCATCTACCAGCACAGGATTAAACAATCGAGAAGAAAATGGTTGATTGCCTTTTGTCCAGATTACATAATGATAAGGACTACCAAAAGGACTACCGGGATAAATAACGCTTACGATTGTTTTATCAGAGAGGTTATTTTTTGCAGTATCATAAGCTGCTTGTATACTGCTAAGCTTATCGTTATTAGGCAAATGGCTGTCTTTATATTTATCAAGCATTGCTTTTACATCTGTCATTTGCCATATGCCAAACAGGGGAGTGGAAAGTTCATTCATTACACCTGTGGCACCTACAATTAATAACCATGCTACCGTTGCAATGCCTACCAGGTTGTGCAGGTCTAGCCATTTTAGTTTGCGTGTTCTTTCTTTACGCACTGTACCAAAAGAAAGTTTTTTCATGAATGGTCCATACAACACAATGCCAGAGATAATAGAAATGACAAAGAGCAAACCCATCAGGCCAAGAAATAATTCGCCCGGCAAACCTGCAAACATATCTGTGTGCAGCGAAAGCATAAGCCCGATGAAAGTTTGTGGTTGTTTGTCAATAGGCGGTTCATCTTTCAGCAGTTTCGCAGTGCGTGCATCAAACTGCATGGTATGGCTTAGCTTGAAATCCGCATTCATGTCTGGTGTAATAGTTACCAATACCTGCGGTTCATCATCATCAATAAATATAGAGCCGATAAACTCTTTTGGGTAATGTTGCTTTGCAATGTTCACCATGCTATCCAGGCTTGCATTGGGCGTACCGGCAGGCATTTCAGCGTAAGGCGGATCTTTGCTGAGCCATTGATCTATCTCTTCTGAAAAAATTAATGGCAGTCCTGTAATGCAAAGGACTAATAAAAATATGGTACAAATAAGGCTGGTCCAGCGATGCCACCAGAACCAGCCTTTAATACTTTTAACAGTTGCCATGTTGCTTTAAAATTTAAAAGCAATGCTTGCTACAAAATTGATAGGACGCTGCGGGTTAACAGACCAATAGCCGATATAGTATTTTTTATTGGTAAGATTGTTTCCGTTGAAACTGATGCGGTAATGATCTGTGTTATAGAATACGCTTGCATTTAACAAGGTATAAGAAGGCAAATCAAACTCACCCACTACACTGTTATCTATTACTTTATAAATGCCGGCATAGTTGCCGCCCACACCAAAGCCAAAGTCTTTCAGTTTTCCGTGCAGGAATTTATAAGTAGCCCACAGGTTGGCTTGGTCTTGCGGCCCTTGTCCACCCGGGCTTCTGCCTTCCTCATTGTAAAAATCTGTACCATCTCCGCTGGCAACTTTAGTGCTGTTGTGGCTATAGCCTGCAATAAGATTAAATCCTGGTGCTGGATTGGCATTAATGTCTATCTCAAAACCTTTGCTGTGTACTTTGCCACGCTGGTCGTAATCATTGATATTGCCTACAGTTGGTAAAGTGCGGTTCGCTACTCTTATATCATAATAAGAAACAGTTGCACTTAACTTATCTGTAAACAAATCTGTTTTTACACCTACTTCCCATTGGTTGGCATGTTCTGGTTTAAATGTTTTAACACGTGGATTGTTACCATTTGCATCAGTTACCTGCATGGGCGCTACATTCAGGAACGAGTTCATGTAATTAGCAAACAATGAAACTTTATTGAGTATAGGTTGATATACCAATCCAAATTTTGGTGAAAGCGCAAACTGGTTAAAGTCATCTGAAGGATCTGATTTCTCACCCTTAGAAACAAAATAATCTGCACGAAGGCTTGCCATTAATGAAAGAGCCGGTGTAAAATTGATAACATCAGAAGCATATGCACTATAATAACCGTTGCTGGTATTGCTATGACTATTGCCGGTTCCTGCAAGCAGACTATCAACGGATGCAGCAGTTGCATACACCGGATGATCTGGGTCTGCATAGCTAAGAGAGCCTTGAGGCGTTACATAACGCATAAACGCATACCCGGTACCGTTATCCACTACGTTCTCGTTAAAATATTCAAGACCTATCAGCATGCGGTTTCTTAGTTTGCCGATTTGAAAATCTCCATTAAAATTCTGTTGAATATCTATGGTATTCGTGGTGTAGTTCTCTTTGTGGATATACTGGCTGAATTCGTTACTGCCATAATCGTTTCCAAATATATAGCCATAATAACCTTTCGATTGTGTAGCTCCTCTTGATAAGGCAGTAGTAGAGGTCCATTTGTCAGATAATTTATAGCTCATCTGCGCCTGCATGCTATAGCGTGGATTTTTTATAGACAAATCATTGCTGGTGAAAGATTGATAATTGTCAAGATTAAGCTGTGCAATGTTTTTAAAAGTAAGAGGGTCGGTACGATTGCTATGAAAAAATACAGGAGCCACAGCACGGTCTTCCTGCAGAATTTCTGCCATTATATTGAAAGTAAGTTTGTCGTTTACCTGGTAAACAAGAGAAGGTGCTATAAAAAATGATTTCTTGTAACCCGCATCCTGGAAACTATTTTCAGAATGGAAAGAACTATTTACACGCAATGCAATTTTTTCTGTTTTGCTTAAGGGCGTGTTTACATCTACAGCAATTCTATTCAAACCAAAGCTACCGGCATTGTAGGTTATTTCTCCACCTGTATTGAAATACGGCTTCTTTGTAATGGTATTAATGATGCCACCATAACCAACAAAGCTGGCACCAAACAAAGTGCCTGACGGTCCTTTCAATACCTGTATTTCTTCAATGTCTGCAGGATCAAGATCGCCACTTGTAAAACCTGGCAGGCCATTGTATAAAGACGGTTGCGCTTCAAAACCACGCAATGCAAAATAAGAAGCGCCATCACCAGATCTGCCGGTAGATTCCCAGGTGCGGGCAATACCAGGCACATTGCGCATAGCGTCATCAAAATTGGTAATACCCTGTTGCTTCATGATCTCTGATGAAACAGTACTGTATACCTGCGGGTTTTCTAATTTTTTCAGCGGCATTTTTGCAACACTGCTATTCACTTTATTTACATTTCTTGAAGACACTGTTACTTCTTCTAACTGTGCTGCATTTTCCTGCAATACAAAATCAACACTGGTCGTTTCGCCAGATTTTACCGTTACGGTTTGCAATTGTGTAACCAGGCCGGTGAAACTTGCAATCAATTTATACGTTCCGGGCTTTATATTAATGATTGTGTAACGACCGGCTTTGTCTACTGCAGCACCTTTTGCAGTGCCTTGTAAAGTAATATTTACAGATTCACCTGGTTGTCCATCGGCAGTATGCACCGATCCTTTAATAATGCCTGGCTGAGCGAAAGAAAATAAAACTGAAAATAAAAACGGGGTTAGTAACAAGACAATTTTTCTAATAAACATAAATCCTGATTTTGGGCGGTAAAAGTCACTTCAGATAATGTTAACTGCTTTCCATATAAGGAAAAATAGTTGCGCAATAAGGAAAATGACATTGAAGTGACAAAGGCAGCTATCAGTGAATAATAACCGAAGAAAAAGAATTTTCATTTTGCGAAAACTGTTTTCCTTTATTCAAAACAATAAGTATTGAGGATGTCGGAATTTTAAAATAAAAATGTGCGACTATAAACTTTGGTGCGAAACAGAAGAAAACCTGTATGTATTGCAATGCATCAGCTGCAACAACTTCCAGGTACGCTTCTTTAATACGGCGTTAATGCTGGATCATTTTCAATACCAGTTTTTTTGCAAGGTGGTTGCTGAACAGTATAATGGTATTGCAACCAATAAATCTTTTAATGGTTTTCTTGTTCCTACGTTCAATGATGGTGTTGAGTTAAGGCTGGATAAGACAGAGCTTATTAAGCTATACCAGTTATTGGATATGGCTGATACGGAAATGTGTGCGGCAAGACTCTCGGGTTTATTTTAACTGAAATGCCAATGGTTGTCTTTTAAATATTATTTTTAAGGACACAACCAACTATGTCATCTTATTCATTATCCATCGTCAGCAAGCCTGTCACTGATGTATCAGCACTTGTACAGGTACTAAATTATCTGCATCCTATCTCACCTGAAATTGCGGAGTATCTCAGCAAGCACACTTCTTCTATTTTAGTAAGAAAGAAAAAGCTATTATTGAAACCAGGCATGATGTGCAATCATCTCTATTTTATTAAGAAAGGAGCTTTGCGTGGTTTTGCAAAGGAAGACAATAAAGAAATCACTACATGGATTACTGCAGAAAATGAGATGGTAACTTCTATAGCAAGGCTTAGTAAATATCAGCCCTCACGTGAATATATACAGGCGATTGAAAATTCTGAATTGCTTTGCATGCATTTGGATGATCTTGAAAATTTATACAATGCTTTTCCAGCGTTTAATATTGTAGGAAGAAAACTATTGCAAACATATTACGGCCATGCAGAAGAAAGAGCATTTGTTGCAAGGGTTACTAAAGCAGAAGATAAGTACCGTTATTTTATAGAAAACCAGCAACACCTGGTGAATCGCATTCCGCTCACTTATATAGCTTCCTATTTAGGCATTACTTTAGAAACACTCAGTAAAGTGCGTAGCAGACTTGCTGCTAAAATAAATGTTGAGAATATTCAAATAATTAGCTAGGGGTAACTCTTTATGTTTTATAAAATACTGAATAAGGGATTTCTATGTAATCCTTACCAGTAGGATGTTTCAACGAATTGGTTTTTACGCATATTATCAAACACTTCGCAAAGCTGTTGGCATACCTGTTTATTACAGGATGATTAATTCTTTGTTTCTTGTGCTATAACCTGCTTAAGACAATAAAGAATGAAAAACCAACTAACTGTCAGCAAGCTTTTTCTGATCTTTTTCTCACTGTTCGTTTTCTCAAAACAGGCAACTGCCACAACTTACGATGTAACTACCTATGCTACTTTAACGGCAGCTATTACTGCATCAATTGATGGCGATATCATAAACTTTAAAGAACATATTGTTGTAAGTGCAAGCATCCCCGTTGCTAAAGCTTTAACATTCCAGGGAAATGGATATACGATAACGGTTCCTGTTCCTGGTTTGAATGATGTGGGTGTATATAATAATTCTCCTTCCGCATTTAATGTATTTGCCTTGAGCGGATCGAAAACAATCGTTTTCAATAGGCTTGTTATTAAAGGTGGCAGCACTTCTTCCAGTGGTGCGGCCGTTACCATTGCTGCTGCAACTATTGCAAAATTTAATAATTGCACCATCTCCAACTCAAGGTGCAGCACGGGTGGTGGTGGCATGTTTAACCAGGGCACTTGTTATTTATATAAAACCTTATTAACCCGCAACGTGGCAGATTATGGTGGCGGCATGTTAAACTCCGGTGGTAAAGTGTTTATGGAATACTCAACCATCAATGAAAACCGTACGCTTACTGTAAATGGTGGCGGCGGAATAGAAACAAAGCTTAATGCCTTTTTGTATGTAAACAATTGCTGTTTTAGCAATAATCAAAGTGGCGCAGGTGGTGCTATAAATAATTTTGGAAGCCAGACCTATATCTGCAATACAAGCTTTACAGGAAATATTGCTTTTAGTTCGGTGCCATTGAGGGGCGGTGCTATTTACCAGGATCAACAAGGCAGCAGCACCAATACGCTCAACCTGGTTAATTGCCTGTTTGCGTACAATTATTATGCACCCACCGGGGCTTATGCAGCTACTTCGTATACTATAGATGATATACGCGGCGTGTCTGGTAATATCTATCTCTATTATTGCACTTATATGAACAACTCCGCCAGTAGTGGGATATTCAATTATGTTGTTGGCAATAATTTACATTTACTGGCAGCCAATGGTTCTGATAATGATATATTCACCGGGGGATCTTTAACCACTCCTTTTGATGGAACGGGCGTAATACAAGGTTCTGGCCAGGTGTTTCAACCATTATTGGTAAATGTAAATGGCCAACGTGTACCTACTTTAAAAACCGGCAGCTATGCACTTGCTAAAGGATGTATGGCAGGCTTTACCAATGGTTCCGGAACACCGGTTGTTGGATATTTGAATATGTCTAATTCTACCTGGGCAACGCTGGTAGGTTCAGGTGCTTCAACATATTCTATTGCAGATGATCTTACTGGATTTACAAGAGCTGCTACGCCTGCAGTTGGTGCACTTGAAAAGATTGTAGACAACTATATCATTTTAAAAGTAAACTCATCCACCGGTGGTACAGTAAGTGGAGCATCTATTTACGGAGAAGCATATCCTTCCGGCACATCTATTACTTTAACAGCACTTCCGGCTACTGGTTATGCAATCAACAACTGGACATATAATTTAGGCGGCTCCGGAACTGTTAGTGGCAACCCGCTTACTATTGCCCCTGTAGCCAATACAACGCTTACACCCAATTTTATTTCCAGCAGCAGTTATACAATTACCTACCTGGGCAATGGAAACACCAGTGGAACTGCGCCGGCAATTGGAACTTATGGAAGTGGTGTTAATGCAACTATAGCTACTAACACAGGATTGCTTGCCAAAACGGGTTTTGTGTTTAATGGATGGAATACTTCTGATTTTGGCGCAGGCACCAATTACGCAGCTAGTGCTACTTACACTGGCAATGCCAATATGGTATTGTATGCAAGCTGGATATCTTTAGGGCTTGCTTTGAATGTAGAACTGCTAAATTTTACTGCTGTTGCTAACAATAGCAGTAATACT
Source organism: Chitinophagaceae bacterium (assembly GCA_047602295.1). Classification (GTDB taxonomy): domain Bacteria; phylum Bacteroidota; class Bacteroidia; order Chitinophagales; family Chitinophagaceae; genus JACMLD01. Next base: position 5,885,867 of record JASGHP010000001.1, on the reverse strand, counting down.
GTATTGATTAAATGGAGCACTGCCACAGAAAACAATAACGATTATTTTGAAATAGAACAATCTGCAGATTGCGCCAGCAACTGGGAGAGTATTGCAAAAGTGCAGGGTGTAGGAAATGCAAGTGTGCCCTCTACTTATTCATTTGTTGACAATAACCCATTGCATGGACAATATTGTTATCGATTAAAACAAGTTGATAGAGATGGTCAAACCCGTTACCTGAAAATTGTAAAAGTGCAATTGAATGCTGCAGATGTTGCATCATTATCAGTGTATCCCAGCTTGGCAAAAGATATAGTAACCATCAAAGGAAAACTGGATCAAAAAAGCATACGGGTATTTAATCAATCAGGGCAGGATATAACGGCACAATGCAAACCGCTGATGCAGACAACAAATACGTTCAATATAACAGTTACGTATTTGCCCGCTGGCGCTTATATTATTTATACCAGTGCTGGTAGCGCCAAATTTGTTAAAACAAGTAAATAGTTGACGCCTAAACAATAGAAAACGGCTGCCTGTTTTTACAGGCGGCTTTTTTTACAAGAAAAAGACCTATAAGGTTTACAAAATGCATCGCAGCACTGAAAACCTTATAGGTCTTTTGTCTTTATTTTTTTCTCTTTTATGGGAAGATGCCCAACTCTGCATAGCTGGTGCCCACTTTATTAATGGCTACCACATAAGCTGCAGTACGCATGTCTGGTACAGCAGGGTTTGCTTTCCAGGCATCCATAATTTCACGGGTGGCAGCAATCATGGTTTCTTCCAAACCACTATATACCAAATCTGCTTCGTCTGCACCATGCATAATAAAGTCACGTTCTTTCGGGCTAACTTTTTTACTGGTCAATTCTTCTATCTGCCCAAGTATATGGCTGTTCATGTTTTCTGTAAAACGTTTTTCCATACGGCCATAACGGACATGGCTAAGGTTTTTTAACCACTCAAAATAACTAACGGTTACGCCGCCAGCATTCAGGTACATGTCTGGCACAACCAAAGTTCCTTTCTTTATAAAAACTTCGTCTGCTTCTGGTGTAAGCGGACCGTTGGCAGCTTCGCCAATAATTTTTGCTTTTATGTTAGGAGCGTTGTTGCCATCAATTACATTTTCTAATGCAGCAGGAATCAGAATATCACAATCCAGTTCCAATGCGTCACTTGATTTTGGAAAATTTGTAGCACCAGGGAAATTTAAAATGGAGCCTGTTTTCTTTCTATGCTGGAATACCTCTTCCTCATTCAATCCATCAGCATTCATAATAGCGCCTTCAAATTCTGCCAATGCAATTACTTTCGCGCCACCTTCGCGGAAAAATTTAGCGGCATGATAACCCACATTACCCAGGCCCTGTACAATTACTCTTTTACCTTCTACACCAGGAGTAAGTCCAAGTCTATTCATTACATCAGGCATGTGGCATACTTCGCGCAAGCCATAAAACACACCGAGGCCTGTTGCTTCCCTACGGCCGCGTACACCACCTTGGGTTACCGGTTTGCCGGTAACGCAGCCCAGTGCATCAATTTCTCCCGGGCGCATGCTGGTATAAGTATCCAGTATCCATGCCATCTCACGTTCGCCGGTGCCATAGTCTGGTGCAGGTACATCGGTGCCTGGTCCTATAAAATTTTTCTTGATGAGTTCATGTGTGTAACGGCGGGTAATTTTCTCCAGTTCGTAAGGCGTATATTTTTTAGGGTCGATGCTAATTCCGCCTTTTGCGCCACCAAATGGAACGTTCACAATGGCGCATTTGTAAGTCATTAATGCAGCCAGTGCCATTACTTCATCCAGGTTTACCGCGGTAGAAAAACGGATACCGCCTTTGCACGGTGTTTTGTGGTGAGAGTGTTGAACGCGGTAAGCTTTGATAACTTCAATTTTGTCACCGATTTTAACCGGGAAATGCATCCTGTATACCGAGTTGCATTGTTTTATCTGTTCCAATAAACCGGGGTCGATGCTGGTAAATTTTGCGGCTTTGTCGAAGCTTTTTTCTACAGCGCCAAAAAAGCTGTATTCATGTTGTCCTGCCATAAGATTTGTTTTAAGTTTTTATATAGTACAATCGTTTGTTAGTTCAAATGGTGCTGAGTTTTAACAGCAACCTGTTTTAAAATGTTCATCGGGTTACAGTAGTACAGTTGAAGTTCTTTTACTGTTCACTAAAAAACATCAACTTATCGTTAACGCATGTATTATTTGTTTTCTTTTTCCAGCCTGGTTATTTTTCTATCGAGGCGGATTAAATAAAGGATAAGCCCCACCATGATAATAAGCATCACAGTTACCACTACGTAGATTTTTCCATTGTGGCGCATATCAAATGCAGTGTATTGCTTTTCAGCATCGGCTACCTGTGCCATTAAGGAAACGGGCAGGACCATATATAAACACAAGAGCAGTGAAATTATTTTCTTAGCCATTCAATAAACTTTTCTCTTTTATTAAATCAAGTCTGATTTTTAATGAGGTCAACCACACGCCTAGTAAAGTCCAGCCAATGATGGCAGGATAGAATACCGCTTTTATCCTGTTGTCGGAATCTTTAAAATTAAGGGCAGGGTTGCCACCTTTTCCTGGATGCAGGCTCTCCAGCAGGCGTGGCAAAATCCAGATGGAAGGAAACAACATAGCATAGGCAAAGATGGCGTAAACAGCGCTTATTCTTGCCCGCTTATCAATATCTGTAAGTGAACCACGCAGCACCAGGTAAGCAAAGTAAATAAGCAATGCTATGGCGGCACCGGTTAGTTTCGGCTCTGTAAAAATCTGCGAGGAATCGGCAAATTCTGTCCATGTATATTTTGCCCATACTGCACCGGTAGCATAACCCAACACGCCAAACAAGATGCCTATTTTGGCAAAATTAACCGCGTATATATCGTGCATCAGGTTTTGGCTGCGCAGGTATTTGATGGAATAAATAACAGAGGTTGTAAACAAGATCATCATGGCAAACCACATGCACACATGAAAGAACATGTTGCGAATGGTTTCGTGCAATATTTCACGGGCAGGCATGCTAATTAGTAAACCACCTACAACCGTATAAACAAGCAGTAGCACACAAAGAATTTTCCACCAGGTCTTGCGCATACTCAAAAAATTTTAGCCAAAGACCGGCAAACAATCAGTAGGCCGGGATATGGCTGGGCGCTGCAAATGTAGTGCAAAGGAACTGGAAGTAATAAGTTGTAAGTGATAAGTTTTAAGTGGGGCGAGTGGCGAAATCGTGAGACGTGAGTGGTGAGTCGTGAGTGGGTTGGCTTACTATTGATGGGGCTTCAGGACATTAAAGGCAAACCTTACCTTTCTATTCAGATTTTAGAGCTTTTTAATTTAGTTAAAGAATTTGAGAAATGAGCAAATCAGACATCACCACATCAGACATTTTTTCTGCGTTCTATTGGCGTCGCAGGCGCATTTCCACATTTATCACATTCATCACATTTTCACATTATGCATTTAGTCTTTCCAGAGAAAAGGGAAGAGGATAATGGCCAGCGCTACCACCAGTATATCAAGCCCAGCCAGCAACAAGATCATTTGTAAAAGACCGCCTTGTATTACATCGGAGAAAACGATGTTGGATATTTTCATCAGCAGCATTAACTGCGGAATAATAAGCGGAAAACCCATAATGGCCATTAACGCGGCATTTTGTTGCGCCCTGGCGGCAATGGCAGATAGAAAAGTGAAGACAAGGCTAAGGCTGGTGCCGCCCAATAAAGTAATGCCCAGGAACTGCAGTCCTCTTACCACGGGATTGCCCAGGAAGATGGTAAACAATAACCAACTGGTAAGCGTCATCAGCATCATCAGCAAAACATTGAACAAGAGCTTGGCAATAATAAAATGCTTTCCGCCTGCAATGGAGTAGAAGTAAAGCATGCGTCCCCTGCTTTCTGCCAAAAAGCTTTTGGCAACGGCATTTACGCAAACAAAAAGCTGTATCATCCAGAACAAGCCATTCCAGACATTGGTTTCCGGCTGCCCCATAGCCAGGTATAAAACAAAAATGGTAGCGGCTACATACAGCAACACGCCATAGAAACTATACTGCTGCCGTATTTCCAGCAAAAGGTCTTTTTTGAACAGGGCTATAATGTGATTGCCAGGCTTAATAACAAGTTATTTGCAACAAAAATAAATAGCTTGTAATTAATTGCGGATAATTTTATTGCTACTGCCTCATGCAAAAGATCCACTCCATTACCTGCTTATTGCTAATGCTGCTGCCAGCCTGCTTTTCGGCCAATGCCCAAATCATTAATATTGATAAAACAGACACGTCTACTTATGTTAAAAAAGCGGTGTGGAATGGCAATGTGTCTTTAGGACTTGAAGTAGATAAACAGAAATCTACCTTGTTTGATGCCAGCAATTTTGCAGATGCTTCTCTGCAGAAATGGAAAGAGCTGTTTATTTTCTCCGGCAGCGAGCGGTTTACTTACAATGGAGGCAATAGTTTTTTGGACAAAGGTTATGTGCACCTGCGTTGGCGTCATAATTACAAAGAGCAATTGCACCCGGAAAGTTTTGTGCAATACCAATGGGATGATGGCCTTGGCATGATACATCGTTTTGTGGCAGGTGAAAATTTGCGTTATAATTTCTGGCACCGCCAGTTGTGGGAGCTTACTGTTGCCACCGGTATTATGTATGAAGACGAATTATGGAATTACAATGCAGTAGATTCAGTCAAGATACCAACGCCTGCAGTTAATCAAAAAAGCAGGGAAATAAAATCGAACAACTATGTAAAGCTGGAAGGTAATGTTTCTGCAGTAAGCAAACTTTCTGTGATTGTATTTTATCAATCAGCTTTCAATGATTTTTTTAAACCACGCATTTCCGGCGTTGTCAATTTCAGTACAGATATCTCCAAGCATTTTGCACTCAATGTTCAATATACTGGCTTGTTTGATGCAGAACCTGTGGTGCCAATATTCAAATTCTATTATAATTATTCTACGGGGTTGCTGTATAAATTTTGAGGGGCAATCTAAAAACACATCGTTCATTTTATTACCCATTTAAAAAATAACTGTGCATTTAATGGCCGGATAGCAAGGTTTGGATTGGTTGCCTGGTTTGTAAACGGAATGAATACAGCAGTGCCTATTTCATACTTTTTAAATTGATAGCCAACTTCAAATTTTGCTAGCAACGTATAATTGCTCAGGTATTGCCAGTTCGCAGCAGATTTGCTGATGCCATAAGTTGAATTATCAATGAGTTGGCCGGTGGTTAATTTTGTTGTTTGTTGCGAAACCAGGGCTTTTGAGTTTCGATAATAATATACGCCAGCACCTGCGTTCCATTTTGAATTAACTGCATAGTTATATTGTATGCCTGCACTATAGCCACTTGTTTTTACAAGATTTATTTTATTTGAAAGAACGGAGGAATCTGCTGGTGAATAAAACGAGGTATCTGCAATTGACTTATTCCCCCCGAATAATTGAGTTGTAATAGCAAATTGCAGTTGAAGAGAATGTTGTTGTTTTTTCCCCAATGCTTTGCTGGCCCATACTCCCGGTATAAGCATATTGTAAGGAGCGGACTTTCCTGAAGCAGAAGTAAAATAATTATTAAAACCCTGCAATGGTATTGAAGCATTCCACTGCAACCCATAACTAAAGCCCTGCAATGTGTTTTTATTTTTAAGGGATGCATTTTTATTCTTACCGGACTTTGCTTTGCCTGCGCTTTTTTTCAAAGAGTGTTCGCTGGAATCAGCCTGTAAATTGGACATTGTTAAAGGAAATTGCCCTGTTATTTCATTTATTACACTATCTGTAAACAGGTAATGTGTTGGCGCAATAGCTGCTTCGTCAATGCTTGCAGCAACAAGCTCCCTTTTTTTGGAAACAGCAGAACGGTAATTGTCTTTTTGGAATGAGTTTTCATTTTTTGTAGCCTGATTTTTTATCTTATGACCATCGGCATTTTCAATTGCATCTTTGTATGCGTCATCCTGTTCTTTAATAATACTAGTATACCTGCCTTTTCTTTTTGCATCCATCCTGAGTGGTTTGCTTCTGCGAGTGTTATTAAGCGCATGTTGATTGAATACAGGAATGTTTTTTTCAGTTGACTTACTTCTCTTCAGCAAAATATTTCTGTTGTTATCAACGCTTGCTACAGGCAAAAGCGGCGTTGGGTTGGCCTTAGTCAAATTGCCTTTGTTGTTCTTTGCTGTATTTTCTTTTGGAAGACTATTGTTCTCAGGAACAAATTCAACGTGCTGCTGCGCCGCAGGGGTGCTATTGTTAATAGAAGGTTTTGTGCTGTTTATTTTTAAAGGTTCATGAATAATGGTTTCATCTTGGGTTTTGTCACCTGTTTTCTTTTCTTTTAATGATATTATCACAGGCGCTTTCTGGTTGTTTAAGTTTTCTATTGTTCCTGTATGGGCAGTTGTTGTTTCAGTAAAGCTGTCAGTCTTATTGCCTTTTTGCACTTGGTTATTGACAGTGCTTTTTTGAATAGGTGGGTTTTCATTTTCGTCAATATTAAATAAATACAGTGACAGCCCGGCAATGCAGGCGATTAACAACAAAAATCCAAAGCGTTTCAATCTTGGTTTTTTATCAGCGTATGCACCGGGCTTTTTATCGTCATCCAGCAACGCTTCCATATTCAACCACGCGTCATTTACTGCTATATCCGGTTCTGGACATTGATTGGATGCATCCTCATGGTTATGTATATTTCTGTCACGCACTTTTATTTAAATTTGGTTGGATAATATTTCTTAACCTGCTTCTACTTTCACTTAAATGCCATTTAACGGTTCCTTCCTTCATTTCAAGCGATGCGGATATTTCATTGATGCTGTAATCTTCAAGATAAAAAAGGGAGCAAACAGCCCTGGTTACCGGTGGCAATTTTGCCAGTAATGAATAGATATCATTCCATCCTTTTTCCCTGAAAGGATTTATTTCCACTACATCTGGAAGTGATTCTTTTAGTTCCAGCGATGCCTGCGTTTTTTTATCTCTTATTAGGGTAAGTGACGAATTTCTTACAACCGTATATGCCCAGTTAAATAATGTTCCTTTGGCAGCATCAAACTGATCAATGTTTTTGAATACCTTTAGCATACCATTATTTAATGCAGTTAATATATCATGATTGTCCGCAAAGAACGTTTTACACAAAGCAAATAAAGCCGGATAAAATTGCTTGTACAATTTCTCCTGGCTCAGCCTTTCCTGTTTTCTGCAGCCTTCAAGTATGTGATTCAGCGTGTCCAATTTATTAAGCGGGGCCGTGCTACTTTCAAAAAGTAAAACAGCCCCGCTGTATTTTTTTATTATTTTATAAGGTTGTTGGCGAAATAGTTACTGCATTTGTATTTGTCCAGTTAATGGTATATGAGCTGCCTGTTTTTACGATTGTGCCAGAATAAGTGGCGCCATTTACAACAATGCTGATTGTTTTGGTGCCGGCCGATGGGAAGGAAAAGAATACGCTGTTGGCTGTTGCAGCAGACATTGTATTACCGGTGCAAGATGTTTTTAAAGTTATCCCGGTATACTTTAATGAAAGGTTATCGCCTGTTGTTACATCAGCATTCAGGCTTTGCGCACACTTATAACTGTTTTTTGTTGTAGCGCTAAATCTTAAACCAACCAATGAAAGTGAATCTACTTTGCTTGCAGTAATATTAATTGTTTCATTTTGTGCAATGGCAATAATAGAATCTTGGGGGCTTGTACCAACTGTGTCGAGAATAACTACATTGCAGTTTGATGTAACGCCGTTAAATAATGCAGTAACGGTATAATTGCCATTTGCATTAAAAATGATAGATGCTTTGTTGCCTTTGGCAGAAATTACAGCGTTGTTAGCAGGGTTTACACTCCATATCACCGCACTTACTGAATCGCCTTGTTTTAATGAGAAAGCCACAGGCTCGCCTTTTTTAATATCACTGGTTTTTGATGGCACCAGGTTCTGAAGATCAGTACTGTTGTCTTTTTTGCATGCAACAGCAAATAATACAAAAGCGAAGCACAGGAAATACATTGTTTTTTTCATAACGTTTTTTTTAATTTCAGAGAAACACATTGTTTAGCATATAAACTACAGACACGTGTAAAAAGGTTAGGTTGAATAAATTTTTTTTCAGCATGCGCAAGCTAAGGTGATGCGCAATGGGCTTGCTTTTCCTAATAAGACTTTGATCAAAAGTTTAATTCAGAACGACTAACGCAGAAAGAAACTCGATAATGTATCCATCACATATTTGCGTAATAATTAAAAAAACAATTGCGGCTTGTACGTAATACCAACTAGATTAAGATTTATATTTTACTTGGTGAATTCCATATTAGTCCCCGACTTTATTTTTTATATGCTTCAATCATGCAAGGCGAAACTGATCCCCGAAGGGTTGGTATAGAACTATTGCATCAGATTTGTTGATGATCCTTCACCTTTGCAATTCTTGAGCAGAAGAAAGGCAATGCGAAAGTTAAAAGGCGAACGATTAATGATGTTGCTGAGGAATTGTAAAATGGATATAAAGAACCCTGTTCCTTTATAACACTTGTATAAATGGTGAGTGGCTAGTGGTAAGTAGTGAGTAGGGCCTGTCTTGCCTGAAATAAGGTGAAAAAATTTTTCACTTTTACGAAGCAGCACAGAAACCTCAGATGATTAGTGTTTCTATATTTGAATGGAGCGTTCCTGAAACTCTGTTAGGGACACGGCGCAACAACTGATCTATCAATGTTACTATTGCCGGTTTCAAAAAACCTCCGACTATTACTTATTATTTTCTATTGATAAGAACCGCATCCCAATTGTAGACTTTTCCCACTCACTACTCCCGAATATGATAGCAATGCCTGCATCTTGGTTCGTACATATCCTTTTCGCCCAATAGTACCTGTCCGGTTTGTTGCGTTTTTCGGTAAGAGTAGTTGGCAATGTTTCCACATTTAACGCAAATGGCATGTAACTTGGTTATATAATCTGCCTTGGCCAGCAAAAAAGGCATCTGGCCAAAGGGTTTACCGGTGTAGTCCATGTCCAGTCCTGCCACAATAACGCGGATGCCACGCAAAGCGAGTTGATCGCAAACATCGGGCAACTGGTCATCGAAGAATTGGGCTTCATCAACACCCACTACATCTACATCGCTTGCCATTAAAAGAATGGTTTGAGAGTTATCAATGGGTGTAGAAAGAATGGCGTTTTCATCATGAGAAACAATATTGTTTATATCATAACGAATATCCATAGCAGGTTTAAATATTTCTACTTTCTGATTAGCAATGCGCACTCTTTTCAACCTACGGATAAGTTCTTCCGTTTTTCCACTAAACATGGAACCACAGATAACTTCTATCCACCCGCGGCGCTCACCGGAAAGATTGGGCTCTATAAACATGCTTTAACATTATTTGCTTAAAAATACTTGTTAACTTTAAGGAAGATTTAAACGTCAAATGTAGTACAACCCATGGAAAGAGTTAAGGCCCTTATTAATACTTTGCAAGAGCAGGCACAACAAAATGCCGGCCCTTCGGTATTACTTGCTACACTGCAACAAATACAAATGGAACTTACAGGTGGAGTAAGTACAACCAGGCAATTGGGAACAGCAAAAGTAGCGGTTGTTATGCCGGGTCATGCAAGGTATATGCCCCCCGTGCAGGAGAAAGCGGATTTGCCAAAAGAAGCGCCTGCTGTTAAGACACCAGAAACAGTGCAGGTAAAAGAGGTAAAGCAAGAGCGGGTTGAAGAACCTGTTGCTGCTCAAAAAAAGAATGAAGAAAGTGGTTGGCTTTTTGACCCGATGAAAGAAATACCAACGCTTACTCACCAGGTAGATGCAAAAGAACTGAATGATATTATTGGGCAGAATGGCCTTTCACTAAATGATCGCTTAAAAACAGAAAAAGCAGCACTTGGTGAAACGCTTACAGAAACGCCCATCAGAGATTTGAAACGCGGCATTGGCATTAATGATCGATTTGTATTCCTGAATGAATTATTCCGTGGTGATGAAGCCATGTACGAGCGAAGCATAAAAACAATCAATGCTTTCCGCATACTGGCAGAAGCAGAATACTGGATAGAAAGAGAATTGAAAGTGAAGCTCGGTTGGGATGATTCAAAAAATACCACCCAACATTTCTATCAATTGGTAAGAAGACGTTTCTCCTGAATATAACTAAGAATTTTTTCGGTGGCGCCTTTATTGGCATGCACATAATTGCCGGCAGCTTTGCCGGCTATTTCATACACTTCAGTATCGTTTAAAAGAAGGTCAATAGTTTCTTCCAGCTCCAAAGCATTTTCGATACTAAAAGCACCGCCTGCTTCCACCAGGTCTACAGCCTCAGCAAATTTTTCATACACAGGCCCAAACAGCACGGGTTTGTGGTAGACAGCCGCCTCTAGTACATTATGTACACCATCATTTCCAAAACCACCACCTACATACGTTATAGTTGCATATTGATAAAGGCGTGAGAGCATTCCAATATTGTCTATAATAACAGTATTGATTGCCTGCATTTTTTCTTCAGCCAAAGAACCATTTTCCAGTTGAGAGTATCGTATGCTGTGGTGAAATAATTTCTCTATGTCTTTCAAATGTTCTTCTTCAATTTCATGCGGGGCTATTACAAATTTTATTTCCGGGTGTGTATTGGCAAAATGGTCCAGTTCTTCCTCGTCTTCTTCCCATGTACTGCCTGCTACAATGGTTTTACTATTGCCAATAAATGTTTTTATGGGCATTATTTCACCAGCCGTTTCAGCTATTTCTATCACCCTGTCAAAACGGGTATCACCTCCAACTATAACATTGCCTGAAAAGCCAATGCTTCCCAATAATTTTTTCGACTCCTGGTTTTGCACAAAAAAAGCAGAAAAACAGGTTAGCATATTACGGTGAAAGCCACCCCAGCTTTTGAAAAAGGGCTGCTCTTTCCTGAAAATGCCCGCCACCAGCAGCAGCGGCACCTGCCTTTTTTTTAGTTCTTGCAGGTAATAATGCCAGTATTCATATTTAACCCAGATAACCAGGTGCGGGTTCACCATATCCAGCAGCCGGCGGGCATTCTCCGGGCTGTCATTCGGCAGGTAGGTTACAAAATCAACACCCTTGTAGTCTTTTCTTATTTCATACCCTGACGGGGAAAAAAAGCTGAGTAAAAGGACATAGGCGGGATAATTTGCCCTTATTTTTTCTATTAATGGCCTCGCCTGTTCAAACTCTCCCAAAGAGGCGCAATGGAACCAGATGATTTTGCCTTTTTGGCTTGTTTTAAAGGCATGCAATTGCTGAAACACGTCTTTTCTCCCTGAAAGCCATCTCTTTGCCTTAATATTAAAAGGAGACAACAATATTGCACCGCATTTATACAGCCACAGGAAAAGCCGGTAAAATAATATAGCCAATGATTGTGTTGTTAAGTAGGTGCAAATCTAAAATCAAACTTTCACCCTACCTATATTTTATTATTTTTGCGCCAATTAAAAAGTACTGTATGCGGCCTATACAAATGGTTGATCTTAAGCAGCAATACCAGCATATAAAGGAAGATATTGATAAAGGTATACACGCGGTATTAGATAGTTCGGCCTATATAAACGGCAAACCGGTACAGGATTTTGCAGATAGCCTGGCCGCCTACCTGGGTGTAAAGCATGTTATTCCATGTGCTAATGGTACAGATGCCCTGCAAATAGCCATGATGGCGCTGGATTTGCAGCCCGGTGATGAGGTTATCACTCCTTCGTTTACTTATGTTGCTACCACAGAAGTCATCGCCCTTTTACGACTGAAACCTGTATTTGTAGAGGTGGATAAAGCCACTTTTTGCATAGACCCGGAGGCTATTAGAAAAGCCATCACTCCAAAAACAAAAGCCATTGTACCGGTGCATTTATATGGCCAGTCAGCCAATATGGAAGCCATTATGCAAATAGCCAAAGAGCATGGTTTGTTTGTAATAGAAGATAATGCACAGGCCATTGGCAGCGATTTTAGTTTTGCTGATGGCACCAAAAAGAAAACAGGTACTATTGGCACCATAGGCACTACTTCTTTCTTTCCCTCTAAAAACCTTGGATGCTATGGAGATGGCGGGGCTATTTTTACAGAAGACGATGCTTTGGCAGCAAAACTGAAAATGATAGCAAATCACGGACAGAGCAGGCGTTATTACCACGATATGGTGGGCTGCAACAGTCGCCTAGATACTATCCAGGCCGCTGTTCTAAATGTAAAATTGAAAAAACTAGACGAATATATTGACGCAAGGAGAAAAGTTGCTTATTTTTACGACGAAGCGTTTGCAAACCATGCGAAACTTAGTATTCCGGTAAGAGCGCCTTATACAAAACATGTATTCCATCAATACACGCTATTGACGGAGCCTGCAAAGAGAGACGGGCTACACCAGTTTCTTGCCTCCAATAATATCCCTTCTATGATTTATTACCCGGTGCCTGCCCACCGTCAGCAAATGTTTGCGGCATTTGGAGGAAGTACATACCAACTTCCAATAACCGATTGGCTTACTGAACGTGTTATTTCATTGCCGATGCATACTGAAATGGACAACGAGCAGCTAACATTGATTGCCACAAAAGTTTTAGAATACTTAAACCAATAATTTAAAAATAACTCTTTCCCAATGAAGATAACTGTAGTTGGAACAGGTTACGTAGGCTTAGTAACCGGAACCTGTTTTGCAGAAACAGGTAATGATGTAACCTGCGTTGATATAGACAAAAGCAAAGTAGACAAACTTTCTGCCGGCCAGATTACTATTTATGAGCCGGGCCTTGAAAAACTATTTCTGCGCAACCTGAAAGAAGAACGCCTCCGCTTTACCACTTCATTGGAAGAAGGCATTAAAGATGCAGCTATTATATTTCTTGCTTTGCCCACACCTCCTGGTGAAGATGGGTCTGCAGATTTAAAATATATACTGGGTGTATCAGATCACCTAGGTAAAATTCTTACAGATTATAAAGTAATAATTGATAAGAGCACTGTTCCGGTGGGCACTGCAGAAAAAGTGCACAAGGCAATAGCTGCTAATTACAAAGGAGAGTTTGATGTAGTTTCCAACCCCGAGTTTCTACGTGAAGGTGTAGCTGTAGATGATTTTATGAAACCAGACAGGGTGGTTGTGGGCACTTCATCTGAAAGAGCCCGCAAAGTAATGGGCGATTTGTATGGCCCGTTTGTGCGCCAGGGCAATCCTATTATTTTTATGGATGAGCGTTCTGCAGAACTTACCAAATACGCTGCAAATTCTTTTCTGGCTACCAAGATTACTTTCATGAACGAGATTGCGGTGCTTTGCGAAAAACTGGGTGCAGATGTGGACATGGTGCGCAGGGGCGTTGGCAGTGATGAACGCATCGGAAAACGTTTCTTGTTTCCAGGAATAGGCTATGGCGGCAGCTGTTTCCCTAAAGACGTACAGGCATTGGTGAAATCTTCTACGGAAGTAAAATATGATTTTAAAATATTAAACGCGGTAATGGACATTAATGAAAAACAAAAACTTCATTTGATGCCCAAAATCGAGAAATATTTTAATAACCAGTTGAAAGGTAAAAGATTTGCATTGTGGGGCCTGGCATTTAAACCTAATACAGATGATATAAGGGAAGCGCCGGCTTTATATATGATAGATGCATTAACTGCAGCAGGAGCTTCTGTTTGTGCTTTCGATCCGGAAGCAATGCCCAATGTAAAACAAGTGGTAGGCGATAAAATAACTTACGCAGAGAATCAATATGATTGCCTTGTAGATGCAGACGCGTTGATAATTGCAACAGAATGGAATGAATTCCGCACACCAAATTTTCTGAAAATTGTTACTTCATTAAAGAATAAGGTGATTTTTGACGGACGGAACCTTTTTGATGTAAATGCAATTAAAGAATTAGGCTTTTTTTACGAAAGTGTAGGAAGGGCTACTGCTATACCAGGGCAATAAACACCAATAAATAAATTTTATGGCAAGAAAAAGGGTATTGGTAACAGGGGCTGCAGGTTTCTTAGGCTCGCACCTTTGTGACCGCTTTATAAAAGAAGGGTTTCATGTTATTGGAATGGATAACCTGGTAACAGGTGATCTGAAAAATATTGAACACCTCTTCAAGCTGGAGCAATTTGAATTTTATCACCACGATGTTTCCAAATACATTCATATACCAGGTGAACTTGATTATATTTTAAATTTTGCTTCCCCCGCAAGCCCTATAGATTACCTGAAAATTCCTATCCAAACATTAAAAGTGGGCTCATTGGGCACGCATAATTGTTTGGGACTTGCAAAAGCAAAAAAAGCAAGAATACTGGTAGCATCTACTTCAGAAATTTATGGAGATCCTTTAGTACACCCACAGAACGAAGAATATTGGGGAAATGTAAACCCCGTAGGTCCGCGTGGTGTGTACGACGAAGCAAAACGTTTCCAGGAAGCTATTACCATGGCATACCATACTTTTCATGGTGTAGAAACAAGAATAGTCCGCATATTTAATACTTATGGCCCAAGAATGCGCCTCAATGACGGACGTGCGTTGCCAGCATTTATCGGCCAGGCATTAAGAGGAGAAGACCTGACTGTTTTTGGCGATGGTTCGCAGACAAGAAGTTTTTGCTATGTAGACGATTTAATAGAAGGCATCTACCGCTTATTAATGAGCGATTATCATTTGCCTGTAAACGTTGGCAACCCCAATGAGATATCATTGAAAGATTTTGCTGAAGAGATTATTAAACTAACCGGCACAAAACAAAAGATTGTATACAGGCCTTTGCCAAAAGATGATCCTAAACAGCGCAAACCAGATATTACAAAGGCAAAAGAAATTTTGGGATGGGAACCAAAAGTAAACAGGGCGGATGGATTAAAAATTACCTACGATTATTTTAAATCTCTGCCTAAAGAAGAGCTGGTGAAACAACCGAAGGAGTTTACGAGTGTGATGTAATATTTTTTTGAAAAGCCTTTAACGATTGATATGAGTACTTTTTCCAAAACAATAGCAGTAACAGGTGGAGCCGGTTTTATTGGTTCTCATGTAGTGCGGTTGTTTGTTAATAAATACCCTGATTATCGCATAGTAAACGTGGATGCGCTTACTTATGCCGGCAATCTTGAAAATCTTAAAGACATAGAAGCAAAGAAAAACTATGTTTTTGAGAAAGCAGATATTACCGATGAGCAGGCAATTGAAGCATTGTTTAGCAAATACCAGTTTGATGGCGTTATACATCTTGCGGCAGAAAGCCATGTAGACAGAAGCATTATGGACCCATTGTCTTTTGTAAAAACAAATGTATTGGGTACAGTGGTGCTTTTAAATACCTGCAGAAAGAGTTGGAAAGACAAGATGGAGGGAAAGCTGTTTTACCATGTATCTACAGATGAAGTATATGGTTCATTAGGTGCGGAAGGTTTTTTTACAGAAGAGACAGCATACGATCCCCACTCACCGTATTCTGCCAGTAAAGCCGCTTCAGATCATTTTGTAATGGCTTATCACGATACTTATGACCTGCCTGTTATAATGAGCAACTGCTCAAATAACTATGGCTCTCATCATTTTCCGGAGAAGCTGATTCCATTGATGATTAATAATATTAAAAACAACAAGCCTTTGCCGGTTTATGGAACAGGAGAAAATGTACGCGACTGGTTGTTTGTAGAAGATCATGCAAGGGCAATAGATACTATCTTTCACAAAGGAAAACCAGGCGAAAGCTATAATATTGGTGGCTTTAATGAGTGGAAGAATATTGATATCGTGCATTTGCTTTGCAACATCATGGATAAAAAATTATTGCGGGAACCGGGAACAAGTGCAAAACTAATCACCTATGTGAAAGACAGGCCCGGCCATGATTTGCGTTATGCAATAGATGCTACTAAACTAAATAAAGAATTAGGCTGGTATCCTTCTTTGCAGTTTGAAGAAGGCTTAGAAAAAACAGTAGATTGGTATTTGTCAAACGAGGAATGGATTAACGAAGTTACTTCAGGCAACTATCAACATTATTATTCAGCACAATACGCCAAAAGGTAATACACGGCGTTATTAGAAACCAATATTAATTTGATTAACCCTTAGCACTATTTGCATGCCTTTCATAAAAACAGCTATACCCGATCTATTGGTTTTTGAGCCAAAAGTTTTTGGCGATGACAGAGGCTATTTCTTTGAGTCTTACAATTTCAATACCTTCTCGGCTGACGGCATTACCATGCAATTTATACAAGACAACCAGGCACGGTCGTGTTATGGTGTGGTGCGTGGATTACATTATCAGCTAAGCCCATACGCTCAAACAAAACTTATAAGGGCGTTAGAAGGAACAATACTTGATGTAGTAGTAGATATGCGTGTTGGTTCGCCAGCCTATGGTAAAGTATTTACGATAGAGTTGTCGGCAGAAAATAAAAAGCAATTGCTGGTGCCACAAGGTTTTGCGCACGGGTATTCTGTATTAAGCGATACGGCAGAAGTGATGTATAAGTGCGATAATTTTTACAACAAAGCAGCAGAAGGTGGTGTACTATATAATGATCCTTCCTTACAGATAGATTGGAAAATTCCGGCAGGTAAAATGATTCTCTCTGATAAAGACCTCATACTTCCGATGTTTGCGGATAGCAAACATAACTTTGTTTATCAACCATAATCAGTTGCATGTCTACACCAGCAATACTTGTTACAGGTGCTAATGGCCAGCTAGCTAAAGAAATAAAAAAGATTCTCAGCTTTATATCCTGGTTATAAGTTCGTGTTCCTTAGCAAAGAAGAATTGCCCATTCAACAAACGGAAGCTGTAAATGAGTATTTCAAAACAAACTTGCCAGCATTTTGCATAAACTGTGCAGCTTATACTGCTGTTGACAAAGCAGAAACTGAACAAACGCAGGCAATGCTAATAAATTCGGAAGCTGTTGGTGTATTAGCAGCGGCCTGTAAATCTGTTGACGCAAAGTTTATTCATATATCAACAGATTATGTTTTTGATGGTACGGGTACAAAACCTTATACAGAGGATGATAAGAATAGCCCTGTTAATTATTATGGGCTTACAAAATTGGAAGGAGAGAAGGCGGCTTTGCGCAATAATAACGAAAGTGTTGTAATTCGCACATCCTGGGTGTATTCAGAATACGGGAATAATTTTGTGAAGACGATGATGCGGCTAATGAAGGAAAGAGAAAGCCTGAATGTAGTAAACGACCAGGTTGGGTCGCCAACATACGCTGCAGATCTGGCTACGTTTATAATTTCAATAGTTGAAGCAACAACAAATGATAGTAAAAACTGGACACCCGGTATTTATCATTACAGCAACGAAGGCATTATTAGCTGGTATGATTTTGCTGTTGCAATCAGGAATGGCATCAATAGCAAGTGTGCAGTAAATCCAATACCAACAGCAATGTATCCTACTCCGGCAAAACGCCCTGCATATTCTGCAATGGATAAATCAAAAGTAAAAAGGGTTTATAATGCTATTGTACCTCAATGGCAGGAAAGCCTGGCTATTTGTTTGAAGCAAATGTCTTAATAGCATCCTTAAAAAGCATTTTCATCCCCTTTAACAGTATTGTACACTGTCAAAAACATAATGCGCATATCCAGCCATATGCTCCAGTTTTCCATATACCAGATATCATGTTCTATGCGTTTTCTTAATTGCTCATCGTCTTTTATTTCTCCCCTGTAGCCATGTACCTGGGCCCAGCCTGTAACGCCGGGTTTTAAAAACTGGCGCACCATATATTCACCCAAAATTTTAGAATACACCTCTGTATGCCTAAGCATGTGTGGTCTTGGACCAACAATGCTCATTTCTCCTTTAAAGACATTTATAAATTGAGGAAACTCATCCAGGCTGGTGCGGCGCATAAATTTGCCAATGCGTGTAAACCGATCATCATCGCGTTGCGCTTGCTTGGTATCAGCTTCTTTATTCACTTTCATGCTCCGGAATTTGTAACACGAAAATGATTTATTATCTCTTCCAGTTCTTTCCTGCGAAAAGAATATAGGACCTTTCGATTCTAACCAAATTATGATGCCAAGTATTGGAATAAGCCATGATAAAATAAATACAATAACAAGAAAGCTTACCACCAAATCAAAAAGCCTTTTACGTCCGCGGCTGCTTACATCATCCAATGGTTCAGTGCGCATAGAAAGCACTGGCATATCTCTTAAATAATTAATAGAAACAGGTTGCTTAATGAAAAAACTTAAATCAGGTATTATCCTGAAGCGAATACATTCCTGGTCTGCCTGTTTAATTAAATCATAGATCACACTCTCCTGTTCCGGTGAAATAGTAGAATAGATTTCATTCACCTCCATCTTCTTCGATACACTCATCGCGTTACTTATATTGCTTAGTATGGGATAAGTAGACAATTCGTGCACTTTGGTTTCTTCTTCGCAAAAGCCCATGATTTGAGTGTTAAGGCTTTCTTCTTCAAGATATCCGGCCAGCTTTTTTGCAATATCGTTATAGCCAAGTATAATTACTTTCCTTGAAAGGTGTTCTCCATGACGGAAATAGTGCCGCAACAACAGGTAGATAAACCTGTTTATTAAAAGAAAGCTGCCGCATAATACCATTACAGAAATAATGAAGATGCGGGATAGCTGTGTTTGCCTGAAAAAGAAAAGATACATCATAGCAATTGCCAGCCACATAATATAAACCCGCATAGATTTCCTTGCAAAAATTTCAAAAGAAATGATGTGGTATTCATTGTAGATAGCAGATATCCAGCACAGCAACAACCAGGTAGTATTGAGGAATAGCCAAAATCGGAAGTAAGCATTTACTACGTCCGGCTGAATTTTTGAAATAAAAATAACCGTTAAGGTTATAGATAGGTTAAGGGTTAAAAGATCCAGGCCCGCTATGGAAGCTTGCAGGAATCTGATGAAGCGGCGGTTCATAATTAAAATGGTTGAGAAGAGTTATGCAAAGAATCCACAACAACAGAAATGCGCTTGCAAAAAATATTGATAAGCGCAAATGAATTATACTAATAAAGCAATTAGTATAAGCTTTAAACAATCATTTAAAAACTGGGCATTTATTATTTGGCGCAATAAAACAGCAAATATGTAAAGACAAGAAAGTTATATGCCGGCACAAAGAAGAGAAGAATAGTAAAGGCTTTACCAGGTAAAGCCTTTACTATTTGAATATTAAAACATCAGGAAGATTATTCAAACTGATTTTTGATAAGGTAGCCATTGTCTTTCAACAGCTTTTCTTTATTGAAATGATCTGTATCTGCAGTCACCATTTCTTTCACCAGCATGGCAAGATCATATTTTGGTTTCCAACCCAGTTTTGTATTTGCTTTGGTTGGATCTCCAATTAAAAGTTCTACTTCAGTAGGACGGAAATATTTAGGATCAACCGCTACAACTTCTGTGCCTTCTTCTACCTGGTAGGCCGGGTTATTGCATTTTGCAACATATCCTTTTTCTTTTACGCCTTCACCTTTAAATACTACTTCAATGCCCAACTCTGCAAAAGCCATTCTTACAAATTCTCTTACACGTGTTGTAACGCCTGTTGCAATTACAAAATCTTCAGGTGTGTCCTGTTGCAAAATCAACCACATTGCCTCTATATAATCTTTAGCATGTCCCCAGTCTCTTTGTGCATCCAGGTTGCCTAGGTAAAGTTTGTCTTGCAGACCCAATGCTATTTTGGCTACTGCACGTGTAATCTTACGTGTTACAAAAGTTTCTCCACGCAATGGGCTTTCATGGTTAAATAAAATTCCATTGCAGGCAAACATGCCATATGCTTCACGATAGTTTACAGTAATCCAGTATGCATACATTTTAGCAACTGCATATGGACTACGCGGATAGAAAGGCGTAGTTTCCTTTTGCGGCACTTCCTGTACCAGGCCATATAATTCTGATGTTGAAGCCTGGTAAATTTTTGTTTTCTTTTCCATGCCTAATATGCGGATGGCTTCAAGCAACCTTAATGTACCAATACCATCTGCATTGGCAGTATATTCTGGTGTATCAAAACTTACTTTAACATGGCTCATCGCACCCAGGTTGTATATTTCATCTGGTTGCGTTTGCTGAATGATGCGTATAAGATTGGTAGAATCTGTTAAATCACCATAATGCAGCGTAAAACGGAGATTTCTTTCATGTGGGTCCTGATAAAGATGGTCAATACGATCTGTATTAAACAGAGAGCTTCTTCTCTTAATACCATGCACTTTATACCCTTTATCAAGTAAAAACTCAACAAGGTATGCTCCATCCTGACCGGTGATACCGGTAACCAACGCTGTTTTCATTTAAACAAGTTTATTTTTTAGAAATCAGGTTTGCATAAATAGTATGCTGCCTGAGGTTTAACAAAACTAAGCAAATACTTAAATATTCAAAGTAGTGTGGTGCAAACATCAATTTTTATAGTGCACCTGCAGCGACAAGTTTTTGTGATTGTAGGAAATCTTTGTAAGCTAGTTTAATTCCATCTGTAAGCTCAATTGTATGCTTCCAGCCCAATGAATGCAACTTTGAAACATCCATTAATTTACGTGGAGTGCCATCTGGTTTAGACTTGTCAAAAACAATTTCACCTTTATAGCCAACTATATTTTTAATAAGATTTGCCAGTTCGGCAATGCTCAAATCTTCGCCGGTTCCAATATTGACTAATTGTTTTTCATTGTAATTATTCATCAGAAAAACACAAGCTTCTGCAAGATCATCTGCGTATAAAAATTCTCTTTTAGGAGTGCCTGTGCCCCAAACAACAATTTCTGAAGCGTTGCTTTCTTTAGCTTCATGAAAACGCCTTATAAGAGCGGGCAATACATGAGAATTGCTTGGGTGATAATTGTCTCCTTCGCCATACATGTTGGTAGGCATTACGCTTATGAAATTGGCGCCATATTGATCACGATACGCTTCACATAATTTTATACCTGCAATCTTTGCAATTGCATAAGGCTCGTTTGTTTCTTCAAGCAAACCAGTAAGCAGGTATTCTTCTTTAAGTGGTTGTGGAGCAAGTTTGGGATATATGCATGAGCTGCCCAGGAAAAGCAATTTTTCCACGCCATTTTTCCATGCTGCATGAATGATGTTTGCTTCAATCATCATATTCTCATAAAGAAAATCTGCCCTGAAAGTATTGTTGGCATAAATTCCACCTACTTTGGCTGCAGCCAGGAAAACAAATGCAGGCTTTTCTTTTTCAAAGAAATTATTTACTGCGGCCTGGTTACGCAAATCCAATTCTTTTGAACTGCGAAAAACAAGATTATTATAACCATTGCTTACCAGGTGGCGTTTTATTGCAGAGCCTACCATGCCGTTATGACCGGCAATATAGATTTTTTGTGACTGGTCCATCTTAAACTTTGGAGTATTGTTTGTTATTTCTGATTAGAGCAAAATAGCTTTTATTGCTTAGCTAAATGAATATTTTTTTTGCTGTTGTTTAGAAGCAGCATAGCCAGGCATTTCTGTAGATAGTATTTCCAGGTTGTTAACATTAACTTCTGCCTGCATCAAATAGCCCAGCGAAGGTAATAAGATTTTAACTGTCTTGTTTTTAATGGAAACAACTTTGCCAACCTGAGAAACAAGCGGGCCTTCTACTATTCTTACATTATCGTGAAGGTTAACATTGGTCTTTTGAAGAGATATGTTTTGATGATTTGTAAGAAAATCTTTTATTGTTTCTATCTCGTCGTTGTGAATTACAGCAGGCTTACCTAACCAGTAGATAAAGTTCACAACTCCATCTGTAAGTCTAACTGATAATTGTTCTGCTTCGTCTATGCGTACAAAAACGTATGAGGTAAACAAAGGTTCTTCCACTGTTTTTTTTCTATCACTCCATTGTTTGTGTACTTTATTAAGCGGGCAATAGTGCTCAATTTTTTTCTTGGCAAACAGACCAGCCACTTTTTTTTCCCACCTGGGGCGGGTATAAACAACGAACCATTTTTTTGTAATTCCGTGCATAGGGTAAGATTTGTTATTTACTTCATATTATTTTAAAGCTTCGCCATTCCAGTTACATGCTGGTTTTAATAATGATTGTTTTTTAAAATCCCTCTTCTCTAAATCCCCTGTATCTATAGATAGTTTATTACCTGATAAACTATTTTATAATCCTGTCTACAACAATTGTTAAAAAAGTAAGCGTGGCTATATAAACCGGTAAAAGCTGCCTGAAACTGCTGGCACTTGCTACTTTATTTTTATTGGGTTCCACATAAATTACATCGTTCGATTTTAAATAATAAAATGCAGATGTAAGCGTAGTGGGCGAATTCAAATCAATACGTTTAATTATTTTCTTTCCTTCCTCTTCTCTTATTAAAAGTATGTTGTCTCTTTTGCCATATATCGTTAAGTCGCCTGCAAGTCCTATGGCTTCTAAAATGCTGATTTTTTCATTGGGTACTGTAATCACTGTAGGGTTGCCAACTTCACCCAAAACAGTTACCCTGAAATTTAAAAAACGTATTGTTATCAATGGGTCTACAAGCAACTTCTTAGTAACAAGACTATCTTTTAAATTATCGTTCAGCTCCTTTATTGTTAAACCTTCTGCTTTAATACTCCCAATTACCGGAAACTGAATGTTCCCTTCTTCGTTTACCAGGTATCCAACACTCTGAATCGACGTTCCTTTTGCACTGGTAGTAGTTGTAGTGGGTAGGCTTGGTGCGTTAAAAACCGCTGTAGCCTCAGCACTCAAACTGCTTATATAAATACTCAACAAATCATTTTTATGTATAACCGGGGTAGCAGCCTCATACATCGTTTTATAAACCCCGGTTTGAATATCGTTAAAATAGGTAGTCTTTTTTGTATTTACACATGAACTATTTATTATAATTAAAGCTCCTGCCAATATCAATAATAATACTTGCCTATTTCTTGGGTACGGCCTAGGGTTCATATTTAATGTGTACATGTAATTATAAAAAGATATGGAAGCAAGATGTTTAATAGGCTTTCCGTAGAAATTTTAAACCGACTATGCATTTACCTCGGTAATAATGGATATAGCCCTAAGTGGAAAATTTTAAAAGGCTATACAAATGTATATAATAAAATTCTTAATACATAGCTGCATAAGAGATTTTTTTAAAGCATAATTAACGCTTTGTCATGATAAGGTTCGTCTCAATTCTTAAAATAAAAAAGGCAATCTAATTAATTGATTGCTAGTTTTTTGAGAGGGAGCTAAAAAAATATTTTGAATAAGGCTTTTATGTTGGGCGTAATAAAAACTGAGTTTTTTTATCCGCATGTTTTTTGTCTTAAAAAGCCTTTTAATACTGCAAAAGGGTTGACTTAGAAGAGCTTTTAATTTGACTATTTTGGTAATGCGTACGAGTAGTAATTAATTGTTATTTACTTTTTTATTGATAAGCTGCATGCCTTTATTAACAACCTTATCTGCATTGTTGGCTACTACTTTTGCTACGCCTAGTTCTACCACTGTTCCTACAGCTTTTTTTACAATATTTTTAGAGCCAAATACAAAAATCTTTTTTGAAAGAAAGCCTGCGGCAAGGCCCAACGCACCACCTAACAAATTTTTACCAAGCCCCGGAGATTGAATGGTGCTCTTGAAAGCATCTTTTATTAAGTTGGCAGGTTTTAAATCGTGCAACACCAATTGCGCACTGTGTTTCATTTGCTCTTCCAACTTAACCGATTCTACTTCTAATTCGGCAATGCGTGCTTGAAGACTGATAGATGTAAATGCATGATTTTTCATGAGCGCTGGTTTAGGATTTTGGAAATAATAAAATTACTCACAGGTGTTTTTACCAGGTGCTTGCGATTAAAATGTATAATAATACCGGCAATACCATACAATCCTGTAACAACAAAAAAGCCATAGTAATTCTTTCCCAACCATTCTCCCAGCAGTAATGCCAGTCCAATACTTGCGCACAGCAAAAAGAAACAAAACATCAACAACACAACAATCGTAGAGGCCGCATCAGATACTGTATCGGACGCCTTATCTGCTACTTTCAATTTAAAAAGCTCCGCTTTTGTTGTTGCATAATCTCCTGCTTGCGACAATAAAGTTTCAAAATGATTAGGACTCGCTTCCATGTTATAAGATTTTATAGTAAGCCGGTATTAAAACATGTTTTTATAGTGTGCTTATGACAGTGCATTTCTTGCTTCCTGTTTCAATGCATTCACTTTTAATCTTCCTCTTTCTTCTACATCTTCAGCTTCAGATTTTACGCTTGCATAACTTTCTTTAACACCGTCAATAAAATCATTAAAAGATCCTTTTAATGATTCTCCTAAATCACTGGTTTTTTTAGAAATTTTCTTTCTGGTTTCAGATCCTTTATCAGGTGCCAGTAAAATTCCTGCTAGTGCTCCTGCTGCAGCGCCTGCCAAAAATCCTAAAAGTACTTTTGTGTTTGCCATAATTGTAAGTTTAGATGAGTTGAAAATTTATTGCTTATATATCATTGTACACCCCAAAACATTGCCAAACAATTTGGGTTGACTTTAAAAGCCTTTAAGTAAAATCTTCAGCCTTAAAATCTCACTTGCTGTAATTTTTATTACTCATTAAGGTTGTGGTAATGAGGATTATTTTCTACAATAAGTTTCATTTACCAGTTTGTTTTTATGATGGTAAGAGTATAATGCCTTCTTAATAAGCTTTATTTTATGATTTTCAGAATGGCATAATTATATCAATGTCTTAACACATAACAGTGATTGTTTTTTTTATCAACTTAATATCAATCACGTCTCATTAAAAGCAAGGCTCTTATGCAAAATGGTACATTACTACAATACTTTCATTGGTATTATCCAGACGACGGAAGCTTATGGAAAAAATTAAAAAAAGATGCAGATGCACTGGCAAAGATGGGCATTACAGCGGTATGGTTGCCACCTGCTTTTAAAGCAAATGCTGGTGGAATGAGTGTTGGATATGATGTATATGATCTCTACGACATAGGAGAGTTTGATCAAAAAAGTTCAGTACGCACTAAATACGGAACCAAACAAGAATATATAAACGCTGTAGATGCAGCTCATGCTGCCGGCTTACAGGTATATGCAGATATAGTAGTAAATCACCTCGCTGGCGCAGATGAGGCAGAAACTATCAAAGCACGTAAAG
This sequence comes from Chitinophagaceae bacterium, assembly GCA_047602295.1. GTDB lineage: Bacteria > Bacteroidota > Bacteroidia > Chitinophagales > Chitinophagaceae > JACMLD01. The sequence continues at coordinate 5,860,638 of JASGHP010000001.1, read as the reverse complement.
TAGATCCGGAAAACAGAAATCAATTTATCTCTGAGCCTTATGATATTGAGGCGTACACCAAGTTTACGCACCCGGGTCGTAAAGGAAAATATTCAAATTTTGTTTGGGATCATAATTGTTTTACAGGCGTAGATTATGACAATCGTAATCATGAGACTGCTATTTACAGCATTATGAACGAATACGGAGAAGGTTGGGAAGATGTTGTAGATGACGAAAAAGGCAATTACGATTACCTGATGTATACAGATATAGAGTTTCGCAATCCAGCAGTAAGAGATGAATTAAAACATTGGGCAGACTGGTATTATAATCAAATAAAGTTTGATGGTGTAAGATTAGATGCAGTGAAACACATTTCGCCGGATTTTTATAAAGACTGGTTAGATTATGTAAGAAATAATACAAAAAAAGATCTTTTTGCAGTAGGCGAATACTGGGCTCCGGGCAATTTGCCATTGTTATTAAAATACATTGAAGCCACTGAAGGTAAAATGTCTCTCTTCGATGCTTCGTTGCATCATAATTTACATGAAGCCTCACGTAGCGGCCGCGATTATGATCTTACACACATTTTCGATAACACACTGGTGAGTGCGAGACCAGACCTGGCTGTTACAGTGGTAGACAATCATGATACACAACCACTGCAGGCATTGGAAGCACCTGTAGAACCTTGGTTTAAACCAATTGCTTATTCTTTAATCCTATTGCGGGATAAAGGTTATCCATGTGTTTTTTACCCGGATATTTTTGGTGCTACCTATACTGATAAAGGCAGTGATGGCAATGATTATGAAATCTATTTGCCAGGTTGCGAAAACATAGATAAACTTTTAATGGCCCGCAAAATTTATGCTTACGGAACACAACGTGATTATTTTGATCATGGCAATTGTATAGGATGGATAAGAGAAGGAATAGCAGAAATGCCAGATTCCGGATGTGCTGTTATATTATCTAATGGTGATGAAGGTTTTAAGAAAATGGAAATGGGGGTTGCGCACAAAGGGAAAATATTTATTGATTACCTGGGCAAATGCAATCAGGAAGTGAAAATAGAAGAAGATGGTTTTGGCGAATTTCATTGCCAACCCGGTTCAGTATCTGTATGGATAGAAAAGAAATAAAAATATGCTTACTATTAAATAAATGCAATACTCCTCCTTATGCAACACATACTCTACCTCAAAATTGAAAATGATATTCACTCTGCAAAAGTAACTGAGATAGACCATCCGCATCATCAGCTATACCATGTTGTATTTGAAGATGGATATGAAAATATGTTTTTTACAGATGTAGAAACTGGCAACTGGATAGAAGAAGATTTAGGTGAAACAGCTTTAGCGGCCAGTTTTGGAAACCGTATAAACCAGGTGGATGGCAAATCTCTTTTGCAACCCAAAGCACTTGCATGGTGCAGGGCATCACTTGCCAATATGGTTATCAATTTTGGGTTTTGCACTTATGCAGAAAACGATTGTACAATATTTGAAGTTTATTCAGACAACCATAAATTTTTGTGCAATCTTACAAAAAGCAAAAAAGGTAAATGGGCTGTATACGGATCTGATGGCCCTTTAAGAGATGAGCATCAGTATAATAACCAGGTGCAGATAATTATTAGCGTTTTTGAGGGTATGGCAGATTCGCAGTAAACAAGATTGTATTTTATTTCTTCAGTATTCTCCAGAGAAGCATTTTTAAAACACCCCGTCAATAAAAAATCAACATGAAAAACAAACTTTCATTCGCTTGCTTGCTGCTTGTTTTTTTGTCAGCCACGCTTACCAGTTGCGAAGCAATAGCCGGTATTTTTAAAGCTGGTGTTTGGGTAGGTGTACTTTTGGTTGTAGGCATTATTGCACTTATCATTTTTATTGTTTCACGCATGGGCAATAAAAATTAGAATCTTTATACAATAGATAAAAAAAGAGGGTACTTGTTGGTACCCTCTTAAACCCTAAACCAAAACCCTCTACCTATGAAATGATGTATTGAGCAATCTTAGCTGCATAAAAGCGTATGTAAGACCATTCAGTTGATTGCGTATAAGACTCCTTAAATTTTCATGAAGAAAAGGCTCATTTAAAATAGTACGGTACGCTATAATCATTTTTTCCTCGCTTACCTCGCAAGATTTTAAAATATCATCTTCATCATTTACCATTACTACGCATGTACACACATTATCCGTCTCAGGATAATATTTCATTTTGCCACCCATTGTTTGAATCTGGCCAGATAATTCATTTGCATACTGATTCGTTTCCTGGGCAAGCGTTAAAACAGTTCGTTTTAATGCTTTATTTTCTACCTTTCCAGCAAATACTTCGTACTCATTTTTTCTCTCTTTTAAGAGATTAAAGAGAATGTCTAATTTTTCCAGCACAAAAGCCGGAATTTTGTTCACGGTTGAAAATATCATGGCAAGCTTTTTATGGTATACAAAAGGAGCTCAACATACCAGCAGCTCCTTTACAAAAGGCTCAATTTATATACCAGCTTTTATAAGGTTTGAAGCTGTTTTCAACTAGTACATACTTGTAGAATTTTAAATCAATAGGGGGAAATATTTCCCCATAAAAAGAGGTAATTGCACACTGCATGAAAAGAATTATTGACAAGCTAAAAATTCACAACCGCATAAGAGTTGGTTACGGCACTGCTTTTTTTCTTTTGCTTGTATCTTATATTGTCACTTTATTCAGTAATAACAAATTATTGGAGCGAGCTCAATGGGTAGATCATACCAATACTACCATTATATACCTGGAAAAAATATTTTCTGATATAAAGGATGCTGAGTCTGGCGTTAGGGGATATGCTTTAATGCAGGATACTCATTTTCTTGATTTTTATTACAACAGTAAAGCAAAAGTGGATTCAAGTTACAAGATGCTATCTGCAACACCGGAAAGTGCTTTGCAGACGCAACGACTTGATACTTTAAAAAAACTGGTAGATCAAAAGTTTGTGATTCTGCAAAACAATATCGGCATGTTGCAGCAGGGCGGTTTTGTTGTATCAGATTCTTTGAAAGAAAGCATTAACCAGGGAAAGCTGACAATGGATCAAATAAGAACATTGATCACCCGTATGCAAATACGCGAAGAAGCAGATTTAAAATACAGAAAAGACGCTGTTCAAAGCAAGTTCCATACGCTTAGTATTATAATCGTAGTATCACTAATAATAGCATTTGTGCTTTTAATATTCGGCTTTCTTACATACTTGCGCGAAAACAAAGCCAGGCGAGAGGCAGATGATAAAGTGGAGCAATACCAACAGCAATTGCATATGCGCATTATGGAATTAAGAGAAGTAAATAAAGAGCTGCTTCAGATGAGAAGCATAGAAAAATTTGCTGCGACAGGCCGTATTGCCCGCACCATTGCGCATGAAGTAAGAAACCCACTTACTAATATAAACCTGGCCATTGAACAATTGAAAAGTGAAATTACCGGCAATGAAGACAGTGCTATATTGTTTGAAATGGTAAACCGCAACAGCAATCGCATTAACCAGCTAATTACTGATTTATTGAATTCTACCAAGTTTGCTGAACTTACTTACGGTAAAACTTCTATTAACACATTGGCAGATGAAGCGCTGGAGCTGGCAAAAGACAGAATAGCACTAAATAATATTAAAGTAATAAAAAATTACGACACAGATTTGTGCGATGTTGCTGTTGATAAGGATAAATTAAAGATTGCTTTCCTGAATATAATTGTAAACGCTATAGAAGCAATGGAGCCCGGCAAAGGCATTCTAACTATCACCACCAAAAAAGAAAAAGGTAAATGCGAAATAGAAATTGCAGACAACGGTACAGGCATGGATAAGGAGTCTCTAGGACGTTTGTTTGAACCTTATTTTACCAGCAAATCAAAAGGAAACGGACTTGGCCTTACAAATACACAAAACATAATCCTTAACCACAAAGGCACAATACAGGCAGACAGTGAAAAAGGGAAAGGGACTTCGTTTACAATTGCGCTGGATTTTATTGCATAGTTTATAACATGTTTCAATACCGCATAAAACAAAAGCCTTCATAATTGAAGGCTTTTGTTTTAATGCTATCGTTTTTACAGATTTTGAATCCATTTGATAACTTCATCTTTCGTTTTGCCAATCTTTTTTTGAATACGTCCTACCAGTTCATCATCTTTTCCATCTTCATACAATAAGTCATCGTCTGTAAGTGCCGCGTATTGTTTTTTCGCACGGCCTTTTACTTCATTCCAAGAACCCTGCATTTTTAGTTTCCAACTTTCCATAAAGTAAAATTTAGAATGTTTAAAAAGAAATTGAGTACTGCTAGCTTGCTCCTCTTATCACCCTTAATAAAACTGCGATAATAGCAATAACAAGTAAAATGTGGATGATACCGCCGGTATGGTATCCAAGAAATCCAATTGCCCAGATAATGACAAGCACTACTGCAATAAGGTATAAAAGGTTGCCCATTTGAAAGAGTTTATTTGATGATGTAATAAGGATGTTTTCGAGTTATATTATCTAAAATGTTTGCCAGATTATTTTGAGCTGATTTTAATAATGTTTCTACAAAAACAACATCCTGAAACTCATTGTGGGGGAATATTTTGGGGAGTCGTTTCCCCAACTTGGGGAAAGTGGGAGCATTTAGAAACTGCTATAAAAGCTTTTCTATAGCGTATTCTATAATTTCTCTGCTAAATGGTTTGCTGATAAATAAATCAACACCATCTGCCTGCGCTTTTTTACGCTCTGGTAGGCCATCATGCGCAGTTATCATAACTACTTTTATTTCGGGGTAATTATTTTTAACGTAGGTTAAAAAATCCAATCCCAATCCATCCGGAAGATGATTATCAAGAAATAAAATAGAAGGAGTATCCTTTTGTAAAGCCGTTTTAGCAGCCGCAATATTATTTACAAAAGAAGGTTTTAATTGCTTCTGTCTTAAAAACCCACTAAGAAGGTAGCAGATATCTGCTTCGTCGTCTACAATAAGCGCTTTCAATGTTTCATAAGTTAGGCTGTTTATTATTTCCACCTTTTACATGGCTTTCTTACCGCACTCTCACCTTTATTGCAGCAATTAATCTGCCAGTAACGGCATATCAACAATTCTATAAACGCCACACAAAAAACTGGCAAGCTATTTTTAATAGAAGAATGACAATGCAATAAATCAGTTGCATGCGCTGCATGATACATATGCGGGCACAGGTATTAGAAAAATAAACTGCGGATATGTTTTCAAAGATTAAAAGAGGTTTTGCATTTTTAAGACAGGTTGTTTCAGATTTTATTGATGACAAGGCGCTGAAATTCAGTGCTTCACTTTCTTATTATACAATTTTTTCCATTGCGCCATTCCTGGCTATTATTATTGCCTTTACCAGTTTCTTTTTTGGTAAGGAGGCAATCCAGGGAGAATTATATCCGCAAATAAACCAATTGGTAGGAAGCGATGCTGCCATGCAAATACAGCAAATGATTGCTAATATTCACCTTTCTAAAAACAGCTTTTTTGCAACTGTTTTCAGTTTGGTGGTGTTATTAATTGGGGCTACGGGCATATTTAGTGAGATACAGGATTCAATTAATTTTATCTGGAACCTGAAAAGCAAACCGCGGCGTGGATTATTAAAAATGGTTATCAACCGGTTAATCTCGTTTTCATTAATAATCAGCCTGGGATTTTTATTGATGGTTTCCCTTCTATTAAATACACTGGTAGAAATAATGAGCAAACAATTATTAAAATACCTGCCCGGCGATGGTGTTTATGTGGCGGCTATTTTGAACAATTGTCTGATGTTTCTTCTGCTTTCAATGCTTTTTGGCATTATTTTTAAAGTTTTACCAGATGCAAAGATTAGATGGAAGGATGTGATGGTGGGGGCATTTGCTACTGCTATTCTTTTTATGATAGGCAAGTTTTGCATCGGTTACTATCTTGGGCACAGCAATATGGGTATTGTATATGGCACAGCCGGTTCTATTATTATTGTGATGCTTTGGGTGTATTACAGTGCCGTAATTTTATACTTTGGGGCAGAGTTTACAAAAGTGTATGCAAAGCAGTTTGGCGATGCTATTTATCCGAACGATTATGCAGTATGGATCCAAACCCGTGAAACCGAATTACCAGCCACAGCAATGAAGTAGGTCTTTTTTAATTAATTTCAACATACAAAAAATACAACCACTTATGAAGCGCATTCTTCTTATTGATGATGATATGGATATGTGTACTCTCCTGGGCAGGTTTTTACAAAGAAAAGGGTTTGAAACAGAAGCAGCATACAGCGGCAATAAGGGCATTGCAAAATTTAAAGAGCAGCATTTTGATGTAGTGCTTTGCGATTTCAGGCTGGGTGATAAAGAAGGCCGGGAAGTATTAAAAGAGATTAAAGAAATTAATCCGCAGGCTGTTGTTATAATAATAACAGGTTATTCCGATATAAAGATTGCTGTGGATGTAATTAAGCACGGTGCGTTTGATTACATCACCAAACCATTGATACCGGAAGAAGTGTTAAACGTTATCAATAAATCTTTGCAGGAACCAGCACCATCTTCAGCAAATGTTCCTGGCACAAAAAAGAATTCTGCTTCTTCGGCAAATGACGGAGAGTTTTTACGCGGTCAGGCTGCAGCTACAAAAGAATTGTATAAACAAATAGAATTGGTGGCGCCAACCAATTACAGCATTATACTTTATGGCGAAAGTGGTACGGGTAAAGAAGTAATGGCTAAAACCATTCACCTTTCCAGTGCACGCAAAGACAAGCCATTTGTGGCTTTGGATTGCGGTACACTCTCCAAAGAATTGGTAGGAAGTGAATTGTTTGGGCACATGAAAGGATCGTTTACCGGCGCATTAGGAGATAAAGAAGGTCTTTTTGAAGTTGCCAACGGAGGCACTTTGTTTTTGGATGAAGTAGCTAATCTTTCGTTAGATATACAGGCTTCATTGCTGCGTGTAATACAGGAAAGAAAATTCAAAAGAGTGGGTGGAAATAAAGAGATAAGTGCCGATGTACGCATCCTGGTTGCTTCCAATGAAAACCTGCAGGAAGCTTATCGCAAAGGAAAATTCAGGGAAGATTTATATCATCGCTTCAATGAGTTTTCTGTTAACATACCACCACTAAGAGAAAGGAAAGATGACATTCCATTGTTTGCGAACTTTTTCCTGAAACAATCCTGTGCAGAATTGAATAAAGAGATAACCGGGTTTGAAGATGAAGTAATGCAGATGTTTGTAAATTATTCCTGGCCGGGCAATTTGCGTGAGTTTAGAAATGTAATAAGAAGGGCGGCATTACTTACCAGTGGAGGCCTTATTGGAAGCAAGGTATTACCATGGGAAATGACGCAACTGAATCCATTGAAAGATGAATCATTTGTAACGAGTGCAGCCATTCCTGTTGCTTCACCTGTAGCTGCAGCAACAGATGTTGTTGCTCCTGTTGCACGCCCTACAAGTTTTGATTTAAAAAATGCCGCTTCACAAGCAGAGTATGAAACCATCATGAATGTGTTGAAGCAGGTAAACTTTAATAAATCAAAAGCTGCTGATATTTTAAAAATTGATAGAAAAACACTCTACAACAAATTGAGAGTTTACGAGTCACATCAACACAATGGGGAATAAGATCTACAGGAAATAATTTTTTCTTCAATATAATTTTCAATAAACCCTTGCCAGTCAGGGGTTTTTCTTTTTTAGTGCTGTTAACCGGAAAAGGTATATGCTTTGTCATAGTTAATCTCGTTACACTGTAATTCAATTTGTATTTAGTATTAACCTTAAAAACATATTGTATGATTAGCGCACCAGGAACAATGACAACTTTAAGCTACGTAATGGAGAAATTACGTTTAAAAAGGCAAGACAATGAATTTACCATTGCCCCTGAAGGATTTACTACTGGTAACGGTAAATTTTACAAACCGGAAGATCTTACCATCGTAAAAACTTTCCGTTTTGAAGGAGATTCAAATCCTTCCGATGCATCTATACTGTATGTTATAGAAGCCAATGACGGGCTTACAGGATATAGTATTGATGCATATGGAGCTTATAGCAATCATGATGATGATGGTTATGATGACTTCATTCGAAAAATAAAAGTAGAAGACCGCGAAGAACAGCAAATTTTTGAATAAACATTCTTGCTGCTAAGCATGTGTTTCCATTATTAGGTTACAAAGCCATTGATTTTTTTCAATGGCTTTTTTAATGCTCTATCTTTATGCAGTATCAATTTTTTTATCATGAAATTTTCTAACCGCGTTACAAATCTTTTTGAGATCGATTACCCCATTATACAAGCAGGTATGGTATGGGCAAGCGGGTGGAAGCTGGCAGCAGCTGTAAGTAATGCAGGTGCATTAGGCATTATTGGCAGCGGCAGCATGTATCCTGATGTATTGCGTGAGCATATAAGAAAGTGCAAGGCAGCAACACAAAAAACATTTGCAGTAAATGTTCCATTGCTCTATCCGGGTATTGAACAGCACATGCAAATTATTATAGAAGAAAAAGTGCCGGTGGTATTTACCTCCGCTGGAAACCCGGCAACATGGACGCCAATACTAAAGAGGGAAGGTATTAAAGTAGTGCATGTAGTAAGCAGCAGCAAGTTTGCACAAAAGGCCGAAGCGGCTGGTTGTGATGCGGTGGTGGCAGAAGGTTTTGAAGCAGGCGGACATAATGGAAGAGAAGAGACAACAACCATGATTTTGATACCTGCAGTTGCTGCAAGTGTAAATATCCCGGTAATTGCCGCAGGCGGCATTGCCAATGGCAGGCAGATGCTGGCAGCTATGGTAATGGGTGCAGAAGGCGTGCAAATGGGTACCCGTTTTGTTGCCAGCGAAGAAGCTTCATCGCACATTGCTTTTAAAGACATGGTAATAAACAGTAAAGAAGGGGATACCATATTGGGCCTTAAGAAATTAGTGCCGGTAAGGCTTTTGCGCAACAATTTTTCTGCAACGGTAACTGCTGCAGAACAACGGGGTGCTACTGCCGAAGAACTGCAGCAGCTATTGGGCAGGGGGCGGGCAAAAAAAGGCATGTTTGAAGGACAGCTGGATGAAGGGGAACTTGAGATAGGACAGGTGAGCAGCCTGGTAAAAAAAATATTACCCGCAGCCGAAATTGTAAAGGAAACCTGGCAACAATTTGAAGAAGCACTTCAAAATCCGTTGGGAAAAGCATAACTTTATACAGCTTTCACCTATTGGCCCTATGCCATTGTTCACCATCCTAAACTGCTGTTATGAAATCAAAAACACTTCCCATCATCCTTCTCTTGCTGCTGGCAAGTTTATTCTCTTTTGCAAATAATGGAGGAAAGGAAAAGAAAGAAGATCCGGATCTTAATGGTGTTGTTATAGAAGCAGAAACCGGCAAGCCGCTAAAAGATGTAAACATTACAGCATACAGCAATTCAAAAAAAGAAAAAACAGTTACCAGCAATGCCAGCGGCAATTTTTCTTTAGCCGATTTAAAACCCGGCGTTTACAAATTTGTGTTTCAGAAAGAAGGATTTGAAAAAGTGGTGCGTGAGAAAATGGTGCTAAAACAAAATGAAGATTACCAGCTTTCCATACAAATGAGTGAAGAAGAAAATATTTTCAACATGACACCTTCTCCCTTGCATTTTAATGGCGCAGATTGAGTTGAATGAACGATGCAAATAAAAAAGGACGAAAATATTTTCGTCCTTTTTTATTTTATATACCAGCGGTCCTTATACTTCAATTACTTTCTTGCCATTTTCATAACCCTGATCTTTTTGAAGGATGATATTGTCTCCTTTAAAATAGTGTTTGTATTTTTCTGTTGTGTTAGCGGGTTGCTTTTTATCATTAATGAATAGCTCGCCTTTTTTATATTCTATTTTATAAGATTCATCTGCTTTCAGCAAACCATCTTTCTCCATTTCTCCCAACATTTCTTTGTAAGCTTGCAATACAGCAGATGCTTTTTTCACTTCCTGTTGTGCTTTTTCCAATTGCAGTTTCAGGTCTTTATTGAAATGATTGCGGCTTTCCTGCTGGGCTTTCTCCATAGCAAGTTTCATTGCTAAATGATTCTTTTTTCATGGCTTCCTGTGCATGTATCATTTCTTTTTGCATTTTTTCCATGTTCAACGATTTCATTTCACGCATTGCCTTTTCACTTTTTTTCATTGCCATTTCTACTTCACCTTTTATATTTTCCTGCAGCTTGCCCAAATCTTCAAGCGCAATATTCTTTTGTGCATTTTGTAAATCTTCCTGCATCTTTTTCCAGTTGATTTGCTGTTGTGCGGCTTCTACTTCCATTTTTAGTTTTTGCACGTCCAGTTGCTTCATAGCCCTGTTCACTTCTTCCTGTATTTTTTTATCGTTCAACTGGCGCATGGATTGGTTCAACTGATTTTGCAATTGCTCCATGTTTTTTTTCTGCAACCGCAGATCTAAATTTCTTTGTGCACGGTTTACATCTTCAATGGCCTTATCTATATCTCCGTCTAAAATAATTTTTTCCTCTTGTTCTTCTTTTTCTGCCTGTTCTTTTTTCTCCTTATCCGGAACAGTATCTGTTACAGTTAGCCGATGATAAGCTTTTACAGGATGATTCTTCCAGGCAATGCCGGCTATACCGGTACAGCAAATAAGCGTCAATGCCAGGGTAACGGTGTGTTTGCGTGTGTGGATCATGGTTTATACTTTTTAAAGTGTTTTACGAATAGGTTCGTATAAAAATACGATTGTTTTCGTAAAATGTTGCAGTCCTGTAAGAATTTTAGATTTTTTATCGGCCAAAGGCATTAGTGTAGGGAATGAGGTTGATAAACAGTACAGGCGGTAATCACTTCAATGCTTATATCAATTTGCTATGAACATGATAAGCCGGAGCGGGTATTTGCTGATGGAAATCCAACTGTACAAGAGTGCGACGCAACGACTGATAAATAGTAGCACTATCGCCTGGTTCACAATCTTCTACTACTTAAAACCTATCACTTAAAACTTACGACTTCCCTGCCATCTATCTTTATTTTCGTACTTTGCACGCCATTGATAATAGCCTATGCAGAAAAAACTAAGAAAGGAGCAGGCACTGGAATATCATTCTAAGGGAAGGCCTGGAAAGATAGAAGTGGTGCCCACTAAAGAAGCAAAAACCCAACGCGATTTATCGCTGGCCTACAGTCCTGGTGTGGCCGAGCCCTGCAAAGAAATTCATGCACTTACAGAAAACGTTTATAAATACACAGCCAAGGGAAACCTGGTGGCTGTAATCAGCAACGGCACTGCTGTTTTGGGCCTGGGCGATATTGGCCCCGAAGCCAGCAAACCAGTGATGGAAGGCAAGGGGGTGTTGTTTAAAATTTTTGCAGACATTGATGTGTTTGACATAGAAATTAATGAAAAAGACCCCGAGAAGTTTGTACAGATTGTAAAGTCATTAGAGCCAACATTTGGCGGCATTAACCTGGAAGATATAAAAGCACCTGAATGTTTTTATATAGAGCAGCAATTGCGCAGTATGCTGAAGATTCCGGTAATGCACGATGACCAGCATGGTACAGCTATCATTAGCAGCGCAGCCTTGTTGAATGCGCTTGAATTGCAAAAGAAAAAAATAGACCGCGTAAAGTTTGTGGTAAACGGGGCTGGTGCTGCTGCAATGGCCTGCGTAAAACTCTACCTAGCCTTGGGTGCTAAGGCAGAAAATTTTACACTGTTTGATATTGCCGGTGTGATACATGATCAGCGGGCAGACCTGGATGATGATAAAAGAATGCTGGCTGCAAAAAGAGCTGACATTACGCTTGCTTCTGCATTGAAAGATGCAGATGTGTTTTTAGGGCTAAGCGTGGGTAATGTGGTGACGCCAGAGATGGTAAAAAGCATGGCAAAAAAGCCAATCGTTTTTGCCATGGCCAATCCCGATCCGGAGATATCTTATGAAGCGGCTATTGGTAGCCGTGATGATCTGATTATGGCAACCGGCAGAAGCGACTATCCCAACCAGGTAAACAATGTGTTGGGCTTTCCATATATTTTTCGTGGCGCTTTGGATGTACGTGCCACACAAATTAATGAAGCCATGAAACTGGCTGCTGTGCATGCTTTGGCAGAGCTGGCCAAAAGCCCGGTGCCGGATATTGTAAACATGGCTTACAATGAAAAAACCATTTCATTTGGCCCGCTTTATATAATACCCAAACCATTAGACCCGCGTTTGCTCTCTACCGTAGCACCTGCTGTGGCCAAAGCAGCTATAGAAAGCGGCGTTGCACAAAGCATTATTACCAATTGGGATTCTTACAGCATCAACCTGAATAAAAGATTGGGTCTCGACAATCAACTGATGCGCATCATTGGCAACAAAGCAAGAAGAGATCCCAAACGCATTGTATTTGCTGAAGCAGACAATGTAAAGATTTTAAAAACAGCGCAGATTTGTTTTGACGAAGGCGTTGCTTATCCTATACTATTGGGCAATGAAAAAAAGATACGCACGATTGCAGAAGCCAATAGCATTGACCTGGAAGACATGCCCATTATAGATCCGCAACTGGATGAGTATGATGAAAAAAGAAGGGAATATGGCGAGCTGTTCTTTCATAAAAGACAACGCAAGGGCCTGAACTTGTATGAAGGCACCAAGATGATGCGCAACCGCAGTTATTTTGGCTGCATGATGGTAGAGACTGGTGAAGCAGATGGTATGATTTCTGGTCTTACAAAAAACTATGCAGACACCATAAGGCCTGCGTTGCAAACAATCGGTACGGAAGACGGCGTACAAAAAATTGCCGGCATGTATTTGCTGCTTACCAAGCGTGGCCCATTGTTTATGGCAGACACCACGGTAAATTTTAACCCTACAGCAGAAGAGTTGGCAGATATTACACTGATGGTTGCCAAAGAGGTGCGCAATTTTAATCTTACACCCAAAGTGGCCATGCTTAGCTATTCAAATTTTGGCAGCAGCAATTCGCCAGAGGCAAAACTGGTAGCCGCCGCCAGGAAAATAGTAAAAGAAAAAAATCCTTCTCTGCTGGTTGATGGAGAAATGCAGGCAAGTGTAGCTTTCAGCAAAGAAATTTTGCGTGATAACTATCCTTTTAGCGAACTGGTAGACCAGGATGTGAACACACTTATATTTCCCAACCTGGCTGCGGGCAATGTGGCATACAATTTATTAAAAGAAGTAGGTGGGGCAGATGCCATTGGCCCGATATTATTAGGTTTGAAAAAGCCGGTACACGTATTGCAACTGGGTAGCTCTGTGCGCAGCATTTACAATATGGCATTGATAGCAGTGATAGATGCGCAAATAAAATCAAAAACAACCATGGGGGAAACAGCACCTTTTTCTCCCAAAGAAAAAACCAGTTGGTGGCAGGGCTTTAAGAAAGTGAGCAAAGACCTGTAAATATGCCGAATAGGTACTAATTTACAGTATAAAGCGTTTTTAGGAAGTATAGTAATGTACAGGAATTAGAGCCATTGCAATAAAAAAAACAGTGGTGAAAAGATTTAACCTGTTTTCTTGAAGAAGAGGAGCAAGTGTATAAACAGGTTGAACCGAAGCATAAATTAACTATGACTATTTTTACAGATCTCGGTCGTTATCTTTTAATGCTAAAGGGCATGTTCTCCAAACCGGAAAACATGCGTGTATACTGGAAAGAATTTATGCACCAGTGTTCTGAGATAGGCATTGGATCACTTGGCATTGTAGTTATCATTTCTTTTTTTATGGGAGCTGTATCTGCAGTACAGACAGCTTACCAGTTGGTTAGCCCCATCATTCCCAAAGCCAGCATTGCCCAAATTGTTAGAGACACAGTTATATTAGAGTTTGCACCAACACTGGTTTGTATTGTATTAGCTGGTGTTGTAGGCAGCAAGATTGCCAGTGAGTTGGGCAATATGCGAGTAAGTGAGCAGATAGATGCACTTGAAATTATGGGCATCAATACCAAAGCATACCTTATTATGCCACGCATTGTAGCTGCACTGCTAGTAATACCTATGCTGGTTGTATTGTCTGCAGGCTTGGGTATTTGGGGTGGAAGAATTGCAGGCCTTGGTTCAGGTATTTTGTCTGCCTATGATTTTGATAAAGGCCTCATGCAAAACTTTGTTCCTTTCAATGTATGGTTTGCGCTTATTAAAGCATACACTTTTGCTTTCATTATTTCCAGCATACCAGCCTATTTTGGCTATCATGTAAAAGGTGGTGCATTAGAAATTGGCAGGGCCAGTACACGTGCTGTTGTTATTAGTTGCATTATGATACTGTTTTCAGATTATGTGCTTGCACAATTGCTGCTTAATAATCCTACTACGTAATCACTATGATTGAATTCAAGAACATAAGAAAATCTTTTGGCGATAAAGTGGTGCTGAATGATGTGAGTGCCGTGCTGCAAGCCGGCAAATGCAATCTTATCATTGGCACCAGTGGTAGTGGTAAAACTGTATTGATGAAATGCCTGGTAGGTTTGTTTGAACCTGACCATGGGGATATTTTATATGATGGTGTTAGCTTTTCTGATATGAGTGACGAGCAGCGCAAAGAGCTGCGCCAGCAGATAGGCATGCTTTTCCAGGGTTCTGCATTGTTTGATAGTTTAACAGTGGAGAAGAACATTATGTTTCCGCTAAACATGTTTACCACCTGGACATACGCTGAAAAAAAGAAACGGGTAAATGAAGTATTGGAAAGAGTGAACCTGAAAGATGCCAATAAAAAATTTCCTGCAGAAATAAGCGGTGGCATGAAGAAAAGGGTAGGCATTGCACGTGCCATTGTGCTTAACCCTAAATATTTGTTTTGCGATGAACCCAACTCCGGGCTTGATCCGCAAACATCTATGGTAATTGATAAACTGATACAAGAGATCACAGTTGAATACAACATTACTACCGTAGTAAACACACACGATATGAATAGTGTGATGGAGACCGGAGATCATATCATCTACATGTACCAGGGCCTGAAAGAATGGGAGGGCAGCAACCAGGACATTATCTTCAGTAAAAATGAAAAATTGAACAAATTCATTTTTGCATCCAACTTTTTGCAAGATGCCAAAGACATGCGCATGCTGGAAGCAAAAGGAAAAATAGACAATAACAGGAATATGGATGAATTGCTCAAATAGAGGTATGAGGGATAAGGTTTAAGGTGTATGGTAAATAAATCTTTAAGCCTTTCACCATCCGCCTCACGCCTTAAACCTTCTACCTCAAACCTACAATGAAGCGCTCTATAATTTTACTGATAATTGTTGCAGTTGTATTGCCCATTCTTGCGCATGAGTTTTGGTTGCAACCGGAAAAATTTATGTACAAACCCGGTGAAGACATCAATGTACGTTTTTGGGTGGGCGAAGATTTTGATGGCAGCAATTGGAGCGGCAATCGCGATAAAGTAAAAAGTCTATCACTTTATCTTGAAGATGATATTGTAGATGATATTGCAGACCAGGTAAGCGATGAAAAAGGAGATTCTCTGCAATTAAGTGTATTGGATGAAGGCACGCCGATGATCACTTTCAATTCTACAAACTCATTTATAGAACTGGATGCTGCAAAATTCAATGCCTATTTGCAGGAAGACAGTTTGCAGGAGGCTGCGGATTATCGCACAGCACATCAACAAACGGATAGTGTTGGTCGTGAGTTTTATCAACGCAGTGTAAAAACATTGGTGCAGGTAGGAGATCAAAAAACAAATATCAGTCACAGCACCAATCTTCCGCTGGATATTATACCACTGAGTAATCCCTATGCAGCAAAAGAGAATGATAGTATTGGGGTAAAGTTGCTCTTTAAAGGCCAGCCCATGGTGCAGCAGATGGTAAACATATGGCAACGGTTAGATGGAAAAACTACGCGTCAATCTTATTTTACCAACGAGCATGGGATAACCCGCTTTGCAATTATACCCGAAGGAAAATGGATGGTAAGCACCGTCAAAATGCAGCATCTTGAGAATGATGCCACCGCCAACTGGCAAAGCTATTGGGGCAGTTGTACCTGGGGCTACCAATAGATAATCACTTCATTAGCTCCTTTTTTGCGCCTCTTTCTACAGCATATTTAATACCTGCTGCATTAAATCTTGCATAGCTTTGCCTTCAGCACAATAAAAAAATTAAGTGGTTTTGTAATAATCTGTAGCAATAAAGCGTCTTATCACCGGCTGACCCTTGGCCGGCACTAATAAAAAATCAAGTTTACCTCAAAACTTTACCCGCATGCCACTGCTGGAAGTTCGCCATCTTAAAAAGTATTACGCTACACAAAAAGCGGTAGACGACATTAGCTTTTCCATAGAACCCGGAACAATATTCGGTTTGCTGGGCCCAAACGGTGCTGGCAAAACAACTTTGTTGCGCATGATTACTGGTATCTTCTACCCGGATGAAGGAGAGATAATTTTTGACGGGAAAAAATTTCAACCGGAAACAGATGCTATACGCATTGGCTACATGCCGGAAGAACGAGGACTTTACAAAAAAATGAAGATTGGCGAGCAGGCCATGTATTTGGCTCAACTGAAAGGATTAAAAAGAAGAGATGCTTTCCGCAAAATAAAAACCTGGTTTACCAAATTTGAAATGCAAACCTGGTGGAATAAAAAACTGGAAGATCTTAGCAAGGGCATGGGGCAGAAATTGCAGTTTGTTATTACTGTTTTGCATGAACCCAAACTAATTATTCTTGATGAACCTTTTAGCGGCCTCGATCCTGTAAACAGCAATCTTATAAAAGAAGAAATGTATAAACTGGCAAAAAGTGGTTGCAGTATTATCTTCAGCACTCACCGCATGGAACAGGCAGAAGAAATGTGCGACCAGATAATGCTGGTGAATAAAGGAAAAAAGATTTTAGATGGAAGCATCAGTGATGTAAAGCAGGAGTTTAAAGAAAATCTTTTTCATATAGGCATAGACGGTATACCGGCTTACCTGCAAAGCAACGCTTTTGATATTATAGACCGTGAGAATAATCATGGACTGGTAGTAAAAATAAAAGATGGTTATGGCACTAACGATGTGCTGCAACATTTTATTCAACAGAATGCGCCTATAAAAGAGTTTCATGAAATACTTCCTTCTCTCAACGACATATTTATAAGAGAAGTAGACAAAGCATCCATAACAAGACAGTTCCAGGAAGTAGTTTAATAATTACCCCAAACACCCAGCACCATGAACAAGATATGGCTTATCATAAAACGGGAATACCTTACCAGGGTAAAAAATAGAACATTTATACTTTCTACTTTCCTTACGCCTTTATTTTTTGCAGCACTGATAGGTATTATTGTTGTTATTACCATTAAGAATACAGATAAAGAGAAAGTTGCCATTATCGATCATTCGGGTGTTTTTAAAAATGAAGTTGATAGCGTAAAATCCATCAAGCTAATATTGAATCCAGCGGTAGATACGGTGAATTATGAAAAGAATGGTTATAGCGCAATTATGTATGCGCCACATACCGGCATCAACAACAGCAATGACTGGAGAATTTATTCACGCAAAAGTTTTGCGGTAACTGCGGTTGCCAGTATTGGAGATAAGCTGAGAAAAGGATTAGAGAACAATATGCTGATGGCAAGGTACCAGGTGAACAGTAACAATATAGATTCTGTTAGAGACGCTGCCCGCAAAGTACAGCTGGAAGAAAAACGTATTGGAGCCGGTGCTAATTCTAAAGATGGAAATTCATTGGTGGCATATGGCGTTGGTTACGGTGCAGGTTTTCTTATCTATATCACTTTATTTATTTACGGTTCTATGGTGATGCGTGGTGTAATGGAAGAAAAAACCAATCGCATTGCAGAAGTAATTGTTACCTCTGTAAAACCATTTGAACTCATGATGGGAAAGATAATAGGCATAGGAGCAGTGGGGCTTACGCAGTTTTTAATGTGGATTATTCTTATCACGGCTTTCTCCAGCATTATCGGTGCATTAATTCCGCACGATATTTTAATACAAGTAAATGAGGCCAACAAAAGCATTCCTGGCGGACAAATGAATATGCAGGGCAACGAAGCAATGATTGCACTTGCAAAAGGGTTAAATGAATTGTCTTCTGTAAACTGGTGGCTGGTTGTGTTCTGTTTCCTGTTTTACTTTTTGTTTGGATACTTGTTTTATGCCGCATTGTTTGCAGCAGTGGGTAGTTCTGTAAATGAAGATCCGCAAGACGCACAAAGCCTGATGTTTCCTGTTACGATGCCCATTATATTGGCTATAGTAATTATGATAAATGCTATTACGCACCCGGATAGTTCATTGGCCACATGGAGCAGCATTATACCATTTTTCTCACCTATTGTAATGATGGCAAGAATACCATTTGGCGTGCCGGGTACAGTGCCTTACTGGCAATTAGGTTTAAGCATGTTGCTATTGGTAGTTGGTTTTTTAGTAACTACCTGGATAAGTGCCAAGATTTACCGCACCGGCATTTTGCTTTATGGTAAAAAAGCTACCTGGAAAGAAATGTGGAAATGGGCTTTTAGAAATAGTTAACTGCTATAAAAACACATTTTTTGAAATGCCCCGATCAGTGGGGCATTTTTTATTTGCTATACTGATTAATTTTTTCCGCCGGCATCAAACTCTTACTGAAAATAAAATAATACGCCCTAATTTCAGGGTAATGAAAAAGGTATTATTTATTCTGTTCTGTATTGTTTGTTGCACACTTCATGCACAAACCAATCATACTCTTTTATTTGTTGGAACTTATACTGATAGCAAACCAGACAAAGGCATTTATGTTTTTAGCCAGGATGAAGCAAGCGGCAAACTGCAATTGCTTGCCACAGGTGCTGATATCACCAATCCCTCTTATCTAAACATATCACCCAATGGAAAATATTTGTATGCCTGTACAGATACCAAAACTTTATTGCCGGGAAGCGTTAGTGCTTTTGCAATAGATAGCAATAGCGGTTCTATACGTTTCATCAATAAAGTGTCCAGTATAGGCGCAAACCCAGTGTATGTTGCGGTAGATAAATCTAACAAATACATAGTGACGGGTAATTATACTGGGGGAAGCGTTGCAGTGTTTAGTGCAAACGATGATGGCGCTATTAACCCTGCCATACAATCCATACAATTTTATGATAGCAGCATTAATAAAGAGCGACAAGAGAAATCACATATTCATTCCACCATATTTTCTCCTGACTATAATTTTTTATACCTGCCCGATTTAGGTGCAGATAAAATACGGGCATTCGCATTTAATACCAAAGGGGATTCTGTTCTTCAAATAAAGAATGAGTTAACTGTAAAAACAAAACCGGGAACTGGTCCGAGACATATGGTTTTTCATCCTTCAAAAAAGTTTGCTTATTGTATTGAAGAGATGGGCGGCAGGGTAGCTGTTTATAATTTCAATAAAGGCAAACTCGGCTTGGTGCAAACCATAGCATCCAACCAAACAAAAAAAGAAGAATACAGCAGTGCCGATATTCATATTTCACCAGATGGTTTGTTTTTGTATGCGTCTAACCGGTTAGAAAATACCATTAGCATTTTTTCCATTGCTGCAAGCGGGCAGTTGAAATTACTAGGGCATCAATCTACATTGGGTGAAGTGCCCAGGAATTTTACAATAGATCCTAGTGGAAGTTTTTTACTGGTTGCCAACCAGAGCAGTAATAATATTGTTGTTTTCAAACGCGATATAAAAACAGGGCTATTGAAAGCAACGGGTATGCAGGTAACTGTGCCAGCGCCATCTTGTTTACAAATGCGTACCTATAAACAATAGAGTGAACATTTAATAATGATTTCAAAATAGCAACTATGTCAAACATTCAATTAATAATAGAAGAAAGAGCTGCCGATATTGGCAAGTTCATGGTAGGCCGGCTACTTCCGTTCAGACAGAAAAGAATGGTTGGGCCTTTTATTTTTATAGATCATATGGGGCCAGTAACTATGAGCGACCATGAAAATTTTGACGTGGGCCCGCACCCGCATATTGGCCTTTCCACACTCACTTTTCTTTTTGAAGGCAGCATATGGCATAGAGATACGCTGGGAACTTCTATAGAAATTCAGCCAGGTGCTGTTAACTGGATGACAGCCGGTAAAGGTATTGTTCATTCGGAAAGAACACCAGAGTATTTGCGTCATTCTGTTAAAAACATGCATGGTTTGCAGATTTGGGTAGCACTGCCAAAGGAACTTGAGCAAATGGAGCCGGAGTTTTTTCATATAGACAAAGAACAGATTCCTGCATGGACAGACGGAGATGTGCAATATAAATTAGTAGCAGGGGAGGCATTCGACAAAAAATCGCCGGTGCCTGTTTACAGCAAATTGTATATGCTGGAAATAAAAAGCAATAGTAGGCAAGAGCTAAAAATAGGGGAGTCGCTATATGGTGAAAGTGGTTTGTATATTTTGGAAGGCAGCATAGAGAGTGAAGGAAATGTGTATGGTCCCAAACAAATACTGGTGGCCAAAGACAGTGCACTTTGTTCTTTTACAATAGCTGCTAATTCTACCATCTATATTTTTGGTGGTGAGCCTTTTCCCGAAGAAAGATTTATTTTCTGGAATTTTGTGGCAACCGATTATGCATTGATAGAAGCTGCCAAACAAAAATGGCAGGAACAAACAATGGGTATTATAGAAGGTGAAACAGGTTTTGTGCCTTTGCCGCCACCGATTACAGGTAATCATGTGAAGGTGAAGCAATCGTAAAGTAAAGGTTTAATAAAGCGATATGGAATCTAACAGCGAGCAATCTATACTAGACGAGTTTGTCACAAAGCCCAAAAAGGTTTTGTTTTCAAAAATCGCAACTATTTGTGCTGGATTGAGCCTTTTGCTTCTTGGGGCGCTAATAATTGTGTCGGAGTTTATGAGAGCCAAAACGCCTTCAGCAAACAGGCTGCTTTTTCAATTTGTTTTGGTCGGAATGTATCTAAGTATGTTGATAGGTATAATATGTACTATAATAGGCCTTGTAAAACGGGAAAAATTAAAATATTTTAAACTTATTGGTTCAATAATAAATATTCTTTTCTTTATTATCTTTTTTGTGATAATGGCCATCTCTTTAATTATGGATTGAGAAAGCTGGGATAAAAAGCGCCGATTATTCAATCCGCTCATGAACAAGGTGAATTTTTCTATCACATTATTTCCGCGATGCAATAGTGTATTCAAAAAATAAATTTTGCAGTTTGAAAATCTTTTATACTTTTACAGTGTACTAGTTTAGTAGTACACTAAAGCATTAAAATATGATAGATATTCAAAACCTTCATTTTGCTTATCGGAAGAAACCGGTTTTTTCTGGTCTCAGCCTGCAATTGCAACCCGGTTATATCTATGGCTTGCTGGGTAAGAACGGTACGGGCAAGTCTACACTATTGCGCAATATTGCCGGTCTGTTATTTCCCGATAAAGGTGCCATTACCGTATTGGGTTTTACGCCGGGCAAACGTCAGCCTGGTTTTTTGCAGGAAGTGTTTATGGTGCCGGAAGAGTTTTACCTGCCCAATGTTCCCTTACAACATTTGGTAAAGCATCATGCACCTTTTTATCCAAGGTTCAACCAATCGCAGTTTGAACAATACATGAAAGAGTTTGAGATACCTGTAGACAGCACTTTGCAAAACATGAGCTATGGGCAAAAGAAGAAAGTATTGATTGGGTTTGGACTTGCGAGCAATGCTTCTATGTTGCTGATGGATGAACCCACCAACGGCTTAGACATTATGAGCAAAAGCCAGTTCAGAAAAATTATGGCTGGCGCTGTGGACGACAAGAAGTGTATAGTAATCAGTACCCACCAGGTGAAAGATTTAGAAAACCTGATAGACCGGATAACAGTAATAGACGAAGGAAAAATTCTTTTTGATCAAACGATAGAAGCCATTAGCCGCAAATTGTCTTTCCAGATTTCTTTTGATAGTGAAGAGATAAAGCAGGCACTTTATGGAGAATCTTCTTTGCGTGGGTCGGCTATTATCAGTCGCAATACAGCAGATGAGGAAAGCAAACTGGATCTTGAATTACTGTACAAAGCCATTGTATTAAATGGCGAAGCCATCACTTCAGTATTTAAAGCTTAAACTAAGATTATGACCCAATCATTTGATACAGGACGCTGGTGGTTACTGGTTGGTAAGCACTGGTCAGAAAACAGGAAAAAATATTCGCTTGCGCTTGGTGCAATTACCGGGCTGTTGCTAATATGGTTTATCATTATTTTGTCAACAGATGGCCCCAGAAGTATTAATGCCAACATGCAAAGCACCACTTACTATTTCGGGCTTTTCCTTGTGGGGTGTTTATACGGCAGTATGCTGTTTTCAGATCTCGGCTCTAAAACCCGTGGGCTTAATTATCTTTCAGTGCCGGCTTCACACGCAGAGAAATTGCTTTGTGCATTGTTTTATGGAGTGGTAGCATTTTTTGCAGTTTATACTACCATATTTTATGTTATAGATGTAGTAATGATAAAAACCGCAAATGGGATTGAATACAGTCATTGGTTAAAACATCATTTGCCGGGGAATACTTTTGAACCGCATACAGTAGCCAATGTTTTTTATATGCCCGAACATTCCAGGGGAGATAACGATCTTATTTATCTGTTGCTATTCTATTTTGTTTTGCAGGCAGCTTTTATTTTAGGCTCTGTTTATTTTGCAAAATTCAGCTTTATAAAAACAGTAATTGCCTGTTTGCTGATAGGGTTGGTAATAACTTTTATCACTGCAAAATTTATTGCACAGATATTGCCTGCGGGATCTTACCACAATGGCATTAGCAGTTACCAGATATATACACAGCAAAACAACCCTTCAGGAGATGGTATAATGATATACAGCAATGCTGCAACAGATAAGTTGGTGTCATTACCTCATTGGATTGACGACGTGCTGTTGTTTCTGCTGAAGTATGCTTTTGCCCCGCTGTTTTGGCTGGCAACTTATTACAGGCTGAAAGAAAAAGAAATTTAAGGGCCTTAAACTTATTATTATGCAATTCAAAGAATCACAAGCTATATACCTGCAGATTGCTGATTATGTGTGCGAGAAGATACTGCTAAAGGAATGGAAGCCGGAAGAACGTATTCCTTCTGTGCGTGAGCTGGCTGTGCAGTTGGAAGTAAACCCCAATACAGTAATGCGTACGTTTGAGTTTTTGCAGCAACAGGAAATTATTTACAACCAGCGTGGCATTGGTTATTTCGTAGGCGCTGCAGCTTATAAGAATGCGCTGCAATACCGCAAAGATGCATTCAGTGAAAAAGACCTGCCGCATATCTTTCGCAACATGTATTTGTTGGGCATGGAACTGGATGAACTGAAACCACGTTTTGATAAATATAAAAAACAGCATTTTTCAAACTGATATACATCATTTATGAAGACAAGTAATAAAATTATACTCGGCATTTTTACTTTGCCTTTGCTTATTCTTACGTTGCTGCAACTGGCTTTATACGCCAAGTACAAAAGTGGCAACTATATTTCTATGAAGGTTGAACAAGAAAACCGGTTTATAAAAAAATCGTTTACTAATATCAGCCATATAGCAGTGTACGGAATTAACAACTGCAGCATTATGCCTTCAGATAGTTTGCGTTTGGAAATTGAAAAATCTGAAAACGGTCACCTGCATTTTGCTGTTGTGGGCGATTCATTGATTATTCATGGTGATACAATCGTAAGTCGTGGAGATGGCAGAACGGAAGCGGAGCGTAGCTACCAGGATGTAAATTTATACCTGCCCCTTGCAACAGTAGGCATTTTAGCAAACAACTCTGATGTATCATTGAAAGGAAGCAAAGACAGTACTAAAAGCGCCTCCTACTTTTTTTCAGTAGTAAACGATGGCAGCTTAAAAGTTGAAGATGGAGGAGATGATAACACGCATGTATATTTTAAAGGCCTTACAATAAATGCATCTCATTCTTCGGGTATAGAACTTACATCACATACACGTGTAAATGATTTGCAGCTTACCATGGTAGAATCTGCCTTTACAGACAATGGTGCCATGATTGATAAACTGATGATTGACGCAGATAAGCTGTCAAACATATCGCTTAAAGGAGATAACCTTAGAAAACTAAATATGGTGCATTAATCAGGGATTGCTAACTACAATTTTGCGTTAGCCCCCAACCAGGCCATTAAACCTATTCCTATTTCAATGGCGTTTTCGTCTATATTGAATGTAGGTGTGTGAACCCCGGATGTGATACCCAATGCTTCGTTCATTACACCCAATCTATAGAAGCAGCCGGGTATAGCTTGTGTATAGTAGCCAAAGTCTTCCGCACCCATGCGCAGTTCGGTTTCTTCTACATGCTCATTGCCCATAAATTGCCTGGCCAAATCCTTTGCTATTGTATGCAGGACTTCATTATTATAAACAGATGGATAGCCAACATCTATATGAAGATCCAGTGTGGCACCCATGCTTTCTACCAATTCTTTTGAAAGCTTACGGATAAGATCATGCGCTTTAAAACGCCAGCCTTCGTCCATGGCACGGAACGTACCCATTAGTTTTACTTCACTTGGGATTACATTGGTGGTATGCCCACCCTGGAAAGAAGTAATAGATAAAACAGAAGGATCAAAAGGATTGCGGTTACGACTAATGATTTGCTGCAGTGCTACTATTAAGTGTGATGCAATTAAAATAAGATCTGGCGCTACATGTGGTGATGCTGCATGGCCCCCTTTTCCTTTAAGGGTGAAATAAAGCTCGTCTGCACTGGCCATTACTTTTCCTTCTTTAAAACTAACTTGTCCGGTAGCAAGGCCCGGATGTACATGCAAACCAAAAATAGCTGCTGGTGCAGGATTCTTCAATACGCCTTCTTTTATAAGTAAACTGGCGCCACCGGGATTGCGTTCTTCTCCGGGTTGAAAAATTAATTTAATGGTGCCTTCCCATTCGGCTTTTAATTCCTGCAAAATTTTTGCTGCACCCAGCAATACGCTGGTGTGCACATCGTGCCCGCAGGCATGCATAATGCCATTGTTGGTGGAAGCATAATCAACTTTGTTTTCTTCCTGTATGGGTAATGCGTCCATGTCTGCACGCAATGCAATAATTCTTTTACCTGGATTCTTTCCTTCAATCAAACCGATAACACCTGTAGTGGCCATTACCTGGAAGGGTATGCCCATTGCTTTTAATTTCTCTTGTATAAAAGCGGATGTTTTAAATTCCTGGTAGCTTAATTCCGGGTTGGCATGTATATGATGGCGAACTTCAATTATTTCTGGAGCATATTTCTTTGCTAATGCTTTGATTTGATCTTTCAACATGCTGCAAAAATACGCATTTGCTGCTTCTTGGCCACAGAGACACGGGGGCAGGGAGGTTGCACAGAGGATTATTGATTAGAGAAGATTCGTACTGAATATTTTTGTTTCTACAGATGCATATAAAGATTAAAACTCAACTTGAGTTTTAACTTGCGTTGTAATTTAAAATCAGATTCCCCATGAAGCCTCCGTGTTCACAGTGTCACTGTGGCTACAACTCGGCGTTAAAGGAGATAAAAAAAGATTTACAGTACAAGAGTGCGACCCCGACCAGAGGTGCGGGACACAGCGCAACGATGCCGCCATGAAAAACCAATGCCGGGCTCAAAAAAGACTTTCAACGTACACAATCCTTATTGATTCAGCTCGGCCAGTTTTATTTCTACTGTATCGCGTACCAGGAAAACATTATTGGGGAATTCTTTTGATAATAGCTTACGGTAATTTTCTGCTTCATCTTTATCTGTAAAGTTTCCTACACGCAGGCGGAAATAAGGAGACTGGTATAACAGGTAAGCCTTTAATTCAGGATATAACTGGTATACTTTTGTTTTAGCAGAAATAGCGGCATTTCTATCGCTGGTATTAATTACCTGCAGGCGATAACCGGCAACATTGCGGCGTGCATCCCGGGTGTTGAATTCATTTACCTGTATTTGCTTTTTTACCAGTTGGTCTACACGTGGGTCTTTGTGTATTATAATAGAAGAAAAAGAGTCTGACTGTGCAATGGCGGCTATTGAATACCAGCAGGCTATTATTGCTACTAATATTTTTTTCATTGTGTGGCGTAGTTTAGCTGTGCTAATCAAAATCATTGCCAAACGTTTTTTTGTGCATGGCAAGGGAGCGAAAATAAGCTTATTCCGGCTGTTCTTTAACAATTTGTACGCTGGCACTGCAACCCAGGCGTGTTGCCCCTGCTATAATCAGCTGCGCCGCAAACGAATAAGTTTTTATGCCGCCGGAAGCTTTAATTTTTACAGTAGATGGCAGGTGACGGCGCATTAGTTGCACGGCTTCTACAGTAGCGCCTTTTTCTGCATAACCGGTGGATGTTTTCATAAAGTCTATTCCCAGTGGCCCAAAAACTTTGCAGCACTGAATAATTTCTTCATCGCTCAATATGCCGCTTTCAATAATCAGCTTAATAATTTTTCCTTTGTTGTGCAC
This sequence comes from Chitinophagaceae bacterium, assembly GCA_047602295.1. GTDB lineage: Bacteria > Bacteroidota > Bacteroidia > Chitinophagales > Chitinophagaceae > JACMLD01. The sequence continues at coordinate 5,834,084 of JASGHP010000001.1, read as the reverse complement.
TACTTCCGTAACCAATGCTACTTCTTTTTCCAGGAAAGCCCAATCGCTCATGCGCAATGCCACCAGGTTTATTACCATGTCCAGTTCATCTGCACCATCTACCAATGCCAATACTGTTTCAGCCACTTTTGCTTCTGTAACTGAATAACCAAACGGAAATCCAATTACGGTAGCAATTTTTACATGCGTGGGTTCTAATAAAGCTTTTGCCCTTTTTACAAACGGAGGTGGCACACATACAGCGGCAAAATTGTATGTGGCGGCTTCCATGCAAAGCTTTTCAATATCATCAACAGTTGTTGTAGGTTTCAGTATGGTGTGATCTATGTACGAAGCTATGTCCATTAACAAAATTTGATTTAATTTCTTTTTAATAGCAGGTTGTTAACAAAATTTGGCGTCTAACCGGTTTTAATTTTTAACCGTTAATCAATTTGTTGCGCCGAAGTTACCTCATTTCAGTAATTTCAGTGCTTCGCTACTTATTTCAAGTAAAATCAAAACAACCATGAGAAAACGAGAATTTTCGGGGAGGAAGCATTTGCGGGTGCTTCTGCCCTCACTGCTATTTGTTCTGCATTTGACCGCACAACCTACATTTCCTGTAAATGGTGTAGCAGATCCAAAATCAAACAGCTATGCATTTACCAATGCTACCATTGTAAAAGACGGGCAATCTACCATCAGCAATGCAAGCCTTGTAATAAAGGATGGTAAAATAGTAGCTGTTGGTACCGGTATTGCAATACCGAAAGATGCTGTAGTAGTAGATTGCAAAGGCAAATACATCTATCCATCTTTTATTGATCTTTATAGTGATTATGGTGTTGCAGCACCTACCCGCGAACGTGGTGGTTTTAATTTTGGTGGTCCTGCTCAAATTACTTCTAATCAGAAAGGTGCTTTTGGCTGGAACCAGGCAATACACAGCGATGTGGATGCGTCTAAAATTTTTATAGTAGATGATGCAAAAGCTTCACCATTGCGTGATGCAGGTTTTGGTACTGTGCTTGTTCATCAGAAAGATGGTATAGTACGCGGCACAGGTGTGTTGGCTACCCTGGCTAACCAAAAAGAAAACCTGGTTATTATAAAAGAGAAAGCTGCTGCCAATTATTCTTTAAACAAAGGCAGTTCTACCCAATCTTATCCTGGCTCTGTAATGGGATCAATTGCATTGCTGCGCCAGACTTACCTGGATGCACAATGGTATAAAAGCAATCCCGCTGCAGAAGGTGTAAATATTTCATTGAAAGCATTTAATGAAACACAAAGTCTGCCACAGATTTTTGATGGCAGCGATAAATGGTCAGATATACGTGCAGACAGGATAGGCGATGAGTTTGGTGTGCAATATATTATTAAAGGTGGTGGCAACGAATACCAACGCATCAACGAAATTGCTGCCACCAAAGCAAGTTTCATTTTGCCATTAAGTTTTCCGCAAGCACCAGAAGTGGAAGACCCCAATGATGCAAGGTTTGTTTCATTGTCTGATATGAAAAACTGGGAACTGGCACCTGCAAATCCCGCAGCATTTGAAAAAGCAAATATTCCTTTCTGTTTTACTACTGCGGATTTGCGTGATACAAAACAATTCTTAACAAACCTGCGCAAAGCAATTGATTATGGCCTTACTGAAGGAAAAGCATTTGATGCATTAACCAAAACGCCAGCTACATTGATTGGTGTTTATGATAAAGTAGGTAGTCTTGATGCGGGAAAACTTGCCAACTTTTTAATTACTTCCGGCCCTGTGTTTAATGAAAAAACTGTGATTTACGAAAACTGGGTGCAGGGAGAAAAATATGGTGTAAACGATGCAGCATGGAACAATTTTGCTGGTACTTATAACCTGGCTATTACCAATGCTACTGGCAATGTTGCTAATTATACATTGGATGTAAAAAGCAAAACTGCTGCAAGTGTTGTTGCAAAAGATACACTCACTACCAAATTTAGCTATGATGGCAAACTTGTAAAATTAAGTTTCACTACAGCGCCTGCAAGAAGAATGCCCCCTGCTGCTGGCGGGGATTCTGCACGTACTATGCCTCCGGGTGGAGGAGGTGGCAGACCTGGCGGTTTTGGTGGTGGACGTGGTGGTGCCAGCGTTCGTCTTAGCGGTGTTAGCACTGGTACTGTTTGGCAGGGCAATGGTGAAGATTCTGCCGGCAATAAAGTATTGTGGACTGCAACTTTTGTAAAAGAAGCAACTGAAAAAACAGATAGTGCACGCAGGAAGTTTCCGCCACGCCTTGGCAAGATTACTTATCCGTTTGATGGATATGGTTGGGAAGAATTACCCAAACAGGAAAACCTGTTGATTAAAAATGCTACTGTATGGACCGGTGAAAAAGAAGGAAGGCTGGAAGGAACCGACGTATTGGTTAAAAACGGGAAAATTGCGCAAATAGGCAAAGGTCTTTCGGATGCTACTGCAAAAGTGATTGATGCAACCGGCAAATACGTAACGGCTGGTATCATTGATGAGCACTCTCATATTGCTGCAGCATCTATTAATGAAGGCGGTCAGTCTGTAACTTCTGAGGTAAGAATTGCAGACAATCTTAATCCGGATGATATTAATATCTATCGCCAGTTGAGCGGTGGCGTTACCTCTTCACACATATTGCATGGCTCTGCTAATACAATTGGTGGACAAACTCAACTGATAAAACTGCGTTGGGGTGCTACCGATACGGCACTCAAATTCCAGGGTTGGGATCCGTTTATCAAATTTGCGTTGGGTGAAAACGTAAAACGTACCACTGCCACGCAAGGCAATAACCGTTTCCCCGATACACGTATGGGTGTAGAAGAAGTATTGGCTGATGCATTTCAGCGGGCCACAGACTACCAGAAAGCAATGAAAGCGGCTGAAGAGAACAATAAAAAGAAAGGAGCTGTGCCAATGGTAGTTCGCCGTGATCTTGAATTGGATGCACTGGTAGAAATCATGAATAAGAAAAGGTTTATTACCTGTCACTCTTATGTACAAAGCGAAATTACTGCAGCCATGCGTGTTGCAGATCGTTTTGGTTTCCGTTTCAATACATTTACGCATATACTGGAAGGCTATAAAGTTGCTGATAAGATGAAAGTGCATGGCGCTAATGCTTCTACCTTTAGCGACTGGTGGGCTTACAAAATGGAAGTGCAGGATGCTATTCCACAGAATGCAACAATTATGCAACGCATGGGATTAAACGTTGCTATTAACTCTGATGATGCAGAAATGGCTCGTCGCCTTAACCAGGAAGCTGCTAAAAGTGTAAAGTATGGTGGTATGAGCGAAGATGATGCCTGGAGAATGGTTACTATTAATCCTGCAACCATGCTGCATGTGCAAGATAAAGTAGGAAGCCTTAAAGCAGGTAAAGATGCTGATATTGTAGTTTGGAGCGACAATCCCCTGAGCATTTACGCAAAACCAGAAAAAACAATTGTGGACGGAACTATTTATTTTGACCTGGACCATGATATGCAAATGCGTAAACAGATAACTGCAGAAAGAAATCGTTTGGTACAAAAAATATTGGTGGAAGGCGCTGCTGAAGGTGCTGGCTCAGGCGCACCAAGAGGCCGGGCAAGACCCAGTTTTCAATATATCTTAAGTTGCGGAGATCATGAACATCATGATGGATTGATAACTGTAGATATTAACTCAGCAGATGATGAAGACAATACCAATTCTAACAAATAATTTTTTTTGAGATGAGAAAAATAATTTTCAATATAAGTTGCCTGTTGTTGGTTTCCTTTTTAGGCAAAGCACAGGAAGATGTATATCCTATTCCTCAGGCCACCGGAATAACTTTTATCACCAATGCCACAATACATGTAGGCAATGGCCAGGTAATTAATAATGGTACTATCAAAATCAATAACGGTAAAATAGAAGCTGTTGGTGCTAATTTGCCAGTGCCTGCAGATGTAAAAGTGTTTGATGTAAAAGGCAAACAGGTTTACCCTGGTATGATTTTACCAAACACAGATCTTGGTTTAAAAGAAATTGGCAGCGGTGTTCGCGGATCGAATGATTACACAGAAATTGGCGAATACAATCCAAGCATACGTTCTATCACTGCCTATAACACCGATTCTAAAATCATCAATACGCTGAAAGCAAATGGTATTCTGTTGGCGAATATCGTTCCTGAAGGTGGTGTTATCAGTGGCTCTTCTACTGTAGTACAACTGGATGCATGGAATTGGGAAGATGCTGCATACAAAATGGAAAATGGTATCCACGTAAACATACCCAGCTTTATCGTGCGTTTTGGAAGACGTGGAGGCGGTGGCTTCCCCGGTGGTTTTGGTGCTGCACCACAAACAGATCCTGTAAAAGAAGCATTGGATAAAATTGCTGAGATAAAAGAATTCTTTACAAATGCAAAAGCTTATTTGCAAGAGGCTACACACAAAGAAACCAATCTTAAATACGAGGCAGTAAAAGGTTTGTTTGATAAAAAGCAAAAACTTTTTGTTCATGGCGACCAGGTAAAACAAATGCTGGCTGCTGTTGATTTTGTAAAAGAGTTTGGCTTTGATGTAGTATTGGTAGGCGCAAGTGAAAGCTGGCAGATTGCAGATTTGTTAAAGCAAAACAATATTGCCGTAATCCTTAACCAGGAACATAGTCTTCCTGCTATGGAAGACGACGATGTAGACCAGCCTTATAAAACGCCTGCAATGTTGCAAAAAGCCGGTGTGTTGTTTGCGTTGAACGACGATCACGAAGAAAGCCGTTACCGCAACCTGGCATTTAATGCAGGCACTGCTGCTGCTTATGGTTTAACAAAAGAACAGGCATTGCAGGCTATTACTTTAAATGCAGCAACGATATTGGGTGTGGCAGACAAAACCGGTTCTATTGAAGTTGGTAAAGATGCAAATATTATTGTGAGCGAAGGTGATTTGCTTGATATGAAAAGCAGCATTATTACACAAGCTTTTATACAAGGCCGTTTGGTTTCATTAGATAACAAACAACACCAATTGTATGAGCGATATAAATATAAATATGGCTTGAAGTAAAAAATATCATTGAAAGTAAAACCCCTGGTTGAATAAGCCAGGGGTTTGTTTTTTATGAACGGTTCGGCTAAAGTTGCGAATTAGTCTACCTTACAAAGAAACTGTTTTATGAAAAATACAATCTTGCTATTGCTTGTATGCTTGCCTGCTTTTTGTTTTGCACAAACAAAAACTGCCGTTTCCTTAAAGTCTGTTTTACTGGAACAATTAAAAACAACGCACAATAAAAAGGAATGGTTTGTACCTGTAAATACTGCTGTGGAAGATCTTACAGCGGAGCAGGCAATGTGGAAGGATAGTAGCGGTAATCATTCTGTTGGTCAGCTTGTATATCACCTGGCTTTTTGGAACGGGCGGGAGCTTGCTAAATTTAAAGGCGTAAAAGCGGATGCGTTTAGTGGTAATAACGAAGAAACATTTAATAATAAACTGGACAAGGAAAGCTGGACAGCCCTAACAAAGAAGCTGGATGACATTTTAACCCAATTAGAAAAAATTGTAAGCGAAGCTGACGAAGCAAAGCTTAATTCATGGAGTGGAGAGATTGCTAATATCAGTACGCACAACGCATATCATACCGGCCAGATAATTTTTGTAAGAAAATTACAAGGCTCCTGGAATCCGGAAAAAGGAGTGAAATGATGATGGCAGGAATTACACTATAGCGCCATTCAATTTTGTTCTCTTCTCCAGATCCGTCTTAGAATTTTCAGATACACTGTTCAGGAATGAAATGCTTACTTTGTCGCCATCAAACTGGCAGGTAATCTTATCTCCATGCATGGCTTCTACAAACCTTGCATTCAGTTGTAAAGTATTATCATTTATCCAGGTGGCCGTACCCGCCATTTTAGATGGCACATGCAGCCGGCCTGGCAATAGAAAAGTATAAAGCCTTGTTTCGTTATTAAGCATCCAGTTCTCCCAGCCAAATTGCATGGTGTTTGTTTCTTTTGCAGTAGTGGTGATAAAGCTGCATTTGTTTTTTGAGAAATCAAATCGAATGCTATTAACGCCAAAATTGTTTTCCTCTACCTTAAATGTTTTTCCATTGTACTGATTGGCAAGCGCAGAAGCTGTATTGCCTTTCACTACTGGTAATACCAAAGCTTTCAAATCATTTTGCAATGCTGTCATTTCCGTTTTATCTTCAGGTAGTGCATGATCAGTAATGGCTGGTAATAGGTTCTCCCAAATTGTAGTCATGGATTTTTGCATGTCCCAGCTTTCACTGGTTACGGCAAGCACTGCATCGTGTTGCGGCATTACAATACAAAATTGCCCATACGCTCCATCACCGCGATAAAAACCGGGTTTGCAACGCCAGAACTGGTAACCATAACCCTGGGCCCAATCGCCGTTGCCTTCTTGCGATTTGGTTTGATAGCTGGTGGCAGTGTTTACCCAATCCTCTGCAAGAATTTCTTTGCCATTCCATTTTCCTTTTTGCAGATACATTTGGCCAAACCTGGCAATGTCTTCTGTTTTTACACGCAATCCATAGCCTGCTGTATTTAATCCTTGCGGCGACAATTCCCAATCGTATCCTTTTATATCGAGAGGCTCAAATAACCTGGGTGTTAAGAATGCTTCTAAAGTTTGGCCGGTTATTTTATGTAGAATTGCACCAAGCATATAAGTAGCACCAGTGTTGTATAAGAAATGACTGCCGGGTTCATATTGCACGGATTGCGCTAAAAAGGTTTTTGTCCAGGTATCTGTTGAGGCCCTTAGCTTGGGCATGGTGTCTTCTCCATGACCTGTGTTCATCGTCAGCAAATGTTTTACTTTCATTTGTTGCAGGTTCTCGCCGGGCGAGGCAGGCGTTTCATCTTTAAAAAATGAGATTACTTTGTCTTCAACAGATAGCTTGCCTTCTTTTACCAATAGGCCAATGGCAGTGCTGGTAAAACTTTTAGACAATGAATACAATGTGTGTTTGAATTGTGGCTCAAAAGGTTTCCACCATCCTTCTGCTACTACATGCCCATGGCGCACAAACATAAAACTATGCCAGCCAAGTCCCGAAGCGTTGGCGGCGGCTACAAATTGCCTTATCCCTTTTGAAGACACTCCCTGCAACTCAGGGCTGGTACGTGGCAATGCAGGCGATAAACGATGAGTATTAAAATTTTCGGCCTGTAATAAAGATGGCAATAAGCCCATGCCCAAACTGGCGAGACCGGTTGTTTTTATAAATTGTCTTCTGTTGTTAATCATGATGGCGGTAATTGATTAAGTGAACAATCGCATTTTAAATGTAACTAAAATTGCAATGACGCAGCATAAGCTCTGCAAATATTATTGTATCTTACTACTACTCTTGACTTGCAAGATTGCTAATAAATACTGCCATGAGAATCTCTTTGTTTTTGGTTTACTGTATGCTTTTGCAATTAATAAACGCAGAAGCGCAAGTTTTGCCGCAATCAATCCGCACCATACTGCCGGAAAAAGGAATTTACAGGTATCAAACTTTTAATGAAGGCTCTATCGTTTTTCGGAACGGTATTATCTCTGCTGGCAAAATGAATTACAATGTTTCGCTGGACGAAATGCATTTTATAACCAGTAGTGGTGACACACTTTCTGTAGCTGATCCTGCAAGCATAAGTTTTGTTAACCTGAATGGCAGCAGGTTTTATTACGACAAAGGATTTTACCAGACAATAGATACCATACGTGCCAATGGCATTGTACTGGCTTACCGCCAATCGTTTTCAGAACAGCAGCAAAGGAAATATGGCGCTTATGATATTACGGAACAGCATGAAGGCTTGCGCACAATGACATTTTATACCGGTCATGGGCAAATATATAAACTAGGTGCCGATGAAAAGGTTATGATAACTACCAAAGAGCATTATTTCTTCGGGGACGTGTATGGGCATTTTGAAAAAGCGCAGAAACAATTTATTCTGCATCATTTTAAAAAGCAGGAATCCGTATTGAACGAGTTTATAAAAACAAATCACATTAACTTTAATGAGCCGGAAGATTTGCTAAAGCTGATGCAATTTTGCGGAACTTTACAATAGTTTTTTGGAGCCTTATACTTATGAGATTTGTTTTCTTACTTCTTTCAGTCTTTGCAATAAGCTTGCAGGTTTGTGCACAGCAAAAAACTGCTGCCAGTTCTATCGTGCAATTGTCCAGCGATCCCCTTAATCCCCGCAACAGGCTTGCTTCCCAACTTTACTTACCGTTAAAAGACACTTACATCTTTCCTGCATTTAAAGAAGGAACAGTTTATTTTAGAAATGGTGATACTGTTTTTATACAAAAGATGAACTACAATATTTTATTGAATCAAATGCATGTCATAAATCCTGATGGAGATACCGTTCAGCTTAATGAACCTGTATCTGTTAGTAAGGTTGTTATTATGCAAACATCGTTTTACTATTTTAAAGGAAACTACCTACAAGAGATAACTAATACAAAGAAAGTTATATTGGGTTATCGTCGTGAATTTCGGGCAGAAATGAGAATAGCTGAATCTGCAGATTCGCTAATCTTAAGTAACTCCAAAAATATTATAAAAGAAGGCTGTTGCCTGGAAGATGGACAGGTATTTAAATTGGAGAACGGTCGTATTGTTTTTATACATGCTACGCCTTATTTTTATTTTGGTGATGAGTATGGCAACTTTATAAAAGCAGATAAACCTGCCTTATTGAATCTGATGGAAAAGAACAGACCTTTAGTAGAGCAGTTCATTACAAGTCATCATACAGCCTTTAATAATCTTAGTGATCTGCTGGATGTATTGCAGTTTAGCGAAACTTTACAATAAAATTTCCGAATATATTTTGTTATTTCTTAATGTTGAGAACTGCGCAAATACTTCTGTGTGTTTGTTGGTGTAACAAAATGAACCAGATATTCTGCAATTAACCCAATTTTAATTACTGTTGAGATTACTGTATTTCAAACACATAGAAGCTTGCGCAGAAAAAAAACTTCTGATATTAACAAAGGCCGTTATATTGCTTTTTGAGGATAGGAAAACATAGTCGTAACTTAATAGTCTAAATTTTATTTTATGAGATTGTCTATTTTAGCTATTGCATGCTGCCTGACAGTGCAAATAAATACCAATGCTCAGATGCCCGGAGGAAAAGAGGATACTTGGAAAAGTTGGAGCCTTAATTATCAAAAAGAGGAGCCTAATGTAATAAGGTTACTACAACAGGTCTATCGTTTTCCCGAGTTTGCAAATGGAAGGATTGTGTTTAGAGACGGTAAACAACTTGTTGCAAAGATGAACTACAACGTCATGAAGGGTGAATTGCGGTTTATCAATGCCCAAAACGATACAATAAATATCGCGTCACCTGAAAACGTTGCTTACGCTGCTATTGACAGGTACAGATTTTACTTTGTCAAAGGAAAATATCTACAACGAATTGAGACAAAAGCAGGTGTAATGTTAGCTTTTAGCCAGGAGATAAATACTCTTTTTAAGAAAGATTACATGCCTTATGCAAGTTCTAACCATAATGCAAATTATATTTTAAATGTTCCTGCATTTACCGATGCTGATCAGCAAAAAATAAATTTTGATTATGAAGGCTGGGCAGGTACTACCAATATTACAAAGTATTTTTATTTTGGTGATGAATATGGCAATTTTGTAAAAGCTAACAGAAGTAATTTGCTGAAATATTTTGAAAAGAATGCCACGGTAATCGACCAATATATAGAACATCGTGACATCAATTTTAACAGGCTTGCAGATTTGCAGGATGTATTGAACTTTTGTGCAACACTGGATTGAATACAGATAGACAAACAATATAAAGCGAAAAAAGCATTCACTTTTGTGAATGCTTTTTTATTATATGCTCTGACTAATGACTTCAGACTAAAGACTATCGACTTTCTCAAGCGTCTTTACCGTGGCAATTTTTATACTTCTTACCGCTTCCACAAGGACAAGGATCGTTACGACCAACCTTTGGGCCTACTTTTACCGGCTCTTGCTTTACAGCAGCACCAGAAGGATCGTAGTAATCTTTTTCGTTGGCTGCATAATCATCGCCGGCCGCATCAATGGCTTCTTTATTAGCAGATAAACGGCTCATGTCTGTTTTCTGCTCACGGCCTTCTTTAATTGTATTGTTGGCTTGTTCGTTTGGTATTCCGCAATGGCAGAGGAAGCTTACAATATCCCTGTTCACTTCGCTATCCATCTGCCTGAAAATATCAAACGCTTCTACCTTATAAATCACCAATGGATCTTTTTGTTCCAGGTAGGCAGTTTGCACACTTTGTTTTAAATCGTCCATACGGCGAAGGTGTTCCTTCCACGCATCATCTATTATAACAAGTGTTATGGTTTTTTCAAGTGCATTCACCAGTTCCTTTCCATCAGTATTCAGTGTTTTATTCATGTTCGCCAATACCTGTATGCCTTTACGGCCATCACTAAAGGGTACAATTACATTTTCAATATTGTTGCCCTGTGTATTGCGGATGTTTTTAAATACCGGTATTGAATTTACAGCAAGCTCATTCATTTTTTGCTGGTAGCTGGCAATTGATTCCTGGTAAAGTTTTTCGGAAGTTTCTGCTGCGTTTCCTCTTTCCAGTTCTTCTTTGGTAATAGTAGTATCCATTCCAAAGTTTACAATTACCGCCAATTTGAAGCCTTCAAAATCTTCCTGCTCACGGAAAGAGTTTACCAAACCTTCGGCTACTGTATAAAATGCATTATCAAGATCCAATGCAAGCCTTTCACCAAACAATGCGTGATTGCGTTTGTCGTATATCACCTTGCGTTGCTTGTTCATTACATCATCGTACTCAAGCAGGCGTTTGCGTATACCAAAGTTGTTCTCTTCTACTTTTTTCTGTGCACGTTCAATAGATTTGGTAATCATGCTGTGCTGTATCACTTCACCTTCTTTATAACCAAATCTGTCCATCAAACCTGCAATACGCTCACTGCCAAACAGGCGCATCAGTTCATCCTCCAAAGACACATAGAACTGTGTAGAACCGGGGTCTCCCTGTCTTCCTGAACGACCACGCAACTGCCTGTCTACACGACGGCTTTCATGGCGTTCTGTACCAACAATAGCAAGACCACCAGCATCTTTTACGCCAGAACCCAGTTTAATATCCGTACCACGACCAGCCATATTGGTAGCAATAGTAATAGCGCCAGCCAATCCGGCTTCTGCCACCACTTGTGCTTCACGGGCGTGTTGTTTTGCGTTCAATACGTTGTGAGGAATTTTTTTGCCGTTTAGCATTTTGCTCAGCAATTCACTTACTTCAACGGAAGTTGTACCAACCAGTACGGGACGCCCTTCATTGCGCAATCTTTCAATCTCATCTATTACAGCGCCATATTTTTCACGTTTGGTTTTATACACCAAATCCTGGTTGTCTTTGCGAATAACATTTACATTGGTAGGAATAGTAACTACATCCAGTTTATAAATGTCCCACAACTCTGCTGCTTCTGTTTCTGCAGTACCTGTCATACCACATAGCTTGTGATACATACGGAAGTAATTCTGCAAAGTAATGGTAGCATAGGTTTGTGTGGCAGCTTCAATCTTTACATTTTCTTTTGCCTCAATTGCCTGGTGCAAGCCATCACTATAGCGGCGGCCTTCCATAATACGGCCGGTTTGCTCATCCACAATTTTTACCTGGCCATCAATTACTACATACTCCACATCTTTATCAAACAATGTGTATGCTTTCAGCAATTGTTGCACAGTATGTATGCGGTCTGCTTTAATAGCATACTCGTTTAAAATGGCTTCTTTTCGGTGTAGTTTTTCATCAGCATCCAAAGCGGTGTCTTTATCCAAAGCCGCCAGCTTTATAGAAATATCGGGCAGTACAAAAAACTCTGGGTCTTCTCCGCTGCGGGTTATCATGGTAAGGCCTTTATCTGTAAGGTCTACCTGGTTGTTTTTTTCGTCTATATGAAAGTAAAGTTCTTCATCAACCTTGGGCATTTCTTTTTGCTGATCTGCCAGGTAATAATTTTCTGTTTTTTGCAGTTTCACCCGTATGCCCGGCTCGCTCATAAATTTAATAAGCGCACTGTTTTTGGGTAAACCACGCCATGCACGCATTAAAGCCAGGCCACCATCCTTCGCATCGTCATTGCCTTCAGCAAATTTCTTTTTTGCTTCAATTAAAAATTTATTGGTCACCTGCCGCTGCGCTTCAAACAACTGCGCAACACGGGGCTTTAAAACATGGTATTGTTGATCATCGCCTCTTGGTACAGGACCAGAGATGATCAATGGTGTTCTTGCGTCGTCAATCAATACGCTATCCACCTCATCCACCATAGCAAAATGGTGTTTACGTTGCACCATTTCATCAGGTGTATGCACCATGTTATCGCGCAGGTAGTCAAAACCAAACTCGTTATTGGTGCCATAGGTAATATCTGCCTGGTAGGCTTTGCGACGTTCCTCGCTATTAGGCTGATGTTTGTCTATGCAATCAACAGTAAGGCCTAACCATTCAAACAATGTTCCGTTCCATTCGCTATCGCGGCGTGCCAGGTAATCATTCACTGTTACAATGTGTACGCCCTGGCCGGCAAGTGCATTCAGGTAAGCGGGCAATGTAGATACCAGCGTTTTACCTTCACCGGTAGCCATTTCAGCAATTTTTCCTGAATGCAATACAGCGCCACCAATCAACTGAACATCGTAATGCAGCATGTTCCAGGTAACGGTGCCACCGGCGGCAGTCCATGAATTATTGTAGATAGCATTATCGCCTTCTATGCGGATATAATCTTTTTTAACACTCAGGTTCCTGTCAAGCTCAGTAGCAGTAGAAACTATCTCGGTGTTTTCTTTAAAACGACGAGCGGCATCTTTTACCACAGCAAATGCTTCCGGCAGTATTTCTTTTAAAATTTCTTCTGTTTTTTTATCGCGTTCTTTTACCAGTTTATCAATTTCCTGGTAAGCAACATCGCGGTTTTGCATTTCTGAAACAGGCATTGCTTCAGCCTCTTGCTTTAGTTTGGAAATTTCAGCATCGGTTTCAGCTAAATATTCCTGTATGCGGCTTTTAAACTCGGCGGTTTTAGCACGCAGTTGATCATTGGTAAGCGATTGGTAAGAAGCATAAACCTGGTTTATTTTGGCCACTACAGGTTCAATCTGTTTTACGTCTTTCTCCGATTTATTGCCTCCAAAAAGTTTTGAAATAAAACCCATCATAAATCTCTGGTTAAAAAGTTTATATAGAAATCCGGAATTCTCTTTGTCAAATATGGTGCAAACCATGCTGCACTGGCCAAATTGACAGAGCATTCCCCGCTTTATCGGCGGGTTGCAAAGGTAAGCAATCAATATGGTAGTTTAAAAGCCGTATTTTTTGGTTAACAGGCGCTTATGAAAGACAAATAAATAGAACTCACCCAAGTTGAACCCATTCAGACGAAATTGGTGTTGCTTATTTTCCCAAAAAGTGAAAATGCAAGCATAACATTATGTACTTGAGGCGTATTTATTCCGGATGACAACTGACTTTAATAGATGAGCTTTGAGGGGGTGAATTCGCAAATAATCAACTCGTGATTGGTTTCAATAAAAGCGATGGTATATTTCTTTTTGTAAGGGATGCACTTATACCCCAAGGCTGCACGTTTTTGTTCCTTGCACGCAGGGTATGATTTTCGTGTATCTGCCATTTTTATAAAATAGTCATATACTTCATCAACAAATTTTTCTGCAGTCGCAAGCATTCCCAAAGATTCTATATACCAGCTGATAGCAGCTATACTCTCTGCAGCATGGGCTTTTACGCTTACTTTTCGGCTGCCCATTGCCTTATCAGTTTTTTGCTGTAAGAACGAGCCTGTTCAACAGTCAAAAGCTTCTCAGATTTTGTTTTTATGGCTGCTTTTTTTTGCAGGGCATGATATTCTTTTTCGGGTATCAGCACATATTTCTTTTTGTCAATTTCAATGCGAGTCATTGATAAGTTTATTTGGTTCAAATTTAACGGAAAAATATGCTGCAAGCAAGTTATTCCCAGCCGATTAGTTGCAGCAACTCCTATTTAAACTGTTCGAAAAAACTAAAATTTTGCTTGGTTTTAGCGCCATTTCTATACCTTCGCGGCCGGAAAACGGCTGGGGCGAGTCATCATTCGTTCTTACTGATTATCCAACAAAAATTCAACCCATGAGTGGAGCATTAAAAGAGGTTCGCAACAGGATTAAATCTGTACAAAGTACGCAGCAGATAACCAAGGCCATGAAAATGGTAAGCGCTGCCAAATTGCGCCGTGCACAGGATGCCATCACCCAGATGCGCCCTTACGCACGCAAGCTCCAGGAAATGCTGAGTAATATTGTAAGCGATGCTGATGGCGGCGCAAGCGGTTCTCTTTCTGTAGAACGCCCGGTTGAGAAAGTGCTCTTTATTGTTATCACCAGCGATCGCGGATTGGCTGGTGCTTATAACTCAAATGTTATTAAACTTACCCGCAACACCATTGCAGAAAAGTATGCAACACAATTTGCCAAAGGCAATGTGCATGTTTGGAACATTGGCAAAAAGGGATACGAGTTTTTTCTGAAAGGCAACTATCATGCGGACGCTACTTTTAAAGACATTTTTCTTAACCTGAACTTTGAAAGCGTACAAGCCTGCGCTCAAAAGGCAGTTAAAGCCTTCCAGAATAAAGAGTTTGATGTAATTGAACTGGTGTACAGCGAATTTAAAAATGCAGCAACACAACGTTTCAGTGTAGAACGTTTTCTTCCTATACCAAAAGCGCCTACAGCAGCCGGTGGCGAAAAGAAAAAGAACGATTTTATTTTCGAGCCATCAAAAGAAGAAATCATTACAGAGCTGATGCCGAAAATATTAAATACTCAATTGTTTAAGGCGGTATTGGATGCCAATGCTTCTGAGCATGGCGCACGCATGACAGCTATGGACAAAGCAAGTGAAAATGCCAATGAGTTGCTGAAAAGCCTGAAGATTTCTTACAACCGTGCACGCCAGGCCGCTATTACAACAGAGCTTACAGAAATTGTAAGTGGTGCTGCTGCATTGCAGGGATAATAGAGAATGTGGAAATGTGATGAATGTGGAAATGTGAAAATTCACAAAATCTATTTATTGATTAATATAGCCCTTCTTCGGAAGGGCTTTTTATTTATTACATTATCACATTTGTCACATTTCCACATTTTCAAACTTGTGGATAATTCTGGATAACGATCCTGCTGCTAAGGGTTAGATTTGCTCTCTTACGTTTACTTATAAAGTTGTTATGGAAATAGGAGAAATAATACCACATATTGAAGCAGTGATTTTTGCCAGTGATAAAGCGCTTACCTCATTAGAGATTACCGAGATTATCAATAATGCTTTCGGGTTTATGGAAGATAAAATCCTCTTAGACCAGGTAGAGTCTGCCATAGAAGGCATTATTGAAAAATACAACAGCGAGTTTTATCCTTTTGAAATAAGACAAAGCGGTGGCGGATGGCAATTTCTTACCAAAAAAGATTACCATAAAACCATTGCCCAGCTTAATGGAGATAAGTTCCTGAAAAGATTGTCTGCTGCTGCACTGGAAACGCTGGCTATTATTGCGTACAAACAGCCCATTACTAAAAGTGAGATTGAAGGTATCCGTGGTGTAAACTGCGATTATGCAGTGCAACGCCTGCTGGAAAAAGAGCTTGTAGTAATTACTGGTCGCAATGAAACCATGCCAGGCAAGCCTTTGATCTATGCCACATCAAAATCTTTCATGGATTATTTTGGCATCAATTCGGCGGATGAGTTGCCAAAAATTAAAGAAATACTGGCAGAGCAGGCTGTAGAACCTACCTATCTTAATAATGGTGCGCAGGAAGAATCAATAGCTACTGAATTAACTACTATAGAATTGGTAGAAGAAGATGACAATGCCTTCCTGGCCGTTACTCCGGATGGTGAATTGATTTCCGCATTGGAAAACGAAACCAGTGAGCAAGAGCAGGAAGAAGAGCAGCAGGATGTTGCCGAAGAAGAATCAACTGTCGAAGAAGCGTTAGCTGTTGAAGAAACTGAAGCAGAAGAGACTGAGGAAGTGGAAGAAGCTGATGCAACAGAAGAAGAAAATGAAGAAGAAGACGAAGAGGACAACGAAGAAGAAAAAGACGACGATAACAATAACGAAGAACAATAGCTTGCCGGCACAAAATATTTGCGCAGGAAATGCCACAGCCCCCGGTTGTGGCATTGCTATTTTGTATATTCGCGAACTATGGCAGAACAGTTATCAGCAGCTACGCTTGCATCAATAGCATCAGAATTTGGCACACCGGTTTATGTTTATCATGCAGAGCGCATTAAAGAACAATATGAACAATTGCAGGCTGCATTTAAAACATCAGATACAAAGTTTTTTTACGCTTGTAAGGCACTTACCAATATCAATATACTCCGTTATATTAAAAGCATTGGCTGCAATGTAGACTGCAGTTCTATCAATGAAGTATTGCTTGCTATTAAAGCAGGGTTCGAGCCAAAGAAAATTCTCTACACTTCCAATAATATTGCATTCTCGGAAATTGAAACAGCACAACAACTAGGCGTTAATATAAATATCGACAGCCTTTCTAATCTTGAGAAGTTTGGCAAAAAATTCGGTCATACATCCCCGGTAGGTATCCGTCTTCGCCCAAATATAATGGGAGGCGGTAACCTTAAAATTTCTACCGGTCACGAGAAAAGCAAGTTTGGTATTCCGCTGGAGCAGATAGATAAAGTGCTGGCAATTGTAAAACAGACCGATCTTAAGATACATGCATTGCATATACACACGGGCAGCGAGATAAAAGACGTGGAAATATTTGCAAAAGGAATTGAAGTGTTGTTTGGCATTGCTGAGAAATTCCCCGACTTGCAGGTGTTTGACTTTGGCGGTGGTTTTAAAGTGCCTTACAAACCAAATGAAGAAGGAACAGATATTCCTTTGCTGGGCAAAAAAATTGCGGAAGAAATGAATTGGTTTGAAGAGAAATACAACAGGCACATGCAGGTTTGGTTTGAACCAGGCAAGTTCCTGGTGAGCCAGGCAGGTTATTTTGTTGCTAAAGTAAACGTGTTGAAAGATACAGGCAAGACTTTGTTTGCAGGCATAGACACTGGCCTTAATCATTTAATAAGACCTATGTTTTATGGTTCTTATCATAAAATAGACAATATATCAAACTCCACTGGCCATCAGAAACAATACAATGTGGTGGGCAATATCTGCGAGACAGACACTTTTGCAGAAGACAGGATGTTGAACGAAGTACGTGAAGGTGATTTGCTGGTATTTGAAAATGCTGGTGCCTATGGTTTTGAAATGGCTTCCAACTATAACAGCCGCTTCAAGCCTGCAGAAGTATTAGTGAAGAATGGAAAAGCCCATCTCATTAGAAAAAGAGACGGGCTGGAAGATTTAATGCGCAATATTGTAGACGTAATTGAGTGATCTTTTTAATAGACTCTCGCTATATCGCATACACAAGGCTTACACCTCTTACAGTAAAAATACCGCCGGCTCCATAGTCACCAGTGCCAGGTATTTCCAGGTAATGCAAAAATCTGTCTTTGAAAACTCCTCCATCAGGAAAAGTATTGTCCGTTACCGTTAGATAATTGTCTGGTGCCAAAGTTCCGGGAGGCAGGCTTATAAACGACATTTCAATTTCGCCAGATGGAGAATGCCTGTCTGCATGATTGCGCAGAAAAGATGCCATTTGTGAATTTGGTGTAGAGTTAGTGTAGTGTATTGAAATGGATTTTAACACAGCTCCAACAGGCAATACTATAGGCGTAGTTAATGTGCGGTTTGGAACTACCGTACGCCTTCCGCTTTGAAATAGATCTACGTATCCATCTGCACTGTTTATCGGGAAAAAAGCACTGCTTTCTATGTACAGCGTCTGTGTCTTTTTTATGGGCAAAGGCAATAGACCTTTATTGGTTGCTGATTTGTTTTTGTTTGTTTTTGCAACAGCAGATTTTTTAGGCGCAGCTTTTTTTGCTTTAGGTGCTGGCTTTTTCTTTTTTACGGGCATAGCATAATTTTTAAATGATAAGATGACATGCAAGCTAGCTCCTCAGCTATTAGTATTCAATACCACTTTTCGGTAGTTTTATACGACTATATGTTCATGCTTATTTCATAAACCCGGAACCCGGTTTTTAATCCTTTTACTTAACTTGTACAATAATTAATAAACCATAAATATTTTCTTATGCCTATTAGAATGACGGATGATCCGCAGGAAGACCAGCCACAGTATGATAGTAATGATGGAGACCGGGGTGGTAGTGGCTTTGGTGGCGGAGGAGGTGGCGGCTTATTCAACCTGTTGCCACTGTTGTTTGGTTTGTTCCGCAGCAAACTTGGCATTGCCGTGTTGGTAATAGGAGCCATTGCCTACTTTGCATTGGGGCGTGGCGGTTGCAATATGGGAGGCGGAGGTGTTTTAGATAACATCAGTAAGTTGGCTACTGGCGGCTTGCTGGATCCAAAACAATTTGAAAAAGCCAGCATTTATGAACCGCTTTCAGATGATGCTTCAAAAAATCCATTACCCGAAAGCGCTAACCTGCAAAAATTTGCACCTTCAGTTGGCAACCAGGGACAGCAGGGCAGTTGCGTTGCATGGAGCAGTGCTTATGCAGCAAGAAGTATATTAGAATCTGCAAGAACAGGTCAACCTGGTGAACAGGTAAAATTCAGTCCTTCTTTTTTATACAACCAGATTGGTCTTGATGGATGCCAGGGTTCTTATATTGAAAAGGCAATGGAGTTTATGACCAAACAAGGTTCTGTGCCTTATAGCGCTTTCCCATATACAGATCAGAATTGTACCAACCAGCCCAACCAAAACCTGATGCAAGAGGCAACGCAATACAAAATGCGTGGCTTCAATAGGCTTAGCCAGGGAGATAGAAATGATGTAATTGATCTAAATGCCATCAAACAAAATCTATCGCAAGGCGCACCTGTTGCTATTGGCATGATGGTAGGGCAAAGTTTTATGCAGAATATGATGGGTAAAGATTTGTGGCAACCAGAACAAGGCGATCAGAGCATGCAGGGTTTCGGCGGACATGCTATGTGTGTGGTGGGTTATGACGATAAAAAATATGGGGGCTCTTTTTTAATAATGAATAGCTGGGGGCCAGAATGGGGCAACAATGGTTTTGCCTGGGTGCAATATCCCGTATTCAAATATTTTGTGCGTGAAGCATACGGTCTTGAGCCAATGCAACGTGTAGGGGCTGCTGCCACACAAGCGTTTGAGTGTGAAGTAGGATTGGTGCAGGTAGAATATGATGCGTCGCAACGCAAGACTGTTAGTCGTGGTTACATACCATTAAGAACAAATGGCGATAATAAGTTTATAACGGTATCGCCTGTGCGAAAAGGAAGCAAATTTAAAATGGAAGTAAAAAACAGTACAGAATGCTACGTCTACGTTTTTGGAAAAGAAACAGATGGCACCAGTTATACGTTGTTCCCTTATCCACGCACCGACGATCCTACAAAAACAAAATACGCTCCTTTCTGTGGTATTGCCGGCTACCGGTTATTTCCAAAAGATAAGAGCCTTACACCAGACAGCATTGGCAATCGCGATATGATGGCAGTAGTAGTAAGCAAAAAACCTTTGGATTGGTACAAGCTAAATCAACAGATAAGCCAAAGCCCATCGCAGGATTATGCTGCCAGGTTAAACACTGCATTGGGAAGCCAGTTGATTAAAGGTGTGCGTTACCAAAGCAGTGGCAAAGGTAATATGGCATTTGCCACCACCGGCAATGAAAATGATGTAGTGGCTTGCATTGTGGAGATTGATAAAAATTAGCGATTAACCTGATCAACTTTTGTGCATGAATAACGCTGTACAAGAATTCATACAAACCATGAAACATCCTGTTAAATTCAGGATGTTTCTTTTTACAAAGTTGCCCGCTGCTTTTTTTAGTGGTGTACGTCTAAAAGAAATAAACGAACAAGCTTGCATTGCTACTATTCCATTCAAGTGGTTTTCGCAGAATCCTTTTAAGTCAACTTATTTCGCTTGTCTTGCCATGGCTGCAGAATTAACAACCGGTTCTTTGGCTATGATGCAATTGTATAAAAGAAAGCCAGCGGTTTCTATGCTGGTAGTAAAACTGGAAGCCGTTTACTATAAGAAAGCCACAGGCATTACTTTTTTTACCTGCGCAGACGGCGGGAAATTTAAAGCTGTTATTGAACAGGCTATTGAAACAGGAGAAGCACAATCATTTACAGCAAGCTCTTATGGTGTAAATGAACAGGGAGAAAAAATTGCAGATTTCTTTATCACATGGTCCTTTAAGAAAAAGTCAAACCAGGCATAGACAATTTTAATAGCAATATAATAGCGTTTATTATTATCGTTAAAACTGCAATAAGCTGCCAGATTTAAATCTACAATAGATATATTTAGTATCTCAAAACAATTTCTTTATTCATTAATATTCGTGTTATGAAGATTGCTTTTCATGGTGCTGCACGCACAGTTACCGGTTCCAAACATTTACTTACACTCAACAACGGAAAAAAATATTTGCTCGATTGCGGCATGTTCCAGGGCATGGGCGCCAATACAGATATACTCAACAGGAACTGGGGATTTGATCCCAAAGAAGTGGACTTTCTAATTTTATCACATGCGCATATAGACCATAGCGGGCTAATACCAAAACTGGTAAAAGATGGATTTGCTGGAAAAATATTTTGTACGCCTGGCACAAGAGAGCTTACGCAAGTGCTATTGTTAGACTCTGCGGAAATACAGGAGGACGATGTAAAGTTTTCCAATAAAAGAAGAGCGGCAGATGGTATGCCTTATTTAACGCCGCTATATACTATTGAAGACGCAAAAAAATGTTTTGCTCTTTTTAAAGAAGTTGAATATGGTGGATGGTTTGCAATAGATGACCAGGTTTCTTTGCAATACACAGATGCCGGGCATATCATTGGCAGCGCCGCTGTGCATTTAAAGATAACAGAAAACGGAAAAACCAGTCGGCTTACTTTTAGTGGAGATGTGGGACGTTACCGCGATGTGATATTGCGTTCTCCGGAAGTTTTCTCGCAGGCAGATTACATTTTGATTGAGTCTACATACGGCAATAGCCTGCACGATGATGTGTACACAACACCCGATCAATTGCTACAATGGATAGAAAAAACCTGCCTGCAGAAAAAAGGAAAGTTGATTATGCCTGCCTTTAGCGTTGGGCGTACACAAGAGCTATTGTTTTCACTAAATCAATTAGAGTTGGAAAGAAGGTTGCCACCGCTTTCTTATTTTGTAGATAGTCCGTTAAGTGTGGAAGCCACGCAGGTAATGAAAAACTATCCGCAGTATTTTAATAAAGCTATCCAAAAGATAATGCAAACAGATAATGATCCATTTGGGTTTGCAGGATTGCGCTATATAAAAACGGTTGATGAATCAAAATCTTTGAATTACTTCACCAATCCCTGCGTAATTATTTCTGCAAGTGGTATGGCGGATGCAGGAAGGGTGAAACACCATATAAGCAACAATATTGAAAACAGCCGCAATACAATCTTAATGACTGGTTATTGCGAACCACACTCCTTAGGTGGACGTTTAATGGCCGGCGCAAAAGAGGTAAGCATTTATGGTATTAAGCATGAAGTAAATGCAGAAATTGGTGCCATCCGCAGCATGAGCGCCCATGGAGATTATGAAGATCTTAGCCAGTTTCTTGCCTGCCAGGATGCAAAGGCGGTAAAAAAATTATTCCTGGTGCATGGAGAGTATGATGTACAACAAGCTTTCAAACAAAGGCTATTGAAAAAAGGATTCACGGATATAGAGATACCGGAACAGCATTTTGAAATAGGACTAACTTAATGTGATAAATGTGAAAATGCAGTAAATGTGGAAATGAAATGAACTTACTTTAGATAGAGGTACAAGGAGACTGTAGACTGTATTGATTTTTTCGCCTTACATTTTTTAAAGATAAAAGCCACCCGCAAGAAGGTGGCTTTTACAATTTTTTGAATGGGGGTACCAACATGTTTTTTCATAGGCCCGGGTACATTCAAATAAGTTTTTTTAGGACGGATACAGATGGGCTTTCAAAAGATAAGGATGGATTTCGATGGATTTTGGATTACAAACGGGATTAAACAACCAACGGCTTTCAGGATATTGTTTCGGCATTCAAAGGGTATCGGATATCAACGACACAAAGATGGCCATTGAGTAGCTGATATCATAACCTTTTCGATAAATGGGTTGAAACTCCCATTTTTTGGAATAAATGCATGGATAAGCCTTCCTTTAGGAAACGCATTGGTTTGCGCAAAGGCAATTGCGCAGTTATTTAAAATTGAGTTGGATCAAATAATATTCAGCCTTTTTAAGACTTCCTGTTTGTGTGCTTTACTGATAGGAATTTCTTTTCCGCTAATAAACAATCCGTTTTCACGGATATTGCTGATTTTATCAATGTTGATGATATAAGAGCGGTGAACTTTTATAAAGCTTTGTTTACTTACTTTTTCTTCCAGGTTTTTGATGGTATTATGTGTAATGTATTTTTTCTCGCCCGTTACAAATTTTACATAATCACCCATGCTTTCAATGTAAAGAATGTCTTCATTGTTTAGGCGTATAAGTTTACCATCAGACTTAATAAAAATATGGTCTATGCCGGTTTCTGTAATAGTATTTTCTGCCACCTCGGTAGCTACTGGTGGAATTTTTTTCAACGCATCCAGAAAACGCTGGTATGTAAAAGGCTTTTTAAGAAAGTCGCTTACATTATATTCAAACGCATCAAAAGCATATTCAGGCTTGGAAGTGGTAAGAATTACTTTAGGTGTATAGGCAATTTGATCAAGCAGATCAAAGCCTGTTGCACCGGGCATTTCCACATCCAAAAAAATTAAATCAATAACATTGTTGTTAAGGAAAGCAAGCGCTTCGGGTACGCCGGCAAAATGACCTTTCACGGATAGCTGACCGCTTTTCTCGCAGCAGCGGCTTAAATAATCTGCAGCAACCTGCAAATCTTCTACAATAATACAATTCATGCTCATAGTTGGTTTGTATTAAACGCCTTTAGCCTGGTATACTCACGTTCAATGATATCCCTGGCTTCAAGCAATTCGTTTTTAATTTGTGTGTAACCGGCAGCAACGTCTGCAATAGATGTGGCACTGGCGCATTTGTTTTCAAAATCCTTACAAAGGGATTGTGTTTGCAAAAGGCCGGTATAGCCAAACGTAGGCTTTATTTTATGGATCGCTTTTCTCAGAATCCTCTGTGTTGCCGTTTTCAAATGCTAGTTGCACGGCGCTGAAATCGCCGTCAAAGTGCTGGAGTGTGGTAGCAAAAATCTCTTCTATATAGCCCAAATCGTCCGTATAAAGGCTAAAAAGGGCTTCTTTGTCCATTTTTTCATTAAAAATGAACTCTTTAGGTAAAGTTTCATTTCCCATAGGAAAATAGATGTTCGGGTTTTTCGTTATACAAGTACGGCATTTTCACCTAAATCTTAGAAAACACCAATCTAATAACTCTATGAAGCAAAAATTATTACATATTACCTGGTCAATTTATCAGGATATTATTTATACCGGAGTAAATGACGGTGTTTCAAGGGATAAAGAAAAGAAAATTATCCGGTTCAACCAGTTTATAATCCTGGCACTCCTAGTTAATTGTTTTTCAGTAGGCATTTACATTTATCATAAGCTATATATAAGTGGTCTGATAAACGTAACCTCTGCATACCTTTTCCTGCTGGCGTATTATTTTAATTATCGCAGAAGGCTGGAAATTGGGCGTATACTATCTATTATAAATGTCAACCTTTACCTTGTTATCATTTGCCATGTAGAAGGTTTGCGTGCAGGTGGCTATCTTTTGTACTTCCCTTACTTTACAGCGCTTACCTCTGTGGTAAGCATTCGTAGAAATTTGCAGGAACTATTATTGGTCTCCGGCATTACGCTGGTGTCTTTGCTTGTTTGTATACTGGGTAACCCGCAGGTAAATGATATACAAATAATGAAAGAGTCCATGTATCCTGCCTTATATAATAGCAATTTGTTTGTTGCACTGGCAGCTACGGTTTTCTTTTCTTATGTTATTCTGCGTTTAAATAAAGAGAACGAGATAAATATATTGCAGGAGAAAAAGTTTGGTGATACAATTTTCAATACCTCGCTGGATGGTGTATTTATTATTTATAACGAATCTGATACCATTGCCAATTGCAATCGTCGGGCATTAGAAATGTTTGAAGCAGACGAAACGGAACAAATTGCAGGTTCTCCGGCCAATCATTGGTTTAGTGAAGAGCAGGTGAGGCATTTTAATTCCATCGAACAGTCATCCGCAGCGGAAAGCGCTAAAAACTGGCAGGGTGAGCTTGCGTTTAATACAAAGAGAAGAAAGAAATTTTATGGCTATGTGAGCGTGGTGCCATTTACGTATAAGAGTGTCCGTTATACCAAAGTGAGTATCCTGGATATATCTGAAGTAAAAACAACTGAGTTTGCTTTAATGAAAGCAAAACAAAAAGCAGAAGAAGCATCCAGGATTAAATCACGCTTCTTGTCTAATATGAGCCATGAATTGCGCACACCGCTGAATGGCATCATTGGTGCTTCCAATCTTTTGCTGCATGAAAATTACCTGGAAGGACAAAAGCCACAGTTGGATATACTGAAATATTCTTCAGAGCACATGATGCTGCTGATAAATGATATTCTTGATTACAACAAGATAGAGGCAGGCAAGCTGGAACTGGAAGCGGCGCCGGTAAATTTGAAAGAACTGGCAGATAAGTTGGCGGCTCAATTCTCGCCACAGGTTACTTCAAGAGGATTGTTCTTCTATACAGAAATAGATGATAGCCTGGATATGGAAGTAATAGCCGACCAAACCAGGATAAACCAGGTATTGGCAAATCTTCTGTCCAATGCCATGAAGTTTACCAAAGAGGGTAGTGTATGTCTTATTGTAAAACGCCTGTTTGCTTCCAGCAGCAAGGCTACTATACAATTTATGGTAGTGGATACCGGCATCGGCATACCCAAAGAAAAACAAAATGAAATATTTGCCAGCTTTACACAGGCCGATGTAGATACTACACGCAAATACGGTGGCAGCGGATTAGGGCTTTCTATCAGCAAAGAACTGGTAAGCATGTTTAAGAGCGAGTTGATTGTGGAAAGTTCACCCGGCAAAGGCAGTGTATTCCATTTTACAGTAGAATGGAACATAAACATACACCGCAAGTTGTATATTAATGAAGACAAGGCGAAAGACCTGATGTCTATGGAAGGCACAAGAATATTGCTGGCTGAAGATAACCCGGTAAACATGGCTATTGCCAAACGGTTCTTAAAAAAATGGGGCATTCAGTTAACAGAAGCCACCAATGGTAAAATAGCAGTGGAAGAATTTAATAAAGGTGAGTTTGACCTGGTATTGCTGGATCTTGAAATGCCAGAAATGGATGGCGCTACTGCACTAAAAGAAATCAGGAAAACAAATCCTATAATACCAATTCTTGCATTTACAGCAGCTGCGTACGACAATATGCTGGCAAATCTGTTGCAAAAAGGATTTATTGACTTTATACCTAAACCTTTTAGACCAGAAGATTTGCATGGAAAGATTTCTTTCCACCTGCAAAACGCAAAGAGAGCTTAACCAACACAAATATTTAACAGCGGTTGTGCAGAGAGAAATCTCCGTGCAACCGCTGTTTTTTATGCGCTGTGGCAACAATTATTTTGATGAAGTTCCTGAAGGCAAAGCCTGAGGTGTTGTAGTTGGTCCGTTTACCGTAAGCTTTCCATCTTTTACTGTCATGCGATCTATAAATATGACACGATCATTTCCGGTAGCGTTTGTCCTTGCATGATAGACACAAAACATTTCCTTTCCATCGGGCGAATAAATAATATTGTTATGACCAGTGCCGGTAACATTACCGCCTTTTGCGGTGTTTTTTTCGAGCACTGGATTATTGGCAGCTTTTGTAAATGGGCCTAATGGCGATTTACCTACTGCATAACCCACCGCATAATTCTGCCCGGCAAAATTATTGGCAGAATACATAATGTAATAAAGATTGCCTTTTCTAAAAGTAACAGAGCCTTCTGTCCAGCGGCGGTTTACTTCTTTTGAAGTAACAGAGCGGCTTTCCCATTCTGCCTGTTTGTCTTTTGCGCTTACTGGTGGACGTAAGAGTAACACTGGTTTTCCGATTGTGCCTGAGAAATCTTTTTTCAATTCTACACCATACACCCAGCTTTCTTCTATTTCATTGTACCAGCCTTTTTCTTTTGCCATAGTGGCTAATTCACTTTCTACGGAATGTTTATAACAACATCTTGAATAATACAGGTACACACGTCCGTCTTTGTCCCAAAAAACATCTGCATCTATAATTGGATAGCCGGGATCAAAAACCGGCTTGTCAGAAAAATCAGTGAAAGGACCTTCCGGTTTATCTGCTACTGCAATACCTATTTTAAAATTCTCCAGTTCATTGGTAGGATTAACTCTCCACTGCGCACTGTAAAACATGTAGAACTTACCATTCACTTTATATACTTCCGGTGCCCAAAAAGAATGAATACCGAAAGATTTTTCTGTGGCAGTGTATACCTGGCCAATAGATTGCCAATGCACCAGGTCTGTAGATTTGTAAGCGGGGAAGCCATCTTTGCTGCCTGTGCCATACACATAGTAAGTGCCATTGTCGTGCAATACAAATGGGTCGCCCAGTTTTACCGGCAGCGGGTTGGTAAAAGTTTGCTGATTGGTTTGGGCCATTAACAAATGCACTGCCATGCAACAAAATAGCACCAACATAGAGCGAATAGCGAGTATCATAAAGACAAGTTTTGAGTAAAACGAATGTATACTTTTTTGCGTGGCCGCTAAACTATTTCGATTGAGTAAATAAAAATCGCCTTCTTCGACTTTAATTTTAAATAATATACTGCAATGGCCTTAACTTAATGGCCCTATATAAAATCTACAAATAATTAAACATGCACAAGAACGATTACTCCAGGAGAAAATTCATAAAGCAGAGCATGCTGGCATCTGCTGCATTGTCTTTTCCGGCCATATTAAAATTCCATGGAAAGGAACAAGTGAAACTTGCCTGCATAGGCATTGGCAACCGCGGTGGTGAAGTGTTACAGGCTATGCATAAAACAGGATTGGCCAATTTTGTGGCTTTTTGTGATGTAGACATGGGCGCACCACAAACACTTGCCAACCTAAAACAGTTTCCGGATGTTCCCCGCTTCCAGGACTTCAGGCAGATGTTTGATAAAATGGGCAACCAGATAGATGCCGTTACCATTGGTATACCAGACTTTGCACATTTTCCTGTAACCATGATGGCGATGGGACTTGGCAAACATGTGTACACTGAAAAACCAATGGGCCGCACTTTTAATGAAGTAGAACTGATGATGAAGGCGGCAAAGAAATACAATAAGGTGGTTACGCAAATGGGCAACCAGGGACATTCTGATGCAAACTATTTTCAGTTTAAAGCATGGAAAGATGCTGGCATTATAAAAGATGTAACTGCTATTACCGCACACATGAACTCTGCACGCCGCTGGCATGGATGGGATACGCATATCACTTCTTTTCCACCAGCAGAGCAAGTGCCAACTACATTAGATTGGAACCTTTGGCAGATGGCTACAGAGGGACATTCTTACAATAAAGATTTTGTAAATGGCCAATGGCGTTGCTGGTTCGATTTTGGAATGGGTGCTTTAGGAGATTGGGGGGCGCACCTGCTGGATACGGCACACCAGTTTCTTGATTTAGGTTTGCCTTACGAAGTTGATCCACTTAAGCTGGATGGTTACAACAAATTTTTCTATGCCATGTCAAGTACGCTTTCATTTAAATTTCCAAAGCGTGGCAATATGCCGCCAGTGGAAGTAAAATGGTACGATGGAATTGATAACCTGCCACCAATACCTCCTGGTTACGGTGTGTCTGGATCGGATCCTAATATTCCACCACCCAGCAATGGCGCATTAGCGCCGGTAAAATTGAATCCCGGAAAAATTATTTATAGTAAGGAGTTAACGTTTAAAGGCGGTTCTCACGGAAGCACTTTATCAATTATTCCGGAAGAGAAAGCAAAAGAAATGGCATCTAAACTGCCAGTGGTTCCGGAAAGTCCATCCAATCATTATAAAAATTATTTGCTTGCCTGCCAGGGCCAGGAACAAACACGTTCCCCATTTTCGATAGCTGGTCCGCTTAGCCAGGTGTTTTGCCTGGGCGTATTGGCTCAAGCACTTAATACCAAATTAGAGTTTGACAGGGATAAGAAAATGATCACCAATAATGATTTGGCAAATAAAATGCTGGTTGGTTTACCACCACGCAAAGGCTTTGAGCAATACTATAAAGTGTAAGTATAAGAAGTAACTGGAAATCGCTTAATAAAATAATAAAAGCCCTTCATTGTGTGAAGGGCTTTTATTATAGGTGGGTACCGTCCAATTTATATAAATTCAATGTAGCGGTTAACTAACATTGATACTTGTGTTATAAATGTTCCAATTGCAATTGAGCATTTTGCTGCAGCTTGTATTGTTCTTCTACCAGCAATTTTATTTCATTGGGAAGATCTTTTATTTCGCCAATGGTTGTTTTATACCATTTACCAATAGTTTTCTCCAATGTTTTTATTGATTCCAATATTTTAATAGTGCTTTTCTTTCCATTAAATAGGTTGGCAAGAAATGAATGCGTGTTGGATGATGCAGAGTCAACAGGCTGCATGTGCAGCATAACATATAACTGCTGAATATTAATTTCACTTTCCTCTGCTTTTGCCAGGTAAAATTCTTTAAATGAAGGTTCATTTGTTAGAAAAGCAGCTTGTTCAAATGTTACCATGCGTTGGTAGTTAGCATCAATTAGAAACTGTATGTTTTTATCAAGCGGTTTAGTTGTTGTTTGCATATGTTGTTTGGTTTTATTTGATTGTTCCTGCTATGTAAAAGATAAATATCATGCCAGTAGCTTTTTTTACTGCTAAAAGCGGCCAAACAGGCTTTATACTGGTGGTTTGGGGAAATTTGTTCCACACTTTTTGTGGATTTAGGGCAGGAGAAATAAAATATTAAATTAATAGTCTATAATTTTGGTAGACTATTAATTTGTCCTTAGTTTTGCCTCATCAAACAAAGTCTAGTGGCTGAGAGGGTATAGGCACAGGTCCGCAAAACTTGTTACGGCGGTTCGATTCCGCCCAAGACTTCTTTTCGCAAGCAATAATCGTTTAGGCTGGTATTTCTATACTGGCCTTTTTTATTTGTTATGCTGCTGGTTCTGTGTCAATCAAAAGATGACGGCTGAACTGAAATGCAGATTGAATAACGAAACGTACTTGCATCAGGAGAAATCAGACGTCATCACATCAGACATTAGCCATAATTAACCAGAAATTCAGCGATTGATATAGCGATGACGTTAAATGAAATGTTATTCAGTATAACGTTGTAGTAGAATTTAATAATTCCATGACTGTTTTCTGCCAGATATATCTTTTCTTGCAATAATTTCAATGCCGCAATAGTTTATTGCGTAAAATGATTGTTTGAAAATAAACCCCTCTACATGCCTGAAGAAACTATTGTAGTTAATACAGAAGCAGAAAATTTACCAACGCCAGGAAATACAATAAGCAACACTACATTTTGGGGAAGCCTCACAGAAGACTGGTGGGCGGTTCTTATTGGCGGCAGCATTATCATTGCTATATTGTTGATTAGCCTGTTATCAAATGGATTTGCATTTCAGTTGCCGGTATACCAGTGGGCCACAACCGCAGATCTAACTAATAAAGTCTTAACTGCGCATAACCTGCTGCTGATTCTTATAACCGGAATTATTTTTCTATTGCTTTCTGTTGTAGCCATTGTGCTGTCTGGTGGCAGCAGTAAAAAATACATAGCAGGGTTTGCACTCATTTTTATAATGGGCATTGTTTCTTTAATTATCGCCGGCAATAAAACCATTAATTACCTGGGATTGGAGTACGTGATTTTTGCATTGATTATTGGTTTACTGATTGGCAATCTTACCAGGGTGCCCGATTGGTTGAGGGAAGCTGCACGTTCAGAATTTTTTATAAAAACAGGACTGGTTATTTTGGGCACCAGTATTTTGTTTACAGATATTATTAAAGCAGGCTTGCCAGGCATATTGCAGGCGGTGTTTGTAGTAAGCGTGGTGTGGTTTTTTGCTTTGTGGTTGAGCCGCAAGTTAAAAGTGGATGATGAGTTTGGAGTAATACTGGCTTCTGCAGTTGCAATCTGTGGTGTATCTGCAGCCATTGTGGCCAGTGGTGCTATTAAAGGAGATAAAAGAAAGCTGTCTTATATAACCACACTGGTTTTATTGGTAGCCATACCCATGCTGGTATTGCAACCATGGATCATCAAAGAATTGCAGATGCCGGAAATTGTAGGCGGTGCCTGGTTGGGTGGAACCCTGGATACTACTGCATCCGTAACAGCAGCCGCACAATTGGTTGGGCCTGTTGCCACAAAAGCAGGTGTCATCATTAAATTTTCTCAGAATGTATTGATTGGCATTGCAGCATTCTTTATTGCGTTGTGGTGGACATACA
This sequence comes from Chitinophagaceae bacterium, assembly GCA_047602295.1. GTDB lineage: Bacteria > Bacteroidota > Bacteroidia > Chitinophagales > Chitinophagaceae > JACMLD01. The sequence goes on along the minus strand of JASGHP010000001.1, from coordinate 5,803,314 downwards.
GAAAAGGAAAAGAGGCTTCCAATGAAAAGCAGGAAACGCCACGGCTTGGCGTAGTGTGGGAAAGGTTTCCAAAATTTGTGTTGGGTTTTATAGCGGCTTCATTGTTGTTCTCGTTTATTGTGCCGGCTGCCACAACAAAAAATGTTGCAGGCATATTAAATAGCTTGCGCACTATCTGGTTTGCACTGGCATTTGTGGCAATTGGACTGGAAGCCAGATTTACAGACTTAATTAAAATAGAAGGAGGAAGGCCTGCGTTGGCGTTTATAGGTGCGCAGTTATTCAATATTATATGGACATTGTTGCTGGCGTATCTACTATTTGGCGGCTATATATTTCCTGTGCCGGATATTCACTAGTCAATAACTGAATAATATTTTGCGGTTGTGATGCTTCGTTTTATTTAAAAACAATGCACACAGGCAATTATTTTCTAGTTGAATAGATGATTTTTTCGAGTTGGATTTTCCTCTATTGCATCTTCAAGCAGCAGTTTTCGCGGCCTTAATGTCTGCATTTGAGTGTTTTTTGATTACCTCTATACCTCGTTTCTTTGAAAATTTACGCAAACGATTGCGTAAATAAAACCTCCCAATGTAAAGCTTGTTTTTAATTTTTTTTTAATATTGAGGGGTCAGGACAGTGCAGGATGACCAAAAACTAACGATAGTATACATTCAGTTCGCCATTAAAGTTTAGTAAACAGAAACAACTGCTATATGAAAAAAAAGACGATTGCCGTCAAAAGGCTTCTCTCGATCCTTTTGTTTTTACCTTCCATTTATTACCTGCAGGCACAACAAGACAATGCTATTGCAGGCATCTCCAAGAAAAATATTCCTGTTGCAACAAAGTTTGATGAGTCGGGCACTGCTGCTAAAAAAGCAGGCGGAGCTTATGCAGTTGTTGTAAGCGGTCGTGTGCTGGACGAAAGCGGCAAAGGATTGCAAGGCGTAACAGTTCGCGTTAAAGGCAATACAGGAAAAGCTGTTGTTACCGATGCGAATGGCGGGTTTACAATATCTGTAGAAAAAGGTAATGAAACACTGGTGATTAGTTATGTAGGTTATTTAGAACAGGAAGTAAGCCTGGCAAACCGTACCAGCGTTTCTATCACGCTGGCAAAGGATAATAAAACGCTTGATGATGTTGTGGTGATAGGTTACAATACAGTGAAGAAAAAAGACCTGACCGGTTCGGTTGCAGGTATTAATCAAAATGATATTAAATCGCGTCCTGTTTCAGATGCATTGCAGGCCATGCAGGGTAAAGTAGCGGGTGTTGATATTACTTCCAATGAACGTCCCGGATCGCTAGGTAGTATTAATATCCGTGGTGTTCGTTCTCTTCTTGCATCAAATTCACCATTGTTTGTTGTGGATGGAATTCCATTGGTTAGCGGGGGTATAGATAACTTCAATCCTTCCGATATAGAAACCATCGATGTTTTAAAAGACGCTTCTGCAACGGCAATCTATGGTAGCCGCGGTGCAAACGGTGTGGTTATCGTTACCACTAAACAAGGTAAGGCTGGCAAATTAACGCTCAACCTTAACAGTTCTATCAGGCTCGACAATTTGCAGGACAATGAAAAAATGTTTAACGCAGGCGATTACATTACTTTTCGCAGGTGGGCTTATTATTATGCTGGTTTAAACCAAACAACAGGTGTTAGCAGTAATCCGAGGGGAGATCAACCAACGATTGCTACCGACAGAACCTTTTTTAATGCAACCGGAGACCCTTCAGCATTTGCGAATTTAATGAAAGGATGGGCTACCGGCACCTGGAATGGTAATGCAGTTACGACTACTGATTGGTTCGGCATAGTAAAGCAACAGTCTGTAACCAGTGATAATATTATGAGTGTTAGCGGTGGTACTGATAAAATAAAAGCCTATGGTTCTTTTGGCTATTTGAATAATACAGGAACAATAAAAGGCCAGTCTTTTAGAAGGTATTCATTCAAAACTAATATAGACATAGCAGCTACAAAATGGTTGTCTTTTGGAAGTAGCATAAATGTAAGTTACGCTACACAGCAATACGGCCAGTCGGCAAGAAATGTTGGAACAGTTGGAACACCTCCGGGAGGCTTGTATGAATCTGCAAGAACTTTGTTCCCTTATGCTGTGCCTTATGATTCTGCAGGAAACAGGATTCTTTTCCCGGGCGGTGACAACTCATGGAAAAACGTAGTAAATGAATGGAATTATAATATAGATCAAAGAACTACGCTGAGAGCATTTGGTAGTTTGTATACTCAGATAGATTTCGGTTCACTTTTCAGGCCTTTGAAAGGATTAAAATACAGGATGAATTTTGGACCTGATATTTCAAGCTATACTGATGGTGTGTATATAGATTCTAAATCAGTAGCAAATGGTTCTGGTACTGAAAACCCTGCTAATAGCATAGCCTCTCTTTTAAAAGGTAAAGCAATCTCATACACGCTGGATAATTTGTTGTACTACGACAAAACAATCGGCGTACATAATTTTGGTATAACGTTATTGCAAAGCCAGACTTCTTTAAATGCTGATAGTAGTACCATTAATGGTGTAGGTATTCCTTTAGCTTCTCAGTTATGGAATGCTTTGTCTAGTGGAACTGTAACGGGCTCCTTAACTACCAGTTCCAATTTATCTCAGCAACAATTACTATCCTACATGGCCAGGGTTAATTACGGTTATAAGGATAAATACCTGTTAACAGCTTCTATTCGCCGTGATGGTTCCTCTGTATTTGCAGAAGGACGTAAGTACGATAACTTCCCAAGTGTGGCGCTTGCATGGCGTATTAACAGGGAGAATTTCATGAACCATGTTGATTGGGTAAATGATTTAAAACTCAGGGCAGGTGTAGGTGTAACAGGAAACTCAGCAGTAACACCTTATTCAACCCAGGGTGCTATTATTTCACTTTTCTATCCTTATTCATCTTCCAATGTTGCGGGTTCTACACCTAATCCTTTGTTAGCGAACCAGGCACTTAAATGGGAAAAGACAAAACAATATAATATTGGTATAGACTTCTCTTTATTCAATAGAAGAGTTTCAGGTAGTTTTGATGCCTACACTTCCAAAACTTCTGATTTGCTGCAAAACAGAAGCTTGTTAAGTGTTACCGGCTATACTTCAGCCTATTTCAACATTGCGCAAACAGCCAATCATGGATTTGATATTAATGTAACAACCGTAAACATTAAGAGCAAAGATGTGACATGGACAACTACCATCAACGCAGCATGGCAAAAAGAATCATATCGTTTCTACTGCTAACGGTGACCAGAATGATATTAACAACAACTTGTTTATTAATCAGCCGCAAGGAGTAATTTATGGCTACAAAGCAGTAGGTTTATGGCAAACAAAGGATACTACATCATACAGAGCCTTTAATGCAAATGGTAATAATTTCTCACCTGGCTTTACAAGAGTTGCAGACTTAAACGGAGACAATAAAATTGATCCAAATAACGACCGCCAGATTATAGGATCAACAAGACCACGTTGGGTAGTTGGTATGACCAATACGGTGAGCTACAAAAACTTCGATTTGTCTATCTTCTTATATGGTCGTTTAGGTTACTTGTATAATACAGGTGGTGAGGGAGAAGCTGGACGCGGCACTCAAAGGCAAATTAATTATTACAATGAAAATAACAAGAACGCAACTTATCAGAAACCAGTGTATAATGCGGGTAATGCTTCATTAGATCCATACTATGCTGCATTAGGATATTTGCCGGCTTCTTTTATTAAAATAAGAAATATCTCCCTGTCGTATAATACTAACTCCGGGTATTTTAAAAAAGCAGGATTTTCCAACTTGAGGGTTTATGTACAAGTAATTAATCCGGGAATGTTATACTCTCAGATTAAATTCCTTGACATGGATGTAATGGGGCCAACCTGGAACAGGGGTTTTACACTTGGAGTTAACGCATCATTTTAATAAGAATAAAATTCAACTATATGAATAAAAATAATTTTTTCATAAAACTGATGGTTACTGCGCTAGCATTTATCGCAGTTTCCTGCAATAAGCATTTCCTTGATGAAACGCTTACCACAGCAAGGAGTACAAGTTTTTATACAACAGATGCCGGCATACAGCAATTGGCAACTGGTGCTTATTACCAGGTCTTCGCTGTTCCGGCAAATGGAGAGTGGTATTATTCTGCAACTAACTATGGCACCGATGAATTTCACGTTGGTGGAGACCCTTCCAATGCACCATGGAACAATTATGACGCTACTTTCAATTCTGTAAACCAGGGTAGCAATACAAACATTGCGCTTGCAAATTTTCAATGGGATGCATTGTACCTGGGAATTGGAGATGCCAATTTGTTAATTGATAATTGCACCAAAAGCACTTCTACCAATACTGCAGTAAAAAATACAGCATTAGGTGAGGGTTATTTTATGCGTGCCTATAACTATTTGAGATTAGTAAGCCAATACGGTGGTGTACCACTGCAGCTTACTCCAATTAAAACAGTAGTATCGGAATTTACAAGAGCTACCCCCAAAGATGTATGTGCACAGATAATAACCGATCTTAAAGCTGCCATACCATTATTGCCAACAAGTGGCAGCCCTTCTCACATAACACAAGATGCAGCCTCACATTATTTAGCAAAAGCTTATTTGTTCAGGGCAAGTGAAATAAACAATTCATGGAACTCAGATACCAAGGCCGCTGATTTAGCTGCTATTGGACCGCTTTGCGACGGAGTAATTTCACGCCACCCGTTAGCGGCAAACTTTTCAAGCGTATTTAATTTTACAGGAATCAACTCTGCAAATGAATCTTTACCAGAAGTTATTCTTTCTGCTCAATTCACCAATGATCTGAATACCAATAGCGGTAATGGTAACACACAGCATTTGTATTTTATTTCAAGATATGATATACAAGACCAGATGCAGCGTGATTTAACCGGCGGTCGCCCTTTTAGCAGGTTGGCCACTACTTACTATGATTATCACGTGTATGATATGGTGAATGATTCAAGATTTTGGAAATCATTCAGAACCAAAAGTGCTATAAACGCAAATGCACCTGTAGCTCCCAATAAATCAGGCGATTTAGGAGTTATGTTTGTAATTAATCAACCAGGAGATACACGATTTGCGCTTTCAAAAATATGCAAAACTACTGCTGGTACTAACCTTGTTACAGATGTAAATGGTACCGGCAGAGCTATACCTACCACCTATGTGGCTTATCCAAATGGCGCAACTGCTGATGGTGCACTTAATGTAGATTTAACTACCGTGTACCAGGCGTACCCTTCTTTGAATAAGCATATGGATGGTTCAAGAAACTCATTGAATGATGTTATTGGACACAGAGATTTTATTTTAGCCAGATCTGCTGAAACTTATTTGATAGCTGCTGAAGCAAAAATCAGATTGGCACAGGCAGGTACGGGTGCTTTTACCGATGCTTTGCCTTATATTAATGCAGTTAGAACAAGAGCTCAATATGTAAGTGGAGAAAGCCGGTCGGCGTATAATGATGGCGGTAATACATTGACTGCGGGTCTTCAACCAACTACGATCAATTCATTTTATGCAGGCAACTCTTATTATGAGTCAAATAACATCGCAGTAACTACTGCTGCTTCTGCAAACCTGGCTGTTAATGCTATCACTCCTCTGCCAGCACAAGATGAATATATCATCAATGCATTAGGTTTGACAAGTACCTACGACAGGATGCTATGTTTTCTTCTTAACGAACGGTCACGTGAATTAATGGGTGAGTTTAAACGTTGGGAAGATTTGTCAAGAACGCAAACTTTAGTTAAGCGGGTACAGGTTTTCAACCCCGAAGGCAGCCCCAATGTAAAAGCTTACCACACTTTGCGCCCAATACCGCAAAATTTTCTTGACGGTGTACAAGCAAATGGGATAAATCTTACGCCTACACAAAAACAGGCGATGCAAAACCCCGGTTATTAATGGTGGAGAGCAACAAACAGTTTTTTTGATAATGATAATAAACAAAGGACGGACAATATTATATTGTGCCGTCCTTTGTTTTAAAAATGGTTGTATGAAAAAATATTTTGCGCATTCTTGTTTATTGATAGCAGCTATCTCTTTAGCGGGTATTGCAAAACCACAAGCCACTTCAAAAGCCAATGATGTAACCACGCCACTGCATCTGTTGCAACCTGCGTATACCATACCTTATGGTGTACCTGTAAAAGACAGCATTATGCAGGTATTGAACAGGGTTTATAATTATTTGGATGCAGTTACACCCGCACAACTGGTGAATAAAAAATCCGGAGAAACTATAACTGATTATGCGAAGCTTGATAGCAACAGCATGTTCAAGCAAGGTGATTTTAGATTGATGAGTTACGAATGGGGTGTTGTCTATGGCGCTATGTTGCGTTTGGCAGAAACCAGCGGCGATAAAAAATTTGCTGCTTATACAAATACACGTTTGCAGTTTATTGCTGCTATTGCACCTGCACTGCGCAACTTGTATGTTAAAACGCCGCAAGCTCCTAATCCTTTAAAAGGTTTTCTGCATCCGCATGCGTTGGATGATGGAGGTGCTATTAGTGCCGCAATGATAAAATGTTTGCGTGGCAATTCGCAAATACAAACCTTGCGTCCGCTTATTGATAGCTTCCTGCAATACATCAGCACAAAAGAGTTTCGTTTGGCTGATGGCACTTTGGCACGCAACCGCCCTCAGTCTAATAGCCTTTGGCTGGATGATATGTATATGGGCATACCCGCATTGGCGCAGATGGGAAAACTTACAGGCGATACAAAATATTTTGATGATGCAGTAAAACAGGTGCAGCAGTTTACAGCACGCATGTTTAATAAAGAGAAGAACCTGTATATGCATGGTTGGGTGCAGGAGATGCCAGAACATCCACAATTTCATTGGGGAAGAGCAAACGGATGGGCTGTATTGGCAATGGAGGAATTACTGGATGTATTGCCCGAAAATCACCCGGGTTATGCTATAGTAATACAGCAATTGAAAAATCATATCAAAGGTTTGGTAAGCTACCAGTCTGGTACTGGTTTCTGGCACCAGTTGCTGGATAGAAATGATTCTTATTTGGAAACATCAGCCACCGCAATCTATACTTATTGCCTTGCACACGCTATTGGCAAAGGATGGATAGATGGCAAAGTATACGGCTCCGCTGCTGCATTGGGCTGGGCTGCTGTAACTACTAAAGTAAATGCAGCAGGACAGGTGGAAGGTGTTTGTGTTGGTACTGGTATGGGCTTCGATCCTGCGTTTTATTATTTTCGCCCAATAAATGTATACGCCGCTCACGGCTATGGCCCAGTGCTTTTGGCTGGGGCCGAAATGCTGGCATTGGCCAATAAAAATGTATTCAGGATTAATGACAGCGCATTGCAGTATTACGACAAATAGGATTAGCTATAATTATTTCTTCGGTGACAGCGACAATACTTCTGCTGTCACCTTTTTTATTTTCTCTTTTGAAAAATAAGCAGGGAAGTACTCATCATTCGCCCACAAAGGAAAAAGATTTTTATACCAGGGGCTGGAAGAATTGCCGGATTGACCGGGTGTATTGATCATCTGCGTAGCATCCCAATTGCCTGTGTCTGTTATGTAACGAAAGCTGGCGCCATTGTCCTGGTTGTCCTGGTTGCCGGTAGCACCAACTGTATGGCCATAGCCACCGCGTGGCAATGAAACTGTATTCAATTGTTTTTGCCATTCTTCATTTAAAAGATTGGCGAGCGGATGAACAAACTGGCTATGCTTGTATTTATCTTGCCCAAACTGCCAATGGTTGATATCATCACCCAATTGTTTTTGCAATTTAGCAATGGCCGCTTCAAAACTTGTTTTTAAAAACAGATCACGACCTTGTGCAGCATTTGCACCAAATTTTTCATCAGGATGCAATAGCCATTCGTTCAGCTTTGTTGTTTGAAGATTGATTAATCCTTTTATAGCTGCCGGAACAAATTGCTGATCCCCCATCAGCTTCATTTCTCTTTCCCATTTGTTATAAATGGCAGCGCCGATGGAATGCGGATCCATTACAAAATTCCAATGCAGCAAAATGTCTTTAGCTTGTTGTGCCAGATTATTACTCATTTGAATGTTACCGAGCAATGGAACAGTTTCAGTTGCAGGTATCGAAAAATAATCAGTCTGTAAAGATTTCATTTTTTCTATGTTGATGCCATTGCTTTCACTTAATACTTCATTAAGTCGTTTAGCACGATAAGCATCTGGCCAGCTAAAACCTGCAGCATCCGGATGTGTGAAATTCTTTGGAACTAAATCTTCATTGGCTGTTGCAATATATTTTTTAGATGGATTGAAATCATGTGGCCTTTCTTTCACTGGCAGAAAACCTTTCCATTCATATCTTCCATCGCCAGGCACAGGCACAAGACCGCAAAAATTTTTTCTTACAGGTATAGCACCTGTTACCTGCCAGCCGATATTGCCTTTTGTATCTGCCCATATCATATTAAGTGAAGGCAGCAATGAAAAGCTGCATGCATCACGAAACTCATTCCAGTTTTTTGCCTGGTCTATACGTAAAGAAGCAAGATAAGGAGCAGTACCTTGCTTCAACCATGTGGCACGAATAGCATACGCTTTATGATTGGCAGAATCAATATAAACAACAGGCCCATGTTTTGTATAATGCAATACAGCAGTTACTGAAGCTGATCCTTTTACGGATATACTTTCCTGCTGCATGGTCATGTTCACCCATTTTCCTTTGTATTTGTATTGAATTAATTGCTGCGGATTGAGATCATAAACATAGAGGTCTTCAATATCTGTTTGATGTACCGTAATTCCCCAGGCACCATCATTATTATGGCCTATGGCAACGCCTGGTATTTCAGGTTCACCTGCTCCCATTACATTCCAACCAGGAGCAGACAGGTGGACAATATAGCGCAATGAAGGCAAGGCAATTTTACGATGCGGATCACTAGCCAGCATGGTATGCCCGCTGGCTGTTTTGCTTCCACTCACTGTCCAGTTATTACTGCCTTGTTGTTCCGCACCAGTGTTATTGGGTTCGGTATTTTTATTGGTAAGCGACAATGCATTTTTTGCAATTGCGTTTTTATCTGCAATGTCCGCCGCTGTAAATTGGATGTCTTTATGCCATTCGTTATATAAGGCAAGTATATCTTTATTTAATAGCGAACCTTCAATAGCTGAATCCAGTTGTAAAGATGGATTGCCAGGATGCAGCCACAATAATTCTTTTACTTTTTTATCTCCAATCGCTGCAACAGATCGGCCAATGTTTAATTCTTCTGCTACATTCACCATAATGCCCTGGTGACGTGATACAACGATAGCTGGGTGTCCATTTACCCGGCATAATATTTAGTAAACGAAATTCTACAGGCAGCAGGGAAGGTGTTTTTGTTACTTCATCTATATAGGCATTGATTCCTTCTGCGAAAGCGGTAATTATAGCGATGCCTTGCGGATGATAATGATTCAATTCCTTTTTCATATCTCCCCTGAAAGAAAACAATCTTGCTGCTATATCTCTTTGTAATGCCGAAGGTCCCAGTATTTCTGCGAGTGTGCCATTGGCCTGCCTTCGCCAACATTCAAATTGAAACAAACGATCCTTTGCAGCGCAATAGCCTTGTGCAAAAAATAAATCATGCTGATTGAGCGCATAGATATGGTTAACTCCCCACTTATCTCTCAGCACTTCTACTTTTGCCTGCAAACCTTTTATTGTGAACTGATTCTTTTCCTGTGCAGCAGCAGAAAGAAAAAATATTTGCAGCGCTATTCCAAGTAAAACTATTTTGCAATAGTCCATTTGCATATTCCTGGTTTTATGTTTAAGGCGCTGCTACAAATTGCAACTGGCTGCTGCCATTAGAGGCGTTGCCAAGATATTTAAAAACCAACCGGCTTATTTGCGCCGGCCAGCTTTGCAATAAACGAGCGTCTTTAATAGTGATTGTTTCAATAGAAGGCTGCAGCAATCGGGGATTATAAGATAAGTTTATTTTGGCATCTCCATTAACCAGTTGCAACAGCCCATCTTTTAGCCGCGTTATGTTTGCACTGGTCATAAAATGAAGTTCATTATTTCCTTTATTTGATTGTAAAGCGTAATAGTCAGTAATGATAAATGACTTTCCTCTTTTCAATTCATAAGTGCGTTGCCATTTTTGTACAGCAGCTTCGGGTGGATAAGCTGCGCAAATATCAACAGAAAATATAGCAACCTTATCATTGTGGATGAAAGAAACATTTTTGGCAGCAAACTCTTTTCCTTCGTGTTGCTCTATGCCATTAATCAGCGGCAGATTATGATAACCCGATTGCATGGTCCAGATGGTATAACGTTCTGGTCCAAAAGTTTTAGCATTATATGTTTCACTGCCAATATCAATCAGCATAGGTTGCCCGTTGTAAAACAATACACAGCTTCCAACATCATTATGGTTATGGCTCTCTGCATTGTGCCCTGCCAGTGCAGAAAAATAAAAACCCTTGCTGCTTCCTGCTTTGTCTCTTGCTATTGCAATGCCTGTACCCTCCATCCATGCACTGCCAAGGAGCGGTTGTGCAGCAGGAGCTTTCAATAATTCACCTGCACTAAAAATATTTTGCAAACCTGCATACATCGTTTCTACAGGCACCATTTTTTCCCAATGCTGTTGCTTTGCCAGGTAAGCACCAAAAGAAGTAAGCATGTTATCGCCGGTTGCTTCACCAAAATGAAAAACGATGCCTGCATCCGGAGAAAGTTTTGCTGCAGCATCTGCATAATTCAAATAATAGGTGCTGTCTATATAAGCCTTGCAGATATAGTTGCCGATATTTTTTATTAGGGGCTTGTCAAAAATATTTACATGGCTGGCTGTAGCAAGTTTTAGTAACGAAAGATAATTGTACAACATGCCACCTGCGTGTGACCAATAAGCCGGTCCTTCTTCACACCCTCCATCGTCTTTATAATAGTTAATGAATTTATCTGCCGATTGCATGGTTTTGTAAATGCCTACTTTCTTTTTGGCATCATCATCTTCTACTAATAAAATACAGGTGAGTACATTGTAGTTTAGCCAGATATTCCAATTGTTTACCAATGTTGTTTTGCCATCCAATGCCATCCACCAAAAATCATTGCGCTCATAATAAGGCTCTAAAACTCTTCTGTTAATTTCATAATGAACCCGTTTTGCTACCAGTGGATTGTATTTGTCAAAAGGTTTTTTAAAAAGATAATAAGTCCAGGCCAATACATTGCAGGTTAGCCCGGTGCCCAATTCAATAATAGGTTCTTCCACATCTGGCAAACCAGGTCCTGCTTTTTGCAAATTGAGGCTTGCGGACAAAGACCAACTGGTGATTTCGCAAACCGCCCAAACGCCATCTACCAGTTTAGGAATGAAACGGCCTTTGCCTTCTGCCAGTTCTGCAAAAGCCAGCTTCTTTATAGCTGTCATGTTGCGGTTGAAAATATTCTCCATTACATAACGCTCACCTGTACGCGTAAATTCTAAATAAACGCTGGCAGGCACCGTTTGCCAGGTATAACTTAATTCTGCTTCGCCGGCAGCTATCAAGGCATTGCGGTAATCGGGGTTAATAGCATTCCAGCGGGTTCTGTCTTCGTAAGCGGGATAAGCTTGTTCAATGCTAGCAATGGTAAGGTGGCTACTAATATCAGCAGGCGTATAGAAGCCCGTTAGTAAATTTCTTTCTGACTGGCTGTGCAATAGCATCGGCAGAAAGAAGAAAATATGAAAACTGATTTTTTTTAAAGACATTGACTCGGGTTAAACCTTTTTAGAATTATTATGAAACGAGCATTTGTTTTTCATAGCATCATCGTTGCGTCGCACTCTTCATCAATAATACTTTTTTCGGCCATTGTATCATGTGGAGCACACTCTCTTAAGGAAGTCAAGTTTTAAATTCCAGCGACTTTATAGTTCATGCACAAACTTGACTTCCTTTTAAAATCCTGATGAAACTAAAGGCTACCCACTTAAACAATTCTGCTTGTTTCTCTTTACGAAGTTTTACTTCTCACTTCCCGCTTCCACATCTATACCAGGTTTTTTTTGTTTCAGCGCTGCAATGCCTTTGGGTGTTACAAAAGAGTTCCAGCAATAAATATGTTTTAAAGATGGAAAGTTTGATAATTGTAACAAGGTTTCATCATTTAGTTTGGTTCCAACTACGTTCAGGTATTCCAATCCTGTCAGCGATTGCAATTTTGCAATGCCCATTCCTGTTATATTAGTGCCAGCCAGGTTTAGGTGCACCAGGTTTTGAAACTGTGCAATAGCAGTTAATGCATCATCAGTAATAGCCGTATTGTCCATTTTTAAAGAGGCAATATTAGCAGCTATCTTTTGTAGCAATGGCATCTTGGTATTGTCGAAAGCGGTAAAATTGATACAGCTTATTTCAAGAAGATTTTTATTTTTTGCTACAGGCGATACAATAACACCCAGACTGGTAAGCGCATCAATATCTGTTTGCTTTGCAGCAGAAGGATTTTTGTCAAATATTTTTGAAAGCGGAGTAATGGTGACGGTGTCTTTTGCAGGAGCACCCAATGCAGCCAGTACAGGAATCATCGCGGCATCTGTGGGAAGATCTTTTACTTTCTTTTTTGTGTCTGCTCCATTTTGTATCCACCAACGCAATACGGCAATTTCATCTTTAGTAATGGCTTTCTTATCTTTTGGCGGCATTCGTTTGTCATCATCTTTCGGCAATAAAATCCTAATCATCAGTTCGCTTTGATCTGCATTGCCTGGTTTTATTACTACGCCATGTTTGCCACCTTTAAACATATGGGTTTCATCATCCAGTCGCAGGCTACCTTTTATTTTTTTTGAACTATGACAGCTATAACATTTCTCGTCTAGTATTGGTTGCACTAAGTCTGTAAACACAACGGCCTCTTTAATATTGGCAATCAATTTTCTTTGATGATGCGTAGTGTCAATTTTTTCTTTTATGCCAAACCAGCCGCCAATAGGTTGCGGTAAACCTGCAGTAAGATAATCATCCCCATGCGTCATGCTGCCACCGAAATGACCTGTAAGCATCAATAATAAAAACAACGTTACTAATGATAGCTTGTAAGATTTTCCGTCAGCAAGCATTCCAATTTGTCTTTTTTTGAAAGCCCAGCAAAGACCTGCAACTACAGCCACTGCAATGCCCATCCATTGATGCAGTGCCAATGTTGTTTCTTCGTAGCCGCCATCCATACTAAGAAACCAGCCCAGCATGCAAGACAATACAGCAGTAATAAAACCTGCAGCCAGGGTAATTAAAATAACATTGTTTAATTCTAGAGAAGCTTGCTTTTTACGCGAAAGAATTTCCAATATAAAAGCAACAAACAATATTCCTATTGGCAGGTGGACCACTACGGGGTGAAAATGTCCTAAATAATTCATCCATTCATTTGCAGCATCAAGCAACATCTATAGTTCTGGTTTTATTCTGTTAAGCTATATACGTTCCAGTTTAACCGGGTATGTGCCGTCTGCCATCCATTGGCACACGTATAAATTTTTATCATCGTCTACACAAACATCATGGCAATGTTTAAATACGGGTTGGTCCTGCACCATCAAACCAAGCTCACCATTTGTATAAATTGGTTTTGTGCCACCTGGATTGGAAACAACTTTATTGTTTTTATCCAATATAGTTACAAAGCCGGCGTTCATGGTAAGCATGTGGTGTTTCAATGCAGACCAGCAAACACCCGCATAAAGATTATCGCCATCAAAAACAGGACGACTTAAATATGCACCGGGCATATAAATTGAATCAATATACTTTCCATCCAGCGTAAAACGTTTGAAACAATTCTTCATACGCTCTGTGCACATCAATACAATATTGTTAGGATCACGGGTATCTAGTGCTACACCATGTGCCTGTTTAAACTTATCATCTTTAATAAAACTATCGCCACCAAATTTTCTGATAAATTCTCCTTTAGCGCTGTATTGCAAAATGTATTGCGAGCCATATCCATCAGCTATATAAATATCACCATTGGTACCGATACAGGTTTCTGTTGGCATAAACTTATCGCAGTCTGCATATTGCCCAATCAGTTTGGGATGTTTAATGGTGAGCAGTATTTTGCCATCCAGTGTGGCTTTGTATACTTCACCCAAAATAAAATCGGTGATGTATAAAAACTCTTCACCATTTTCATTGTGCAGTGTTAAACCATGACCGCCGGGAAATTGGTGCCCCCAGCTATCCAGCAGCTTGCCGGATTTATCGTAAATAAGAATATTGTTTTTGGTTTCATCAGTAAGCATGATTAACCGCTTGCGACTATCCATCACCATCTCATGGCAATTCTTTACCGGGTGAACATTCGGATCAAGCAAGCCCCAGTTTTTATTGACGCGGTATTTAAAATCTCCATGCCCAATAATATCAGGGCTGGATGTGCCGGCTTTTAGAATAGTAAATGATGGCGCTATTGCAGCAGCAGACGCAGTAGTAATTATTTTTTGAAGAAAGCTTTTTCTTTTCATAAGGCAGTATGAAAATTAGTTTTGCTGATATTGGAGAAAACCAATGACGCCATCTGTACAACCGATGAACGTAATGCGACCCCGGCAATAAATGCGGGGCAGGCGCAACGATGATGCTATGAAAAACAAATGTTGGTATCCAAACATAATTACTATTGTAAACAACTTTTTAAGCAATAATTCCTTTCACTACTTCGCCCGATACATCTGTTAAACGATAACGGCGCCCCTGGCTTTTGTAAATAAATTTTTCGTGGTCAATACCCATCAGGTACAAGAGCGTTGCCTGGAAATCGTGTACATGCACTTTATTGTTGACAACGTTGTGTGCAAAGTCATCCGTTTCTCCGTATTGAATACCTGGCTTGATGCCGCCACCTGCCATCCAGATGCTGTATGCGCTGGGCAAGTGATCTCTTCCAAAATCATCTCGTGTAAGTTTGCCCTGGCAGAAACTTGTTCTTCCAAATTCTCCTCCCCAAACCACCAGCGTATCATCCAGCAAGCCACGCTGTTTTAAATCTTTTACCAATGCAGCAGAAGCCTGATCGGTTTGATGTGTTGCACGGGTAATGCCGGAGGTTAGCTTTCCATGGTGATCCCAACCGAGATGATACAATTGTACAAAGCGAACATCTTTTTCTGCCAGTCTTCTTGCCATTAAACAATTATACGCAAATGTGCCAGGCGTTTTTACATCTGGTCCATACATATCTAGTATATGCTGCGGTTCATTGCTGAGATCAGTAATTTCAGGAACGGCCATCTGCATGCGATAAGCCATTTCGTATTGGTTAAGGCGGCTATCTATTTCAGGGTCTTTCCATTTGTCTTTTTGCAGCAGGTTGAATTCTTTGATAAAGTTCAACGCACGCCGACGATCCATTTTGTCTACGCCATCAGGTGAAGAGAGGTAAAGCACCGGATCTTTGCCACTCATAAACTGTACGCCCTGGTGGTGAGATGGCAGGAAACCATTGCTCCATGCAAGATTGCTGATGGGCTGATCGCCGCCACCTTTTGAAATCATTACGACAAAAGAAGGCAGGTTATGATTTAAACTTCCCAGGCCATAACTAATCCATGAACCAATGCTGGGCCTTCCGCTTAATTGATTACCAGTTTGTGTGAATATTACAGCAGGCTCGTGGTTGATCTGTTCTGTAAACATGCTGCGCACTACGCAAATATCATCTGCAATGCCGGCTGTGTAGGGAATCAAATCGCTGAAGTATGCGCCGTTGGATCCATACTGTTTGAAGTTGGTCATGGGTGCTGCCAATGGAAAACTATTTTGATTAGACACCATGCCCGATACACGTGCGCCACCCAATACACTTGCAGGAATTTCCTGGCCGTGCATGGAATACAGCTTTGGTTTGTAATCAAACAATTCCATTTGCGATGGGCCACCACTCTGGAAAAGATAGATGACTCTCTTTGCTCTTGCTACAAAATGTGGATCTACCAATGGCTGGTTTTCTTCACCACCAGCAGTAACCGCAGTTTTGGGTGTATTGCTGGCTTTGGTATCACAACCCAACAGACTGCCCAATGCAAGGCTGCCCAATCCCAATACAGAGCCACGCAAAAAATCGCGGCGGCCCTGGTTGCTTAATGCTTTTTGAATGTCTTCGTTCATAGCTATATTAATTTCAATCCCTTCGGGATTTTATTTTTACCAGAGAGGATATAGAGGTTTTTCACAGAGGTACAAGAGGTCCTTTCATTTTCACATTTCCACATTCATCACATTTCCACATTTACTTCCTCGTTATAAACTCATCCGTATTCATCAATGCCATTACTACATCTGTGTACGCTGCTGTCTCTGCCATTGTTTCTGTTGCTACGGGCAAATCCATTTTAGCATTGCCTACCGTTAAAATCTTTTTCGCTTTATCCGGGTTCTTTTTATACAAATCATTTTCTGTGCTGTACATGCGGTTAAGCACGGCTGTTTCATTTTTATCCGGGTGGCGGCCTGTTACCAAACGAAAACCCAATACCAGTTTGTCTTCTGTACTGCCTGCTTGTTGCATCATGCGTGCGGCAACAAATTTTGATGCTTCAATAAAAGTTGGGTCATTCATCAACGCCAATGCCTGCAAAGGCGAATTGGATACGGATCTTCTTACAGTGCAAAAATTTCTGTCAGGTGCATCAAAGATGAGCATAAAGGGTGGTGGACTTGATCTTTTTACAATAGTGTAAATACTTCGGCGGAATAAATCTTCACCTTCAGATAATTTATAAATATAGCGCCACGATTTATCGCTCAATGCTTCCCACAAGCCTGGTGGCTGATATGGATAAACGCTCACGCCACCAATTTTTGAGGAAAGCAACCCGCTAATGGCAAGTGCATTGTCGCGGATCATTTCTGCGGGCATTTTATAACGACTGCTTCTTGCCAGTAAAATATTGTTGGGATCTTTTTCTTCCAGTTCTGGCCTTATCACCGATTGCTGGCGATAAGTAGCACTCATCAAAATAAATTTCTGCATTTGCTTTACGTTCCAGCCATTCTCGCGAAACATTACCGAGAGGTAATCCAACAATTCCGGATGTGAAGGCATTTCTCCCTGGTTGCCAAAATCATCAGAAGTTTTTACAAGACCACGACCAAAGTACATCTCCCATAGATGGTTAACCGCAATTCTTGCAGTGAGCGGTTGTTGCGGCAAGAATAACCATTCTGCAAGGCCCAACCTGTTCTTAGGCAAATCTTTTGGAAAAGGCAGAATTGATTTTGGTGTATTAGGTTGAACTGTATCGCCGTAATTATCATAAACACCACGCAACAAAACACGTGTAGTGCGTGGCTTGGGCAAATCGCCCATTACCATTACTTCCTTGGTAGAATCATACAAAGAGTCCAGTTGAATACGGGCACGCATCAGGCTGTCGATAGTTGCTCTTTGTGCAAGATTTGTTTTCTTGGGTGCAAAATGAACAGCACGTTGATTGTACAGGTAAGCCGCTTCGTTAGCATCTATTGTATTATTGAACATACAGAACTCATCCAGCTCTGCGCCTTTCATAGTCCTTTCCAAAACCCTGGCACCAAATGCTAACCCATAGAAGCCTGCCACTTTGTGAATATCCGGATAAGGCTTAATGTTTTTCTTCAGGTTATCATACTCAACAGTAGTAGCTGCAGGTTTGCCATTAATGAATATCTGCATGCCATTTACACTGCTGCTGCCGTCGTAGCTTACTGCAATATGATACCATTTATTAGAATCCAATGTTTCTTTCGTAAATACGCTGATGGCATCATGCGGATAAGCATGCATCAAACGGAAATTAACTTTGTTGTCTTTCAACAATAAATCGTAACCCTGAAAGCCATAGCGACGCGGATCGCTTTGATGAAGAATAGCCGACTCCTCATATTTCTTAGGAGCTTTTACCCAAATGCTAAAAGCAAAAGGCTCATACCTTTCAAAGAAGCCAAGTTTAAAAGGTTGAAAGTTTACTATTGTTTCTTCATCCAGCAATAAAGAACTTCCGGCAATACCCTGACCGAATTTTTCATTTTTAGTATGTGCAGAAAATGCGGGCTGTATTTCATTGCGGATGGCTGGCCCTGTTTTCGCTTTGCTATCATCAGAGCTTTTCAACTGCTCTACTTTATCAAAAGACAAATGGGCAATTACTTTTTCATTCAATATTTTTTCCGGTTGTTCATTGCTGGTAGTTTGTTTGCTGCAGAGGTTTTTTATTAAACCAGAAAGTGCTGCAATTTTTTGTTCTTCATCTTTTGTGGTCAACAATAAGGTAGGGCCGGGAACAATATTGTTGTAAGCTCCATAGTTAGAGCTTCCCAATTCAAATGTGCTATTGAAGAAAGCAAACATAGAATAGTAATCCTTTTGGCTGATAGGATCATATTTATGATCATGACATTTGGCGCAACCAACCGTTAAGCCCATCATGGCAGTGCCCAATGTATTGGTTCGGTCTATATTATATTCTACACGAAACTCTTCTGGTATAATGCCTGCTTCTGTATTTTGTTTCTGGTTGCGGTTAAAACCTGTTGCCAGTATTTGCTCTTGTGTTGGGTTGGGCAAAAGATCACCCGCCAGTTGCCAGGTGATAAATTTATCGTACGACAAATTTTTATTGTAAGCACTAATCACCCAATCACGCCATGGAGAAGCATCGCGGTGTTTATCATCCAGGTAACCATGACTGTCTGCAAAACGTGCTACATCCAACCACCATGCAGCCATGCGTTCTCCATAACGGGGCGATTGCAAATAATGATCTACCATTTGCTCATAAGCATTGGGATTATTATTATTTACAAAAGCATCTATCTCTGCAACTGTAGGAGGAAGACCGGTAACATCAAAGCTCACTCTTCTTATCAATGTTTCTTTATCAGCTTCTGCAGAAGGTTTTATATTTTCTTTATCCAGTCTTGCCAATACAAAACGATCAATATCATTCCTCACCCATTTTTCATCTTTTACATCTGGCGGACTAACTTTTTCAGGTGCCACAAAAGCCCAGTGCGGTTTGTATTTGGCGCCCTGATCAATCCATTTCAGAATAACTGCTTTTTCTTCTGTGGTTAAGCTAAGGTGAGATGCCGGTGTGGGCATTGCATATTCTTTGTCTGAACTAAGAATACGATTGGCTACTTCACTTTTTGCAATGCTTCCGGGATTAATGGCCTTACGTCCGCTTTCAGCTTCTTTATTGTAGGCAGCTTCAGCAATGTCTAATCTCAGATCGCCTTTTTGTTTTTTAGCATCAGGGCCGTGGCAGGCAAAGCATTTATCTGAAAGGATTTTTTTTACGTGGATGTTATAGTCGAGTTTGTCGGGCAGTGCATTCATCGCCTGCTGCACATCTGCCGGAATGGCAAGTTTTTCTGTAAAAGCAAACTTGCCTATCAGGAAAACCAACAGAAACAACACAAGGCCTGCAATAATCGTTTTATTCCGACGGGTGCTCATGGTTAAAAAAGAAATTTAAGCCAGTTACCGAATGTAAGCTTATTAAAAGAAACCGGGTATTAGGATTGTTTAATCTGGTGCTTGTAAATTTTGCTGCTTTTTAATAGCCAGGCGGGTGATATAGATGATACTTGTTTTAAATCAAGACAAGTACAGCACGGGCGGCATATGGCAGCAAGTGTTTTATCTTGCACATACAAATATGACTATCAATTGGCAAATAATGAGGGGGATATCTTAAATGATTCAGGGGGATTTTATAAATGGCTAAAAAGGAATGTTTTTGATGTATATATTTATGAAAAATCTACCTGCGGGAGAGCAACGAGCATGCCAGTGAAGCCTCTACATACCATCTTTTCCTTTTTTATTTTTTTTGCAATCGCCTTTGCAGGCAAGGCACAACCACCCGCGTTTCACCACCTCACGGTAGAAAATGGCCTTTCTCAAAACGCAGTTATCGCCATCGGACAAGATGACCGGGATTTTATCTGGATTGGTGCTTCCAACGGGCTGAACCGTTATGATGGCTACCGCTTTAAATTATACCAGTCAAGAACCAATGATACCGCTACATTAAACAGCAATGGCGTTTTGTGCATATTGGGCGACTCAAAAAAAAATCTTTGGGTAGGCACCAACAATGGATTAAACAAATACCTGCCACTGGCCGATAAGTTTGAAAGAATACACACGCCGCTTAAGAAAGCAGTTACCTTTCAATGTTTGTATGAAGACAAAAAAGGCCGTGTATGGGCAGGCACTACAGGTGGTTTGTTTCTGATAAAAACCGGCAATAATGATGCATTGGAACCAGTGTCGTTGCCAGCTATTAATGATTCACTACAAACATTTTCTATAAGAGCAATTCTTGAAGATCACAATGGATATTTATGGGTTGGCACATCGCAGGGGCTATTTATGTTTACCAAACCTGAAACCACTGCGCCATATACTTTTTTTAGGAGCGATGCCCGCAACCCGCATAGCATAAGCGGAGATGTAATTACCAGCATTGAAGAAGACAGGCAGGGAAGAATTTGGATAGGCACACATACCAATGGACTGAACCAGTACGATAGCAGAACGGGCATCTTCAAACGCTTTTTCCATCAGTCTGCTGCCAGTGCTCTTATCAATAATAACATCAGGAAATTATTGGTTGATAAAGAAGGGCATATATGGGTAGGAACACAAGAGGGTATTAGCGTATTGGATGACCAGGGAAACAATCTGTATACATTTCAACAGAACGATGAAAATGCAGAAAGCCTTAGCCAGAATAGTGTGCACAGTCTCTTCCAGGATGCAATGGGCAATATGTGGGCCGGAACTTATTTCGGTGGCGTTAATTACAGCTATGCGCTCAATACACAATTCTTTGTGCTGCGCAAAAAAGATCAACCCAATTATCTTAATAACAATGTTATCAGCAGCATTGTAGAAGATGAAAAAAAGAATTTGTGGATTGGAACAGAAGGTGGTGGTTTAAATTATTACGATCGCAGCAATGGAAGGTTTGATAATTATAAATTTTCTCCCACAGATGCAGGTTCTATTGGTTCAAACCTGGTGAAGTTTGTTTACCGCGATTGGCAGGGGCAGATATGGGCAGGCACCCATGGTGGTGGATTGAACTTGTTTGATCCTATAAAAAAAGATTTCAAAAAATTTCTTTTCAGGGAAAATGATCCCACGTCGTTGAATGAAGAAATCTTATCGGTATTTGAAGACAGCAAAGCAAGGCTCTGGGTAGGAGCCACTTTCGGCACAAAACTATTTACCAAAACCTTGCAGGGATTGGAACCAGTAAACGCAGCTTTTACGCAAAGGCCACCGTTTAATTTTACGGCTACTCATTTTTTGGAAGATGATAAAGGCCGTTTGTGGATGAGCACCACAGATGGTTTATACATAATGGAAGGAGAGCAATTCAGAAAAATTTCTGGTGATGGCGTAAACTGTATTGTTCAGAATAAGAATGCAGAAATATGGGTAGGTATACAGCAAGGCGGATTGGCAAAGTACAATG
This sequence comes from Chitinophagaceae bacterium, assembly GCA_047602295.1. Lineage (GTDB taxonomy): Bacteria > Bacteroidota > Bacteroidia > Chitinophagales > Chitinophagaceae > JACMLD01. Next base: position 5,781,733 of record JASGHP010000001.1, on the reverse strand, counting down.
AGAAGGCGCAGCGATTGGATTATTATAATCAGCCCGATAAAATTGGCAACAGGAATATATTAGGCATACTGGAAGATGATCAACAAAATCTTTGGCTTAGCAGCGATAAAGGTTTGTTGAAGTATAATCCAAAGCTTGAACAGTTGCAGGTATTTGCAGTAAGCGATGGACTGGCAGGCAATGCGTTTAATTATAATTCTTTTTTCAAAGACAGTAAAGGTGAATTCTTTTTCGGGGGCTTTAATGGTATCACGCATTTCTTTCCTGAAAAAATTCAATCTAACCCCAAAGCTGGCAGAATAGTATTTACCGGTTTAAAATTATTTAATGAAACGGTAAGCCCCGGCGATTCTACCGGCATACTAAAACAAAGCATGAGCAATCTTGCTGATCTAACGCTGAAGCATAACCAGGATGTAATTACCATAGAATTTGCTTTATTGAATTTTATAAAAAGCAATAAGAATACTTACGCGTATAAGTTAGACGGATACGACAAAGAATGGATTTATACCAGTACACCACAGGCTAGTTATACCAATCTGCCTTCTGGAAATTTTACACTTTTTGTAAAAGGTGCCAATAACGATGGCGTATGGAGCGATACCATTGCATTGAACGTGCAATTACTACCTCCGTTCTGGCTTACCTGGTGGGCATATAGTTTATATGTGCTGGCATCTTTGGGTATTGTGTTTTTGGTGTTGCGTTATTTCTTCTTAGGAGCGCTGTTGAAAAAAGAAGAGGAGATGCACCAGGTAAAACTGAACTTCTTTACCAATGTCTCTCACGAGATAAGAACGCACCTTACACTGATAATGGCACCGGTTGAGAAAATGATGAGCTCGGGTGAAGCGAATAGTTTCACCATACAACAACTGGGTGCGGTAAAACAAAATGCCAACCGCCTGCTGAAACTGGTAAGTGAGCTGATGGATTTCAGGAAGGCTGAAACCGATCACCTGAAACTTTCAGTGCAGGAATATGATCTCTATCCTTTTTTGGAAGAAGTGTTTAGCAGTTTCAGGGATATTTCAGTAAAGAAAGGTATTGCTACTTCCATTGTGTATAATGGCGATGATCTTCCATTGTATTTTGATAAAGAACAATTGGAAAAAGTATTTTTTAATCTTATAGCAAATGCTTTCAAATTTACACCAGAACATGGCAGGGTTTGGTTGGAAGTGATAGAAAAAGAAAAAGAAGTTATAATAAAAGTTGCAGACAACGGAAGGGGTATTGCGCCTGAATATGTAGACAAAGTGTTTACTAATTTTTTCCAGGTAGATGATCATGGAGTGCAGAATACAGGTTATGGAATAGGCCTGGCTTTGGCAAAGAATATTGTGCTGCTGCACAAAGGAGCAATTACTGTAGAAAGTAACCCGCCAACGAATAATGAAGAAGGAAGAACTGTTTTTAGTGTAAGCCTTTTAAAAGGCAATAAACATTTTGATGCAGACCAGTTAAAAGATTTGAGGGAAGTACGTGCAGAAGAAAATTATCGCAAGCAATCAGTTAAACCGGCTTCGCTTTTAAATGGCGAACCATCTTTGGCAGAGAGGAATCTTCCTTCCATTCTTATTGTTGAAGACAATGAAGAGCTGCGCAATTTAATGCGTGATACTTTTAAAGATTCAATACAATATACAGGAAGCAGCAGACGGTGCTGCAGGATTGGTTATAGCCACCCAACAAATACCCGATATCATCATAAGCGATATTATGATGCCAATAATGGATGGACTGGAATTATGTGCAAAGTTGAAAACAGATGAACGCACCAGTCATATACCTGTTATTTTATTAACAGCAAAAAGTACGCAAAGCGACCAGGTGAGCGGGTTAGAAACAGGCGCAGATATGTATCTCACCAAACCATTCAGTACAAAAGTGCTGGAGCTGAATGTACGTAACCTGCTTGCGGCCAGGGAAAGATTGCGCCAGATTTTTCAACGGCAATTAAATACTTACACGCCTGAAGAGCCGAAAGAAACACCTGGAAAGATTTCCGGACTCAATGCTATTGAACAGGAGTTTTTGCAAAAGGTGATAAACATTGTGGAAGAGAATTTAGATAACCCAGATTTTGGCGTGGAAATGTTGTCGAGAAAAGTGGCCATGAGTGCACCCATATTGTATAAGAAGATAAAAGCGGTAAGCCAGTTATCGGTGAATGATTTTATTAAATCAATCAGGTTGAAGAAGGCAACACAATTGCTGAGTGAAAAACAGATGACAGTATATGAAGTGGCTTATGCAGTTGGGTATAATGATTTAAAACATTTCAGGCAGGAGTTTAAAAAACAATTTGGCAAAACGCCCAGTGAGTATGCGAAGCCTGAGGCATGAAGCCGGAAGTCAGAAGTCTGAAGTCTGAAGTCCGCGGCTCGGCAATCTGACCTCTTACCTCTGACCTCTGTCTCTCTGAAAAGAAAGTAATTATGAATGATTTTTTTGCAGGAGTAGACCTGGGCGGCACCAGGAGTAAAATAGGATTGGTGGCTGATGGAAAAGTGATAGCCCGAAAAATTGTTCCGGCACATAGTGCGGGCACGCTGGACGCATATCTGCCGGATTTGCGCAATCAAATCAATCAATTGATACAGGAACAGCAATTGCCGGTTGAGAAGCTGGCTGGAATAGGGTTGGCTTTTCCGGGTTTGGTAGATACAGTGCAGAAAAAGATTGTTCATACCAATAGAAAATATGATGATGCAATAGCTGTAGACCTTGAGCAATGGGCGCAAACAAACTGGGGCAAATCTTGCATTATAGACAATGATGCCCGCATGGCAGCAGCAGGTGAATGGAAATATGGTGCAGGCAAAGATTGTAATGATTTGGTAATGGTAACCATTGGTACGGGTATAGGAACCGCGGTAGTGATGAAAGGAAACTTATTAAGAGGCAAACATTTCCAGGCAGGTATACTTGGCGGTCATTTTTCTATTGACTATGAAGGTGAGCAATGTATTTGCGGCAATACCGGTTGTGCAGAAATGTATGGTGGTAGCTGGAACTTGCCAGCACGGGTAAAAAGTCATCCACTATATATTGAGAGTTTGTTACGTGGTTATGAAAAGATAGATTTTTTTGCGGTGTTTGAATGCGCCAAACAAAACGATGCTTTGGCATTGCATATTATGCAGCAAAGTATGAAAGCATGGAGTGCGACTATCAGTAATCTTATATTGGCGTACGATCCTGAGTTGGTGATACTGGGCGGTGGCGTAATGGCAAGTGCAGATATCATTATGCCTTATATAGAAGCACAAATGAAAAAACAGGCATGGTCGCCGTGGGGAACAGTAATGGTAAAAAAATCTTTATTGCAGGAAGATGCGGCTATATTAGGTTTAGCACATTGTTTACAAGAATTAAATTAATCAGTAAAAATATAAGGCCTTAAGAAGAATCATATCATGAACAATATTGTTTCCAATTACGACAAGTTTCCTGTTATTGAAATTGAATTGAATGAGGCCGTTGCGCTTGAAGGCTGGGATGTTATTTGCCAGGCGATACAGCAACAGGTAGATGATGTAAGCAAAGCGCAGAAAGTGGTAGTGTTAGAAACTTACCAGGGGGTGATGGAAGATGAGATTGTAAATCATCTTAAAGCGAATCTGAAAGGAACCTTTTATTTTACAAAAGACTATTTTCTTTCTGAAGATAAAATAAATACACTGGTGTATCCGGATGTTACAGACGATGAAATATTTGGCTATATCACCCGCCTGCAAATGATTGATTTTTTTGATGCTGATAAGTTGAAGGCTATCAAACAATCTTTAAAAGAAAAGACACCCGAAACTGTTTTTATTTTTGGCCCTGGAGCTTCCCTGTTTACAGACAATCCCTTTTTGCTTGTTTATTTTGATATGCCACGTTGGGAGATACAATTGCGTTTCAGAAAAAATTTAATTGGCAATCTTGGTTTAAATAATCACCGGCAAAAAGCATCACTGCAATACAAACAGGCTTTTTTTGTTGACTGGCGTGTGTGCGATAAACACAAGAAAACCTTAATGGCAAAATGGAACTTTGTTGTGGATACTACTGCTCCGGAACAACCGAAAATGGTAAGTGGCGAAGCATATAATTACGCCCTTAAGCATGCAGTGACACGCCCTTTCAGGCTGGTACCTTTTTTGATCCTGGTCCCTGGGGTGGGCAATGGATGAAAGAGTATTGCGACCTGGATAGAAGTGAAAAGAATTTTGCCTGGGCTTTTGATTGTGTGCCGGAAGAAAACAGTTTGTTGTTTTCGTTTAATGGTATCGTTATTGAAACACCTTCAATCAACCTTGTATTTGCACAATCCAAAAAATTATTAGGCGAGCCTGTGCAGGCACGTTTTGGAGACGAGTTTCCTATTCGCTTTGATTTTTTAGATACTATGGATGGCGGCAACCTGAGTTTGCAGGTGCATCCTACCACAGAATATATCCGCGAAAATTTCGGAATGGACTATACGCAAGATGAAAGTTATTATATGCTGGATGCAGGTGATGATGCTTGTGTTTACTTAGGTTTTAACGATAATGTGCAACCGGAAAAAATGATTGATGCTTTAAAGGAAGCGCAAGCAGGCGGTAATCCTTTTAACGCGGAGGAATACACTGCTAAATGGCCGGTAAAAAAACACGATCATGTATTGATTCCTGCGGGCACTATTCATTGCTCTGGCAAAAACAGTATGGTGTTGGAGATAAGCGCCACGCCGTACATCTTCACTTTTAAATTATGGGATTGGGGCCGCATGGGCCTTGATGGCAAGCCAAGACCCATCAATATAGAACATGGAAAAAATGTGTTGGATTGGAGCAGAAGAACTGAGTATGCAAAAACACAATTGATAAACACTATTTACACCATTGCTGAAGGAGATGGATGGAAAGAAGAATATACAGGTTTGCATGAACGTGAGTTTATTGAAACACGCCGTCATTGGTTTACGAAGAAAGTATTGCACCAAACCAATGGAAGTGTAAACGTTTTAAACCTTGTAGAAGGAAGAGAGGCGATTGTTGAAAGCCCCGCCAATGCCTTTGAACCATTTGTAGTGCATTATGCAGAAACGTTTGTGGTGCCCGAGCATGTAAAAGAATATACAGTAAGGCCATATGGAAAAGGTGAAGGAACAAAATGTGCAACAGTGAAAGCGTTTGTAAGAACCAAATCTTAATGTGATAAATGTGGCAATGTGACAAATGTGAAAATGCGTTTGGTACAATGATGGAACGCAGATTATCATGATTGTTATGATTAGAGCAGATGAGAATGTAATAGGGAAGAATTCCTGTATGTCCTTTAATCCTATGAATCATGGTTTAAAATAAAATCCCGAAGGGATGGCATTAATATAGAAATGAAGTGATCAATTGTTACAAAACCCCGATGGGGTGACATTAGATTAGCAGGGATTTATAAAAACAACGGTTAATAGCGGAGAAGTTGGTGAAAGATAACTAAAAGCCAAAAGAGTGCGACGCAACGATGTTTAATCGTAGTACAAAAGCCGGGTTCAAAAAATCATAACCTTCATAACAATCATAAAAATCTGCGTTCTATTCATGCGAACTAAATCCGGACAACAACAATTTATATGCCTGGCAGCAGCTACGGGCGGTTTATTATTTGGTTTTGATACCGCCGTAATATCAGGCGCATTGGAACCAATAAAAACGCAATTCTCATTAGAAACTACTATGGAAGGATGGCTGGTAAGCAGCGGACTGGCAGGTTGCATAGCAGGTGTATTGCTAAGCGGTTTGTTGAGCGATAGCCTTGGCAGAAAGAAAACCATTCTCTTAAGCGGATTGATGTTTTTATTGTCTGCATTGGGTTGCGCTTTTGCACCATCTGTTTCTTTATTAATTGCCAGCAGGATTATTGGTGGTGTTGGTGTGGGCATGGCTTCTGTAATATCGCCCATGTATATTTCTGAATTTGCAGCAGCAGATAAAAGAGGAAGAATGGTAGCTTATTATCAACTGGCTATCACCGTAGGAATTTTACTGGCTTATTTTTCAAATGCATTGCTTATCAATTTGCATTTGGATGCAATAGCAATATGGCGGCCTATGTTTTTAACGATGGCACTCCCAAGCATTGTGTTTATTGCATTGTTGTATGCTATACCCGAAAGTCCGCGTTGGTTGGTAAGCGTAAACAAAATTGAAGCTGCTGCAAAAGTATTGTCAACAGTGCGCAATGAAGAAGAAGCTGCAACAGAATTAAGCCAAATACAAAAAGCAGCGCAGCAAAAAAGAGAAAGTAGCGTATCACTTTTTTCTGCGGCTGTACGTTTGCCACTGCTCATTGGTGTATTGCTGGCGGTGTTTCAACAATTTTCCGGCATCAATGCTATTATATATTATGGTCCCAGTATTTTTAAAGCCGCAGGTATAGATAGCAGCAATGCATTATTGTTGCAAGTAGTTATCGGGGCTGTAAACCTGTTGTCAACTTTTATTGCCATTAAATGGGTAGACCAGTACGGCCGAAAAAAATTATTGGCAGTCGGTTTAACGGGTATTGTAGTCTCATTGATACTTTGCGGGCTATTATTTTATACCGGCAAAACAGAAGGCCCGTGGTTATTAATATTGATGCTGTTTTATATTGCCTGCTTTGCATTTTCTTTGGGCCCCATTACCTGGATTATCATCAATGAAATATTTCCAACAGCAGTGCGGGTAAAAGCAGTGGCGTTTTGCACCTTGATGCTTTGGGTAGCTGTATGGTTAGTGGGACAATTTGTTCCATGGTTATTGGAAAAAGCAGGGCCTGCAATGATGTTCTGGATATTTGCATTGTTTAGCTTGTGCAATTTCTTTTTCAGCAGATTGGTTGTAAAAGAAACCACCGGTAAAACATTAGAAGAAATGGAAACGGTTTTTGCTCCACATTGATGGAACGCAGATTTTTATGATTATTAAGATTTGTTATGATTTTTTTTGAACCAAGGGCAAAGGGCAAAAGATTTTTTGTGAATCTTTTTAATCATAACAATCATAAAGATCTGCGTTCTATTTTCGCCTCAAAAGAATTTCCACATTTTCATATTTTCCACATTTTCACATTCGTTTTATGTCAAAAGCAATTTTAGAAGTTTGTGCGTTCAATGTTCAGTCGTGTATAATAGCAGAAAAAGCAGGGGCATATCGTGTTGAGTTGTGCGATAACCCTGTTGAAGGTGGCACCATGCCCAGTTATGGTACTATTAAACAAACCAGGGAAAGGATATCTATAAAGTTGTATCCAATTGTAAGACCGCGTTGTGGTAATTATTATTATGATGAAGATGAGATAGCGATAATAAAAGAGGACATCCGCATTTGTAAAGAACTGCACTGCGATGGTATCTCCATCGGTGCGCAAAAAATTAATGGAGAGATTGATGTTGATCTGTTGAAACAATTTGTAGAATGGGCTTACCCGATGGGCGTAACCTGCAACCGTGCTTTCGATGCAACACCGGATCCATTTAAAGCGTTGGAAGATATTATTGATGCCGGTTGTGAACGTGTGCTTACTTCCGGTCAGCAAACAGGTGCACCTGAAGCAGGCAAATTATTAGGTGAGCTGGTAAAAAAAGCTGGCGATCGTATTATTATTATGCCAGGCGCAGGTATTCGTTCAACAAACATTGCGCAACTAATGAAAGAATCCGGCGCTAAAGAATATCATGGTTCTGTAAGAAAGGCAACCGTGAACCCGATGAGTTTTGCCAATCCTTTGGTAACAGACTTTGGCAATGTTTACCTGCCAGATGAAAATGAATTGAAAGCAATCATTGCTGCAATGGCCTGATCACGATCAATCAAAATATAATAGCGTTCATCATTTACTATAATTGATGAACGCTATTTCTTTTTTAAGCAGTCTTTAATAAGACAGGTTGCAAATGACTTAATATATCTTCTACCTATAGCCGAATAATTGCAATTGAAAATCAACAGCTTGAAAACGTTTTATAAAAACCCCCACATTCATTTACAATAGCCCCCCTTTGATGTAGTGTAAGTTTTTAAAATTGCGATTAGAAAGCTTGCCACAAAGAAAATCTTCTCCTAAACCAATCTTCTTTGACGGCAGGGTTTTTAAAATTTTTTTTCAAAAACTACTGCGTATGAAATTATCTAGGCTCTCGCCGGGCATTAAACTTTTTTCGGCGTTGTTCTTACTGCTGGCATTTCCTGCCATGCTTTTTTCTCAATCAAAAACGGTAACAGGTATTGTAACGGATGAATCAAATAATCCATTGCCAGGTATTACTGTTACGGTAAAAGGAACCAAAAACGGTACTGCAACAGATGCAGCCGGTAAATTTTCCATTGCTGTTCCCAAAGGAGGTGTACTGGTACTCTCTTCTGTTGGATATGAAAGCAATGAAATTGTAGTAGGCGATCAGTCTGCTATTACTACCAGCCTCAAATCAAAATCGGGCAGCTTAAACGATGTAGTTGTGGTAGGTTATGCTACACAAAAGAAAGTGAACATGACCGGTTCTGTGTCTACCATTACTGCAGATAAACTGGAAGCACGTCCTGTTACCAACGTATCTTCTGCTTTGGCAGGTCTTTCTTCAGGCGTGTTTGTAAGACAGTCTACTGGTAAACCCGGTTCTGATGGTGCCAGCATTTATATCCGCGGTGTAGGCACATTAAACAACAGTGCGCCGTTGGTGGTGATTGATGGAATTATCGGTTCTATGGATGCAGTAAACCCAGATGACATTCAATCAATGTCAGTTTTAAAAGATGCAGCTTCTGCAGCCATCTATGGTTCTCAATCTGCTAATGGTGTTATATTGATTACAACTAAAAAAGGAAACAGAAATAAAACAGCAGTCACTTATAATGGGTTCGCTTCAAGAACAGCTCCTTCGGGCAAGATTGAGTTTGTTACAGATTATGCCAGGCATATGGGCTTGATTAATGAAAGCGAAGTCAATATTGGCCAGGCTACTATATTTCCACAAGCTAGAATAGATCAGTGGAAAGCTGCCGCAGCTGCCCCTAATGATACTAACTCAATAGGCGTTCCTAACTGGTTGGCATACCCCAATACAGATTGGTATGATGCTATATTTAATAACAAGACTGCTCAAAACCACAACGTTTCAGTAAGTGGAGGTAATGAAAAAGTTACTTACTTGCTTTCTACTAATTATCAGAACAACCCAGGTGTTGTTAGTCACACCGGAACAGAACGTTATCAGTTCAGGGCAAATCTTGAAGCAAAAATTAATAAAGTAATTACTGTTGGTACGCAAACTTTTGCTTCACTGCAAAGTTTTGGTTTGGCTAATATGGATAACGTATACACTTATTTATACCAGACAACGCCTGGCGTATATCCTTTGTATAAAGGAAAGTATGGTTATCCTTCGGCTACAGAAGAAAACCCACTTGCCAATAACATACAATCTTACCTGGATGGAACTGCTGGCAAAGACAATCAAACGCGTATCAACACAACCTTGTATGCAAACTTTAATATCATAAAGGGGTTGACTTTGGAAACAAAAGTGAATTACCAAACACGTTTTGAGGAAACCAATTCACATGCAGTACCCATTAACCGTTGGGATTTTTCTACCAACACCTTACGCTCAGCTGCAACAACACCTGATAAAGTAACAACCAGCTACGGTTTCAATAAAGATTATAGAACTACTATTGATGCGGTTTTACGATACAACACAAAAATTGGTGGCGATCACGAAATAGGAGCACTGGCTGGTTATAATGAATTTTATAACGACTACTATAGTTTTGGTGCCAGCAGGCTTGGTTTGATTGATTATAATATTTCTACACTTTCTTCTGCAGGTGCAACTGCAAATAATGCTTCTGGTGTTGAATATGATTGGTCTGTAAGAAGCTGGTTTGGCCGTTTAAACTATGCATACAAAGGAAAATATTTGTTGGAAGGTAACCTTCGTTATGATGGAGCTTCAAGGTTTGCAAAAGAAAATCGCTGGGGTTATTATCCTTCTGTATCTGCAGGCTGGAGAATTTCTGAAGAGGATTTCTTTGCAAATCTGAAAGATAAAATCAGGAATTTGAAACTGCGTGCCTCATGGGGTAAGCTGGGTAATATTGGCAGTACAACTGTATACAATAATCAAACATATTATCCTTACCAGGCGTTTTACAGCCCTGTAAACTATTCATTTGGCGGTGTGGCAACCACTGGTCTTGCACAAGCTACAACTGCTAACCCTGCTTTGCAATGGGAAGTTACAGACCAAACTGATATCGGTTTGGAAGCAACCATCTTTAGATCGCTGAACGTAGAACTTGATTACTACAACAGGCTTACACACGGTATTATCACCCAGGTTCCCATTCCCGGAGTACTTGGTACAGCGGCTCAACCTTTTCTAAATACTGCCACCTTGTACAATCGTGGTATTGAGTTAACACTGAATTGGAGCAAAAAATTTGGCGAAGTTGATCTTTCATTGTCAGGCAATGTGGCTTACAACGCTACAAAAATTACTACTTACAAAGGCAAATTTGTAGAAGGATATACTACCGATGCAAGCGGCAATAAAGTATGGTCAAATAACCTTGGCGCTGTGTCTAACAATGGTTCTCCTTCAATTTTAGTAGAAGATCATTTGCCTTATGAGTTTTATATGCAGACTCCTTACAAAGGAGATGGCAGCTACACCAATAGCGATGGAAGTGTTAATATACACGGAGGTCCTAAAGATGGTATGATAAGAACACCCGGAGATCTTAATTGGGTAAAAAGTATGATTGCAGCCGGATATAAATTTGCACCCGTAACTACTGCTTCTACTGGCACCGCGGCTACTAAAGCCCAGTTGTATTATGGCGATATAATTTATGCAGACAATAATGGCGATGGCACTTACGGAAGCACTTTCGACAGGAAGTTTACAGGTACTTCTACTACTCCCAAATGGAACTTCGGTTTCAATGCAAGTGCAGCATGGCATGGTATAGACATCTTCATGCTATGGGCTGGAAGCACAGGTATGCAATATTATTGGAATGATGGTTACAATACTACAGTAACCCGTAATGGTTTTGGGGTTACTAAAGCTATTGCAAATGATCACTACTTTTATAATGATGCTAATCCATCTGATCCTGCAAATAATATCAATGGCAAATATCCAAGGCTGAAATATAATTCAGATGCACAAAACACAACGCAGAGTACATTCTGGTTGTACAATGCCAGCTATTTTAAATTAAAAAACCTGCAGATTGGATATACTATTCCGTTGAAGTATTCTCAAAAAGCAATGATAAGCAAAGCAAGGGTTTATCTTTCTGGAGAGAATCTGTGGATTATTACCAAATATCCAGGTCTTGATCCTGAAATTGGAAGCAGCATAGGATATCCAACAATGAAACAAGTAGCTGCAGGTGTTACCATTACATTCTAAAAAATAAAAGTTACGATGAACCATTGCTTGCAAAACAACAACGAACAAAAAAGTAACGCAGGTTCTTCGGAAAATTATAAACCATCAAATATTGTACAGATGAAAAAGCTGTTTATTATATTTTCAATTGTATTGGTAGCTGCAAGCTGCCAGAAAAAACTGCTGGACACATCTCCTTATGATTCGGCCAGCAATACTACCATGTGGACAACTGATGCACTTACAGACCAGGGTGTGTCTGGCGTTTACCAGGCCATGCGCCTGAGCATTGCTACCGGTGGCGCTACAGGTAATGAATTGTACCAGTTTGACCGCTTTGCTATAACAGGCCAGGGGCGTGATTTGGATGCCTTGCTGGGAGGTACCATTACTTCATCCGGTGGTATTTTCAGCACCAACTGGCAACAGTTGTATGAAGGTGTGAAACGTGCAAATGACGCTATAACAAACATTCCTGTTAAATCTCCATCAGATGCAACCAAAAAAGCAAGATATATAGCAGAATGCAAATTCATGCGTGCTTATTTTTATTCAAGGTTGAACCAATTGTTTAAAGGGGTGCCTTTATACCTTACAGTAGTTGATGCATCTGGTGCTACCAAAGCACGTGAAACAGAAGATAAAATCTGGGACCAGGTAATATTGGATCTTACAGATGCTATCAATGAAACTAACCTGCCATTGAAATACGGTAGCGGCGATGGATTGTATGGTCACGTTACCAAAGGCGCAGCCTATGCTTTGCGTGGTAAGGCTTATATGTACAAACAACAATGGGCTAATGCAGCAGCAGACTTCCAGAAAGTAAGTGATGCTGGTTATTCTTTGTTTACGGGTACATACAAAGACTTGTTTACACTGGCTAATGAAAGATCAAACGAAATGATCTTTTCTATACAGAATATCAACCAGGATGGTTACGGCTCTACTACACAATTCTATTGCGGTTCTCGTTCTTCATTTGGTTCTTGCTGGAACAATTACCTGGTTTCGCCAAACGGTGTTGATTTGTATGAGAATGTAGATGGCACTAAATTCAATTGGGATAATATTATTCCTGGTTACAACGCAATGGCGCCTGCTAAACGTGAAGTGTATTTCTTTCGTGACAACCTTACTGCGGCAGAAATTACAGCGGCAACAGCCAGGGGTGTTGATATGAGTTTATACCTTTCAACAGGCAACGAAGCCCGTATTAAAGCAGCCTACACAAACCGTGATCCACGTTTACAGGCTTCTGTTATTACGCCGTATGCAACTTACCTGGGAAGACCTATCAACAGTATTGACCAGACATTTACCAATCGTTGGCCATCTCGTGATGAAAATCCTCCTACCAACGATTTGTTTACTGATACCCGCAACCAGTTTTATTACCTGTACCGCAAATTTGTATACGAAGGTTCTACACAGTTGATTAGCCGTGTTACGGGTCCTATAGATTTACCGGTGATCCGTTATGCAGACGTAGTATTAATGTGGGCAGAGGCGTTAAACGAACAAGGTTTCAATGCAACTTCTATTAACCTGGTAAACTCTGTACGGGCAAGAGCTGGCATTGCTTTACTAAACTCTAATGCTGCTACAACAGTTACTAACCAGGCAGATTTAAGAGAGCGAATTCGTAACGAAAGAAGAGTTGAATTCGTGAATGAAGGAATCAGCTTTTTTGATGAGCTTCGTTGGAAGACATGGAAAGACAAAGTGTTTTTTGCTGGCAATGGCATCAGGCAATGCTGGGGTGCTAACGTAAGCACTTATTTGTGGCAAGGCGATTATATCTATAACTGGGCAATCCCAGCATCTGAAATACAAATGAATACTTCCTTAATACAAAATACCGGCTGGATAAATTAATTTCCTTTCTCTCTAAATAGTTTAGAGGGTAGATAAAATCTGTAGCCTTAGCAATTCCATTTTACGCAGTTTTGGTACATGCACCTTGTTTATTCGTAAACAGGTGCATGTTTTTAAACCAAAAAATATTTCGGGTTGTGAAGAAGTTTTTTTCGGATTGTTTAAATCGATAGCATGAAACCACTGCTTTGCGTTTGCGCAATTATTTGTATTTTCATTTTGCAGGCCTGTACTGCAAAAGACAAAGCAAGCATGGTGAGTGGAGGAGAACAAACCCGCAAATTGGTTTGGGCAGAAGAGTTTAACTATACCGGATTGCCAGACAGTAGCAAATGGAGTTATGAAAACGGATTTGTTCGCAATGGAGAACCACAGTATTATACAGTTAAACGATTGGAGAATTGTCATGTAGAGAATGGTATGCTGGTAATAGAGGCCCGCAAAGAAACCTGGCCAAATGCTGCTTACAAAGCCGGCTCCACCAATGCAAGTCAAAAAGATTCGTTAGCGGCTTATACATCTGCCAGCATAAATACACTGGGCAAACAAACCTGGCAGTATGGTAGAATAGAAGTGAGGGCAAAACTACCCGCAGGCAAAGGAAGCTGGCCTGCCATTTGGATGATGGGTGAAAACAGGGCGCAAATAGGCTGGCCAGGTTGTGGAGAAATAGATATTATGGAGTTTTTAGGGAAAGATCCTACTACAGTCTATGCTACCATGCATTACCCGGATACCACAGCAAGCGGCAACAGTTCTTTGGGCGGCAAGTATATCACTACCAATATTGCAGACAGTTTTCATGTATATGCTATTGAATGGGACAGTAACCAGATCAGCTTTTATTTTGATGATAAAAAATATTTTGTTTTCGATATTAAGAATTCGCAACACACCTCCTTTAACCCTTTTCAGAAGAAATGCTACCTGCTGCTAAACCTTGCATTGGGCAAACAAGGTTCATGGCCAGGGCCAACAGACGATGCCATATTGCCCTTTCGATATTATGTTGACTATGTAAGAGTCTATCAATAACAACGAGGCCGAATTTAAAATTTGCAACCGGGATAATAACCCGAAATGAATGTGCTTTAGCTCAAAGGCTGTTATTGTGAATAGAGTGAGCCGGCATTGAGAACAATGATAATCTTTACTTGATAAGAAATAGTAAATGAAAAAGTACTGCTTGTTTTTTTTGCTGATGTTTATCCTGGCAGGCGTCGGCGCCCAACAGAAACGTGACATGCTTGCTGGGGCTTTGACCCAGGAACAGTTGCGTGATAAATTATTGAAAGGAACAGATTGGGTGCGTTTTCCTGCTTATAACAACAGGCAGGAGTGGGAAAAGATTCCATCTGCATATCGCCAGCAATGGATAACTGACGCAACAAAGTTGCTGGACTATAAATGGCAGGTAGTTCCTGCTACAGCTTACCAGGAGTTTGTTACTTCTGGCAACCGCGATGTTATGCAAGCGCCATATGGCCAGAATACAGCAGCACTTCGCAAACTGGTATTGGCAGAATTAGTAGAAGGAAAGGGCCGGTTTATTCCACAAATCATGGACGGCGTTTGGGCTATTTGCGAAATGACCAGTTGGACGCATTCTGCACATTTGTATATTCAAAAACTTGGCCCCGGGTTGCCAGATATAAACGAACCAGTTATAGATCTGGGTGCAGGTATGACTGGTGCTATGCTGGCCTGGACGCATTATTTTTTTAATGAAGCTTTTGATAAAATCAACCCGCTTATTTCAAAACGTATTGTTTACGAAATCAACAAGCGGATACTGCAGCCTTATTATACTCGCAATGATTTTTGGTGGATGGCTTTGCAGAAAGATGGCATGATGGTAAACAACTGGAATATCTGGGTGAACTATAATTCACTTACCTGCATATTGCTTATTGAAAAAGATGAACAGAAAAGATTGCAGGGCTTATACAAGAGCATGCAGTCTGCAGACAAATTTATTAATTATTACAAAGACGATGGAGGTTGTGAAGAAGGGCCGGCCTATTGGTCGCATGCAGGTGGTATGCTGTATCATTATTTGCACTTGCTGGAACATGCGACTGGCATAAACAAGTTTGGAGATCCGCTGGTAAAGAATATCGGCAATTATATCTGTAAGGCGTATATCAATGATCATTATTACATCAACTATGCAGATGCCGGCGCTAAACTAAATCCAGATGCAGGGTTGGTATATGATTATGGCAATGCAACAGGCGATACACTAATGAAAGGGTTCGGTACTTATCTGGCTTTGCAACAAAACTGGAAGGATGGAGTGCCTGCTGAAACAGTAGAAGCTGGTCTTGAAAATATTTTGAAAGCAAACGAAATACTGGATGGAAAGCCAATAAAGCCATTGCTAAAAGAGTTTTGGTTGCCTGGGACACAAATTATGGGTGCACGCGAAAATGCAAGCAGCACAGATGGTTTTTATTTCTCTGCATTAGGCGGCCACAATGGAGAAAGCCATAATCATAATGATGTAGGTACTTGCATCGTGTTTTATGATGGACAACCATTGCTGATTGATTTAGGTAGCGAAAATTATACACGACAAACATTTGGGCCAGAACGTTATTCCATCTGGACCATGCAATCTGCTTTTCATAACCTGCCGCTTATTAATGGCGTTCAGCAAAAAGACGGCGCTCAATACAAAGCACGCAATCCACAGTTTAATAGTACATCAAAAGCAACTACATTTTCTGTAGACATAGCAGGTGCTTACCCTGAAGATGCGAAGGTAAACACGTGGATGCGTGAGTACAAAATGAATAAAGGCAAATCATTTACCATAACGGATAAATACAACCTGAAAGCAAACAATGGGAAAAATGAATTGCATTTTATGACTAATAACAAGGTAGAAAAAATTAAAGATGGTTTGTTGCGCCTTACTGGCAATGGCATATCTGTAGACCTTGCTTATAATGCAACAGCAGTTACACCTGCAATAGAAAACTTTGAGATAAAAGACAAAGGTTTGCAACGCTCGTGGGACAAAAATGTAAACAGGATTGTGTTTACCATCAATAATGCAAAAACCAATGGCGAAAACATTTTGGTATTCACAAAATCAAAATAGTAATGTAAAAACAGTACTCTATTAAATAACCAGCGGCTAATTAATAATTTAAAACCAGCATTCCCTTAATTTATGAAATACGTTTTTATTGCAGCAGTTGTCGCTGTTTTTTTAACCGGCGCATCAAAGATACCGGGCAAGGATTCTTCGTTTGTGAGTGATAATTTCAACTACGCAGATAAACAGTTGAAAAATCTGCTGGCCGAAGCAGATAAAAATAATCTTGCTTTTCCTAAAACCACGGGCAAAGATGGCAAGATGGTTACCACAAATATGTACGATTGGACGCCTGGTTTTTTTCCGGGCAATCTCTGGTATACTTATGAATACACGGGAGATCCTGTTTTAAAACAAGCTGCTACCAGTTGGACAGAAAAATTAGAACCGCTTAAGAATTTTACGCAGCATCACGATCTTGGCTTTATGATGTATTGCAGTTTCGGCAATGCTTATCGCCTTACCGGCAATAAAGAATACCGGGATATACTGATACAGTCTGCAAAATCTTTGTGCACACGATTTAATCCTGTCACCGGTTGCATCAAGTCATGGAACTCATTTCCATCATGGCATGGAGATAAGGTTTACAATTTTCCTGTTATCATAGACAATATGATGAACCTTGAATTGCTGTTCTATGCTTCAAAAGAAACAGGCGATACTTCTTTCAGGCATGTTGCTATTACCCATGCAGTAAATACATTGAAAAACCAGATACGCAAAGACTATAGTTCATTTCATGTGATATGTTATGATACAGTAACCGGCAAAGTGCTGGCAAAAGAAACTGCACAAGGTTATGCTGATAATTCAACATGGTCAAGAGGTCAGTCGTGGGCTATTTATGGTTTTACCATGACTTACCGCGAAACAAAAGACAAAAAGTTTTTAAAAGCAGCACAAGGAACGGCAGACTGGTATATCAACAATAAAAACCTGCCTTCAGACTTTGTGCCTTATTGGGATTTTAATGCAGGACAACAAGGCTATACTCCGGGTATAAAATCTCATGCAAAAGAATTTGATCTAACATTGCGTGATGCTTCTTCTGCTGCTATTGCTGCTTCTGCATTTTTAGAGCTGAGCACTTACTCTGGTGCTAAAGGAAAAAAATATTACGATGCAGCAGTAAATATTTTGCATTCATTGGCCAGCCCCGCATACCGTGCACCACTGGGAAGCAATGGCAATTTTTTATTGATGCATAGCGTAGGCAGTATTGCTCACGGCGTAGAAATAGATGTGCCGCTAGCCTATGCAGATTACTACTTTATTGAAGCCCTAAAAAGATACAATCAATTACTACAAGGCAAAGATGTATTAGGAAGAAAGTTAGGTTGATTTGGTTTAAGCAAGAGTAAAGCCTGGGCGTTTGTTGCAAGCAAATGCCTGGGCTTTTTTGTTGTAAAGTAATCATGTGTTCTGTGGAATAATAATTAATTGCTGTGTAGTAACAATCGCTTTCAATTTGCTTTAGCTTTTATAAATTGCCGCCGTAAACCTTATTTTTTGTTTAAAAAAGCTATATGCAATTAATACAATCTATTCAAAACAGGATTTATGAAATAAGAGGAGAGCGGGTTATGTTAGACTTTGATCTTGCCCAACTTTATGAAACTGAGACCAGGATACTGAATCAGGCTGTTAAACGAAATAGCAAGCGGTTTCCAGAGGATTTCATGTTCAGGCTTACATCAAAAGAATGGGAGCCGTTGCGATCACAATTTGTGACCGCACCAAATAATATTAAGCCGATGCGATCACAAATTGTGACCGCATCCCAGAATAAACGCAATACTGCAATAACGCCATACGCCTTCACGGAGCAAGGTGTAGCTATGCTTAGTGGTGTTTTAAATAGCGATAAAGCCATCAGCATGAATATTGCAATCATGCGTGCTTTTGTTGAGATAAGGAAAATTGTGTTAATGCAAAACGATCTGAAAACGCAATTAAAGGAAATAAAAGAAAGGTTAGGTGAACACGATGCTCAACTGAATAGCATTTACGATGCCATGGAAAATCTATTGGATGAGAAGGCTGCGCAACGCAAATGGGAAGATCGGGAACGAATAGGCTTTAAAGCATAGAATTTTTTCGCTTGAGGTAAAAACAAATTTTGTAATTAATATTTCACGCAGCGTACGCAAAGGGGCAGAAAACACAGCGGATAGATAATAAAAATCTCTGCGCCCCCGCTTCATTGCGTTCGCTGCGTGAAACAAGATATACTAAGCAGTAATCGGCTTTTCATTAAAAACGCTTTCCTCCATTTCATCTGCACTTGGTCCATAAGAACCTGGAATGCGAACATTAAGTAATCGAAGATAAACGCCTAATTGTGCACGGTGATGAATTAATTGAGACATACTCATACGCAACACTTCGCCCTTAGTAGCAGTATAATAAACCTGCTCTCCATTGCGCATCACCCATTCTTTAGAAAGTACAGAATCATCTGCATCTTTTAAAGCTGCAGTGCCCGCGGCAAGACGGCTTTCAAAATAATCCATCAAGCCCTTGTTGTTAGTAAATGGTTCCGGTTGATAATTAGTAGTTGCAAAATCAAGTACATCTCTGTCGAGAGCCAACTGCACCCAGCCCGCAATTTCTGCAACGTGTGTAGCCAATCTTAGCAAACTCATGCTTTTAGGATGCGGCTGCCAGTCGTATTTGTCTGCCGGAACTATTTTTAACATGGCCCTTGTGGTAACGGCTTCTTCTGCTAACTGATGCTGGAAATAGGAAATAATTGTCTTGTTCATGGTTTTTTGTTTTAGTGATATACAAAGTAAAAACCGGTCACTGACAACCCTATGGCAGGGCATTTTAAAAAAGTTTTTTCTCTCTCTTTAGTGCTGAAAAATCTGAACCTTATTTAATAATCTTGGCGCTATTTCCCGAATTTTGCAAAAAATGACGGTATGCAAATGGCAGCAGAAAAGAAAAGCACGGCATTAAATTTTTTGGAAGAGTTTAAAAAGATTTCGGGCCAGCAATATGTTTTGGTAGACGAAGAGGCGCTGCAAAACTATGGGCACGATGAAACAGAGAGTCTCTTGTTTCTGCCGGATGTAGTAATAAGGCCACGCACCACTGCAGAAGTAAGTGCTATCATGCGTATTTGCAATGAACATAAAATACCTGTTACACCACGCGGCGCAGGCACTGGTTTAAGTGGTGGCGCATTGCCGCACCTGGGTGGTGTTTTGTTAAGCACAGACCGCATGAACAGCATCTTGCAAATTGATGAACGCAATCTGCAGGTTATTACAGAGCCAGGTGTAATTACAGAAATATTGATGGATGCTGTAAAAGAAAAAGGATTGTTTTATCCGCCAGACCCCAGCAGCCGCGGCTCCTGTTTTATTGGTGGCAATATTGCCGAAAACAGTGGCGGGCCTAAAGCAGTAAAATACGGTGTGGTGAGGGATTATGTAATTAACCTTGAAGTGGTATTGCCAACTGGCGAGGTTATGTGGACAGGTGCCAATGTATTAAAAAACTCTACCGGTTATAACCTTACACAATTGATTGTTGGTAGTGAAGGAACATTGGCTGTGGTTACAAAAATTGTATTGAAGCTATTGCCATTGCCTAAATATGATTTGCTGATGCTGGCACCTTTTGCATCTTTAGAAAAAGCAGGCGAAGCTGTTAGTGCTATTTTCAGGGCAGGCTTTACACCCAGTGCGCTGGAGTTGGTTGAAATAGATGCATTGCAAATTGTTAGCAAAATGGTAGGCAGCAGTGCAGTGCCTATTACCAATGATATAGAAGCGCATTTGATTATAGAAGTAGATGGCAATAACCTGGATGTGTTGATGAGCGATATGGAAGCCATCGGCAATTTGCTGATGGAATACGAAGCAGGTGAATTGTTTTTTGCAGATGATGCACAACAGAAAGCAGAATTATGGAAGCTTCGTCGTCGTGTAGCGGAAGCAGTAAAGTTAGAAGGATATAGCATAGAAGAAGATACAGTTGTGCCGCGTGCAGAATTGCCTGCATTAATAAGAGGCGTTAAAAAAATTGGCCAGCAATACGATTTTCATGCTGTATGTTATGGACATGCGGGTGATGGCAATCTTCACATTCGTATAAAAAAGAACGGAACCAGCAATAGCCAGGATGACCCCGCTATGATTGAAAGCCTGCGTGCATTATTTGTATTGGTAAAAGAGTTGGGAGGAACTATCAGTGGAGAGCATGGCATTGGCCTGGTGCAGAAAGGTTATATGGATATTGTTTTTGAAGAAAAGCAATTAAACCTGATGAAAGAAATTAAAAAAGTATTTGATCCCAATAATATCTTAAATGCGGAGAAAATATTTCCTTAACAAGGCATTAATACAGTTTTTTAAAACAATTGCGTTGTTTTGGGTTTGAGTGTTGTTTTAACCGGTAGTGCCGGAGCTAATTAAACTTTTTGCCAGCCACCCTGTCGGACCTTCTTAAATTGATACCATGATAAAGAAAATTGTTATTGCGGCTTTGTTGTTTAGTGCAAGCTACGGTGCAAGTGCACAGCATTATTACAGGGAAGGGGAGCGCAACCGTGAACGCGATACCTACCAGGATGAAGAGACTTATGGCGATGGATTTAAAAAAGAGCACCTATTTATTGGCGGCAACCTCGGCCTGGGTTATGATAGTTATACTTTTGGCGCCGGCATATCACCAGAGATTGGTTACTCTCTTAAAAGCTGGCTGGATGTAGGCGTGCTTACAAACTTCAATTATACTTCTATAAGAGCAGATCCTTATTACAATGGCAATATTCGCCAGCGCAGTTTTAACTATGGAACCGGTGTATTTGCCAGTTTTTATCCGCTGCCCTTTTTGTACTTGCAGGTAAGACCGGAATATAACTGGATACATTATACGCAAACGGATATGAATTATAATCCTCATCCCTCTGCTTCTTTTACTACCAATGCACCCAGTTTGCTGGTTGGTATTGGCTATGGGCAACGCCTGGTAGGCAGAAGCAAAATGAACCTTACATTGATGATAGATTTAATCAATAGCAATCAATCGCCATATAGAGATTTTAATGGCGCTGTTATACCTGTATTAAAAGCAGGCTTTGATATTTATTTCCATCCAAGAAAGCAGTGATAGAAAATAAAATATGCTGAAAGTAATAATAAAGGCCACGGATATTCCGTGGCTTTTTTGTGCTGTTAACTAGCCAATTTTATTGAACAACTCAACAGGTGTATTGCAAACAATAATTCTTTCCTCTAATGGATCGTATAAAAAACTGTCTTTTTCCATCATTCTTAAATGATTGATGAGATGACTGTAAAAGCCGGCTGTATTGAGGATGTAAATTTTCTTGTCGTGAATTTTTAATTGGTTCCAGGTAAGCATTTCAAACATTTCGTCCAATGTGCCAAAACCGCCCGCCAGTATAACAGCAGCATCGCTCATATCATACATCATTTTTTTTCGGCTATGCATATCTGGCACCACAGCCAATTCTGTAAGGCCCAGGTGCTGATGTTCCCAATCTGTAAGCACTTTTGGTATAACACCCATTACCGTACCGCCATTGGCCAATGCTGCATCCGCTACTGCGCCCATCAAGCCTACTTTTCCGCCACCATATACCAGTCTTAATTTAAGGATGGCCAGGTACTTGCCCAACTCTTCTGCATGTTCTCTATACAAAGGGTTATTGCCATTTTTAGAACCACAAAACACCGCTACTGATTCAATCTTCATAATTGTTTTCTTTTTGTTTGATAAGGTATTTGCATAATCAAACACAACTTACCAAAGAGTTTTATACCTTCAAAGATTATTTGTAAAATGTGATAAGTGCTATGTGTTAGGTGTTATGTTCTTTCACCACAAGGTGGCTTATTTCTGTAACAGGTGCAACACCGCAGTAACATAAAACTTAACACCCAACACTTAACACAGCCCGCTTAGGGTGCCACCGTTTTTAATTCTTGATTTAACCAAAGTCATTTATGTCGCCTCTTTTGCTGTTCTCTTTTATCATTATTTATTTTGTTATTCTGCTGATAGTAGCCTGGTACACATCGCGCAACTCTAATAACGATTCTTTTTTTATTGGCAATAAGAACTCCAACTGGATGTTGGTAGCGTTTGGCATGATAGGCACTTCGCTAAGCGGCGTTACGTTTGTAAGTGTACCGGGTGCAGTTGCAAATGAAGGGTTTGCTTATTTTCAGATTACTATTGGCTACTTGTTGGGATATCTTACCATTGCTTTTGTTCTGTTGCCTTTGTATTATCGTTTAAACCTAACATCTATTTACAATTATCTCAGCAACCGGCTGGGGTTTACATCTTATAAAACCGGCGCTTCATTTTTTATTTTATCACGAACACTTGGTGCCACAGCAAGGCTTTACCTGGTGGTAAATATTTTACAGGGAGCAATTCTTGATAGTTTTGGTGTGCCTTTCTGGCTTACCACGCTGGTTATATTATTGATGATATTGTTGTACACTTACGAAGGCGGCGTAAAAACCATTGTATATACTGATACTTTGCAAACCACCTGCATGTTAGCAGGTCTTGTTATTTGCGTAATATACATTCTGCAACACCTGCACATTGGTTTTGGAGAAAGCCTGGCTGCTATGAATCAAAAAGGCTATTCCACAATATTTTTTACCGATCCCAACAGCAAATTGTTTTTTGTAAAACAAATACTGGCTGGTGCATTTATTACCATTACCATGACGGGTATGGATCAGGAGATGATGCAAAAAAACATTTCAGTAAAAACATTAAAAGACTCGCAGAAAAATGTGGTTTCATTGGGAGTGATTCTTTTACTGGTATTGCTTTTGTTCTTATTCCTGGGTGGATTACTGTACTTGTATGCAGACTCTATTGGTGGTCATTTTGTAACCAATGCAAACGGCACTAAAGGATTTATGATAGATCAAAACCCGGCAGGTGGCGATAAACTCTTTCCTGTAATTGCATTAAAATACATGCCGCCGATTGTTTCTGTAATATTTATCATTGCGCTTATCTCTGCCTTATTTCCCAGTGCAGATGGTGCTATTACAGCACTTACTTCTTCTTTCTGCATAGACATACTGGGCATACAACGCAATTCAACTATAACAGATGCAGAGAAAAAGAAGACAAGACAAAGAGTGCACCTGACTGTAGCGTTTATATTTTTAATTTTTGTGCTTATCTATAAATGGATAAACAGCCCAAGCATGATTGGTGTAATACTGAAAGTGGCTGCTTACACGTACGGGCCTTTGCTCGGTTTGTTTTCATTTGGCATACTTACCAAACGAAGTGTGCAGGACAAGCTGGTGCCCATTGTTTGCATTGCAGCACCTGTTATTTGTTTTTTCCTCGATAAATACCAGAAAGATTTATTCGGGGCTTTTGAAATAGGGCTTGAATTGTTAATCATCAACGGCCTCTTAACCTATCTTGGTTTATTAATAATTTCCAAAAAAGAGACAGCGCAATAAACTAAAACTGGTTTTTAAACGTTTTATATACCGGATGCCATCGCATTTCGCAACAAACGAATCGATGGCATTTATTGTCTGTATGAATGAATTAAAACAAATCACGCAGTAGCAAGTGATGGTAGTAAGTAATTGGTTTATACAGTAACCTTTAAACCATTTAAACGATTGAAGTATGCATGATACAATCAAGTTGAATAAGCAGCGCAGGTGGAGTGAATCTAAAGCACAAAGCAGTTGGCAGATCTTTAAAATAATGGCAGAGTTTGTAGATGGATTTGAAGCATTGGCAAAATTAGGCCCTTGCATCTCTATCTTCGGCAGTGCCAGAACGAAAGAGGAAAACCCTTATTATGAACTGGCGGTAGAAATAGGCAAACGCCTGGCGGAAGAAGGCTTCGGCATTATCTCTGGCGGCGGCCCTGGTATTATGGAAGCAGCCAATAAAGGTGCTCAACTAGGCGGGGGCAAATCTGTAGGGTTGAATATAGAATTACCTTTTGAGCAGGAATCTAATCATTATATAGACCGTGATGCCAACCTGAACTTTGATAATTTCTTTGTGCGCAAAACCCTGTTCACCAAATATAGCCAGGGCTTTGTAATGATGCCCGGTGGGTTTGGTACAATGGATGAATTTTTTGAAGTGGCTACCCTTATACAAACCGGCAAGATGACGCAAGTGCCATTGATACTGGTTGGCAAAAAGTATTGGGGCGGATTGATGAGCTGGATGGAAATGGTAATGATGCAAGAAAAAAACATCAACCTGGCAGACCTTGAATTATTAAAAATGGTAGACACTGCTGAAGAGGTAGTAGAGCACGTGCTTCATTTCTATACGCAGCATTCATTGCAACCGAACTTTTAAGTTGTAAGTGATAAGTTTTAAGTGGTAAGTCCCTTTGCGTGGCATTGGGGCTTACCACTTTATAAATCAATTTACCCCTTTCGACGTTAAAGGGCTTAAAACCTACAACCTACAACTTATCACTTGCTTTAAAGGGCTTAAAACTTACCACTTAGAACTTATTACTTGCTTTAAAGGACTTAAAACCTACCACTTAAAACTTACTACTTATAGTATCTTTGCCCCATGAGCATGGATATCATTCTTCCATTAGCACAAGCTTACGCAGAACAATTCTCATCGCCGGAAGACCCGCTCCTGCAAAAAATAAACCTGCAAACGCAAACGCATGCCCACGCCCACATGTTAAGTGGTCATCTGCAGGGCAAGCTGTTAGAACTGGTCAGCCGCATGGTTTCGCCCAAACATGTTTTGGAAATAGGCACTTTTACCGGGTATAGCGCTTTATGCCTTGCCAAAGGCCTCACCAGCGATGGCGTATTGCATACCATTGAGTTAAGAGAAGATGACGCAGCTACTTCCCGCCAAAATTTTAACTTGTCGGATGCAAATGATAAAATAATTTTGCACACCGGAAATGCGTTAGATATCATTCCGACCCTGGCAGAAGAATGGGACCTGGTTTTTATAGATGCAGACAAAACAGGATACCTGGCTTATTATGAAATGATATTGCCAAGGGTAAGAAAGGGAGGGGTAATACTGGCAGACAATGTTTTTTTTCATGGAGAAGTGCTGCAGCCCAATCCAAAAGGAAAAAATGCAAAAGCCATTCAGGCGTTCAATGAATATATTCAGCAGGATGACAGGGTAGAACATGTATTGCTTACCCTGCGGGACGGACTGATGCTGATTTTTAAAAAGTAACTATGCGGGCAAAAATTGCTTTCTTTTTTCTGGTTGTATTATCTATAGCAGCCAACGCTCAAAAAGCGGATGACGTTGCTATCTACATCAATACTTATCGTGATATTGCCATTGCAGAAATGCAGCGCACCGGTGTGCCGGCAGCTATTAAGCTGGCTCAGGGCATACATGAAACGCAGGCAGGCACCAGCGATTTGGTAAGAAAATCGAACAATCATTTTGGCATTAAATGCAAAAACACCTGGACAGGTGATAAAGTATATCATGATGATGATGCGCGGGGTGAATGCTTCCGCAGTTATACAGAACCAGAGCAATCTTACAGGGATCATTCAGATTTTTTAAAAGGCAGTCCACGTTATGCTTTTCTTTTTCAGTTAGATCCTACAGATTATAAAGCATGGGCAAATGGTTTAAGGCAAGCTGGCTATGCAACAAACTATCGCTATGCACAGATTCTTATAAAATTGATTGAAGATTATAACCTGGAGCAATACACTCTTATTGCCATGGGTAAATTACCACCTGTTAATGATGTTGCAGCTAATACAAACGGCAGCAATACATCATCTGTAGTAATTGATGCTGTTAGTCCCTCAGGAAATATTACCACAAGACCCGATGAAGCAACTACGGGCATAGCGCCTGCACACCCTGATTACCCGGCAACTGAATTCAGCATTAATGATGCAAAAGTGGTGTTTGTAAAACAAGGAACAGCTTTATTAAGCATTGCAGAAGATCACCACATTTCTTTTGCCCGCTTGCTGGATTTTAATGATTTGAATGATGGCGACGTGCTTAAGACAGACCAATTGGTTTATTTACAACGCAAACGCAAAACCGGCGCCACGCCTTATCATATGGTGCAACCTGGTGAAACGATTTATTATATTGCCCAGGCAGAAGGTATCAGATTGGAAAGTTTGCTGGCAAACAACCTGCTTACAGACAAGATGCAACCAGCTGTTGGTGAAAAACTATACCTGCAAACTACAGCACCCGAAAGGCCTTTGCTGATAGAAGAAAAGAAAGCAATTTTAAAAGAAGCTGCTGTTTTAAAACCTGTTCAGCCTGTCAGTGATACAATGCATGTGGTGCAGGTGAAAGAAACTTTGTACAGCATTTCAAAAAAATATGGTGTCAGCATGGAACAACTAAAATCCTGGAACAAACTGGATACTGCCAATGTAAAAGCAGGCCAGCAATTGCTGATACATTCTAACTGACCCAAACCAAACCTGCAGCAATGAGCAAAATACGCGTACACGACAAAGAGTTTGAACCTTACTTGCCAGCAACAGAAATAGCTGCCAAAATAGACCAGATGGCAAAGGCTATTAACAAAGATTATGCTGGTAAAAAACCTTTGTTTATTGCTATATTAAACGGGTCGTTTATTTTTGCATCAGATTTATTTAAGTGTATTACTATTGAAGCGGAGATTTGCTTTATAAAACTGGCTTCATACAAAGGCACAAAATCCAGCGGCCAGGTAATTACCGCCATTGGCCTGGATACAGACATCATAGATCGGCATGTCATTATATTGGAAGATATTGTAGACACTGGTAAGACGCTCAGCGAATTCCTGCCTCAATTGCAACACCAGCAACCCGCATCCCTGGCCATAGCCACTCTTTTGCACAAGCCGGAAGCCACCGTATACGCTATTAAGATAGATTACCTTGGTTTTTCTATCCCAAACAAATTTGTATTAGGTTACGGTCTTGATTATGATGGCTTAGGCAGAAATATTAAAGAAATATACCAATTAGTAGGATAAAGCGTTTACTTATTTGATATTGTACTAGCCTGCTATTGTTAAGGAAAAATTTTGTTAAGAAGGTCAGGTATCCGGTTGAAAAATATAAGCACCATATTGCTGAGCCTGTTAATAAGCCTTTCACTCTCTGCTCAATACTATTTGCGGGGCGAAGTAAGGGATGAGAGTAGTACGCCCCTTCCCAATACCAAGATTCTTTTGCATTCTACAGGCTATATATACTATTCCGGAAGCTCCGGCAGTTTTGGCATTACCTCTACACAAAAAGATGATTCGGCAACAGTGTCTTACGACGGTTACCAGGAACTTAAGTTGAAGCTATCTGCACTCAACTATACCAACATTACCATGAAAATGCAAAGGGCCGTTGGCAACCTGCGTAAAAGCAGGCTGGTATCGGTTACCAAAGACATGCAGTGGGATGCCAAACACAACTGGTCTGTTGGCGGAGAAACGTACAGCAACCTGTTGGAGAATACATTTATACCAGCAAAAAAATATCCTGAAACAGGTTTTGCCATTAATACGGATAAAGCAGCGTATAGCAATATGCGGCGGTTCATAAATATGGGCAGTGTGGTGCCCCCGGATGCTGTGCGTATTGAAGAGATGCTCAACTACTTCAACTTTGGCTATAAAGAACCTGCAAAAGACAGCACTTTTAATTTTGATGCTTACCTGACCGATTGCCCCTGGAATGCAGAAAATGAATTGTTTTACCTGAAAGTGTGTGCAAGAAAAGTAAACCTGGATACAGTACCAGCCAGCAACCTTGTGTTTTTGATTGATGTCTCCGGCTCTATGGACATGCCCAATCGTTTGCCTTTGCTGAAGTCTGCATTTAAGTTAATGATAAACAACCTCCGCCAAAAAGATACCATTTCTATTGTAGTGTATGGTGGTACAGTGGGGGTTTGGTTGCCGCCAACATGTGGCACAGAAAAAGAAAAGATTAATAAATCAGTGGAAGAATTGTCTCCCGGTGGTGCTACGCCCGGTGCATCTGGTATACAGGCAGCTTATCGCCTGGCGCAAAGCCAGTTTATCAAAGGAGGAAACAACCGTGTTATACTGGCAACCGATGGCGATTTTAATGTTGGCCAGGCCAATGATGATGAATTGGAAAACCTGATAACACTGCACCGACAGTCTGGTATTTATCTTACCTGTCTTGGCGTGGGCATGGGCAATTACAAAGATTCTAAACTGGAGATATTAGCTAAGAAAGGCAATGGCAATTTTGCTTACCTGGACAATGAACGCGAAGCGGAAAAAGTATTGGTGAAAGAATTAACGCAAACATTGTACACCGTTGCAGATGATGCATACCTGAGTGTGAAGTTTAATCCTGATTTAGTAAAAGAATACCGCCTTATTGGGTTTGATAATAAATTGAAAGCAGTGGCAGATTCATTAAGTGAACTGGAAGGTGGTGAAGTAGGTTCAGGCCACACATTAATGGCGATGTTTGAAATAACGCCTACTTATTCCAATATCAGTTCTGTTGACAATCCAGGTAACGAACCGCTGGCTAAAGCAGTAATTAATTATCGTCTTCCAAAAGATACAATAAAAAAAGTCTCACTTTTTAGTGCACCGTTTACTTATACCCAGTTTAACGACATGCCTAAATGCCATCGTTTTGCTGCATCTGTAGCAGAGTTTGCTTTATTGCTGAAGAACTCACCCTATGTAAAATCTGCATCCTGGTCAGATGCTATCATACTGGCCAATGAATCTTATAATGCCAACGATGAAGTGCAGAAAGAATTTATTACAATAGCTGAGAAAGCAAAAAAGATTTACAGCAAGAATAAAAAGCGGAGGAGTTGATTGGTTGTCCGTCAACCAGTTATTAGGAATTGGGAATTAGGAATTTAGCCTAATGCCAATATACTTTCCAATCCCACTAGCTACTAGCCACTTGTCATTACCCCCAAACAAAAGGTCTTACTACTTGAAACTTATCACTTAAAACTTACAACTCAACTCAGTCCAAGCCTTCTTGAAATATTAGAACTAAACTCACCTGACGGATCGTATTTCTTTTTGATAGCCATCCATTCTGTATGCTGCGGGTACATTTCTTTAAACATGCTTTCGTTTAGTAAAGCATCCTTGCCTAAATAAAGCCTGCCGCCCGCTGCCAGCACCTTTGCGTCTAATTTTGGAGTGAAAGTGAGCAATTGTTTTGTTACGGGAAAATCTATTGCCAGTGTATAACCCTTGAATGGAAAAGAGAGAATACCCTGTCCATCACCCATTCTTTTAAATACATTTAGAAAAGGAGTGCAGCCACTGGCAGCAATCATTTCAAGAATCTCTTTCAGGTTTTGCTTACCGTTCTCTTCCGGTATTACAAACTGGTATTGAATAAAGCCACGTTTGCCGTAGCCTTTATTCCAGTCGTTGATCGCATCCAGCGGAAAAAAGAATTTCTCGTAGTGTACAAATTCTTTGGGGCTGTTTTGTACAAATGCAATAACGCGGTTTAATATGCGCACCGTAAATCCGTTAAGCAAGAAAGAGGGCATAAAGAAAGGTACTTTCAGTTTGCCTTTATTGTGAAGTTTCAACGGTTCTTCTTTCAATTTCTCCGGCAGGTCTGCAAGTTTTGCGGCATTGCCCAATGTAAGAACACCACTTCCCAGTTTTTTCCCTTTAGCCAAAGCATCTATCCAGGCAACAGAATAGTTGTATTCATGATCATATTTATCCAATGCTTCCAACATATGATCAAGATCTTTAATCACCACAGATTTTTGTTTGAAATAAGTGGTCTCAATTTTTCTTAGCCTGATGGTAGCCGTTAGTATCACGCCAAGCAATCCTAATCCACCAAAATTAGCCCAGAAAAGATCTTCATTTTCTGTGCGGGAAGCGGTTAGCACTCGGCCGTCTGCTACTAGTATTGTAAATGATTCAACACAGTTTACAAAAGAACCGTCTATATGATGTGCTTTGCCATGTATATCATTTGCAATAGCGCCACCAATGGTTACGAATTTAGTGCCGGGACAGATCATCGGCAACCAACCTTTTGGACCAAACGTGGTAATAATTTCTTCAAGGCTTACACCAGCCTGGCATTTTAATATGCCTTGTTGTTCATCAAAGTCAATAAAGTAATTCAGCTTGGTACAAACAGCAACATATTTGTTATCATTGATGGCCTGGTCGCCATAACTTCTGCCCAATCCGCGGGGAATTAATTTTTCTTCACGCATTGCTTTTATGCAATCATCCTGGCTGCGCGGAAGAATAGTATAAGATTCTTTTACGGGATAATTTCCCCATCCGCCCAGTGCTTCTTTTTTACCCATTAACATGCAGGTTGTGGTTTTAAAAAATCCGCGACAAAATAATACAATACATCCAGAGTTGAAAGTGCCTGGTATGGGCTTTTCGTAGAAAAAGGAGAAGCTTATTGCTTAAAAAGAAAACACCTGCAACCGTTATGAGATATGGCCTGCAGGTGTTAGTACAAAATTATAAAAAAGCGAATTAAGAACAAGTAGTAAGTTGTAAGTAATAAGTTTTAAGTCCTTTAAAGCCTACAATTAAAAGGCTTTAAAGCTGTAAGGCATACTACGATGCAAAAGGACTTATCACTTAAAACTTATCACTTACAACTTATAACTTATAACTCCCTAAGTGAACATCTCCCTCATCTTATCAAAAAAGCTTTTGTCATTCTTATCCGGACGTGGCTGAAAGTTTTGTGAACCACTCATTTTTTCAAGCATACTTTTTTCTTCGCTGCTTATATTTTGAGGGGTCCATACATTTACATGAATCAGCTGATCTCCTTTTGAATATCCATTTACTTCAGGGAAACCTTTTCCTTTCAGCCTGAAAACTTTTCCGCTTTGTGTACCCGCGGGTATTTTAATTTTTGCTTTGCCGTCTATAGTGGGCACTTCTAACTGTGTACCAAAGATGGCATCCGGTATAGAAATATGAAGATCGTATGCTACGTTCAATCCATCTCTGTGCAATTCCTTGTGTGCTTCTTCTTCAATTAAAATAATCAGATCACCAGGCATGCCACCACGTTCACCTGCATTGCCTTTGCCACCTACGCTTAACTGCATTCCTTCTTGTACGCCTGCAGGTATATCAAGGCTTACGGTTTCTTCTCCGTAAACTCTTCCCTCTCCTTTACAGCTTCCGCATTTAGCAGTAATGGTAGTGCCCTCTCCGTTACAGGTAGGACAGGTAGTTACTGTTTGCATCTGCCCAAGAAAAGTATTGGTAACACGTTTCACCTGGCCATTGCCGCCACAGGTGCCACATGTTTGTACACTGTTTTTATCTTTAGCACCACTGCCTGCACAAGTAGTGCAGACAACATGCTTTTTCACTTTTACGCTCTTGGTAACACCGTTGGCAATCTCTTCGTAATTCAGCTTTAATTTAATGCGCAGGTTGCTTCCTCTTACACCACGGGCTCTTCCACCGCCACCGCGACTTCTTCCGCCTCCGCCACCACCAAAAAAGCTACCAAACAAGTCTTCTCCAAAAATATCACCAAACTGGCTGAAGATGTCTTCTGTATTCATGCCACCGCCAAAACCACCACGGCCATTGTTGCCCATGCCTGCATGGCCATACCTGTCGTACTGTGCTTTTTTATCAGCGTCACTTAATACCTCGTAAGCTTCGGCAGCTTCTTTAAATTTTTCTTCCGCTGCTTTATCTCCGGGGTTTCTGTCTGGGTGAAACTGCATCGCTACTTTGCGATAAGCTTTTTTAATTTCATCTGCAGAGGCAGTTTTACCAACACCCAGTACTTCGTAATAATCTCTCTTTGACATAAAATATAAGCCGGAGCTTTCTTGCGTATAAAAAATCAATACCCGTTACAGTAAAAGCTGTTAAACGGGTATTGGTGTTTGTTTATTTTCCTACTACCACTTTGGCAAAGCGGATAATCTTGTCGTTTAGATAATATCCTTTTTGCACTTCATCCAGCACTTTACCGGCTGTTTCCGGGGTAGGTGCAGGTATTTCGGTAATAGCCTCATGTAAATCCGGGTTAAACTCCTGGCCTACACTTGTCATAGGTTTTAGTCCTTTCGCCTGCAATGAATTCCGCAGTTTATTAAAAACCAGCAAAACGCCTTCTTTTACTGCAGCCACATCGTTGGAGGTTTCCAATTGTTTCTGGGCTCTTTCGCTATCGTCTAAAACATCCAGTAACGATGTAATTACATCTTTACCGGCAGTTTGGGCTTGTTCCAGTTTTTCGCGGGCAGTGCGTTTGCGGAAATTGTCAAATTCAGCCACCAGGCGCAGGTATTTATCCTTCCACTCAGCGGCTTCTTCCTGGTATTTTTCAATTTCGCTTACTTCATCTGTGGGGTTGCTAAGATGGTTGCTACCAGCCACATCAGAATCTGCGTTCAAATCCAGCAATTCCTCATTATTGGCAGCATTCTGCCCATTTCCTGTATTTTTTACATCTTTTTCTTTCATAATCTTACAAATTGTCAGCGAAGGTAAGGTAGTCAAGAATGTTGCCAAGCCGATTTATAAGGACAAATTGTCGGAAGAGAGTATATAGTATTTAGTATACAGTATTAAGACTAGGCAACTAGCCTACAATTATATGTTAAGTACCTGACTTTAATACTTTTAGCTTGACACCGCTGAACGCCTGGTCTTTGTACTAAATACTATTGACTGCATACTATTGATTCGCCTGCCAACCGCCTCGTCTTAATACTAAATACTTGAATCTAAATACTATTAACTTTGCGCCCTGAATTTCAAAAAATGACCAAAGTATTTCTGAAGAAAAAGATAAGCAGGCGCATAGAAGACGGGCACCCCTGGGTTTTTGCCAACGAGGTAAACAATGCGGAAGGGCCGTTAGATGCCGGGGCAATTGTGGATGTTTACACACACGATAAAAAATTTGTTGGCAGGGGATACGCAAACCCAAAGTCGCAGATAATAGTGCGTTTGCTTACTCGCGATAAGAATGAAGTGATAGATGAAACCTTTTTTTACAACCGCCTGTTGAAAGCATGGCAGTATAAAAGCAAGCTTGGTTACGCAGAAAACTGCCGTCTTATTTTTGGTGAGGCCGATTTTTTACCGGCGCTTATCATAGACAAATTCAACGATTATTTTGTTTTGCAAACACTTGCTTTGGGTATGGATGTTTGGAAACCGGCCATTGTAAAAGCATTGGAAAAAATATTTTCTCCTAAAGGAATTTATGAGCGCAATGATGTGCCTGTGCGTGAGCTGGAAGGCTTGCCACAACAAAAAGGTTTTTTATCGGCACCGTTTGATACCAACATTGTCATCAATGAAAATGGTTTGCGTTTTAATGTAGATATAGAAAACGGGCAGAAGACCGGTTACTTTTTGGATCAGCAGGATAACAGGAGAGCTGTACAAAGAATTGTAAAAGATGCAGACGTATTGGGAGCGTTTACTTATACCGGCACTTTTGAAATACATGCAGCACATTACGGTGCTAAATCTGTTTATGGTATTGATATTTCTGCCAATGCAGTAGAGCAGGCAAACCGCAATGCAGCGCTGAACAATGTAGATAAGATATGCCGCTTTGAAGCAATGAATGCATTTGATGTATTGAAACTATGGGGCAAAGAAGGCAAACAATGGGATGTAGTAATGCTGGACCCACCTGCGTTTACAAAAAGCCGCGAAAACATACAGAAAGCAATTACGGGTTACAAAGAAATTAACCTGCGCGGCATGAAGCTGATTAAGCCGGGCGGTTTCCTGGTTACCTCTTCCTGCACAAACCTGGTACAACCCGATTTGTTTTTAGAGATAATACAAATGGCCGCCAAAGATGCCAGGCGAAAATTGCGCCAGGTAACTTATCAGCCACAATCTGCAGATCATCCTATTATCTGGGGAATGGAAAATACCCACTACCTGAAATTTTTGATTGTACAGGTATTGTAGGAAAACAGTTAACAATAGCGGCAAACTGCAGTAACTTCAGTATACAAAAATGCAGGTCTCACGCCTGTTCATTATGAAATCCTCTTTTTCCCTTGCAGGAATAATTGTAACAGCCATTTGCTTATATGGGTGTATAAGCTTTTGTTCGTGCTCGGTAGAAAGGCATAGAGAATACAGGATAGCCATAGACAGCGAAAACGTAAAACGAGATGGTTATGTGTTCAGTTGCCTGCCATCCGGTAATGAAATTTATGTAATCATCTTTACAAGGGCACACAACAAGCATATCTACTTCAACGATTTAAATGGTTTGCCTGGTAATGATACCATAACCATACAGGATGTAAAAATCTGGTGGGCAAGCACAGGCGATACAACTACACTTTTAACCAGGCGCAATAAAAGGAGCTATACTGTTAAGCAAAAAAACATCTCCGGCCTGGTAAACCTAAATCCATTTATAACATTACTGCTAACCTACGATGATAACCGGGTGCTTATTCATGATAGTTTTGTATTGAGAAGGTATTTGATTACCACGCACAAAAAGCTGTTCTCAAAACTGCTTTTAGGTACAGACGTAAGCGTTGATTGAACTGTCAATTTAATGTCACGCTATTTTTATTGCAGTTAGTATTTATTCTTAATTCACAAAAAAATAAGTATTGGCAACAATAAAAAATAAGCAGGCAAGTTGAGGCTTGGAATAAGTTGCAACATCATCTTTGCGTTAAGAAACTGGTAATTCACCATTAAAAAAAATTAATTGTTTTTTTGATGACAGTATGCAACATAGATTTGCATTTGCTGTTTTGATGATTGAATGTTTAAGTACATTATATTTACAATAAGAACGATTGGCACCTAAGAAAAAACTATAACCATGGAAACATTGATCGCCTACCTTGAAAATATAAAGAATGCCCTGCCTATAAGGTTTAGCTCATTTAACCTGCAACGCCTGAAGATACAATGGGCCGATTTTAAAAACTTCCTCATCTCTTTACCAGACCAATTAAAAGAGCTGCGCGATAATTTTCTGCAGCGTATTGCCAGCATTCGAGAGAAAATAGAAGCCATAGAATCCGGGTCTATAGCTGCTGAAAAAGCTGGTTATGCTTTCCAGGAAGCAACTGTAACGCTGCGCACGGAAATGGAAGCGGCTATTGCCAGGATACAGGCATCGGGTTTGCCAGACTACCAATAATTTTACCGGGAGAATTTATGCAGTAATTAATCGGCACAAATTGCTGCTGCTGTTTGCATGCTGCTGCTATCTTTGCACGGATGATCAGGTTTTGTGATCATTTTCAAACCAACGCCTGCAAATGGATTTTGATTTTTACCTGAATAAATTTAATGATGCCATAGCTGCTTTAAATAAGCAGCAGTTTGCATTGGCGGGTATAGAATTGCATGCAGGTATTATTTTAAATTCAGTTGCTTTAAAAGCGTATAAAATATCCTGGGCTTCAGATCAAACCAAACCGATTACTTCTACCAGCCGCATATTTTTTTCTATCTGGGTAAGTGATGCTTCCTTAAGTCAAAACAAATTGCTCTACAATATTCATGCGCTAAAGCTGCGGCAGTTTACCGGTTATAAAATTACCAGCCGTGATTTTGCGGAGAAGTTCAGAAAGAAATTTGCGGCCTACAAAAAAGATTGGCCCAATATAAGTTTGGATTATGGGCCATTAACATTGATGGAAGGTTGGGTGGAATTGAATATGCGCACACTTGAAAACGATATTCGTAGCCTGCTTCAGAAATTTATTGCCATGCATTCTATCATTGACGGGTTATTGGACAGCTATAAAGTTTAAATTATAAGAATAGTATTCTGTATTTTTATTTGTACTTTTCTTATGCAATTAAATGCTTTGATATGCTTGCCAAACAGGAAATTGAATTTTTAGATACTTATGGTTATCTCAACTTAAGTCAGTTATTATCGCCGGAACAGGTTAAGCAAATCAACGACCGCATTGCTGCATTGCTGGAAACAGAAGGTGATAATGCCGGTGCGGAACTGGCTGAATCAAAATACATCCGACACCCTAAGGAAGAAGGTGCGGATCGCCTGGCAGACCTGGTAAACAAAGGCGAAATCTTCGATATCTTTTACACGCACCCACGTGTATTGGCGGGCATAGAAGCTGTTTTAGGGCAGCAGTACAAATTGTCTTCATTAAACTACAGGGCGGCAAAACCAAACAAAGGCCTTCAGAAACTTCATGTAGATTGGAAGAATACTGTTGCGGGCGGTTCTTACAAAGTTTGCAACAGCATTTGGCTTTTAGATGATTTTACAGAACACAACGGTTCTACCAGGATTGTACCCAAAACACATAAGCTGGATATTTTACCAGAAGATGCCATGGCTGATCCAAATGAAAAGCACCCGGATGAGATTCGCATTATTGCACCGGCGGGTTCTGTTTTTATTTTTAACTCGCATGTATGGCATGGTGGCACTACCAATCAGACATCTCATGATCGCAGAAGCATTCATAGTTATTTTTGCACAAGGGAGCAACCACAGCAGATAGATCAAAAAAAATATATCACCACGGAAACTTCAACACGCATTGGTGAAAAAGGCCGGCATATACTGGATGTATAAGCAAAGAGTGAGACGGTTATTGAAATAATTATTTTATGGTTCTTGCGGCATTTAACACATGCTGTTTCTTCCTGTTACTCTATGCGGTTATGCGCTAACTGTCTATAGCGCAAATCCTTTCCCGTCTTTTATATTCCCGCATTAATCACCTTAAAAATACAGTTATGATTATTGTTCACGATATTTTTATCTGCAAACCCGGCAATGCATCAAAACTTGCAAAAATTTTTAAAGAAGCAATGGAAGGAAACCCCGAACTGGTAAATGTTATGACCGATGTAACGGGAGCTTTCAATAAAGTGGTGATGGTAACAAAGTACGATAGCTTAAGTGGATATGAGGAACACTTTAAGCAGTATATGGGAAACAGTAAAGAGCTGGAAAAAATGAAAGAGAGAATGAAGGGCTATCATGAACTTTACCTGACAGGTTCACGGGAAATTTACAGGGAGAATTAATAATGGTTAGAATAGATTTTTTCCAATACTGTAAATACTGGTATCTATAGTATTTGTGACTGTTGCACCCAAGAATTTGGGTGCAACAGTCATGCATAGACGCTATTATGTTAGTTTATCCCAGTCTTTAGAATCTATACCAGGGTTTTCATTAAGCGTTGATGGTCGCTCAATTGGAAACAGCCGCACTTCCAAATCGCCGTCTTTAATAAGCAGGCATTCTTTGTCTATATACTCAATGTTTGTTTCGCTTATCTGGAACATGTCTTTCCATCCTTCTTCAGCAATGGAATTGTCAAGCAGGTAAATTGCATCCAACTTTTTAGGTCTTATAGTTACCACAAAAACCTGCGATGTATACTCTTTGGAAACGTTTTGAGATTTGTATGACGCTTTGCACCAGAAATGAATAAGGCCATCTGGTTGAATTAAATGAAATGCTTCAATGAAGTCAACTATTGGTTTGTTTACAGGCGAATTCATAAACGATTTTTTAAGTTTAGTTAATCAAATAAAATCTTACGGATCCGTTTGTTTAGGGTCTTTAAAAAGACATGGGAAAAAATCAAAGTTTTTGCCAGACGATTTTTTACGTCAAACTGACAAATGCGAAATGGTTTTTTGTTTATATGGCGTCAAATTTTCGTTTTTAAGATTGAAGTAGTGACAAATTTTCAATCGGGGCCTTAACATTTTTTTAGATAACTGTGGAATTATTTCAACACTGTAGATGAAGTGTTGTCGTATTGGTGCAGTATATTTTTTATGATATGCAATTAGTGTGAGCCTGCAATAAGGAGAAAAATAGTAGTGTTGCTTTCAACAAACAAAAGGACGGATAATTTAATATCCGTCCTTTTCAACTATTAAAGAAATGCAATTTTTTTCCGCTCCTTTAAGAAACAGGCTGATTCCCTTTTTCCTTTAATTCTTCTTCAACCTGCCTGGTGATATTGGTTTTAGCGTCATTGAACTCTCTTACGCCTTTACCAAGCCCTTTCATTAATTCAGGAATTTTCCTGCCTCCGAACAGCAGCAAAACAATGATGAGGATAATAACAATCTCCTGCGTTCCCAGCACGCCTAAAAGAACAGTTTCAAAATTTGACTGAAACATCGCCGTATATTTTTTAAGTGTTATTGAATTAATTTATCTTTTGTAGGTCAGCATCCATTCATACACATTCATATTGTTTTCTTTGTAAGTAGGGTCCAAAGCCTGGGTCCATGCGTCATGACCAAACTGCGGAAAGATAGTGAGCCTGGGAGTTATAAGGGGATTGTCTCCATTTACAAGGCTTACAAAATAAGTAGCGGCTGAAGATGAGATGGTAGGATCATCCTGGTTATGAAATACCCACAATGCTAATCCTCCCTTTGCAATATTGCGGGCATTTATTTCTTTGTCATCGCCAAAACTTTCTCCCGCAATAGGTACTGCTGCTGCAAATAAAGAAGTGTACAATCCCGCCATTTCCGTGGTAAGTACGCCACCCATGCTCAAACCGGAAATGTAAATCCTGGAAGAATCAACCCTGTATTTGCTCAGCGCATAATCAACAAATGATTTTACCATAGAGTCTGGTGGATAACCACGAAACTGCGGTGATAATACAATGAATGCAAAGTTGTTTCCGTTTACCACGAAATTGGCCGGAAATTTTTTTGCATTGATTTCTTTTGCTACACCATCATTTAATACAAGTGGTAAGTCTTTATCGCCATCACCCACTTGGCCGCCACCATGCAAAAAAATAAGTAGGGGATATTTTTTTGTTGTCACCTGGTAATGATTGGGCAGCGCTTCATAATAGCCACCCACATAGTCATTGATGTTTACGGTATAGGGTTTCTGGTATGGAGGAGTGGTTTCTACAATATCATTGTTGGGTGGTGCAACAGGAATGCTATCGTCTTTTTTGCAGGAGAAAGACGCTACCACAATAAAAACTAGCAAGGCAATATTTTTAGCGGCTGGCATGGCAGTTATTTTTAATTGTGCGCAAAGGGGTAAATAAGAAGCTGTTTAAAATGAAAACAGCTTCTTATTATAGGGGATATGTTATTTTATGCTTTAATGAAAGGACCAACAATGGCGAGCACCTGGTCTTTACTCAGTGGCTCATCAAATGCTTCTGAAGCGGCATCTGCTGATATGCTGAAGCCATTAATGTTGACAATATTGATAGTTGCTTGCGTAGTCACATCTTCTCCATCATAACTTGCCTGCACAGCAGTACTGTTGATGCCACTCATCTTGCCGGTTATCCATGGCTTCACATTGCCAATGCCCGAGCCGTAAGCTTTTCTTAAACCACGAATATGTGCTGCGTGCCTTGCTTCTACTGAATGTATTCTTAATGCAGCAGTAAGATAATCGCCACCGCCAACAATTTCTGCAGCCCTTCCTTTATACGCTCTTACGCCGGTATCTTCAAAAGTTTGTGCCACATTCAGGAAGGTTTCAAAATTGCTGAATACACTAGGGAAAGTGCCTTTAGCTGTAAAATCAAAATTAGGTTTTGCAACAGGCGTTCCCCCTGCTGCAGTGATGGCCGTTTTTAAAAAGCTAACATGTTCTGCTTCATGCTTGGCAATTAATTGAATGCCCGTAGTGGTATCACCAGCAGGTATCAAACCGCTGCTGCTAACACCCGTTGCATAAAATTCTGCTTCCAGGTATTCTAATGTAAGTGCATAGTTAAGAATGTCAGTAACACTGTCTGCAACACCAGTAGTACCTGCATACGCTTTCTGAAACATAGAACCCAATGCCAATGGTACTGCTGCCAATGCAATCTTTCCGCCAATGTTGGCAAAGCTTTTCATGGCAGCGCGGCGGGTATCCAGTCTATCATATACATCTCCATCTACTTTTTCAATCTCTTTTAAAATATTTGGTAAGTTCATGTTGTAATGATTTATTTGTAATGAAACAAGTTGAAATAATATCTAATGATTGTTAATTGTTTCTATCAATAGAAAGGAAGGTTGCTGCCATCCAGTTTTGTTTTGATATATTTTTGTGCAATAGGCAATACATCTGCTGGCTTGTTTGTAAGATCAAGGCCATTTGCATCAATAATGCTATCGTCAGCAAAACTGTTATAGGTTACCAAATCCCGTATATAAGAAGCATGGCGTGCTTCTACGGAAACTATTTTTCCGGCAAGCACCAGGTAATCTGCAGATTTAATTAACCTGCCAGCGCCATTGTAAGCAGATACGCCCAAATCTTCAAATGCTTTTGCTGTAGCAAGCACACTGGTACGGCTGGTAAAATCAATTGTACTGAAATCAAAATCAAGTGCCGGAATAGCTGCACCGCCCAATGCGTTTTTAAAGAATTCCCTGTGTGCAATTTCATGATCACGTATGTCAGAAATTAATGCCATTTCTGAAGCATTCATGTTTGCATAAGGAGACATAATCACTTTTACATAAAAGGCGGCTTCCAGTTGTTCCAATGCGTAAGCATAATTAAGAATGCCGGGATCTCCACTTCCAGAATCAACACCGTCACTGCCAACCCTTGCACCGGAATCATTGTTTTTGTTGCAAGCGACCAGCCCGGCCATTATTGCACCTGCAGCACCGGCATAACCCAGAAACTTTCTTCGGGAGAAGCGTTCAATGTTTTTTGCATTGACAAGCTCCATTTGTTTTTCTGATTGAGATGTAGCCATTTTTTTTGATTTAAATAGTTAATAATTACGAGCCATTCAATAGCCGGCCATGGCGGAAATTTTTTATCACTGGTTTTTTCAGGTGGATATAGAAAATAGCTTTCCCTCCATGCTTTTTGCACGGGTCAGTTTACCAGATGTAGGGGAGTAAAGGGGATTGAATATTGTGTGATGGGCAGGGAGCGGACAAATAATATAGAAGCACCTACGGCAATTGGTTCGGGCTGGATTTCCAAATCAAAAAAAAATTATAAATATTTTTTGAGCCCGGGAAAATCTAAAAAATTAATTGCCCCGTAATTGGTAATATTCCCTGACCCACCTCTTTATTTAATCCTCCCTTCATTCTTCATCCCTGTAAAAGTTATTTGTATGAGATACATCATGCTAACTGCATTTGTGTGCACTGTACTTTTTACAAGTCATGCACAGCAAGGCTACCGGCCTTATATTCCCAAAGACAGTTTGCCAGCCTTAAAAATAAAAGACGAGCCAAAGTTTAATTTGAATGTTCATATGGGTTATTCCATGGCGCTTGGTTCTACTTTTAAGTTTTATCCCGATGATGTAAGTAGCATTGTAATGAAGATGCAAGACAATAATGTTGTATCGAAAGATGTAACCTATAAAGCTCCTAAGAAAGGCCTGGGTGAAGGGTTTAGAATTGGTGCAGGATTTTCTTATGTGCTGAATGACTTTATAAATGTGGGAATCGATATAGATTATTTCAGGAGCACCATTCGTAAAACCAGGGATTCATCTTTTACCCAGTCTTTCTCTACGGGTTCTATTCAGCAAATGTCTTACAACGAACGCTATACCATTTCTTATGATGCCACTTTGATTACCTTTTCTCCCAACATAACATTAAAAGCTATTTCAAGGCCCAAATGGTTTTTATATAATAAAGTGGGGGCCATCTTTACATTCAGGCCAAACAGCATAGAGCATGACACAAAAGAGTCCAATACAAAAATGAACTGGCAGGGATTTGTAAAAGATTCTTCTTATTATTCAGATACACGTTACGAGTGGGTGATAAAAAATCCTTCTTTCGGGTTTAGTGGCGGCATTGGCGCACAATTTAAACTCACAGAGAAAATACGGGTGTTTTCAGAAGTGCAGTTCTCGCATATTGTGTTTGTGGTGAGCAGGCGCAAAACCACCAGTTATAACGTAGACGGCCAGGAGCTTGTAAATAACCTGACGGTGAGCGAGAAAGAAATTGATTTTGAAAAGAATTTTAAAACAGACGACTGGATTCCGGATCCTAATAAGCCTAATAAAGCTGTTACTCAACGAATACCTATCACTTATGTAGGCATGCAGGCAGGTTTGGTATACCGGTTCTAATGCTTTTGTTGCTTCTTCTCTAACTTCTATAAGTTTTTGTATGAATAAACACGCAATGACAAACTTTTCTAAAAATTTATTGAATCATCTGCCGGGTAAAATCAATAAAAAATCAAGCTGGTATTTTTTTATTGAATTAGCATTGGCAGTTTTGTTTTGCCTGATACCTGCTGCGGGGTTAACTATAAAATTATTGCAACTACTATTGTTTTTATTGCTTGGTATTTTCAACGTATGGTTTCTCGGTAAAGAATATAAGGCTGAGCAACCAACAGGTTTACACCTTGTAATTGCTTTAGGTGCTTTGCAGTTCATAATGATGATAATGCTATTATTAGTCGTTCATGCTGTTCTTGACAACGCAGCTTTTAGCATTGCATTTGCCGGAAGTGCAGCTTTCTTTTTACCGTTAATGGTGCAATGCGCATGGAAACTGTTTGCTGCTATTCCGGTCAATACACCTTTATTATGGTATTTGCCAGAGGGTGAACCAGAGCCTGCAACTGCATTCCGGCAAACCATGCTTGTACAGCTTCAGATAAAACGTGAACCAGGACAGCAACAAGCAAATACTTATCCGCTGACTGTTTCAGCGAAATTGAAACTGGGAAAAGTATTTGAAAAACTTATTGTGGAAACAAAGCAGGCAGGAAGAAATAAAATTATTGCTGTAAAAGATCAGCAAGAGCAACCCTATGGCTGGCAATTCTTTGAAATTAGATGGCTTGGCTTTTACAAACGTTTTTTGGATCCTTCGTTAAGTCTTTTAGGCAACAAAATAAAAGCAAATGCTAAAATAATAATTGTACGTGCTGCAATTGAACAATAAAATTTTTATCATGGCGCTACCAACCATTTCTGAAAGAAAGAAAAAAATTGCAGCTTTTGCAGGCATTTATATCGCCTCTATTATTTTATTGCTGTTTATTTTTTCAGCGTTTGGCTGGCAAATGGTATCAGGAAAAACGGAGGAAGAAAAATATGCCAGCAACAACGCTTTTCTGTTAGATAAGGATTTGTTGCGTGCAGATAGTTTGTTGCATACAGAAATGTGGGATCTGGAGTTGGCAGACAAATATTACAGCTTGCTTGCTGATAGTACCAATGTTACTGAACGCGGCAGTGCATTGGTAAATACTTTTAATGCAGTAAATACACTGCAAAAAACCATTGACAGTATAGAGCAGTTGACAAGTTATTATAAAGGCGACCTTGGTTCCAGGTACAAAATGATGTTAAGTACTTTTAAATCAGAGTTGAACAGCAGGCTATTATTGAAAAACACTAAAACAACTTTGGTCACCAATACCAAAACATCAAGTACTGCTGGAAGTGGAGATATATTTTATTTTAAAAATGAACTATTGTTAAAGGATCAAGAGATAGCAACGTTAAAAGCCACTATTAAAGATTTGCATACTGCTAATCAGTTTCCTTCTGCCCAGGCCGGAAAAACAGAAGCGCAAAAAGGAGAGATAGATTTATTGAAAACTGCTTTTAGTGATTTGCAAAAAGATTACGAATTGATAAAGGATAGATACAATCGTTTGAAGATAGAAAACAGCAACACCTTGCTCGAACTGAGTGAAGCCAGGAAGGCGCCGCTGCCTGTTGTTGAAAAAACAAATAACATAGCAGACACCCGTGTTACTAAACTTGAAAAACAGGTAGATGATTTAAATGCCGCATTATATTTTGCAAAAATTGATTGCAATTTATCAAGAACAGATGCACGCCAGATGATATCAAATGCCAAGCAGCGAAAACAGTTGTTGTCAGAATCATTAACTATGTTGAACAGCCTCGCTAAATCAGGAGATGCAGGAATTCAAAAAAAAGCGATAGATAAGATTGCCCTGCTGAACCAGATTGCCGTTACCCTGCATGACTAAGGCAAAGGTATTTTGAAGAAGCAAATACAATTTGAGAGGGGTTTATTCTGTCCTCTTAACCGGGCAATATAGAGGCATTGTTTTTTACTGTTTAGTTTACTAAGCGTAACGTAAAATTGGAATTCACTAGTGATAAAATCCTTTTTTATTAAAGCGTGGTGAAATCAAAACACAAGAAGATTTA
Organism: Chitinophagaceae bacterium; assembly: GCA_047602295.1. Taxonomy (GTDB): domain Bacteria; phylum Bacteroidota; class Bacteroidia; order Chitinophagales; family Chitinophagaceae; genus JACMLD01. Next base: position 5,737,172 of record JASGHP010000001.1, on the reverse strand, counting down.
GTTTGAACTTTACCCATTCAGTATAACCCATTTGTGAGAAATTAAGAATTCTAGATCCTGTGCTAGTATCACGGGATTTTGCCAATCTTTGTAATACATACCAGCATATTCTTTCGCTTTAATTAGAATTTCGCTAATCTTTGCACCAAAGTATTCTTCATATCCTGCTACTAACGCATATCCCGGTCTTATTTCTTCTTGAACACGTCCATATAAGGCAAACGAATCCAACAAAAGATATTTTCTAGATCTTTCATAAAATTGGGTATCTATTGTAATGGATCCTTGAGATGAAATTTGTAATATATTTTCATTTTCAGATTTAAGGATTACTCGTTCAATTTCTAAATCTGTATATCCATCTTTTTTTAAGTCCCTTTTAGCGTCTTTCAAATTGAGAAATGAAATTGCTAATGCATGAACTAGTTCCAACGGAGTTAAAAAATCAATACTTTGTAATATTTGCCGTAGTTTAATATGCGAGGTCCTTACCTGGAAGAAATTTTCAGTATCCTGCATTTGGAAAATTCTTTGCAAATCACCATTTAGCGAGCCATAATAACCTGCCCCATCAACATATTCCACGAACTTTCCTTGCGGATTCATCTTTTTGACGGACTGACGAGAATTAGAAGTTTGATCAACATTTTTATGACTTACACTTCCACTATCACCAGCATAAAATTGCGACTGGATAAATATTATCTGCTCCCAACTTTTTACATTGTACGGTAATACAAAATCAAATGCTCTTGTCTTTACACTGTCGTTACCCAACTCTTTTTTGGAAGCTATCGCATCTGTAGAGTTATAATCTTCATTTGCTCGTAGCCCCCAACTATGCATATGTTCTCGTAAAATTGTTTCTGGTAGATGCCCACCAACGGCACTTGCAGATCCCCTTACATAGAAAATAATTAATGGAGCTAGAATATCATTTTCGTTACCTGTTTTCTTAAGCTCGAAATATTTTGATCCAAACGCTTTAACCGATCTTAGGTAGATTTCTTGATCCAAGATGCAATTAAAATAACTGAATAATATCTTTTTTTCTGCATTTATAGTATCTGCTTGGTGTAATAAAGCATTTAACCCAGAACCTTGATTGTTTCTTAACGATTCCAACTTAACAAGCAATTTTGCTATGCTATCTGAAGTAATTACTCGAGGAATTGTGGTGTCAATAAGTTCCTTAGATTTTATAGAAGGATAAGTCGTCCACTTTAAAGTTTCTCGTATATAAACAGGAAATTGGCACTTAAAATTGTTATCTGTCTTTCCTGTGACAAGAAATAGAAAATCGCAGAAAGAAATGATTAAAGAATATATATTATCAGGTGGTTTATTGTCAATGCCGCGTAACAAAGCATCTTGTATGTGAATTGCCGATGAAGCATCACTCGTAGAAAATTCTTTATTTTCAGAACCCAACAGTTCAATAGCCTCCTTAATGCCGATCAAAGTCCTCTGAAATATTTCCGAATTTCTTATTTCCTCTAGGTAAGGAGTTACCCAATGGTCAAATTCTTTCAGCCATGTTTGTTTGTTTTGGCATAAGGGATTTAGTTTCATACCGCTTAAATGGTGTAATGATATCTATTAATTGTTTGGCAATTTGAAAAGCTACTTTGGGTGCAACGGCATTACCAATTAGTCGATAACTGTCTTCAATCGATATACCAGAGGCTAGAAAGTTAAAATCATCTGGAAAAGACTGTAGCCGAGCACATTCTCTTATAGTCAAAGGTCTATCTTTAGAGGGGTGCAAAAAATATCTAGGACTATGAAAAAGAGTAATTATTGTTGACGAAGGCTCGTCCCACAACGGTCTTTTATAAAGACCAGAGCAAAACATCGCTCCTTTAAGATCATATTTTCCATTAATTTCTTTTACGTAGCCTTTTTTCTCTAATTGCTCTAAATCATTTTTTTTAATTGGAAGTTCACACAGTTTTGATATTTCTTCCACAGGAAGGGGATTGCCGTTTGGAATATTGCCATATATTTTTTTTCTTCGATTCTTAGCAATCGTTTGTAATATAATTTTTTCTCTTTTAGAAACTTTTCCAAACACTTCGGGAATTTCCCAAGTGTAAACAGATGTCTCGGCAAATCTGACATTACATAATTTTTGCCCTTCCTTTATGTGTTTAATAATATCAATATCCTGTTTTTTAATTTTGTCAACCGTAACCTGATCAGATACGTTCATCGCATCATTTTCTAAATCGCCAATTGCATTACGTATCGTAACAGCTTTTTCTAAATGAGGTGCAAATAAACCGTAGTCGGCTTTTAGTAAATCCTTTGACAAAAATTCCCCGTTTCTTATTTTCGCTAAATGCGTTGGCTTAGGCCAAGTTATTGGAGTCGTTAATCGGGTGCCTATAAAAAAGATTCTCCTACGATGTTGTGGAACTCCAAAATCAGCTGCATCAATTATTTTATATTCTACTCGATATCCCAGTGATGTAAAATCGCCAAAAATTTTTTTCAGTAATTCCCCTTGGTAGTTTTGTGCAAGACCATCTACATTTTCCGCTACAAAAGCATTCGGCTTAAGAGTTTTAATAGCATATAACATTGACTCATAGAGCTTATTTCTCGGATCTTCCTTTTTTTTGGGTCCAGATTTTGAAAAACCTTGGCAAGGAAAGCCCCCCAAAATTATATCTATTTTTTGCATAGATTCTATTAACTTTTCAAATGCAGGGTCTTCAACACTAAGACATATTCCGCCTTTCTTAAAATTGTAATTATAACATTTAATTGCCGATGGGTCATTGTCAATAGCTGACACAATTTCTACTCCACATTTATGAAATCCCCAATCAAGACCACCACAACCGCAGAATAAACTCAACGCTTTTAATTTCATATTTTCTCTTACTAAGAATTAGCTATCAAAAATTATTTAATCGTAAGTTAAGTAAATTATTTGCCATCTCTATGATATCAGTTGAGTTCAATTTCTGAAGATGGTGTTTGATGGGTAATAAAAGTTTTTCGCAAGAGTTTTAGAAGTAATAGCTTTAATAAGTCCCTAAAACATTATCCCACTTGAATAAAAAAAACTTTGCAAAAAATAATTTACAAAGTTTTATCTACAATATTCGTTACCCGACCTGGACTCGAACCAAGACAAGCAGAACCAGAATCTGCGGTACTACCATTATACTATCGGGCAAAAAAGGCAGCCGAAGCTGCCTGCAAATTTAAGCAATTAACTGGTCAAAGTTGGCCTACCTGGATTCGAACCAAGACAAACTGAACCAAAATCAGTTGTACTACCATTATACTATAGGCCAATCCGTAAAATGGAGTGCAAAAATAAGGTTTGGGGGCATTAAAGCCAAATAAAGCTGAAAGTTTTAAGCTGCAAGTTGTTAGCTGCAAGCCTCAAGCTGGGGAAGGCTTATGAGGTGAGGGTGACCGATTTAAAAGAGATACAAAGTTATCAGCTTCAAGCTACTGGCTACAAGCTGCAAGTTCTGGTTGCAAGTTCCTGGCAGGGCGTAGGTTTACTACTTGTTTGCTCTTTCAAGTACCTTGGCAAAAGCGTACAACATTTTCTGGGTTTCTGATAATCGTGCAAGGTTTTCTGTTATCAATGTCAGGTCACCATAATTCAACTCTTTTGCAATGAGTAGCTGGGTTTCCAGCTCGAAGCTAGAGCCTAAAGCAATTTCTATAAAATGTTTGTATTCCTTCTGACTGCTCCGGCTGCTACCTTCATCAATATTTGAAGGAATTGAAATGCCAGCCCTGTTGATTTGTGAAACCAAACCAAATTTTTCATGGGCCGGGAAAGCGGCAGTTATCTTGTAATTTGTAACCGACAAAGCGAAAGCTTTTTGCCAAACTTTAAGCTCTTTAAAATGCAACATAGAAAGCGTTTAGAAACGCAGATGTTATCTCCCTTTACTCAGTTGCATTGTAAAGAATGTACAGGCATGCAGCTTGCAGCTAATAGCTTGCATCTATTTCTGCGCTTCCCTTTCCTTCAACTCCTTCAGTTTATCCAAAGCACCAGACACAACATCACACATTACGGTGTAAAGTGTTCCGGGTTTTGCATTAGCGTAAATATATTCCAGCGCTTCATTTTCATTGGGGATTACCATAACAGGTAGCGTAGGGTTTACACTTGTAATGCCTTCTTTTAAAAGATTGATGATTTCATCAGCACTTCGTCCACGCAGGTTTTTATCGCAACGGATAATTATTTCATTGAAACTGCGGGCAGAAATGCTACCCAGTTCGCGGATGTCTTCATCGCGTCTGTCGCCAGTGCCGGAGATAACGCCTACATGGTGTTTGTAATCCAGTTTGCCAATAAAATCGCAGAGCAATTGCAGGCCGTGCGGGTTGTGCGCAAAATCTGCCAGTATGGTATAATCTTTAAACTGGAAAAAATTAAGTCTGCCCGGCGTTTGCACTGCAGAAGGTACAAAAGATGTTAGCGCAGAACGAATGTCTTCAATACTGATATCTCTAAACAGGTAAGATGCCAGCACAGCAGGAAGACAGTTATTAATGTTGTGAATAGCCTTGCCTTCGTAAGTAAGTGGAATGTCTTTTACATTCATCACCCTTATTTTCCAGGTGCCTTTTAATATGCTTACAAAACCGTTTTCAAACACTGCTGCAAGGCCACCTTCTGCACTGTGTTTCTTTATGCGTGGATTATTTTCATCCATGCTAAATAAAGCCACATTGCAATCAAGCCCTTCTTTCATAGCATATACAAGATCATCATCCGCATTAAGTACAGCATAACCATGAGGAAAAACAGTTTCCGGCACCACAGCCTTTACTTTGGCCATTTGCTCTACGGTGTTGATGCCGCCAAGGCCAATATGGTCTGCTGCAACATTGGTTACGATCGCAATCTCGCAATGGCGGAAAGCTAAACCTGATTTAAGAATGCCGCCCCTCGCTACTTCCAACACAGCAAAATCTACGGTAGGATCTTTCAATACAAAATTGGATGATACAGGACCTGTGCAATCTCCTTTCATCATCATCTGGTTTTGTATGTATACACCATCGCTGGTGGTATAACCTACTTTCTTGCCTGCACTTTTAGCAATGTGTGCAATCAGTCGTGTAGTAGTTGTTTTTCCATTGGTACCGGTAACTGCAATAATAGGTATGCGTCCAGCACTTCCCTTAGGAAATAACATATCTACCACAGGCTCTGCAACATTTCTTGCCAGGCCTTCCGATGGTTCTATGTGCATGCGAAAACCCGGTGCTGCATTTACTTCTAAAATAGCGCCACCATTTTCGGTTACAGGTGTGCGTAAGTCGGAAGCCATAATGTCTATGCCGCAGATATCAAGGCCAATGATGCGGGCAATGCGTTCGCACATAAAAATATTGGCAGGGTGTACTTCATCTGTTACATCTGTGGAAGTGCCGCCCGTAGATAAATTGGCGGTTGGTTTTAATAAAACCAGTTCCCCTTTAGCAGGAACAGTTTCTAAAGTGTAATTCTTTTCATCCAGCATTTTTTGAGTAAACTGATCAATTGTGATCTGCGTAAGCACTTTCTCGTGACCATAACCCCGGCGTGGATCTTTGTTGGTTTCATCTATCAGCCATTGAATAGTATTTTTTCCATCGCCCACAACGCTGGCGGGTGTGCGCAATGCAGCGCAGATGAATTTGTAGTTGATGACCAGTATCCGGAAATCGAAACCAGTAATAAACCTTTCTACAATTACACTTCGGCCATATTGTTTGGCTGCTTCCAATGCAGTAATTGCTTGCTGCCAGGTAGTAATATTGGTAGTATTGCCTTTGCCGTGGTTGCCATCAATTGGTTTTATCACCAAAGGATAACCATAACGTTCTACAGCATCTTTCAATCCTTCTTCGGTTCTTATAACTGTTCCGCGGGGCACTGGTATTTCAGCGGCTTCCAACAGGTTTTTGGTTTCCTCTTTATCGCAGGCAATGTCCACAGCTATATTTCCGGTGGTGCTGGCAATGGTGGCCCTTATTCTTTTTTGGTGAACGCCATAACCCAGTTGCACAAGGCTATGTTTATTTAAGCGGATAAATGGTATGCCTCTTTTTTCAGCTTCATCCACAATGCAACCGGTAGAAGGCCCCAGCCGAGTGTCTTCCCTTATCTCACGCAATTGCTGAATGTCTTCTTCTAGGTTATAGCTTACGCCATCTACCAATGCCTGCGCAATTCTAACACTGGCACGTGCAGCATACACGCCGGCATCTTCTTCCATATAACTGAATACTACAAAATATACCCCCGGCTCACCGGCATTGCGGGTGCGGCCAAAACCAGTATCCATGCCGCTGATGGTTTGCAGTTCCAGCGCTATATGTTCTATTACATGTCCCATCCAGGTGCCTTCATCCACCCGTTTAAAAAACCCTCCTGCCTCACCTTCACTGCATCGATGCTCATACAGGCTGGGCAGCAATTGCTCCAGGCGCTGCCGGAACCCCTCAATTTTATTGGTAGGTCGCTCTTCCAATGCTTCCAGGTCCAGCTTCATTTGTATCAGTTTGCCACGCCTTACACTCCAGTAATTAGGACCTTTTAAAACTTTTATCTCGAGAATCTTCATAAACAAGGGGTTGAATATTCAATATAGTTGATTTCTGCCAGAAAGCGTCAAGCTGTTAGCTGCGAGCCGAAAGCTTGTTCTTGTTTTTAAAATTTAATGGATGTGGTAAGATTAATATCTTAACTGACTCTATTTTGCTATAAAAATTTGAAAACCAATATCTAATAATTATTGAGCGCATCTTGCTCTTAATGACTTGCAGCCTGTAGCTAATAGCTTGCAGCAAATGACTTACAGCTAGTAGCTTATAACAGCTTTTTCCTTAGCTTTGCCGCCTCTTATTAAATTACTATTATGGCAACAACAGCAGACATCAGCCGTGGCATGATTATTAAACTGGACGGCAGCTTGTACAGCGTCGTAGAATTTGGTGAAAACAAAACTGCCCGTGCAGCAGCAAAAGTTTGGGCTAAACTAAAAGGCGTAGACAACGCCCGTAGCATTGAAAAAACATGGAACAGCGGTGATAATATCTATCCCGTGCGTGTTGAAAGAAAAGACTACCAGTATTTATATAAAGACGACACAGGCTATAGTTTCATGGACAATGAAACTTTTGAGCAGGTAACTGTTCAGGAGAACCTGGTGGATGCTCCACAGTTTTTGAAAGAAGGACAAGGCGTAAGTGTGTTGTTCAATACAGAAACTGAATTGCCAATGAGTGTAGAGTTGCCAGATAAAATTGTTGTGTTGGTTACTTATAGCGAACCAGGAATGAAAGGCGATACTGCTACCCGCACATTAAAACCTGCCACTGTAGAAGGTGGTGCTACGGTAATGGTTCCTTTATTTGTTAATGAAGGAGAAAAAATCAGGATCAATACAAAGAGCGGCGAATACGTTGAAAGAGTGAAAGACTAAATTCTAATTCAAAAGAGAAAAAATCAAAAGGAAACGCTGAGTAACGTATAATAGCGCCTCAGCGAAAATGTTTAAGAAAAGCATGTTGCACAGGATACCAAAGGTGAGCAAAGATTTATAGCAGAAGAGTGCGACGCAAGAATGCCCAATAGCAATCCTAATGCTGGTTACCAAATTAAACAGCCAGCATTAAATAGGATGATGCAGGTTTTAACTTTTGACTTTTTAATTTTGACTTTTGCATTGACTTTTAAGATCATACAATTCAAAATAACCCTATCTTAGTCTCCTATTAATAAACTGAAAAAATCAGCATATGGATTTCAAGCAAATACAGGAACTGATTCGCCTCATAAATAAATCCAACATTGGTGAAATAACCGTTGAAGAAAAAGGTTTTAAAATTACCATTAAACAAAAGCAGGAAGCTGTACCGCAGGTGTTAACCGCAGCACCGGTATATGCGCCACAGCCAATGGCTACAATGACGCCTCCTGTTAATACTGCTGCAACCGCACCCGTTGCTGAAAAAGCAAAACCTGCAGCAGAAGCCACTAATACTTCCAACCTTATCACCATAAAAAGCCCAATGATTGGTACTTTCTACCGCAGGGCTTCCCCAGACAAACCTTTGTTTGTTGAAGTGGGCGACGAAATTGCTCCGGGCAAAGTTGTTTGCATTATTGAAGCCATGAAACTATTCAATGAGATTGAAAGTGAAGTGAGCGGCAAAATTGTAAAAGTACTGGTAGATGATGCATCACCGGTAGAATATGATCAACCTTTGTACCTGGTAGAACCATAATATTAAATGTGGAAATGTGATAAATGTGCTAATGTGAAAATAGGTGCAAGCAAAAGCATTTTCACATTTCCCACACTTTCACATTTTCATATTAGAGATAGTTTTTTAATCCAATTATGTGTTGTGAGAAAATGAGAAATGCAGTGAGTGGGATTTTATAAAAGTGAGCATTGAGTATTTTCACATTTTTCACATTTTCACATTCATCACATTTATATTTCTATGTTTAAAAAAATTCTGATTGCCAACAGGGGAGAAATTGCATTGCGTGTAATACGCACGTGTCGCGAGATGGGCATAAAAACCGTAGCTGTATATTCTACTGCAGATAAAGACAGTCTTCACGTAAAGTTTGCAGATGAAGCAGTATGCATCGGCAAACCACAGAGCTCAGATTCTTATCTTAATATACCGCACATAATGGCCGCTGCAGAAATTACCAATGCAGATGGCATTCATCCTGGTTACGGCTTCCTGGCAGAAAATTCAAAATTTGCGCAAATATGTTTGGAGCATGGCATTAAGTTTATCGGCCCCACGCCAGATATGATTAATGCGATGGGCGATAAGATTACTGCTAAAGAAACAATGATTAAAGCCGGTGTACCTGTTGTGCCGGGCAGTAAAGATTTGCTGGAAAGTGTAGACCATGCTAAAAGAATGGCAGCAGAAATTGGTTATCCTGTTATTTTAAAAGCAACCGCAGGTGGTGGTGGTAAAGGTATGCGTGTGGTTTGGAAAGAAGAAGATATTGATAAAGCATTCAGCACTGCTAAAACAGAAGCAGCAGCATCTTTTAAAAATGATGGCATTTACATAGAGAAGTTTGTAGAAGAGCCGCGCCATATAGAAATACAGGTAGCTGGTGATCAGTATGGAAAGGTTAGCCATCTTAGCGAAAGAGATTGCTCTATTCAACGTCGCCACCAAAAACTGGTAGAAGAATCTCCTTCTCCGTTTATGACACCAGACTTACGTCAACGCATGGGCGAAGCAGCCATTAAAGCTGCATCTGCTATTAATTATGAAAGCGTAGGTACTATCGAGTTCCTGGTAGACAAGCACCGCAATTTCTACTTTATGGAAATGAATACCCGTATACAGGTAGAACACTGCGTTACGGAGGAAGTTGTAAATTTTGATTTGATTAAAGAACAAATTAAAATAGCAGCAGGCGAGTCTATCAGCGGCATGAATTATGAACCACAGGGCCATGCTATTGAATGCCGCATTAATGCAGAAGATCCTTACAACGATTTCAGGCCAAGCCCCGGAAGAATTACTGTATTGAATCAACCCGGTGGCCATGGTATCCGTGTAGATTCGCATGTGTATGCTGGTTATACCATTCCTCCTTATTATGATTCCATGATAGGAAAGATTATTGCTACTGCAAGAACACGCAATGAAGCTATAGATACCATGCACCGTGCATTAACAGAATATGTGATTGAAGGTGTAAAAACAACCATTCCTTTTCACCTGCAATTGATGAAGGACGAGCGTTTCCGTGCCGGTGATTTCAATACAAAGTTTTTGGAGACTTTTACCTTACTATAACCGCTCAGGTTAGTTAGCAACAGGGCCTGGCTGAGAACGCCGGGCTTTGTAGTTTTTATGAGTATATAGTATTTAGTATACAGTATATAGACGATGCGGCGGCTTATATTCTTCCTCGCTCGCAGCTAACGGCGAATGACCATTCGCACCTACAACCTGCTTCATTTCTGAACACAGCCTGTAACAAAACCGGACAATTACGTCATTAGCACAAACAGCAATTGAATGATTGGTAAGTGATTGAGAAACTGGCATTTTGTTGGTTTCAATTTGCTATGAACGTTCATAAAAAAATCAAGCAATGCTGAAAAACTATTTCACGGTTGCCTGGCGCAACCTTGTAAAGCAAAAGCAATTTACTTTTCTTAACCTTATGGGCCTTTCAACCGGGCTGGCTTGTGTGCTGCTCATTTTGCTATGGGTACAAGATGAGTGGAAGGTAGATAAGTTTAATGCAAATGACCAACGCTTGTACCAGGTAATAAAAAAAGCAGACGACGGTGCAGGCAACGTGCATGTACAGAAACATACGCAGGGACAATTGGCGCAGGCAATGGCAACAGATTTGCCGGAAGTAGAATATGCAGTGCAGGTGCGCAAAGATGAAAACCATAGTATCCTGTCATTTGCAGATAAACACATAAGAGTTACCCACCAGTTTGCAGGCAAAGATTTTTTCAAAATATTTTCTTATCCATTGGTAAATGGCGATACAAAAGATGTTGCTGGTGTATCGGGCATTTTTTTGTCAGATAAACTGGCCATGAAATTATTCAACACTACCAATGTTGCCGGCGTTACGGTTGACTGGAAATATAAAGATGACCCCGCAGACTTCACTGGCGTCTATACTATAGCAGGTGTGTTTCAATCGCCGCCAGCCAGTGCTACCGACCAGTTTGATGTACTGGTGCCATTCGATCTGTATGCGCAAAAGTTTGCAGGCACCATGGGCGATGTTACTTTTTGGGGAAGCAATATGGTGTCTACCTATGTGCTGCTGAAGAAAAATACAGATGGAGTAGCGTTTAGCAACAAGATAAAAGATTATGCTGCTGCCAAAGTAAAATCTTTATACCCAGCAAATGATCTTTATAAATACGAAGGGCAATTATTTGCCAGTCGTTTTTCTGATGGATACCTCTACAATAATTACATCAATGGAGTACAATCGGGTGGAAGGATTGAATACGTTCAACTTTTTTCTTTGATTGCTATTTTTATATTGGTGATTGCCTGTATCAATTTTATGAACCTGTCAACCGCAAAAGCAGCAGGCAGAATGAAAGAAACGGGCATTAGAAAAGTAATTGGTGCGCCAAGGCGTGCATTGATATTGCAATACATGGCAGAGTCTATACTATTGTCTTTTGTGGCGGTATTAATAGCGTTAGTAATTGCGTCTTTGTTGTTGCCGGCATTCAGGCAAATTACCGGCAAAGAACTGAGCATCACTTTTAGCCCATCGCTGCTGTTTGCATTAGTAGGAATAGCTATTGTTACAGGTGTTTTGGCTGGTAGTTATCCTGCATTGTATTTATCAGCGTTTAAGCCGGTAATGGTACTAAAAGGGAAATTGAATACTTCTGCAAGTGCTGCTACCGTTAGGAAAGGATTGGTAGTATTTCAATTTACTGTTTCACTGGTATTGATTGTTGCAGTGATGGTGGTTTACCGCCAGATGCAATTTGTACAATCCAAGAACCTCGGTTATAATAAAGATCATATTATTCGCTTTGCTGTAGACGGCAACCTGCAAGATAACCCCGCCGCTTTTTATACAACCATAAAAAGTATACCTGGCGTAACAGGTGTTGCTGGCATGAATGGTAATTTACTGGGCCATGCAGGTCATAGTGGTGGTGGTATAAGTTGGGAAGGCAAAGACCCTAATCTGCATATAGAATATTACGGTGTTAGCGGAGATGAAAACTATCCCGGATTATTAGGGATGAAATTGGCAGAAGGTCGTTCGTTTTCTGCTGCATATGGAGCAGATAGCAATGCAGTAATATTCAATGAAGCGGCTATTGCTGCTATGCAACTTAAAAATCCTATTGGAAAAATTGTTTCCTTATGGGGCAAAAAAAAGCAGGTGATTGGCGTAGTAAAAGATTTTCATTTTGAATCCTTGTACAAAAAAGTAGGCCCGGCATTCCTGGAATATTCACCACAAAATGAAACGGTGCTGGTAAAGTTAAGCGCCGGAAAAGAAAAAGAAGCCATTGCATCTGTTGCAAAAGCGTATAAAAATTTTAACCAGGGCATAGCACTTGATTATACTTTCCTGGATGAAGACTACAGCGCTATGTATGCCGCTGAACAAAGAGTGGCGGCTTTATCGAAATACTTTGCAGTAATTGCTATTATTGTTTCCTGCCTGGGCTTATTTGGATTGGCGGCGTTTACGGCGCAAAAAAGACAAAAAGAAATTGGCGTGCGTAAAGTAATCGGTGCATCCGCAAGTAATATTGTGGTGATGTTATCAGGAGAATTTTTAAAACTGGTACTAATCGCCATTTGCATTGCCTTTCCTTTGGGCTGGTGGATGATGCAGCATTGGTTACAAGGCTTCGCTTATCGCACAACTATTAGCAGCAGTATATTTTTGGTAACAGCTATTGGCGTAGTATTGATTACATTATTTACTGTAGGATACCAGGCAATAAAAGCAGGCCTCGCCAATCCTGTAAAAAGTTTAAGAACAGAATAATTGCTAACCTGAGCTATAATAAAAAAGCAACCGTAATTTTCGGTTGCTTTTTTATTGAGAAGAGGGTGGGTTTATTGCGCTTCTTTTTTACCTTTTTTGGCTTTCTTTTCTTTTTTCTTTTCTGCTTTAATGGCTTTGGCTTTTTCTTTTTGTTCAGGCGTAAGTGTAGCATCTACTTTTTTAGCCTTATCAGCCTTCAACGCTTTTATTTTTTCATCTTTTTGTGCTTCAGTTAGCTTGGTATCATTCTTTACTTTTTCTTTCTCCGCCTTGTATTCTTTTTTGCTTTCCTTTATGTCTGCGGTTTGTTTTTTAGAGAGCCCCAGCTCATCTTTCATTTTGGGCTTTTTTGCTTTAGCGGTAGCATGCACCGTGTCTCTTTTTGCCTGGGCTTGCGTAACAGATGCAGCAAGCAGTAAAATTGCCAGCAGGTAAGTCATTTTCATATTGAATATTTTTACTTTAAGGTACAAAGTTTTTTTATAACATTAATCCTTCAATTGTGCTGCCAGCGCATCTGTTTTATCTTCTACACCAAAAAAACCGGCCAGCTTTCTTATTACAGCTTCCACTACTGCATCCGGACAAGAAGCACCGCTTGTAATTAAGATGCGCACAGGTTGCTTTGCGGGTAGATAGTCTTTAGACAAGAGCTCCTGCTTAGTATGAAAATTGTAATGCAATATTTCTTTATCAGACAATATTTTTTCGGGGCTATAGATAAAATATGTTGGCAATTTCTCCTCACAAAGTTCTACAAGGTGAGTAGTGTTGGAGGAGTTATAGCCGCCAACAACAATGGCCAGTTCCGCAGCTGTATTCAGCATGCCGGTGGCAGCAGTTTGGTTATCGTTGGTGGCATAGCAAAGCGTATCGCGGGTATCTGCAAAACGTTCGCCAATCGTTTGTTCATTCAGCTGATAATGTGCAGCAATTGTCTTCTTTAAATACTCGGCAATAGCTTGCGTGTCTGTTGCCAGTTGTGTGGTTTGATTCACTACGCCAATTCGCTGCAGGTCTTTGCTAATATCGAACCCTTCAGAATAGTGACCTTTAAATTCATCATAAAAAAGTGAGGCATCTTTTTCTCCGGTAATATATTTAGCCAGTTCTATTGTTTCAGCCATATCGTTTACAATAACCGACGGAGCAGAAGAAGCGGCATGAGAAAAAGTAGCCCTTGTTTCTTCATGTTTAGGTTTGCCATGTATAACAATGCTGTATCCTTTGCCGGCAATCTGTTCACTGCGGTTCCATACTTTTTCTACAAACGGGCAGGTGGTATTGTATTTCTCTGTTTGAATGCCTTTTGCTTTTAGTATTGCTTCGGTTTGCAGTGTAGTGCCAAAAGCCGGTATCAATACAATGTCGCCAGGAAGTATAGATTCAAACGGAATAATTTGTTTGCCATAAGTATCCTGCAAAAATTGTATGCCTCTTTCCTGCAGGTCTGCATTTACCTGCGGGTTGTGTATCATTTCACTCAGCAGGTATATTCGTTTGCCGGGATTTTCATCAATTGTGCGGAAAGCAATTTCTATAGCATTTTCCACGCCATAGCAAAAACCGAAATGGCGGGCCAGGTAAATGTGCAGCGGGCCAAAATCCAACAGGGTAGGGGCAAAATCTTTTTTCAGTTTGTCCTCTTTCTTTCGCTTGTTTTTTACAGCGGTAATCAGCGGGCTGCGATATGTAATTGGTACATTAAAAGTCTTCATGCGTATAATAACAAATGCAAAAATACTTGTTATTATTTTAATGCTGCTATATAGCCAAACCTGCTTTGCAAGCCTGCATGATTTTTGGTGTTGCTGGGTGATTATGACTATATTGAGGGCAGATTTTGAGGCGTTAAAAAAATAAAATAACCTGTAGCATGGAACAATTTGAAATGTTGGATTGGGCGAAGGATACAAATATTTACGAGGTGAATTTGCGCCAGTATACACAAGAAGGTACATTCAATGCATTTTTTAAAGAGCTGCCTCGCTTGCGGCATATGGGCGTAGAAGTGCTTTGGTTTATGCCCATTACGCCCATTAGCTTTGAAAAAAGATTGGGCACACTGGGCAGTTATTATGCGTGCAGCAGCTATGTGCAAACAAATCCTGAGTATGGTACTATCAGCGATTTCAAAAACCTGGTAGCTGCGGCACACGATTTAGGTTTTAAAGTAATTATAGACTGGGTAGCCAATCACACAGGATGGGATCATGAATGGACAAAGGATCACCCCGATTTTTATAGAAGAAACCTGGAAGGACAGTTTTTTGATGCACATGGCTGGAACGATGTAATTGATCTTAACTACGACAACCAGGAACTGTGCGCAACCATGATCAGCAGCATGCAGTTTTGGATAGATGAATGTGATATTGATGGCTTTCGTTGCGATATGGCCATGCTGGTGCCACTTGATTTTTGGAAAATGGCTCGCAAACAACTGGACAGTGTTAAGAAATTATTCTGGTTGGCAGAATGTGAAGAGATCAATTACCACGAAGTATTTGATGCCAGCTATGCCTGGAAATGGTTGCACAAGATGGAGGCTTTCTATAAAAAGGAAACAGATATTGCCGGCCTGGATGAAGTATTGAAATATTACGACAGCATGTTTCCGCCATCGGCATTGCGCTGTTTTTTTACTACTAATCACGATGAGAATTCGCACAGCGGAAGTGAGTATGAAAGACTGGGCGCTTCTGCTGAAGCATTTGCCGTGCTTTGCTGTTTATGGAATGCTGTGCCGCTTATCTATAGTGGCCAGGAACTGCCCAATAAAAAGCGATTGAAGTTTTTCGACAAAGATTTTATAGAATGGAACGGCCAGTATGCCTTGCACGATTTTTTTAAAACACTGCTATCACTAAGAAAGAAGAATGCCGCACTTAAAGCATCATCTGATGAGGTGGTTACTTATCGCTTGCATACAGATGCCAATAATTTTGTGTTCGCTTTTGTGCGCAGAAATCTTTTAACCAACCAGGAAGTATTGGTTATTATAAATCTCTCTGAACATGTAAAACACCTGGTGCACATTATCAACGGTGAATTATTAGGAAAGTATACCAATGTATTCTCCGGCTCGGTAAAAGATTTTACTACAGAAAAACATTTTGCATTGCAACCGTGGGAATATCAAGTTTATGCGAGGTAAAGAATGTGATAAATGTGAAAATGTGATAAGTGTGGAAATGCTTTTGCGTCGTAAATCGTGAGACGTCAATCGCGAGTCGTGAATAATCCGCGAACACTTGCAGCTTGCAGCCAATAGCTTGTAGCTTTCTCAAATCCTATCCATCCCACAATCCTGCAAATCCTAATATAACAAAGGCCGGAGCTTCTTACAGCGCCGGCCTTTATAAAAAAGGATATACCCTTAACTTCTTTTATCTTTCTAATTAATTATCGCTGCCTACTTTAAATGTAATAGGATAATTTCCATCATAACCAGGATAAATGCCATCCAGCTTCACCATGCCATTAGGTGCTTTCTCAATTTCTTTTCTCAACTCATCTACTGTTGACACATCTACGCCATTTACTTTTGTAATAACATAGTTGTCTTCAATTCTTGTTTTGCTAAGTGGTCCTTTATCATTTACCGATTTAATGCGTACGCCACCTTTCACTTCAAAATCTTTTGCATCTTTCTTGCTCAGCGTTTCAAACTCGCCCAGTTTATCCAGTATAGAAGTTTTTACCACGTCTGTATTGCCGCTGATGTTTTTCAGCAATACATCTGTTGTATATTCTTTGCCCTCACGCATGTAGCTTACTTTAACCCTGTCTCCGGGGCGATAAATGGCAATCTGTCCAACCAGGTCTGCTGCTGCATTAATAGGAGCGCCATTTATTTTAGTGATAAAGTCGCCATCTTTTATACCGGCTGCTGCTGCACCACCATCTTTGGTTACATTGGTTACATACACACCTTCACCATCTTTAATGCCTTGTTGTTTTTTTACATCGTCACTAAGATTGCTGGGTGCATAGCTGATGCCAAGATAAGCACGTTGTACAGTACCAAATTTTATAAGGTCTGATGTAATTTTCTTTACAATGTTTACAGGAATGGTAAATGAATAACCAGCATAAGAACCGGTAGGAGAAGCAATGGCAGAGTTAATGCCAATCAGTTTACCATCTGTATTAATCAACGGGCCGCCGCTATTGCCGGGGTTTACCGCAGCATCTGTTTGTATAAATGATTCTATCGGGCTTTTGCTCTGGCGGCGATTGATATCAAGTGTTCTTCCTTTTGCACTAACAATACCTGCGGTAACAGTAGCTTCCAATGTAAGCGGATAACCTACTGCCAATACCCACTGTCCTACCTGTACTTCGTCTGAATTGCCATACAGTATAAATGGAAGACCTTTTGCTTCAATTTTAATAATGGCCAAATCGCTGCTTGGGTCTGTAGCAACCAGTTTTGCTTTAAAAGATTTTTGATTGCTAAGTGTTACGTTAATATCGTCTGCACCATCAATAACGTGGTTGTTGGTAACAATGTAACCGTCTTCACTAATGATAGCGCCAGAACCTGATGCCATTTGTGGAAGGCTGCGGCTGCGGTCTCCAAACAAATCATCAAAACCATCGCCAAACAGATCTGAGAATGGATTGCGGCGTGGTAGATTATTAGTAGCTACTGCGTTTGTTTTTGTTTTAATGTGCACCGTAGCTGGTATGGCTGCACTGGCAGCGGCTGTAAAATCTGCTGGTCCGCTATTGGCACCTGTTGTACCATCAAACTTTGCATAGTTAGCAGGTGTCTTAGTGTTGCCACCTTGCGCCTGCGACTGGTATACATACGTATCGTTTTGTGTAATCTTGTTATAAGCCCACATACTGCCCACTGCTGTAGTGGCACTAATCAACATAATGGCTGCTACTTGTTTCAATTTCATATGTCTAAAAATTTAACGTAAAAAGAAGGCTTCTTTTTCTAGTTTCTTCCTGTACAAAATAACGATGGTAGCATCAGGAAGGTTTTCCGCTCATATTGTTTAACAAATGTTTTACCAAAGTCTTCGTACTTGTAGTTCAAATGTAAGAAAAATAGCCGTTAGGGACAAGCTGTAAGCGGAGAGCTTTGAGCTGCAAGCTACGAGCTTCAGGCTGCAAGTGCTCGCGGACTTTTCAAGCCTTCCTTTAGCTAATTAGTCGCTTCGCTCCTTTTGCTTTTACCACAGAGGGACAAGAGGTTTTCACGGAGGAGTAGGAGGTTTATTTAAGGCCGTTAGCAGCAAGCATCAAGCTGCAAGTGGTCGCGGACTTTTCATCTACAAGCCTTCAGCCGTTAGCTATTAGTGTAATCGGCAAATACTCTTGGACTACTCACGACTCACCATTCACGCCTCACGCACCCCAATTATTAATTCCTAATTCCTAATTACTAATTCCCCTCATGTAACTCACAACTTCAACAAGAACGCCATCGTATCCACCCCATCCGCATAATCCGTTATACTTGGCTGCTGGGCCTGCCCAAAAGCAATACCCTGTTTGCCAATAACGCATTGAATATCCTGGTTGTTTTGCAGGCTGCTGATAATTTCTGCAGGCGATTCATTATAAAACTGGTAGTGCAACTGGCTGATGGCGGAGAAAGGACTTTCATTTTCTGCCAGTAAAATAGCCCCATTAGTCATATAGAATTTGTTGTTCAGCAGCAGTAGGGCAAGCTGGTAATCGTAATTGTTTTTGTACTTGTTATGTTCTGCAAAAGCAGCATATTTTTTAAACGTTTCCAGCAGCGGCACAAAATCATACTCCTTTGGTACATAAATCTTGGTTACGTTTCTGCAACCAAGCCCGTAATAAAGGTTTACATCATCGGCCAGTTGTTCAAGCTCTGCCGGTGTTTCATCGCCTGTAAGTATAGCTACCGAAGTGCGGTTGCGGCGAATGATATGCGGGTACTTGCTAAAATAATAATCAAAGTAGCGGGCAGAGTTATTGCTGCCAGTGGCTATATAGGCATCGCAACCTTTTAGCATCTCAGAAAATATAGTTTGAGTATTTACGGCCGGTTGCCAGCTAGCCAGTTTGCTAACGATGTGCGTTATCAATACCCGGTCTTTGGCAGAAGGTTTTACCATGGCTTTATGGCCGCTTAGGAATATGCAAAGCCAATCGTGAAATCCTACCAGCGGTATATTGCCCGCCATTACCAACCCAACGGTTTTGGGTGAGGTTTGTTCTTCAGGAATACTATAGAAAGTAGCAAAGTCTTCCAATGTCTCCTGCCCCAGGAAACCCGAAACAATATTATTTACAGCCAGGTCTATAAAATCTTGTGTAAACCATCCGTTCTGTCGCTCTGCTTTATGTTTTACAGCCTGCCATTCCATGTCGTTAGATTGTAAATAATTGCCCAGTTTCACCAATAAATCAATACGTTCTTGTAATTTCATTTTGCATTGCTAAATTTGTGGCGAAGATAATTGTAAACTAACTCATTAAATTAAACCCACATGGCTATAAAAATAACCGAAGAGTGTATCAATTGCGGCGCCTGTGAGCCCGAATGTCCTAATAATGCTATTTACGAAGGTGGTGTAGAATGGTCTGTAGCAGATGGTACCACAGTAAAAGGAACATTTACTTTGCTGGATGGTTCTACCGTAGACGCCGGCCAGAAGAATGCGCCTATTAGTGTAGACACGTATTATATAACGCCAAACAAGTGTACAGAGTGCCAGGGTTTTCATGAAGAGCCACAATGCGCTGCTGTATGCCCGGTTGACTGCTGCGTACCAGATGATATGTATAAGGAAACAGTAGAAGAATTGATGGCGAAAAAAGAGAAGCTGCACATTTAAGTGTGCAAAACTTTTGTAGCTGTTTGCTGGGTGGAAAATATAAATCCACTACCTTAATGGCATCAAAAAAGTTTCACCTGTAGCGCAAGCTACACTTCAATAAGCGGGTGATATGTTCCGCTGAAAATCTGGTGAAGGGAGCTAATAAATTCCTTCACCTTTTTTTATTCCCTGAACTAGGATTTGTAAGATTTAGGGATTGCCAGGATTTATTCGCGGCAACGTAGAGAAAGAGAGATAACTATAAGAGCTGATAATAAGCTTAATCGTATGCTGCATTAATGAAATCAGACATTAGCATCCTACATCAGACATTTATATCCTCACTAATCATAAGAATCATAAAAATCTCCCGACTTTCAGTACGGGACACGTGCGTTCCATTATTGAAGCAAACGCATTTTCATATTTCCCACATTTATCACATTTGTCACATTTACGTGTTCTAATATTTTTCCTGTTCTTAAATTTTTACTCAATATTTGCGTTATTGTTGGGCATACACCGGCAGCAGAAACCCAGTTAACTATGGCAAAACAACCGAATATTGCGTTTATTACGGGCGGCTATTCAGGCGAGGCAGCAGTTTCTTACAAGAGTGCAGTTACAATAGAAAAAAACCTTGACCCCTCTTTGTTCAAGGTGTATAAGATTGATATAACCCCGGCGGCATGGCTGCATACCACCGCTTCCGGCGAACAAATGCATGTAAACCGCGACGATTTTTCCTTAACCATTGATGGCAATAAGATAAATTTTGATGCTGCATTTATAGGCATACATGGCACACCCGGTGAAGATGGCAAACTGCAGGGATATTTTGATATGGTGGGCATACCTTACACCAGTTGCGATGCGGCTGTATCAGCTTTAACATTTAATAAACGCTATACAGTAGCAGTAGCAGCGTTTTCCGGTATCAATGTTGCAAAGTCTGTGCTGCTGATAAAAGACAGGTTTAAAAGCCCGGAAGAAGTCACCAGTCAGTTAAGCTTTCCGGTATTTGTAAAACCAAACAATGGTGGCTCCAGCATTGGCATGTCTAAAGTAAATGATGCATCAGAAGAGCTGGGCCCTGCTATTGAAAAAGCGTTTAAAGAAGACAACCAGGTATTGGTGGAAGAATTTATAGAAGGCCGCGAGTTTACCATTGGTGTATTCAGATCAAAAGGAGAAGTTATTACACTTCCTTTTACAGAGATAAAAACCAAAAAGAAGTTTTTCGATTTTGAAGCAAAATATACAGCCGGTTTTACAGACGAGATAACACCTGCTGTAGTAGAAGAAAGCATTGCAGAAAAGGTAAGGGCAACCGCAAAGAAAATTTACCAGGTGTTTAATTGCCGTGGTGTGGTAAGAATAGATTTTATTTACAATGAAAAGAAAGGCGAACCTTTTATGCTGGAGATAAATACCATACCCGGCCAAACAGAAGCCAGCCTCGTGCCGCAACAGGTTGCTGCCATGGGTTGGAACCTGAAAGATTTTTATACGGCTTTGGTGAATGATGCGCTTTCAAGAAAGTTTTAAGTTTGTGAGTTTGTGAGTTTGTGAGTTTGTGAGTTCGTGAGTTCGTGAGTTCGTGAGTTCGTGAGTTCGTGAGTTCGTGAGTTCGTGAGTAAATTGCTGAAAGTAAAAATACAGCATTAACTATTATTCGCGACCATTAGTGCTTATTCGTGCTCATTCGTGTTTTTCATTCGTGTTGCTCATTCGCGTTATTAGTGTTCATTAAAAATTAGTGTCATAGTGTTTCAATTTATTACCAAAAAACCGCTCTGGGCAAACATTCTTTTTGCAATAGCATTAGTGATTGTATTGCTGTCACTTTTTTTTCTTTCGCTCAACTGGATTACCCATCATGGTAAAATATTAAGAATACCATCAGTGATTGGCAAAAACCTGCCCGAAGCAAAAAAGCAACTGGAAGGCCATGGCTTTGATATTGTAATACAAGATTCTGTTTATGTAGATACCATACCACCACTGAATGTGGTAAAACAGTTTCCGGATGCAGATGCAGAAGTAAAAATCAACCGTACAGTATATCTTACCATTAACCGTGCTGCTGCTCCATTAATACAAATGCCGCAATTGGTTGGACAAAGTTTCCGCAGTGCGCAAATACTACTCAAGCAAACCGGTCTTAAGTTGGGTGATACTTCTTTCGTAGTAGACTTTGCGAAGAACTCTATTAAGAAACAATTGTACAACGGGCAGGAGATTGCTTTTGGTACCAAAATACCTATGGGCGCAAAAATAGATTTGGTAATAAGCAATGGCGTAGCCGATGCAGATATGTCTGTGCCACAATTGGTGGGCATGACTTACGGAGATGCCAAAGTGCTGATGGAAAGCATGAGTCTTGAGTTTGGTGCTGTAGTTTTTAATCCTGATGTTAAAGACACCACAACTGCATTTATCTATAGACAAAGCCCGCCACGTGTTACAGAAGACAAGCGGGTGAACAGGATACGTTCCGGGCAACTGATGGACATATGGCTAAGTGTGGAGAAACCGACCATAGATTCTACTGCAGGATTGGCAACACCGCCACCAGCCAGCAAAACAGACGCCAACAACTATTAAAAAATTCTGTGTAATTTTATAGCATGAAAACAATTACTGTAGAACAACTGAAAGCAAGAATGGACGCTGGTGAAAAAATAAATTTGATAGATGTACGCGAGCCGGCAGAATACCAGGAATTTAATATAGGGGCTAAACTAATTCCCCTTGGCAAAATACAATCTATGCAGGCAGACGAGCTGGATGGATTGGAAAATGAAGAGTTGATTATCCATTGCCGCAGTGGCAAACGCAGCGCTATGGCAGCTATGTTTTTAGAAACGCAGGGCTTTACCAATACTGTAAATGTAGAAGGTGGTGTATTGGCCTGGCAGGAGAAATTTGGCGGATAATTAAATAACCATTGATAATGTATTAGAGGATGTTGCGAAACATCCTTTTTTTGTGCAATGAATAAATTGGCAATGCACCTATTAAAGTAATAATGACAGACTATGCATTGTTATTTTAAAAACTTATTGTTGATTACCCGAGTCCGGTACATGAAACCTGTTTCCTTTAGTATCTACAACACATGGATGGGTGAAAAGTGTGTTGTGTTGTTGAAAGTTCCAGATAAGTCTGCCGGTTGCAGCATCTGTTGCCTGTAGCGTTCCATCACTTAATCCATAATAAGCCGAACCGTTCGCAGCAGCAATAGATGTATTCCTGGTAGTATTATAATTAGATGAAAAACGATTTTGCCAAACAAGATTTCCTGTAGCCGCATCATAGCCTCTTATATATCCACCCGCTTCTGCAATAACTATACTATTGGTATAAGATACAGAACCAAAAGCTGCATAGGGATTTATTGTCCATACATTTTTACCATCTGCCATATTGATAGCAAACAGATAAGTGGAGAAAGAAGAAAAGATAAGCCCTTGTCCGCTGGTAGGGTGGCTTGAATTTCCTCCCAATACTGTTTTCCATTTAACAGTACCGGTAGGCAAATCACAAGCAACTGCGTTTGCTTCCTCGCCACCGTAATAAACAATGTTGTTTGTAACTAGAGGGTTGCATGTAACTATGCTGCTTCCACCAACATTCCAAACCTGCTGGCTATCGCTGATCCTTATGCCAGAAACACCGGCAGTGAATGGTTGCGAAACCACAATCATTCCATTGCTAATGGTAGGGTCTCCATAGCCTACTCCTGGTTTTTGCCAAATAATATTGCCCGTTGTCTGGTCCAGCGTATACAAAGTATAAGTGTAATAATATAAGTTTCTGGCAACTGAAAATGCAAGCAAACCATCTTGTGCCGCTACGTTTGTAAATGAACCTGCGCCAATTGAGGTTTGCCATTTCTTTACGCCTGTTGCTGCGTCCAGCGAAAGAAAATTACCGTTTGCCAAAGGAAAATACAGCGAGCCATTGTCGTAGGCCGGGTTTCCAACAGCACTTCCGCAATTGTATTGCCATTTAATTTTACCCGTGCTTGCATATAGCGCATATATAAATCCATTAGAACAGCCTACATATACAAAGGCATTTTTGCTGCTCATTACAGTATACTGTTTATAAGAACCATCTTCTGCAGTTACTGTATACACAACAGGGCCCGAAAAATTCGTAGCAATTTTATCCATTGGGCTAATGGATTTTCCTTTGTATACGATGGTAGGAACAAGTTTTGATAAATCTGTTTCCGGAGGCACTGCTGCAGACATGGTATCTGATATGGGTGATAGGGTTATGTCTTCCGTTAATGTTGGGTTGTCTGATTTTTTAAAAACAAAGCTTATTATTTGTTTATTGCTGTCTAAAAAAGAAACCGCGGCAGTATACACTCTGCTGCTTCCATTCTCTGCTGTAACTGTATAAGCAATAGGATTGGTAAAATTCTGCGCCACACCGGTAGCGGGGCTAATGGATTTTCCATTGAACGTAATGCTAGGCGACAGCGATGAAACCTGTGTGCCTACAGGAACTTTTAGCAAGATAGAATCATTTCTAATGGTGCCAAATACATCGTAAGCAAGTTTACCCCTGTTACTATCTGCCCTTAATGAAAAAGATTGAATTTCATGATCTGCTTTAAGTGCGGGCGGAGGTGCCGACTTTTTGCAATTGTTGCAAAGAATAACGATAAAGATGAACAGCGATAATCTTAAATAGAGCGTTCCCATTGTAAATAAAACAATATAGAACAATTTTGAAACAATAAAGAAGCGTTGCAATTAATTCTTAAAAAAATTTGCTGTTTGCAGCATGACGTATAACCTTGCAACCTTTTTTAAAGATTTGTTCGCAATGGCTATATTTAATACACATAGTCATTAAAATGAGGAGTGGTATAATACGGAAATGTAAAATGAGCAAACAATGCCAGGCATAAATATACACCGATATCACACTTCCGAATGGACAGCCCTGAAAGGATTTAATTACAGAAAATCTAATAAGATAAACTATAACGGACATGAAATACTGATGTACGGAGATTAGCGATTACACTATTCATCTTTTTGTTCTTTCCGTCTATGTTATCATAGCGTAATGAAAAATTAAATCAACGTCCCAGTGCAACTTTCCTGTCCACAGCCACAGTAGGCATTTACTTAATGTGCTATCATCAATTTAGCTGTTTGTTCTGCACCGCCTGCTGCAGTAACCATAATAATATACATGCCCTGTGGATATTGTTTTACATTCATAGAAACCAGGCTGATACCGGCAGCGGCTTTGCGCTCCTGCAATACCTGTCCTGAAAGTGTTAATAACCTAACAGAAACTTCGCTGCTGTTATTTGCCAGGTTGATGGCTACATTTTCTACTGCAGGATTGGGATATACAGAAAAGCTTTTT
Source organism: Chitinophagaceae bacterium (assembly GCA_047602295.1). Taxonomy (GTDB): domain Bacteria; phylum Bacteroidota; class Bacteroidia; order Chitinophagales; family Chitinophagaceae; genus JACMLD01. The sequence continues at coordinate 5,712,422 of JASGHP010000001.1, read as the reverse complement.
ATAACAGAAGCATTAACAGTTTTAATATCAGAGTAGATTACTTTACCATCCACATCTGTCATAGCAAGTCTGTAGTAGGCAGTACCATTTAAAGGATTAGCATCTGAAAAAGCATAACGGCTTACTGTATTAGTATTGCCATTGGCATTTACCTGTCCAATTTTTGTAAAAGTAGCACCATTGCTGCTGCGCTCTATAGCAAAGAAAGAAGCATTGTTTTCCTGAGCTGTAGACCACTGCAATGCAACACGGCCATCAGTAGCAGTTGCTGTAAAGTTGGTTAGTACAACAGGTAATAAAGAAGCCAGGTTGAAAACACCGGTAGAAGTTAAACCTGCAGGGCCATACACCAATGGTGAGCTATACATAGGACAACTGTTTTGACCTGGGTTACCGCAATTCAGGGTGCTGGCAGCACTAGGATAGGTAGTAGTAAATGATTTGCTGTTGCTGATAGAATTATAACTGCTCCAGTTAAAATAAGAATTGTTGTAATTGCCTAAAATAATCATGGAGGTATTGTCGTACAAATTTAAAGCTGGTCCGTTTATTTTGATATAGGCAGTGCTGGAAAGTGTTCCATCACCTGCTACCAGTTTGCTTCCGTTTTTCAGGTTAACAGGACCGGCATTAGCACTAAAATAAGCGCTGTTATAAAAATACAGTTTGCTATTGCTAATGTCTAACTGGCCACCATTGTTAAAGAAATAAGATGTATTGCTGAAAGTAAAAGTTGAGTTGGTAATAGTAACCGGGGTATTGGCATAAATTGAACTGCTACCTGTTGCGGTAAGTGTAACACCAGTGAAACTAGTTGTACCAGAGTTTGGCTTAATAGACTGGTTGTTCATTGTAATAGTGTTGTTATTAAATGAACAAGGCTGACAAGTAACAGTGCTTTGTACGTCTATATTGCCACCATTGAATGTACAGTTGCTACAGGTACCTGAACTGCTTAATGTAAGTGTAACACCGCTGCTGATAGTAAAAGTGCAATTGGAGCAACTTGCAGAACGGCTTGTATTGCTGGTGATAGCGTAAGTTGTTTGAGCAAAACTTCCTGAAGCGATAGTCAACATTAAAGCGGTAAATAAAGTACAAATTGGTTTCATAGTATGGATGCTGTAGTTCATAAGTTTGAGCGATACAAACCAAATATGACCAGCTTTATGCCAGACAATAAGATATTGATAAGCAGTGTGTTATAATGCTAGTAGGATGAGATTATTCCAGCTACGGGAATATTAATATAGAAATGGGAAAACTACTTAAAGTGGGAAGGTTGTAAGCTACTAGCTTTTAGCAACAAGCTGCAAGTCTTTTGTTACAGCAAATAAGGGCACTATCTGCTAAGCGCTACGAACCATGGGCTACGAACTTATGAACCATTCCTGCATTTTCATTCTGCCTTCCTCAAATATTCCAGGTAATTTCCTGCTGGCATTAGTTGAAACTGCTGCAATTTTTTCAGGTAAAAATTTCTTACCTGTGCCCAATTGTAATAAGGAAATGTTTTAGTGGAAAGACCGGTGATAGCAGTTTCTTTTTCGTTCAACAAAAATTTGATCAGATAATCTTTACTTCCCTTCTTTTGATACAATACCCATTGAATATTACTACTGAGCGGAATTACTTTTCCGGCATTCCATACTTTATCAATAGTAACTGGATTGCCTGTTTTTGTGGAAGCCGTTGTTAAAGAAAGTATAGCGGCAAAAGGGGCAATGGTTTCAGCATGACTGAAACGCAATTGCAGGTTTACGGATTTTGTTTTGATATATGCATCTGTGGTAGCAACAAAGTCTGCCAGCAATGGAGCGGCTATACTTACCTGTATGCCATCAGGATTTTCTGCAGGGCCTTTCAAATAATAATCTTCCGCGTTGTCAATCTTTCCCAATGCAGTTAGTTGATCGCAGGTTAAATACTGTTGCATATCAAGATCGCTAACGGTATAGCCTGCTGCTTTTATTTCATTCTCTATAGAATAACAAATGCTGATAAAGCCATACAATCCTGCAGTAAATTCATCCAGGTCTGCTTCACTCATATGTGCTACCCATTCTTTTGTAAAAAATATTTGTGCAATGCTGCTGGTTAGTGCTGTATAATGCAAATCATTTTTTAATTGCTGGTAAGATGCCATCCACGGGCCTTTCTTTTTATAAAAGAGATAACTCGGAGCTATGTCATAAAAACGGAGGGTAGTATCATTGATCCGTTTGCTTACAGCAGGTGCTTTTATTTTTGTTTGAAGCTCCTGCATAAAAGCATCACTGGTTTGCAGTGTTCTTATCTCTTTGGTGTAAGCTATATTGATAACTGTTGCTGTATCATTAAAAAGATGGGTGTAGTTATTGTACATCCTGTCGGCAAGCCCTTGTTGTTCCAGTCTTCCTTCGTAAGAAATGGACTTTACTAGCGGCTTTTCTATCACGGCCAGTTTATGAATTTTTTCTTTTAGTGTTTTTCCGGTAGCGGTTAATGCACCTGCACTATCTGCTTTTGCTACCAGCTGATAAATTTCACTTGTTGCCACATCGCTGGTAAGATGGCGTGCACCATGCCGGCCAACATGATTAATAAAAACGGCGTTGTAGTTTTTGAGAGCAGGGGTGTTAATACCCTGTGCGGTGTATAATGTTTTTGAACCCAGGAAACCAGTTGAACAATTTTGTGCGTTTGCTGCACCGATTAATGCAAGCGCAAACAATAATGCAAACCCAATTTTTTTCACATGCAAAATTTGGCGCATGATACGAAGAATGCCCGGTTGATAATATGATATTTTTATTAAGTTTCGGGAGGACGTATGTGCGATTGCATCCGTCATGTCGGGATAAAGGCCATCGGTGTTTGCTATGTCAGGCCTTTATGGAAAACCTGGTAAAAACATTAAAAGCAGTATGATTGTTTCTTTTTGTTTCTGTAATATTGAACATTGTCCTTTTGCAAAACTGAAATCAGTTATCATGAAAAGAATAACAGCCTTTATTTGTTCAATTATATTTTTACAGGCAATATATGCACAACAAGCTCCAACACCACAGATATTAAAAGAGCCGGCCAACTGGGAGTTTGAAACTTTTCCATTGCCACCATCATTTGCACCAGGCATCCCTTACAAAGGAGTGGAAGAATTAAGATTTTCGCCGGGCATGTTTAAAAAAGATTCTGCTACTTATTTTACTTATGCATTTGTGGCCGTATTGGATAGTACCAGCATTGTTTCAGAAAAAAATATAAAGGACTATCTTTTTGATTATTTCAAAGGATTATGCAGCAGTACTGCAAAACAAAGACAGTTGGTAATTGATACTTCAAAAATTACCGTTTCTATTGAAAAGAAAAAGCACTCCGGCGGTGATGCGTTTTATGATGCAACGCTCAATATCTATGGAGTGTTTGCAGATGGCGCTCCGGTAAAACTAAACATGGAGATAAAAGTAATGTACAACAAAACGGTCTCCAAAGCCTATGTTGTAGTTATTGCATCACCATTGGATAAAGCGAATAAGATATGGATTACACTGCGTGGCATACAGCAAGGTGTAAAAGTCTGAACCAGGATTTGTAAGATGTAGAGATGTTTAGGATTCTTCAGCGCAGAGAAGAAATGATAAAGACGCTTTCGCGAAGTCAAACTTAAAACTTAGCACTTATCACTTAAAACTTGCTTTCTTTTTTATTGGTATGTTATTTTCGATAAAATGACTGCATTTTTCGATATCGGTTTTTCATGTCCACCCGTCTAAATTTTTAGAAGATTTACTGACTGTTTACTTTCTTGCACTCAAATAACGAAACAATGACAACCAAGAAAATTGCATTACTAAATGAAAAAATGAGGACGCTGGGTACAGCTTTATTCTTTTGTGATAACCAGTACGATCTTGCTTACGCTGCACATATAATAGAAGTGGATTCAATAGATGCAGAAGGAAATATCTGGTTGCATATAAACAAACACGGCCACCAGGGTGTAAAAGTTGGCGAACCATTTCCTGTAACACTTGATTTCTATCGCAAAGGAATGCCGTATACGATTGATGTAAAAGGTATAGCTACTATAGAAAATCTAACAGACGATAAATTGATTATAAAAGTTATTCCAGGACGTGTTCAATACCACGAATTTGTTGAAAACAGCCACCCGCCAGTAATGGAAGCCATTGGCAGAATATTGAAACAGGTGTTTGAAATTCCACAGGCATTGGATGAATTTAAAACAGCCGCATAGTATAGTTACATTGGATAAATGCAAGGCCGCAGGGATGCGGCTTTTTTTATTGGGATGAGTCTTAATTTGAAATTGAATATTTATTCTCTTTCAAAGACTCTTTAAATATGAAAATAATAATGTCGGGAGTCATCTCTTGACCTGTATATTTTGACAAAAAAGATAAATATGCTGAATCTAAGTTTGGCAACTTGTCTAAATTCTTTATCTCTGTTTTTAGTTTAGATAATTCCAAAAACATTTTTTCCTGTGCTAATGAGGTATATTTATCGGTGTTAAATTTTTTATTTTTTTTCATGTAATTAGGATGGCTTCATGCTACAAAGCTGTGCACAACAACTTGCGGCAACGGGGCATTAATCTACCAGCTTGTAATTGGTCGATTGACATTTGTCCAAAAGTTTAAAAGAGTTTTGTCAAAAAAGAAAAATTCAGTTTCTCTGAAAGAACCAGCTTTACTAATTGCCATGCCCAGATCTATGAAAACGTAATATCCTTTCCGTTCTATTACCTTATTGCTTTTTTTCAAAGTTTCTATAATTTCTATTGAGTTGATTTCTATGGAATCCAGGAGTAATCTCGTGGGGTATTTAGAATAGTTGCCGAAAACGACTTGTGTCAATAATCCTTTATCAAATCTATACAGCACATCTTTGTGTTCACAAATCCTCTTAATGTCGCCATTGTTATTTAGTGGCAGACCTAATTTATTTAAGACACTTACTTCCGACTCAAGGAATTTGAAGCTACTAATGGAAACATAAGGAACGAATACAAATATATTTGAGCCTTCCTCATTTCTTTCATCTAATATAACCTCATTATATCTTCTAAGACCTTCCTTTACGTATAAGTTTTTTATTGACACATCATATAATAGCAATTCTAGGAAGGTTTTAGCCTCCCAATCGACATACAACGAAATATTATGCTTATCAAATACATAAAATTGAAAATCAACAAGTGGATTTTCCCTTTGCAAAACCGACCCAAAATTGTCGAAATCGATCTTTTCGCCATTGAGTTGAAATTCTTTTATTAGTCGGGCTGAAATAGTTATTAAGGAGTTTTTTTTATCAAACTCTAATTTCAAATCGTGTTCTTTTACTATTTCACTAGGTATATCATTGGACATGCCCAATGATATACCTTCAAATTTATTTCCGTCGATTGTTATGCTTTTGGACATAAATATTCGCGTTTTAATCTGTTGCCTTCTGCTCTGGAAATGTACTCTTTCTCAACAGCATAATCTATCATTTGCTTCATACCTTTGTCATACTTATTTCCAAATTTTCTTTCAACGTCTCTAATGTCCATCTCCATTGCTTTACCATATTTCCCTCTTTTGATCAAATCCTCTTGTACACTTCTCCATTGACTTGCGGTCGTTCGGCTACCCCAACTTGCTGTTTGCATGTGATCTGCGGCTTCCATCCAAGTTGCCGGTCCGCTATAGGGTGTTATTCCAGCTCCAGCCTTTCGGACAGCGGCATTAGCAGGCATGTGATTTACTTGTCCGCCTGAACTAGTAGCTCTTGTTTGTCCATACGACCCTCCTGGATCTAATCCAAACACATCTAACCATCCATTTGTATCATGCACATACCCATACAAAGTCGGATTATTCCCGTTCAACCCAATCGGATCCTGACTAATGTACATCCCATCCTCCGCAGAATAGTAACGAAACCTATTGTAATAAAGCCCTGTTTCATTATCAGCATATTGCCCCTGGTAGCGGAACGGCATGGCAATATCTTCATGCTGGTTGTAGTAATTGCTTTTGCGCAATTTGCCATAGCTATCCAGTTCTATACTCAAAGATATATTGCCATCTTCATCGTACATGGCGGTGGGTGTACCTAAATGATCTGCTACAATGCTATGTCTTTTTTTGCTCTTCAGCCTTGCTACCGGTGTAAAACTATCATCACTGTATAGCCATGTTATCACGCCATCAGCAGCTACGCTGCTATTGCTCAGTATCTGGCCTGTTGCTGCATGTTCTTTCCATTCCTGCAAAGGTACATTGCCATCCCATATCCATCGGGTTATTGTATTACGGAAACGTTTCCATATCCTGCGTCCAAGGGCATCGTAACCAAAGCTAATGTCTGCACCATCTGTGTTTGTTACTTTCTCCAACATGCCTGCACTGTTCCATTGGTAGCGCCAAACCTGCCGGCCAGGTTTTATTTTAAGTACCAGGTTGCCGCGTTCATCATAGTGATATTCTATGCCTCCCTTCTTTATCAACTGACCGGCTTTGCCATACACACGGTCTTTTTGTTTTTCTGTTTCGTATAAATTGCCTGCGGCATCGGGCAGGCGTTTATCATCTTTACCATCTTCAAAACTGGCACCGGTGAGAAATCCACGATTATCGTAACTGTATTTTGCCGCTATTTTTTCTAATTGGTCTTCCACCTGTGCAAGCCTGTTTTCAGTTGCCCAGGTGTATTGGCGCTGGCCTGTTTGCCTGCCTTTGTTCCAGGTTTTTTGAAGCGTTGGGCGACCCATGCTGTCATAAGCCCATTGCTGTACGTGGTGCAAACCAACAACTATACGCTCTACTTCGCGGCCCATTATATCGCGTTTCTGTCGCATCTGCCAACCCGCTTCCAACTGGCCGTTATTGCCAATAAGTTCTTGCAACAACCCATCTGCATCGTAGCTGTAATGTATGTTTGCACCCATGCTTGTTTGCAATTGGATACGGCGGCTATACTTATCGTACGCATGGGTAAGCGTATGTTTACCTTGCGTTTCTTCTACAACACGCCCTAGTTGATCCCGTTTCCACTGCAAACTGGTATAACTATTTTCGGCAATGGTTAAATTACCATAGGCATCATATTGATAGGCATCTGTTTTACCATCAGTATAACGTATGCCAGCAATTCTACCTTGTTCATTATAGTAATAGCGTTTGTATTCATTACCTGGCAACCATTCTTGTTTTATGCGCCCCAAAGCATCCCTATAATATTTTTTCTCCAGTCCATCAAAGCCGGTTTCCTTCACTGCTCTTCCCATAGCATCCAGTTCAAAAAGGTATTTGTCTCCCTTTTCATTGGTAATGGCAATAAGCTGCAGTTCGTCGTTATACTTAAAATGTGTACTTAAACCATTTTCAGCACGAGATATCATTTGATCCATCAGGTTGTACCGCATGGTTATTTGCGTATGCGGAGTGCTGACGGCATTTATTAGATCTCCAGGTGTATAACCAAGTTTTATCCTTGTTCCATCTGGTTGTGTTACGCTTATTACACGTCCTCCATTATCGTATTCATATTTATACTCGTTGCCTTGCGGGTCTGTACGGCAGGTATTGTTGCCAAGTGCATCATAAGTCCAGTACCATTGGGCGCCATTGGGCAGTGTAGCTTTGCACAGGTAATTGTTTTCATCGTATCTCAATGCAGTATGCTGGCCATTGGGGTGCAGTACTTTTTTTAGCAACCGGTTTTCATATTCATAGGCTGTTTGGTTGCCATCTGGAGCCAGTTCTGTAGCCAATTGCCCATCCAGGTTATAAGCATATTCCCATTCATTGCCTGCTACATCTGTATAAATAGATAGCCTGTTATCTTCATCGTATATAAAACCTTCAGATTGCCCGTTGCGTGCTACGGATACAACAAACCCTTTATCGTTGTAGAAATAATCAGCACTATTGCCACCGCTGTGTTGGTAGGATAGTAGCTCACGATGTTCATTATACGAAAATATTTCTATCGTACCGTCCGGGTGTTCTATTTTGGTTTGCAGACTATAATCATTGTAATGATAAATTGTGTCCAGCCCTAAAGCATTGGTAACAATTGTTTTTTTCTCAGTTGTAAAATATTGAAACAGGTAAGGCCATACGCCATCATCTCCATACACTTTAATGCATTTTGCGCCAAAATCTTTTCCATCATATTCATAGTTAAAAGAATGCCGGTTCTTAAGCACTTTTTTTACCATCAGGTGGCCATCGTAATAAAATTCAGATTTATTACCCAATGCGTTGGCGGCGGTATGCAGGTTGTCGTTAGCATCGTAGGTATAGCTTACCAATCTTTCAGGCAAACGAGCATTATCATCTGTTGTGTCTACTTTTATGTAAGTAACGCAATTATTGCTGTGATAAAAAATATGGTAACTGCGTTTTTCTGTGTCAGTTACTTTTGTCAATAAATTTTTATCGTCGTAAAAATATTGAAGGAAGCCGTTGTTCGCAGGATTAGTAATCTTCGTCAGCAAATACCTGTTGTTTGACTGTCTGTTTTTACTAAACCAATATTTAAGTCCATTTGCATCTTTTATGCAATAACTATTGCCGTGCAGTTGCAGTTCTAATTTTTCACTGCGTTTATAAATCACTTGCTCATTGGTAGGCTTTGTAAAAAATAATGTGCGTCCGTCAGTACATTTATATTCAATAAAATCAGTTTGCTCTTCCAGGTAAATATCATGGTTGGTAAACCAGCCATGCCCTAGTATGCCGTAGTGTTTTATATTAGAATGCCAACTACGTTTCCATACAAAGGGAATTTTTCCATGTATGGCAAAGTCTTCTGCGTCCGTAAAGTTGGCACCGTTTACAGGATTAATGGGGTCATTGCACCCTTCTTTATTGGGTGGTGGTTCTTCCCCTTCTTTAAGTTTTGTTGGTTCTTCACCGGCACCTGTTCTATCGCCTTCCTGTTTTGCGGGTGCATTTTCTGAAGGCTTGGCTTCTGCGGTAGGATTAGCTTCGTCCGATTTTGCAGGTTCGTTTTTTTCAGCAGCAGGCGCTTCATCGGCTTTTGCAGTTTCATTCTTTGCACCTGCCGTACCTTCTTGTTTGGGAGCTGTTGTTTCATGACTTGCACCAGCAAATTCATCTGATGCTCTAGGTTTTGGGCCTGCTGCTGGTTCACTCGTACCTTTTTTAGCTCCTGTTGGCAGCAAATACATAATCACACTACCAGCAGTTAACAAATCGCTTGGTGTTGCCGTACCCGTAAACACTTTCCCTATTGCTGAACCCTGCGCCTTTTCCATATCAAAAAAATGGCTGGCCTCATCGTTTGCTGCTTCTCCCCATGATTCTGTAGGTTTAGTAACATAAGGATTGCCATGCTCATCTGTTTCTATACTGCCATAACGTTTACTTGTAAGATTTGCAACAGAACTAATAGCCTTAAACCCCTGTGATATACCCAGGTTTACAGCAACCGTAGATGCAAATGCACCTATGCCTGAAAATGCCGGTGCAAACAAAGCTCCTATTGTACTTGTGCCAGCAATTATTGGCCAAAGCAAAGCGGCACCTGCCCCAACAGCAAAACCTATCAGTACATTTTTTACAACATTGCCTGCAAAAATAATTAAGGCGTCTGTCCAGGATTTTATGTTGGGGTTCCGCATAATATGACCACCCATTATAGGGCAGGTCATAAAACCTGTATCTGGCATTGCAGGTACCTGGCCAGGACCTATTAACACAGTGTTTTTTTGACCAATCCATTGCCTGCCCATTGATACCATAACCCCACACAATAAACTACCCAAAGCTCCTCCCACAGCAGCACCGACTGCAACTGCTGCCAATATAACCGCCAAACCTGCTCCACCGGTAAGTGCAACAAAGGCGGCTACTGCAACCATCAACAGCATCATCCACTTACACATAAACTCAACCGGAGCAGCCAGTTTATCTTTCATGGTAACATAATGATGGCTTTCATCCATTCTTACCACCATTGCCTGCCCAGACATTATTTTAGCAGGTATCGAACCATTGCTGCATTCCATAAAATCGTCTTCATCCAGATACTTGGCCATGTGCGTTAGTATTGTTAATTGTCTATTTCAAGTTTAAAATCCATCGAAGAATACAAAAGCCCTGGGTGAACAATTTCCTCGGCCCTTATTTTTGCATTTTGTATCCATCCGCTTTTTTTATCTACCACATATTCTGCCTTGTAAATATGCACGGGCTTCAATGCTTTTAAATATGGATCCAGGAACTTGAATTCTTTGTATAGTTCCATTTTTTTACTGTCAGAAATTTGTTCAGGGTTACCACTGATAGCAATCTTGTAGTTTTTGTCATCTTCATGAGTCAATTCTGTCTGATAATTAAACTGTATCTCGCCCGTGCTTAACAGGTTTCTACTTTTTCTTGAAGAACTAAAAGGAGGATTTTTGCCGTATATGCAATTACAGAAAATAGAAAAAAATTCATTTGCAGATACTACATTGTGCAGCAGTTGATAGTTGTCGAATATATTATCGTTTAATTTTAATATTTGATCGAACGGCAATTTTTGACTCTCTATAGTTACCAGCTCTTTCTTAAGGTTTATCCATTTATCCTTCATTTGTTTATGGTTCAAAACACGACTTAATTCACCATAACTGTTTACTGAAACTTCCAGCTCATTGTAAATTTGTTTGAACACTTTATTTACTGCTTCAGTAGATTTAAAGACTTCGTTTACTTCGCCTTTAAAGGCCGATTCAAGTGTAAAAAGTTCAATAATTACAGACTTGTCTTGCTGCTTTGCTTTCTTATTGATTGCCCACCTGTTTAGCGTAGTGTTTTTTGCAGAGAATGAACCCAATTGAATCTCTCCATCCTGTGTGAGGGTGTATTTTTTCATTCCCAAATCAGCACCTAAGTCTATCAAGGCCTTGTTATCTCCAAATAATGCCATTACTTTTTGTTAATTGATGAATACTTTGCCACCATCTATCTTGCTTTCTCCCTCAATATGATTATTAGCACCTTTTATATTGTTTTTGGTTGCTGTAAGATTAATAACATTAGCCTTCATGTTAATTACATTGGTTTTATCATCGCCAATATTTATTGCTGGTGATTTTATGTCAATGGTTGTAGCCGATGATATTTCTATCTTTCCATCTTTAGAGGTAATAGTTATAGTATTAACACCGCTAACATGTTTTACTGTTCCGCTACCTGTTACAGTAACTGTATCTGTCCCGTCTAATACAATATGATCGCCGCCACTTTTATCTTTTACTGTAATTCCACCTCCATCATTTAATTGTACTGTATGTCCGCTCTTGCTTGTTAAACTCTTCATGTTATTACCGCCACCGCCGCCGCTACCATGCTGCCCATGAAACACACTACCGGTAATGAATGGCCGCTCGGGGTTATTCAATTCAAAATCTATCATTACCTGGTCACCTACTTCGGGTATGGTTACCAGGCCGCGGTTTTTTGCTACTTTATCGCCACCGCCACCGGCATCTGGTGTTAATGCTCTTATCCAATCTGTAGTCTGCTCATCTTCCTGCACCCACCCTAAAAATTTTACTTGTACGCGGCCCTGGTTTCTTGGGTCTTTATTGTTTATTACCTGCGCCAGCATGGGATGTGTTTGCGGACGTATAAATGCAATGGGGGGAGGTAACTCTGCAGTGGCTAATATGGCCTCAAAACTGTTTTCATATTTTCCATCGGCAGTATAATAATGCTGAACAGATATTATGCGCACCTGGCTATGCGTGGCAGATTGCCCCATCCTAATAAAACTTACATCTGCCAATGCGCCAACAGACAAGCCATATACCGTTGAGCACCCTTTCATTGTATAAAGGGTGGCTGCAAGCCCGGCAGATCTTGCTTTGCCAATTGTTTCCAGCAGGCTTTTATCTGATGCAAGTGATGATGATCCTGTATGCGCTACTGCTGTAAATAATGATTTAGAGGCATTATAAGCCGTTGTTGCATAAGAACCGAGGTTACCGGTGTACTCATTAGCAACCTGGTTCATTGGATTATGCGACGACGCTTCGTAGTCGAAAATGCCTGACTGTACTGCTGCTGCTTTTACGCCCATGCTTATATGATAGCAGTTTTGTCCGTACACCAGTTTAAATGCCGGGTCTTTTGGCGGGTTGCCAAACACAAGTCCTTTGCCGCCGGAATAGAGCCATTGCCCGGTTTCTGATGCCATGCGTTTAAGAAAGTTCCAATGGCTTTCATTAAAGCAGCATGCATAGGCAACTGTACCTGAAAAACCAGGGTCTGCAACAAGTTTGCCTTTGACATTAGCTAAAGGCTTGCAAATAGTTTCTGCTATTTTCTTCAGCGTCTTCTGATAAAAGCTCTGGTAATGTGGAGAGCTGTCCAATATCCAACTGGGACTATGACAAATTAATGTGATGATACCTTCTGCAAGTGCTTCTTCTTCCAGCTCTACATTGGTGATTACAAAAGTATCTTCCAGTTTATCTCCATCAGGATTATTGCTGTCTTTTAATATTAACTCTACCACATTTCCTAAAAGAGACTGCGCTTTTTCTTCCAGCAATAAGGCGCCAAATTCCTGTACAAGGTCGTGATGAAAACGTAATACTAATTTATTGTGAGTTCCCAATACCTGCGACAACTGCATCGAAAGTACCGGGCTGATGATATTACTGTTGATATTTACTTCGCAGGCAATTTTTACTGGTAAGATGGAACTGGCAGCACTGGAATTTGTTTTTTGTGCCGGAGTTACATTGCCATTTGCAGGTAAAGTATTAGGACTTTCCTGGCTTCCCGAAAAACCTTTAAGCATCTGCGCTGCCTGCATCACTTGCTGTGCGTTAGCAATATTTTCTGCAGTTTTTCCTTTTGCCATGCCCGCCATATTTCCTGCAATTGCTGATGCTGTATTTGCGTTGAAATTTTTTTCCGCAGATGATAATTGCTGTGCAGCTTCCAACCCTTTTTGTGTTTGGTTGATAGCAGCCGCTGCTGTTGGATTTTTTTCTGCTAATTCTTTTTCAGCTTTGGCGCTTGCAGCCTGCTCCATTTCGGCTTCCATAGACGGAGAAATAAATGACATAAGGATAAAATTTTAATGTTATTGAATAGATGCCTTTGTTTCGCATCTAAAGATTCGGCAAACATTATTGCATGCCATGCTGTTGGTTCTATTTGGCAACAAAATTTGTTGTAAGAATATACCTGGTGCTAACGTTGCGCTCTAACACTTTTCCCGGCACCCAAGGCGATTCTGCCATTATTTGTTTTTTTATAATTGTCTCCAGTTTTAGTAGCAATTCTTTGTTTTTAATACCTACGGCAAAAGGTGTGTCCACTTTTTTTATATTTGAAATAACCCCTTGCTTAGATACCAGGAAGCTAATCCTGATAGTGGGTTTATTATCGTATTCATCTGAAGGCAATTGCCTGAACATTGCTTTTGGTATTTCAATGTTTCTTCCGGGTTCCGCTGCTCCCGTTTTATATTGATCTTCAGGTTCGTCTTTTGGATGTGGCCAATAATCGCAATAGTCAAATTCAATTACCGTGTTTGTTGACTTTGCAATGAAAATACTGTCAGCTTGTTTAATCAGCTTTTGTTTAAAGCCCTTTCCAAATTTTTCTTCAATGCAGCTATCCATGATTGCCTGGCGTTGCAATCGTTCTTTCCCTATTCCCGTTTCATGCATTACAATATTCTCCTCCATAAACAATCCTTTTGCCGCACATAATTGTTTAAGCTGCGGAAGATATCTTACAGGCAATTCATTTTTATCGAGGTTGTCTATGTAAAACAATAATCGGGCAGAGCATTCTTGTGCACATAATTCTTTAATCAGCAACATGCTGATCAAAAGAATTGATATGTGAATTCCTTTGTTCATTTTATTATAATGCAGTAACGGAATAAATGATGATTGTTCCATTGTTTCCGTTGTATGGAGAACCCGGTTCATTAAAAACACAACCCGGAAAAAAATGCAATTCAAATGGTGGTTTCCCCAGAGACGATTGAAAGTTTAACTGGTAGGTTATTTCAGTATATGGATGAATTTCTATTACCTGTCCCTTTTTCACAAATCCACTGGCAATAAGTTGATCCATATCGTTTGGGCGAACATGTACACAACCATGTGAAGCCACCAGCTTAAAAGGTTTTTGAAGGGTAGTTGCAGCTTCATTGTCAGGAGTGGTGTGTATCATGTCTCCCATTACAAATTCCTTTCCGTCCAGCAGGTAATTGTTATTCAGGTCTTTGAAGTACTGTATGGTTGCGTGCCCAAAATCATTGAAAACCCATTTGTCTGGTACTTTTGAAATTCCATACAAATCCTTATACCGTGCTTGAATAATGTCTATAATCTGTTGTTCGTAAGTTTTGTTTTCGCCGTTATAGTACCAGTGTGACGATGGGTCTGCCTTTGATAAATTTATCCAAATACCATTAGTGTTTATTTGCACAGCACCATTATGTACCCGCAATGGCGTATTCCATTTGATGCCACTCCAGTCTTTATAGCGTTGGCTGCTAAATTTGCTAATAGAATGAATAACGAAACGTCCTGGCCTTGTTGGACCAGTTTCAAAACCATCTGCTCCGGTACCTTTATTTGCAGGACCTCCGTAAGCTGGAAAACTGGTTGTTTTAATAAATTTAAAAGTAGCCATCCTGCCCACTGTTTAATGATTAAAAGGCATAAAGGCAATCCTTTTAAAAGTAAATGCATAGGATTGCATCAACCCTCTCAAGGATTGCCATAATGTGTTGGTGCAAAAATCCTATGTGTTCTGGTCGAACGTAAGGTCTGCGCTTCCTTCTGTAGTGGTTTTTGGAGAGATGACAACCGTAATCTTATACGGCGTTTCATCTGCTGAATTGTAGCTGGATGAATAGTAAGTGATGGAACATTCTTTGTAAGACGTCTTCACCAACTGTCCTTCATCATGCGTGTTGAAGAGAACTAAATCAGCGTCAAAACGCTTGCGACTGTTTGCATACTTTTCAAAGATTGCAGTGGTGTCGCTTGTTCCTTCAATTACAAATTTTGCATCTGCTTTGGTGGCATATGCTGTAACGCGGTTCCATTGGTCTACAGGTTTCAGAGATTCGAAACTTGCCTGGAACACATTGTACTTCTTACCATCAAGGGTAAGCTCGGCTAATTTTCCCGCTGTACTGGCCATGAAAATTTAATTTAAAAGATGAAAAAATAAATGACATGCAAGTCTACATTATATCTTACTCATCTCAAAAAATAAGATTGATAATGCTGTCGTTTAAGCATCTTTTAAAATCATTTTTCTCCTCTCACATGCACGAAATTGCGCAGTACTTTAGTATAAAAGAAAAGACTATGTAGTAATAAAATAACTAATAAGCTAAACAGATATTTCTTTTTGTAATTTATTTGAAATTGTCTTTTAGGTAAACCAAAATTGCCGGGCGGAAGGTTTTTGCCGAGCAAACGGAAGCTGAAGAATATGATACAGTTGAAGTGTGCGACGCAACGATGATCTAATGCAGCACAACTGCTGGGGTCATAATCTTATTACTCTGCGTGGTCTTGCTTAGTTCTTTTAAACGCAATCTTTCTTTGCCAGTTCTGCAATTGTTTTCAGGCATTTAATTCCATAGTCGTTTAGCTGGTTATTTTGCAGGTAACCAAATGTGCTGGAATATACTGCGCCAAATCCAAAGAGTTTAAAATTTACTTTATTGATAGGAAGCGGAAGCGGGAGGCGCTGGCGGTTATATCTTTTCCACGATTCTTCATCATCTATTACAGTAATGATGCGCACTTTTTGATTATAAACATTGATATTGCCCCAAATACCTTTATTTATATTGCCTGCATCTAAATGGAAAAGCCTTGAAACAAATTGAGAGAATGCCGGGTTAAGCCTGTCTGGTTTGTAAGATGTAAAGAATACAAGCGTGGATGCTGCTTTAATAGCAGTAACACATTTCTGCAAATCATTCTCTAATGTTTCAAAATTAAATTGTTGGGGAAAAGGAGAAAATGAAAAATACATAGTAGACACAAACAGCAATTCACTCATCATGCCATTTGCTGCAATGGTATTGTCATATTCCTGTGATAAGGAGCGGATAAAAAAATCTTCTGGTTCAAACGCATTTACGATAACAATTTTGCCGGGCATGCAGTACTTCTTTTAAGGATCCACAAAGTTACGTGTGGCCGCGGCTTCTTATTTTTTCTTTTTGGTTTTTTAGATTTTGGAGATAAAGTAGAAAATAATTGCAATAACTCCGGCGTAGGTTTTGCGTATGGCGCATTCTCTACCCATTGCCAGGGCACATTGCCATTGTAGGCAAGTAGTTTTTCATTGTGTTGTTTGTTTAAAAACAATAACCAATTGCCACTGCCAGGTTTAAAACCGGGTGTTCTTTTTGTGGTAAAATAAATATTCCCTTTGTAAGAAGGTCCTTTTAAAATGGTGTCGATCTTTATTGTGAAAAGGTAGAACCATGCTTTTTCATTTTGATGCACGGTGCTGTCCACCAATATTGGTGTACATACAGCCACCAGTGTGCTGGTTCTATAAGCTGAATCTGCAGTTATGGTTGTTGCCGCAGGGGCAACGGGTTTTATTAATAAGGAAGTATCTGTTGCGCCTGCAAAGAGATCCTGTACTGGCGGTTTGTTTCCTGTGCTGCTATTTTGCCTGCAAGCGGTAAGAAAAAATACAAAAAGCAATAAGATTGCAAAAACGTGTCTCTGCATGAAACCGGTATTAAAGCCTGTATAAGAAAACAAAGACAGCCACAAACATTGGGCTGCCCTTGTTTTACCGTTGTTTATTTTATCGTCTGTTTAAAACGTGTTTAGTTCTGCTGGTATTCGGTATTCCATTCTGCCGAAGCATCATCGCCTTTATGTCCGTCTAGTTTTATTACAAAACTTTTAGCTGGGAAATATGGAGTGATATGAATATCCAGCCAGATGCGATCTTTTTGGATAGGATCTTGTTCAAAACGCATAATCTTAAATTTCTCAATAAGACCGTCTGGTCCTTTTACGCTGTCAAGATATCTTACAATTTGTCCACGCAAATCCGCTTCAGTTTTTACATTCCAGTTTTCAAAAGCACGTCGGTTCAAAAAGTCAAACAATACTTTTGTTATATAGTCAAACACTCTTACAACAGAGTAGGTTTGCAGACCAAGATTATCGCCATTAAACAACGTTTTTGCTGAAAATGCCATTACCTTCCCGTATTCGCTTACCATTGGCACCAGCCCAAGTTTTTCAAGGTGAGATATTTCTGATTTCTTCAAATCAAAACGTACGGCGTCTACTTCGTTCATGCCACCGTGTTTTTTTCCGGCCGTTACCTGACTCATTAATGTATAATGCATTTTGCCAGCCAATGAACTTGACCCCGGAATATAAACATCGTCTGCTTCACCTACTTCGCTGGCTTTACCACGACCTACCAGGTAGTTGCAGGTCATTATTACATTGCTGCGGTGCAATTCTCCACCAGTAAGATTGGCAGCATTAAACATATCTACCACATCATCGGGCTGCTCAAGGTTGGCAAAATCTGTTACCAGCATTACTTTGTTTTCATTGACAATTTTTGCCCATTTTTCTATCACTTTGTTAGAGCCCAGGTATCCTGGTATCACCATTAGTGAATAGTTTTGGCGCAAATCAAGTTTATCGTAATTCTGCTTTAATTCTGCGGCTACTGTGTCTATAAATAATGGGTTGTCTAAATCTTTCAACTGGTCTTGCGTAGCATTTAATATAACAACGTTAGACACTTTATCAGACTCGGTATTTTTATAAAACTGTGCTACAGTGCGATAAGCTGTCTCCAGCGGGCGTGTGCTGGCTAATACAGTTTGCAAGTTTTGTTTCAGATTTTTTTCTGCAGCTTCAGCTTCTGTTTTGCATTTGTTGATCATTTCTGTAACATCATTGCTGCCTTCCAGTATGCCAATCCACAATGCAAGTGTTTTTGCAAGTGCCTCCCTGTCTTTTTTCTTATCAGCATCTGTAAGGTAAATTTCTTTGCGTGCCTTTCTTTCCGGATTAAGATTGGCCACCCCATCAATAGTGTTTTCTAAAAAGGCAAAGCCACCTGCTTTAGCCAGTTTTTGCAAGGCTGTTTTTTCGCCTTGCACATATTGTTTGCTTTCCAGTTGTTCTGCAACTGCGGTTTGTGTTTTTGACATTGTTTCTACGATTTAAAATATGTTTGAAATTCTTTTCTAACAGTTAAAATGACATCAGCAAAAACTGAATAAAACTGTTTATAAGATTTGATTAAGCTTCTGTTTCCAATTCCTGGCTCAGTTGTTTAAGCGCTTCCAACATAGCGCCTTTCGTTTCTTGGTTTGCCAGCATGGATTGCAGCACTTTATTAGACTTAAGCTGCTTCATTATTTTGGCATACTGGTCTTTTTGAAGGCTTACAGTGTTTAGGTACTTGCTTTGGTCTGTTATGTTCTTGGGGGTGAAATCGCCCAGGTTAGAAAACTTAACATTTTCCTTTACCGGCTGCCCGTTTGCGTTTTGCATTTCAATATCCACATTGGGTTTGAAATAGCGGAAAACATCTTCAACTGTTTTTAGCCCTTCTACCATTTCTGGCTGAACAGGTTCATCGCTTGTAAGATGCGAGACCAACATTGTTTTGTTGTGTTGAATTTCATTAATTGCTTCGTTGGCATCTACTTTTACTTCGTTGCCGCCGACACCATAGTTGTACATTGCCATGTTAATTCGGATTTTTGTGGTTAATTGGTTATTTGAAATACTTATTTGATGATTGGATGATGTGGTTTCCTTTTCTTTTTTCTGTGGAATTACCGCAGCTAATAATTTCTTTAAAAAATCAAAAGACTTCATAGGAACTTAATGGTATTTTTTAATTGCTTCATTTATTAATGATTGTATGCAGTTTGATATTTCCTGAACTGGATTGAAATGCTTCACTAATGAAATTATTCCTGCAAAAAAACCTTATGCAGGTGCAAGAACCTTCTCTGTTATTTCATTCAGCTTCCAATCAAGTCTCCCGGTTGCATCATCCACGTCCAGTAAAACGCTTGTTGCTTTCCCAATTTGGCCGCCTACAATCATTTTGGAAACAGGTCTGCGCACCTGCTGGCGTATATTTCCACTTATTTGCCTTGCGCCATATTTGGGCGTAAATCCGTCAAGCGCTAATTTTCGTTTTGCTTCTTTGCTTATCTCTAAAGAAATGCCTTGTCTTTGCAATAGTTTATAAAGGCTTTGCATCTGGATGTCAAAAATCTGAACCGCCATATTTTCTGTAATGGGGCCAAAGGGAACTATTTCTGTAAGCCTTGCTAAAAACTCTGGCCTGAAACGCTTGGCCATTAAATCCATTAATTCATTGGATGTGGGAACAATGCCCGATTCGAATTTCTCAATGATTGTTTCACTGCCAATATTGGAGGTAAATAATACCAGCGCATTGCTGAAGTCGCCTTCCTTACCAAGCTTATCATGTATATGTCCTTCATCCATTATCTGTAAAAAAATATCAAACACAGATGAATGTGCTTTTTCAATCTCATCAAACAACACTACTGAGTAAGGTTGCTGGCGTATTTTATTTACCAGCATGCCGCCTTCTTCGTAACCCACATATCCTGGCGGTGCTCCATATAATAGTGCTGCAGCGTGTTCTTCTTTAAACTCCGACATGTCGAAGCGTATCATTGCCTTTTCATCATTAAACAACAATTCTGCAATGGACTTTGCTAATTCTGTTTTGCCGGTACCGGTTGGGCCCAGCAAGAAGAATGAACCAATTGGTTGCCCAGCTTTATTTACGCCACTTCTGCTTTCAATAATGGCATCGCTAATGCTCTTTAGCGCTTGCTCCTGGCCCACCATCCTTCGTTTTAAATGGGTTTCCATATTAAGAAGCTTCTCTTTCTCACTGGCCTGCACCTTACCAATCGGGATGCCTGTTTTTGCAGCTACTACAGCAGCCAGTTCCATTTTGGCAGCGGTATCTTTTTTATTTGCAGCAAAAGATTTTAAAAGCTCAATTGTTTTTTCAAGATGCTCAACAATGGCGTCTGCGTTTTCAAGCGTTTCAATATTATTATTGTTGGGAAGTGTGCCATATAGTACAGGGCTAAGCCTGTTTTGCAATAGCCTGTCAAACCAAACCAACTCTGCTTTTTTCTCTGTACTGCTGAGTGCATCATCATTTTTTATAGCAGCCAGTTCTAATGATGCTGCAGCCAATTCTTTGCTACTGGTTTCGTTCATCATTTTTATAGCAGACATGGTTCTGTCCATTAAGTCCAGTGCAGAGTCTGGCAATCGTTTGTCTTTTACATAGCGTCTTGCCAGCCTTACACATTCTGCTACAGCATCTCTTTGTATTTTTATGGCATGATGTTTTTCATAAGATGGCACAAGCAGCTGCACCATTTTTTCTGCGGCCTGCACATCTGGCTCTGCAACCTGCAATAGTTCAAACCTTCTGTTAAATGCCTGCTCGGGTTCTATAATTTTTCTATATTCTTCCAATGTGGTGGCACCAATAACGGTAATAGCCCCTCTTGCCAACTCTGGTTTAAGCAAGTTTCCGGCACCGCTTCCCATAGGGCCTTTAGCATCTAACAGCACGTGCATCTCATCAATAAAAAGAATTGCTCTGTCCAGTTGTTTTAGTTCTGCAATTATTTTTTTAAGCCGGTCTTCTACTTCACCTTTATAAGAGGCGCCGGCCATTAATGAACCAAGATCTAATTCAAGCAGCATTGCATTTTGCAAATGAGAAGGCACATTGTTTTCTATAATGGCTTGTGCAAAGCCATCCACCAAAGCAGTTTTACCAACACCTGGTTCGCCTGCAATAATTACATTGGGTTTGCTGCGGCGTCCCAGTATTTCAATCATTTGCCGTGTTTCTGCTTCACGGCCAATAATAGGGTCAAGCTTTTTGTTTTTGGCTAATAATGTTTTGTCTGTACAGAATTTTTGTAGGTTGCTAAATCCCTGTTCTAACGATGTATTGTTTTCTTTATAAGCTGCTGAATGATTTTGTGCAGCAGGTTGATAAAGATTGTGCATCTCCTGCTCACGTAAGGGAAAAGATTTGAGTTGTGCGGCTGTAAATCCTATGTTAGGTTTGGTAATGGCTGCGAGAAGGCAAATAACATTTACTTCGTCAATGCCAAGTCTCAGCCTGAATTCATCTGCAGCTTCTAATATCAATTTAACAGATGCCGAAGCTGTTGGCTCATCAGGCAATTCAGTTACTTTATCCAGCTCTTCCATCCTTACTTCTGCCCATTCACGCATATAGTAAATGTCTTTACCAATAGATGCTATAAATTCTTCCAGGCCTGCGTCTTTATGCAACAGTGCTCTTAATAAATGAGGAGGAGCGTATTCAGCATTGTAATTTTCCCTGGCAAATGCCTTGGCAATATGAACAACGGTTTGAAGTGTGTCGTTTAAAAATACTGGGGTCATCAATCTAAATTTTCAGTTGGATAAGTAAAGTTGGAAAATGTAATAGCGTATTTGCGTATATAAATAAATACCAGAACAATCTTCAACAGGAGGCAATTTAAATGAATGTTGAATATTTAAAGCATATGTTTATTTAGTATATTTTTTAAATCATATATAATTAAATTTTATGTTTTCATATTCGCTCATTTTGTTTTGATGTAAACATTTAATCTCTACTTTTAGCGGCGCACTTATCAATTTGTTTTTTCGTAGGAATTATTTTTTTCTTTTAAGAAAGCAAGTTGGCGAAACCTTAATCCCTTCCGTAGATGCAAGTAATACAAGAGTTAGAAACCGATTTTAAAGCAGAGGTAATTGCTGTTTCATTGCTGGGCCACAAGCAAGATTTTGGCAGTATAATTTTCGACAGGCTGGGCAATAGGGCACGCGGCCATACGAAAGATGCTTATCACATTGCAGATTGGTTGGGTGGTGCTACTGATAAGGTTGCCATACAAAGCTTTCGTCAAAGCATGTATGATGCAATGCCTGAAAATTTTTTTCATCCTGTTACATTAGGCGGTGTTGGCAAAAGCAATGATGATATCATTCATGAAATCCGTCATCAGCGAAAAATAGAGCAGGATGCCCGAAAGTTTTTTAAACCGTTTGAACAGGAAGCATCCTATATAGAAATGCAATCGCTTTTGCTGGAGTTGATGTACGAACAAAAAGCAACCTTCAGCAATCTTCTGGATCTTTTCAAACAAACCTGGCCAATACTTGGACGGCTGCCATCTTCGGTAGCACTTAGTTTTATTTATATACTGCCGATACTACACGAGGTAAGAGGTGATATAAAATGGATAGAACGCTGCCTTTTATTTGTAACCGGTTTTGATGTGCGTATTGAAGAGAACAATAGCCTTAATAAAATTGATACGTCTCTTCCTTCTTTTACCACAGGCAATTCTTTATTGGGTATAAACAGCAGCCTGGCCGGCAACCAATACGATGGAATAGCCGGCTGGGATATTCATATTGGGCCAGTTCCTCAGTCTTCTGTTGCTGATGTATTGCCACACTCCGGCTTTATAGAACTGATGCAGCTTTTAGCGGATCACTTTGTGCCATCTGGCATTTTTATAAATTTTATTATTCACCCCGAAAAAGGAACCGATACCGT
The DNA here is from genome assembly GCA_047602295.1 of Chitinophagaceae bacterium. GTDB lineage: Bacteria > Bacteroidota > Bacteroidia > Chitinophagales > Chitinophagaceae > JACMLD01. Next base: position 5,689,749 of record JASGHP010000001.1, on the reverse strand, counting down.
GCTTAGCCCGGAAGCTGATGGTCCTTGCCTGGGGTATTCATTTTTTTTATAAACATTATTACAGAAATGCTTAAACCACTTTTCTTTCAATATTTATTGCTTCCATTATTAGTATTGGTATTGCTGGCGGTTGCGTTGGTTTTAAAGCGCAAGAACGAAATGCTGTCTAATAAAAAGCTAATCGTATTTATTTTATTAGCTGGTTTAATTGTGGCTGTGCCCGGCTTTTTTGGCATCATGGGAAATAATTTCAGTCCCTGGGGCTACGTAATATGCCAGGCTGTTTATTTATTGCTGGGCATTGCATTTGTGCAGGCATATTACAACATCATACAACCGGGTGTAAAGAATTATGCTGTGCTTATACAGTTAATGGTAATGCTGTTGATTATTGTGCTGGGTGCCTATCTTTTTGCATTAGTGTTTAATCTTTGCAGCGATACAGGTGGCGGATACGTGGCGGCCACCTGCCTTATTATTTTTCCTTTGCCTTCTCTTTTTTATTGGGCGTATTTGTCTTTTGTGGCTATTCCATTTGAAATATTTTCTGTTTGGCATTATGCAGAAAATGAAGAAGCCTTAAGTTTTGACGGAGAAGATTTTAACAGGCTGATGGTGCTTCAGTTAGAATTCAGCCGCCATCAAAATGACAAAGACAGGATTAAAGTGAAAGCCAAAGCACCGCCTGACATTTATTTTGGGGACTGGTTCAAAAAATTTGTAGACGATTACAATTATAAATTTCCCAACCAGCAGATATCGGTTAGGGATAATGGTGAGCCATGCGGCTGGATATTTTATTGTAAGAAATCTTTTCTCCATCGCAGAAGACTGCTTGATCCTGCATTAAGCATTGCAGACAACAGGATAAAGGAACATGTTACCATTGTTTCTAAACGTGTATTGGAACATAAAGAAGAAAAATTTTACAGCAACAAAAATAAATTGGCAATACAGTTATGATCATTCCAAAAAAATACCAATCCGTCAATTGGACGGACGGTATGAAAGTAAACAAAGAGCATTTTATTAGTACGGAAAATTTTGTGTCAGATAGCCTGCGTGATGTGGCATCGGTATCTGTAAACAGTTACAATTTTGGATTGCTTCCACCGCTAAAAGGAAGCGGCGCTGTATTGAGTAATTACGCTGTAAGCAAAACTGCCACCAATCAATTGCAAATACGTGTAGGGTATTGCCAGGCCATTACCCCGGGCGGTGTGCGTATTTCAATAACAGGAGACGGGCTTTCAAATTACGCGTTGTCTAAAACTATTGATCTGGCCACGGCTGCAAAGTCTACAGAGAAAGATGGCGTGCCTAATACTGGTACAGAATATTTCTATGTGGTAATAGTTGCCAACTTATTTGAGCGGGTTGTTTCCGGCAATCCAGACCCGGAGGAAGTACCGGTAAGACAGCCTTTTACACAACCTTATTATGATATTGAATTGATGCACGCCACACAGGTAAGCCTTGATCAGCTTGGTGGCTTTCATTTGGTAATTGGCAGAATTGCAAAAACCGGCGATGATTTTTCTAAAGACGAATCATTTATTCCGCCTTGCAGCAGTATTACAAGCAACGATATATTGCTTGAGCGTTATAAAGTTGTAGGCAAGGCAATGGAAGATGTGCAAAACCTGTCGCTGCAGATTGTACAAAAAATAAACTATAAAGATCAAAAGTCTCAAATTGCCCAGGATATAAAAGCGTTTTGCCAAACCATATTGGGTTTTTCTAATCAGCATTACTTCTATTTCAGGAATATGGTGCATCAGCAGCCACCGGTTTTTTTGTTGAATGCCATATCCAGCTTTTCCAGTTTTATACATAGCTACCTGCAAACCCTTCCAGAGAAAGAAAAAGAAGCATTGCTGAATTATTTTTTTGAATGGAGCGATATAACGCCGGTAATATTTTTAAGCAAACTGTCTTCTATTATTGAGATTGATTACAATCATTATGCTGTAGGTGGAAATATGAACAATATTATTTCATTGCTACACTCCGTTGTATTGATTTTAGAAAAACTAAATACGCTGGAATACATTGGCCAGCACAAAGAAAACATTGTTGTAAAAGAAGAAGTGGTAGCACATTCTGTAAAAGAGAAAAAAGGCTGGAGCATACTGGACTAATTTCACCTGCTTGCAATTTATTCTAAAACCTACACCATGAAACCGCAGAATATAGAAGATATACGAAAAAGAACATTGCATTTTACGCTTTTGTTTATAGTGCTTATTAGTTTCTCTATTGTGCCTGTATATTTTTTCTTTTGGGCAGCCGGCCAGCAGAAAAAAGCTTTTTTAGAACGATTGCAGGATTATAAGCAGGTACAGAACAAACAATTATTGCTAAAGGATAAAATAGACTCTTTGTACATACAGCTTAACTATGTAAATGCAGAAAAGGTTAATAACTACCTCGCTTTAGAGAATGGCATCCTAGAAAATAAATATGCAACAGAAGTGAGTGTTGGTAAAGACAGCCTCGGAAACTTTAAAGCATATGCAATGCTTCTTAAAAAACTTACTCCGCAATTGTATATGAAAGATTCTATTTTAAAAATGGCAAGTGTAGAGAATACCATTAAAACCGATTTGCGCAGTTGCATGGACCAGACACAAAAAATACACAGAGATATTTTTACACAAACACAATCCTCTTCTAAATAACGAGCATGCAAAACCAAATAAGTTTAGGCAGACGGGAGAGAAGACAGGAGTTTTTATACTTGTTGTTATTGTTCCTGTTATTAAGTACTGCCATCGTATGGGTCATTTTTCGCAACAGCGGCAATCTTATTGCGCCGGTATCTAACCTTGAAAGTGCTTACATGCAGCAGTCAAAAGAGTTTGAGGCCAGGCAGGCAGATGCACTTCCTTTGTATGATACATTATTTGCCAGGATTACTGCCTATCAAAATATGCCAGGCAATCAAATAATGGAATCTGACATCACTACTAATATAAATACACTCAACAGCCTTAATGAAAACCTTTCTACCAAGGATGCACGGTTTGTCAGTTTTCACCAAATGGCTGTCTACTTAAAATTATACTATGAGGATGTGCTTATACTGAAAAAGAAAAAGGAAAACATTCAACGTTTTCAAGCCCAGCTAAGTGAATGTGAAATAGGTTACAAAGATGGCCAAACCTTGCTGAACCAGATTAAGGCAGCACAGGCAGCCAAAACAAATCAATAATGACAAACGAAGATATTCAGAAAATAGAGGGAGAGCCAGGTTTCTGGAGCCAGAACCTGTATAAAATAATTTCGATTACACTTTTGTTAGGAGGCCTTATCACGGTAGCAATTTTAGGAGTTAAAAAAATACTTCCGGATGCAGCAGACATTAAAGCGCAGGTGTGGCCACGCACTTTCTCTTTGAAAGAAGGTTTGCATTATAAAGATTCATCAGAGTTTTCTACCAACACACGTTGGGCATTTGGAGATGGAAACCAGTCGTTTTTTTCCAATGGAAGTTACCAATACACGAAGCCGGGCAATTACATTGTGCAGCTAACTGTCAACAATAAATTCCTGGATACTTTTTTTGTTACAGTAGTTGATACACCCAGGGTGATAAACATTACAGATTCTGTTGCTGTAATAGATGCACCTTCTATTGGGATGCAGTTTGAAAACCTGGTTTTTCGTGCCACGGCAATTGGCGCCACTCAGTTCCGCTGGAAATTTGGAGAAACCGGCGGAATAGATTCGAAAGAACCTTTTGTACAATATTTCTACAAACAACCAGGAGATTATACAGTGTTGTTGTATACAGACAATAACCAATACCCCAGCAGGCATACAATAAAAATATTGCCTTCTTATGAGCGCAGAACAGATACCGTAAGCATAGATGATATGTACAGGAAATATGAAGATGATTTTAAAGCGCATTTGCAGGAGATAGCCAGGGGAAATAGTTTCAATACCAATTACTACTACTTGTTAAAAAAATATTTGTGCAACAATGAAAAAACGATTGTGAAAATTAATGGCGCAAAAGTGAATGATTTTAATAGCTATTGCCTGGGTCTGCAATTTGACGAGGGCGTTACCATTCAGTCTGTAAAACTTACTTCAGATGAAACGCTCAATTGCATGAAAGCAATAGAAGTGAAACAAGTGAAAGGACAGTAGTAAAATATCTTTTAAAGACATCGGCCTAACCACAAGATTTTTTTTGAAAAATATAGACAGTTGCCCATTAAGAATAAACCTGGTCAAACTAAATAAATAAAACATTGCAGTGCCTGCTATGCAATACACAAACTAAAACCCAATGAAAAAAGCGATACTCTGCTTATTTGTGTTTGAATGCCTTTTGTTTTCGATAACCAATGCACAACTAGGTCTTGGCTTATTTAAGAAACATACAAGGGTGAAGCTTGCACCTTCCAGCAATAGTTATAAGCTGGAAGATGAAGACGTAGAATTGCAGGATGGTTATTTTTCAGAAGACGAACGCTGGGTGGTTTTTTCTGATTGCGCTAAAAATATAACGTATAAAAAGCCAGATAGTGAAATCCATTTGGGTATGCTGGATTTTATGGACGCCTGTTATGTAATTGGAAAAAAGGGCGATTACCTGGAGCTGGTAAAGTATGATCCTAAATTAATGAAAAATCCCTCTAAAGGAAATATAGATCGCAAAAGCGCAGACTATCTTGGATGGGTGCAAAAAAGCCACCTGCTGCTTTGGAGAAATGCACTTAAAGAAAACACCAGCAAATTTTACCTGAAAGCAATAACCTGTTTTAAAGGAGAAGCAGTATTTACCAATCTTTCTCGCTTTGCTGTAAAAGATTCTTTGTTATTGTACAGCGCATCGTCTTTAAAAGATACAATAGGAAAATGTGCACTTGAAGAATTGTTTTACATTTTTAAGCAATCAGACGATGGCAAGCAATACTTGCTGGGCAAGGCCACGCAGGTAAATGCCGCAAACAGGAAAGAAGTAATGGCCGGTTGGGTATCGAGGGATTTTGTAAAACTATGGGGTAGCAGAAGTTTTTTTAGTTTCAACAACAAATCAACCACAAATGATACAAACGCTGCCATTAGGTTTATGGCAGATTCTGCTGCAAGTATTGTAAGCCCTTTTGCATTGGCCAATACAGCTTCTGCCACCAGCAACGTTGTAGAAAATATTTTCCCGATGCGCAGCTTTATAGAATTTGATGACAGCCTTGCCTGGATGCAAACCGGTTTGTTGGCAGATGTATTGGACAGAAACGAAAACGAGCTGGTAAATGTGCTTAGCAAAAAAATTCCTTACCAGGGTTATAAAAAGATACTCGCAGATCAGCAAATGACTAATATAATTTTTGTGGCTGATGGCGGTAAAGAGAATGGAAAATATTTGGCCAATATACCCACCATTGTTCAAAACCTGGAATTATTTTTTGATACTTCTCACACTTTTAAAAATTTCAGGTATGGAGCAGTAGTTTACAAGGATAATTTAGGCGATGCTTGTAAAAGTAGTGTGTTGCAACCAGCACCAGACTACCAGGCAATGGTGCATTTTTTTAGCAATGCACAGAATGATGTAAACAGTTGCAATAATGATACAATAGCGCAGGCTATGTTTAAGGGCATATCAGACGCTGCAAAATTATTAGCGCCTTATCGTGGTCAGAATAATATTATTATAGTAATGGGTGCTGCAGGCAATAATATGCAGAACGATGGTTACACAGAAGTGGTTAGCAACCTTAGCTATGTAAATGCCCGACTGCTGATTTTTCAAACGCATAGTATACCGCATCCATCTTATAACGATTTTGTATTGCAGGCCAAAAACCTGGTATTGCAATCTGCACATAATATATCAGAACTAAAAAAGGAAAAGCTGGTAGATTTGAATGACGTTTTAAACAATCCTTCTTTTTCACTGGTGCAGGGCGATTCCGGTATTTATAGCCTTGATTATCCTAAAAGCTCTATGGTGCAAGGGTATGTTATGTTTCCGGAGAAAGGTCAAACCATGCAACCTACTTTCCTGGGCCGGGGCCTTGATAGCCTGATGCATAAAATGTTTGCAGACAACCAGCGTGTAGAGAAATCGTTAACGCAGTATTTCAGCAATATTGGTATCCGAAATACAAAGATTGCCAAACCTTACCAGTTTTATTATCCTAAGTACGATAGCAGCTACCTGCCGGTTAATTTTTTAAAAGCGGTTTCATTTTCTTCGCAACCTTTTTACTTACACAGCTGGGTTAAATACAATGCTGCCGTGCCGGATTCTGTTAACCCGGTAAAATCCGGGATATTGCTCTCAGCAGAAGAGTACGAGCAGGTAATTCAAACACTTTTTAACCTGGCAGGTACAAAAGATTACAAAGAGGAAAGAAGAAAAATTATTTGCAAACACCTTGTTGCAGTAATTGATAAATACTTTGCGCAAAAAAATATAAAAGTAGAAGAAGGTATAAATAAACTAAGCTTCGCAGAGGTATTGGAATGGTTAATTGGTTATAGATCTGCCAACCCGTTATGGCAGAATAAAGATATTTCAATGATAAGGCACCGAAAACAAATGACACTGGATGAGGTATTGCTATTTTTAAGCAGGTGCAAAGAAAAAGCCCAATGGCTGCAGGAAAACGTAAACAATAACCAGGTAAGATTTTTTAACAATGGCCAACCTTATTATTGGATAACAGGAGAGCATTTGCCGTAAAGAAAGATGCAAGCTATTAGCTGCTAGTTGCTAACCCTTTTGCATGCAATGACAATAATGTTTATTAGAGACTAGCTAATTGTCAGCTTCACTCTCGACTGAAGACTCTCCACTCATGTATAAATCCCCGTGAAACCTCTGTGCTGGGCCTGTCTCCGTAGTTATATGTTTCTCTGTAGGTTGCAAATTACTATTGATTGCAGGAGGCTCTTACAGAGCCGTTTCGCATATTTTGATATGCTACAAACAGTAAGCTCCGATGGAGCTTTGCGCATATTTTATGTATCAATAAAAATCTCCGTGCAGCCTACATACGAACGTTGCCTTTGTGGTTATATGCCCTTAGCTCAGTCTTCGCCTCAATAGAATTCCTCCGTGCAACCTCCGTGCACTCAGTGTCTCCGTGGCTACAAGTTCGCGCAAGCAAAAAACTATTCTACCAACACACGATAGTTAATACCATCTGGCGTTCTTGATTTTATTTTTGTATACAGTGATTGTGCCAGGTAATTCCATTCTGTAGGGTCTGCATGCAGTTGCTTTTGTGGCACCAGCACAATATCCAGTGTGCGTATATATCCTTGTTTGGGATGATTGCCTGGCATAAGGCCTTGTTTAAATTTTACAGCTTCCAGGCGGCTGCCCAATTCATACTTGCAAAAATTGCGGATGTCTTCATTAGAAATAAGCCTGTCCCTGCTAATGAAAACATGTTTATATGCATCAAGACGCTCGCCTGCTTGTAATTGGTCTCTGCCACCAATACTATCGGTGAGCAGGCAAATAGATTCACCATCTATATCCGCCAAATTTTTAATGCTGAATTTTGCGCTGGTACGAATGCCATTGGCTTGTGCCGCAAGGCTTACCCAATAAGCAGCTTCCATACTGTCATTTTCATCGTAAGGTTCTACAACAATATAAGTAGGCACCTGTCTTATATTGGCTTCTGCCTTGTCTGCTTTGGTTTGCAAGCGCTGTATCTGCAAAGCAAGATCATTCATAATGGTAAGAATATGATCCTGGTTCAATGAAGAGAATGCAGCTACTTCATCTCTTGTAAGCTCCAACAGGTAGTTGATAAGATCCTGTGCAGTTCTTTCATCAAATCTTTCTGCACCCCCATGTCGCAATGAATAATATCCTTTGCTGGATTGCGCTGATTTATTAAAAGGTATTTCGCTGAAAACCCTGTCATGAGAATCATTTAGCCTGTGTACTGTCATAAAACGTTGCTGACCGGTAGTACGCAATGGCAGGATGTTGTTTATTGTTTTATAACCATAGTTTGCAGATAACAAAGTTCTGTTCATTACCGGAAATGCATTGATGGATACATGCATATTCTCCATTATCTCGTATGTGTAATTAGGAGGAAATTTTATTTGCAGCCATTTTACTTTCTTTACCAGTTTTGTTTTCAGCAATTCATTGTCAAAACAAGCAAGCAAGGCTTCAGGCATTTCATTTATATCGCTATCATCATTATTATTGATGGGGCAGGAACCTAGTGTAATAAATTTATGATCATAATGATTTTTTACTTCCTGCGTCATCTTATCCATTAGCTCATAACCGGAAAATATTTTTTCCTGCTGGCTTATTTCCTCTTTTTGTATGTAATTTCTTCCGCCAGTAATGTCAATTTTTTTTCCGTCGCACAATACTTCGCAAAGCGGTAATAATTGATAAATCCACGGCTGGGTATTATAAGAAGGAAAGTCGAAATAAACAGATACTCCATCCAGGTCTTTAACAGCATTGTTTATTTCGACACCAATAAAACAGGTAGACCAGGGCAATTGATTGGGCGAACGCAATAAAGAAAACTTATTGCCAAATGCGTCTTTGGTAAAAACCTGCTGCCCTGCTGCAAAATAAATAACAGCTGCTTTTACAAGAGGAACGCTATCTACAGGAGTAAAATCAACTTCTACTGTTTCCGTCATCATGCCATTGGCTGTATTAGCTATGCGTTTCTCGGCATAGAAATGTGCCATCTGACTGATGGTATAATTTGGTTCTAGCGGAATAGCATGCATTATTGCATGTGCAGCATGTGGCATTGCCAACAGGGTAGGGGTCATTAACCGGGCTATCTTGTCCAGTATACGGCCTTCTATTATTTGCGCTTCGTTGGCTGCTTTTGATATTTCTATGCTGAATGCTTCTATTAATATGCGCACAAACGGATCAAGCGCCATAGGATTTTTTACATTCCATAAATTGGCGGCATTGTTGATGAGGCGTGCTTTTACAGCTTCTTTCGTAAACTGGTTAGATACGGGCATTGTCATGGTATAAGGTTATAAACGTGGGATAATATTTATTAATCAACAGACATAGGGCTTAAATATAGAGCCGTAGTAAAAGAGTATTTCTCTCCATCCGCAGCAAGCAGCGATTGCACCAATACGGTTACTTTCTTTTTTATCTCTGTATATTTTTTTAGTGGCCATGTTTTTTCAACCATCTCAGTATAGATGGTCACTTTATTGTTCATTAACCTGGGCTCGTAAGTGTCTATGGCGTGGCTAACAGCAATTTTAAATTTCTCTTCCCATTGCGCATTGCTCATAGACCTGTCAAATTCAAGCTCCCAGATGGCATTGCCATAATTATTGTCGTAACGGTTTTCTCCAAAACGGGTTGTAATTAATACATGCAGGTGCTGCGCAATGCTTTCATGTATGTTACATTCTTTTGCATCCTGTCCTTCCATTACTTCAGAAAAATTAAATGGTATTTTATAGTACATCTTTTAGGAGTTATTTTTTATCTACTTCATAATATTTTCCTGCATGGCTGCCTGCAGTATTTCATTTTTGTAAAACTTAAAATCAGTCATCTTATCAAAAGGGAGTGCAAGCCATGCAAAACCGTTTTTTGCTGCTAACGCTTCAAAATCTTTGTTCCATTTTTTTAAATCATCTATGGATATGCTCAATCGTTTGGAAATGCTGCTTAGCGTAATTCCCGCCTGCACATACTCGGTAGCGAGGTCAATTTGTGCAGGCGATAAAGAATCAGATTTTATAGGAGAGGAGTTCTTGTCACCCCCGGCAACTGCAACAATGTTTTTATCAAGCACAAACGTTGTACCTATAAATTTTTTTACATGGTTGCGGCTTTCGGCAGGCAGGTAGTATTGCAACTCGTTAAAAGACATGGAACCTGTTTGTGCAATTGCTTTATCAAGATGGCCAATACCGCAATTGTAGGCTATAATCACAAGGCTCCAGTCATTATAACGTTTATACAAACGCTTCAACATTTTTGCCGCTGCAAATGTGCTTTTATAGATGTCGTATCGTTCATCAATTGTACTGTCTACCTTCAATCCAAATTCTTTGGCGGTTTCCGGCATCAATTGCCAGGGGCCAACTGCACCTGCAATAGAAATTGATTTATTATTCAGGCTGGATTCTATTACCGCCAGGTTTTTAAATTCTTTCGGAACACCTTGCAGTAACAAAACGTATTCTATAAACTGTAGTAGTTCTTTGTTATCAGTTTTTAAATTCAGCAGATTATTGCTAAAACGGTTGATATAGTTTTTTATATAAACCTCTTGCTCCGGATGCAATAAAATGGGTGAGTCTACAGCGGAAATTATTTGCGCAATAGCACTATTAAGAATGAAAAACAGGGATAAGGATATGCAAATAGTCTTCATTGTACAGCAAAATACCAAATATATGCATCCGCAAATGAGGTGCTGTGTGCTTAGCAGTGCACGTGAAGAAAAAGCTGCTTAAATATGTTTGTAGTATTGCATTAGTATTCTTGCATAAAAGGTTTTATGCTGTAATAAAATGTTTAATAGATATCACATATTTGTTTTTCGTATTTGTGTGAAAAGGTCTTTTAGGAGGCCAGCATTTGCTCTTTGGGCAACATCGTTGCTACGCTCAGTTCAACTTTAATATCATTGGGCAGCAGTGGCGCTCCGTAGTATAGTTTGTTTCAATGAACCAGGTAATATTGCCCTTAACTTGTTACGCTCTATTTAAATGTAGTTTTAAAAATATTCCCTCGTCATATTTATTTTTTCTGTCTATTTGCAAAAGCAACCACATAACCCTTTTATAACAACAAATAAGCAACATGAGCATCCGCATTTTTATTACCGGAGGCACTTTCGATAAAGAATACAATGAGATTACCGGTCAACTGTATTTCAAGGATACCCACATGAAAGAGCTGCTTGAAAAAGGCCGCAGCAGATTACCGGTAGCCATTCGTACGCTAATGATGATTGACAGCCTTGAGATGACTGCCGCAGACAGGCAGGCCATCGTGCAGCAATGCATCTCCTGTGTAGAAAATCAGATAGTAATTACCCATGGCACGGATACTATGGTAGACACCGCCAGTGTGTTGGCTGCAGCTAATATCTCCAATAAAACAATTATTCTTACCGGCGCCATGATTCCCATTAAATTTGGTAGCTCTGACGGCTTATTTAACCTTGGCAGCGCCCTGGCATTTGCGCAGTCATTACCTACAGGTGTTTATGTAGCCATGAACGGACGGTATTTTCAATGGAACAATGTCAGGAAAAATAAACAAACCGGCATATTTGAAGAACTGCCGTAATTCACCCAATTCAATTTGGCTTTCCCTTTTATTTATCCTTTTTAGCCATTATCTAAAAAATGTTAGGGATTTCTCCCAGTGATTACCGTAAGCGTATGGGAAATATCTAAATACGTAAAAACCGGAACTGGCATTTAGGGTACATATTATCTTCTGTCGAGAATATTAGCGTATTCAGCTAAATGTTTTTGCTGGTTGTTAATTCACTATTACTTTGCCGCTTGTTTTAAAGTGAGATAGTAAAATGACGAGAAACTATATTTTGTGCCAGACTATTGAGGTGCCTGCAGCTGACGGCAAACTGATGTATGTTAAACAAATCATCAATAACGAGCCTGTTTTTACCTCCGATATAAAAGACGCAATGCGCCTGGATGTTGTGCAATCAATTGTTTTTGCATTCAGGTTGGGCCTTATTCCCAAACCTGACCCACTAAATTGATTTGCCGGTTGTTCCTTATGAATGGCTATTTGCTAGTTTTGTTACCTGAAATTGAATTAGCATGCAATTCCGTTCAAAGCTTCCTTATGTTACCTCGCATATATTTTCGCATATCACTGCACTTGCGCAGCAATACAATGCGCTGAACCTTTCTCAGGGCTTTCCCAATTTTGAACCGGCAAAAGCCTTGCAGGATTTGTTGGCTGCATGTATACAAGACAAGAGCCTGCCATCGATTCATCAATACGCACCGATGCCTGGCTTGCCATTATTAAGAGAACAAATTGCTGCTAAATTATCGGCCACACATGGCATTGTTGTAAATGCTGATACAGAAGTGACGGTTGGCATTGGGGCAACAGAAATGATCTTTGCTGCTATCGCTGCTTTTGTATGGCCGGGTGACGAAGTGATTATAATAGAACCTTGCTTTGATATTTATCGCCCTGCTATTGATGTTGTAGGTGGTAAGGCAGTTGTTTACAAAACCAGTTACCCGGATTTTAAAATAGATTGGAATGCATTTGCTGGTTTAATTAATAATAGAACCCGGATGATTTGTATTTGTACACCGAATAATCCCACCGGAACGCTTTTTTCAAAAGAAGATATGGAGCAATTGGCGGCACTAGTAACGGGTACCGACATTCTGATTATAAGTGATGAAGTGTATGAACATGTGATCTTCGATGGCGCGGTTCATATAAGCCCATTGCAATACCCAGCCTTACGGGAAAGAACATTTGCTGCTTATTCTTTTGGCAAGACATATCATATCACCGGCTGGAAAGTTGGTTATTGCATAGCACCACCAGGTTTAACAACAGAAATGCGAAAGGTGCATCAAAACGCAGTGTATGCGGCCAGTCATCCCTTACAAAAAGCCATTGCACTTTACATGCAACAGTCAACCGACTATTTTGAATTGCCTGCTTTCTATCAACGCAAACGTGATTTGTTTCTGCAAGCAACCAGTAGCTCTCGTTTTAGGCCATTGCCTTGTAAAGGTGGGTACTTTCAATTGTTTGATTATGCTGCTATTTCAAACGAGGATGATGTTTCATTTTGTGAACGATTGATCAAAGAACATGGAGTGGCTGCCATTCCCGTCTCCAGGTTGTACACAGATAATCATGATGACCATATCATCCGCTTTTGTTTCGCCAAAACAGATGAGTTGTTATTAGCAGCGGGAGAGCGTTTGTGCAGGATTTGATTGTTCAGGAAATATAGAAACACCTCTCAGTAATAATACATTTGAAAATAAGCGCATAAAAAAAGACCCTGAAATGAATCAAGGTCTTTTTTGTTTGTAGTCGGGAAGACAGGATTCGAACCTGCGACCCCCTGGTCCCAAACCAGGTGCGCTACCGGCCTGCGCTACTTCCCGAACAATTTCTTTTCAGCCTGCAATATACAGGTTTTGCGGTGAGGGAGGGATTCGAACCCTCGGTACAGAGTTACCCGTACGGCAGTTTAGCAAACTACTGATTTCAGCCACTCATCCACCTCACCTTAGCTGAAAAACAATACACTAGTATTGTTTGCGGGCGGCAAAAATAGTAATTAACGCATCAACTCCAAAAAGAAATCCCGGCTTTTACCGGGATTTCTTTATAAATATTTTTTTAGGCGTCACTTCGTATTTTACATGGCCGCAAGCTGCACTTTTTGTTGCAATTCCATAACATTTTCCCTGAAAACATTATCTGTATCCATCAAATCCTTTACAGTTTGGCAAGAATGGATAACCGTAGTATGGTCCCTGCCGCCAAAATGCTCTCCAATTGTTTTTAATGAATTCTTGGTAAATGCTTTTGCCAAATACATAGTTATCTGGCGTGCCTGAACAATCTCCCTCTTCCTGGTCTTCTGAAGAAGCTTATCGTATGGCACGTCAAAATAATCACATACCATTTTCTGGATGGTATCTATGGTGATTTCCTTGGATGATGTTTTTACAAAATTTCTTAGCACTTTTTTCGCCAAATCCAGGTCTATTTCTCTTCTGTTTAGCGAAGACTGTGCCAAAAGGGATATCAATGCGCCTTCCAATTCACGCACGTTGCTATTGATATTATAAGCCAGGTATTTAACCACTTCACGTGGCATATCCAGCCCGTCATTTTTCATTTTTCTTTCCAGTATCTCAATCCTTGTTTCGTAGTCTGGCACTTGCAGGTCTGCACTCAATCCCCAACGGAAACGGCTAAGTAAACGCTCCTGCACGCCATCAAGATCTTTCGGTGGTTTATCTGATGTTAGCACAAGCTGCTTACCACTTTGGTGCAAGTGGTTGAAGATGGCAAAGAAAGCATCCTGAGATCTTTCTGCACGATTAAAGAACTGTACGTCGTCAATAATCAATACATCTATCAACTGGTAAAAATGGATAAAATCGTTTACTGCGTTATTGCGACTATGATCTATAAACTGGTTGATGAATTTCTCTGAGCTTACATATAATACCACCTTATTATTGTGCAGGCGTTTTACTTCGTTGCCAATAGCTTGTGCAAGGTGGGTTTTACCAAGACCAACACCACCATATATAACTAATGGGTTGAAAGAGTTGGCACCAGGCTTTTCTGCTACTGTTTTACCAGCACGGCGGGCCACACGGTTGCTATCGCCCTCAACAAATGCATCAAACGTATAAGATGCATTCAATTGCGGATCAATTTGCATTTTCTTAAGACCCGGTATTACAAACGGGTTCTTAACAGGTGTGTTTATAATGAGCGGAAAATCCATTTCATTGTTTGAAAAACTTTTATATCCCTGGGCCGGTACATCCATGGTGAGCGGTTTGTTGTTGTGATTGCCGCTGTCTACCATAATGCGATACTCCAAACGGGCGTCTTTACCCATTACCCTGCGCAAAGTCTTTGCCAATAAATTTACATAATGCTCTTCCAGGTACTCATAAAAGAATTGACTGGGTACTTGTATAGTTAATACACTCTCTTTAAGTTCTACGGGTTTAATAGGCTGAAACCAGGTATTGAAATGCTGCCACTCAACTATATCTTTTATTATTTCAAGACAACTACTCCAGACTTTATCGAACGTTTTGGTCATTATTAGGTTAGCAATTTATAATCAGTTATAAGTATTTTTTCAGAACATTTTTCACAGGATTTTTAGACCATAACACTGGTTCAAAAAAGTAACGCAGGGCAACGAATATCAAAACTTTTTGTTGAAAAAAAAATTTTTTATTCACGTCTTTTTTCATCTTCAACTGCTTTCAAAAAAACGTGCTGTTTCACAATCAAATTCAATGTAAAAAATTACATTTTTATTTCTTCTTGTGTTAAGCCTGTAATGCATTATCAGCAAGCTTTACAGAAGATTTTGAAAATTTATTTTGACGCATTGCAATGCAAAAAAACATTCTTGTCAAGCAACAAAAAAAATATTCCTTTTTTATAAAAAAAATCTTCCGTTATTATTCTTTATTGTGAATTAAATTTCCTATTTGAAACCGATTTTTTATGTATACATCCCGGTAAGCTGCAGCGGTTATTCAATGGAAATTTTTTTGAGATGCGTGTGCCTTATGGACGGCTGTTCTTGAAGATACAGATTTATCAACCGCTATTTAAAAAAAGCTAACAAAATATTTTGAAGGTATATGCCTGCTTTGATTTGCTTGCATAATTGATGCATTTGCAGTCAATCAGTTACTTTTGCGGCATTGTTTTCCGGTAAACTACCAGACACATTATGCAGAAAGAAATTACCTGTAAGCTGTTGCCATCCGAAGCAGCCAGCGAGGAGATTGTAAAACAGTATATTGCCCAAACCGCAGGTGTATCAAAGGCGGACATTACCGGCTATCGCATTCAGAAAAAATCAATTGATGCCAGAGGAAAGCAGCCCTGGGTTAATCTTACATTAAAGGCTTTTATCAACGAGCCATTCACAAACATTGATTATACACCAATTAATTTCCCCGATGTTTCTCATGCAACCAGGAAGGTTATTATTATTGGTGCCGGGCCATGCGGGTTGTTTGCTGCATTAAGGCTGATTGAACAAGGCATTCAACCTATAATATTAGAACGTGGCAAAAACGTACGAGACAGGCGAAGAGATCTTGCGGCATTGAACAAAGAAGGCGTTGTAAATCCTGAAAGCAACTATTGTTTTGGTGAGGGTGGCGCCGGCACTTATAGCGATGGTAAATTATATACCCGCAGTCATAAACGTGGCGATATTAATCGCATACTTCAATTACTATTTCAGTTTGGCGCAGCCGAGAATGTTTTGTACGAAGCGCATCCGCATATTGGCACTAATAAGTTACCTCATATTATTACTGCTATCCGGCAACAAATAATTGATAGCGGCGGGGTATTCCTGTTCGAAAAAAAATGTACCGATTTTATTATCAATAACAATACTATTGAAGCTGTAAAAACAGCCGATGGGGATGTATACAAAGGAGATGCAGTGATTCTTGCAACAGGCCACTCTGCCCGGGATATTTTTGAGCTGCTGGTAACTAAAAAAATAAAAGTTGAAGCAAAACCTTTTGCATTGGGGGTAAGGATAGAACATCCACAGTCTTTAATAGACAGCGTGCAATATCATTGCCTTACTCGTGATCCGTTTTTACCACCCGCTTCTTATGGATTGGTACAGCAGGTAGAAGGCCGTGGCGTTTTTTCTTTTTGTATGTGCCCGGGAGGTATCATTGCTCCTGCGGCTACAGATGTCGGAGAGTTGGTGGTTAATGGCTGGAGCCCTTCTAAAAGAAATAATCCTTTTGCCAATTCAGGAATGGTAACAGAAATAACAGAAAAAGACATGCAGGCATTTATGCAAAAGAATAAAAACCTGCTTAAAGAAAAAGGAACAAATAGCCCTGAGCTGATGGGAATGTATTTTCAACAGGCTGTAGAGCGCAAAGCCTACCAAGCGGGTGGGGGAAAATTTGTTGCGCCTGCCCAGCGTATGGGAGATTTTGTACAAGGAAAAACTTCCACAACTTTGCCAGCCTGCTCTTACCTGCCAGGCATAAAAAGTGTTTCCTTGGCTGAAGTGCTGCCGGCATTTATTCAAAAAAGTTTGCAGGAAGGCTTCAAAGCTTTTGGCAATAAAATGCGTGGGTATCTTACCAATGAAGCTGTGGTAGTAGCTACAGAGTCAAGAACATCCTCCCCGGTAAGAGTGCCAAGGCTGCCTGCCAACCTGCAGCATCCTCAAATAACCAATCTCTATCCCGCAGGAGAAGGCGCAGGATATGCTGGTGGCATTGTAAGCGCAGCTATGGATGGGGAGAAAGTTGCAGTTGCTATTGCGTTGAAATACAGTTCTTAGTTCGATATTTTGAAAGTTCATAGTTCGTTAAAAACCAATTTATAGTTCGGAGGTTTGCCGCTTAACCAGCGTTTGACAAGCTGACTGGTGTAGCTAAGGAACATCCGAACTGCACGAACTCCGAACCAAGAACTAATTATTGAATTATGGGGTTTTTAGTGTACATTTGCACACTTTAAAATCATGCCGTAACATGATACCACCCGTTTAAACAGCGGGTTTCGGAACATTATAACTGGTAAAAAACCAGGCAGTTTGTATCATGCGGCGCTATCTAAACTCGTTCGATACATGAAACTTTCACAGTTCCGTTTTGATCTTCCTCTTAATCTTATTGCCCAAAACCCTGCTAAAAGACGCGAAGACAGTCGTCTTATGGTAGTCCATCGCCATACTGGCCAAATGGAAAACAAACACTTCCACGATATACAGGAATACTTTAACGATAAGGATGTTTTTGTGGTAAACAACACAAAAGTATTTCCGGCGCGTATGTATGGACGTAAGGAAAAAACAGGCGCCAAAATAGAAGTATTTCTTTTGCGCGAACTGAATAAGCCGAACCGTCTTTGGGATGTGATAGTAGACCCTGCCCGTAAAATTCGTGTAGGCAATAAATTATATTTTGGTGAATCAGACGAACTGGTAGCGGAAGTAATCGATAATACAACCAGCCGTGGCCGTACCATTCGTTTTTTGTGGGATGGAACAGATGAAGAATTTCGCCAGATGCTTGAAATTTTGGGTGAAACACCTCTTCCAAAATACATCAAACGCAAGCCAGACGAAGAAGATAAAGAGCGTTTTCAAACAGTGTATGCAAAGCATGAAGGTGCAGTAGCTGCGCCCACTGCAGGTTTGCACTTTAGTAAAGAGCTTATCAAACGTCTTGAGATAAAAGGTATCCGCTTTGCAGAGGTTACACTTCATACGGGCTTGGGAACTTTCAGGCCTATTGAAGTAGAAGATCTAAGCAAACACAAAATGGATGCTGAATATTATCACATAGAAGAAATAGCCTGCAATATTGTAAACAAAGCCAAGAAAGAAGGCCACCGCATTTGCTCTGTTGGCACTACCACCATGCGTGCTATGGAAAGTTCTTTTACAGCCGAAAAGTTTTTAAAACCTTCAGAAGGATGGACCAATCATTTCATCCATCCTCCTTATGAATTTAATATTGCGGATGCGTTGGTTACCAATTTTCATTTGCCAAAAACCAGCCTGCTGATTATGACATGTGCATTTGCAGGTTACGATTTAGCGATGGAAGCATATAAAAAAGCAATCAAAGACAAATACCGCTTTTTTAGTTATGGTGATGCGATGATCATTCTGTAAAAAATATATGCAATGAGAGCCCCCTTCAAAACAGGGGGCTTTTTTATTTAATTAATGCAGACCTTTGGATAAAGACCGATACTATTTTATGAAAAAGATTGATCTGCTTGTTCTCTTACTAGGTTGTACAGCAGTATTGATTATAGTATGGCCAATTTTTAATGCGGAATATTTATATACAGATGAGGCACCTCAATTCTGGCTGGCACCTAATAGGGCTGACAGAACTTTTGTTGTACAAGGCAGGTATATTACTCAATGGCTTTTGTTTTGGTTATATAATTCCGAGCATACTGTAAAGGGTTTAATTCATGTGCGGTTGTTTGCATTAGCTGGCTGGCTGGTTTGCATTCCGCTTTGGTATTTTATTCTTAAAAGGTCGGTGTTGCAAAACAACTTGCCGTTTGTACTGGCTCCGCTTTCTGTTTTCTATCTTATTAGTATACCCGCATTTTCACTTTCTATTGGTTGGATAGCATGCCTGCAACTTTTTCTGGCAAACAGTACTGGCATACTTGCAGGATACCTGGCATATGCTGGTATAGAGTCTTCAAATAAAAAAAACAGGGCATGGCTATTGACTTTTGCTATTTTGTTTGGCCTGGTATCATTGTTTAGTTATCAAAGCGGTTTCGGTTGTTTCTATATTCCTTTTCTTATACAATTATTGGCTAAAAGAAAGCCCACAAAAACAGTGTATGCAGGTTTTGCCTTTTCTGTTTTTATGTTTGGCTTATACTTTTTATTATTTAAATGGGGATTGCATTTGATGGGGCTTTCATCAGATGAGAGAACTTCACTTTCTTTTAACCCCATTAATAAATTGGTGTTTCTTTTCACAAGACCGATGGCGGCTGCGTTTCATTTTACCTGGTTTTTTAATGAAAAAAGTTTGATGGGCTTGATTCTTTATGGCGTAGAAGCATTCGTTTTTCTTTTATTTAGTTTCAGGCAATTGAAAGAACAATCTCCATTGCAGAAAGCAATTTACTATTTGGCATTGGCTGGTTTTTTTGGCGGCATATATCTTCCTTCTTTAGTAGTAAATGAGAATTATGCTTCTAACCGAACGTTGCTGGCTTTAAACATGGCTGTATTTTTTGTTGTAGCAGTATTAGTGTTTTCATTTGTTAAGGCTCAGCAAAAGCAATGGCAATTGGCAACCGCGATTGCTGTACTGTTTGTAGCTAATGCTTGTTATAATTTTCGTGTACAGTTTATCAGTCCAATAATAGCGGAATACAATATGGTAAAAGGGTTTGTATTGGCTAATTACAAGCCAACAATAGATACAATCAATTTTATTAGACCATCGGAAGATGCTTTTGAGAAAAAATTTCATGTTGTTGCTTCCTGGGATGAATTTGGTGTACCATCTACCGCCAAGCCATGGACGCCAGAATTTTTGTTGCGGCAAATTATAACGGATCACACCGGCAACCGGCCAATAGCAGAAAAACTAGTCATCAATAATTATGCTTCCATGAAAGCTTATCAACAGGCTGGCAAGAAAGCTGGTGACCAAACAATATTGGTGAATGTTGGGGAAATGATGGGAACACCATAAATTTAATTTTATAATTGCTACAGTATGAAAAAAATCTTTCTTTTTCTTTTATCAGCTCAATGTGTTGCTATGTCATATGCACAGGAAATTATTCCGCTATACGATAAAAAAATACCCGGTGCAATATCAATTGCCAATCGTGAAAAATCAGAAATAGGTAAAGACGGCATATTGCGAATCAGCAAAGTGTCTGAGCCAACCTTATTGTATTTTCCTGCTCCAAAAGATAAAGCCAATGGTACTGCTGTTATTATTTGCCCTGGCGGCGGTTATGCAATACTGGCGGCATCGCATGAGGGAACAGATGTTGCCAAAGTATTTAATGAATGGGGCGTTACAGCTTTTGTATTGAAATATCGCTTGCCTGATGATAGCACAATGGAGCATAAAGAAAATGGCCCCTTGCAAGATGCACAAAGAGCTTTTCAACTGGTACGCAATAATGCTAAGAAATACGGAGTGGAAAAAAATAAAATAGGCATCATGGGTTTTTCAGCCGGTGGTCACCTTGCATCTACGGCGGGTACGCATTTCAATCACCCGGTTTCGAAAGATTTGGAACACACTAACCTGCGCCCCGATTTTATGATACTGCTTTATCCTGTTATCAGCCTTACAGATAGCCTGGCACATATGGGCTCAAGAACAAACCTGATTGGTAAAACGCCCACACAGGAAAAAATAAATTATTATTCCAATGAATTGCAGGTGACAAAAGAAACGCCACCAACCTTCCTGGTGCATGCAAAAGATGATGGTGGCGTGAAGGTGCAGAATAGCATTGCTTTTTATGATGCGTTGCAAAAGAATGGTGTTCCATCTGAAATACATTTGTTTGAAAAAGGTGGTCATGGATTTGGCATGAATAATAAGACTACTGATGAAAAATGGATGGACTGGTTGAAAGTTTGGATGCAAAAGAATGGTTGGGTGAAGTAATTGCTATCCGGTCTCTAGTTACATAGAGCATAGTTTAAAGGTGATAGACATAGTTATGAGTGGCTGTTTTGCGCATACCATAGACTTGTTTTAAGCGTTATATAGGAAATCCAATACATGAAGGCCTATATTGCTATTACCCTCGCGGCTGTAATATTCAGCTCTTGTGCTTCTACTAACCTTGTTTACCTGAGTGTAAAAGAACCAGCACCGGTATCTATTTCGCAGTATACCAAAACTGTAGTTATTATTGATCGCAGCGAGGCCTCCAAACAAAATAAAATAATTGATGCCATTGATAAAGTGCTTACCGCAGAAGGACCAGGACTTGATAAAGCTGGTGCAGAAGCGAGTGTAACCGGCCTGGCAGATGAATTATCTAAAAACAATTTCTTTGATGCTGTAAAGATTTCCCCCAATCATTATTCTTCTAATGCAGCGCCTGGTTTTTTCCCAACACCGCTTTCATGGGACGAGGTAGAAAAGATATGTGCAGAAAACAATGCCGACGCAGTTTTTTCATTAGAGCTTTTTGATACGGATTCTAAAATAACTTATGCTGCTAACCCGGTTACTGTAAAAACGCCGGTAGGAGGTGTTCCTGCTATAGAACACCTGGCCAACATGCAAACCTTTGTAAAAACTGGCTGGCGTATTTACGATATAAAAAATAGAAGTATTATTGACGAATATTCTGTTGGAAAATCATTGAATTATTCCGCTAAAGGAATCAACCCAATAGTAGCAGCTGCAGGCCTAATAAATAGGAAAGATGCAGTGAAAGAAGTGGGAGCGCAAAGCGGCCACCTGTATGCGCAAAGAATTTTGCCTTACTGGATAAGGGTTAACCGCGAATACTATATTAAAGGTTCAGAGAATTTTGCCATTGGCACAAGAATGGCCCGCACCGGAAACTGGAAAGGCGCAGAAGAAAAATGGAATAGAGAAACTACGAACCCCGATGGAAAGATAGCAGGAAGGGCATGTTATAATATGGCTATCATCAGCGAGATAAACGGAGACCTGGATGGTGCCATGCAATGGGCGCAAAGATCGTACGAAAACTATAACAACCGTCTTGCACTCACTTATGTCAACATCCTTAAAAATAGGAAAGTGAACGATAATATTTTGCAAGACCAGGCAAAACAATAAGCAGCTGTAAAAACAAGCCTTCTTTTATAATATCATTTTTTAGGATGTTCATAATCAAAAGGCAATAGCGAAGCAATCTTTTCGCTCCAGCCCCAATAGCCATAGCTCATAAAATCGAGCGGCATATAGTAATTACCTAACTCATTTATAAATACTCCTTTTCCGTTTGGTAAAAAAGCTACAGAGCGTTGAAAATAAGTTGGCCTGTTTTCATTAGTGTATTGAAGGTATTTTGGCTCTTCTTTTTCGTTTTTATAAACAACATACAAATAGTTATCGAAGGATAATTTTTTTGTTAGCGCATCATTGTTTGTTAGCAGGCTATCTGCAGTTAATAATGAGCTGCCATAAGTTTCCAGCATATCCGGTTGCTTTAATATCCTTTCATAATAGGCAGAAGAATCTGCCTGCATATGTTTTGATCTTGCCATTTGGCGATATACTTCCCTTACTCTTTGCTTCTCAAGGTTGGGTGTTCTTGCCAGTCGCTTTACTTCAAAACCTTCTTCTGCCAGACGGTTGTTGTAAAGTGAAAACATAAAATGCTGAATAGAGCCATTGTATGCTTCGTCACGGTTTCTTAAATGCCTGGGTTTAGGGCCTTTTTTGTTTGATTCTGTAAAAAGGCAATAACCCAGATATGTCAACATGTTTTCTTTAAAATTGTAGGTAAAGTTTTCTAACTGATATTGTACGTTATAACCCAATGCCCTGTTTTGTATTATCAATGGTTCATCTGCAATAACGGTTAACTGGTTTTTCTTTTTTGAGTTGCGGAAATGAAGGACGTTGTAATTTTTTATAGTACAGTCATTAGCATTGGCAGAAGTGCCTATAAAATTTTCTAAGAAAAACTTACCCCATTTTTCCCAACCATCTTTTTCGTAAGGTTCAACCACAACGGCTTCCAGCTCTTCAACTTTTGGTGCCAGCTTAATTAACATATTCAGCGGCAATTGGCTGCTTTTGTACGTGTAAACCTGCGTCTCAAAACCAATGCAGGATACAACAAGGTCGTATGTTCCTTCTGGTACATTCTGTAATTCGAATAAGCCTGTGGAGCTGCTTACTGTTCCCTTTGAGGTGTTGGTGATAAAGACACTGGCGTTGGCGATAACGGCATTTGTTTCTCCGTTAATCACTTTTCCCTTTATGAAATTTGAAGATTGGGAAAAAGCGGGGGAGGAGAAAATTATCAGCAATAAAAAAGCCGGTATATATTTCATACCGGCTAAAGATAATTCATACAGTCTTAAATATAGTGCTTGCCTTGCTGTGTGCGGGTTAGCTGAGGCAGGTTTTAATCCAACCCAAACAAACCTTTATTCAGCAACTGCAATGTTTGCGTTTTATAAGAAGCTGGAATAAGTATAGATACATTATGAGGACTTCCACCATAGCTTACCATGCGTACAGGTATCGGTTTTAGTGCTTCAAATAACTTAGCCAGCATGTCTGGTGTAGATGCCAGTTCGTTACCTACAACAGAAACAATGCTTTGGTTATCGTCTATCTCTGTAGTGCCAAATGGTTCCAGTTCTTTTAATATTTCTTTTAAATGAACAGTGCTGTCAATGGTAAGTGATACTGCCACCTCAGATGTTGTAATCATATCAATTGGTGTGCGGTATTTCTCAAATACTTCAAATATTTTTCTTAAGAAACCATAAGCAAGCAACATGCGGCTGCTTTTTATTTTAATGGCAATGATACCATCTTTTGCTGCAATTGCTTTTACACCATTGCTGCCAGCTTGCTGAGTGATTAATGTTCCTTTAGCTTCCGGCTGCATTGTATTTAGCAGCTTCACGGGTATTTTATATTGCTGTGCAGGCCAGATGGATGCAGGATGCAAAATCTTAGCGCCAAAATATGCCAGCTCAGCAGCTTCGTCAAAACTTAATTGTTCTATTGCCCTTGTTTGTTTTACAACACGTGGGTCATTATTGTGCATGCCATCAATATCTGTCCATATTTCACAAACACTGGCATTGATAGCAGCTGCAATCAAAGATGCACTGTAATCGCTGCCACCACGTTTCAGGTTATCAACTTCGCCTCTTGCATTGCGGCTGATATATCCCTGTGTGATGAATAGTTTTTTTGCTTCGTGCTGTTTTAAAATTTGCGCAAGCTTTACTTTAATGCTGCCAATCTGCGGTTCATCATAACTATCAATAGTCATAAAATCAAGCGCCGGTAATAAATGATGGTCTATACCTTTTTCGTCAAGGTACACGCAAAAAAGTTTGGTGCTCAGCAATTCGCCTTGTGCCAGTATATCTTTATTCAACGCTTCGTTGAAAGAAATCTTCAGTATAATATTCAGGAATTCAAAATGCTCTGCAATGATAGCTTTAGCCTTTTGCAAAGAGGCTTCTTTTACAACCAATCCCTTAATGAATTCGTGGTAATGCGCTTCAAGAACGTCAATCTGTTTTTTTGCAGCATCCTTTTCGCTCTTGCTAAGGCTTTCGCCAATAGCTACCAGTGCATTGGTAGTGCCGCTTAATGCGCTTAATACAACAATCGTTGGCTCGTCATCTTTAGTCACCAGTTGTGCTACCTGGTGCATGCGTTCTGGCTTACCTACTGAGGTGCCGCCAAACTTCATAATTTTCATTGTTCCCCTCCCCCTAATTCCGCCACCGGCGGAAAGTTTTAGTTAAAAAATAATTTGGGGAGCAAAGATAGGGGATAGAAGGGAAGTCAAAAGTCAAAAGTAAAAAGCCAAAAATTGGCCCCTGCCGCAGTAGTTACTATCATACAATAAGCATGTTGCACTTAAACCTTTTTTACTTTTGAATTTTTACTTCAATCGAAGTTGCACATCCAACCACTAATTCATCACCATTTCCCTGGCATTTTCCAATGCTGCGGCTGTTGGTTTCTCTCCACTTAACATGCGGGCGATGGCCGTAATGCGTTCGTCTTTAGAAAGCAGGCGGATATTTGTTTTTATAGCCTGACCTTTTATTTCTTTATATACAAAGTAATGAGCGTCTGCTTTGCCGGCAATTTGCGGCTGGTGCGTGATAGAAATAACTTGGCGTTTTTTGGCAAGGTCTTTCATAATGATGCCTACCTGCTTAGCTGCTTCCCCGGATATACCGGTATCTATTTCGTCAAATATGAGTGTAGACAAATCAAGTGATTGTGCCACCAGCGATTTAATGCACAACATCAGCCTGCTTAGCTCACCACCGGAAGCCACTTTGCGCACTGGTTCAAAACGATTGCTTTTATTGGCATCAAAAAGGAAATCAATTTTATCGGCACCGTATTCGCCCAATTGCGATTCCGCAGGCAAATTATCTACCGCAGCTTTCAGTCTTGCATTTGGCATGCCTACCTGGTGCAGCAAAGCATTTACTTTTTCTTCCAGCGGCTTCACCTGCTTTTTCCTGTTGGCAGAAAGCTGGCTTGCTTTTTCTTTAGCCAATGCAAAAAATGACTCCGTTTCTTTTTCTTTGGCTGCAATTGCTCCGTCTATATTTAATACGGCTTCCAGTTTGGCAGATAACTGAGCTTGTATTCCCAACAATTCTGCCGTGTCTTTAGCATTGTGTTTTTTCAGCAGTTTATAACCTATTGCAATGCGATCACTTATTTGGTCAATGCGTTTGGGATCATACTGTACTTTATCGTTGATGTGTTCTATTTCTGCGGCAATGTCTGTCAGTTCAATCTGGGCAGACTGTAATCGCTGTGCAATATCCGGCAGGCCGGGGTGCCAGTTGGTATAAGACTGAAGTTGTTGCAGTAGGCGTTTGAGCTGCTGCACCATAGGCTGTTCGCCTTCATTCAGTTCATAACAAATGCCAGACAAAGCGCCTTTAATGCCTTCTGCATTGCTCAGTAATTTTAATTCTGCATCCAGCTCTTCCAGTTCATTTTCTTTAAAAGCGGCTTCTTCCAGTTCATCGTACAAAAACTTGTTGTAATCGTATACTGCTGCAAATTGTTTTTTCTCTTCTGTTAAAGCATGCAAATCTTTATTTGCCTGCTGCCATTGTATATATGCTTGCTGGTATTGCTGCAGTAATGCTGCATTACCGGCAAGTGCATCCAACACTTCTCTTTGAAAACCGGTTTCGCCCAGCGCCAGCGTATCAAATTGCTGGTGCAGGTCTACCAGCATATTGCTTAATTGCCTCAGTTGCTCAAGGTTTACAGGTGTGTCATTTACAAATGCCCTGGATTTTCCATTGATGCCAATTTCCCTTCTTATCACCAATTCATCTTCTGCATCCAGATCATTGGCAGTTAAAAATTGTGAGATCGGTTTCTTGCCAGCCGTAGCAAAATAACCTTCAATGATGCATTTTTTATCACGGTTAAGTAGAACAGCACTGTCAGCCCTGTCGCCCAGTATCAATGAAAGGGCGCCCATAAGAATAGATTTTCCTGCGCCTGTTTCGCCTGTAATAATATTCAGCTTATCAGAAAAATCGATTACTATTTCATCTATTATGGCGTAGTTCTGTATATGTAGTTTGCGGAGCATGCTGTAAAATGTTTGCTAATACAATTAGCAAATTAAAGGAAATATTTTTGACGCAATGGCAATTATATGCACATTCTTACAGGTTAAATTTTTTGCTACAGTTCTCTTGAGAAGAAGGCAATAAAAAAGGGATACTTTGTAGGCATCCCTTTCTGAAAACTATTTATGAGATATTATTTAATCTCTACTGCATCTGCCAGGTCGCTGTCAACCAATATGCGGCCGCAGTTTTCACAGATGATAATTTTTTTGCGTTGTTTGATTTCGCTCTGTTTTTGCGGAGGAATGGCATTGAAGCAACCCCCACAGGCATCGCGTTCTACCGGTACAACCGCAAGGCCGTTGCGATAGTTTTTACGAATGCGGTCATAAGAGTTTAATAAGCGTTCTTCTACTTTTTCCCTTGCATCTGAACTAAGTTTATTAAAATGCTTTTCTTCTTTCTCTGTAGTAGCTACAATCTTTTCCAGTTCGTCTTTCTTGTTTTTCAGAATGCCTTCTTTAGTAGCCAAAGCTTTTTTTGCTCTTTCCAGCAATACAGCTTTCTCGCTTATTTCTTCGTGAGCGTCTTTAATGTGTTTTTCAGCCAGCTTTACTTCCAACTGCTGCATTTCAATTTCTTTATTGATAGCTTCAAACTCGCGGCTGTTTTTTACATTGGTAGTTTGCTTCTCATACTTTTTTACCAACCCTTCAGATTCTTTAATCAGTTCTTTTTTCTGATTAATGAATTCATTAATGCCATTAATTTCTTCTTCAACGCGGGTCTGGCGTGCATGCAAGCCTGTAATCTCATCTTCCAGGTCGCTTACTTCCATTGGTAATTCGCCTTTCAGAATCTGAATTTCATCCAGTTTGCTTTCAATTTTCTGCAGGGTAACCAGTGAGGTGAGTTTTTCTTCAACCGAAAAATCTTTTACTGTTGCCATATGAGTGTGTATGTTTTTTTAAGTTTTAAAACCGGCATTTTTCAAATGCCAACTATATTATAACAAAAAATAGTTGACAGGGTTTGTTTTTACTCCAGTTTTGAGGGCAGCAAAGGTAGGGAATTTTTCCTGCAAAAAACGGTGCAAAAGCCCTATGGTAAACTGTTCGCTCTCATAATGCCCTATATCTGCAATCACCAGGCGTCCATTGGCATCAAAAAATTCGTGGTATTTCATGTCTGCCGTAATGTATATGGCTGCTCCGGCGCTTATTGCATTGGAAATGAGGAAACTACCGGCGCCACCGCAAACAGCCACTTTTTCTATGGGCTTTCCCAGCAACGCAGTATGCCTGATGACGGGGACTTCAAAAATTTTACTAACTAATTGTAAAAAACTGGTTTCATCAACAGGTTTGGGAAGCTTTCCTACCATTCCGGCCCCTGTTTGCTGGTGCGGAATATCCATAGAATAGATGTCAAAAGCCACCTCTTCATAGGGATGCGCCGCCTTCATAGCCGTTATAACAGCCCTTTCTAACCAGGAAGGAAAAACGGTTTCAATCTTTATTTCAGGCTCTTTTTGTTGCAGTCCTTTTTCTCCCACAAATGGCGTTGTGCCTTCACCAGGCTTAAAAGTTCCGGTGCCGTTTGTATTGAAGCTGCATTCGCTGTAATTGCCAATGTGCCCTGCTCCGGCCTCAAAAATAGCATTGCGAACCTGTGCTGCCTGTGCTTCAGGAACAAAAACACACAGCTTTTTCAAGGTGTCTTTTTTAGGAGCGAGTATTTGACAATTGGTTAAGCCCAGTTTTTCAGCAATCATTCCATTTACGCCCGTTTGTATATTATCAAGGTTTGTATGAATTGCATAAATGGCAATATCATGCTTGATAGCTTTGATGATGGTTTTTTCAATGTAGTTTTTGCCATTGATTTTTTTAAGCCCCCTGAAAACAATTGGGTGATGTGCAATAACCAGGTTGAAGTTCTTGTCAATGGCTTCCTGCACTACCGCTTCTGTTGCATCTAAACTGATGATGGCTCCTGTACATTCCTGGTTGCTGTTACCGGTAATTAAGCCTGCATTGTCATAATCTTCCTGCAAAGATGGGTGAGCAATATCTTCAAGACAGGAAATGATCTCGGCAATTTTCATTCTTTAAAGATACGGAGAGCGCATATTTCTTTATCAATTGATCCTTCTATTTCATCGCCTTAATAAGATAGAGCATTATAAACATCTGAAAAATATTTTTCATTACAACAAGTAACGTTAATTTGGATGACTAAACTAACATCATGAAAACACTAACGGCGATTGCTTTGCTTATTTTAATAGTATCTGGCTGCACCCAAGTGGAGAAGAAAACTGACGAAGCCAAAATGCCACTGATGGGTACCTGGAAATTGATTTCCGGTACTACTATCCAAAAGAATGATACTACCGTTACAGATTATACCCAGGGAAAATCTTTTATTAAAATCATCAACGATACCCATTTTGCTTTTTTGCTGCACGATTTAGCAAAAGGAAAAGACAGTGTCAAGGCAGCTTTTACAGCAGGAGGCGGTAGCTATACACTTAAGGATAGCTCTTATACTGAACACCTTGAATATTGCAATGACAGGCAATGGGAAGGCAATGATTTTACTTTTACCATTACCATAAAAAACGACACGCTGGTACAAAGCGGTATTGAAAAGGTTGATAGTGCTGGTATCAACCGGATGAATATTGAAAAATATGTAAGGCTGAAAAATTAAAGGAGATCAGTTTTTACTCAACTACTTTTTCCACTCTCACAAATTTGTCATTTGCATTAAAGCCTTCCAAAACCACACGGAATTTTTGGGAGATATCGTTATTATAGAATTGAATTTTCATACGCTTCTTGGTTTTATCAAGAATGATATATGGAGCCCAATACAGTGTAGTGCGCAAATCCGGAAGATCATTTAAAGCAGATGCTGTAGCATAATCAGGCGAATAAAATTGTTTTACAGCGGTATAGCCTGCCAATTGCACATAGCCTAGACCTTTTGCTTTATCGTCTGGTGTTCTGTCTCCACCTTTTTTAGTATAGATGGCAATAGCGCCGCCACCAGTGCTGGAGATAACACCTACAGAGCCTGGGCTAAACACTTTTACATAAGCGATATCATTCATGTTAAGGTTTTGCACAAAACTTACATCTGATTGCACTTCATCAAGATAAAAAACCGGTGTGCCTCCACGCCAACTTAAAGAAGGTGTGCCGCCGCTAGTATTAATCTGCAGACCTGCTACCTTGCCCTGCAAATATTGAAAAACTGTTTGGCTGCCTGCAGCAAACGGATCATTCATTACGTCAAAATTGTGAGAATCGCCACCACTAAACATGCCACTGGCATATTTTTCATCCAGCTTCTGTTCATTGGATTTTACTTTACCTTTTACAACTACTTCCTGCAATACCTGTTCTTTTTCTTTTTTGGCACGCATCAATGCCACCTTGGTATCTTCAGAGTTCTTTTTAATATTTAAGGCTACTAGATTAGTATCAAGCTCTCTTCCCGTTTTTTTGCTTTCATCCGGTAGCAATAACTGATCGGGGCTTTTATACAAGCCATTGCTTACATGCAAAAGAGAATTATCAAATACCAGTTTCTTATCATTGAATTGGAAATACAGCTTGGCAAAATCATAAAAAATAAAACCGTCTTCCAACACTTCTCCTTTTCGGTTAACCGGCAAAGAGAGAAAGCTTTTAGACGAATCTTTTGTTTGCAATATGCCATTGAGTTTTGTATCCGCCGAAAAACTACCGGCCCGCATACCAATAAGTTTTCCATCAAGGCTAAGAAAATTACTTTCTTTTATAGCAGCAACAGGAGGTTTCCCTGCAAATACACTATCCCATTTGTAACGCCTCCAACCGTTGGTTAACATTACCAGGTCCAGGTACATAGACGCACTGTCTGAAGTACTAAAGAAGTAGTAATAAGGATTGGCAATTTTACCACGCAAATCGCCGGTAAGCAGCATGTGAGTAATAATATTATCATCGTTGGGGCTAGGCACATTTAGTGCAGCATCCGTTACAGAAAGCGAAAGGTTGGCACGAAATGTATCTGATACCTGCACTTCCAATGTGTTTAATCCACGTTTGGTTTTATTGAAAACGGGAATCCAGGCATCTGCATCAAATTCATAATCGTGATTGTTTACAAATGTTACCCTTTCCGCCAAAGGCTTAAAATCACGGTTAAAAACAGCTATCTGCAAAATGCCTGAAGGCAATTGCTTGGTAGGTATAATGCCAGATGTTGCAGTTGTGCTGCTAAGATTTACTTTGGCATAATAAACCAACTGCTGGTTCATATACGCAATGATCTTTAAAGACTTGGTTTCTTCTGTGGCATTTTCTGTTCGCTGTATTAAAAACTTTTTATTTTCTGTGCCATCCATTACCTGAAGGCATAAGCCTTGTGCTTTTACAGGAGGCAGGGGAGTGTTGTATTCTTTGCCTGCTGCATCTTTCCATACAGCAGTATAAGCCTGGCCCTGCTTGGGTTCTATTTTAAACCAGCCCATGCCATCGTGCACGGTTACAAAATCGCCAATCTTTGTACCATCGTTTTGCTTAATGTAGCCTTTTGCATTTACAGGCAAGCCATTTACGTCTGTTACTTTAAAAGCTAAAACAGAAGGAATCTCAGCAACCATATCTCCACCTTCTGGTAAAAAACTAATGCTAACAGCAGGCGGTGCAACAATCTTTTTTGTTTTGGTACTGATGAGTATGCGGATAGGTTTTACATAAATAAAGTTTGTATCACCATTTAGCATAGCCGTAGTATATGCACGAAAATAAATAAGCGGTTTGCTAAAGTTGGCAGCAACGCTAAAATTGCCTGCAGCACTTGACTCACCCACAGGAGCTGTAAAGCGGCTAATGATATTACCTGCTTCATCTATCAGTTCTGCATAGAAATTTTTGGGATTTTCAGCATGTTCCAGCCCATCAAAAATGTAAGCTTTAAACCAAATAGTCTCTCCGGGGTTATAGTAATTCTTATCAAAATGGATATATATTTTTTCCTGTGGATCTGCTTGTTTAAAAATGCCCAGCAGGGAATCAATATTCTGCGCACCCGCACTAAAACCACTTAAAAGAACAGCACAAAGAATAAAGTAAGTGTACATTTGTTTCTGCATGGCAAAAAATAATTTCAGTTTTGCTAATTTATAGCCAATACCAGCCTGCTGATGTGCTGGCATGCAAGATTAACATTTTATTGAACGCAATATAAATTATGGAGGTTAAAAAACTATATAAGGACTACGAGCAGCATTTGCAGAAAATTGCCGATTTGCGTTATGCACTGGCGGTTTTACAATGGGACCAGGAAACTTATATGCCACCCAAGGGAGCAGGCTTTCGAGCACAACAGGTAGCTACTTTAAGCGAGATGAGCCATGAATTGTTTACACGCCCTTCCTTTAAAAAATTGTTGCAAGACCTTGCAGGAAGTAACGGACTTAATGAAGCTGAACAAAAAAACGTTGCGCTTAGCTGGTACGATTTTTCACAACAGGAAAAGCTTTCGGGAGAATTTGTAAGAAAGTTGAGCGAAGCAACTTCTAAAGGCTTTCAGGCATGGGTAAGCGCAAAAAAAGCAGCCGATTTTTCTTTGTTTGAAAAAGAGCTGACAGAATTGATTGAATTAAAAAAACAGGAAGCTGATTTGCTGGGTTACGAAAACCATCCCTACAATGCTTTGCTAAACCAGTATGAAAGAGGCGCTTCCGTGGCGATGCTGGATGACGTTTTCAGCAGGCTTCAATCTCCACTTAAAACATTGTTGGATAGAATAGGAGCAAGACCACAAGTACAAGACGATTTCCTTAACCGTCATTATCCAAAAGATCAACAATGGCAGTTTGGAATGTCTTTAATGAAACAATTGGGCTTTGATTTTTCTGCAGGCAGGCAGGATATTGCAGAACATCCTTTCACTACTAATTTCAGCAGCCAGGACGTACGGCTAACCACCCGTATTGATGAAAATGATTTTAGCAACATGACCTGGAGCTGTATCCACGAATGTGGGCACGGCCTTTATGAACAAGGCTTGCCTGCAGCAGCTTACGGTTTGCCATTGGGAGAATTCACTTCCCTGGGCATACATGAATCGCAATCGCGTTTGTGGGAAAATAATGTAGGCCGCAGCCTGGATTGCTGGCAGTATTTTTATCCGCAGGCGCAAAAAGATTTTCCGGACGCATTAAAAGACGTCTCTCTGCAACAGTTTTACAAAGGCATTAATAAAGTACAAGCCTCTTTTATAAGAACTGAAGCAGATGAGCTTACTTATCATTTTCATGTGCAGGTTCGTTATAATCTCGAAAAAAAACTGCTTGAGGG
Organism: Chitinophagaceae bacterium; assembly: GCA_047602295.1. GTDB lineage: Bacteria > Bacteroidota > Bacteroidia > Chitinophagales > Chitinophagaceae > JACMLD01. The sequence goes on along the minus strand of JASGHP010000001.1, from coordinate 5,656,826 downwards.
GCAATTGAAAGCAAAAGAAATTCCCGCTTACTGGAATGAACAATACCAACGTTTGCTGGCAGTTTCCGTACCTAATGACAGGGTAGGATGTTTGCAGGATGTACATTGGAGCCATGGCAGTTTTGGTTACTTTCCTACATATAGCCTCGGCAGCTTTTACGCGGCACAGTTTTTTGCAGCAGCCAAAAAAAATGTGCCTGGTTTGGAGGATGCCATAAGAAATGGCCAGTTTTCATCGTTATTGGATTGGCTAAGAGCGTCAATACATATTCATGGCCGAAAATATATGAGCCAGGAATTGTGTGAAAGGGTTACCGGAGAGCCATTAAACATAGACTATTTTATAAGCTATGCCACAGAAAAGTATAAAAATATATACGGTTTTTAAGCAGAAAGGCGGTAGAGGGTTGCTATTGCGGTCTTTATTTTTTTTGTGTATAGCTGTTGGGGCTTTGTCCTGTAAAAAAGCAATAGAAGAGCAACAAAAAAATATCATTATCCAGGCTATAACTACCGGCCATTGGTATGTGCAGCTATACAAGGATAGTACAACCGCAGATGTGACAACCAGCTTTAGTCCTTACGAATTTCAGTTTTATGAAAACGGAAATGTGGAGGGGATTAAAAATAGCCAGGTGGTGAGTACAGGCACCTGGTCAGCAGATATGAATACCTATTCAATTATATCCGCTTTTCCTGCCAGCGCAAATGATACACTCAGACGACTTAATTATACCTGGAAAATAACAGACAGCGGGCTTGACTATGTAAAGGCCAAAACACCTACAAGTATTGGCGACAACCTTCTTAACCTAAAAAAGAAGTAAGTTCTTCTCACCTTAACTACATATTACAATAAATTTTAAGCGATAAGTACGTAATCTATAAACTGCTTGCAACTAAAAGCGGCCGTCATTCATCTATTGCTACGGATTTCCGTATGAGTCATTCTTTCCCTAACCCTATGGATGGCTCATGCAACAGCCTGCAAGGCATCCAATCTGGCAGTGCTTAGCAAACTCTGAAAACAAATTCCTAAATCCGAAGCTATAGAAAATGCCGTCTCTCCAAGTCATTTTGAGAGGCGGTTTTTTTTGCTTAGAAAAGGTTTTAAGCAGATTTTATCCCACAAATTTCTTCAATTACCCATTCAAAGAGACGCTTAGTTTCATTCCTCCGGCTGGTCTTGCGCAACGCAAAGAACATATGGTCATTTTTTACGAATGATAAAGGGCTGTTTTAGTCAAAGCAGACTTTCTTTTTTTCTAATATGAGTAGGAGAAAACCTTTATCGTTTAAAAAAAATATACTAGAACATACCTTAAGTGCAAAGCTGCCGTTTTATAAGGTAGATATCCTTTGATAACACCCCGAATCCAAATGTCTATGAAATCGCCCTGGTACCCCCTTACCCGTACCCTCTGCACTTTACTATTGTGCCTACTCATGCAAAAAGCGGCAGTAGCACAGTTGCACGCAGATTTTACCAGCAGCCAGGTCAGCGGTTGCGCTCCTGTTTATGTAGAGTTTACAGACAAGAGCACGGGCGGTGCCACCAGTTGGAAATGGGATCCTGGTAACGGTACTACTTCTTTGCTCCAGAACCCCGCAACTACTTATTTCAATCCCGGTAAATACAGCATCAAACTTGTTATTAAAAAAGGCGCTTTAGCAGATTCAATAGTAAAAGAAAGTCTTATTACGGTTAATGCATTACCTAAACCTCTCTTTAAAGTATCAGACACAACAGGTTGCTATCCTCTTAAAGTAAATTTTACAGATCAAAGCCTTGCACAGGAGGGTAATATTATTAAATGGGAGTGGGACCTGGGAGACGGGTCCTTGTCGTCTTTACAAAACCCTTCTTTTATATACAAAAACCCCGGGATGTATAATGTAGCTTTACGAGTTACCAATTCTGCGGGTTGTGTTGCCACTGTTTCTAAAGAACAATACATAAAAATAAAAGACGGCATTAATGCCAGCTACACGTTTAGCGGCAACAATAGTCAATGTGCACCTCCGTCTGTTATTCATTTTACCAATACAAGTACGGGCACAGGTACAATGTCTTATCAATGGTTTTTTGGTGATGGCAACACATCTACATTGGAAAATCCGTCTAACAGTTATACTAATACTGGCTTGTATACTATTCAACTGATTGTAAAAAACAATGTGGGTTGTGTAGACACCTTAATCAAAAAAGATTCAATTGCAATAGGTGCAGCACATGCTATGTTTACCGGGCCGGATAGTGTTTGCCAAAATATGCTTGCCCAGTTTACAAATACTTCTCAGCCAGCTACCGGTAAGTTGCAATGGAGTTTTGGCAACAATAGTTTTTCTACTGATGAAAAGGCAAACACCACTTACGCTACACCAGGAGTGTATAATGTAAAACTAATTGCAGATTTTGGCGCATGTAAAGACTCCTTAACGAAGCCTGTAAAAGTATTGCCTGCAGTGAAGGCCGATTTTACAGCAGATCAAACAGTGTCATGCAAAATACCTTTTAATGTTTTATTTAAAAACCTTAGTCCCGTCGCAGTAAGTTATCAATGGTTTTTTGGTGATAGTACTTCTTCTACTTTGCCTAATCCTACACATACCTATACAAAGGCAGGTGCTTTTGATGTAACATTGATTACTACAAACAGCAATGGCTGTACAGACACTTTGCAACAGAAAAAATTTGTTACTGTTTCTCCCGCTGTTATAAAAATTGATGACTTGCCGGTTACAGGTTGTGCGCCGCTTACATTTGCGCCATCATATAGCGTATCATCGCTGGTGCCTATTGCCAGTTATAAATGGAATTTTGGAGACGGTACTACTTCTACAAGTGATGCTCCTTCTCATATTTATACGCAACCAGGTTCTTATACCGTTACACTTACTTATACCACCATCAATGGCTGTACTGACAGTATTGTTTATAAAGATGCGGTAAGGGCAGGGCAAAAGCCAAAAGCGTCTTTTACAGCAACACCTACAAATGCTTGTGCTTCTACGCCAATCATGTTCACTGATAATTCTACAGGCACTATCACCAATTATCTTTGGTATTTCGGGGATGGCGTAACGGATACCAGCCGCAATCCTACTCACCTGTACAACGATACTGGTTATTTCAGCATAACGCTTATTGTAAGCAACAATGGTTGCACAGATACATTGCGCAAACCCAATTACGTTTATATAAAACCACCTATTGCAAAATTTGCTGTAGATGTGCAATGTGCAGACCCTTTTAATTTTGCATTCACTAATTATTCCATTGGCGCCGTAAACTGGACATGGGATTTTGGTGATGGTACATCATCTACAGTATTAAATCCAACCCACAAGTACATTAACAAGGGTAATTATGTGGTAAAGCTTACTGCAACCAACGGTTCTTGCATACATACTGCTGCATATGGTGCAAGGATAATACAAGAGAAAGCAGATTTTGCAGCAGATAAAACCGTAGTCTGCAAAAACGATTCTGTAACATTTACACCAACGGGCTTTAATCGTTCCAACATTGCCGCTTATAAATGGAGCTCAGATGGTAAAACAGATACTGCTTACATATTTAAAACTGCTTATAAAAAAAGTGGCAAATACACTGTCCAATTGATTATAACGAACATTTCAGGTTGTAGGGATACCATGACGAAAACTGATTACATTATAGTAAATGGCCCTACCGCAGATTTTAAAACTGCAGCAAGTGCTGTATGTCTTAAAGATGGCGGCACAATGCAGTTTACTGATATGTCTGCTACAGATGGTACACATGCTATAACCAAATGGGCATGGGATTTTGGCGATAATGCTGTTGCTGCCGCTGCTTCTCCGGCACATACATACGGAAAGGAGGGTTATTATACGGTTGCACTAAAAGTTACCGATACAGAAGGGTGTACAGATAGCATTAATAAAGCAAACCAGGTTTATATAGCAAATCCGAAAGCGGCTTTTAGCAGCAATGACACTATGAGTTGCCAGAATAAACCTGTAGCATTCATCAACCAGTCTGCAGGTCAATCATTGCAATATTCATGGAGTTTTGGTGATAATTCTTCTTCAACAACAGAAAACCCTGTTCATAATTATACCGTAGTTGGTTTGTATAATGTTTCGTTGAAAATAAAAGATACTTATGGTTGTACCGATTCAATTTATAAGCCCGGCTATTTGCGTATTGATGAACCCAAAGCCTTGTTTAAAATAAGTGATTCAACCAGTACCTGCCCACCATTGGTAGTAAACTTTACTAACCAGTCGAAATATTATAAGCAAATAAGCTGGGATTTTGGCGATGGCACCGGCTCATTGGTAGATAACCCTGTACATTATTATAACTATCCTGGCATCTATTATCCAAAGCTGGTGGTGGTTAGCCCGGGCGGATGTACCGATACCATTTACAAAAGAATTGAAATAAAAGGCCCTACAGGTGTTTTACAATACGATAAGACTTCAGCCTGCAACCCAGGTACAGTGAATTTTACAGCGGTTTCTCAAAACGCCACCTCTTTTATATGGGATTTTAATGATGGAGCTACTGCCAATACAGGCAACCCTGCTACCAATCATACTTATACAGATCCGGGCACCTATATACCCAGGATGATCTTACAGGATTCACGCGGATGTAAAGTGCCAATTCCTGGTAAGGACACCATCAGGATATATGGAGTAAGCGCATTTTTTAGTAAAGACAAAAATATTCTTTGCGACCAGGGATTGATTCATTTTACCGATTCGTCTTTATCAAATGATTTGATTACTGATTATACCTGGACAATGGGAGATGGCAGTACAACCCAGGAAAGGAACCCGGCACATAATTATACAGCAACCGGCATTTACGATGTAAAACTGGTTGTAACCACATTGAATGGTTGTAAAGACAGTGCATCATTAACGGCTGCGGTAAAAGTGGTAAGCAGTCCTAAAGTTTCAATAAAGGGAGACTCCGGTGCCTGCGTGCCAGCCCGTCTTACATTTAATGGCATACTTGATGCGCCAGACACGTCTGCATTAGCCTGGAAATGGGATTTCAGCAATAATAATAGCGCTATCCAGCAAAACCCGCAACCGGTTTCTTATCCAAATGATGGTGTTTTTAATGCAGTTATGAGCGTTACCAACAGCTCTGGTTGCGAAACCAAAGTTGTAAAACCTGTAACTATTCATCCGCTGCCTATGGTAGACGCTGGTAAAAACACGGCTATTTGTGAGAAGAAAACAGCTACCCTTGAGGCAACAGGTGCAGATAAGTATACCTGGATTCCGGCACAAAGCTTGTCTTGTACCAATTGCGCAAACCCAGTGGCTTCTCCTGATTCAACTATTATGTATAAGGTTAATGGGGAAACAATTTTTGGTTGTAAAGGGTCGGATTCTGTAATAATTACTGTGAAACATCCGTTTAGGATGCAGATAGGCAAGGGTGACACCCTATGTAAGGGTGAGTCTTTCCACTTATCTGCCACAAATGCAGAGTTATATGATTGGACGCCTTCCACAAGTTTGGATAATAGCCATATAAAATCACCGTTGGCAAGGCCTGGTCAAACAACTGACTACCAGGTAATTGGCAGGGATAGTGTTGGCTGTTATGCAGATACAGGGCATATAAAACTAGTGGTGTATGGTTTTCCAACCGTAGACGCAGGGCCGGACAAAACAATTTCGGTGGGCTCGTCAACAGAGTTGAATGCAAAAATCAGCAGCGATGCGATAAGCATAAAATGGCAGCCTTCCACTGGTTTAAGTTGTACAAACTGTCCAAATCCTGTGGCCAATCCGAAGCAGACTACCCTTTACTCTTTGGTAGCAATAAATGAAGGCGGTTGTGTGAGTAAGGATGATATTAGTTTGTTTGTGGTTTGTAACAATGGCAACATCTTTATGCCCAACACATTTTCACCAAATGGAGACGGTACAAATGATGTGTTCTATCCCAGGGGAACCGGTTTATACAATATACGCAGTATGCGCATTTTTAATCGCTGGGGAGAACCCGTGTTTGAAGGGACCAATTTTAATGCAAATGATGCGGCAAAGGGCTGGAAAGGGGATTTTAAAGGTAAACCTGCACCCAACGATGTTTATGTGTACTTCGTAGAGGTAATATGTGAAAATAATTCGGTGATAATGTATTCGGGTAATATTACTCTAATACGTTAATACTTAATTGCTAAGACCATATCTTTGAAAAGTTTCCACCCTGTTGATTCGTATAAAAACCTGATCTTCGCAACCTGAAAAAAACGGCTAATTGAGATTTACTTTATCCTTGTGCTTTTGCTTGCTTGCCCCATTTATAATAATGGCGCAAGCCCCTGTGGCCAACTTTTCAACTACCGCTACAACCGGTTGTGCGCCGGTATTTGTAAACTTTACAGATCAATCAACAGGCAATCCTAAAGCATGGTATTGGGACTTCGGCAACGGTAATTTGTCCCAGGTTCAAAACCCTCAGGGAATTGGCTTTTCTGCGGGAACCTATTCAATTACGCTGACCGTTAAAAATGCAGATGGTGTAAACTCTATCACGAAAACCAACCTAGTTGTTTCCAATCCATCTCCTTCTACCAATTATACGGCAGATAAAAAAGTAGCTTGTGCTCCTTCTACTATACAGTTTACAGATTTGTCTGTAGCAAACGCAGGAACTATTAATAGCTGGTTGTGGGACTTTGGCGATGGCGTTGCTGGAGCACCTTCTACTTCTACTGACCAAAATCCTACACATACGTATACAGCACCGGGCTATTATACACTTTCCCTAAAAACAACAAATACCGCGGGTTGCTCATATATTGCGATAAATAGCAGATATATCAGAATTGTTAGCGGGGTAAAAGCCAATTTTGATTTTACTCCACCGTCTACCTGTACACCGCCCTTTCTTGTACCGTTTTCAAACCTTACCAGTGGCCCCGGAAACCTTACTTATAGCTGGGATTTTGGAAATACAACTACTTCCTCAGCAACATCTCCAACAACAACTTATGCAGCAACCGGAAATTATACGGTTAAACTAACTGCTCAAAGTGATTATGGTTGCAGTGATGTTGTGCAAAAAAATGTTGCTGTTACAGGAAGTGCTACTTCTTTTACTGCCCCTGCCAGCGTCTGCCTGGGAGATGCAGCAACTTTTCAGTCTACAGCTTCTCCTGCACCTACAAAAATTTTATGGAATTTTGGTGATGGTACTACCAGCACCCAGGCTACTGTTAGCAAAACTTATACTGCTGCCGGAACTTATACAGTTAAGTTGTATACAACATTCGGTTCATGCTCTGATTCTGCAACAAAAACTTTTGTTGTAAATGATAAGCCCGTTGTTGATTTTATTGCAAATCCAATCCTGCGTTGTCTTGTGCCTTCTCCAACAACATTTACTAATAACTCGCCAGATTATGTAAGCTCTAGTTGGACTTTTGGCGACGGTGGCACCAGCACCGCAGCTAATCCCGTACATACATACACAAGTTTTAACACCTATACGGTTTCACTTGCCATAACAGATAGCAAAGGGTGTAAAAACTCGTTAACCAAAACGAATTACATTGTCATTTATCCACCAAAGCCTCAAATTGCTACCCTTCCACCTAGTGTTTGCGTAAACCAGGTAATTAATCCAACAGCAGGCGGTTCTGCAGTAGATGGTTTTGAGTTTTTTAAATGGGATTTTGGAGATGGTTCACCTATTTCAACAGCATCAAACCCTTCACATAGTTATCCAACAGCGGGTAATTATACGATAAAATTAATAGTGACGACCTATGGAGGATGTATTGACAGTACCACCAGCACTGTTCATGTAGGACTTCGGCCCAATATTGATTTTAGTGTAGACAAAAGCGACATATGTCATTCACAAGTAGCTACTTTTACCAATCTTACCACACCTTCTAATAGTACGCCTTATGTATGGAATTTTGGTGATGGAACAACAGATAATTCGTTTAATCCACCACCACATAAATTTACTGATAGTGGATATTATACTATTACGTTAACAGCCACGAGTGATGGTTGTACAGATTCAGCTTTTAAAACGAATTTTATACATGTAAAACCACCGGTTGCTGATTTTGGTTATTCAATAACAGATTGCAATAACAAAAAGGCTGTAACATTTTCAGACTCTACTTTTAATAATGCGACGGCATACGGTTCGCTTGTCTACAAATGGAATTTTGGAGATCCCGGATTGCCTGATGCAACTACTCAAAACCCTAATGCTACCTACTCAAATTTTGGCACATACAGTGTTAAGCTAATAGTTAATAATACTGTGTGCGTAGATTCGATTACTAAACAAATAACGCTTGTTGACGTAACACCACAGTTGGCTGCTTTACCCACAACAACTTTTTGCAGAAATGAAGACATAAAATTTACTTCTGTAAACAATACAAACGTTAAAACTTTTACCTGGGTGGTAGATGGCGTGTCCGCAATAGGGAGTTCAAGTTTTATCACTTCTTTCAGTGCTTCGGGTACGCACAACATAAAATTGATTGTCACCGATATTAACGGTTGTAACGACAGTACAGCCCTGCAACCAGTTACTATAACAGGTCCTACAGCTTTGTTTACTGTAAAGAATAAAGGCGGGTGTGCCAATAGCGCCATTACAATAAACGATGCATCATTTACAGGTACAGTCAATACACTTACAAAATGGGTGTTTGATTTTGGCGATGGAACCGGTGATATTACTTTTAACGCTCCACCATTTACGCATAAATATGCAGATTCCGGTACTTATGATATTAAATTGACTGTTTACGACAATACCAGTAGTAGTTGCTTTGATACCTATATTTTACCAGCAGGGGCTGTTATTACAAAACCTAAAGCTAAATTTGGTTCTGCAGCTACAGTTTATTGTCCAAACACTGCTTTACAGTTTACAGATTCTTCTTCTGGTAGAACGCTTACCTACAGTTGGAATTTTGGTGATGGTGTAACGTCTACGCTTCAAAATCCTATACACCTTTATCCACCTGTGGATAGTGCATACGATGTAAAATTGGTTGTAACTGATAGTGTGGGTTGCAGCGATTCTACAACCCTTAATAAATACATTGCTATACGTTCTCCAAAATCTTCTTTCACGGCTAAAGACACCGTTACCTTTTGCCCGCCTTTGGAAACTACCTTTACATCTACTGCAAAAAATTATGCATCTGTTCTTTGGGATTTTGGTGATGGCAGCCCAACCATTGCGGATGACGAAAATCCTAAATATCATTTTTACAATTCATTTGGGACGTATACTGCAAAGCTATATGCATATGGATATGGCGGTTGCGTAGATTCATCCAGCTTTGTTATAAATGTATTGGATCCTAAGGCTGTTACAACCATCGCATTTGATCCTAAAACAGCTTGCAACTTTTTGAACGTGACTTTTAATCTTACTATACCCAACGATGTTAAATACCTGTTTACCTTTGGAGACGGAGCTTCTTACATAGACTCATTACCGCAAACAACCTTCCAGCATTTATACAATTCTCCGAACATTTACACGCCAGCGGTTTTATTAACAGACAAGACAAACTGCCAGGCAGTCGTAGGTTCACCCAGTGTTGTAACAATAAATGGCGCTATATCGATATTTGGGATGGATAAAAAGAAATTCTGCGATAGTGGCACCATCTACTTTACAGACTATTCTCAACAGGCCAAAGATCCTATTCTAACAAAAACCTGGGATTTTGGTGATGGCTCAACTTATACTGCCAATGGCGATACTACACACAAGTATACCCAGCCTGGTTTATACGTGCCTACATTAATACTTACTACTGCTGCCAACTGTACAAGTACCTATACAGACACTGTAAGAGTTTTGGCAACGCCCAAGCCGATTATTAACAGCAATCCAAGTGTTTGTATTGATTTAGCGCTTGATTTTGCAGGCAGTGTTCTAATACCCCCGGATACAGGTATTATCTGGAAATGGGATTTAGGCGGCGGTCAGACATCCAGCGAGCAAAACATATCTGTTAAATATGCAGATACAGGCTTGTACCATATTGCTCTGCAAGCCACCAATAGTCTTGGCTGCAAGGGCGATACTACAAAAGATATTACGGTTTATCCTTTACCAGTAATAAAGCTGGTGGGAGATACAACTATTCTTGCCGGCAATAGTATCATCGGTGCGCCTATTCCATTAACGTATAGTAGTAACGTTACTACCTATACTTGGACACCACCTACAAATCTTAGTTGTTCAGATTGTCCAAATCCCGTTGCCAATATAAAATTCACTACTACTTATAATGTAAAAGTGACAGACGTTAATGGATGTGTTGCAAGCAGGAATGTTACCATGGTTGTACTTTGCAACAATAAAAACTTCTTTATACCCAATACATTCTCTCCCAATAATGATGGCAATAATGACAAGTTTTATCCACGAGGTACAGGGCTCGACCGGATACAGGCTTTGCGCATTTTTAACCGTTGGGGCGAAATGGTATTCGAAAAAAGAAATTTTCCTGCCAACGATGCAACATCTGGGTGGGATGGAACGTATAAGGGACAGAAAGCCGCTAGTGATACCTACGTGTATATGGTTGATATTATTTGTGAAAACGCAACTATTATTACATACAAGGGAAACATTACTTTAATCCGGTAAAACACTTATAGATTATTTGAGCATGATAAAAAATCCGCTGGAATGAAAACCATTAACCACAAACTGAGAAACTTAATACCTGTTTTTCTTTTGCTTTTAACTGCTTTCAGCAAGTTACAGGCACAGGATATTCATTTTTCTCAATTTTTTGAGGCGCCTTTGCTGCGTAATCCATCGCTGGCAGGCATTTTTACCGGAGATGTAAGGGTGCAAATGGTCTACAGGGATCAATGGAATAGTTTTACAAATGCCTATAAAAGCGGTTCTTTAAATGCTGAATATAAAATGCCGGTTGGTAAGGGAGATGATTTTCTTACCGCAGGTATCCAGATTTTATACGACAAGGCGGGTACAGCAGGTTTAACTACTACCAACTTTTTACCTGCACTTAACTATCACAAATCATTAAGCAGCAATAAAACAACTTATATTTCTGTTGGCTTCATGGGTGGTTTGGTAGAAAAAAGCATTGATCGTTCAAAGATTACAACCAACTCTCAGTTTGATGGTGCAGCCTACAACCCTTCACTGGCAGATGGTGAAACCTTTCCTACCAATAAGTATGATTATTTTGACGGATCTGTAGGGGCTAGTTTTAATTCGGCCTTTGGTCCGGATGATGCCAATACTTATTTCCTTGGTGTAGCTTATCACCATTTTAACAGGCCAAGAAATTCATTTTACAGGAATGCTGCTTCTGCGCTTAGCCCAAAAATTGTTGTTTCCGGCGGTATGAAATTTAATATTGACGAGAATACTTACTTCACCTTGCAGGGCGATTATTCTAACCAGGGAACTTTTAATGAAACAATTGCCGGCGCATTGTATTCTTATAAAGTGGGCGATGCAGATGCACCGCAATATGTTATTCATGGTGGTGCTTTTTTACGTTGGAAAGACGCTTTCATCCCTGTTCTAAAAATTGATTATAACCCTTTTTCTATAGCACTTAGCTATGATGTAAACGTGTCTCAGCTTAAAACGGTAAGCCAGGGCAGGGGTGGGATGGAATTAAGTATTTCTTATATCGGATTTCTTGACCGAGACAATTCTGTAAGAAATAAAGTTTTATGCCCAAGATTCTAAACCCGAATTTTCTTCAAAATAGATTTTAATTACCTCAACATGGTTACAGTTATATTTGTGCCATGAAAATCGAAAAAGGACAATTAGCCCCCGCATTCGTATTGCACGATACAGAAAAGAAAGAAATCTCTTTAGCAGATCAGAAAGGTAAAAACGTGTTACTGGTATTTTTTCCGCTTGCTTTTACCAGTGTGTGCACAAAAGAATTGTGCAGCCTTCGGGATAATATCGCCACATATAATAATGCAGATGCAGTTGTTTTCGGTATCTCTGTAGACTCCCCCCAGACTTTGGCAAAATTTAAAGAAGAACAAGGGCTGAATTTCAGTCTTTTAAGCGATTTCAATAAAGAAGCTTCTGCCAGTTTCGGCTCTCTTTACGACTCTTTTGGCGGCTGGATGAAAGGTGTTTCCAAACGTTCCGCTTTTATTGTTGATAAACAAGGTGTTATCCAATATGCCGAAGTATTGGAAAACGCAGGAGAGTTGCCCAATTTTGAAGCCATCCAGGGCATACTTAAAAATCTTAAATAGCGTTAACAGATAGCTAAAAGAAAATCGGGTTTACAAATCCGCAGGGGTATATACACAATTGTGCAAAAACCTTTGTAAATTTGTTAAAACTGGACTATCTTGATGCTCAACCTTAATGTAAGATATCGCCTATGAAGGTTTTTTACATAATGTCCTTTATTCTATTGATCACGTCTCAATTGAAAAGCCAGACCAACCGGCCAGCTTCACAAGAGCCTGTTGCCAAGGTGGTAAAGTTTTATCCAAACCCAGCCATCTCACAAATCACTTTCGATTTTGATCAGAACTCCGATAAATCTTACTCCTTCCAGGTTTATAATTTTATAGGCAAAAAAATGTTAGACATTCCTGCTGTTAGCCAAAAAACAGTTATCAATGTGTCTGATTTTTATCGCGGAGTTTACATTTTTCAATTAAGAGATAAGTCCGGCAGGATGGTAGATTCTGGTAAATTCCAGGTATCTCATTAATTTCCTTTGCGTTTATTGTTTACAGTTTTACTCCAAATTTTTCACCTAGCTCCATTAGATTTTCAGTTACTGCATGTAACAATGGTATTCCTTTTTCCATTCGCTCGGCACTTGCTTCCCTTTCCGGATCTCCTGGTATTAATACTTTAGATTGTCCCTCTACTGTTTTTGCAGCACGAAACCTGGTTATCCATTGGTCCATATGTAATTTGAAATCAGCCGCTGGCCGAAACGCATCTATGCGCATTGCTCCAAAGAAATGACCAATACCTTTTCCTGGTTGGTTTTCGGGCATAGGCACATAAGCAGGAAAGGGGGGAACCCATGGGCCGTAATTGGCACCACTTAAAACAGCAGAAAAAATATCTACCACCGCACCTAATGCATAACCCTTGTGACTTCCATGATCTCTGTCGCCACCTAGCGGTAATAATGCACCACCACCCTTTAGTTCATGAGGATTGGTAGATGAATGCCCGTCTTTGTCTTGTATCCATCCTTCTGGTGCGTGCAGGTTTTTGCGCTGTAAAATTTCAAGCTTCCCATTGGCTGCAGTCGTAGTAGCAAGGTCTGCAACAAAAGCAGGTTCTTCGCCTGCGGGAATAGCAACACAAATAGGATTGGTGCCAAGCATTCTTTCAATAGAAAATGTTGGTGCTACCAATGCACTGGCGTTTGTCATTGCAATGCCAATCATGTCGTGCTCCAAAGCCATCATAGCGTGGTGGCCTGCAATACCAAAATGATTGGAGTTGCTAACGCTTACCCAACCGGTTCCTACTTGTTTAGCTTTATCAATGGCTACCTGCATGGCAAAAGGAGCTACTACCAAACCAAGGCCGCTATCTCCATCCACCACTGCTGTTGATGGGGTTTCGTGAATTATTTTTATAGAAGGTGTTGCATTCACCCTTTTGGCTTCCCACAGTCGTACATAACCGCTTAATCTTGCCACGCCATGAGAATCTATACCGCGTAAATCCGCATCCAGCAAGGCTTTTGCAGCTATGCTTGCATCTTTACTGCTGCAGCCAATCTTCTTAAAAATATTTTCTGTGAATGCTAGTAATGTATGATAGGGAATGATTTGTTCCATTTGGCAAAATAAAGCTATTGACAATGTCTTTTCAAACTTTTATCCATCGGGATAATATCATTTGCAATAGTGAAGTAGATTAATTCTTTACGAGATCACTCGGCAGCATTTTAAATTCTTTTCTAAAAGCCATACTGAAATTGCTAAGGTTTGTGTAGCCAAGACTGAGACCTACATTCTTTACAGAGTATTGTTGGCTTATCAACATAGCCCTTGCTTTGTTCATACGGTGCTGCTGGTAATATTGATAAATTGGTTTTCCGTAAACATCTTTAAAAAGCTTTTTCAATTTGCTGCTGCTCATAGAAGCTGCTTTAGCCAGTTCTTCTATAGAGGGGAAGGGAGCAGTAAAATTACTGGTGATGATCTTTTCAACTTTTCTTACTTGTACAATGTCTTCGTTGGTAGCTTTTATCTGGTAGGTGAGTTGATGTCGCTTCTCATACAATGTTATAAAAAAACGCTCCAGCATGTGCATAATGCGGTTATGTATCATGGTTACATGCGCAGGATGATCTGTATTCATTTGCTGAATTTCTTCCATGGCCTGGCGATAGTCTGCATCCAGGTGTTCCATGTCAAGCGCTGTAGTTTTTAAAGAAAGATAATGCTGCAATATCTTATCATAAGAATCCATTTGCAGGTACTTGCCCATCCATTCTCTATTAAACTGGATCATTACGCAATTGATATGCGTGCCTTTTGTGCTTATATAGCCAAGGTCGAAAAGACTGCACATAAGATAAACTGCATCACGTGTTTCCATGTCATCGCTACGGTATTCATCGTCTATCTTGGTAACATATTGTTTCCTGATTTCAATATTATCAAAACGAAGAGAATAAATTTCTTCTTCAGAAGAAGGCCTGTCAAAAATAAAATCTGTGTTCAATATATAATCCATTTCCAATGCCAGCAAACCATTGGGTAGTGTTTCTACCTGCATATAGCCTTTTGCAAAGCTGGATGGAAATTCTAACCTGCCATCGTTTACAGGCACGCCCAGCGCAGTACCAAACTCTTCTACAAACTGGCTGAAATTAATTGCATTGCTGATATAGCTAAACAATATCTATTGATTTTTTTAATTGAAAGGATCAGGCTTTTTCATTCACAAGTTTCATATTTTCTGCATCCCAATAAATTATTTTTTTCTGAAAATAACTATCATTGGAAGCAAGACAAGGCGCAGCAGCACGAAAAGCCGTAGTTGGACCTTCTATAACGGGGCTGCCATTGCGCACTGCTTCAAAAAAATTGATGAAATGGTCTACATGTTCATCATAACCTGCAGGCTTGGCAAATTTGATGGGAGGTTTTACCGGCCTTTGCTGATCTGCTGCAGACCACTGTTGATTGTATTGCTTTTTCAATTCATCCTGCATAGCTTGAGGGTAGGTGGTTAATGCATCCCAACCGCCAATACCTGGTGCTTTTGATAATATGCTGTGTGTAATGCTAATGCCGTCTCCTGTCTTTTCCATGATTCCTTCGCTGCCTATAAATTTTACAGAACTGCCGCCACCATCTCCACTAATAAAATTTACCCGCAACATTACCTGGAAAGCCGGATGTTCGGTAGTCTCAGGATAATCCATAATAGAAGTGGTAATATCCGGCACATCCCTGCCATCTTTCCAGTAAGCAAGCTGACCAGCAGAGTAAATAGAAGAAGGTCCTTTAGAACCTGTTACATAATGAATACCGGTAAGCAGGTGCACAAACAAATCACCCGGCATGCCTGTGCCAAAGTCTTTATAATTGCGCCACCAGAAAAACTTTTTGGCATCATATGGCTGCTTAGGCATTCCTGCAATATAACGGTCCCAGTCAACCGAAGTGTCGGAAGCGTCTGTAGGCATTGTATATTGCCATGCACCAAGTGCACTCTGCCTGTCGTAAGTAGCTTGTATGCAATTAAGTTTGCCTATTTCTCCTGCTTTATATAATTCTTTTGCTTTTAAATAATCAACCCCACTGATACCCTGGCTACCAACCTGCATTACTTTGTTTGTCTTCTGCTGAGTTTTAATTACATCTAATCCTTCGGCAATTTTATGTACCATCGGCTTTTCGCAGTACACATGTTTGCCTTTGTTCATGGCGTCTTTACTAATGCGTGCATGCCAGTTATCGCTGGTAGCTATTATTACAGCGTCTACATCTTTTCTTTCCAATACTTCCCTGTAATCTCGTGTGGTAAATAAATCTTTTCCGTATAACTCTTTCATTCTTTCCAGTCTGCCAGTATACAAATCGCATGCAGCAGCTATTTCAATACCAGGCACTTTTAATGCGGTTGCTATATCATTAAAACCCATGATACCGCAACCGATAACAGCAACTCTTATTTTATCATTGGAAGTAATGGGTTTGTTGTAATGCAGGATGCGTTCATCCATTTTTTCTTTTGCTGCAATGCTGTTAAGTGTTCCAGTACCTAATAAAAGCGTTGTGCTGCCAAGCTGTTGTAAAAACTTACGTCGTGAAGAAGAATTTTTTGCCATGAGAATATCTGGTAAATGATTTTAAAATGCCTCTAAATTTAATCTTTTAATGAATAGATTAGTTGTGTGTATAGAATTAAAAAGCCCCGCAAATTTGCGGGGCGATATACCAGGTATTTAACTGATAATTTTTTAGAATGGCAAATCGTCAATAGGTTCTGAGACTTCATTGCGGTTTGCTGTACTGCCAGCATTTGCAGTAGCAGGTGCGCCATAGCTGTTTTGAGAAGGACCAGCATTATCTGCACGATTGCCCAGCAATTGAACACTGGATACACGCAATGTAAGCGATGCTGCAGTAGTGCCGTCACTCTTTGTGTAGGTGCGTACTTCTGGTGTTCCGTCCACGTACACCTGTGTGCCTTTGCGCAGGTAAGGTGCAATGGCAGTGCGGTCTGTCCAGTAAGCGCATTCTACCCAAATTGTTTTGTCTTTCTGGTTGCCTTGTGCATCGCGAAATTTCTCTGTGTGTGCCACATTGAAATTGATTACGCTTTTACCATTTACGGTATTGGTAACACAATCTTTGCCCAGGTTTCCGATAGCTTGTAACTTAATCATACTTTAAAATTTAGCTGCGTACTTAAAATTGTTTGAACTGGCAATTTACATTTTCCGTTTTTGACGGCAATATTCAATTTTTTTGCATAAATGCTTTTGTGGATTTCTTGTTATCAACCAGTGCTATTAGTGCATTTATTGCAACATATGACTGAAGGCAATTTTATTCTCTATTTCGTTGTCTGCTCACAATTCATTCATTGTATTTCCGTTATTTTTGTTCGTAAGGATTTTTTTTTGAATACAATAACAATATGTCTATACCGAAAGGGAAACTAATAGCAATAGGTGGTGCAGAAGACAAAGGAACCGATCTGGAAGCGGGGGACATTTATCGCAACAACCTCAACTTTTTTGAACTAGGCATTTTACGCCGCATCATGCAAGAGGCCGGCGGACCTGCTGCAAGAATTGAAGTAATTACTACTGCTTCTACAATTCCCCAAGAAGTAGGCAATAATTACCTGAATGCATTCGGAAAAATTGGATGCACCAATATTGGTGTAATGAATATCCGTAACAGAGAAGATGCATTAGATGCAGACTATGCAAAGCGTGTTACCGATTGCAATTGCGTTATGTTTAGCGGTGGCAACCAGATGCGCCTGAGTGCAATTTTTGGTGGTACCAAATTTTTAAAAGTTTTGCACGACAGGTATCTGAATGAGAACTTCATTATAGCAGGTACAAGCGCCGGCGCCATGGCCATGAGTAATACCATGATTTATGAAGGCAATGCTACCAGGGCGCATTTAAAAGGAGAAGTAAAAATAACAACCGGTCTTGGTTTTATAGATACTGTTATCATAGATAGTCATTTTGAAAAACGCGGCCGCTTTGGACGTTTATCGCAGGCGGTGGCCAGCAATCCTTCTGCAATTGGTATTGGTTTGGGAGAAGATACCGGCATGCTTGTTACAGAAGGCAATAAGATGGAAGCCATTGGCAGCGGACTTGTAATCATTATTGACGGACACGATATTCGCCATAGTAATATTGCAGACATACCAGAAGGAAACCCTATTAGTGTAGAAAACCTGGTTGTACATTTCTGTGAGAAAGGCAATGGCTATATGATTAATGAAAGAAAATTTTTGATGGAAGCAAGTGATGGTGCTCTTGTAAAAAAACAAGTGGATGTGGAATAAAAACACATTCTCTATCTTCGCTTCACAAATTTAAAAACCTGGTTTATTATGGCCGAACAGCAACCGAATAATCAACAGCTCAATATAGAGATATCTGAAGACGTATCAGAAGGAACGTATTCCAACCTTGTTATCATCACTCATTCTCATGCAGAGTTTATTGTAGACTTTGTAAACGTGATGCCCGGCACACCTAAAAGCAAAGTAAAAAGCCGCATTATTCTAACGCCGCAACATGCTAAAAGATTTTTAAAAGCACTGGACGATAATATCCAGCGTTTTGAAGAAGCACATGGTAAAATAAAAGATCAGGAAATGGTAGAGTTCCCTTTAAATTTTGGTGGACCTACGGCTCAAGCGTAGTTAGTAGTCTTTAGTCGATAGTCAAGACTTTAGATAAATTTGTCGGGGTTATTTATCATGTAGTGGATTAGTTTTGCTGCTTCACTGTTGAGGGCAACAAGAGTTGTGTATTCTTCCGGCGAAATATATTGGCAATCCTTACAGAAGTCGAGCCAAACCTGAGTTTCACTATTTTCTGTTTCCGAATCATTGAGTTTGCTGATAAAATAGTCTTTGTATCGCCTCCTCTTATAAGCTTCTACCAAATTCGTACAAACGGATCTTGATGATCTTCGAATCTGGTCTGTCAAAGAATATTTTTCTTCTGCAGGAAACTTTTTTGAAATGAGAAAAATTTGCATAGCCAGTTCATAACTCTTTTTGTAAGCAATCAAATCATTGTATTGTCCCATGCACGAATATTTATTTAGAGAGCGTCGACTAACAACCATTGGTTGCATAACAAACTTTGGCTAACAACTAGAAAGCTCACACTATTAACTTTTTTGCCGTGTTTCGACTACTGACTATCGACTACAGACTATCGACTAGATTATTCCGTCATCAGCAAAACTATAATAGCCTTCATTGCTTACAATGATGTGGTCCATTACGCGTATGTCAAAATACTTTGCAGCTTCTTTTATTTTTTGAGTGAGTTCTTCATCAGCACGGCTGGGGCGCAAACTGCCGGAAGGATGGTTATGGCAAAGTACCAGGCTGGTAGCATCTTCCTGCAATGCCTTTTTTAAAATGATGCGAGGGTCTGCTACTGTGCCAGTAATACCTCCTTCGCTTACAATTTCAAAATGGCTAATCTTATTGCTTCGGTTTAGAAAAATGACCGCAAAAACCTCGTGCCGATAATCGCTAAGACGGCTTTGCAAATAAAGGGCAATATCTGCACTGCTTTTTACAATCGGTCTTTCCAGGAAGCTGGCCGCCTGTCGCCTGCGGCCTAATTCCAGGGCAGCGGCAATAGTGATGGCTTTTGCTTCGCCAATGCCTTTAATGGCCATAAAATCTTTGATAGACAGGCGTCCCAGTTCATTCAGGTTGTTTTTGCCCAGCAAAAGCACTTCTTTGGCCAGGTCTACAGCTGTTTTCTGACGGTTCCCGTTATTGATTAAAATGGCTAATAGTTCAGAATCGCTAAGAGATTCGGGGCTTTTACTTAGTAATTTCTCACGGGGTCTATCATCTTTTGCCCAGTCTTTAATTGAGTACTTCTGCTCTTGCATACCGGAAGGTAGAGTAATATTTTTATGCACATAATTGTTCTGGTATGGCGCAATAGCTGAGACAGTTATGCGTTATCCAAGAGTCTAATACCTTAGAAAACCTATAAAATCCGCATTTTATGAAACGCAGCTCTACTTTCAGCAACTTAGGTGGCTTACAATCTATTTTTTTCTGCGCCGGCATCTACCTGGTAGCACTTTTCTTCTCAATTTTTGTTTGCTCTGCAGTATTTTATGCCATGAACCCTAAAAAGGGGAATGCTGGTCAAAATATCAGCCAGGTAAATACGCCTGCTGAAAAGACAATGTTTGCTTCTGTAGGCAAATAATCAGAATCAGCTACTTGCAGCATTTTTTTTGCTTGTAAAATAAGCGACTTAAACACTTTACAGATTTTTATTTCTGTTCTGAAGTTTTATCTTCGCCGCTCCAAAGCATCATTTATATGCAGAGTTCGGTAAAGATATTCTCCGGTACAGGCTCTCAGTACCTAGCAGAAAAAATCGCCCAGCAATATGGCTGCCCTCTGGGCAAAAGCATTACCCAGAAATTTAGTGACGGGGAATTTCAGCCTGTTTTCCAGGAGAGCATCCGCGGAGACATGGTTTTCCTTGTACAAAGCACTTTTTCTCCTTCAGATAACATTCTTGAATTGCTGCTGATGATTGATGCCGTTAGGCGAGCATCAGCCTATAAAGTGGTGGCCGTTATTCCTTATTATGGCTATGCCAGGCAAGACAGGAAAGACAAACCCCGCGTGGCCATCGGTTCTAAGCTGATTGCCAACATGATAGTAGCTGCTGGCGCAGACAGGGTTATCACCATGGATCTGCATGCACCCCAGATACAAGGCTATTTTGATATACCCGTAGACCACTTGGACAGCTCAGCCATTTTTATCCCTTATATTGAGAATTTAAAGCTGGAAAACCTTACCTTTGCGGCCCCCGACGTGGGAAGTGCAAATCGTATTCGTGAAATAGCAAGTTATTTCAATGCAGAAATGGTGATTTGCGATAAGCACAGGAAACGTGCAAATGAAATTGCCAGCATGGTGGTAATAGGTGAAGTGGAAGGCAGAGACGTGGTGTTGATAGATGATATTTGCGATACAGGTGGAACGCTTGCAAAAGCAGCAGGCTTGTTGAAAGAAAAGGGTGCAAGAAGTGTAAGGGCATTGTGTACACACCCGGTGTTAAGCGGCAACGCTTACGCCAATATAGAAAACAGTGTGTTGGAAGAGATGGTGGTTTGCGATACCATACCACTGAAGCAGCAAACAAGCAAGATAAAAGTATTGAGTGTGGCAGAATTATTTGCAGTAGCCATTCGCAATGCATACGAAAATAAAAGTATCACCAGCTTGTTTATTCACTCGCAATTGAGAAATAAATAAGCAAATAAGAGTAAACAAAAACACCATATAAACAATGAAATCAATTACAATCGAAGGACAACTGAGGACCGAAACTGGGAAGAAAGCCACCCAGCAACTTCGCTCTCAGGAACTGGTGCCCGGTGTAATTTACGGCGGCACTGAAGAAGTTAGTTTTTACGCACCTGCGTCTGCATTTAAACCATTGGTATATACCAGCGCGTTTCAGTTGGCAGAAGTAAAAGTGGGTGGTAAATCTTACAAATGCATTTTGAAAGATTTGCAGTTTGACAAAGTAACAGACCTGTTGATACACGTAGACTTAATGGAACTGGTAGACGATAAAAAAGCAATCGCTACTATTCCTTTGAAATATACTGGTACTTCTAAAGGTGTAAAAGAAGGTGGTAAACTGATAGTGAAAATGAAATCACTGAAAGTAAAAACACTTCCAAAATACCTGAAAGAAAACATTGAGGTTGATTTAACCAATCTTGAATTGAATGGCAACATCAGGGTAGAAGATGTGAAAGTAGACAATTACGAAATCATGAACTCTCCCCGTATTCCGCTGGCATCTGTGGTTCTTACCCGCCAGTTGAAACAGGAAGAAGCTGCAGCTGCACCTGCTGGTACTCCTGCAAAAGCTGCTGCCGCTCCTGCTGCAGCCGCAAAAGCAGCTCCTGCAAAAAAATAATTACAAAAAACATTGTGATAGAAGTCCTGCACTGGTGGCAGGACTTTTTTTATTTTCGCTGCCATGAACAAATACCTCGTTGTAGGCTTGGGTAATATTGGTGATGAGTACGCCCATACAAGGCATAACATTGGGTTTGATGTGGTGGATGCCTTTGCAAATAAACATGCAATATCTTTTCATGCAGATCGTTTGGCAGATGTTGCAGAATGTAAAATAAAAGGGAGACAGGTAATTTGCATAAAGCCCTCCACTTTTATGAACTTAAGTGGCAAAGCTGTAAAATATTGGAAAGAGAAAGAGAATATAAATACAGAGAATATTCTTGTAATTGTAGACGAAGTAGCATTGCCATTAGACAAATTAAGATTGCGCACAGAAGGAAGTAGCGGCGGGCACAACGGTTTAAAAAGCATAGAAGCTTTATTGCTGACAGAAGCCTATCCCCGTTTAAGGTTTGGGGTAGGAAATAATTATCCAAAAGGCAGGCAGGTAGAATTTGTTTTAGGAAGGTGGACTGGGGAAGAAATTCCACTGGTACAGAAAAAAATAACTGTTTGCACAGAGTTGATAGAAACATATGTTTTACAGGGTGCAGCCGCTGCAATGAACACCTACAACAAAATGTCTATTACTTTATGAATTATTCATTTGAATCGTTATTTTCGCAGAAGCTCTGTATAAACAGTAGCAGTTTTTGATATTCAATATACCTGTTAAAGCCAGGCTTTTTTAAGCCAACACCTAACTTGATTGTTTAAACAACCAAATCCTTTTATTGAATATGAAAATATTCTGTGTAGGCCGTAACTATGTTGCTCATGCCCAGGAATTAGGAAATGAGGTTCCTGATGAGCCAGTCATTTTTATGAAGCCTAAGAGTGCATTGTTGCAGGCGCATACCCCTTTTTATTATCCTGAATTTACTAATGAACTTCATTATGAATGCGAGCTTGTGCTGCGCATTTCAAAAAATGGAAAATACATACAGGATCGCTTTGCCAGTAAATACTATGATGCAGTAACTGCAGGTATTGACTTTACCGCAAGAGATATTCAAAATGAATTAAAGAAAAAAGGTCTTCCCTGGGAGAAAGCAAAAAGCTGGGACAACTCTGCTGTTATTGGCAAGTGGATTCCTTTTTCTGAAATCAAAAACAAGAAAGACATCGGCTTTGGTTTGTATAAAAACAAAGAGATGGTGCAACAAGGCAATTCTGGTTTAATGATCAATAACTTTGATAAAATTGTTGCCTATATCTCTAATTATTTTTCCATCAACATTGGCGATCTTGTTTTTACCGGAACACCCGCAGGCGTTGGCGAATGCGTTGTAGGCGATGAACTGGAAGGTTTCATTGGTGAAGAAAATCTGTTTATGGTAGAAATTAAGTAACACCCCACTATCAACCCAAATCTTAGACAAATAATTTATTCCATCCTTTTACAGGATGGTTTTTTATTTTAAGAAAGGTAAAAGGAATAAGGATTAAGATAGAAGGAATACAACTTGGAAACAAACTGCAATTAACTTTAAACCTTTTACCACACAGCTTAAACCTTCTACCTTTGCAGCGATGCCTGCCATAGATATTGCTATATTATTAAAAGCATACCGCTTGATGTGCACTGCCAATGCTATGGCAGCAATATACGAGGCCAATAGATCTATTTGCAAATACGTACACTCTACTTCCCGAGGACATGAAGCTGTGCAACTGGCACTGGCATTTCAATTACTTCCCGCAGATTATGTAAGCCCATATTATCGAGATGAAAGTCTGTTACTAGGCATGGGCTATCAGCCATATGAATTAATGCTACAGTTGTTGGCCAAAAAAGATGATCCATTTAGCGGTGGTCGTAGTTATTATAGTCATCCCAATAGTATAGCAGAGGATAAGCCAAAGATGATTCATCAAAGCAGCGCCACGGGTATGCAGGCAATACCGGCTACCGGTATTGCACAAGGGCTGCAGTATTTGCAAAAAATCAACTCTCCCTTGTTTAAAGTTAATAATGATGGCTCTTTGCCTATTGTGGTTTGCTCTTTAGGTGATGCAAGTATAACTGAAGGAGAAGTAAGCGAGGCTTTTCAATTTGCGGTTCTAAAAAAATTACCCATTATTTATTTGGTACAGGATAATAGCTGGGGCATAAGCGCTACTGCAGAAGAGACCCGTGCTATGGATAGTTATGATTATGCAGCAGGTTTTAAAGGCATGCAGCGCATACACATCAACGGTACAGACTTTGAAGAATGCTATGAGCAGTTGCAGCAAGTTATTGCAAACACAAGACAACAAAGACAGCCTTGCCTGGTACATGCAAAGCTTAGCTTGCTTGGTCACCATACCAGCGGTGTAAGAAAAGAATTTTACAGAACAAGAGAAGAGTTGAGTGAACAAGGTATTAACGATCCGTTACCAAAATTGAAAAAGCGCTTAGCTGAAACTGGTATAGCTTTAGAAACCTTAACACAAATAGAAAATGAAGCAATCGATCTGGTGAAAACAGATTTTTTGCGAGCAACCAATGCAATAGAGCCCAACCCCGCATCAGTAGAAGATTTTGTATTTGTACCCACACCTATTGTTGAAGAAAAAGGAGAACGAAGCCCTGAAAACGCTGCGCCTGTTATAATGATAGATGCTGCTTTGCATGCCATACGTGAGATTATGGAAAAACATCCGGAAGCAATCTTATACGGGCAGGATGCTGGCAGAAGATTGGGTGGAGTTTTTAGAGAAACAGCCACACTGGCCGCACAGTTTGGAGATCATCGTGTTTTTAACACAGCTATCCAGGAAGCGTATATCATTGGTTCTACCGCAGGCATGAGTGCAGTAGGAGCAAAGCCAATTGTAGAAATACAATTCGCAGATTATGTATACCCGGGGTTTAATCAATTGGTAACTGAAGTGGCCAAGTCCTGTTATTTAAGCATGGGAAAATTTCCTGTGCAGGCTTTAATAAGAATACCCATTGGTGCTTATGGTGGTGGCGGTCCCTATCATAGTGCCAGTATTGAAACTACCCTGCTTTCAATAAAAGGAATAAAAATAGCGTACCCATCCAATGCTGCGGATATGAAAGGCCTGATGAAAGCAGCATTTTATGATCCTAACCCTGTAATTATGTTGGAGCATAAGGGTCTTTATTGGGCAAAGCTGCCAGGTACAAGCAGCTCCAAAACAATTGAACCTTCTGCAGATTATATTATCCCGCTAGGAAAAGCAAAAAAAGTAATAGAAGCAGACGCAGATAAAATAGCCAATGGCGATACCTGTTGCATCATCACGTATGGAATGGGTGTTTATTGGGCTGTAGAAGCAGCCTCGCATTTTACGGGGCAGGTAACTATAGTAGATTTGCGCAGTTTGTTTCCTTTAGATGAAGCATTGATTTTTGAAACCGTTAAAATGCATGGCAGATGCCTTGTGCTTACAGAAGAGCAACAGGATAATTCTTTTGCAGAAGCATTGGCCGGAAAAATATCCCAGCATTGTTTTCGTTATTTAGACCAGCCCGTAACAGTAATAGGATCCCTCAATACTCCCGTAGTTCCCCTCAATATCCATCTTGAAAAAGCCATGTTACCTACCGTAGAAAAAATAAAGCAGCAATTGGAAAGTTTGCTTACAGAGTAACATTTAGTGGCTTGCAACAGATTAAAACAAACACCTCTATAAACTTGCCGTTCAGCTACTTATTCTTTGCGTTGGTCACTTACTTGTAACATTTCTTTCTGTTTGCATGTCTTTAGTATGGTAACCTATTTAATTAATCTAGTGGTTCGCGTTCAACAGGTAATTAACCCGCATATGTAGATTATGTTTTCTACACCAGGTTAAAATATCAATTTAACTGCGAATCAATTCGTAGAACAGATTGCTATGAAAAATAAGATGCTTAAAAGATCGCACTTGTCAGAAAAAACCTGCCGTGAAATCATCCAGCTTTTCTCTGATGACCTTACCGCAACACAGATTGCAGGCATTACTAACGTAAGCCGTGTTACAATAAATAATTACCTGAAACTGATTCGCAGTCATATTGCCAAACATTGTGAAGAACAAAGTCATAACATTGGTAATAATAAAATGGCGGCAACAGCGTTCCATAAAATGCCGGCTCCTAAGGATGTGGCAGAAGACAGCAACGCTTATTTTGGTTTTTATGTTATTGATGACAATGTGTTTACAGATGAACTGTTGCAAATAAGTAAGCCGGTTATTCGCGAATACCAGCAGGTTGGCTGGATGCAACGCAACGAAAATGTCATCAATACAGCAAATGATTTAAGCCGCTACAACGCTATTGCAGACTTTGATGAGTGGCGCTTGTACCGCATAGATGCCCACGATAGCTACGGTAAAAGTTATGCAGACGATATAAGCGTTTTCTGGGGCAATACAAGAAACCGCTTGCTAAAGTTCCGGGGCATGAACAAAAATACCCTCTACCTGCATGTAAAAGAATCCGAATTCAGGTACAATTACCGCAACGACGATATTAATAAAATACTACTGAACATTATTTATAAGTACCCGCTTCATTTATCTAAAAGCTATGTGTAAGGGGTAGCAACTTATTTATCCCGGATTCTCACTATGCGCTGCCGGCCGGGCTAAATTATTCAAGGCAGTGATGTAAGTTTTCTCATGTTATACGCGGGTGGTTTCTACTACCCGCTCTTTTTTTGTAACATAGGTCCTGCAACTTTTTATCAATTCCTTTTTACAGCAACGTCATTTCAGAATTTAAGCGCAAATTTGTTCCGTTGTTAAAAACGTAATCAAAAATTGTTGCAATGCAGTTGTTCAGAATTACATTAATTGCCATAACCTCATTGGTATTATTTAGCTGCAATGGTGATTCGTCTGATGAAGAAGCGCAGAGTAATGAAAGAACGCCGGCAATTTCTTATACGGTTGAAAATCATTTTTCACACGATACAACATTATTTACTGAAGGCTTTTTATGTTACCAGGGGCATTTTTTTGAAAGCTCCGGAGCTCCTGAAGAGTTGAAGCAATGCAAATCTGTTGTTGGTATATCTGATCTGACGAACGGAAAGTTTAGCCCTAAAATTGAAATAGACAGAAATAAATATTTTGGTGAAGGCATTGCTGTTCTTAACAATAAAATTTACCAGCTTACCTATAAAAACCAAAAAGGGTTTGTATACGATTTAAACACGTTTAAGCAACTGAATGAATTTACCTATACTAATAAAGAAGGTTGGGGAATGACAACCAACGGAAAAGATCTGCTAATGAGCGATGGAACTTCAGCAATAACTTTTTTCGATACAGCCACTTTAAAGCCCATAAAGACATTAAAGGTTACAGAAAATGGATTACTACGCGATAGCCTGAATGAGCTGGAGTTTATAAAAGGCTATCTCTATGCTAACATATGGCTAAACAATAGCGTTGTTAAGATTGATACAGCTACAGGCAAAGTGATTGGCAAATTGGATTTAAGTGCGTTAACACAGGTGGCTGCTATGAAAAATCCCAAACTGGATGCATTAAATGGAATAGCTTATGATGCGCAAACAGATAAAATATACGTTACCGGAAAATTGTGGAAGAATGTTTATGAAATAGCTTTTGAGCATTAAAAGGGTAACTATAATAGTACTATATTTGGCTTCTTGTTCTTTGCATACATTCAATCAGGTATTGGTTTTCCGATAAGGAAATTAATAAGGAACCGTGTGAGAATCACGGGCTGACGTGCAACTGTAAGTAACAAAAGTTTTTATCAGTTATTCCATTGTTCTGCGCAGGCAGAATGAGAAGGAGATAAAAATGTTACAAGCCAGGAGACTTGCCTTTATCTTAATGACACAGCTTTCACGATATAAAGTTTGGTCGGGATTTGATTTTATAATTAGCCAGACGGTTTTTTGTATTGCTGTGTCTTCTCTAATCAGCTTATGCAAATAAAGCCTTTATCTATTACCTGCTATTATATCAATTCTTCCTTCTCCATTCTTTTTATTGTACAAAACTGTGCGGTTTGCAAAAGCATAATTATTGTTTCACGCAAAAAACAAAAAAATGCAAACACACAATTTGGGTTACCCGCGTATTGGTAACCAACGGAGGCTTAAAAAAGCATCCGAACAGTATTGGGCTGGAAAAATTTCTGCCAATGAATTAGAACAGACAGCCAAAAAAATCCGCCAACAAAACTGGCAAACACAAAAAGATGCTGGCATTAACTTAGTTCCCTGCAATGATTTCTCTTTTTATGATCATGTGCTGGACACGGCACTAATGGTAGGCGCTATTCCGGAGCGTTATCATTCGCTTATTAATGATAAGCAGCTTTCCAACCTTGATATTTTATTTGCCATGGCACGCGGCTATCAGAAAGATGGATATGATATCACTGCCATGGAAATGACAAAATGGTTTGATACAAATTACCATTACATCGTACCAGAGTTTACAGCCTCGCAAAAATTTGTTTTGTACTCGGAAAAAGTATTGAATCATTTTAATGAAGCAAAACGAGATGGATTTTCTGCCAAACCTGTACTGCTTGGTCCTGTGTCTTTTTTATTATTAGGGAAAGAGAAGGAAAAGGG
Organism: Chitinophagaceae bacterium; assembly: GCA_047602295.1. Taxonomy (GTDB): domain Bacteria; phylum Bacteroidota; class Bacteroidia; order Chitinophagales; family Chitinophagaceae; genus JACMLD01. The sequence goes on along the minus strand of JASGHP010000001.1, from coordinate 5,628,497 downwards.
TTGTCATAGAATTGAGTTGATTAAAAACCTGCTTCCTGTTTACATAGAAATAATTAAGAAGCTGGAAGCATCCGGTGCTTATTTTATACAGTTTGATGAACCTTGCCTTTCATTGAATCTGACAGATGAAGAACGTAAAATATTTGCCAGCACTTACAATGAGCTGTCAAAAACATTTCCCGGTATGCATTTCTTTTTGGCTTCTTATTTTGAATGCTATGGAGATAATTTATCGATGGTATTAAGTCTGCCCATTACAACCCTGCACCTGGATTTGGTAAGATGCCCATTGCAATTGGATGATATACTTGCTGCAGGTATAAAAAACAAAAAGCTCAATTTGTCTTTGGGAGTTGTAGACGGAAGGAATATCTGGAAGAATGATTATGAACAGTCGCTGGAAATAATAAAGAAAGCTGCTGCAATTATACAACCTGAGAGAATTTGGATAGCGCCTTCCTGCTCATTGCTGCATGTGCCTTGCGATCTTGATTTGGAAACGGATGAGCTTCATCTTCCAGCGACAATAAAAAACTGGATGGCATTTGCGAAACAAAAACTAAAGGAAGTTGCGCATCTTGCCAGCCTGGCTTCTGAAACGCCTTCTGCGGTGGCTTTGCAGGAGTATGAAAAAAACAAACATGCCAATAGAAACCGCCAGACTTCTGCACTGATACATAAACAGGAAATAAAAGACAGGGTAAAGGCATTAACGCAAAGAGATGCAGAGCGAGCCAGTGCATTTGAAGAACGCAAACAGCTACAGCAAAAAGTACTGCAATTGCCTTTGTTGCCTACAACTACCATTGGTTCATTTCCGCAAACAACAGAACTGCGTGCATGGCGGGCCAAATGGAAAAAAGGAGAGCTTACCAACGAAGCATACGATGCATTAATAAAAGATGCAACAGCCAAAGCCATTCACTGGCAGGATGAAATTGGTATTGATGTGTTGGTGCATGGAGAGTTTGAACGGAATGATATGGTGGAATATTTCGGAGAACAATTAGACGGATTTGCATTTACAAAAAATGGCTGGGTGCAGAGCTATGGCAGCCGCTGTGTAAAGCCACCGGTAATAGTAGGAGATGTGAGCAGGAAAAATCCTATGACGGTTTACTACACTTCTTATGCGCAATCGCTTACAGAAACACCGGTAAAAGGAATGTTAACCGGCCCTGTTACCATATTGCAATGGAGTTTTGTACGCAATGATCAGCCAAGAAGCGAAACCTGTATGCAGATTGCATGTGCCATAAGAGATGAAGTAACTGATCTTGAAAAAGCAGGTATTAAAGTGATACAAATAGACGAACCTGCTATTAGAGAAGGATTGCCTTTGCGTAGGGAAAACTGGAATGAATACCTACAATGGGCGGTTACTGCTTTTAAAGTGGCATCCACAGGTGTGAAAGATGAAACGCAGATACACACGCATATGTGTTATAGTGAGTTTAACGATATCATCGCCAGCATTGCAGCAATGGATGCAGATGTGATAACCATTGAAACAAGCCGCTCTCAAATGGAATTGCTGGATGTATTTGCAGCGTTTAAATATCCAAACGATATTGGCCCGGGTGTGTATGATATACATTCGCCAAGAGTGCCATCTAAACAGGAAATGATACACCTGCTGTTTAAAGCATTGGAAGTATTGCCGGCACAACAGTTATGGATAAACCCGGACTGCGGTTTAAAAACCCGTGGTTGGGATGAAACAAAAACAGCATTGCAATTGATGGTGGATGCCGCCAGGGAATTAAGATCCAGGATAGGGCATACTGTGCAGGCATTGTAATATTGAAGACTGCAGGCAATAAAAAGGACTGTTTAAACAGTCCTTTTGCTTTCTTGTTGGCTTTCTTCCCATACAATGCCTTCAAAATAATGTGTGCTATTTGAGATTTTCGATTTTTGAGATGAGTGTTATTTTATTCGTAAATTGTCAGATGTTGACGATGTTTTCAACTCAGCTAATCTTTCTCTAACACAAGTATTAATAAGCAATCTGTAATGAGCAAACTCTACTTTGTTGTACTACTTGTATTACCACTGTTCACTATGGCGCAAAAGAAAACATATATTGCTCCAACAGCAGGCATTGTTGATTTTAGCGCAGAGGTAAGACCACAACTTCTATTTTCATTTGGCGCTCGTCCAAAAAATTTTCTGTTAGGCGCTGGTGCTGGCATCACTCAATACCTGACTAAAGCTTATGTTCCTCTTTATTTTGAAACCGGTTACATTAATAGAAAAAAAACATGGCCATTTGGAATTGCAAGGGTAGGTTATGGCGTTTATAGCAGGCAAATAGATAACACTTCGCAAAGAACTAAGGGTGGGCTTTATTTGAACTTAAATGTTGGCATTTCAATTCCTAATAAAGGCAATAGTCTTTTTGCATTTGGTGCGGGATATGTACATTCAGAATTTAAGGTGGGTGTCAATTCCATTAATACTGGGTCTGGCTATGGATTAAATGGATTTACAGTATTCGTTTCAATAATTTTATAATTGATAATATGGCTCAAGACATAAAAAAACCCGCTGCTATAGCGGGCTTTTTTCTATTTTCCTGTAGCGAGGATGGGAATTGAACCCATCACCTCAGGGTTATGAATCCTGCGCTCTAACCAACTGAGCTACCTCGCCTTTCCAACCCGGAAAGCACAAAAAGCACGACCGGGGTTTAATTGGGGTGCAAAAATAGAGAAATCAGCCCAAAATCTGAAAAACAATCAAAAGAAAACCGGCAATAAAATAAGCCCTCTTCACAGACGGGAAAACCTGCTTTTCATTTATATCTACATCATTTACAAGTTGGTCGAAATTATTTCTGCCCGCTGGCCTGCACCGTAGCTTTGTATTGGGTTAAACGGTAACCCTTATACAGCGCCAATAACGTAATTTAATAACTGCAAAACCCTGCCAGATGGAATTTGATAACGATCGGCTGATTAAGCCCACGCATAAAACAGAACTGTATTGCTGGCTTTTATTTGTGCTGATTAGCCCGGCCATAGCTGGTCTTAGCGTCTTCCCTTATCAATACAAAAACTGGGAACTACTGCTTTTCTTAAGTATACTGGTGGCGCCTTTATATATTTTATTTGCCAGGGTAATTGTTCCCCGCTTTTTATTTACGCATCGTTACAGGTTGTTTGCTTTGCTTACTGCTGCTTTTTTATTCGTAATGCTGGCAGAAATTTGGCTTTTGTATGCCATTATATTCGCTATAAACCAGGGAAGACTTGGCCCATATTTTACTTTCAATAATGCCGCTATTGCCCGGGAAACAGCCTGGTGGCTAATACTTACCAGCCTTTCTGTTGCTATTGCCTATTTTAAGAAACGGATAGATGAAGCAGACGTTATTGCCGACCTGCAAAAAGAAAACAACTATTACAAGCTCCGGTATTTTCGCACTCAACTAAACCCGCATTTTCTTTTTAATACGCTCAATAGCATTTATTCGCTCAGTTTAAACCATGCAGCAAAAACGCCTGAAGTAGTGGTGCGACTGGCAGATATTATGCGCTTTCTTATTTACGAGTGCAACGAAGAAAAAATACCGCTTACCAAAGAGATTGAGTTTATCAATAATTATATAGAAATAGAAAAAATCAGGTACGATGCAGATATACAATTTACGGTGAAAGGTGATCCGGAACATGTAATGATAGAACCTTTTCTTTTCATTTCATTTATAGAAAATGGTTTTAAACATGCTATTGATAATTCTTTTGCAAAGCCCTTTATCTACATCACACTTAAAATAGATGATCAGCAGTTATCCTTAAACGTTATCAACAATACCAATCTTGAATTGGAAGCACAAGCCAAGAAAATAAAAGGCAAAGGTTTAGAGAACAGCAAAAGTGTATTGGAATTATTATACCCGGATGCCTATGCACTGGATATCATTCAAACAGAAAAGAAAGAACGCAAAGAAAGCAAGCTACGCCTGAAAAATGCCCAGGAGAGATTGGAAAGTCTTTACCCTGATGCGCATACCCTGGATGTTATTTTAAACAACAATACTTTTACCGTATCATTAATCTTACAAAACCGTTTCGCTTGATAAGGTGCATCATTATAGAAGACGAAAAGCTGGCGCAGGATGTTATAAAAAATCATTTGCAGCGGGTAGCAGATCGCTTTGTGCTGGTGGGTTGCTATCGCAATGCGCCAGAAGCAAAGCTGGCCCTTGACAATGAAGAAATTGATTCTATTTTTTTGGACATACAATTGCCGGGCATGACGGGTCTCAATTTTCTTCGCACTTTAGTAAACCCGCCATTGGTAGTTTTTACCACAGCTTACCCGGAATATGCATTGGAGAGTTATGAGTTTAATGTAATTGACTACCTGCTAAAACCCGTTTCATTTGAGCGGTTCTCCAAAACCATTGATAAAATAATGGACGGAAAAATTTTTAAAAAAGAAGAAAAGGAACTCAGCCCAATTAACCGCGACCATATTTTTATTAGGGCCAACAGCAAATTTTTCAGGGTGGGTTTTGCTGATATTATTTATATAGAGGGCATGAAGGATTATCTGAAAATCCACACCGCAGAGCATACCATCATTACCCATCAAACCATGTCAGAAATGGAGAACATATTGCCGGCCAGCCAGTTCATACGCATACACAAGTCGTACATGGTAGCATTTGGGCACATAAAAAGCGTGTATGGCAATTCGGTGGAAATGGAGAAAGCCCTGTTGCCCATTGGCCTGGTTTTTAAAGAAAGGCTGATGCAGTTTATAGCTGGCAAGCCTTACCAGGATGCCAACCGGCAGTAGCTTTAGACTTCAGTTTTTTGATTTTCATGCAATTACTAACCTGGCCTGTCGGCTTGTTCATTGTGTGTTTATGGTTTATATTTGCAGACGGATTATTTTTTGCAGTTTTCCGAACCTTTTGGAAACTGCACTGTTCAGTAATCCGACAGGCCGATAGACGAACTACAAGATTTTTCCCCCAATTAAAGACGCTTAGAAAGGATTAGAATTGATTCAACGCAAGTTGAAAAACCAGAACGCTTAGAGAAGAATTGTCAAAAAAAAGTAAATGTTATTTTTCAAGGCAATTTTATCGCAACAAAACAGTTTGGTTCCAGAATTTCCTTAATCAATTTTCAAGCTCTAATCGTCTAATGAAAAAAACGCTTCCGTGTGTTGCAGGCCTTTTATTGTTAATGGGCAGGCCTGTTTGTGCCCAATCCGTAGATACCACCCTTGCATCGGGTAAAGCTGCAGACAGTGCTCCACTCGTCATCAACTGGAGTACAGCTCCTGTAAAAAAGGTTTTCCCTTACAAACAGTTTATTGTGCCGGTTACCATGGTGGTGTACGGCATCACTTCTTTAAAGTACGAGGGGTTTCAATCCATCAACCATAAGGTAAAAGAAGAAGTGTACACAGAGCGTACTAATAAGCAGCCCATGCATATAGACAATTACCTGTTGTATGCACCCGCGGTAGCGGTTTATGGTTTGAATGCAATGGGCATAAAAGGAAAAAACAATTTCCGGGACAGGACGATACTTTATGCCATGTCTCAAATGATACAATCTGCTGTGGTATTTCCGGTAAAAAAGATTGCCGCAGAAAATCGGCCAGATGGCAGCAATACACTTTCATTTCCCTCTGGCCATACAGCTTGTGCTTTTGCCTCTGCAGAGTTTATGCGGCAGGAGTATAAAGATGTTTCACCCTGGTATGGCGTGGCGGGTTATGCAGCGGCGGCTAGTACCGGGTTCCTTCGCATGTACAACAACAAACACTGGCTAAGCGATGTGGTAGCCGGTGCAGGTATTGGCATTATGTCTACCAAAATTGCTTACTGGATTTATCCAACCATAAAAAAAGCGTTGTTTAAAGACAAAGATGTAAGCTCAGTAGTAATGCCAACTTACCAGGACGGCGCTTTTGGAATCGGCTTTGTGCATCATTTCTAATTTTCCTTTTTGAATAGTAATTTTTTATTTGACCAGCAGAGCAATGCTATTAAGCTCCGGTTGCGCTGTGCCCCGTACTTTTAGTCGGGTCACTCACTTGTACTATATAACATTATTCAAACTGAGGCATCCTGTGCAGCATGCTAATCATTCCTCATTGTTTTTTGTCCCGGTCCGACGCCCTCGTCTGACCGATTTTGTGGACATCGTACTGTATTGCAGACTATGTTTAAAAGAGTGCGCTTCATTATCTTTTTATGATGCAATTAAGCCAATGTCGCAATTGGCCTTATAATTGTCGTTTTCATACAGCGCAGGTTTCAAAAACTTTTTGCAAGTTTGTACTGTAAAGCCAAAGCATTCATTGTTATAAAAACTTAATCATTATGGAAACAAAAGAAAAAACAGTAATAGACATTGCCGCTACTATTAATGCACCGGTAGATAAAGTTTGGGAATACTGGACATCTCCTGCACACATTGTAAAATGGAACAGTGCATCACCAGACTGGCATACACCACGTGCAGAAAATGATCTAAGAGTGGGCGGAGCTTTCTCCAGCAGAATGGAAGCTAAAGATGGAAGTATGGGTTTTGATTTTGGTGGCGTTTACGATGCAGTAGAAAAAAACAAACTCATTGCTTATACAATAGGTGATGGAAGAAAAGTGGAAAATCATTTTTCTGCAAAAGGAAATACCACAGAGATAAATACAAGTTTTGAAGCTGAAGGCATGAACCCTGTTGAAATGCAGAAAGGTGGCTGGCAGGCTATATTGGATAATTTTAAAAAATACACAGAGAACAATTGAGCTGAAAAGTTTCAACCTCATAAAATTAAAATGCGGCGCTTTATAAGAACGCCGCATTTTTTATAGCTAGTTGATGTAAGAAATGAAATTGTTTTTATGCACTAATGCTTGCACTAACATTATTAATAGCTGCATAAAATTTTTGTTCGTAACAGATACCAACAGGTATTTCAAATTTGTCTATATAAACCACCTTGTTGCGAACAAAACTTATTTTATTTACCTGTACAATGTATGAACGATGCACCCGCGCAAATTCGTGCATGGGCAGCTTTTGTTCCAATGCTTTCATCGTCATGCGGGTAATAACCGGCTTCTGATCATGCAGGTAAATCCTGATGTAATCATCCATCCCCTCTATATAAATAATTTTCGACAATGGAATTTTCATAAGTGCATAATCTACTCTTAAAGAAATATCCTGCTGGCTGCGAGAAGTGTTTTGATGGATAAACCTGTAATATGCTTTTGCTTTTTCTGCTGCCTGCAAAAACCTGTCGAAACTGAATGGTTTAAGGAGGTAATCCAATGCATTTTGGTTAAAAGCTTCTATTGCAAATTCTGCATTGGCGGTGGCAAATATTACCATTGTGTCGCGATGCGCCATTTGCCTGAGGTTTAAACCAGGAGTAGTGCCCGAATATATATCTGTAAATACAAGGTCGATGGGATAATTGGCAATATAACGTCCTGCTTCAATTGGGTTGGTAAAAGTTTTTAGCAGGTTTATATAGCCTATGCGGTTGCAATAATCTTTAATCACTTCAAGCGCAGCCGGGTCATTGTCAAATGCAATTGCCTTTATCATAGTATATGGAGCTGGGGGTTTAAAAATTAAAAAATTTTGTTTCCGAAAACTGCAAGCGGCTATGAGAAAATAAAAACAGGTTTAAAAAAAGAGCTCCCGGGTAAAAACCCCGGAGCTTAGCTAATAAAAAACCACCCTAAATGAAACCTTGACTGTATTTTAAGGATACAGTATAATATTTTAATTACCTGTTTATACAAAATGCCTGTTCCGGCAAATGCAGGCGTGTAAATAATAAAACTGAATTGTTATAATGTTGAGGGCCTAAAGACGTGTTATTTTCAAAAGAAAAATTGCTGTTGGGCATATTAACAAATTGATTAGAAGGCATTGTTACCGGGTTATAAGGGTCATTTTGCATGACAGGATTTAATATTACCTCCGGTTTATGGCCTGATAAATAATGAGTTAATATAGGCAATCGAAGATTGTCATCTGTTTGAAGGCAAGCCAGCCATCCAATCACCAGCAGTGTATATAGCGGCAGCATTGCTTTTTTCATACCCGATGTTTTACTTTTGGTTGTCTATTATTTCATCAGATGCCGGCAGTAAAAGGATAGTTGGGTTAAAAAGAAATTATTTTGAAAATATTTTTTTCTGAAAAAAAATAACATTTTACCCAACCATGCACTGAAGCCGGGCATCTGTGCTTAATTAATAAAACCATCTGCTATTTTTAGTACCACCATTGCTAAATGTTTGAAGGGGGATTGGTCCGCCCAGAATACACTTTATCATGCCCTGGCAGATAAAATGTACAGTGTGTGCCTGCGCTATAGCCGCAGCCGGCATGAAGCGGAAGAGATTTTACAGGAAGGTTTTATAAAAATGTTTGCAGCGCTTGAAAAATACCGGGAAGAAGGTTCTTTTGAAGGCTGGGTTAGAAAAATAATGGTGAATACGGCTTTGCAGCGTTATCGCAGCAAGTCTTCACTTCATGCAGTTGTTTCCCTTGAGCTTACGGAAAGTCACAATATTTCAGACGATGAGGATGTAGTGGCCAACCTTAGTGCAAAGGAATTGCTCAATATGGTACAGGATTTACCGCCTGCATACAGGATGGTATTTAACTTATATGTTTTTGAAGGTTATCAGCACAAAGAAATTGCAGCAATACTTGATATTTCTGAAGGCACCTCTAAATCAAACTTGCACGATGCAAGACGTTGGCTAAAAGAAAAAATCACCCGGGCAGCAAAAACAGATAATTTGAAAAAACTTTATTCATGAGTAAAAATCTACAAAACATTGATAACATTTTCAAGGATGCTTTAGACGAGCATCTGGAGTCCGCACCGCCCGGTGTGTGGGACGCCGTGAACAATGACCTGGATAAAAAACAGGCAGTGTTGTTTCGTGAGAAATATTATAAGTTGAAAAGACTTGCTGTGGCAGCTTTGCTTATTATATTCCTGGGCGTAGCGGGCATGATTTATTTTGTTAGCAATAATAAGAAAGGCAACAGCATTGAAACTCTTGCCGGTGCTGATGCTAAACGCAAAACGCTTTTAAATAAACCAACTGCAGATAAAACAGGTGATAATAGCAATGCAACAGGAGAAGCGGGGGTAACCAATGCAGATAAAAATGCTACCAATAGTTTATCTTCTTCCGAAGAAAAAAGCAATCAAGCAAGCGACAAGCTTACTGCTGAATCAGACAGTAAGTCAACAGCAGCAGCTAAAAAGGAAAATGACGCAAGCAATACAGCATTCAAAAATGAAACAACAGCTGTTTCTCCACTAGACGCAAAAGCAAATAACAACTCAAGCAAGTCTGAAAAAATTAAATCAACTACTTCACCGACCAATAATCATTTAGAAGAAACTACAGCAACCAATAATCAACCATCAATTGCTTCACCTTTAAATACTCTTGCAAATAATAACATAAGCAAGTCTGTAAAAATTGAACCAGGTGCTTTATCGACCAATAATCAATCAGAAGAAACTATAGCAACAGTAAATAACACGGCTGTTAATAATAATGCGATTGTTAAAGCAAAAACAGGCAACGGCCAGAAGAGTACTTTAAGCAATAAGAGTTTGATTGCTCAATCAACAAAAAGCTCCCGGAAAAATAATGCAGGGGTAAATAATAATGAAAATGCAAGCGCAGGAAAAACAACAGAAGAAATAGAACAATCTAATGTTCTTCCAGATGGTGCAGCATTTGTTGCAGCTAAAAAAACTCCAAACCCGCTGGGGCCTTATTTCTATCAATCACCCTTATTAATAGATAGGGTAATTGCACCTTCACCTGTAGCAAATAATTCAAGTACTGGTACACTTAATAATAGCCTGGTGTTAAATAATACAAAAGGAGAAAAACCAAAGCCAACTGCTAAAAAAGGGGTGGGCAACCACCCTATGGCTCTTACTGTATTTGCGTCGCCCAATCATAGTTTTACCAGGTTAGAAAATGATGATATGCTGGCAACACAATTCCGTAATAAAAAAGTAGCAGAAAGAGAAGAAACGCAAGGTAGTTCTTACAGTCTTGGTGCTTTATTTAGTTATGGACTGAATAAAAATCTGTCATTGCAAACAGGTGTTGTTTATTCTTCGGCAACTACTAATATTTCTCCTAAAACAATTTATGCAAGGCCCGATAATTTTGGACATACCCGTTATGAGTTTAACTGCTCTTCCGGTTCGTCTTTTATAGATTCTAAAACAGGAACAGCGCCTGCAGTAGGTGATAGTGTAAAAGTAATGGGCTCAAGTTCTACTGTTAGTTACCTGGGCATACCTGTTGCGTTGAGCTACGCAATACGCATGGGACGTTTCTCATTAAACCCAGGCATTGGGCTCTCTGTAAACTTTCTTACCTCAGGGGAAGCTTCAACTCACTTTGGTATGCCATGGGTTGGGCAAAAAGAAAGAACTCCTATTGATGGTTTGAAGAAAGCATATGTAGATGCATCAGTTGGTTTGGGTGCAGAATATGCCATTAATAAAAGAATTTCACTGAGCGTAAGGCCATTGCTAAGATGGGCGCTGAGCTCTACCAATAAAAATACGCCAATACGCAATTACCAGAATTATGTAAGCTTTGAAAGCGGGTTTAAAATAAGTTTATAAAACACAACGACAGATTTCCTCTTTTTAAAAAACCTGTAGTGCTCCAGCTACGGGTTTTTTGTTTCACATTGTTTTTGAAAATCTTTCAACACCATCCATCGCATTTTATGATGATCTTTCCGATGCTTTGTGATTAACTTGCAAGGGTAAATATCTTTTTTAATGCTATCAGCAAATTGTATTAGGATGATAGAAGTAAGAAAAATTTCAAAATGGTTATTGCCTTTTCTTATTGTTACTGCAACTCATTGCAAAAACACGCCGGCTGTAGAGAATAAAAATGAAACAAAAGATTCTGCCAAACATGTAATGGAAGAAATGGCAGCTACGGTAAATGGTAAATTCAGTGATCAGTCTGCATTAAAGCTTGATAGCATTGTTGTGCCTGATTTTTTCTCACAATACCCACAACTGGTGCCTTACAAAAAAGATGTAGAAGCGTTTTATAAAAGTCGTGCATACGCTTATGCATGGTTCGACAGCAGCGGTTTAATAGAACAGGCAGGTAATTTCTATTCGCGGCTGCGTAACCTTTCAGCAGAAGGTATTAGGGATTCCGTACCATATTTGAATAACCTGGATAGTTTAATGGATAATAATCCTGCTGCAGAAAAAAAGCAGCAAGCGGGAACTGAAGTATTGCTTTCAGGTTTGTATTTCTATTTTGCTAATAAAGTGTGGGGTGGATTGGCTAGTGATGCAAGCACCAAAATGGAATGGTATGTGCCAAGGAAAAAAGTTTCTTATGAAGCATGGCTTGATTCTACGTTAAAATCTTCTGATGCATTCAACCACGATAACGAACCTGTATACCGCCAGTACAATTTATTAAAGTCTTTTTTAAAAAAATACCGTGAGTTGGATAAGACTGCGCATTGGGGCATCATTACAGCAGATAAAAAATCTTATCGCTTGCAGGATTCAGCAAAAGCAATTGTATCTATAAAAGCAAAGCTTCGCCAGCTAGGAGATCTGCAAACTGCTGATTCTTCAGCTGTATTTGATACTGATTTGGAAGGAGCAGTTAAGAATTTTCAACATCGTTATGGTATTAAAGAAGATGGCATTGTTGGTGCCGCTATGATTAAAGAATTGAATACACCGCTGCATAATAAGATTGAAAAAATTTTGGTAAACATGGAACGTAGCCGGTGGTTGCCTATGTCTGCTAGTGGGGAGTATTTTGGTGTAAATATTCCTGAATTTCGTTTGCATGCTTATAACAGTGATTCCTTGTTATGGAGTATGGATGTGGTAGTGGGGCAGGCCGCAAACAAAACAGTTATATTTTCCGGCAAATTAAAGTATGTGGTATTTAGTCCTTATTGGAATGTGCCACCTGGTATTTATAAGAAAGAAGTATTGCCGGGCATGAAACGGAATAAGAATTATTTGGAGCAGCATCATATGGAAGTATCCGGCAATGGAGTGAGGCAATTGCCTGGTCCATGGAATTCTTTGGGTAAAGTAAAGTTTTTATTCCCTAATAGTTACAGCATTTACTTTCATGATACACCGGCAAAAACTTTGTTTGGCGAAAGCAAAAGAGATTTTAGTCATGGCTGTATAAGACTGGCAGAGCCTAAAAAAATGGCAACATGGTTATTGCGCAATGATTCATCCTGGACAGATGAAAAAATTACTGCTGCTATGAATGCCGGTAAAGAGAAGTATGTTACCCTTAAAAATGAAATACCTGTTTTTATTACTTATTTCACAGCATGGGTAGATAGAAAAGGCCAGCTTAATTTACGAGACGATATTTATAACAGGGATAAACGTTTGGCAGAAATGATAATGACCAATCAATAGCAATTATTATTTCGGCTGATGCATAATAAGATCGTTTAAAATTTTTTCCATATCTGCCTGCGGTAATTTTTTTACAAGGTAAAGATCTCGATTACCTGTTGCATCCCAGCCATTGCTTCCGTCTTCGTGACCAACAATTTTCCCTTTCACTACATCAAAATATTTTTCATAACCTCTAACGGCAACCAATACTGCTGTTTCATCCCAACTCATACGACCGTTTTTATCGTTTGGGTCCATGGGTATGCTACGTGCAAAAACATCTTTAACAGGTGAGTGTTGAATGGAAGCATTATGTACAATTGGCAATCCTGTGTATATTTTAGAACCGATTTCAAAACCACTAAAAATGATAGGTACTGGCCAGTCGTTGAAAACATTCATGGAAGCCGGGGCGTCTTTCACCACATTAAATTCTTTGAAGTGGCCCATTTCATTATCAAAACGGGCAGCCATGCTTACCAATAATTTTACTTTTTGTTTTATCAGCGCTGCTCCATTCTTAGGCGAATATTGATCCGGTGCAGATTGAAGGAGGTTTGCCATATTGGTAAAGAAGCCAACGGTAACGATGGTAACACTTTTATCAGGAGCAGCTGCTAATATTTTTCTATAGAGCGTCAAAGCATCCTGCGCCTGGTCGTTAGATGTAATACTCTGGGGATAACTGGCAACCAGCAAAGAATCCCATTTTTGAAAGGAAGAAATTTTTACAGAATTGCCACGCACTACGCCAACAGGAATATCTGGTCTTTTGAAATAGGTATTCAACACATTTAATGTAGCTGCTACATATTTGTGTTGATTGCTTGCCATTGTAGCCAATATTTTGCATTCACCACTGTCTGCCATTGCGTGCAACAAAGCAATGGCGCCTACATCATCATAGTCTGGCCCCATGTCTGTATCAAAAATGATAGAGACCGGTGTTTTTTTCTGGCAGTCTGCTATTGCGGGCAAAAGAAAAGTAGATGATAATAAAAGGCAAAAAACAGGAAGTGAATATTTCATCTGGCAATTTTTATAGGTAGAGTATATGAAGCCTTTGGCTTACTGTACCTAAATTAATTAAAATAAGGTTAGCGTAAACGGGATTCTTCAGGTACCTGTTTAATAGCATTACCTGTTTTCTTTCTTGACTTACTTGATGCTGATCACAAAATGCAAAGAAAATGTTAGGATTAAAGATTTATTGAAAAACTTCAATAAATGAATATATATTTGTGTAGAAATTGTTTTTATGGACGCAAAGAAAGCTGAGAAGATTTCAAAAGCGCTGGCAAATCCCAATCGTCTGGCTATTTTGAAAGAGATTAAGAAGAGCAAGACCTGTCTCTATTGCGTAGACCTTAATAATACCATCAATCTGGCCCAACCATCCATTGCCCACCATTTGAAATTATTGATGGAAAGCGAATTAGTTACTTCCGATAAAGAAGGGCGTAATGTGCGTTATTACCTCAACAGTAAATTGCTGGATGAGTACATCAATTTTTTGCAGGCGTTTAAAGTGTAAAATTTTTTTTAGACTATTTATCGAAATATTTAAATATATCTATACTTTTGTATTCTTTTCCATTCCTGCCCCATGAAGTTAGCACTTATTTATTGAATAATTTGAATAAATCTAATAATAATTATCATTATGGACGCTCAAACTTTAACCAAACCAACCATTCCGGCCTCAAAGCAATACCTGGCTATTGCAATGGCCGCAGCGCTTTTCTTTTTTATGATCTCTATTTTAACCGGCTGTTACGCAAGCGCTAAAGAAAATAATGAAAAGGAGAAAGCTCCTGCAGTAGCAACAATACAAGCCACACCTGTTGATGGCATGGTTATTAAACCTGCTACTCTTAAAGAAGAAATGGAAATAACAGGCTCGCTGGCTGCTAACCAACAGGTAGATATTGTAAGCGAACTTACCCGCAAAATTGTAAGGGTGAATGTGAAGGAAGGTGCGCATGTGCAAACAGGCCAGTTGCTTTTTGAATTGGACAATGCAGACCTGCAGGCTCAATTAGAAAAATTGCAGCAACAGGAAAAACTGGCTGCGCTTAATGAAGAACGCTTACGTGATCTGATTGCGCATGAAGCTGTAGTGCAACAAGATTATGACCAGGCTTTCACCAACCTGAAAGTATTGCAGGCACAGGTAGCAGAATTAAAAGTAACTATTGGCAAAACCCGCATCAAAGCTCCTTTTAGCGGACAAGTTGGTATTGTGCATGTTTATCCGGGTGCAGTTGTTTCTGTAAATACAGTGCTCACTAACATACAAGACAATAGTGTGGTAAAACTGGATTTCCAGGTACCCTGAAAAATATGCGCAGGTAATTACTACCGGAAGTGAACAACCTTTCACCGTTGCATCAGATGCCAGGCAATACACTGCAAAAGTAATTGCAAGAGAAGCCAGCCTTGATCAAAATACCCGCACATTGTTAGTGCGTGCCATCAGCCAAAATCCCGGAAGAAATTTATTGCCTGGCCAGAGTGCCCGTTTGCACCTGGCATTGCATTCTTCTGCTGAGGCTTTGGTGGTTTCATCGCAGGCATTGCTTCCTTCTTCAAAAGGATACAGTGTATACACAGTAAAGAATAATATCGTTCAGGTATCACCGGTAGAAACTGGTCAGCGTGGGGCATTTACTGTGGAAGTATTGCATGGACTTAACAAAGGAGATACAGTTATCACCAGTAATCTTTTAAGAATATCTCCCGGGTCTGCTGTTCAGTTTGTAACAGTAAAATAGTTGATCGGTTTATTGGTTGATCAGTTGTTTGTAAAGCCTGCTGCTTTACACCAGGCTTCTATTGCATCAACCAGTCAGCCAATTAACAAATCGACAAATCAACTAACACTAAATAATTAATAAGATGAGCGCTATTTCACAAGTAAGTATAAGCCGCCCGGTACTGGCAGGCGTTATGTCTGTACTGTTGGTTTTATTCGGCATAGTGGGCTATACTTTTTTAGGCACAAGGGAATACCCGGTTACTGATTCACCCATTGTTACAGTAACTACAGTTTATCCCGGTGCAAGTGCAGATATTATTGCTTCACAGGTTACTAAACCTTTGGAAGAAGCCATTGCAGAAGCCAACGGCATACGTGCCATGTCTTCTCAATCAAGAGAACAGGTAAGTATTATCACCGTTGAGTTTAACCTTAATGCAGATTTGGAAGCTGCGGCTAATGATGTGCGTGATAAAGTATCTAAATCACGCCAGCAATTACCATCAGACATAGAGCCAACAGTTGTAGAGAAATCAGGCCCGCCAGATTTTCTTGTGTTCCTTACTGTGCAGAGCGATACTAAAAGCCTGGAAGATGTAACCGACTTTGTAAACATCAATATTAAAGAACGCTTGCAATCAATACCCGGTGTTCGTTTGGTTGACTCTTATGCCGGCCGCAAAAGAGCGATGCGTTTAAGAATGGACCCGGTGAAAATGGCGGCGTATCAATTAACACCTGCAGATGTACAGGCAGCTTTGCAAAGAGAGAATGTGGATTTGCCCAGCGGCCGCATAGAAGGGCAAAATACGGAAGTGACTTTGCGCACACAAGGCAGGCTGGTTACAGAAGATGATTTCAACAATATGATTTTGCGTGAGCAGGGCGGGGCTATTGTGCGCTTCAGGGATATTGGTACAGCTATCATGTCTTCTCAAAATGAAAGAACCGCCATGATAGTAAGTGAGGGAAACACCGCAAGATTTGGTGTTGGTACCGGCGTTCAACCACAACGTGGCGCTAATTCACTGGCAATAGTTGATGAGTTTAAGAAACGCTTTGCAGACATTCAAAAAAATGCACCAAAGGATTATATCATTTCATTAGGTAAAGATTTTACTGTACCAGTGCGCAACTCTTTATCTGAAGTAGGAGAGACATTGATACTGGCTTTTGGACTGGTAGCCATCATCATCTTTGTTTTTTTAAGAGACTGGCGCAGTACCATTATACCATTGGTGGCAATACCGGTTTCTATTATCTCGGCTTTCTTCATCATGTACATTGGAAATTTCTCAATTAACGTATTGACGTTATTGGGGCTGGTGCTTGCTATTGGATTGGTGGTAGATGATGCCATTGTTGTATTGGAAAATATTTATAGCAAGGTGGAACAAGGCATGACGCCACTGGAAGCGGCAAGAAAAGGATCAAACGAAATTTATTTTGCGGTTATATCCACCACCATCACACTGGCTGCAGTATTTCTTCCTATTTTATTTTTAGGAGGTATTACCGGACGATTATTTAAAGAGTTTGCAATAGTAGTATCCGGTTCTGTGCTTATCTCTGCATTTGTAGCACTTACCTTATCGCCTATGATGAGTGCGTATTTATTGAAAGCAGGCGCATCACATAACTGGTTGTATAAAAAAACAGAACCCTGGTTTGTTGCTTTGAACAATGGATACGAGAAAACCCTGCGATTGTTTTTTAGGTTCAGATGGTTAGGTTTTGCGTTGTTGCTATTATCTTTTGGCATTGCTTACTTGCTGGCACCCAAACTTCCATCAGAATTGGCGCCGCTGGAAGATCGATCAATGATAGGTCTTGCAGTAATTGCTCCAGAAGGTACATCATACGAAAGCATGCAGGAGACAATGAAAGCAATCAGCAATTATGTGTCTGATTCAATTCCTGACTTAAATGAAAACAGAACGTATGCAGGTATTGCCGCTTCAATAGGTACTTTGGTGCAACCTGTGAATGGCGGTTTTCAATGGATATTTTTAAAAGATCCCAAAGAAAGAAAAAGCGGGATGACGCAGCAGCAGGTGTATCAAAAATTAGTAGCTGCTTCTCAAAAATTCAGAAACGTAATTTGTATACCTATACAAATACCAACCATTGGCGGTTTTTCCAGTGAGCAACCATTGGAATATGTTGTACAGGCACCCGATCTGCAAAGTCTTATTGATGTAATGCCCAAACTAATGGGTGAAGTATATCAAAGCAAGAAGCTTTCTTTTCAAAACCCTGACTTTAAAATAGACAGGCCGGAAATCGGCATCAGCATAGACAGACAAAGAGCTGCACAATCTGGCATCAGCACACAGGAGATTGGCCGTACGTTGCAATTGGCATTGAGTGGGAGAAGGTACGGTTACTTTATTCACAACGACAGGCAATACGAAGTAATAGGTCAGCTAGACAGGCAGGAACGTGCTGCACCAACGGATTTGCGCTCTTTGTTTTTAAAATCTTCCAATGGAGAAATGATTTCGCTTGACAACCTGGTAAGCATGAAAGAAAGTGTAAGCCCACCGGCATTGTACAGGTATAATCAATCTTATAGCGCTACAATTTCTGCAACACCAGCACCGGGTGTAAGCCTGGGAGAAGCCATTAAAGAAATGGATGCCATTACAGCTAAAGTATTACCAAAAGGATTTAGCACTGCATTGGCCGGGCAAAGTAGGGATTTTGCAGAAAGCAGTTCAAGTTTAATTTTTGCTTTCATATTTGCCATACTTCTTATTTACCTGGTATTGGCGGCACAATTTGAAAGCCTGATAGATCCTTTCATTATTCTTTTAACAGTGCCAATGGCGGTAACTGGTGCATTACTCAGTTTGTGGATTACGCATCAGTCAATTAATGTATTTAGTGAGATTGGTATTATCATGCTGATTGGTTTGATTACCAAAAACGGTATCCTCATTGTAGAGTTTGCTAACCAGCGCAAAGAAGAAGGAATGAGTGTAAGAGAAGCGGTGC
Organism: Chitinophagaceae bacterium; assembly: GCA_047602295.1. Lineage (GTDB taxonomy): Bacteria > Bacteroidota > Bacteroidia > Chitinophagales > Chitinophagaceae > JACMLD01. The sequence goes on along the minus strand of JASGHP010000001.1, from coordinate 5,610,277 downwards.
TTGCTGCTGCGGTATCAAGGTTCAGGCCCATATTAATGACTACACTTGCTATGATCTTTGGAACATTGCCGATCGCTCTTTCATTAGGCACATCATCTGGCAGCAGAACTTCATTGGGTATTGTAGTGGTAGGCGGGTTAATATTTGCGGGTATACTTACTCTCTATGTAATTCCATCCGTGTATTCTTATTTCTCAAGGCCACACAGGAAGCCAGCAGAGAAAAATATATCAATTGATCCATTGCCGGTTACATCACTTCCTGCATAAAATATTTAGAACTACAGAAATTATTTTTTATGACACACAAACAAGCATACATCTATACTTTTACAGTGTTTGCGCTTATCTGTCTTTTTTCTTACCTGGCCTCCGGGCAGGAAGTGCGCAAGCTTTCTTTGCAGGAAGCGCTTTCACTAACGTTGTCAAACAACCGTGAAATTAAAGTAGCAGATATAGAAGTTAACAAACTGCAGCAACAGGTCATTGTTGCCAAAAGCCAACAGAAACTTACCGCAGGTGTAAACGGTCAGTTGGCTCATTATTTTCAATCACCTGCATTTTTTGGATTTGGTACAAGTACAGGCAGTAGCGATAAAGTTCCTTATGGCAGGTTCGGTGGTAAAGATCAGTTGGCGGCTACGCTATATGTTTCTCAGCCTATTTATAACCCGGCTGCACAGCCAGCTATACAACAAGCAAAACTGCAGGAGCACCAGGGACGTTTGCTGGCAACAGACAAACAGGTATCTGTAACCGCTATTGTAAAGCAAACCTATATACAGGTATTGGTTTTACATGAGCGTATAAAATTACAAAACGAAAGCCTGGCAAGAAATGAGAAAGCTTTAAAAGATGCCAGGTCTTTACTGGCGCAAGGCCGTGCCTTAAGAGTAGATACTTTACGGGCATATACTTCTGTAAAAAACCTGGAACCGGATCTGCTGAAACTTTCTTACGCAATAGCAGTAGGAAAGCAGCAATTGAAAACATTAATGGGCATAGATTCTTTGCAGGAAATAGAATTGAGCGATTCGCTGGTATTGCCCGTTGGCAACCAGGTTTTATCTGAAGAAGCAGTATATAACCAGGCAAAGCAAAACCGTACAGACTTGAAAGCATTGGATATGCAACAGCAACTGGCAGACGAACAGCAAAGAATTGCTGCGGCTACCATGAAGCCAGTGGTGTCTTTAAACGCTCAGTATTTATTGCAGACACAAACAAGCCAGTTTAATTACTTCAATGCTTATTATCCATCAACGCCTTTTATTGGTGCGCAGGTTAATGTGCCTATTTTTAATGGGTTTAGTGGTAAAGCAAAAGTGCGGCAGGCAAAACTGGAGAAGAATCAGGCGGTGGTGCGTATAAACAATGCATATGAAGAGTTAAGAGCGCAAGTGAAACAAGTGGTGGCAGATGTAAATGAAACAGCAGCAAGAATACAAACAAGTGCGAACGTAAAAGAAACTGCCTCGTTGAGTTATGAAATCACCCAGTACCGTTACGCAAAAGGTGTTGCATCCAGGTTAGAGTTAACAGATGCAGAACTGGCACTTACAACGGCGCAATCCAATTACCTTGAGGCGGTGTATGATTATCTCTCTGCAAGAATAGCATTGGATCGTAGCATAGGTGTAACAGGTTTGTAATAAAATGAAATTGCTTCGGTAAAAATATAGTGTGACATAAGAGATTGTATCAATCAGAAGGCTTCACCCAGGCTTATATACAAAGCTTTGTAACCTTTACTAAATCCGTAATCAATACAAATATTGGTTCCGGATTTTTTATTGAATTTAATACGCAACCCCCCACCAGCAGCAGGGTGAAGATAAGCGAATTGCGTTTTATCTGGCTGCGTTACAGAGTTCAGGTTTGCAAATAACACAAATCCCAATAAACCATTTTCGGTTAGCTGTCGCCGGTATTCAGTCTCCAGGTACCAAAGAGTTTTGCCAACATAACGCCGGTTATAAAAGCCACGGCCAGAGCGCTGATTCGTATCCCAACCCGTTGCAGGCAAATCAAGGTAAGGTGCGTGAGTGCCAAGTATAGTCCATAAATAAGACCAAATGGCCAATACATTTTGTTCCTGCTTGCTAAACGATATGTATTTGCGTGCATCAAAATAAAATGAATGCCAAAAGTCATCGCTGCCCATAAATTTAGGGTTGATGCGATAAACGATATTGTAATAAAAACCTGGCAATGGGTTTTGCGTATTCACCCTTGAATCATACAAAAGATTAAAAGCCAGGCCAGATGAAAATGAGTTGGAATTATTCTGCGTGCCATATTTATAACCCACAAATTGCTGCAGGTTAACGCTGTCGTTTTCTGAATGAATAGCTATATGGTAATCCATATTATAACCAACACCCACAAAAAGATAAGGCTTGATTCTTTTTAAAGCGCTAAAATAAAATCTTACATACGAGTAATTAATCAGCAAAGGATTTTCTTCATCATGTTTGCCACCCAATCCCCAAGTGTTTTGTGGAAAATAGGAATAACGCATATCACCTTCAAAATTCCATTTATTACCTGCGGACCAGATATTAGAACGAAAAGGAAAATTAAAGGCGCCTTTAAAATTAGTACTTGGAGAAAATGTTATGTTAGATATATAAGTTGAATGCCTGTCACCAAGATAAAAGCCCGCTTGTGTGGTGGTAACAAGTGCAGTACCGCCACCCGGCACATTTGTACCAACTGGTAACAATGAATAATAAACTTTTTTGCCTTCTTCTTTTTGCGGTTTTTTTATATGAATATGAAGCAGGTGCGATAATAGGCCTACCAAATCCTTTTGCCCGGCTGTATCTACCGTATGGCTTTTTGGTGGCGTTATCATACCTGAAGGATTTTGCGCAAACAATAAAACCGGGAAAGCAGTAAGGAGTGTAGCGAAAAAGCCTTTAGTCATATTCTACATTTAACCAATATTGTGCTACAATTTAAGCGGTATTTATTCCACAACTTGGATGTTTTTTAGCAAAGCATTTAATTTTTTAATTAAAATTCTAACAGAGAAAAAAAACTTTTTTCAGAATAGTTATCTTCAATAATAGTGAACAGATCATTCATGCATCGTAGGTAGAGCTTTGTTGTTAGTTAGAAACGTTACATGTTACTCATGGCAAACTGAAGCACTTTCAATTAAATGCTGCTTCTTCAAGTTGATCTAACGAGCATGATTGCGCTCAAAAATAATTGCCATGCAATTGTTTTTTTATAGTGTGACAAATGTTTTTATATATTGCACAAAAATCTCCTATATCAAACCTCTCACAATCATTGTCTTTTAAAACAATCTTAATCCAGTTTTTCCTTCTTTATTTTCCCTTGTTTTTTTACTATAATATGTAGATGATTGTTTTTCAAATTTGTTTTCGCGTAAACAATTGTATTACTGATAATTGTCGTTGAAGGCAACCATTTTTAAATCAATTTGACAGATATTTAATTTTTTGAATAAGCATATGACGCAAACCGAATTTCTGTCCAGTTTGGGCGCGAGAATCAAAGAGTTACGGATTAAGAAGAACATTTCACAGAAAGACCTGGCCATGGAATGTAATTTTGAGAAGGCCAGCATGTCCAGAATTGAATCTGGAAAAACCAATATCACTATGCTTACCTTGTTAAAAATTATTACCGTACTGGAAGCAGACATTAGAGATGTTTTTTCTGAGAATGTTTAGCAAGAACCCTGTTTTCTCTGTGGAAATTTTTTCCCACTCTCGCTCGACCCAACAATAGACAACGCCTTAACAACCCAAACAATCCAACATAAAAGCCTGTAATTGCCCATTTGCAAGCAGTGATTGCTGCAGATTATTTGGCATGTTTTTACTCTTTGTAAAAACATAAATAATCTGCAAAATGAAAAAGTCATTGCCTATACATGAAGCCGACAGGTTGAAGAAAGGATATAATGAAAAGAACCCCGGACAACCGCAGGGTGCTTTTCCGCCTGATGCTGCCAGTCAACGCCCCAAAACAAAAGATCTGAAATCCAACACGGCAGATAAAAAATCAAAAGAAGATAATAATTGACAAACAGAAGGCATGCGCTGGAAACGGCCAGCGTATGCTTTTTTTACTGTTTACAATGTCAGTTTTCGGTTATGCATCAATGGTATATTGTATGCAATATACCCGGAGAAGGATTTAATAAAAAATATTAGCATTGTTTAAAAAACCAATAATTCAGTTAAGCAAATCTCTTGTTATCATAATTGCAGTTATTCTGTCAATTATTGTAGTAGCATTGGTTGTTTGGCAATTGTTTAAGTATGATGTTATAAAAGGCAAAGTAAAAAGCGTTGTTTATGAAAAAACAAACGGCCTTTATACTATCCACTACGATAAAATGGATTTGGATGAAGTGGGCGGGTTTCTTCATGTAACTAATCTTAGCATTATACCAGATACAGCGAAATTCAGGCAATTAATAGCCGGGAAAGAAAACCCTGCTGTATTATTATCGCTTACCGTTCCTGAGTTGGTTGTTGCTGGCGTAAAAACGCCGAAGGCAATGCTGAATAAAAAAATTAGCGGTAGAAAAATTGAAATTAAAAACGCTTCAGTTGTTTTATATTATTCAAAAGCAAATCATGATACTGCTTCTCCACCGCCAACAGAAATGTACCAGCAATTATTAGGAGATTTAAAAGAGATACAGGTTGATTCATTGGAAGTATCTCATGTATCATTTGCGTTTATAAATATTCTGAACGATAAAACAACGATTGCAGCAGAAGATATTTCTGTTCATTTACGCGATGTGCAAATAGACAGCCTGCATAACCACGATACAAGCCGCCTGTTTTTTACCAAACACGTATTGATAAACGGTGCACAGGCTTCAATTAAAAATAAGCCCAGCACATATGTTTATCGCTTTAATCAATTTTCATTTAATAGTGATGAACGTTCACTGTCTGCGGCGTCTATACAAATAGAGCCTCAATTGAGCGAAGAAGAATTTGCGGCATACTCAAAATTGCAGAAAGACAGATTTAATCTTAATTTCAACCAGGTTGCATTGCAGGGTATTGATATAGCATCCTTGATGAATGGAAATATTCTTAGTGAACAACTCGCTATAAAATCATTGACATGTAAAGTATTTAGGGATCTTTCCTACCCCAGGGATAAAATAATACGAATAGGTCAATTCCCACAACAAATGCTTATGAAGGTTCCGTTCCTGCTTTCAGTTAAGAAAACAACGGTGGGCAATGCTTTTATAGAATACAAAGAAAGGAATCCAAAATCTGGGTATAGCGGAAGGCTACAGTTCATGCATGCGAATGCAGTGATAAAAAATTTAACCAATGATCTTGCAGCTATTAAAAGAAACAATCATTGTACAGTTGATTTTAATGCAAGCTTTCTTGATCTGGCGCCAGTAAATGTGCATCTTGATTTGCTTTTGGCAGACGCAAACGGAAGATTTAATTTTTCTGGTGGGTTAAAAGATGGCTTTGATGCGGTAAAACTAAATGAATTGATTGAGCCAATGGGCATGGCAAGAATAGAAAAAGGCCATGTGAATGGCTTGGACTTTAGTTTTTCAGCGCATAATCGTGGCAGTGAGGGACGTGTTACTTTGCTTTACAACGATCTGAAACTAACATTGCTTAAAAAAGACAGTACAGATGAAGAATTTAAAAAGAAAAAGCTGGCCAGTTTTATTGCTAATGTGATTATAAAAAATGATAACCCGCAAAAGAAGAAACCGGTAAGAATTGAAACCGTACATTACGATCGCAATACCAACCGGTCTTTCTTTAACCTTTTGTGGAAATCAGTTTATACTGGCATCAAACAAACAGCGGGGATGTAGTCTTGGAAGTCGGAAGTCAGAAGTCTGAAGTCTGAATAGCCACTCACGCCTCCCCACTAGCTACTAGCCACTCGCTACTTACAGTTTGATGTTCAATGCCAGCATAAAATTTCTACCCGCCATAGGAAAATAAAAATTCTCCCTCACCAGTGATTGATCATAGAAATAACTGTAGGTATAACCATTCGATTCATATTTTTTGTTCCAGATATTATTCAGCTTTGCAACAATGATAATGTCTTTTGCAATAGATGTATGCAAATCATATTGAAAGCTTAGATCCTGTACATAATACCCTTTGATGCTTTTTGCATCACTGCTGGTATTGTCTAAATATTGTTTGCTCACATACTTCATGCTGGTATTGATTTCTGCATTGGCAAAAGGAAATATCTGCAGCATGCCGGCGGCAATGGCTGTGGGTGAAAAAGCAAGGCTGGTTTTTCTGTAAAAGAAAGTATCCTGCTGCACTAAATTGAAGCTGGCATCGTAACGGGGTATGTAATCGTAAAAGTTTTTGATCTTGTTTTCGCTGAGTGTAAAATTGCCACTCAGTTGTACTGCTTTATTGAATTTGTACCTGGCCTGCAATTCTATGCCGGCACGATAACTATTTGGTGTGTTAATGCGCAATGCATCGCCCACATCGTTTATTTTACCAGTTAAGATCAATTGGTCTCTGTAAATCATATAATACAAATTAGCACCCCAGCTAAAATTGTATTTGTTCTGTTCTATGCCCAACTCAATATCCTGCAGGTGTTCTGGTTTAGGAGGTGTAGCAGTATTAAGCCCGTTTTCAAAATCATCCCTGTTGGGTTCTTTGTTGGCAACTGCATAAGAAGCATAAGCCATTAATGAACCTGCAGTATAGGTAAGACCCAATTTCGGATTAAAGAAATTGTATGTTTTATCAGAAACAAGGTTGGGGGCTTTCCTGGTACCATTAATAGCATAATCGATACGACGGTATTGAAGATCCACCAATGCTTCCAGGTGTGGTGTTATTCGATATTGGTATTTACTGTACAGGTTAAAGTCTTTTTTGACAGCTTTGTTGTAATACCATTGATAATTATTGGGTGCACCACCATTGGCCGTCCAGATAATATTGCCATAGTGTTTGCCATCGTATTCGTTCCAGCCACCACCAAATGTAAATGCATCTGTTTTTGTCTTGTGCAGCAGTGAGAAAATGGTGCCATATAAATTATTGTCAAGCCATAACCTGCGTATTAAATCGGTACTGCTAACTGTGCTCGAAGGATCTTGCAACCCGTAACTGCTATAGCTTTGATCATACTTGTATTCTTCATAATAACCTTTGCCTTTAGATAAATAGACAGCCGTATTTAAAGACCAGTCTTTTGCAAAACGGTGATTGAAGAATAATTGATAATGATCCTGCTGGTAATTATCTGTCTGGTTGGGATAAGTGAAGACATTGTATTTGCGCGGATTGCTATTGAAAAGATTTGCAGAATCTGCACTTGTAAAATACAATGAGCCCAGGTTGTTATAATAATGGCTCAGCAAACTGTCTTTGTTATAAAACAATTTGTATTGCGGTATGCCATTCCAAGCCTGGTAAGTTTTTTCTGTGCCAGTAATAATATTAAAACGAATGGAACTGTTATCAGTAATATAAGCAGCGCTTGCATACAGGCTTTTTAAATCGCTGCCAGCCCTGTCTATAAAACCATCGCTGGAAACGCGGGATAATCTTGCATCAAAAGTAAAATGCTGGTTGAGCAGTCCGGTACCAAACTTCACCGTATTTTTCCAGGTATTGTAAGACCCGAAGCTATTGTTTACTTCTGCATATGCTTTCTCATTGGTTTCATTGGTACTTAAATTAATGCTGGCACCAAATGCACCCGCGCCGTTTGACGAAGTGCCTACGCCTCTTTGTATTTGTATGCTGTTAAGAGAAGATGCAATATCAGGAATGTCTACAAAGTATGTACCCATGCTTTCCGCATCATTATAAGGAATGCCATTTACAGTAACGTTGATGCGTGTAGCATCTGTGCCGCGTATGCGCAAACCTGTATAACCAACGCCATTGCCAGCATCTGAAGTAATAATAACAGAAGGTGTTTGGCCTACAATAAATGGAAGATCCTGCCCCAGGTTGCGTTTTTCAATTTCGGCTTTGTCCATATTACTTTTTGCAAACGGTGCTTTCTCACCTGCGCGGATGGCTTTTATTTCTACAGGATCAAGAAACAGGGCCATGGGTTTCATGGTGATTTGTACACTTGCAGCCGGAAGCATTATAATTGTATCAGCTGCGTGATAGCCAATGCTGGAAACTTTTAAACGCAGCGGGCCGGTTTGACGGGAAGTAAATGACAACTGGCCATTTTCACTGGCTAAAAAGTTGCCTGTTTTTTCCAATTCAATACTTGCATTGGCAATAGGTTTGCCAGAGACATCTGTAACAAGGAGTGTTGTTTTTGATTGGGCCGTTATTGTTTGACAGGCCATCAAAAAGCAAATACCCCAAAACAATTTTTTCATGGTTGAAAATGGTTTAAGATGTAGGGTATAGGGTGTAGGGAAGAAAACCGAACAAACGGCTTAAACCTTATGCCTTAAACCTTGCACCTTGTTTTAAAAAATTGATTTGAGGGAAATGCTGCTAAGCAAAAGAGGAGGAACGCAAAAATAATCGGTTCACCTTCCCTGCGCAGGCATTACCCTGATCAGGTTCGCGGGTATTATCTCAGCCTCTGCTGCTGCAGCAACAAAAGCACCCCGGGGACGCTGTTTCCCGCCCTTGTGGCGAGAGAACGCAAATGTAACATAGAAAAAGAAAAAAACCTGTAACATTTTATTGAGCCGCACGTCTTACCTGAAATTACCGTTTATGAAAAAGACAGGACTATATCTTTTTGCCATGCTGGCAACACTATTTTCTTTTGCGCAAGACAAGGTTATTAATGATGCAAATGCAGAAGCCAGGAATGTAGGTAGCTTCCATGGCATCAAGGTTTCACAGGGTATAGAACTCATTATGAAACAAGGCAGCGCAGAAGCTGTAGCAGTTAGCGCCGTATCAAAAGAATACAGAGACAATATAAAAACAGAAGTTGAAGGCGGTGTATTGAAAATCTATTTCGATACCAAATGGTATAAGAACTGGAACTCTAACGGAAAAAAATTAAAAGCTTACGTGTCATTCAAACAACTTGATTACCTGCATGGCAGTTCCGGCTCTACTACCACTGTAGATGGCAACATTAGCACAAACGATCTTAAAATAGAATTGTCTTCCGGCGCAGGCTTTAGAGGTGCAGTAGAAGCAAATTCTGTAAACGTGGATAATTCAAGCGGAGCTACTGCACATATTAGCGGCAAAGCAGGCAATGCTGTTTTAGAAGCCAGCAGTGGTGCCGGTGTATATGGTTATGATTTGGTGAGTGATAAATGCGATGCGCATGCAAGCAGCGGTGGAAGCATACAGGTAAGCGTAAACAAAGAATTGGCTGCACACGCCAGCAGCGGTGGAGATGTGCGTTACAAAGGTACTGGTGTTATTACCAATGTATCTACAGGTAGTGGTGGTAGTGTGAAGAAAAGCTAGAAGAAAATGTGATGAATGTGAAAATGTGACAAATGTGGAAATGCGTTTGGAAACGTGAGTGGTGAGGCGTGAATCGTGAGTTATCCGCGAAAACTTGGAGCTAATAGCTTACAGCTTTCTTATAAATCCCTTAATCAAGGTTCAGACAATCTAAGCAAAAGACTTGCAGCTAGCAGCTAATAGCTTGAAGCTTTCTTAAAATAAAATGACATGAAAAAAATAACCAACTTTTTATTAGTAATGCTGACTGCTTTTGCAGTTACGGCACAGAAAACAATCATCAACGATGCTAATGCAGAAAAAAGAAATGTGCCTGCGTTTAGTGGCATCAGCGTTAGCAGTGCAATTGATCTTTATCTAACACAAGGCGATGAAGATGGTATTGCAGTAAGTGCCAGCGAAGTAAAATACCGCGACCGCATAAAAACCGAAGTAAAAAATGGGGTGCTTACCATTTGGTACGATAGCGAAGGCATGCACTGGGGCACGGGTAAAAAAATGATGAAGGCGTATGTCTCTTTCAAAAACATTAATAAGCTGAGTGCCTCTGGTGCCAGTGACGTGTACATCAATGGTACATTAAAAGCCAGCAGCCTGGATCTGAAACTGGCTGGTGCCAGCGATATGCACGGTACGCTTGACATAGGTAACCTTACCGCCAATATCAGCGGAGCGTCTGATATGAAGGTGAGCGGCCGAATAGAATCGCTTAGCATTGATGCCAGCGGTGCCAGCGATTTAAAGGATTACGACCTGGTGGTGCAGACTTGCGATGCGAATGCAAGCGGTGCATCTGATATAAAAATTACGGTGGAAAAAGAACTGAATGCCAATGCCAGTGGTGCCAGCGATATTATTATCCGTGGCAATGGTGTTATTAAAAAATCAAGCAAAAGCGGCGCCAGCAGCATTAAGAAAAGCTGATAGACGACCGGTTTGCATAAGCCCCGCAAGCTTTGTTATACAATGTTTGCGGGGCTTTTTCTTTTTATTTGGATTGTAAACCGTTATTCCCTTACATTTGCACCCCACATCGCGAAGTAGAGCAGCGGTAGCTCGTCGGGCTCATAACCCGAAGGTCGGAGGTTCAATCCCTCCCTTCGCAACAGAGAAAAGCTCACCTGCTGGTGGGCTTTTTTAATTTGTACTTTTGTGGGGCAGAAAAGTATTAGGAAATGGGGAGTTTGGAACCGGTCTTTATGAAAAAGCATGATCTTTTTTGAATTTTTACGCCTTTCACCTTACGCCTAACACCTTCTGCCTAATTCCCAATTCCAGAATAATGAAAGTTGGTTTTGTAAACATATTTGGAAAGCCCAATGCGGGTAAAAGCACATTGCTGAATGCATTGCTGGGTGAGAAGCTGGCTATCATTTCACCCAAAGTGCAGACAACCCGTCATAGGATTAAAGGCATTCTTACCACCACGATTATCAACTGATAATATCCGATACTCCTGGCATCATAGAACCCAAATACAAGCTGCACCAGAAAAATGATGCAGGCAGTAAAAGAAGCGCTGGAAGATGCAGATGTGGCTATACTGCTGCACGATTTAACGGATGAAAGCCCAGAAGAATCGCACGCAATATTTACTGCTTTGTCATTGAAAGTTCCTGCATTGGTAGTTTGTAATAAAATGGATAAAGCCGGCAAAGAAAAAACAGCCGCCGTGTTGTCTTTCTTTAAAGAACAATCTTATTGCAAAGAAGCAGTAGCTATTGCAGCACTGAAAAATCAGCATACAGATGAATTGCTGACAAAGCTGACAGGGCTTTTACCGGAAGGAGAACCTTTTTTTGCTGAAGATGATATTACAGACTTACCCACCAAATTTTTTGTGGGCGAAATGATACGTGAGAAGATCTATGAATTGTACGAAGAAGAGGTTCCATACCACACCACCGTATTGGTGCAGCAGTTTAAGGAAAAGTCATCATTGGTAAAAATACAGGCAGATATCATTGTACAGCGGGATACGCAAAAAGGAATTATACTGGGAGAAAAAGGACAAGGCATAAAGAAATTAGGTACAATGGCAAGGGAAGCCATTGAAAAATTCCTGGGGCAGAAAGTTTTTTTAGAGCTTTTTGTAAAAGTGAAACCCAAATGGAGGGATAATGATATTTACCTGAAAGAATACGGTTATCACTAGTTGGTTGAATAGTTGCCTGGTTGATTTGTAAATCAGCAGGTCAATTAATTAACAACCAAACTGATCAACTAATAAATCAACACAATAATGAACGGATATACAGTAGCCATTGTGGGAAGGCCCAATGTAGGTAAGAGCACTTTTTTTAACCGCATGCTGGAGCAGCGTAAAGCCATTGTAGATGATATTAGTGGCGTTACCCGCGACAGGCAGTACGGTATTACAGACTGGAATGGCAAAGCATTTAATGTAATTGATACAGGTGGCTTTGTGCAGGAGAGCGAAGATGTTTTTGAAAAAGAAATCAAGAAGCAGGTATTGGTGGCTTTGGATGAAGCAGATGCTATTGTTTTTGTAGTGGATTGTGCTACCGGCATTACAGAGCTGGATGAATCTATGGCGGGTGTTTTAAGAAGAACATCCAAACCGGTATACCTTGCTGTAAATAAAGTAGACAACCACGAACGCTTTTTGGAAGCGTCTGAATTTTATAGCCTTGGTTTTGAGCATATCTTTTTTCTATCGTCTATGACAGGTAGCGGAACCGGTGAAATACTGGATGCTATCGCTGCAGCTATTCCGGAAGATAAAGAGGATGCGCAAAAAGAAGGCGAAGGATTACCACGCTTTGCTATTATTGGTCAGCCCAACGTAGGCAAGTCTTCTTTGCTAAATGCATTGATTGGTGAAGAAAGAACCATTGTAAGTGATATTGCCGGCACTACACGAGATACCATTCATACGCACTACAAACTTTACCAGAAAGAATTTATACTGATAGATACTGCGGGTGTGCGCAAGAAGACCAAGGTGATGGAAGATTTGGAATTTTATTCTGTTATCCGTGCTATAAAAGCAATTGATGAAGCAGATGTTTGTTTGCTGATGCTGGATGCTGGTAAAGGCATCACTGCACAGGATATAAATATTTTCAGCCTGGCCGCACGCAAGGGAAAAGGAATTGTATTAATTGTAAACAAGTGGGACTTGGTAGAAAAGCAAACCAATACTGCAAGAGATTATGAGAAGTTGCTAAAAGAACGAATTGCGCCATTTACAGACATTCCAATTTTGTTTATTTCTGTAAAAGATAAGCTGCGCATTTTTAAAGTAATTGAAACAGCGCTGGAAGTGTATGACAATCGCAATAAAAAAATCCCTACTTCAGAATTGAACGAGGCTATACAAAATGCTATGAAGGCTTATCACGCACCCGTGGTAAGAGGGCATGCTGTCAGCATTAAATATGTTTCTCAATTGCCTACTGCTGTTCCATCTTTTGCTTTCTTCTGCAATTTTCCGGATGATGTGAAACAACCGTATAAAAATTATTTAGAGAACAGGCTGAGAGAAAGCTTCAATTTTAAAGGTGTGCCGGTGCGTTTGTTTTTTAGAAAGAAGTAAATTATTTCATAGTAATAATATTTTTCGTAAATCCCGCTTGAGAAAAGCGGGATTTTTTATTGATGCAGCATTCACAAACTTGACTCCCTTGTAGAATCGCTGTTACAAACCTAAAAGCCACTCCTTCACAGTAGAATATTTCTCATCTGTTTCTGTTTAGCGTTAGACCGGTCTGACGTCCTCGTCTGACCGATTTTCGGAATAATTACCTGACCGAGAAAAATATCACCGAGCCATGATGTTTTTCTCATCGCTGCTTTTGTCCCTACTCTTACCTTTCTTAACATAATTGCAGCGCAAGTATGCTGTTAGTGCTGCAGGCATTGGTACCCTGATGATAAACGATCATACTAAACCATTGCTTATGCCTTATTCTATCTACGTCCAAAAGGGCTGTATGTTTCTTTCTTTTGTTTTACTGATTTCTATTTCTTCCAAAATTTCCGCGCAAATAAAATGGGATGGTGAAGCCGGTGATGGTAAATGGGCCAGTGCTGCTAACTGGGTGGGCAATACAATGCCGGGTGCATCAGACAATGTAATATTAGACAATAGCATTGTAACCAATAGTTATACAGTCACATTACCCGCTACAGCTGTTACCATACAATTCATTACTATCGCTGCCACAACAGGAAACAATGTTCAATTGTTATTGCCGGCTTCCAATAGCCTGGCGCCTGCTTTTACAGTTACAGGTTCAGGCAATGCAATTAATATTAGCAGTGGTGGAATTTTATTGAATTCATCCGGCGCTAACAGCGGTGCTGCTATTGTAATAAATGGTTCATTGAAGATTGATAACGGCGGGCAGTATACGCACAACACAAGGACTTCTCATGCTGCATTGGTAGCAGCATTATCACAAGTACCCGGCACCGAACAGGGAATTTTTAAATTTGATGTGCCGGGTGGAGGGTATACTTTTTCTGCTTCCAACCGCACTTATGGTTCACTGGTATTTAGTGCAGATGCTTCCAGCGGTACACAAACCTATTCTGCAAGCGGTTCCGGTGCATTTACCATCAATGGAGATCTTGTTATTAATGCAGGTGCAACTATCAATCTTGATCTTACCGATGTAGCTACAACTACTATAAAAGGAAATTATTTGCAGCAAGGCGGTGTGTTTAATATTGCCAGTCAACCTAATAACAATACAGTTTATATACAAGGAGATGTAGCGCAAACGGCTGGCTCCATTACAGAATCTTCTACCGGATTACCAACAATAGAATTGAATGGCAGCAATCAGCAACGGCTGCAAATTGCCGGCACAATCAGCAACAGCGTAAGCATGCGTATTAACAATAGGGCAGGAGCTTCATTGTTGACAAATGTATTATTGCCTTACAAATTGGTCTTATCAAAAGGCATAGTTAATTGCAATGGTTTTTTACTTACGCTATTAACAGGATGTAGTTTTCAGGCGGATTCACTGGCAACAGATTGTTTTATAAACGGTGCTTTAAGAAAAGAGGGGCTTGTGGCTACCGATCATTTTCTTTTTCCGGTAGGTAAAGGAATTACGCAAAGATGGCTTGAACTTAAAAACGCCACGGGCAATTATACAGTTGAGTTTTTTAAGCTCAACCCAAACGCATTGTCAGCAATAACGGGCAATGGTATTCATCATATTTCTTCTATTGAATACTGGTCAGTAGTACCGGATATAACACCATCGCCTTCAACGCAAATAGAATTATCTTTCGACAATGTAAACAGTGGCGGCGTTACTTCGATGCCAGCATTAAGAGTGGCGCAGTTAAAATCCGGTATTTGGGACGATGCAGGAAACACAACCACCACTGGTATAGCAGGTGCGGCAGGCTCTGTAGTGAGTAATCCTATAAATACATTTGAAACTGGTAGTAACTATTTTACGCTGGCTAGTGCCGATGCGCATCAGAATCCCTTACCGATTTTGTTGCAATCATTTACAGCGGAACAACAAAACCAACTGGTATTATTAAAATGGAAAATGACGGGCCAATGGCTGCCTGCTTATTTTGAAGTGCAATCATCCGTTGATGGTAGATATTTTGAAACACTCGCGAAAATAACAGCGATAAATGGTCAAATTGCTTATCAATATGCAGACAACCGTACTACAAGCAGCAAGCATTTTTATCGTTTAAAAATGACAAACAATTCAGGTGAATATATCATTTCAGATCTGGTATTGGTGAACGGACAATCATTGAATGAAAACAGTATTGCTGTCTGGCCTTCATTGGTTTCTTATAATGCAACTCTTGTAATTAGATCATCAACAAATGGTAACGCAGATATGGTTATACTTGATACACAAGGCAGGATAGTTCGAACAGAGCGAATAATGTTAAGTGAAGGCGTAAATAACATTCCACTGATTTTGCATACAGCCAAAGCCGGTGTCTATACAATAACTGTAATTGTAAAAGATAAGACACACTTAATTACAAGATTTATTAAACAACCCTGATAAAATCATTTTACAACTTAAACATGCGCAACACGTGCTGTACTTGCTTTTTGTATTGCACCAAAGCTTCCTGTTCCTGCAAAATAAAACTGTTTTTTTCCAGGCTGCCGGTTACCTTATCCATTTCATTCCTGTTTTCATATACCATCTTGCGAAACGGGTTTGTATAATCTTTAGCCCGGCTATCGTAAATGCCGCGTACCATCCATTCTTTGGTATAAATGCTTTGTTGCAATACTTTTTGCAATAAAGCTTTATTCTTTTTCAGGTTGATGCCATATACAAATTGCAAAGCAGACAATGCATGTTGCAATTTTTGAACGGGATACAAGTCAGACTGTTTTTTATAAAACTGGTGTATTGCTTCCCAGTTTTTGGTTTTTCCTGTTTCAACCTGGGTTAATAATTTCTGCAACGCTGTATTGGAAATTAACTGACCGCCTGCATTTGTAAAACTTTCCAATTTTGACACAGAAGGCAATTGTTCTAACAGGGCATTTATATTTTTTATTTTCTCTTTTTCTACCAGTTGCAATAATTCTGTGGCAGCATAGTAATTGATAAGCTCTTTAAAAATATGATAAGCATTGGCAGCTTTTATCAATACCACTTTTCTATCACTGTGTTCTGCATCCGGCACCAATAATTCCAACTCTTCCAGTATGCGATCATTGGCTTCAAGCAATCTTTCACCCACTTTTATTGTTTCGTCTGCGGTTAAACGCTGATTGAATTTTTTAGTATAAGCAGTGCCTGCAATTTGTTTCATTATTGCGAGCGCATGTATAATCTCATTTACACTATCCGGCGCCAAAAAACTATATTCTATCAACTGAGTTCTATCGGTCCGCTTATCGCGGTCAATATATTTCCACGAATTGCGTGCAAGCGCATACATATTGTACATAAACCAATACGCAGGCATTATTACCAACTCATCTTTGCTAACATCATTGCTTACCAGCGAAAAAGGAAATTGAATATTCAATTCTGCCGGGTAATCTCCTTTGGCAAGAATGCAAAAACTGGAAAATACAGAATTGTGTTTCAGGCTTACGCAAAGGCCTGGCCAGAAGCCACGCCCCGCAATGATCTCTCCATCCGGGCTGCGTGAATTATGATTGGAGCCAATGGTAGCACCTGCAGCCATATTGCTTTGCCCCATTACCAAAGCAGCGCATAGAAAAGAATTGTTATGGTGTTGCTCATGCGCAGGAAATATCAAAGAGTTCAATACTTCGCAACAAGATATGGTGGCATTGTTGCCGAGATATGAGTTGATAAGTCTTGCACCATATTTTAATTGCGAATGAGAGGCCATAAAAAAACGTACCGCCTTTACGCCATAAAAAACACGGCAGCCTTCGTTGATGATACCGTTTACCAACTCGCAACCTTCTCCCACCTGCGATTTTGCCTGTGCATTAGAATTGATGGTAAGGTTCTTCAATTTGTTGGCGCCTTTTATATACGCATCAGAGCCTATCCATACATCTTTAATGATAGCACAGTTTTTAATGACAGTGCGATCGCCAATTTCTCCATAATAGCCACGGCGTTTATCAAAGTCAGCGTCTGTAAAATTTTTAAAAGCATTTTGCAATGCGCTGTTATCTCTGAACCTTGTCCATAAATAAGCATCACCGGGAAGCATGCCATCAAAAGGTATAATGCTGCGGCCACCGTTTTCATTGCATACTTCCAGCCAGATGCGATTGGCTTCATCTTCTCCTTCTTTTACAATCCCATTTCCAAAACGGGCGTAGTCGGTGGTAGCCAGTTCGTTTACATTTACAATCATGGTATCGTTGCCTATAATGTAGTGAGAAAGATAATTGCAATTATCAATCACCACATTATTGCCGAGGTCTGAACTGATAATGGTGCTATTGTATAAACCTACAGGCCTGCGCAGGTTATGAAATTCTGCGTAAAAGGGTTCTAACCGGCCAATGCGTACCAGTCCGTAAAATTTACAGTTTTGTACCAGTTCTGGTGTAAAGGCATCAGACACCAATAGTTGATTCCAGTCGTCTGATGTATTGCGATTGCGTACCAGCACTTCAATTTCGTATGCAGTCAACTTTCTATAACTAATACCGTTTTTGTTCTGCTGATTGCGCAGGTAGTATTCGTTCTTCCCTTTCGGTAAAAAAGGCGCTGCTATAAAATTATAACCCAGTGTGCTAACAGGATTTTTTTTGATGACATTCATAGATGGTTCTTTTATTCAACTGTAACGCTTTTTGCCAGGTTGCGTGGTTTATCAACATCAAGTCCTTTGGCAACACCTGTATAATAACTCAACAATTGCAAAGGAATAACGCTTAGCATTGGCGCTACAATTTCATTTGCTTCGGGCACAATCATAATATCATCGGCCATTGCAGTAATGGCTTCATCACCTTGCGTGACTACTGCAATTACTTTTCCTTTGCGGGCTTTTATCTCTTGTATATTGCTCACCACTTTCTCGTAGTAAACATCTTTTGTTGCAACAAAGAATACGGGTAGCGTTGAATCTACCAATGCAATAGGGCCATGCTTCATTTCTGCAGCAGGATAACCTTCTGCGTGTATATAAGAAATCTCTTTCAGCTTTAAGGCGCCTTCTAACGCAATAGGGAAGTTGTAACCACGACCCAGGTACAATGCATTGGGGGCATCCTTATATTTTTCTGCTATTCTTTTTATGTTGTCTGTGTTTTTTAGAATGATGGCTGCCTTTTCAGGTACTTCCTGCAATTCTTTTAGCAGTTCCATGTATCTTTCTTGCGTAATGCTGCCTTTTTCTATGGCAATCTTTAATGCTACCATTGTAAGCACTACCAGTTGTGCGGTAAATGCTTTGGTGCTGGCCACACCAATTTCAGGTCCTGCATGCGTATAAGCACCGGCATGAGATATGCGGGCAATAGATGAGCCTACCACATTCAGAATGCCAAATATGATAGCACCTTGTTCTTTTGCTTTTTCAATAGCCACAATAGTGTCTGCTGTTTCGCCACTTTGCGAAATAGCAATAATTACATCTCCTTTATGTACAACCGGGTTACGATAGCGAAACTCGGAAGCGTATTCTACTTCTACCGGTATGCGGCACAATTCTTCAATAACATATTCTGCCACCAGGCCTGCATGCCAACTGGTACCACATGCAATAATAATAATGCGCGGCGCATTTTTCAATTGGTCAATGTATTGCTGCACACCACTCATGGTGATAGTTCCTGCAGTAGCATCTAATCTTCCGCGCAAGCAATCATATATAGTGTCTGGCTGTTCAAAAATTTCTTTCAGCATGAAATGATCGTAGCCACCTTTTTCAATGGCTGCCAGTTCCAAATCCAGTTTTTGTATAAACGGCGTAATTTTTTCGTTGCCTAAATTTTTTAAGATAAGTTCATCGGCACGCAGTATGGCCAGTTCATAATCGTTTACATAAACTACTTCCTTGGTATATTCTATAATGGGCGATGCATCAGAAGCAAGGAAGTGTTCTCCTTTGCCAACACCAATCACCAGTGGACTTCCTTTTCTTGCTGCAATCAACGTGTCAGGATGATCCGCATCTACCAATACAATTACATAAGCGCCGGTTACACGTTTCAATGCAATGCGCAATGCTTCTTCTAATCCGCATTCATTTTTTTGTTGAATGTCTTCAATAAAGTTGAGCAATACTTCGGTATCTGTATCGCTTTTAAAAGAATAGCCTTTGTTTTGTAAATCCTTTTTTAGTTGTGTATAGTTTTCAATTATGCCATTGTGTATCATGGCCAGTTTTCCATTGGCAGATACGTGCGGATGTGCATTGCGATCACTAGGCTCTCCGTGCGTGGCCCATCGCGTATGACCAATACCAATATGTGCATGCATGTCTTTGCCAATCACGCTTTCTTCCAGTTCTGCTACACGGCCTTTCTTTTTGTAAACTTTCAATCCATCATTTATCAATGCAACACCGGCGCTGTCATAGCCACGGTACTCTAATCGTTTCAGTCCTTTTAAAATAATAGGATAAGCTTCACGTGGTCCGATATAGGCAACAATTCCGCACATAGGTATAAATTTTAATGCAATTTAAATTTCATCAAAAATAAGACGGATGGAGAGAACAGGATAAACAAATTTTTGCTAATAATAGCTATATTAATACATGATGTGAGCCAAACACAGAAGGGTTAAAATAGTATTGATGAAACAGCAAACAACTCTTTTGTACGAAGGGATATAATGAAGTTTTAGCCAATTCAGTTACATTGAGTTTGCATTACAATGATGGGCGAAACAAGAGAGGATGCAAAACGTTTTTTGTGTTAACAAAGCAATAGCAATTGCAGGATAGCACAGGACGATTTAGCCTTAGAGCTTGCCTATTTTTAGAAGCCTTGTAAATCGCCTTAAACTTGCTATATGAAACAGCTATTTATTCTTCTGCTGATCACAATTTGTTTTCAACGATTGAATGCGCAATCGCTTTTGGAAACAGGGTCACAATCAATGCCAGCTTCCTGGATAGATAAAGATACTCATCATAAGATTGTAAGACTTACCAACAATGGCAGAAGCAACATGAGCTTCTATTTTCACAACAATCCTTTTGTGGGCAACACCATGGTTTTTTACAGCAGTGCTGTAACACAACCAGACAATGAAAAAGCTGCCAAACAAGAGACTTACAACAGCAGCGCAACGGATAAGCAATTGTATAAAGTTGATCTGTCAACTTTGAAATCTGAACCCATCACGCAGCAAGCATCTGCTATGAATGGAGAAATATTGGGTAAGAAGGGAAGAAATGTTTTCTATCAAATAAAAGACAGTGTTTTCTCTACTAATATTGATAATAAAAAAACGAAACTGCTGTATGTTTTTCCTGCAGATTTTAAAGCAAGCATCACTACTATTAATGCAGATGAAACTTTGCTGGCAGGAGCATGGTCTGAAGACAAAGAGAAAGAGCTGCTAAAAAATAATCCTGCTAAGTCTGATTATTTCAATATTATTTACGAGGCGAAATTACCGCGTACATTATTTACGGTGAATGTGCGCACAAAAGAATTAAAAAGGATTTTTACGGATAGTGCATGGCTTAACCATGTCCAGTTTTCTCCTACAGATCCTTCGCTGTTGATGTTTTGTCATGAAGGGCCGTGGCATAAAGTAGATCGCATATGGACGATTGACGTAAACAGCAGGCAAGTGAAACTGGTACACAAAAGAACAATGGACATGGAAATCTTCGGGCATGAATGGTTTGCACCCGATGGAAAAACCATTTGGTTCGATCTGCAAATGCCGCGTGGAGAAAATTTTTTTGTAGCAGGTGCCAACCTTACAAATGGCACAGAAAAAAGATATTCCATTACAAGAGATGAATGGAGTATTCATTTCAACATTAATGAGCAACAACAGCTTTTTTGTGGTGATGGTGGCAATGAAGGGCAGGTAGCCAGGGCGAAAGACGGCATGTGGATTTATTTGTTTACGCCTGCTGGTGATAAAATGAAATCTGAAAGGCTTGTAAACATGAAACACCATAATTACCGGCTGGAACCGAATGTACATTTTTCGCCCGATGGTAAATGGATTATATTCAGGGCTAATTTTGAAGGAGTAGAAAATGTATATGCAGTAGAAATAGCCAAATCGAAATGATGGAAAATTATTAGCTTTTATATTATTATTGACAATCCCCAATGAAGAAATATTCAATTTCAATTGCAGTGCTATTGCTGTCTCTTGCTTCTTATGCGCAATTGCAATGGCCTGCTATTACACAAACCAATAAACCGTGGACACGCTGGTGGTGGCAGGGCAGCGCTGTAAATAAAACAGACCTGGCCATCAACATGAAAAAATACCAACAGGCAGGCCTTGGTGGTTTAGAGATAACCCCTATTTATGGAGTAAAGGGAACAGAGGCTCAGTTCATAAAATATTTAACACCGCAATGGGTAGACATGCTGCAATTTACTTTGCAGGAAGCAAAACGTGATGGTCTTGGTATTGATATGGCAACAGGTACGGGTTGGCCATTTGGTGGGCCAATGGTTACGCCGGCAGATGCATCCAAAAATATTAATCTTGTTCAGTACACTATAAAAGGTGGAGAACAATTGCAGGAACTGATTCAGTTTACGCAAAAGCCTTTGGTAAAAACAGAAGGCAGTGTTACGCCAGATATTAAAAACCTTTCTTACCCTATTGCTACCAATAAAGATTTGCAGTTGTATGCAATAGACCAGGTTAGGTTTGAAAAAAGATTACCGCTCACATTATTGATGGCTTATCCCGACAAAGGCGATGCGATTGATCTCACCGACAAAGTAGATACCGCTGGAAAATTAAACTGGACGGCCCCTTCTGATAATAATTGGACTTTATATGCATTGTTTCAGGGTTGGCATGGAAAGATGGTAGAACGTGCAGCACCTGGTGGAGAAGGCGAAGCGATTGATCATTTTTCTGGCACTGCATTAAAAAATTACCTCGGCACTTTTGATAAAGCTTTTGCAGGAAAAGATATTTCTTATCTCCGTTCCTTTTTTAATGATTCTTACGAAGTGGATGATGCGAGAGGACAAAGCAACTGGACGCCGGATTTTTTGCAACAGTTTAAACAGCGCAGGGGCTATGACATCAGAAATGAATTGCCGGCACTGTTTCAAAAAGACAATGCAGAAAAGAACACTCGTGTGTTATATGATTATAGATTAACCATTGCTGATTTATTGTTAGAGAAATTTACGCAACCCTGGCACGAGTGGGCAAAGGCCAAAGGAAAATTGGTGCGCAATCAAAGTCATGGATCTCCTGCCAACATTTTAGATCTCTATGCAGCCATAGACATTCCTGAAACAGAAGGTACCGATGTATTGCGTTTTAAGTTTGCTACTTCTGCCGCGCATGTGAGTGGCAAACCATTGGCTTCTTCTGAATCTGCTACTTGGTTGGGAGAGCATTTTCAATCTTCACTCGGCGATGTTAAGCAGGCGATTGATCAATATTTTGTTGGAGGCGTTAATCATATCTTTTATCACGGCACGGTGTATTCTCCCCCTAAAGAAACATGGCCGGGCTGGTTGTTTTATGCGGCAGTGCATTTTACACCAGCCAATTCTTTCTGGAAAGACTTTCCCGCGTTGAACAGTTATATAGCCCGCTGTCAGTCTTTCCTGCAAAGTGGAAAACCTGCCAATGATATCCTGCTTTATTTTCCTTTCAGTGATAAATTATCAGAACCAGGTAATGTAATGCTGCATCATTTTGATGGAATGCATGGGTTAGAAAAAACAGCGTTTAAGTCTGATGCCGATTACCTTTTGGAAAAAGGATATGCATTTGATTTTATATCGGACAAACAAGTACAAGCGTGTAAAACAAGTGATGGCTTATTGCAAACAGGCGGTTTAAACTATAAGGTTATTTTATTGGCAGGCGCCAGCTATCTGCCTTTGGAAACCATGAAGCAACTGGTAACGCTTGCCAATGACGGTGCAAAAATTTTAGTGCTAAACGAATTACCGCGCAAAGTGCCAGGGTTTGCCGATTTGGAGAAGAAACAGGCTGCTTTTGATCAGTTGGCTGCAAGTCTTCAGTTTACGGATGCTAATGGTATAAAAAAAGCCAGCACTGGAAAAGGAGCTTTTTTAATGGGCGATGATTTGCAAACATTATTAACTGCTGCCGGTGTAAACAGGGAAACAATGGTAGACAAAGGATTGAAATATGTGCGGCGTCAGTATGCTTCCGGCGATTATTATTTTATTGTGAACACAAACAACAATGCTTTTTCAGGAGAAGTAATGCTGCAATCAAAAGCTGTATCTGCTGCTTTGTTTGATGCCATGCAGGAAAGGAAAGGTATAGCCAGAACAAAAAATAATGGGGATAGTCTTTTGTCTGTGTATGTAGATCTGCAACCTGGCGAAAGTATCATCGTACAAACAGCTAACAATAAAATAACCGGAACTGCATATCCTTACACAAATGCTACTGGCGATGCTGAAGAAGTAACAGGAAACTGGAAGATTGATTTTATAAGCGGCGGCCCTGTTTTGCCTGCATCTGCAACCGTTAAAAATATTGGCTCATGGACAGATTTGCCCAATGATGATGTTAAGAAATTTTCAGGCACAGCACAATACAGCATACAGGTAAGAAAGCCCAATGGTAATGCTGCCGCCTGGATATTGGATCTGGGTGAAGTAGGAGAAAGCGCAGAAGTATTATTGAATGGAGCAAAGCTGTGTGTTTTAATAGGGCCTTCTTATCGCATTACAATTCCTGCTGCAAAATTTAAAGACGATAACCTGTTGCAAATAATAATTACCAATGGAATGGCCAACCGCATTGCAGATTTAGATAAGCGTGGTGTAATGTGGAAGAAGTTCTATAATATCAACTTTCCTCCCCGGCTTGCTAAGAACCGCGGCTCTGACGGTTTGTTCTCTGCTGCTAAATGGTCGCCAAAACCTTCTGGTCTTATGGGGCCTGTAACACTTACACCGGTTATATTTGTACAATAATTATAAAATCAAATAAAAATACAATCATGAAAAAAATGCTGTTTTTGTTAGTAGCGGCTTTCTCATTAAGCGCTGTACATGCTCAAACAAAAGATGAAAAAGCGGTGGCTGATGCGGTGGAGAATCTTCGCAAGGCAATGGTAGACCCAACAAAAGAAGCGTTAACAAAACTTACATCACCAGATTTGAGCTACGGCCACTCAAGCGGTAAAGTACAGAACCAGGCAGAGTTTATAGATGCATTGGTTAGTGGCGCTTCAGATTTCCTCAATATAGATTTAACAGAACAAACCATTAAAGTAGTAGGTGATGTTGCCATGGTACGCCATGTATTGTCTGCCAAAACAAGTGATAACGGAAAACCCAATACTGCGCATATTGCTATTCTGCTGGTATGGAAAAAGCAAGGCAAAGAATGGTTGTTGCTGGCAAGACAGGCAGTGAAAATATAAACCACTGTTTGCAGGAAGAACTCTTTTCACCACCCAAAAACAAAAACATAATGCCAACGGTTAGCAAGCCACTCTTATTTCTTTTTCTATTGCTGAGTTGTTTTAGCAATGCCCAGCAAAAATTTTCTTATAAAGCTGATAAAGAATTGCTGAAAACCATTCAGCAAAATATAAGCGATGCAGATGCACAATACAAAGTGCTGATGAAAAATCTGCCATCAGATTCTTTTCCTAAAACATTTTACCCCGATAAAAACAAATACGGATTTAGCAATTCAGGTTGGTGGTGCAGTGGTTTTTACCCCGGTACATTGTTGTATTTATATGAGCAGAACAAAGACAAAGTGTTGCATGATGAATCTATGCGCATATTAGAATTGTTGAAGAAAGAGCAATTCAACAAAGGCACGCATGATCTTGGTTTTATGATGTATTGCAGTTTTGGAAATGCTAATCGCCTGGCACCATCGGCTGAGTATAAAGAGATTTTATTGAACAGTGCAAAATCGCTCTCTACGCGTTTTAATCCCAAAGTAGGATGCATCAAATCCTGGAATTCTAAGGATTCTACTGATTTCCTGGTAATCATAGACAATATGATGAACCTTGAATTGTTGTTCTGGGCCACAAAAGTATCCGGCGATTCTTCTTTTTATAAGATTGCTGTTACACATGCCAACACAACAATGCAAAATCATTTCAGACCAGATTATAGCTCTTATCACGTAATAAATTATAACGGAGAGACAGGTGGAGTGAAGCAGAAAAAAACTGCGCAGGGTTATGCAGATGAATCTGCCTGGGCACGTGGACAAGCGTGGGGGCTTTATGGTTATACCGTTACGTATCGCGAAACAAAAGATAAAAAATATCTTGACCAGGCAAACCATATTGCGCATTTCATTTTATCCAACCCAAATTTGCCGGCCGATAAAATTCCTTATTGGGATTACAATGCACCGGATATTCCTAACGCATTAAGAGATGCATCCGCTGCGGCAATTACCGCATCAGCTCTTATAGAATTGAGTGGTTATGTGCCTGCTGCACAAGCAAAGGAATACATGCAGGTTGTAGAAATTATTTTGAAATCATTATCTGCTGCACCTTATAAAGCAGCGCCTGGAGCAAACGGTGGTTTTTTAATACAACATTGTGTTGGCCATTTGCCAGCAAAATCTGAAGTAGATACGCCGCTTACTTATGCCGATTATTATTTTGTAGAAGCCATGAAAAGGTATAAAGCACTTGCAAAATGAAATGTAGAAAAGCATCGTTGATTTTATTGTTATTCATTTTTACTATTGTTGCGCAAGCTCAAAACAAAGCTGCACAAAGTGATCGTGCCATTTGGCTGCAATACCTTGATAAACTGGCAGCGCCTGTTTTATCTAACCTGGCAGAAGATAAATTGAAAGAAAAATTGCCGTTGGTTTTATCGGTTCGTATAGATAATAAAGAGTCACGTACAAAAGCTGCGTACCTGGAAGCGTTCGGCAGAGTGATGACAGGCATTTCTCCCTGGTTGAATACCGAAGGTGGCAGCAATGAAGAAATAGCACTTCGTAATAAATATCGTGCATGGGCTTTGAAAGCATTTGAGAATGCTACCAATCCTGCTGCAAAAGATTATTTAACATGGACAGGCGGACAACCATTGGTGGATGCTTCTTTCCTGGCATTGTCGTTGGTGCGCTGCCCATGGTTATGGGAACATATGGATGAAAAAGTTCGTCAGCAGGTAATAACTGCGTTTAAGCTTACCCGGAATAATACACCTGGCTACAACAACTGGATTTTATTTTCTGGTATGATTGAAGCATTCTTTTGTCGCTACAATATGGAGTATGATGCATTGCGTATTGAATATGGTATGCGTGAGTTTGCACAACACTGGTATGTAGGTGATGGTGTTTTTTCTGATGGCATGCAATACCATTGGGATTATTACAACAGTTATGTAATACAACCTTATCTCGCTAATATATTGGCGTGCTTACGGCAAGCCAATGGAAAATCGTACGAATGGTTTGCACCAAAGCTTGATAAAATCAACAAGCGATATGCGGTTATACAAGAGCGTATGATTAACACGGATGGGAGTTTTCCTATTACAGGACGTTCTATTATTTATCGTGGTGCTGCTTTTCATCACCTGGCAGATATGGCGTTGAGAAAGCAATTGCCGGAAGTATTGCCAGCATCACAAATAAGGTCTGCATTAACCGCTGTCATTAAAAAGACATTGGATGCACCTGGTACATTTACAAAAGACGGATGGCTGAATATTGGCTTGTCGGGTAATCAACCTAATCTTGCTGATAGTTACATCAATACTGGCAGCTTGTATTTGTGTTCCACTATATTTTTGCCATTGGGTTTGCCGGATACAGATGAGTTCTGGTCTGCACCTGCACAGCCCTGGACAGCTGTAAAAGTTTGGAGCGGACAAGATTTTCCTGTAGACCATGCACTTGAATTGCCTTAATGTTTATTTATGAAAAGAATTTTCGTTTTTCTATTATCGTTCTTTTTGCTGCAAAATGTAATAGCACAGACTGGAAGAAAAATCTACCTGTTTTCTTATTTTAAAAATAATGGAGAAGATGGTTTGCATTTGGCATACAGTAAAGACGGCTATAGCTGGACTGCATTAAACAATGATAGTTCAGTGCTGAAGCCAATGGTAGCGAAAGACAAGCTAATGCGTGACCCTTGTATTATACGAGGGGGCGATGGCCTTTTTCATATGGTATGGACAGTAAGCTGGAACGATGGAGGTATTGGTTATGCCAGTTCAAAAGATCTGGTACACTGGAGTGAGCAACAATTTATACCTGTGATGAAGGATGAACCAACTGCACGCAATTGCTGGGCACCTGAATTGTTTTACGATGCAGCAACAAAAGAATACATGATTTATTGGGCCACCACCATACCGGGCAGATTTCTTGCAGGCGATACGGCAGGAGATGATAAATACAATCACCGGCTTTATTATACCACTACCAAAGATTTTAAAACATACAGCAAAACAACATTGCTATATGATCAGGGATTTAATGTTATTGATGCCACTATTCAAAAAGATGGCAATCGTTTTGTGATGTTTCTGAAAGACGAAACACGCAAGCCACCACAGAAAAATATTCGTGTTGCTTATAGTGATCATCTCACGTATGGTTATGGAAAACCTTCAGCTCCTATCACCGGTAATTATTGGGCTGAAGGGCCAACTGCCATTAAAATTGGTGATTCATGGATGGTGTACTTTGATAAGTATATGCAACATACCTATGGCACCGTAATTTCAAAAAACTTAATTGACTGGGTGGATATCTCGGATAAAGTACAATTTCCCATGGGAACAAAGCACGGCACGGTGTTTACAGTCAGTCAGCAGGAGTTTGAACAATTGAATAAATTACTAGCCAAATAAATTGATTTCAGGATACAACAGGATGGGGATTCGTTTTTGAAATCTTAATTTTCTTACAACAAAAGATTGTCTTGCTATGTCTACAAAATTAAATTTCCTTTTAGCATTTATTCTATTCTTCGCACCTGCGCATGCTGTTATTCGCCTCCCTGCACTTATTTCAGACAATATGATATTGCAGCAAAACAGCACCGTTAAATTATGGGGATGGGCAAATTCAGGAGAACGTGTAAGTGTTGCCGCTAGTTGGATTAAAAAACCACTAATGACTACAGCAAACCCCGACGGTACATGGGAGGTAAGCATAGTTACAACAAAAGCAGGCGGCCCTTACACCATTACATTTTCCGGTAGTAATACAATAGAAGTAAAAAATGTTTTGTTGGGAGAAGTCTGGCTGGCATCGGGCCAATCAAACATGGAGTTTTTCCTTGGCAGAAAAGGCAGCACCGGCTACACTGGTGCTATTGATTATGAAAACGAAATCAGGAATGCCAACTATCCATTCATCCGTACAATTGATATACCCAATCGAGTATCAGACGATCCGCAAAATGATTTTAGAGGAGAGTGGAAAATGTGCTCACCGCAAACAGCAGACACTTTTTCGGCTGTTGCTTTTTATTTCGCAAAGTCTGTTAATGCAGCAACAGGTTATCCTGTCGGCATTATCAATGCCACCTGGGGAGGAACACCGGCAGAATCGTGGACAAGGAAAGAAGTGTTGGAAAATGACACAAGTTTAGTTCATATAATGGAGCGTTATAAAAAACAATGCGAAGATTATCCTGCTGCGTATGAAAAATTCAAAGCAGAGCTTGACAAATGGAAAGCAGATACCAGCAAAACAAAACCTGCCGCACCAAGAGAGCCAATGGGGCCAAAGCATAGCAACTCTCCTTACAAGTTATACAACGGCATGATTGCGCCGGTTTTGCCTTATACCATTAAAGGTGCAATCTGGTACCAGGGCGAAGGCAATGCAGGCAGAGCCGCACAATACCATCGTTTGTTTCCTGCTATGATCAATAACTGGCGTGAAGATTTTCACAATCCCAAGATGCCTTTTTATTTTGTACAGATAGCGCCACACAAGGGGCAAAATCCAGAAATAAGAGAAGCACAATTCTATACATTGCGTCATGTTCCTTATACTGGTATGGCTGTTATTACAGACCAGGGCGACTCATTGGATATTCATCCACGCTTTAAAAAACCGGTGGGTGAAAGATTGGCTTTTTGGGCACTTAAAAATGAATATGGTAAGAAAAACATTGTTGTAAGCGGCCCATTGTATTCATCTATGAAGGTGGAAGGCAATAAAATCCGTATAAATTTTGATTACGCTGATGGATTAACAGCAAAAGATGGAGATCTGAAAGAATTTACAATAGCAGATGAAAGCGGAAATTTTGTGCCGGCTACAGCTAAAATAGAAGGCAAGACAATACTGGTTTGGAGTGATGCTATTGCAAAACCCGTAGCAGTAAGATTTGCATACAAAAATGTGCCGGAGCCAAATCTGTTTAATGGGGCAGGATTGCCCGCTTCTCCATTCAGAACAGATAATTACCCATTGACAACAGCAGGAAGATATTAAACCATAAGCGCATTCTTTTGATACGATGATAGAACGCAGATTGTCATGATTGAATGGATTTAAGGGATATTTAATTTTTTGAGATATTGAATGCGATTGCATATTGAAGCAGACTGTTAAATATAGATTTATCACCTGAAAGCATTAAATATGGACTCGTTTTACCTAATGGAGAAAATAAATCTGTATTTATCTGCTCAATCATGATAATCTGCGTTCCATTGGATACGTGCGTACGCACGTTGACAAAATATTTCAGCACTTCTTATAACAATTGCTAATGCTAAAGAAAATTTGTTTTGTTAGCCTGATTTGCTTTGTTTGCAGTTACATCGCAACTGCGCAATCGGCAAATGATACTGCTTACATTGAAGTAAATGCAGGTTCCAATCTTGGAGATATGAAACCTGTATGGGCATGGTTTGGTTATGACGAGCCAAACTATACTTACATGAAGGATGGAAAAAAATTATTGTCGGAGATTGCTGCATTAAGCCCGGTGCCGGTACATGTGCGTGCACACAACCTGCTCACCACTGGTGATGGAACGCCTGCATTGAAATGGGGTTCTACCAACGCATATACAGAAGATGCCAATGGCAAACCAATTTACAACTGGCATATCACTGATTCTATTTTTGATACTTATGTGCAACGCGGTATGAAGCCGTTGGCGCAAATGGGTTTTATGCCGGAAGCATTGTCTACACATCCGGAGCCATACCAGCATCACTGGCAACCCGGGCAGGATTATAAATATATTTTCACAGGCTGGGCATATCCACCAAAAGATTATAGCAAATGGGGTGAACTGATTTATCAATGGGTAAAGCATTGTGTTGAACGCTATGGTAAAACAGAAGTAGAAAGCTGGTATTGGGAATTATGGAATGAACCCAATGGCGGTAATGGCTACTGGAAAGGAACGGTGCAAGAGTATTGCAAACTGTATGACTATTCTGCTGATGCGGTGAAACGTGCATTGCCTACAGCAAAAGTAGGAGGCCCGCATGTAACAGGGCCATCAGGAAAAGGTGCTGCGGAGTTTTTGCAATTCTTTTTAAAGCATTGTAGCAGCGACACCAATAATGTGACCGGTAAGATTGGGACATCTTTAGACTTTATTGCCTTTCATGCAAAAGGTGCACCGCGTCTTGTAAACAATCATGTGCGTATGAATATGGGTACGCAGTTGCGTGATATCTCTTCGGGGTTCTCTATTGTAGCCGCTACTGAAAAATACAAAGACCTTCCTATAATTATTGGTGAAAGTGATCCGGAAGGTTGTGCAGCTTGCGGCATGGCTACCAACCCGGAGAATGCATATCGCAATGGAACGATGTACTCTTCTTATACTGCTGCTTCTTTTGCAAGAAAGTATTTGCTGGCAGCATATCACAAAGTAAATTTTCTTGGTGCAGTATCCTGGTCTTTTGAATTTGAGAACCAGCCCTGGTTTTATGGCTATCGCGATTTAGCTACAAACGGTGTTGACAAACCTGTACTGAATGTATTTCGCATGTTTGGCATGATGAAAGGAAAGATGTTGCCTGTAGCGGGTAATAAAATGTATTCTTTCTTAACTGTTCGAGATTCCAGTGTGCGGGCAGGTAACGATGTAGGCGCTATGGCATCTGCGGGCAATAATAATATAGCGGTGATGTTGTGGAATTACCACGATGATGATACAACCGGTGCAGCAGAGAATGTTTTGGTAGAGTGCAAAGATGTAAAAGCGAAACAGGCTACTATTACTCAATACAGAATAGATAAGGATCACAGCAATTCTTATGAGGTTTGGAAAAAGATGGGCTCACCTGCACAACCTACTGCACAGCAAATAGCAACACTTGAAAAAGCAGGACAACTGCAAACGATTGGCAAGCCTGTAAAACAAAATGTACAGAGCGGAGTTTTAAAATATCACGTAAGCTTACCAAGACAGTCTGTTGCATTGTTGAAGATTGATTGGTAGGTAAAATAAATTGAATCAACATTCCAGTATTGCGGTAAGCCCTGAAAGGGCGTAATATACTACCGATGGGTATAGCCCGTCGGTATAAGCTGGATAATGATGCTTAATAGAACTTTCAATACCTGGCTCATAAAATTTGCTAAACTTAATATCATAAGATGTACAGAAAAGCCTGGATATTGATTTTCTTGTTGGCATTAATTGCTTTTACTATTGATACAAATGCGCAGCAAAAAATCAACAGGCATGCTGTAGTGCAAAGACACAATGTTATTAATACACAGTTTGATTCTTTATCGTCCCTTTCAGTTGGCAATGGCAGTTTTGCTTTTACGGTAGATGTAACGGGTATGCAGAGTTTCCCGGATGATTATGCAAAAGGCGTTCCGCTGGGCACACAATCAGAATGGGGCTGGCATAGCTTTCCTAATGCAGAAAATCTGCGCATAGAACAGGCGCAAAAAACATATGAATTAGAAGGGCGCAAAATCTCTTACACGGTTCAGGGAAAAGAGCCCGAGGCAAAAAACGCAGTGGAATATTTTAGGGTAAACCCGCATCGTTTGCAATTAGGCAATATCGGTCTTGAAATAAAAAAGAAAGATGGAACGGGTGCAGGCATTAACGATATCAAAAACATTCATCAGCAATTGGATTTGTGGACAGGCGTTATCAGCAGCTCATTTACTGTAGAAGATGTTCCGGTGAATGTTATTACTGTTGGGCATCAGCAACAGGATGCAGTGGTGTTTCAGATCCAATCGCCATTAATAAAAGAAAGACGATTATTTATAAGGATACGTTTCCCTTACCCTAACAGCCAGTTTAAAGATGCAGGCAATAATTGGTTAGATGATAGCAGCAAACACATTAGCACACTTACGCAAAAAGGTAATACTGCTTCAATCAAAAGAATAATTGACAGTACAGTATACTATGTTTCATTAAACGCATCTGCCAAACCATCTATTAAACAAAAAGCAGCAAATTATTTTTTGGTTTTACCTTCTGCTATGAATGATGTGTTTGAAATGTCTTGCGCTTTTTCAGAGAAGCCTCCAACTATTATTCCAACATTTGTGCAGACAAAAACCAATAGTATTAATCAATGGCTTGCATTCTGGCAAAGTGGTGCTGCTGTAGATTTTAGTGCCTGCACAGATAAACGTGCATTTGAAATTGAAAGAAGGGTGGTGCTGTCTCAATACCTTACCAAAATA
Source organism: Chitinophagaceae bacterium (assembly GCA_047602295.1). Lineage (GTDB taxonomy): Bacteria > Bacteroidota > Bacteroidia > Chitinophagales > Chitinophagaceae > JACMLD01. The sequence continues at coordinate 5,577,589 of JASGHP010000001.1, read as the reverse complement.
CAATGTTCATCTGCTTTTCCACCGCAGGAAACAGGATTGACTTATAATAGCTGGTATGGCAAACCACATTTGGAAATGCATTGGTGGCATGCGGTGCATTATGCGCAATGGGGAAGGCCGCAATTATTGGAGAGAAGCCTTGATTGGTATTTTAGGGTGGCTGATAAAGCGAAAGCCATTGCGAAGCGGCAAGGGTTTGATGGATTGCGCTGGCAAAAAATGACAGACCATGCAGGCGATGAATCGCCCTCTTCTGTAGGTGCTTTTTTAATCTGGCAGCAACCGCACTTTATTTATATGGCGGAGATGCTGTATCGCAATGCGCATAATAATGCCATCATTAAAAAGTATAAAGAACTGGTTTTTGCTACAGCAGATTTCATGACTTCGTTTCCAAGTTATAATGTGCAAACCGGAAAATACAATTTAGGCAAAGGGCTTATACCTGCACAGGAATGTTTTGATCCCTTGCAAACATTCAATCCCACATATGAACTTTGTTATTGGAGTTGGGCTTTACAAACAGCACAACAATGGCGCTTGCGTGCAGGCTTAACACGCAAAAAGAAATGGGATGAGATAATAGATAAACTTGCACCGCTGCCACAAGCCAATGGTGTATACCTGGTTACAGAGAGCACACCTGACTGTTATACCAACGAACGCTATCTTAAAGATCATCCGGCTGTATTGGGTGCTTATAGTTCTTTGCCAACAGCAAATGGACTAGATACTGCTGTAATGAAAAATACTTTCAACCTTGTATGGAAGATATGGCATTGGAATGATACCTGGGGTTGGGATTTTCCACTAACTGCAATGACTGCAACAAGACTGCATATGCCAGATAAAGCAGTGGAAAGTTTACTGATGCCGATTAAAACCAATACCTATTTAGTGAATGGGCATAATTACCAGGACGATCGCCTTACAATTTATTTGCCAGGCAATGGAGGTGTGCTAAACGCCGTTGCATTAATGTGTGCAGGTGCTGATGCAGATAAAAGCACAAACACTGGTTTTCCAAATGATGGCAAATGGAAAGTAAAATGGGAAGGCTTAAAAAAATTGCCATAGTATATTTAGGTGTGACATTTCTTCTTGAATGGTTTAATGCTTCGTTGAGAAAATAATACAAGAAAATGATTATTTAGGTTAAGCAAGATGATTGACTGAAAAAAAATATTTCATTCTTATTTTACGTTTTGGTAAAAAGAATTCGCAAATGTTCCATGAGAAATTTTGCCTCTTTAAGATATAAATATCAAAATAGTATATCAATGAGTTAATATAATATTGTTTCTCTCTAGCAATTTTATATTCTTTTAAAAACTTCTTATTGCAATTAAGAAGTAGTTTGAATATTTTACTTCATCTTTTTTATTGAGCAGTACAGATCGGGATGGTTGAAAATTATCGCAGGTTTACATTTAATTAAGATTGTAAACTAATTGCCGGATGAATATATTTCAAACAACTGCTCAAGACGCTATTGTCTTTTTTATAATTCCCCCAATAATAAGTTAAGGAATTTTTACTTCTGCGCAAATGCTATCACTGGTGTTTGCATGCAGTGCTGCAGTTAACTTCTCCCCGGTCATTCAGCGGATAACAAAACAACGCATATGAAAAAGTACATTACACTATTATTGATGCCGCTGCTGATTTTTTCAATCAGCATACGTGCGCAGGATCGGCAATTTAAAGGTAGGGTAGTAGATCAAACCACCGGCCAGGGAGTCCCCAACGCAAACGTAACGGTGCAAGGCTCTAACAAAGGCACCAGCACAGATGAAACGGGAAGTTTTTCTATCTCGCTTCCCGGGGCAGGTAAAGGAAAAAAAATTGAAATCAGCTCAGTAGGTTATTCCACACAAACTGTAGCAATTGCAGACGGTTTGGTGATAAGAATGAAAAAAGATAATAAATCGCTTGACGATGTTATAGTGATTGGTTATGGATCGCAAAAGAAGAAAAGCGTAACTGGTGCTGTAAGCAGATTAAAAAATGAAAACTTTGATGAAAGGGCAATCACCCGCGTAGACCAGGCATTGGTTGGGCAGCTGGCAGGTGTAAACGTAAAACAGAATACTGGTATTCCTGGTAAGGCATTTAGTATACAGGTACGTGGTTCGGGATCGATCAGTGGTGGCAATGAACCATTGTATGTAATTGATGGGTTTCCGTTAACGCCCAATTCCAGCAATACAGGCAATGGTAGTTTTTCAACCGGCAACCCATTGGATAATATTAATCCCAATGATATTGAAAGTATAGAAGTACTGAAAGATGCTGCAGCTGCTGCTATTTATGGTTCCAGGGCATCTAACGGAGTAGTTTTGATAACTACCAAACGCGGTCAGTCTGGAAAACCAAAAGTTGGCGTCAATGTCTACACGGGTTATAACCAGGCATCAAAAAAACTGGCTATGATGAATGGTCAGCAATGGATTGATAATGCCACAGAAGTAATCAACGCACAATATGTAACACAATTTGCATCTACAGGCGCCACTGCAAATGACGACCAGGCTACGAGGCTTGCAAAAAATGGCGGACTTTTTAACGCAAACTATATTCTTGATCCCCGGTGGACTATGCCCGGACATCCGGGTTTGTCATTTATAGACTGGCAGGATGCCATTGAAAGAAAAGGAAATATGCAGAACTATGAAGTTTCTGTTGGCGGTGGCTCAGATGTAGTGAAATATTTTATGTCTGGCAACTATGCAAACCAGGAAAGCTTCGTAAAAAATGTTGGTTACAAGGCATATTCACTCCGCGCTAATTTAGATATCAATGCTTCTAAAAAATTAAAATTTGGGATCAATATTGCACCCACTTTTTCAATAACACAAGACCCAGGCGTTGACGGACAGAATAATATTTTTCACCAGATACTAAGTCAATCACCCGTTCAGGAAGATACCATGGGCCTCTATCCAAACGTTGGAAAGAATTTGGTGTACCTGTATAGCAACTCCATCAATCCTTATGGAAGGTTAATGTTAAGCCTGGGTACCACCAAACGATACCGCACGTTGGGCACTATTTATGGAGAGTGGCAAATTTTAAACGGGCTTAGTTTTAGAACTTCTGTCAACCTCGACAATACGGACAACATTTCAACTACCTATGTGCCTTACCAGCTAGCCGGTCAGGGTGTGAAAGGAGTGAACGGAGCTGCCGATGTAAACCCAAGAATTTTTACCGGTGCAAACAACCTGCTTGCCAATACAAGCGGCTCGTACAGCAGTTACAGACGGCAAACATTTGTAAATGAAAACACACTTACTTACAATACCGTATTTAAAAAAGATCACTCTTTGAACCTGCTGGCGGGATATGCCTACAACTGGGATCGTTTAGACAGGGTTTCAATTAACTCAAGCGGCGGTTATACAAGTGCTGCAATACAAACTATCAACGCAGCGTCTGCAGTTGTTCTTAACACAGGTGCAGGTACAAATGGTGCAACCCAAAGTGTATTGATTTCTTACTTCGGTCGTTTGCAATACGGATTTAAAGACAAATATTTTTTAAGTGGAAGTATTCGCAGAGATGGTTCTTCCAGGTTTGGCATCAATAATCAATATGGTATATTCCCTTCAGCATCTTTGAAATGGGTAGCCAGTGATGAGAAATTTATGAAAGCGATACCTGTGATTAGCGATCTGAAACTGCGGGCAACATACGGTGTAAATGGTAATAACAATTTGCCCAATGATTATCCATGGGCTGCCACTATTGGATCTGCCGGGTATGTTTTAGGAACAACAGCTGCCGCAGTGATTGGACAAACGCCAACAGTATTGGCTAATCCTGATTTAAAATGGGAAAAATCGCAGACCTATGATTTTGGATTTGATTTTGGGTTATTCAATAACCGCATTACAGGCTCTTTCGATTACTATAATAAATTGAATACCGATCTGTTGCTGAATGTCCAGGTTCCGGAAGCCACCGGATTTGCGTCATATCTCAGCAACATCGGTTCAGTAAGAAACGTAGGAGAAGAACTTGAATTAAATACCCGAAATATAGTAGGTAAATTTCAATGGAACACTTCTATCGTTTTAACGCATAACACCAATAAGATAGAGGCACTGGCTCCCGGCCAAAGCCAGATTATTATACCACAGGGTAATAACGTTACCGATCAAATCCTGCGTGTTGGCTCTCCACTAAATAGTATTTATGTTTTGCAAACCATTGGTTTCTTAACAAAGGACGACATCGCTAAAAATGTGGCCCGCTACGGAAACGAACAGGAAGGTGATTTAAAATACCAGGATACAAATGGTGACGGTGTGATAAGTGAAGCTGATAAAGTAATAGTAGGGCATCCAAATCCGGATTACACATACGGCATCACTAATACTTTCAGGTATAAAGGATTTGATCTAACGGTGTTGGTGCAGGGCCAATGGGGTGGTTCTATCTATTCAGAATTGGGAAGAGCGATTAACCGTCCAGGGCAAGGAAAATCTGATAACCATACTGCTACTTTTGTAAACAGGTGGAAATCGCCTACTGACCAGGGAGATGGAAGATTTGGTAAGACTTACTCAAATTATTACAGCCCTATTACTTCCGCAACGGACAATTTATACTCATCCGATTATGTCCGTGTAAGAGACATTACTTTGGGATATAACCTGAAGACGGTAATTAAAAAGAATTTTTTGCAGGGTGCAAGGCTATACATCACGCTTGAAAACTTTTTTGGTCACGATAAATACATCAATGGTTTAAACCCTGATGCTGTTAACACCAGTTCAAGTTCTAATAGCGCATTTCCTGCAGCAGGAGATTATGGTGGCATACCATTGCCCAAAGCACTCGTAGTAGGCGTAAACTTTACTTTTTAATTAGTCTAATTTTTTTAAAATGAAAAAAGTATCTTTCATTGTAATTATATTGGTTGGCTTCTTTGTGGCCTCCTGCACTAAAGATTTGCAACAGGTGCCCATCTCATCGGCAACCACTGTTACGTTTTATCAGCAACCCAGTGATTTTATACAAGCAATTAATGCGGCCTACAATTCATTAAGAGGTTATCCGGACAGGTTGCTTTTTCTTTCAGAAGTAAGATCAGATAATATTTATCCAACCAATGATGTTGGTCGTGATCCTGATCCTATAAATAATTTTGCAAAAGGAATAGCACCCAATGTATATGTTGAAGAAGGATGGAGTGCAGATTTTAACGGCATATTCAGGGCTAACACTGTTATAGAACAAGTTGCAAAGAATGCCAGTTTTGTTGGCTCTGCGGCATTGGCAACCAGGTTAACTGCGGAAGCTAAATTTTTGCGTGCGTTTTTTTACTTCGACCTGGTAAGATATTATGGTAAAGTGCCGCTGATTGATCATACACTTACCGCTGATGAAGCAAATAAAATAGGTCGCTCTCCTGTAACAGATATTTATACATTGATCATTGCAGACCTTCAGTTTGCCATAGCAAATTTGCCAGCAAATTTTGGTGGCACATTTCCGTCCTATACTGCAACAGATATAGGCAGGGCTTCTAAATACGCGGCAGAAGCAACATTGGCAAAAGTTTATATGACCCGCTCCGGACCAACGTATGGTATAGAAGGACCCGGATTGGGTTTAACTGAATGGACTTTGGCATTGCCTTTATTGCAAGACATTATTACCAATGGAGGTTTTGTTTTTAATCCGGCTGTTTATTCTTTTCCGGTGCCCGCAACTGGCATTTTCTCTTATAGCAATCAAAGCCCCAGCACTAATAAAGAAGCCATCTTTGATGTAATGAATATTACCGGGCAAAATCCTGTGCTGGGTGCTACATTTCCATGGCAATTGGTGCCACAGACTTATTTCAATGCATATGGGAATCCTTCTACCAGTGGTGCATTGGGTACGCCATCTGTATCAAATGATCTTATTGCATCTTATGGTACAACTGATACACGCAAAGCCCCATTTGTACATACAGCAGCTTATGGCAGTGAAACGAAACCTTTTTTCAGAAAATATTTAGATACTACAAAAGCACCGGCTTCAAACAGTCGTTTCGATTGGGCCATGAATTTTATTGCGATAAGATACACAGATGTGCTGATGAGCAAAGCAGAATGTGTGTTGAACGGTGCACCAGGATCACAGGCAACAGATGTAGATGGAATTGTTAACCAGGTAAGAGCAAGGGCTGGCCTGGCTGCATTAACAGGAGTAACAAAAGCGCAGTTGCTGGAGGAACGCAGAAGAGAATTTGCAAGTGAAGGACAACGCTGGTTTGATTTGCAGCGAAGTGGTAACCTGCTTACTATTATGAATGCATGGATAGCAGTTGAAGATGCAGCGCTGAAGAAAATAAACCCGGTAACCGCCAATTACATTATTTACCCGGTACCACAAACTCAAATTGATGCCTCGCCAGGCCTATATACACAGAACCCTGGCTATTGAATATGGGTAAAAGTTTATTCCATTAGTTCCATTATATTCTGTCCTGCAAAAGCCTGTCTCCTTTATTGGTAGCGGGCTTTTGTTTTTGTAAACATGAACAAGTCTCACCGTTTATGATTAACTTAATAAAGCAGACAATCATATGAAAATTGAAAAATGCCATCTTGTTTTTATTGCACTACTTATTGCAATAGTAAGAGTAGATGCCCAGTCCTCTATCGGTATTGCGTCTAAACATTATTCGCTTTCTGCAATACGGGGCACAACAAGCAAGCCCGATACTTTATCTGTGCGATCAACCACCGGAGTTGTTCATGTAAAATGGATAAGCGGCGACAGCAGCAGTTTCCTTGTACGCATGATTTCATCTTTGCACACTAAACAAAAGCAATGGGAATTACTTTTCAAACCCAATAACACTTTTACCGGACTTACGGCAGCAAAGTTTGAATTAGTTAGTATGACTGCAAAAACTTTAGCAATTGCAGAACTGTCGGGTTTAAGCACTCAGGCGCTTGAAGGAGAAAATGAAGCGCCGCTTTCAAAAATAGTGCAAGCACTCGGTTATCAAACTAATATTGGCTGGACGGGTCTTGCCAATCATTGCAGACCAGAATTGCAGGGTGACGAATTGAAGTATCCTATATTTCGCAAAGCCGGTAAAGGGAAAGTAGAAATGATTCCCGTAGCAAGGTACTCTCACGACTTTGAACTGCCATTTGGATATTATCTGCTTTCTGCTGATGGACCTGTTAAACAAGAAGTAGGCGTTTTGTCGAAAGCTGGAAAATTTCCGGAGCACCAAACATTGTTTCCCGCAATGGCCAACGGTAATATTGCTTTTGAACCCGGTGAAAAAAACTTCGGATTTTATGCTACCGGCCCAACTCACAGTGCTTATTCAGAAGATGTTTGGAATATGCTGCTGCATCACGATAATGCTGTTCATGCAACAAGGATTTATCTGCTGAAAGATCAAACAGGCAAACAATTGCAAAACCAATACCTGGTTTGTTTTGAAGAAGCAAAAAATGGAGACTATAACGATTATGTCTTCCTGGTTAAAAATATAACTCCGGTAGAGGATGATTTTTATACTACCATTTTTAATGGCAAAAATTTAAATGGCTGGCATACTTTTATAAAAGACAAAGAAAATAAAGAAGACTCAGAAAATTTCAGGATTGAAGATGATGCGTTGCATGTAAATGGAAAAGAACTCGGCTATGCAATCACTGAAAAATCGTGGCAGAACTTTCATCTGAAAGTTGATTTCAAATGGGGAGAGAAGAAATGGCCTCCAAGACAAAATGAAAAACGAGACGCAGGGATTTGTTATAATATTCCTGTAAATGAACCAGATTCCATTTGGCCTGCTTCTATTGAATGCCAGGTGCAGGAAGGGGATGTAGGTGATTTTTGGTTATTGGGCATGAGCACTATTATGGTTGATGGTAAAATAAATAAGCCATCAGCACATACCCGCGCCGAAAAGAAGAAAGATGCTGAAAAGCCCAATGGCGAATGGAATACAATTGAAATAATATCTTATAACGGAACATGTGTGCATATTGTAAATGGAACTGTGGTAAACTACGGAACAAATGCAAGTCTCAAAGGCGGAAGAATATTGTTGCAGTCTGAATACGCTGAAGTTTATTACCGAAACGTAAGAATCCGTGGATTGTAAATTATTGAAGCGATAACCGAAATTTGAATAAATCAATAAAAATGAAAAGAATATTGTTTGCCTTTTTTTTGTTTGCTGCAATACAGTCTTGTGTTTTTGCACAAGCAGTTCCGAATAAAACCGATGTTCTCCAAAAAATGCAGGTTGCCAATGCTTATTTTATGAATGCGTGGCCCGATGCTGGTAAAACAATTATTACTAATAAAGAACGCCCCAGCAATATATGGACAAGAGCTGTATACTATGAAGGGCTGATGGCGCTGTATAGCATCGATAAAAATAAAACCTATTACGATTATGCTGTGCAATGGGGCGATAAGCACCATTGGGGTTTAAACGGTGGTAATAAAGTGAGGAATGCAGACAATCAATGTTGCGGACAAACTTATATCGATTTGTATTTGATAGATAAAAGAGAGGAACGAATTGCAGACATTAAAGCTTGTATTGACAATATGATTGCTACTGACAAGGTGGACGATTGGAATTGGATTGATGCTATACAAATGGCCATGCCTGTATTTGCGAGGTTGGGTAAGCTATATAAAGACACCAGTTATTATGGAAGAATGTATGAGATGTATGCATTCTCGAAATACAAACATGGTGGTAATGGTTTGTACAATGCTGTTGATCATTTATGGTGGAGAGATAAAGATTTTGTTCCGCCTTACAAAGAACCCAATGGAGCAGATTGTTATTGGAGCCGCGGTAATGGTTGGGTAGTTGCTGCATTGGTGCGCACACTTTCTATACTGCCTAAATCAAATCCTCATTACAAAGAATACCTGCAGGATTATAAAGACATGCTGAAAGCTCTATTGCCTTTGCAACGCACAGATGGTTTTTGGAATGTCAGTTTGCACGACTCTACCCATTTTGGCGGAAAAGAATTGTCTGGTACTGGTTTGTTTACTTATGGTATGGCTTGGGGAATTAATAACGGTATTTTATCCAGAGAAGAATACCTGCCAGTTATTATAAAAGCATGGAATGCCATGGCAACAGAATGTGTAACGCCTAACGGTTCATTAGGCTTTGTGCAGGGCACAGGCAAAGAACCGAAAGATGGTCAGCCCGTTACTTATACCAGCAGGCCCGATTTTGAAGACTATGGCCTGGGATGTTTTTTGCTGGCAGGTTCAGAAATGTACAAACTCAAAAATAAATAGCCATGCATTTACGATTGCTGATAAACGTTATACTCCTGGGTTCAGGGTTTATTTTGAGCAGCTTATTTTTGCAGGCACAAAAACCTGCCAACAGTAGCGAAGACAAAGTTCCTGCCTATGCATTGCCAGATCCTTTATTAGGTAAAGACGGAAAGAAAATCGCCACTGCAGCAGAGTGGCAGAAAATACAAAGACCTTATATCTATCATTTATTTGAAGAAAATGTGTATGGTCGCTTTCCTACGCAAAAAGTTACTCCTACTTTTTATGTGCGTGAAACCAATGCACATGCATTAAACGGTGAAGCTGTGCGCAAGCAGGTAAGGATATATTTATTAGGAAAGAATAAAAACATATTTATAGATCTGCTGGTATATCTTCCTGCAAATGCAAAAAAGCCCGTGCCTGTTTTTGTAGGTTATAATTTTGGTGGCAATCAAAGCATAGTTGCAGATAGTGGAATATTTCTAACAGAATCATGGATGTCATCAAGAGGTGGCAGGGTAATAAACAATCACGCTACAGATTCTACCCGCGGCACAGATACCAGCCAGTGGCAATTGCGCCAGGTTCTTGCTCATGGTTATGGATTGGCAGTAGCCTATTACGGCGATGTTGAACCAGACTATGCAGATGGATGGAAGACCGGTATCAGAACTACCATGGCAACAGCATTAAAAATACAACCGGAAGAATGGGGTGCGATAGGCGCATGGGCATGGGGGCTTGGGCGTATTGGCGATTATTTGCAACAAGATCCAGCCATTGACGCCAATAAAATTGCATTGATAGGGCATTCAAGATTAGGCAAAGCAGCTTTGTGGGCTGCGGCATCCGATGCCAGGTTTTCTGTTGTTATTTCTAATGAATCTGGCGAAGGTGGTGCCGCTTTATCAAAAAGATTTTATGGAGAAACAGTGGCTATCATCAACCAAAAATTTCCGTGGTGGTTTGCAGAGAAGTATAAAACCTATGGCGATAATACGGATGAGTTGCCTTTAGATCAGCATATGTTGCTTTCTTTAATGGCGCCACGCCCTTTGTATGTAGCCAGTGCAGAAGGCGATCAATGGTCGGACCCTAAAGGTGAATTCTTAAGCGCTTACAATGCAGGTCCGGTCTATGCTTTGTTTAACAAAAAAGGGATACCCACTGCAGATATGCCAGGCTTGCACCAGCCGGTGGGTGAAAACATCAGATACCATATACGGGCGGGCAGGCACGATGTAACCTTGTACGACTGGCAGCAATACCTCGCTTTTGTGGATAAGTATTGGAAGTAGCGCTTGATGCGGGTTTATTTTTTATGTTAATGACATTTTAATCTCCGGAACTCATTGTATCTTGTTGCCGCAGTGGTTAAGTATTGATATACAGTTGAAGAGTACGGTTCGGCATTTGCTGCGGGACAGACTCCAATGGTGATTATCAAGGCTGCTGCTGGTAACAAAGAATATAGCTAATAAACTTTTTGATGAAGCCCCCTAAATCAATAGTGCTATTGATAGCACTATTATCATCTTTATTATTAAAGGCCCAGCCTCAGCCGGCACACAGGCCGCCTAATATTATTTTTATTCTTGCAGATGATTTAGGCTATTCAGATTTGGGTTGTTACGGACAAAAGAAAACAGAGACGCCCAATATTGATGCAATGGCAAAAGAAGGCATGCGCTTTACGCAATTCTATGCCGGCACAACGGTTTGCGCACCTTCACGCACCAGCTTTTTAACCGGCTTACATACTGGTCATGCTGTTATTCGTGGCAATGAAGGGTACAAGCCAATAGGGCAGGTGCCGCTGCCGGATTCTGTGGTAACCATTGCAAGCATCCTGCAAACAAATGGATATGAAACAGCAGCCTTTGGCAAATGGGGAATGGGCGATATCTCTACATCAGGCGATCCCAATAAAAAAGGCTTTGATTTATTTTTTGGATACAATTGTCACTCGAAAGCGCATAACTATTATCCTGACTTTTTATGGAGCAATCACCAGAAAATTGATATTCCTGAGAATGCGAATGCCAATGCAATTTATTCTGCTGATTATATTCATGCACATGCCATGCAATTTCTGAATGGCAGGCATGATAAACCTTTCTTTCTTTTTCTTCCCTATACGTTACCGCACGGAGATGTAATTGCACCGCAAGACAGTGTGTACAATTATTATGTAAAGAAATTCAATGAGGCACCACAGCCAAAAAAGCCTGCTAAGAAAGATGGAGAGCAGCATCGTTATGAACCCTATCCCCACGCAGCTTATGCCACTATGGTAGCCAGGCTGGATAGTTTTACCGGAGAAATTATCAGGACTATACAACGTTTAGGCATAGACGATAATACGCTGGTAATTTTTAGCAGCGATAACGGACCGCACCAGGAGCACGGTGGGGATCCAGATTTTTTTGACAACCATGCTTCACTGCGCGGTATCAAAAGAGATTTGTACGAAGGTGGCATTCGTGTTCCGTTTATTGCCTATTGGAAAGGAAAGATTATGCCGGCTACCAGTACCCAGGTAGCTGCATTGTATGATCTGTATCCGTTGTTCCAGGACCTTGCGGGTATACCGGTTACAAAAGATATAGATGGCATTTCAATATTGCCCACATTATTAGCCAAAGGAGAACAACCCCAGCATGATTACCTGTATTGGGAATTTCATGAAAGCAATGGCAGGCAGGCAGTGCGATGGAAAAACTGGAAAGCAGTTAAACTGAATGTAAGCAAAGATGCAGATGCGCCTGTAGAATTGTATGATTTGAATGCAGACCCTTCCGAACAACATAACCTGGCCGGGGCATTTCCGGATATAGCAAAACAGTTAGACGGAATGATAGCGCAAGCACATCAACCCAATGCAAGATGGCCTTTGCTGGTAGGAGAAATGCCTAAGAAAAATACCGGCAATTTTTTTGCAAGAGCCTTTAGATAGAAGGCTTCCTATCAACTTTATTGGTGCTATTAAATTTTCTATGCTTCTGCAAACCGAAGGGATGTTTTTGAATATTTTATCTGATATTTGGTTCAATCGTTTCAAAACAATAAACCAGATATTGAATGCCATATACAGCACACCCCGATCGTTATAAAAGAATGCAATACCGCCGTTGCGGCAACAGCGGCCTTCAGTTGCCTGTTTTGTCTTTAGGCCTCTGGCATAATTTCGGTCATGTAGATGAATACCAGAACTACCGCAGCATTTTACAATTGGCGTTTGATAATGGCGTTACGCATTTTGATCTGGCCAATAATTACGGACCGCCTCCCGGTAGTGCAGAAGAAAACTTTGGCCGCATTCTAAAACAGGATTTTCTTCCTTATCGCGATGAACTGATCATTTCCACCAAAGCAGGTTATTACATGTGGGAAGGCCCTTACGGAGATTGGGGTTCAAAAAAATATTTAGTTTCCAGTCTTGATCAGAGTTTGAAAAGAATGGGACTTTCTTACGTAGATATATTTTATCATCATCGTCCTGATCCTAATACGCCGCTGGAAGAAACAATGGCTGCATTAGATTTGATTGTTCGCCAGGGAAAAGCATTGTATGTTGGATTGTCTAATTACAAAAAGGAAGAAGCTGCCAAAGCATTTGCGCTTTTAAAACAATTGGGCACGCCTTGCATCATTCATCAACCTAAATATTCTATGTTCGAGCGTTGGGTGGAAGATGGTTTATTAGATACGCTGGAGAAAGATGGTGTAGGTTGCATTCCGTTTTCACCATTAGCGCAGGGATTGCTCACCAATAAATATTTGAAAGGCATACCTGCAGATTCAAGGGCAGCAAAGCCACACGGTTTTTTGAAAGAAGAGCAGGTAACACCTGAAAGAATAAAACAGGTAAATGCTTTGAATGCAATAGCTGTTAAACGCAATCAAACATTGGCGCAAATGGCATTGGCATGGTTGCTGAAAGACAAGCGAGTAACATCTGTATTAATCGGCGCCAGCAAACCATCGCAATTGGAAGATTCTTTACGTTGCCAGGATAATATCAATTTTTCCAATGAAGAGTTGCAGGAGATAGAAACAATATTAAAAGGCTAATAGTAAGCTGCTGTATGGATGCTGCAATAACACACATCGTTCCTACTTTATCAGTTAAGAATGGAAAACTTGCATTGGCTTTTTATAAAAAAGCTTTTAATGCTTTTGAGATAATGTGCGTGGATGACCCTGATGGGTTGATTGTTGCGGAACTTGCCATTGACAATGCACATTTTTTTATTGCAGACGAATCTCCCGAGTATGGAAACCTTAGCCCTGAAACAGCGGGTGGTGTAACCGTAAGAATGGGTTTGTTTGTTGCAGACCCGGATGCGGTTGCAGCAAAGGCAGTGGCAGCAGGTGCAAGTATGTTGTATCCTGTAGCAGATCAATCTTATGGCTATCGCTTAGGAGCCATAAAAGATCCGTTTGGTCATGTATGGGAAATAGCCAGGAAGCTGGAATAGGAAAACTAAAAAGTATATTGCAGTCTCTTTAAAATTATCTCTGTATCATTTATATTTTATACCCAATGTTCAATTTACAAAATCAAAACGCAGTAGTAACAGGTGCAGGAAGCGGCATAGGAAAATCAGTAGCACTGCTTTTTGCCAAACAACAAGCACACGTTCACATTGTAGATATCAACCAAAAGCAGGCAGATGAAACAGTGCAGGAGATAACAAGGGCAGGCGGCAAAGCAACAGCGCATGTAGTGGATGTATCCAGCCAGGAAAAAGTAGTGGAAGCATTCCAGAAAATTGGCCAGGTAAATATATTGGTAAACAGTGCAGGTGTGTCTCATATTGGCAAAGCAGATAACACAAGTACAGCAGATTTTGAGCGACTGTTCAATATAAATGTAAAAGGACTTTATAATTGTTTGTATGCTGCTATTCCTTTAATGAAAAAAAATAAAGGCGGTGTTATATTAAACATGGCTTCTATTGCAGCTATTGTCGGCATACCAGATCGCTTCGCTTATTCAATGACAAAAGGTGCTGTAGCGGCAATGACATTATCTGTTGCTAAAGATTACCTGGCAGATAATATCCGTTGCAATAGCATCTCTCCGGCGCGGGTACATACTGCTTTTGTAGATGGGTTCCTGGCTAAAAACTATCCTGGCAAAGAAGCAGAGATGTTTGAAAAGCTTTCTAAAACACAGCCTATTGGCCGCATGGCAAAACCAGATGAAATTGCCCACCTGATATTATATCTTTGCTCGCCTGAAGCATCTTTCATTACTGGTTGCGATTATCCTATTGACGGCGGTTTTATAAAACTCAATAACTAAACATACACATGAAACTGATAAGGTATACAGAAAACGGACATGTAAAAACAGGTATTGTAAAAGACGGAAAGCATTATGATACCAGTGCATTTGGTGAAGATTACAACGAAAACTTTTTTACCACCTTTGGTTTGCAAAGACTGGATGATTACCTGAAATCAACTGGCAACAATTTGCCAGAGATTAAAGGCGATATAAAATTGTTGTCACCAGTAGCAAGACCATCAAAAATTATTTGCATTGGCCTTAACTATGCAGACCATGCAAAAGAAACCGGCGCTACACCACCACCAGAGCCGGTAATATTTATGAAAGCTACTACTGCACTCTGTGGTCCTTTTGATGACATTGTAATACCAAAGAACTCTAAGAAGACAGACTGGGAAGTAGAGCTGGCAATTGTAATAGGAAAGAAAGCCAGTTATGTAAATGAAGATGAAGCGATGGATTATATAGCCGGTTATTGCCTGCACAATGACGTGTCTGAAAGAGAATTCCAGATAGAAAGAAGCGGTACCTGGGACAAAGGAAAGGGCTGCGACACTTTTGCACCTATGGGCCCCTGGATGGTAACCAAAGATGAAATTGCTGATGTAGACAATCTTCGGTTGTGGCTTACCGTTAATGGCAAAAAAATGCAGGATGGCACCACTGCCAACCTGATTTTTAAAATACCTCACCTGATTGCTTATACAAGCCAGTTTATGACACTGTTGCCAGGTGATGTTATTTCTACAGGTACACCTGCTGGCGTGGCTATGGGCATGAGTCCTCAGCCTTATCTTAAAGCAGGAGATGTGGTAGAATTAGGCATTGATGGTTTGGGAACTTCTAAACAGGTATTGAAAGCTTACGGTAGCTAATTCAATTACAAGCCTGATAAAATCTAACAGCCTTAGCATTTATTTTGCCAAGGCTGTTTTGTTATAATGTGGTTTGAATAATTCTACTGAGACTTTTATGCCGCCAGCATTTGTTCTTCAGGCAACATCCTTGCGACGCTCCGTTCAACAATATCTGTATATTGATCTTCAGGCTGCGTTTTATACCCACTAACTACTCACCACTCGCTTCTAGCTTATTTGAAATATTCCACCTTAATATCTCCGGGCAATTGGGGAGCAAAAGATGCAAGATTGGTTTTTAATAAAGGCGCTTCATTGGCAGAAATGGAGTAGAATGTAACATAGATATCGCCACAGATATAATTATATGGCATTGTCCAGGTAGCCACTTTTGTCCAGTTGGCAGGAAGATCCTTATCAAACCAAGAATCGTACATAACGGCTATGCGTGTGTGATTTTCATTAACCGTTTTCCTGATGAAATCATTATTCCAATAGCCGCCTTTCCTGGCTTTTGCAATGGCATTGTTGCCAAGTCCCCACATGTCAATGGTATTAAGATCTGCTAGGTAACTGATAGCGCCGATATCGTTAGCGGCAACCGTTTCGCCTTTATAATATTGTTTAAAGAAAAGACCCATCTGGTATTGCTGCTCGTAAATATTATAAATAGCACGGATAGAATTGCGCATTGAATTGAGGCCGCGAACAGGAAGACTGTACAGCATAATTATAAACAGCCCGGCCGGGATAATTTGCTTGCGCAATCCCTTCATGCCGTTTTCCTGCCACCATTGCAAACCAATTTTGCTCAGGTGCAAACTTCCTAACACAATCAGGTAGGCTTCGTACCGGTAAAACCATCCAAAAGAAGCCAGCACAGAATGCATCAGCGCAGCTATAATAAAGAGTGATAGTATCCAAAAATCCCTGTCATAACTGGCGGCCTGTATTTTTCTAATCGCAATGATAATTGCAATAATAACAAGCCCGCTGATACTGGCAGTAGCCTGCATTAGAGTCATACCGCCATTGAGAAAAAATTTTAAGTTTTGATTGCCCTTTATAAGTACAGAATTGGGCAGAAAATAACCACCCTGCATCTTTGAATAGATACCAAACAACACCAGCGGCAATGCTCCTGCAATGCCAATGATGAAGGCTGCTTTTAAATTCTTTTGCCAGGTTAGCAACACAAAAGCACCTGCTATAAAAAAGGTGTTTTCATAACGAGTGGCTGTCATCAATACAGCCCAAAAAACAGCAGGCAGCAAATATTTTTTTTCCGGGGCTGATAACAATGATGCTGCACTGTGAACAAAGAACAGCGTAAACGCTATTTGCAAGGCATGCTCCATACCTAATAAAGTAAGTGCAGGAATAGCACCTGCCAATAGCGTTAGCAATATGCAAATAACTTTATTGGTGGTGGTGAGCTGGCTGTGTTTCTCTAATTCCTGCTGCATAGAAACTAAAGTCAGCAGCGTACCAATGCAGCTTATAATAAACGGCATAAGGATGTTTACCGAAAACAATTTAAAAAACAAAGCAAGCACTATGGTAAACAATGGAGAAGATGAAGTGGAAACAAATCCGGTTGAGGTAATGCCCCAATTGCCATGCAGCGCCAGGTTTTTTGAAACGGCCATATGAATGAATGTATCATCCAATGGATAACAGAAATGACCACCTGTTTTTTTAAGCGTTACGTATTCAATAGCAGCTACAACAACAGCTACAAAAGAAAAGCCTGCAAGAAACGGCAAGTATTTTTTCATTATGCCAGTTGAAAAGGACACGGTAAAATAAAGAGGGTTATGATGTATAAATTTATTTAAGCACGTCGTCCATTGTTATGCCAATCATAGCTTCAAGCTCCAGTTTAATTACATTGTAATTGCGAAGGAATTCTGCTTGTCTTATTTTTTCGTCTGTATACGCACGGTAGCTTTTGTTATAATCTTCCTGCTTAATAGCGCCTTCCTGGAAATCTTTTTCAGCAGCCAGGTAAGCAGTTCTTGCATCCTGGGTTACCTGGCTTTGAAAATCCAGTTTTTGCTGGCAAAGCAGATAGTCTTCATACTTGGTAAGCACTTGCGCTTTTATTTCGCGAAAGCGTTGGTTCTTTTCAGCTTCGGCAATAGAAAGATTTTCCCTGGCTATTTTTACGTCGTTCTTCTTACTGCTAAACATATCGAAAGGTATGTTTGCGCCAATATTATATTTGGGGTAGAAAGTAGATGGATTAGTTGTTGTAGTAACTCCCGGGCTGATAGTAGTAGTGGTGGCGCCTTTAAATGCAAATTCATTCAAGTTGCCTTGTACCGCTAAAGCATTTAACCAACTGCCCTTTGCCTTTTTTACCTGGTACCCTGCAATGGCTACTTTTCTATCGGCAATTTCATAATTGGGATTTTGCAATGCCAATTGTACCAGCTTTTCGCGTATGTCTGTTATATTGCTGGCTTGTAAAATTTTGCTGCCTGGAGGCGTATTTGCAGGGTTTGCCTCTTTTATAGTGGCCTGCGCAAAAGCTGTTGTACTGCAAAAAAGCAATATCAACGCAAATGCGCTGTTGTATTTAAGCAGTGAGTGGTTCATGATCTTCAGGAAGTTTGGTATCATATTCTTTTAATTTATAGAAAATAACTAGGCTGGCAAGAAAATAAAGGTAAACGGGGTATTGACCAATAGCTAACTGAGAGTAATGCCCCACTGTAAGTGAGAAAAAGCAAACAGTAAAAGCCATGTATAGTGTTTTAATTTCCGGGTTTCGTGATTCATAAAATCCGGTAACACCCCTTTGCAAGATAATAAAGTAAAAAATAATTGTCAATGCCAGTCCTACCCAGCCTTGCTCCAGCATGGTTTTGGTATAGCCACTATCGGGAGGATAACCAGCCAGTTTGTGACCAGGATAAAACTTCAATCCTTCTTCCCCGGAAGTTTGCAATCCGCCTCCAATGGGGTGAGCATACACATAGGGCTGTATGTTTTTCCTGTTTATATCACGCAATATATTTGAAGGATTCTTTTTTGGCTTCAAATGTTGTCCGCATACGGTACACAAGGGGCGAGTTCTTTAAGGGCCCAAAGAAAATAAATAGTGCTATGAAAATAGAGCTAATCAGTACGATCATGGTTCGTTTTTCATTGAGCGTAAAAATGATATACGCAAGCAATCCACCTATTATCATCACATTGCAGGTGCGGGTACCCGAATAGCTCGACACTATCATTTGTACGGCTGTAACCCCATACAACCATTTTCTTTCTTTTTTATTGGTGGATCTAATAGCAAGAACCAAAGTAAAAACACCGCCGGATGCCATCATCACACCAAAAGAGGCAGGGTCTGGCATTAAAGAAAATTTTCTGAACACACCGCCCTGGAAAAGCAAATTCGCAATATTTGGATCGCTATGAATCCACGCATCTTCGTAATAAGAAAACCCAAAATACTGTTGTTTGATTCCCCAGGCAGCTATCACCATTGCAAGTATGATCCAATATTTTACAAACCGCTTTACTTTCTCAAGAGAATCAAACATCAGAAAACTTATGTAATAAAAAACCATGTAGCTAATCTGTTTTCTGAAAATATTGAACCATCCTTCGTAGCTGCCATTTATTTCGGGGTTAAATCCTTCCAGCATAATGTACAGAAAAAGTAAGACCACCATTAATGAAATGGGAGTCTTCCAGAAATTTGTACTGCTAGTCCTGTTGCGGTATTGCGCTGCAAGTATTGATAAAGCACTTAGGTAACCAATTCCTTCAACAGCGGCGCCAAGCGGTATGCCAACCCCCATCAAACGTGCAGGAATGGACAATGCTACTATCGAATACAGGTATGAGTAGTAAGAAAATTCAGGATAAAACAAACAGGCCAGCACAAACAATATTCCTACAGTGCCACCTGTTACCATCAGCGGCACCTTTGGGCCAAACAACATACCACTGTAAGCAAGACCTACACCCAGTAGTGCAATAACAATCCAGCCAGGCAAAGAATTCATGCGTTTAGTAAACATTTCTTCTTTTAGCCAGCCAATGAGTGATATACTGTTATTTTTTTTGAGCCCTGCCATTATTTTTTATACGATCAAATATTTTTTCAGTTGGGGTTTGCTTACAAATCAGTCAAATAAAAACTTATAAAACATAAACAAACAATACACGGCTAAAAATAGCGTAGCAATGATACGTACCAGTTTATTTTGAAAATGTTGTTCTTCCATTTTTAGTTTTTGTTCTTAAACATATGGTAAGCATCTCCCAACATTCCAATGCTTTCCTCCCAGGTATGCGATAAAGCAAACTGCTTTCGCTGCTGTTTTATTGCGTCATTATCAAGAATTTCGCTGCTCCTGATGATGCTGTCAATCTTCTCTGCATATTCTTCTTTGGTATGGCATAAAAAGCAATGAGAGGCAAATAGCTGCATGCCTTCCGTGGCTGTTGCTACCAATGGTTTGCCCATGGCAAGGTATTCGTCCGCCTTACGCGGGTAATTGCCACGGGTTATATCATTCATAATCTGTGGGTTAATGCATATATCAAACTCTCTTACGTAACTAGCTAGAGAATCTGGGGGTTTACCACCCAGGAAATGTACATTCTTTAAATGGTCAAGCGCTTTTTTGTCAAACAAATAATCCACCGGGCCTACCAGCACAATATTGCAATGAGGCAATTTTTCGGCAATGTGTTTTATAATATCAATGTCTATACGCCAGGCGCTTATAAATCCAGTATATCCAATAATAGGGTGTGGAATATTGGCAATGTCTGTTGGCGCTTTCGTTGGGGGCTGCAAAAACTGCGTAAAATCACAACCCTGACCAATATAAAAACTGTGCGGATTGTGTTTTCTTGCATAGCTGGCAAGATATTCGGAATTGGCAACTACAAAATCTGCTTTTTCCATCAATCCTTTTTCTAGCCTTGGTCCATGGCGTTTAAAAAAACCAACACCCAGCATGTAATCGCGTATGTAAAAAACATATTCGCTATAGTCAATCATTTCATCCAGGTAAAAGCCTCGTATAAAATCATTGTCGTTTATCAGCATTATATTGGTAAAACCCAAAATGCCGATAGCTTTATTAATTTCCTTTGCCAGCTTCTTGCTATTGATTTTATTGAGCCAGTCATGCAAGCCGGCAAATGGAATTTTATTGATGGATTCTACAATCACCCTTGGATTGTGTACCCATATATTGGAAGCAACCTGTTCAATTTCTCCTTTACCATCTTTGATACTTAATAAACGTGTACGGGTAGCAGCATCATTTTTGTTTTTTCTAAGACTGCTTCTATCCAATGCACGGTTAATAAATAGTACCCGGTTTTTTTTAGAGAGTTCAATGGCCATGTCTTTAAAATTGCTGCCAATCTCTGTATCCCAGGATTGAAAGCTGAACATGACTATATCTCTATTGCTGATAAAATGATGGTTCATAAGGTGCGTGGCAAGGGCCAATTAATTTTTATGCTGTTTTTATTGATGTATAATATTGGATCTCCCCTTCTGGTTTTTTAAGCGAAAACAACCACCATGCATGCAAGCGTACGCATAAATTGTAAACAATAATCGGAATAGAAACTCCCAATGAAATAGCTATCAC
This sequence comes from Chitinophagaceae bacterium, assembly GCA_047602295.1. Lineage (GTDB taxonomy): Bacteria > Bacteroidota > Bacteroidia > Chitinophagales > Chitinophagaceae > JACMLD01. The sequence continues at coordinate 5,556,515 of JASGHP010000001.1, read as the reverse complement.
CATGATTAGAGGAACATATGTGATATGCAGGATTTTTACCATCACCACACGTACTCCGGCAATCAACATTAAGTGCATTAGATAAATAAACAAGGAATGATAACCGATAACCCTTAGCCATTGCAATATGTTTTTCTTTTGCAGCCATTGTCCTATCTGTATTATAAAAGCGCATCCGCTAAGTGATATGGGCAATAGCACCCAACTCAAATTTAAATTGATGTAATTATCGTCTTTGTGCACCAGGTTAACGTATGTAAAAATAGTTTGTAAAACGAGGAATACAATGGCTGATATGATGAGCCACATGGGCGATAAAATTTTTTCAGAGGTATCCTTTTTAAAGATGAAGCCTGCAATCATATCACCAATAAAAAAATAAATGTAATAATGAAAGATGTCAGTAAAAATATAAAAGCTAATACCGTGTGAATCCAAAAAACCGGCTACACCATAAAGCAATAAACTTAATATCAATTGTTGCCAGGCTTTAAACCTGAGTGATATTTTAAAAAGTGCATAAAACACTCCAACAAAAAACAATGCATTTAAATACCAGAACTGCTGGTTGTTGCTAGGGTTTCGGGGAAATATAATCAGGTTAACGTAATCGAAAGGAGAGGGTTTGGCATTGATGTAATTTCTGAATATAAGTTGCAATGTTATCTGCAATGATCCCCAGATGATAAGCGGGTAAAAAACAATTTTAAACCTGCCTCGTATATAATCAGCTAATCCTTTTTTTTGCAGACCACGCGAAACAAATAAGCCGGATACAATAAAAAAGAGCGGCATTCGGAAACTATAAAAGCAAATATTTAATACCACTAATAATGGAAAATCGCTAACGGGCAGATGAGCTTCTTTTAAGCCATCAAAACAATGCCTGTAACATACCAGTATAATGCATATTCCCCGTATGTAATCAATCCATGCCAGGCGGTTGCCTGATAATATATACCTGGCGTTAAATAAATCCCGAAAAAGCTTCATTAGGTGTAAATAGGTTTAATGGTCAAACAATTCCATTGTGCTGCTGGTCGAGGCAGTATTATCCAAGCATTAAAAAAAGATGATGCTCTTTGAAATAATATCGCCATTTGGTTACATGTCAATATTATCTTCTTCTACTTCGTTCAAAACAGCACCAATTAATTTTTCTTTCTGGCTTTTCAGGAAAAGGATTGAGTCTTTATCAGTTTGACGGATTACAGATTTTGATGAAAAAACTGACACCACCGCTTCCACATACTTCATCAGTTCTTTGGTGTCTGCATGATTATTTAATGAGGCCCCCTCCAGTAAAATGTAATCGTATTTGCCGGTAATTTTCGGCAGATTTTCCAACAGGTTATTTTTAAGCAGTAACTCATCGGGCGAGAAGGGGGTTTCTTTACAACCAATGATATCTACATTTGAAATACGAGTACGGCTATTAATGGCAGCCAGCTTTTCCATACTGTTGGGTTCGCCATTCACACTAAACTGGTCAAGCATCGGTTTAGCAGCAAATTTTTCTGTAAGTGTGTTATTAGAAAAATTAGCATCAATCAGCAATACTCTTTTTTTAGAAAGACTGAAACTGTTTGCCAGTGCTTCTATAATAGTTGTTTTTCCTTCTTTGTCTTTAGTGCTGGTAAAAAGAATTATTTTCTTTCCACTCATTTCAATTTCATAACGCAGCTTTCTCAGGTTTTCAATATATGCAAGCTCATTTGCTGTTTTATCCTCATTTTCTGAACCAATATTGAAATAATCTTCTACCTGGTGGTTTTTGAAATCTACTTTATTTACTGTGGAGAGAAGTTTTACGTTAACTACTTTGTTGAAAATAGAAGGGGCACGAACAGATTGGTCAAGAAAATCCATAATAATGATCCAGAGAGAGGAGCAAAAGAATGCTGCTAAAGTGCCAATAGCTATAATTACTTTTCTGCCAGAATGTTCTGGTTTAATAGCAGGTTGTCCCCTGAGCGTTTGCTTAAAATTAATTTCCGGAGCTACGTTTATATTTTCTGCATTTTGCAGCATTGTGGTCATTTGCTCGTACTGCTTGGTAAGCAACTCTATTTCATCTTCCATTCCCTTCACAATAACATCTGCACCCGCACCACCACTGGCTAGGGAATTATAATTTTTTACTCCGGCAGTAAGAGATGCAATAGTCTGATTTTCTCCGGCAATGCTATTTTGCAAAGTAATTTTCTGTGCTTCCAGATCCTCTTTTTTCTTCTTTTTATCTGCACGATCGCTAACGTTTGTATACGAAGGTTGCAATTGGTTGATGCGTTTCTGGTTGGCGGCAATCTGGGCTTCTACTGCCGGATCGCTTTTCTTTTGCAGTTGTACGGCAAGATCCCTGTTTTCCTGTTGCAGTCTTAACAACTCTGCATTATTTACCGGTGCAGCATCTTGTACATTGCCCAGCAGCTCCAATTGTTGTTGCACAGAAGCTAAATCTGCTTTAAGTCCATTTAGTTTGGTTTGCTCTGCAGTTAATTGAGATTGCTGATCCTGAGCGATTGTTAAAGCTGCAGTACTGCGGTCTGCTATGTTTGCGGAATTAAATTTCTTCTTGTATTCAAAAAGTGCGGCTGTTTTGTCTTCAATTTCTTTTTTCTTCCTGGCAGCCAATGTATCCAGTTTGCCTGTAGACTCTACTGTACGGGTATTATTAATAGAGTTGAAAAAAGAAATAAATTCTCTGCCTATGGTATTCACAACATAGGCAGACATTTCCGGGTTTTCAGATTTAAAAAGAATGTTCAGGTAATCTGTGCCGCTAACACGATCTATGTTAAGTTGATCCAATAAAGATTCGTTATCGTATTGGTACAAAAGGATTAACTGATATACCTTGTTTTCTTCCTGGTCATAAGCCTTTAAGATTTCTTTAGTGGCCCTTTTTTCCTCTAATATCTGTTTTGCTTTTTCCAGGTTAACGTTGGTGTATTCCTTTTTTGTTTTGTCTTTTTCTGAAAGCGTTTTAAAAGGCATTTTCTCTGTAAGATCATGCAGCATCAGATCGTAAGAAAGCATGCAAATAACAACAGGAGACCTGAATGTTTCTATTACATTTTTAAATCGCTGATCGATTTCAAAAATGTTTAGCCCATCATCAGAAGTCATTTTAATCTGCTGCTTCATTGTAAAACCGGTGGAATAAGTAGCAGCAGAGGTGTACATATTTTTTTTGGTAAGCGTAAATAACAGTGCTGCGCTTAACCCGGCAACTGTACAAATAATGATTACCCATTTTTTTCGCAACAGGGCATTCAGGAAAAACATCAAATCCATAAAAGACTTTTTTGCAGTTTCAGTGTTTAAAATCCGTTAAGTAAAACCGCGTAAAAGAAGGCAAATCTATCAAAAAAAGCAAGATATGTAACCCTTCTTTCTGCACGTTATTACTTATTAAATATTATCAATCAATTCTAATTGGTAGCACTATTGCACCAGTTTATATTAGCCGGTAATACTAATACGTAAGGTTTTCATAATGTATATGGCCAAGGGATGCGGATAGCTGGATGCAAGCAATAAAACATTTCTGTAATTATCGAAATAAAAAATTACAGATTTTTGTAATGTAGAAAATTACATTGGAGATATGCAAACCATTGAGTAAATGGGACAGGAAGTATGCTTCGACCTGGGTAGTTTCAATTCGGATAATGAGAAATCGTTATCTATGTAGCGTAAAAATAGTAATATTTTTCAAATATGAAAATTAAACAAACGTTCGTTTCACAAGATTGTAAATGTTTCTATGCATAAGCGCTTACTTATTGTACTAATATTTGCTTAAAACCGTTTGAGAGACAGATTGTAAAAAAATGTGTTGAATGATTATAAAAATACTTTTTTGGGCCCTCTTACTAATTGTTTTTTATACTTTTTTGGGCTACGGAATGCTTATATGGGCGTTAAACAAGCTTAAAAGAAAGCCTGCTATGCAAGGCGATAACGCTTCATTTCTACCACCTGTTGCTTTGGTAATAGCCGCTTATAACGAACAGGATTACATACAAGATAAAATTGAAAATACGCTTGCGTTGGATTATCCGGAGGGGCAGCTGAAAGTATATTTCGTTACTGATGGGTCAAACGATGCTACCCCGGATATCATTCGAAACCACCCGGGTTTTAATTTGTTGCACTTGCCCGAACGAAACGGAAAGGCTGCTGCTATGAACCGGGCTATGACTTTTGTAAAGGAGCCTTATGTAATTTTTTGTGATGCTAATACGGTGCTGAATAAGGATTGTATTAAAGAAATAGTAAAGCATTACGCAGATCCCGTAGTTGGGGCTGTAGCTGGCGAAAAAAAGATTTACCAGCCCGTAACCACTGGTGCGGCTTCAGCAGGTGAGGGGCTTTACTGGAAATATGAATCATTCTTAAAAAAGCAGGATTCTGATTTTTTTACCGTAGTCGGGGCAGCAGGTGAGCTCTTTTCTGTAAGAACTGATTTGTACAGACCAGTAGAAGAGGGGGTATTGATAGAAGATTTTGTGTTGTCGCTCCGCATTGCACAACAAGGCTATCTTGTAAAATACTCACCAGGTGCTTATGCGGTAGAAACCAGCTCTGCTTCCATAAAAGATGAGCAAAAACGGAAAGTAAGAATTAGTGCAGGCGGTTTTCAGGCCATGTACATGTTGAAAGACTTATTAAATATTTTCAAATTTGGAAAGCTTTCTTTTCAATATATATCCCATCGGGTTTTAAGATGGGCTATTACACCCGTTTGCTTATTGTTATTATTACCATTAAATGTTCTTTTGTCAGTAAACAGAGCGGGTATGCTCTACGATGTTCTTCTTATTATGCAATGTTTTTTTTATTTGTGTGGAATACTAGGATGGTTCTTCGCTAACAGGAATATAAAGGTGAAGAGCCTGTACATACCTTATTATTTTTTATTTATGAACGCCTCAGTATTCCTGGGTTTTAAGCGATTTTTAAAAGGGCAACAATCAGTATTATGGGAGAAAGCAGCAAGGCAAAAGATCGCATAACTAAAAATTACCACATTATGGGTATTGTTTGGTTGGGTTATAAGGTCTAGTTTTGTGTGAGTAATAAAAAATTAATGAGTAACTATTTGATTTGTTGATTTTTGTTATTACTTTTACCAGTGTGTTAAGTAAAAAACTAGCATTATTAAGGATTATATTCAATTTTTTATAATTACATATTTCCTTTTTTTACTGCTTAACCTACATTAAACAACACTTCTATATATCCTTCGAAGTTCCGTTTATTAATTGCTTGCACTCCCTGGTTAATCCAATTGTCACTGTTGAATTACTTTCTTTTTTAATCTGTTCCATTACCCTATTTACGCCGTACCTATCATCCAATTGCAGCCTCTGAAAAATTGAGTTTCTTAAAACTTAATTATTCAAAAAGAAATGAAAAAAAAGATTTTAGCAATTGACGAAAGCAAAGCTATCAGATTTCTATTGCAGACTGTGCTAGGCCAAAAACACCAAGTTATAACTGCATCAGATGGTTGCTCTGCGTTGTACTGGCTTTCTAAGAGAAATTTGCCAGACGTTATTATAGTAGATCCCCAGTTGCCAGATATGCAAAATTGGGAGTTGTTGGAACATTTGAAATCCAGCGGTCTTTATGGACATATTCCTGTAATTGTGCTTTCTTCTTTGGATAGCAAAGAAACACAAGTGAAATGCAGGGAACTGGGTATAACCAAATCATTTCAGCAGCCTTTTAACCCCGTAGAGCTGGAAAAAGCGGTAGACGAATTGTTGGTTAATGAAAGCAGGAACGCTAGTGCTGTTTTAAAAGCAGTATAGAATAAATAGATAAGAATTGTTTAATACCGGTCTCTGAAAACTAAATAAATCCTTAAATCAAAAATCTTACCTGAATGGAACTTGTTTACTCACCCAAGACTGGCAGTTCTGAGAAAAAGTACAGGCATTATACTGTTAACTCTTTTGCAGAAAAAGGATTAATTGCAGATAGAAAAAAAGAATTTTTCTACATAGGCAAAGACTCCTTCATAATAGATACACTGATTCATTCATTTGAAAGCGGCTATGCTGCTGAGAGTGTAGATAAAGCTATTTCAATCCTCACCAAAGTTGCCGAAAACAGAAATGTTTTTCCCGATGTAATTTTAGCAGACGCTTCTATTGGTATGGTAGACCTCTTAGTTTTCAGCAGGTTTTTGAAAGCTAATAAATCTCTGTCTGCAGTTCCCTTTCTTTTAGATTCTTCAGATACTCCTGCCAAAGTATTGGCAGAGTTGCGCAAGCTTTCTTTTGTGGATGAGATCATTTGCATGCACCAGCAATCCGGCAAATTGCTTTCAAAACTTTATTTTATACGTAAAATAAAAGATAGCAATAACATACAAAAACTGCAGGAAAGTATTGGTCAGGAAGAAGTTTCAACCAATGGAATAGACAAATTTTTCAAGCGCAGTTTTGATGTTTTAGTTTCAAGTATTGTATTGTTAGTGCTTTCTCCGTTGTTTTTATTGATAGCAATTGCAATTCGCCTGGAATCAAGAGGCCCTATATTTTACATTGCTAAAAGAGCTGGCCGCGGTTACCGCGTTTTCAATTTCTTTAAATTCCGGACAATGGAAGCAGGGGCTGATAAGAAAGTGAATCAATTGTCTCACCTTAATCAATATACATCTACTTCAGACACAGGCAATGTGTTTTTTAAAGTAAGTAATGACCCAAGGATAACCAAAGTGGGTGCTTTCTTGAGAAATACCAGCCTGGATGAATTGCCCCAGTTTGTAAACGTATTGGTTGGCGACATGTCTCTGGTAGGAAATCGTCCTTTGCCGTTGTATGAAGCCGAAGCTTTAACGACAGATGATTGGGCTACTCGTTTTATGGCGCCTGCAGGCATCACTGGCCTATGGCAGATAAAAAAACGTGGCCAGGATGATATGTCTGCTGAAGAAAGAATTGGGCTTGATATTGCCTATGCGCACAGGTGCAACTTTATGTACGACCTGTGGATTATGGCAAACACTCCTACAGCCCTAATTCAAAAATCAAGCGTTTAGGTTTTACCTTTGTTTCAGAAAAATAATGCCCATGATCGTTGGCGCAGAACCGTTTGTTTCAATTGTAACATTGAACTATAACCAGACGGCTGTAACATGCGAGTTCCTGGAGTCTACCAGGCAACTCCAATACAGCAATTATGAAATCCTGGTTTGTGACATGGCATCAGAAACAGACCCTACTTCTTTAATTAATGCTGGCAATTACCCAAAGACCAGATTGCTGCTCAGTAATAAAAACCTGGGTTTTGCAGGCGGTAATAATTGGGGCATGCGCCAGGCAAAAGGTGAATATATCTTTATTGTAAATAATGATACAGAGGTAACACCCACCCTTATAAATGATCTGCTCGCACCGTTTTATAAGGATGAAAATATTGGCGTTACAAGTCCAAAGATTAAATTCTTTTTTCAGCCAGATACCATTCAGTATGCAGGCTTCAATGAGATGAACCATTTTACCGGCAGGACTTCTACTGTGGGTGAAATGGAAAAAGATAATGGCCAGTTTGACAAACCTGGCGAAACATTTGGCGCACATGGCTGCGCTATGATGGTAAAGAAATCTGTTATAGAAAAGGTAGGCATGTTCCCGGAAAGATTTTTTCTTTATTACGAAGAATGGGACTGGTCTGCACGCATCCGTAAAGCAGGCTTTAAAATATGGTATACTGCCAATGCCACTATTTACCACAAAGAATCCATGTCGGTTGGCAAAAAAAATCCCATGAAGGTGTTTTATCACACCCGTAACAGGATTCTTTATATGCGCAGAAATACATCATGGTTTCAGCAATTTGTATTCTTTCTATTCTTTATTTTCTTTGTGATGCCCAAGTCGGTAATTAATTATTTCCGGAAAGGAGAGTTTGAGCAAATGAAGAATTTTTTTAAAGGCTTTGCCTGGAACCTGCGCTCTTCCAAATATTCTAACGTATAATTTTTACAGGGGGAATTTTTTATCAAAATATTCGTTTCTTAGGTATGCTACTGATTCATTTACTGTTTTCAATATTATTTGTTTACCTGGCAGCAAGTATTGCATACCTGCTTATCATTGCTATAGCAGGAAAGTTTGGGCACCTGCCTGTTTATCATTCCAACGAAGTAAAGAAAAATATAATTGTTGTTATTCCTTCCTATAAAGAAGATAATATTATTGTAGATACAGCACGTAAGGCAGCATCGCACAATTATCCTGCAGACAAGTTTAGTATTTTAGTAATTGCAGATAAATTGCAGCCGGAAACAGTTGAGCATTTGCGACAAATACCTGTTCGGGTATTGGAGGTAGATGCAAATATGAAGTCGAGGTCTGTAAATGCAGGCCTTCAAAGTTTGCATCCAACAGAATTTGACATAGCTGTTTTGCTGGATGCAGATAACGTAATGGATGATGGCTGCCTGGAAAAAATAAATGATGCATTTGTAAAAGGATGCAAAGCCATACAATGCCACAGAACCGCTAAAAACCAGGATACACCAATTGCATTGCTGGATGCCATCAGCGAAGAGATTAACATCAATCTTTTCAGGAGAGGGCCTGTTGTACTGGGGGTAGCTGCTGCACCCGTAGGCTCAGGAATGGCTTTTGAGTTTGGTTTATTGAAGCAAATCTTTAGTGTTGAACACATTCTTACCAACCCCGGAGAAGACCGGGAAATAGATATGCAGCTAATGAAGCAGCGCATATTCATGCACTTTATTGATGATGCTTATGTTTTTGACGAGAAGGTGGCTAACGCTGGTGTTTTTGAAAAACAAAGAGTGAGATGGCTGGAAGCTCAGTATAATCATCTAAAACGTTTTTTTGAACCCGAAATGAAGGATGCGCCAAAGACCGTTAGCTGGTTTGCCAAATTTTTTCAGACACTTATATTACCCAGGCTGCTTCTTATTATGGTACTTGGTCTTTTCACCATACTGCTTGTGTTTCAATGGATTTTCTCTTTTAATATTTTAACGCCTCCGCCATTTTACTGGGGCACAATGATAGCCGCTTACGCCCTGGTTTTAATGCTTTCTGTGCCAGCCAGGTTTTATTCTGTAGCTACAATAAAGGCAGTAGCAAAAGTGCCATTACTTATGATAGCAATGTTAAAAGCGCTGCTAAAAATGAAGGCTGGAAGAAAGGAATTCCTTCATACCCCCAAAGCCTTTAAATCCTGATTTCCCCATTTTGCTCACAAGTTTGTTAACGCAGTTCAAATATGGCCTTTTGGCCTTTATTTTGTTTACTTCACATCCCCTATAAAAGCGTCTAAACATCGATTTTACCTTTGAGCCTCATGTTCTCTTAATGGATATGCGATTGTCGGCATAATTGAAAGCACTTAAGCTAAGGAAACCACCTATTTATATCAGAAAACGGTGATTTGTTAATGTCACTTTCGTAAACGGTTAAAAGTTATTCGATTAGCATGTTACGCAATTTTAATTTCTTTAATTTATGGTTTTTGGTAAGAAATTTGCTCACTAAAAGCCCGTACGATTATTTAATCCAATTTATCCTAACCAGAAAACTATTTTCTTATGAAGGCTGAAAGCTACCCCGCTTTATCAAGAAAATTTCTTATTGTCTTTACGCTGTTTTTGTTCCAATCTTCGTTGATTTTTTCTCAACAGGTTGCTAAAACGATTCCCAATAGCACCACACCAGAAGGGCTTATTGGCTTTTTACAGTTTACACCCCCAGATTATGGTTCCCAAAAACACCCATTGATCATCTTCTTGCATGGCATTGGTGAAAGGGGCAATGGTACTTCTCAAATCAATTATGTAACAGCCAATGCTATCCCCAAGTTTTGTGCAGCTGGTGCTACCATGCGTTTTACAGCAAATGGCCAAACATCTTCGTTTGTAGTATTGTCACCACAATTAAGTACGCAGTACGGTTATTGGCCTACTTTCTATGTAAAAGAGATGATTAAATATGCCAAAGCCAATTTGCAGATTGATACCAATCGAATTTATCTTACAGGTTTAAGCCTTGGTGGTGGCGGTGTGTGGAGAGCCCTTACAGAAGTAACAGATAGTTATTATGGTTTTCCCGGAGAGCTTGCTGCTGCTGCACCCGTTTGTGGAACGCAGGAAGAAATAGATGCGAATATGTGCAGTACGATAGCGGCCAATCACCTGCCTGTTTGGGCTTTCCACAGCATGGATGATGGCACAGTAGGTGTAGGTTGTACACAGCACGCTGAAATATTATTAAGCTGGTGCACAGGTATGACGCCAGCAGCTAAGTTTACTTATTACCAAAGTGGTGGCCATGCCGGTGCATGGATAAATGCATTTGATACAGGGCATATTACGGTGCCTACTGTTGTAAATGGAGTAGTAGGCAATTTTACGGCTAACCCAAACTTATATGAGTGGATGTTGAGTAATAAAAGGAATTCTTCTACTCCTACTTACACAGCACCTGTAGCCAATGCAGGTAGTGCACAAAGCATTACTTTGCCAACCAGCACGGTTACTTTAAATGGCAGCGGCACAGGTACAAATGGCGCTACTATATCATCTTATTCATGGGTAAAAACCAGCGGTCCTTCATCTGGCAGCATTACTACTTCTAATGCCGGGTCTACAACGGTTACCGGTTTGGTGCAAGGCACATATGTTTTCACCCTTACAGTTACAGACAATCATGGTTTAACCAATAGTGCTTCGGTAACTATCACAGTTAATCCTGCTTATACAGCGCCGGTAGCTAATGCAGGCAGTGCACAAAGCATTACTTTGCCAACCAGCACAGTTACATTATCTGGTAGTGGCACAGGTACAAATGGAGCTACTATATCATCTTATTCATGGGTAAAAACAAGTGGCCCTTCATCCGGAAGCATTACTACTTCTAATGCGGCATCAACAACAGTTACCGGTTTGGTGCAGGGCACATATGTTTTCACTCTTACAGTTACAGACAATCATGGTTTAACTAATAGTGCTTCAGTAACTATCACAGTTAATCCCGCTTATACTGCACCGGTAGCCGATGCAGGCAGTGCACAAAGCATTACCTTGCCAACCAGCACAGTTACATTGTCAGGCAGCGGTACAGGTACAAATGGTGCAACTATATCATCTTATTCTTGGGTAAAAACAAGTGGCCCTTCATCTGGAAGTATCACTACTTCTAATGCGGCTTCTACAACGGTTACCGGTTTGGTGCAGGGTACTTATGTTTTCACTCTTACAGTTACAGACAATCATGGTTTAACAAATAGTGCTTCAGTAACTATCACAGTTAATCCTGCTTATACTGCACCGGTAGCCAATGCGGGCAGTGCACAAAGTATTACTTTGCCTATCAGCACTGTTACTTTAAATGGTAGTGGAACTGGTACAAATGGAGCAACTATATCATCTTATTCATGGGCTAAAACCAGTGGTCCTGCTGCTGGTGTAATTAGTCTTCCTTTGTTAAATACAACACTGGTAACAGCCTTAGCGCAGGGTACCTATGTATTTACATTAACTGTTACAGATAATCATGGCTTGACAAATAGCTCTTCTGTAACAATAACTGTAAATCCTGCAGCTAACCAGGCCCCGGTAGCAAATGCGGGCAGCAATATCAATATTACTTTACCAACTAACACAGCTAGTTTGAACGGTAGTGCATCAAACGATCCGGATGGTACGATTACAAACTATGCGTGGGCAAAAACCAGTGGTCCATCAAGTTATTCAATTGCTAATCCTTCAGCAGCTACTACTTCAATCAGCAACCTGGTACAAGGCGTATATGTATTCACATTAACAGTAACAGACAATGCAGGTGCAACAGCATCTTCTTCAGTAACTGTTACAGTGAATGCAGCACCTAATCAATCGCCGGTAGCAAATGCAGGCAACAATATCAATATTACCTTGCCAACCAATAGTGCAAATCTTGATGGTAGTGCATCAAATGATCCGGATGGAAATATTGCCAGCTATGCATGGGCAAAAACCAGTGGTCCGTCAAGTTATTCAATTGGCAGTCCTTCATCAGCTACGACTTCAATCAGCAACCTGGTACAAGGTGTATATGTATTTACATTAACAGTTACAGACAATGCAGGTGCTACTGCATCTTCTGTGGTTACAATAACTGTAAATGCGGCTCCATTGCCAAGCAATCAATCGCCGGTAGCAAATGCAGGCGGCAATATCAATATTACTTTGCCAACCAACAGTGCAAACCTGGATGGCAGTGCATCAAATGATCCAGACGGCAATATTGCCAGCTATGCATGGACAAAAACCAGCGGTCCGTCAAGTTATTCAATCGGTAGCGCATCATCAGCTACTACTTCTATCAGCAACCTGGTACAAGGTGTGTATACATTTACTTTAACTGTTACAGATAATGCAGGTGCTACAGCATCTTCAACAGTAACTGTTACAGTGAACGCAGCGCCAAATCAATCGCCAGTAGCAAATGCGGGCAGCAATATCAGCATCACTTTACCCACTAATAGTGCAAACCTGGATGGCAGTGCATCAAATGATCCTGATGGAAATATCGCCAGCTATGCATGGACAAAAACCAGCGGTCCATCAAGTTATTCAATCGGCAGTGCATCATCAGCTACAACTTCTATCAGCAACCTGGTACAAGGTGTATATACATTTACTTTAACTGTTACAGATAATGCAGGTGCTACAGCATCTTCTACAGTAAATGTTACTGTAAATGCAGCAGCTAATCAATCACCAGTAGCAAATGCAGGTGGCAATATCAATATCACTTTGCCAACCAACAGCGCAAACCTGGATGGAAGTGCATCAAACGATCCTGATGGAAATATTGCAAGCTATGCATGGACAAAGACAAGCGGTCCGTCAAGCTATTCAATCGGCAATTCATCATCAGCTACAACTTCTATCAGCAACCTGGTGCAAGGCGTATATACATTTACCTTAACTGTTACAGATAATGCAGGTGCTACAGCATCTTCTACGGTAACTGTTACTGTAAATGCAGCAGCTAATCAATCACCAGTAGCAAATGCAGGTAGCAATATCAGCATCACTTTACCGACTAATAGTGCAAGCCTTGATGGTAGTGCATCAAACGATCCTGATGGCAATATCGCCAGCTATGCATGGACAAAAACAAGTGGTCCGTCAAGCTATTCAATCGGTAGTGCATCATCAGCCACTACTTCTATCAGCAACCTGGTACAAGGCGTATATACATTTACTTTAACTGTTACAGATAATGCAGGCGCAACTGCATCTTCTACAGTAAATGTTACTGTAAATAAAGCACCTAATCAATCTCCTGTAGCCAATGCGGGTGCAGATATCACTATCGTTCTGCCTACAAGCACTGCCGACTTAAACGGTAGCGGTTCTTATGATCCTGATGGCAGCATAGCAAGCTATAGCTGGAATAAAATAAGCGGAGATGGAGCTATTACAATTGTAAATTCAAATACTACTACACCGTCAGCTATTGGCCTTTCTGTAGGTACTTATGTGTTTGAGTTGACTGTTACAGATAATGAAGGAGCAACTGCTACCGACAGGGTAACTGTAACTGTAAATCCTGAGCCTAATAAAGCACCAATAGCAGATGCAGGAAAGGATACTACCATTGCATTACCATTGTCTTCTGTGGTATTGTCTGGTGCAAACTCAAGCGACCCTGACGGCTCTATTGCAAAGTATGCCTGGAAACAAGTTTCTGGCCCCGGAACGGCTACTGTAACAGGCGGCACAAGTGTTTCGCCTACAGTAAGTGATCTTGCGGAAGGAGATTATGTATTTGAATTGCAGGTAACTGATAATGGCGGTGCTTCAGCAACTGCAAGAGTAAAAATATCTGTGATTAATAACTTCCGTTACAGTCAGTTCTTTAAGCTGTATCCAAACCCGGCAGTAAATACTATCAATTTCCAGTACATCGACGATAAGAATGGCAAATTGCATATAAATGTTTATGATGCAAGCGGCAGACTGGCTACTAACCAGGAGTTTAGCAAAGAACAGTCTTTGATATCGAAAGAAATAAATATCAATAGCCTAAAACCAGGTATTTATTATATGGAGATTAGGCAGGAAGACGGAAAAAAATTGATAAGACCATTTGTTAAACAATAAATAAATACATTTTAAACAGAAAAGCAGTCGTATTACGACTGCTTTTTTATTTTTATACAATCTTTCGATTATATGTTTTGTTAAAATCCCTTAATTTTAATTTCTCAATATCCCATCAAAGTCCGTTGTTGGTTCTCCTTTATCTTAATCCACTATTTTATTTTAATCATTGCATTTTTTGCTGCTGAAGCGAATGGTAAAGTATTGTCCTTGCTTTAAAGCAGTATCTGAAAACCAAAGTAAATAATGTTCAACTCTTCGTTTATGAAAAGAATTTTATTCATTCTTGCACTTACGCTTACCATTGCTACAGCAAAAGCACAGTTAACGCAACAGTCTTATGTTACACCAGACGGTCATGGAACTATTTATTTTTATCAGTTCAAACCGCCACATTACAGAACAGGCTCCCCTAAAAATCCCCTTATTATTTCATTGCACGGCGGGGGCGAAGGTGGTAGCGGCTCACCTTCAGATTTGTCAAGGTTGGTAACTGCGGGTATTCCCAAAAAAATAAACGATGGGGTTACTAATATGGAGTTTACATATAACGGTTACACCGATGGCTTTGTAGTATTGGCTCCACAAATTCCGCCACTTACAGATTGGCAAAATTATTATGTAGATGAAATGATTGCTTACGGTATTGCTAATTTAAATGTTGATCCAAACCGTATTTTTTTAACAGGATATAGTATTGGTGGCACAGGAGCATGGGCTTATGCAACTGGTTCTAGTGCAAATGCAGCGAAGCTTGCAGGTGTGGCCCCAATAGCAGGGAAAAATCCCGGTGGTGGCTATTGCAATATTGCAAGTCAGCAATTAGCCACATGGGCTTTTTCTGCAGCATCGGATGATTATGCAGGCACTGGTACCCAAGATGCAGCCAATAGTGTAAATGCCTGCGGTACTTTAATTGTCCCAGCCATAAGCACTACATTTCCTTATACAGTGCACGGAACACAAGTTTGGGATGTTCTGGCATATGACGTAACAAATAACACTCATTATCCCAATTTGTTTCAATGGATGCTTAAAGTAAGCAGAGCATTAAACCCCTCTACCAATCAGAATCCCAACCCGGTAGCAATTTTAAGAGCATCAGGTGTAAGTGCACAAGGTAATGTTACGCTTAACCTTCCTGTTACTTTTAAAAATCTTCAATTGATAGGAGATCAGGCAACAGATCCAGACGACATAATTGTAGATTATTTGTGGGCGCAAACTGCTGGCCCTTATCCTGTGTATATGGGTTCTTATTATAATCACCAAACGGGTACAACCACCGAGCAGTGGCCAAACACAGCTATAGCTGATGCTACTAATAATTATTCAATTAAAATGATGCCGGGTACCTACCAGTTTCAACTTAGGGTAAAAGATTATCTTACTTCCAAGCCTGGGCATACTCAGTATGGAACCATAAACTTGACGGTGCAATATCCTCCTGGCTTTAGTACTTCAGCACCAGCAGTAGATGCTGGTACCAGCAGAACAATAACCACCAATAGCGATAAGCAACAAGGTCAAGCGGAAGCATATCCTTGCGGATCAGGCTGTAACATAAGTAATTATCAGTGGAGTATAATTTCATTCCCAGCAGGCGCGTCGCCACAATTACACAATTATAATGGCACCAATTATAGCAACGGAAGTCCGCAGGCAGCTTTTGATAATTTAACTGTAGACGGTGCATATACATTTAGGTTTACTGTAACCAACTCGGTTAACCAAAGTAACTCTGATGATCTGGTTATTACCCGCCAAACTAGCAGCGCATTACCTGTAAACTATGCTTATATAAATGCTGCTAATTCAGGGAATAATAATGTAATAAACTGGGCTACCACCAGTGAGATCAATAGCGATCGCTTTGATGTACAGCGCAGTATTGATGGTTTAAGTTTCTCAACAATTGGTTCTGTACAATCTGTTGGTGGTGCTACCACTACAGAATATCATTTTACGGATGAAAATGCGCCTGCCGGTTTATCTTACTACCGTCTTTCACAGGTAGACAAAGATGGAAAAACAGCCTTGTCTAAAGTTGTTTCAGTTAACAATAAAAAAGCAGGCATTTATATAGAAAGATATCCAAACCCGGTTAGGGAGAGCATGAATGTAACAGTACAAAGCATAAACAATGGAACCATACAGGTTTCAATTGCAGATATGCAGGGCAAGACTTTAATACAACAGCAGTGGCAAAAAGATCAGCCCCAGCTTAAGAAAATAATAAATGTAGCTGCATTACAGGCTGGCATGTATCAAATGGTAATTACCATGGGTCAGGAGAGAAAAGTCAGCAGCTTTGTAAAGTATTAATACGAGCGTGTAATATATAACCAATTATAAAAGTGGAGGCTATGGTCTCCACTTTTTTCGTATAAGTACGATGTCTACTTTTGGGAAAACTACGAGGGTTGGTAATTAACTGTAGTTCTGACACTTATGTGAATAAATTTTATTGTAAAAATAAATAGCTAAAAGCCATTTTGGTATAGTTGTTGGGAAAATATCTTGCGTATAAATACGGTTACTGCTAATCATTTTCAGGTTAAATTAAGAATCCCCATTTTTCATTGTATTGCATCTTGTCCTATTTTTTTACATAGGGAAGGTAGGGCATAACTATGTTTAATCTGAAACGGTATTTATGCAGTTGTTTCATTGTTATGAGAGAGATAACGATGTGCAATTAAAAAATATTTTTAAAACTGCATTCTAAAACTGCGTTTCTTTATGAGGACACTTCTACGGGCATTAGTGCTTAGTACGGGTCTTTTAATTTTTTTTATTACTTTAAGTGCACAACAACAAGTAGCAAAAACAATTTCAAATTCTACGTCTCCTGATGGGCTTATTGGTTTTCTTGAATTCAAACCTAGTGATTACGGTACGCAAAAACATCCTTTAATCATTTTTTTGCATGGTATTGGAGAGCGGGGCAATGGTACTTCTCAAATAAATAGTGTAGCAGCAAATGGAACTCCAAGATTGTGTGCTGCAGGTGCCAGCATGCGTTTTACTGTAAACGGGCAAACATCTTCTTTTGTGGTTTTGTCGCCGCAATTGAGTGTACAGTATGGATACTGGCCTACATTTTATGTAAAAGAAATGATTAAGTATGCCAAAGCCAATTTACAAATAGACCCCAATAGAATTTATATAGCAGGTTTAAGCCTTGGTGGTGGTGGTGTATGGAGAGCGATTACTGAGGTGACTGATAATGATTATAGTTTTGATGGCACAATTGCTGCCGCTGTACCTGTTTGTGGTACACAAGAAGAAATAGATGCCAATATGTGCAGTACAATAGCAGCCAATCACCTGCCTGTTTGGGCTTTTCATAGCATGGATGATGGTGTAGTTGGTGTAGGATGTACGCAACATGCAGAGATATTGCTAGGCCGTTGTTCTGGCATTACTCCTGCTCCTAAATTTACCTACTATCAAAGCGGTGGTCATAATGGCGCATGGGACAATGCGTTTGATACCGGGCATATTACCAGGCAGGTAAATGTAAACGGGGTAGTTTCCAATTTTACCGCCAATCCAAACGTGTACGAATGGCTATTAAGTTATAGCCGGAATTCTTCATCTGCTCCACAAGTTTCGTATACAGCCCCTACTTCCAGTGCAGGCTCTGCTCAAACTATAACGCTGCCAATTAGTGTAGTTACACTAACAGGAAGTGGTACAGGCACAAACGGAGCTACTATATCATCTTATTCATGGAAGCAAACAAGCGGCCCTTCTACAGGTGTAATTAGCACCCCATTGCTTAATACAACTATTGTAACAGGGCTTGTAGCCGGAACTTATGTTTTTACACTTACCGTTACAGACAATCATGGGTTGACCAGCACTTCCAGTGTAACCATCACCGTTAACCCGTTAATTGCTAACCAGGCGCCCTGGGCATATGCAGGAAAGGACTGGAGCATTACGTTGCCTACTAATAATCTTTCACTATATGGCTATGGAGGCGACCCTGATGGCACAATAGTGTCCTACAAGTGGGCTAAAACAAGTGGCCCGTCCAGCTATAACATTGATAATCCTAATACATATCAAACCAATGTAGGAAATCTTGTTGCAGGTGTGTATGTTTTCACATTAACAGTAACTGACAATGGCGGAGCAACTGCTACTTCTAACATAACCGTTACAGTAGTGCCTGCCGCTACCAATAACCAGTTACCCTGGGCATATGCAGGAAAAGACTGGAGCATTACATTGCCTACTAATAATCTTTCACTATATGGCTATGGAGGCGACCCTGATGGCACAATAGTGTCCTACAAGTGGGCTAAAACAAGTGGCCCGTCCAGCTATAACATTGATAATCCTAATACATATCAAACCAATGTAGGAAATCTTGTTGCAGGTGTGTATGTTTTCACATTAACAGTAACTGACAATGGCGGAGCAACTGCTACTTCTAACATAACCGTTACAGTAGTGCCTGCCGCTACCAATAACCAGTTACCCTGGGCATATGCAGGAAAAGACTGGAGCATTACATTGCCTACTAATAACCTTTCACTATATGGCTATGGAGGCGACCCTGATGGCACAATAGTGTCTTACAAGTGGGCTAAAACAAGTGGCCCGTCCAGCTATAACATTGATAATCCTAATACATATCAAACCAATGTAGGAAATCTTGTTGCAGGTGTATATGTTTTCACATTAACAGTAACTGACAATGGCGGAGCAACTGCTACTTCTAATATAACCGTTACAGTAGTTCCTACCAATAACCAGCTACCGTGGGCATATGCAGGAAAGGACTGGAGTATTACATTGCCTACTAATAATCTTTCACTATATGGCTATGGAGGCGACCCTGATGGTACAATAGTGTCCTACAAGTGGGCTAAAACAAGTGGTCCGTCCAGCTATAGCATCGATAATCCTAATACATATCAAACCAATGTAGGAAATCTTGTTGCAGGTGTATATGTTTTCACATTAACAGTAACTGACAATGTAGGAGGAACTGCAACTTCTAACATAACTGTTACAGTTTATAATAATAGCAGTCAGCCATTAGGTTATGTAAAAATGGCTGTTAGTGCTAATGCTGCATGTGCAGATGCTTCAACTAGCGGAAGAATAGCAGTTTACGGAACAGGTCCTGTAAGTAACGGAACTGTTTTATATACAGATGCTGCTAAGACCCAAATATTTGATGGAGGCTGGAACTGGTATTCGTTCACTCCAACATTGGGAGGCGTTGTTACATCAGCATTTGCGGTTTATCCAATTGGTGTTGTGTTTTTACAAACATCTTGCTCAGCCAGTTCAAGATCTGCAGATACGCAAACTGCTGCAAGTACAAGTACATTGTCAATACAACAACAGCAGGTAACTGCTGCTGATAATACAGACTCTTTGCAAGTTGCAGGTAAATTGGCAATATATCCCAATCCTGTTCACACCACTGCTACTATCGAATTGAATAGTGCAAACAGTGATACCAAAATCATTTATCTGTATGGCACCAATGGCGCATTGATTGCAAAATATACCTGGCCTGTAGTTAGAGGAAGGAATATTTATACTTTGAAAAATGTTGCGTCTTTAGTAAATGGATTTTATGTGATTGATGTGCGGAATAATTCAGGCATATCTTCAGGCAGATTGAAACTTATAAAAATGTAAGTTGATATAATTGATTGTAATCAAAAGACAAGTAAAAGGTTGATAAAACAATCTTTTACTTGTCTTTTAAAAATAACAATGTTTACTCTTATCCTCTCGATAAAATATCTTTCGTAAGAGATATGTTATTGTTTAGTAAAATTACTTTGCTTCCCTCTAGTAAGTGTATTAATATTTCAAAAGAACACCTTTTGGTATAGTTGTTGAAATATCTATCCAACCAATATTCTATTGAAAACCTAAGCTGCTAATAAACCACTCACGCTACAGGTTCTCACTTAGAATCAACTTTTAATTATTTTATTGATTGCAGATTGTTTGCCATTGATGGTAATTCTTCTATCGTTAATAACTGTACTGCCGCAGTATTATAACATAGGAAATATCCATAGTATGCTTGAATAATCCCGTGTGTACAATTAATTGTTTAAAATTAAAACTGCAACATTCCATGAACGCTATGAAAACCTTTAAACTGCTTTGTTTATTGATTGCATTATCCCTGCCGTCATTTGCTCAGCAGGTTGCCAAAAGCATTTCTTATCCTGCATCTCCGGATGGTGTAATAGGATTTCTGGAATTTAAACCATCAGACTATGGTACACAAAAGCACCCTCTAATCATTTTCTTACATGGCTGGGGAGAACGCGGTAATGGAACAACACAGATAAATGCTGTTACAGCTAATGGAATACCAAGATTAATTGCAGCAGGTGCTTCTATGCGGTTTACAGTAAATGGACAAACATCTTCGTTTGTTGTATTGTCGCCGCAGTTGAGTGCTCAATATGGTACATGGGATCCTTTTTATGTGAGAGAAATGGTTAAATATGCAAAAGCTAATTTGCAAATAGACACCAATAGAATATATGTTACGGGACTAAGCCTTGGTGGTGGTGGCGTTTGGCGTGCTATAACGGAAACCCCTGGTGGCGATTATAGTTTTGATGGTATGATTGCTGCAGCTGCGCCTGTGTGTGGCACACAAGAAGAAACTGATGCCAATATGTGTTCTACCATTGCTGCCAATCATTTGCCTGTATGGGCTTTTCACAGCATGGACGATGGAACTGTAGGCGTTGGTGCTACACAGCATGCGGAAATATTATTAAGCTGGTGCTCTGGAATGACACCTGCTGCAAAATTTACTTATTATCAAAGTGGCGGTCACAATGGAGCATGGGACAATGCATATGATACAGGACATATCACCACGCCTGTAGTCGTAAATGGCAATGTTACCAGCTTTACTGCCAATCCAAACTTATACGAGTGGTTCCTTTCTAAAACAAGGTCCACAGGATATACTGCACCCGTGGCCAGCGCCGGTACTGCTCAAACTATTACATTGCCTACAAGTACAGTTACATTGTCAGGTAGCGGCACAGGCACTAATGGTGCATCAATATCATCCTATTCATGGGTAAAAACCAGCGGCCCGTCATCTGGCAGCATTACAACATCTAACGCTGCGTCTACAACAGTTACAGGACTTTCTCAAGGTGTATATGTTTTTTCATTAACAGTAACAGATAATCATGGGCTAACAGCCGTTTCTAGTGTAACCATTACTGTTATAGCGGCTCCTGTGGCAGATGCAGGCCCTTCTCAAACTATTACTACTTCATCTACTGCATTAAGTGCCTCTGCGTCTTATTCAACAAATGGCGCAATTACTTCTTATCAATGGCAGCAGGTGAGTGGTCCTTCAGCCGTAGTCATTTCAAATGCCAATTCTGCTACACCACTTGTAAGCGATATGAGTTCGGGAAGTTCTTATTCTTTTCAATTAACGGTTACTGATGTGGCTGGGGCTTCCAGTTCTGCAGTTACTGGCGTTACTGTGGTTAGCTCTTTGTTACCAGTACAGTTTAGCTATTTCAACGGTATAGCAGCCAGCGGCAGCAATCTTTTGAAATGGGGCACGGCTTCAGAACAAAACAATAGCTATTTTTCTATTGAAAGAAGTGCAGATGGCAACAGCTTCACAAGCATTGGCAGTGTTACTGCAATTGGTAACAGCAGCACAGCGCATGATTATAGTTTCACAGATGGCAACCTTACTGCTGCAACTTATTATTATCGTTTAAAACAGGTAGATATAAACGGAACGTTCACTTATTCAAAAGTAATAGTTGTTAAAAGCACCGTTGTTGTTGGCTCTTCAGTTCAGTTGTTTCCTAATCCTGTAATATCCGGGCTTTCTATTGTGTTGAACAATGATACAAAAGGTAACGGTGTGATAACTGTTTATGATATTAATGGAAGAAGTTTGCGTCAACAGGCAATAGCAAAAACGGATCAAACAGCAAGCGCTGTAATCAGCATGAATGATCTTTCAGCAGGTATGTATGTGGTGGAAATAAAAATTGGAGATGGTTATAAGCTAACCAAAACTGTTTTGAAGAAATAAATCAACGAAAAGGTTTATAAAATGAAGAGGTGGCAAGCGCTAACATGGGCTTGTCACCTTTTGTATCTCCGTAGCAATATATTTCATGGTAACTGTTTAAATCAAAAACCGCTTTTATGCGGTTTGCTTTTTCTTTACCATGGCAGTTAAACCCTTCTATCTTTCCGGTAAGCAAATTGTTTTTTATTTGCAATTTTGTTCCAATTAATTGCACGCCATGTTCAGTGCACCATTCCTGCAGCCAGTTTTCTGCTGAGGCTGATACAATAACAACTTCTGCTCCTAATTCCTGCAACTTTTTTATTTCCTGTAATGCTTTGGGTCTTATCAGTGCTGGTATTTGTGTTCTTGCAAATTCGTTGCAACTTTCCTGAAAACTGGCTAATGGTTTTTTTTTGAAAAACCAGGTGAGCATCCTTTCTTTAGCTGCCTGGTTGGTAATTAACCCTGCTTTCCAGGCAACAATAAATGGCGCATTCAATATAAAGCCAATATAAAATGCTGAGCTGCCCTTGTAAAATTTTATGATCTCCAGCAGTGTATCTTTTGTGGTGATAGTTCCATCGAAATCAAAAAAGGCGATGCGTTTTTTCACAGCTTCATTTTTTTAAACTGGAATTCCGGGATATTCCTGATGATAAGCATTATCCATCTCCACATCCAACGCACGTACACAATGTTTTTCTTTTTTTGTACAGCATTGTAAACGGCGTTACCTACTTCTTTAGGCTGTGCTGTAAGTGGCGCAGGTAAGGTGAGCGTTTCTGTCATTCGGGTATAAACAAAACCAGGCTTAACAGTTACCACATGCACATTTTCTTTGAACAGTTTGTTTCTTAAGCCATCAAGGTATGCTGTAAAGGCAGCTTTGGTGCTTCCATAAATCAGTTTGCTTTGGCGTCCTCTTTCTCCTGCTACGGAACTAATACCCGCAATGCATCCTTTTTTTTGTGATTGATAGTAAGCCGCAATAATATTTAAAATGGAAACAGCACCTGTGTAATTGCTGTTTATCATTCTTTCTGTTATTGCCCAATCATTAAAAGCAACGTCTTCATCATCCATAACGCCAAATACACAAACAGTAACATCTGGCTTTACCGGCAATTGCTCAAAAAACATTTTGTGCGTATTGAATTGTAAAGCATCAAATTCATGCAGGGTGCAAGTGGCGTTGTTGCGTAACTGGATATCTGTTTTAAAGTCAGACATTCTTTCCACGTTTCTTGCTGCTAATTGTATGCTGTAATTATTTTCAGCAAATGTTCTTGCAATTGCCATAGCAATATCTGAAGTAGCTCCTAAAATTAATACTGAAGGCATGTAGGAAATAATATGGTTGTTTTATAAATACTCTTTTGTTATTCTATGGCAGGTATTAATAGCACTTAGTTAAAGATTGAATTGTTTTTCCAATACAGCAAAGCATAGAAACCTGCTACCCACAATAAAATAGTTGCCTGTATAAACCGGTCTTTGTACAATACATCTGTGGGTGAACCTGCTTCATTTTGTACCAGTGTGATCTGCAGATAGCGCATCAAACCTGCAATTACGAAAATAGAAGTATAATATAAGTGATAAGTTCCGGTGCGTGCAGTTGTAATAGGAGACACACAATACATGATATAGGTCATTATAATAATGGCGCTAAACATGGCCAGCATTGTGTTGAGAAAATCAACATTGTATCCTTTTACGGCTTTGCGCATGTCAGTTCCTGTTGACAGTTTAAGTATTATATCATCTCTTCTTTTGCCAATAGCCATAAATAAAGCCAGCAGCAGCACCATCAGGTTTAGCCATACAGACACAACTATACCACTTACATAACCACCGGCTTTTACACGCAATGAAAAACCTATTGCTACAATAAGTATATCCAGTATGGGTATATTCTTAAGTCCAAATGAATAGCCCATATTCATCAAAAAATAAAAAGAAAGAATGGAAATAAACCTCAACTGTGTGTCGGAGAAGTAAGCCAGTACTAAACCAGTAATCAGCAAAATAGCTGCAATAACCAACGCTGCATTTGGATTTACTTTTCCGGATGCCAGAGGGCGCAATCTTTTTTTAGGATGTTTTTTGTCATCTTCTCTGTCGCGGTAATCATTAATAATGTAAACGGTGCTTGCCACAAAACAGAAAGCGAAAAATGCGGCGAACAAGTGTTGCAGGCGCGGAATATCAAACAATTCCCCCCCAAAAAATACAGGTAGAAAAAGGAATAGGTTTTTAGCCCAGTCTTTTGGCCTTAATAATGATAAATATGGGGGCATAAGGTTTTATTGTCGGCCGCCAAGATAATTCATAAATGCTGACTAAGCAATACTACTTGACGGGATGCCGGGTATTTACTATTTTAGGCGCGAAATACAACCTACATGAAGAGATTATTGGCAATTGCAGAAGTGCTTGTAATTGTTTTAGTGGCTTTTTCCCCAGTTTTTGGAACATTTCCTTATCGCATCAATATTTTTTTATCGTACGAAGGTGCATACCGCATGTACCTTGGACAAATTCCTTTTAAGGATTTTGGCATGCCATTGGGCTATATGTATTGGGTAGTGCCAGCTATATTTTTTAAAATTTTTGGTCCTTACATGGTAACCCTGGTTAAAGCCCAGGTATTTCTGAACATTGTTGCTGGTTTGTCTTTCAGGTCTATTTTAAAAAGCCTTTCAGTAAATAGTGGTGTACGTTTTCTGTCTGTCCTGCTTTTTGTTTTTTCATACTCTTTTCTTAATTACTGGCCCTGGTACAATCATACAGTTATTGTGTATGAGCTGGTGGCGCTTGCCATGTTAATGAAGTTTATTTTTAGTGCGGGTGCCCGTTGGAGTTATATATGGCTGCTACTAAGCGGTGCATTCGTGTTCTTCTCTTTCTTTACAAAGCAGGATGGAGGCGGCATGGCTTTACTGGTATGTCTTGCGCTAATAACCTACAATGCATTTTATGAAAAAGACTGGAAGCAACCTTTTGTATTTGCAGGCTCTGTATTTGTAACCGGCTTCCTGATGATTTTCCCTTTACTGAAGTATAAATTTGGTTATTGGTTCAATCATGGCCAGCCACCGCATATTTCCAGGTTTTCAGTAGGGGATATAGCTCAGGATTTTTTTAATGAATCTGCATGGATCAGGTTTTATCTTTTTCTCATCGCTTTGCTATTGGTAATGCGTATAAAATCTTTACGCTTGTTTTGGAAAGATAAACCGGCAATGATTTTTTTCTTGCTCACTTTGGGCATATTGGTAGAAGCTGCCATTTTTCAAACTACCAGTTATATACCGGCAGATAACAATATTTTCTTTCACAGTTTTGCTATTGCATTTATTCTCACTTTGCTGGCGGCTTATCTTCCAATTAATTTTGATTCAATGAAGGTGGTGATTGTAGCAAGCATGGGCATTATGCTTTGGTGGGGAAATGTTTATTGGAAGTATATCTCTAAATATCTCATAAAACCAGAACCTGCTATTGTGAATACAGATGGTATAGTGAATAAAAAAACATACCTCATTCTAAAACCAGATACTAGTGATGTTCCGCTGGAACGGTGGCGTACACCAAAACTTGTTGCATTCAAAAAAATGTTGCTGCCTGGGCCTACCGTAGATGGCATAGAAAAAATAATGAACCTGGACGTGGTGAAAAACAATCCGCATCCTAAAGTCTTAAACATGTCTGAGCTAACACCACTCGCTTATGAAATGAAGTATGCTTTAGAAGCAAGCCCCGAATATCCATTGTGGTTTCACAAAGGGGTAGGCATGTTTCAACAACAGACAGATATGTTTTGCAATCGCATCAAAAATAATTACTACGATCTTGTGTTGTTCGAATATATCCCATACCTCAATAATTTTTATCCGTTCCAGGTGAGAGATAGCTTGCTGCAATACTATGATAGAATTGATGTTTTTGCCGCACCAAGAAAACCATCACTGCAGGCATGGGTAGAAGTATATGTAAAAAAGAAATAGAAGTTTTGTGTAGTCAGCATTAGTAACCTTGATGAAGCATCGTTACTATGCTCAGTTCATCTTTTGCGTCAATGGGCAGCAGTGCTTTTTGTACAGTGAGGCTTGTTAAAAAAAACAGGTTGCAGGCGTTAATTTTTTTTAACCCAAATCTGTTCTGGTAGTAGGCTTTTTATTTACAATGCGGCTGATGCGTTTTATAAATCCTTTCCATAAACCACCATCAGATTGTATTCTTCGGTCGCTGGTCCATGCCAAAGCATTTATCTTGGTAACGTAATGAAGTTTGCCGTAACCTTTATCGCGTAGTTTCAAACCCAAATAACCATCTTCATTGGCGCCAGGCGGATGATTGAATCCTTCCACATCAAGACCTTGTACTCTCTTAAAACCAGAATTAAACCCATATACGTTCACCGCTTCTTCTTTAAATTTTTTATTGTACCAGCGTAGTAAATCACCTAGGTGCTCGTAAAAAAAATAAATTAAGCGGGGCGTATCTGCAGTAGGAATAAAAGAAAATCGTCCATACACGCAGGCAGTATTGGCATCATCCAAGGGTTTTACCATTTCTTCAATCCAATGAGGCGGATAAATTGCATCTGCATCTGCATTCAGAATATATTTTCCTTTTGCAGCAGCAAGTCCGCCATTTCTTGCAGGTGTAATGCCTTGTTTCGTTTCCAATATGCAAATGGCTCCTGCGCTAGTTACTACTGTTGCAGTGTTGTCTTTAGAATTATTATTTACTACAATTACCTCTACAGAGCGTTGCGTGATAGATTGAGAAAGGCTGGACAATGTTTTTAAAATGGATGCTTCTTCATTGTATGCGGGTATTACTACGCTTACTTCAGGTTCGCCCTTTAGTAAATGTTGAAATCCTTTTCTCACTTCTTCTATCCTTTCCTGAAGGGCAGTATTAGTTTGATTGTGGATTGTTATGTTGGCCGGTATGCCTATCGGTCGCATTGTGTATAGTAAAAGTTAGGCCTCAAAACTAAGCGTATATGTCGAGATATAAAAGCCATATTGCAAGTGCTGAAAAGATTCCACCGCCAGCCCTTATTTTTGTTTTAAAATAAGCACATAAGCAACGGAACTTCCATATTAGCTAACCCTATAGAATACCTGAAAGGTGTTGGCCCACAGCGTGGTGATTTGCTAAAAAAAGAGCTGGGCATTTTTACGTTTAATGATTTGTTGGAGCATTTTCCCAATCGTCATATTGATCGTACAAAGCTTACACCTATTGCAGAAATAACTCCGCAAACAGAATTTGTACAGATAGCGGGCAAGCTGATTAGTTTAGATATTGCAGGTGAAAAGAGAGGCAGGCGACTTGCTGCAAACCTAAGAGATGCTACAGGCACTATTGAACTGGTATGGTTTCAGGGCATTAACTGGGTAGAGAAGAATCTGCACTTGTTTAATGAGTACCTGGTCTATGGGCGTATCAGTTTTTTTCAAGGTATGCCGCAAATAAGCCATCCGGAAATTGAACCATTTTCCAGAGAGAAAATAGAAGGCAAAAATTACCTGGAGCCTGTTTATCCTTCTACCGAAAAATTAAAAATTAAAAGTTTAGGTGGCAGGCAAACAGCAAAGCTTACGCATGCTTTGTTTAGCATGCTGCGCGAAACTGACATTCCGGAAAATCTTCCATTGCATCTGATTGAACAATTAAAATTATTACCGCGTGCTATAGCATACAGGCAAATACATTTCCCTTCTAACGCAGATGCATATGAGCAGGCGTTAAAGAGATTGAAATTTGAAGAATTTTTCCTCGCACAAATAAGAATGAGTCTTGTAAAAGCAGCTCGCCATCGTTATTCAAAAGGAAATACTTTTACGCAAGTTGGAGAGTTGTTTAATTCATTTTATAAAGAACATCTTCCTTTTGAACTGACCAATGCGCAAAAAAGAGTTTTAAAAGAAATACGCCAGGATACGGCGCAAGGCAAGCAAATGAACCGCTTGTTGCAAGGTGATGTTGGCAGCGGTAAAACAATTGTAGCATTGTTGTGTATGTTGCTGGCAGCAGACAATGGCTTTCAAAGTTGCTTGCTGGCACCCACAGAAATTTTAGCTACCCAGCATTATAATGGCTTGAAAGAATTGTTGAAAGACATGCCCGTTACCCTGGAGTTGCTAACCGGCTCTACAAAAAAATCTGCCCGCAATAAAATGCTGCCTGCATTGGCAAACGGGCAATTGCAAATCTTAATCGGTACGCATGCCGTAATTGAAGAAGCCGTTCAATTTCATAACCTGGGCCTTGTAATTGTAGACGAGCAGCATCGTTTTGGAGTGGAGCAAAGGGCTAAAATGTGGAAGAAAGCCATTGTGCCACCGCATGTATTGGTAATGACTGCAACACCAATTCCACGTACATTGGCAATGACCGCCTACGGAGATTTGGATTATAGTATTATTGACGAACTGCCACCAGGACGCAAACCTATTACCACGGCACACAGGTATGAACACGATAGAACAAAAGTGCTGGAATTTATAAAAGCGGAGATAGCTAAAGGCAGGCAGGCTTACATCATTTTTCCCTTGATTGAAGAGTCTGCTAAATTAGATTTGGAGAACCTGATGCGAGGCTACGAAAACGTAAAAGCATTTTTCCCGGAACCAAAGTACTGGATAAGTATGGTGCATGGCCAGCAAAAAGCTGATGTGAAAAATACCAATATGGAGCGGTTTGTAAAAGCTGATACGCAAATAATGGTTGCCACAACGGTTATTGAGGTGGGCGTAAATGTGCCAAATGCTTCTGTAATGGTAATTGAAAGCTCCGAAAAATTTGGCCTGTCGCAACTTCATCAGTTGCGTGGTCGCGTTGGAAGAGGGGCTGAACAGAGTTTTTGCATCTTGTTAACAGGCCCGCAACCAACCAAAATTGCACGAGAACGTATAAAGATCATGTGTGCCACCAATGATGGGTTTAAGATAGCCGAGAAAGATTTAGAACTGCGTGGCCCGGGTGATATTGAAGGAGTAAGGCAAAGTGGTGTGTTGAATTTTAAATTGGCCAATATAGTGCTGGACAAACAGTTACTGCAGGTTTCCAAAGAAATGGCAGAGCGGGTTTTAAATGAGGATCCTGATTTGAATTCGGCTGAAAATTTGCAGTTAAAATTGTTCCTCCAGTCGCAAAAAGGGAAAACTTCCTGGAGCAAAATTTCGTAAATAAGACTGTATTAAACCTTTATTAAACTACTCTTTCTCAGTTAACAAAAGGTAATGCTGCGTTGGTATCTTTGTAAAGGCGGGTCTAAGCAATAACATTTAGGGGCAATTATCGTTTAAAATAGGTAAACCAGACATATTTTGAAGACACAAACGCAGATATCTCTTTTACTCCTGTTATTATCTTCATTTTTTGCCGTTAGCATAAACGCACAACAAAGCAATTTTGATTTTATAGAAAATAAAGGCCAGTGGAATAGCCAGGTAAAATTTATGGGCAACATTCCCAGTGGATCTTTTTTCCTTGAAAAAAAAGGATTTACTGTTTTGCTTAATAATGCTGATGATCTGAAAAAGATGCACGACATAAGCCATGGCGGTACTGCTTCATCAACTACTGCAGGCGGACAAGGAACTACCGGTGGTCATGTGGATGCAGGTAATCTTCGTACTGCTACTGCAACAACCAATAGTACTTCTGCCGCTACATTAAACCAGGCCATTGCTGCGTCATCGGTAGATATTCGGAGCCATGCATATAAAGTTTATTTTGATGGCGCCAGTGATGATGTGGAACTGATGCCTGAGAAAGTACAGGAATCTTATAACAATTACCTGCTTGGCAATGATCCTTCTAAATGGGCCAGTAATTGTAAAATATACAAGGGTGTTACATATCACAACATGTATCCTGGCATAGATGTGCGTTATTATGCAGAGAATGGGTCGCTTAAATATGATATTGTTGTAAGCCCGGGCGGCAATCCTAATGATATTGTAATGCACTATGATGGTGCAGACAAATTGCTTGTAAAAAATAATCAGCTCTATATAAAAACTTCTGTGGGCGACGTAAAGGAATTGGCGCCCTATAGTTACCAATACGATAAAGTAAATGGTAAAACAGAAGTCAATTGCAAATTTGAAATAGTTAACGACAATACAGTTAGGTTTAAAATCAAATCATATAGCAAAAGCAATACGCTTATCATAGATCCTACGGTTATTTTTTCTTCTTTTACAGGAAGCACAACAGATAATTGGGGTTTTACTGCAACACCGGGACCAGATGGAAGTCTTTTTGGAGCAGGTATTGTTAGTGGAAACGGTTTTCCGGTAACAGCTGGCGCCGTGCAAACTACCAATAAAGGAGGCACTTGGGACGTAGGCTTAACCCGCTTCAGCCCAGATGGCACTTCCAGGATCTATAGTACTTTTATAGGTGGTGGCGGAAACGATTATCCGCTTAGTATGTTTTCCGATCCGCAGGGAAACCTGGTAATGATGGGGCGCACTTATTCTACCAATTTTCCAGGAAACACGGTGCTGCCACCTGGTGTAAATGCTACGGGGGCAGATTTATTTGTATTAAAACTAAATGCAGGAGGAACCTCTTTTATTGGGGCTTTGCGCATTGGCGGCAGCGGTCTGGATGCAGCAAATATAGAAGACCAACGTGGCGCAGTTGCCAGGAAAATAAGAACACTCAGGTTTTATGGCGATGATTCACGTGGAGAAGTAATATTGGATAAAGCGTCTAATATCTACTTGGTTACTCAAACACAGTCTACCAATTTTCCAATGGTAAATGCTATGCAAACTACACTGGGTGGTAAACAGGATGGTATTTTAATGAAGCTTGATCCAAGCTGTAATAATATTCTTTTTAGTACATATCTCGGAGGTTCTGGCGACGATGGTGTTTTTGTAATGGATATTAGCCCGGAAACAGGAAATCTTTTTGTTGCGGGCACTACAACCAGTCCGGATTTTCCCGGACCTAAGACAGGTGTTAAACAACCAGCTTTAAATAACTCTGCCAACGCAACGGATCCTCCACCAGATGGTTTTGTATCTGAAATAAAAAGCGACGGTAGTGCTATCATTGCTACTACGTATATGGGCACATCCGCTTATGATGCCATCTACGGAATCAAGTTTGATAAGCTTGGCTATCCTTATGTAATGGGTATAACAGAAGGCACCTGGCCTATTGTAAATGCCACTTATAATATTCCAAACTCTAAACAGTTTATTGTAAAGCTTAAGAAAGATTTGAGTGATTATGTTTACTCAACAGTATTTGGTACTGGTAATTCTCCACTTTCTTATCCTAATATTTCGCCCGTAGCATTCCTTGTAGACAGGTGTGAAAATGTTTATGTTTCTGGCTGGGGTGGTTCTCCGTTCGCCCAGGGCGATGTATTTGGTCAGTTGGGTGTGCAGGGTATGCCCATTACTTCTAATGCTATAAAATCTATAACAGACAATAAGGATTTCTATTTTATTGTAATCAGGAAAGATGCAGCTTCTTTGCTGTATGGTTCATACTTTGGGCAGGGTGGTAATGGCCCCAGTGGCTTTGGCGAACACGTAGACGGAGGTACCAGCCGATACGATCAACAGGGTGTTATATACCAGGCCATTTGTGCCAATTGCGAAGGCAACAGCATTGACGGTGCGCCCAATCCTCCTTATCCAACCACGCCGGGTGTAGTAAGTCCACGCAATGGCGCAGGCAACCAGGGCTGTAATCTTGGCGTAGTAAAAATTGCATTCAATTTTGCGGGTGTAGGCGCAGGTGTAAGAGCTTTCATTAATGGCGTATTTGATACTTCAGGCTGTGTTCCTTTAACTGTGCAATTCAAAGACACAGTAAGGAATGCTACCAGTTACGAATGGAATTTTGGCGATGGCTCCCCTTCTGTTTTTACAACAGATTTTAATGTTCAACACGTGTACAATAATGTGGGCGATTATAGAGTAATGCTGGTAGGTATTGATTCTACTACCTGTAATATCCGCGATACCGTGTATACAACAGTTCGTGTAAGAAATAATGAAGCCTACCTTGGTTTTAAGGCCAATAAATTGCAACCCTGCGAATCATTGTCGTACCAGTTTACCAATACATCAACTTATTCGCCTACTGCCCAACCATTCGGTAATCAGACTTTCATATGGGATTTTGGAGATGGCACACCAAGGGTGGTTTCTGGCCCTGCAGCTATAACACATAGTTATTCTGCACCCGGTTCGTATAATGTAAAACTTGTGTTGGCAGATACTAATTATTGTAATGCCCCTGATTCACTTACCATATTATTGCGTGTTGCCCCACTGGTTAAAGCCCAGTTTAATACTGCACCATTGGCTTGCATACCAGATGACGCTGTGTTTAATAACACGTCTATGGCTGGTACAGACTTTTTCTGGGATTTTGGTGATGGCGGCACGTCTAATGATGCGGGTGCAACTGTAACACACACTTATACAACTCCCGGCACTTATACTGTTAAGCTGGTAGCCATTGATACTTCTACCTGTAATAAGATTGATTCAACAACCATGACGGTGACCATGGCAGACAAGCCGCAGGCATCATTCACATATATACCTGTAACACCACAGGAAAATACTCCTTACACATTCACCAATACTTCTTCTCCGGATGCAATAAGGTTTAAATGGGTGTTTGGAGATGGTGATACTTTAACGACTTTTAGCAGGGCTAATATAGATCACCAATATAATACAGCTGGTACATTTAAAGCAATGTTGATAGCTTATAGTGCAGCTGGTTGCCCGGATACTGCGTCTGCTAACCTGGTTGTAATTATTGTGCCCAAGCTTGATGTGCCTAATGCGTTTACACCTGCTCAAAATTCCGCTAACAATATTGTATATGTGAGAGGATATGGAATTGGCAAAATGAGATGGCGGATATATAACCGGGTTGGCAATCTTGTATTTGAAAGCAATAGCCCCAATGTGGGATGGGATGGCAAGTATAAAGGTGTAATACAACCCATGGACGTCTACGCATATACGCTTGAAGTGGAATTTACAGACGGTACAAGGGCCAGCAAGAAGGGAGATATTACGCTTTTGCGTTAGAACAAACACATGTTATTATTGTTAAGAATTATTATTCTGGAAACATAAAGATTAACCAATGCGTGAGAATAGAAGCCTGCAGTTGAAGATTGTTTCTACCGCACAAGTGTGCGACGCAACAAATGTTGAAATGAGAACAAATGCCTGGTACAAAAAGATTATTTTGTCCTGTGTGCTCATTTTTGCAAGACTGTTTTTGTTTGGCCAGGATTTACATTTCTCGCAATTTTTTAATTCTCCACTAACTACGAACCCGGCCAATACAGGTTTTATACCAGATGCCGATTACCGGATTGGTGCCAATTACAGGAACCAGTGGGTGAATGTGCTGGGAGCCCCTTATAAAACAATGAGTATTTGGGGAGATGCACAGGTTTTTAGAGATAGAATTGAAAATGGCTGGGTAGGTGTTGGCGGCGTAATTTTAAGAGATGTAGCTGGAAGCGGAAACCTGACTTCTACCAAAATATATGGCTCATTGGCATATCATCAGCAAATAGGTCTTGGTAGTTTGGTTACTGCGGGCTTTAATATTGGTTGGGCTAATAAAAGAGTAGATCCAACGCAATTGAAATTTCCAGATCAGTTTAATAAGGCAACCGGTTTTTTTGATGCAGGCGTGCCTAGCTCAGTTGCCTTTATCAGTAGCTCTACAAGTTACCTGGATGTGCAGGCTGGTTTAAACTATGCTTATTTTCCTTCTGATAAAGTATATGTAAATGGCGGTTTTTCTATTCAGCATCTGAATAAGCCCAAAGAAAGTTTTTTTGATGCGACGCCTGGCTACGATAATAGCCTTTCTCCCCGTTACATCGGTTTTTTGAATGGCAGTTTTAAGGTAAATGATATGGTAATTGTAAACCCAATGGCATATTACACCAACCAGGCCGGAGCCAGTGAAGCAGTAGCTGGGCTAAGCGCCAACTATAATCTGACAGGAGATGGGGAGATACAATTGATTGGCGGTGTTTATTACAGGGTGAAAGATGCTTTTATTCCGCTCCTTGGCTTTCAATGGAAGATGCTGCGGATAAGCTTTACTTATGATGTTACTACTTCTTCTTTGGCTGCCTATAATAATTCAAGAGGTGCAATTGAATTTTCTATAGTAAACCAGGGTTTTTATGGCCAGTATGATGCAGCAAGAAAACAATCATGGTGCCCTAGTTTTAGAAATTAGTTTTCAGATGGCCTGAAGTCTATCACTTTCAATTGTATTGATTTATTGCCATTCCATTCATTTTCATCAAGGGTAAAAACAACATCCAATAATTGCTTTGATTGCAGCAGGTAAAATTTATCTGCCATGCCAAAACCTATTCCACTTAATACTATATTGTTTTGTTGTAACGAAAATTTTATGTGGTCCTCTTTCACAATCCTGGACCAGCCATTGTCTACAACTTGCCGGGCTATAAAAACAGGCCTTAAATTTTCCGGGCCAAACGGCTCCATTTGCGTAATAATATTATAGAAAGGTTGATTAATGCTTGTGAATTGCAGTTCTGCATCAATCACAAGTTCTGGTATTAGTAATTGGTCGTTTATAGTTGATGCAATTACTGATTCAAATTTTTGGCTAAAGGCTGATAACTGTTCTGGCAACAGGCTAAGACCTGCAGCAGCAAAATGACCTCCAAAGCCCAGCAGGTGTTCCCTGCATGCATAAATAGCTTCATAAAGATTAAAGCCTGGAACGCTTCTGGCACTACCTGCTATTACATCGCCGCTTTGAGTTAATACAATTGTGGGACGATAATATTTTTCAATAAGCCTGGAAGCAACAATACCAACAACGCCTTTGTGCCAATGCGATTTATATACAACAGTAGATTTTCTAGTAATTAATGTTGTATCACTTTCTATAATAGCCAAGGCTTCATCAGTGATGTTGCTATCTGCTTCTTTGCGATCGGTATTGTCGTTATGAAGCATCTCTGCATATGCCAAAGCTTTTTTATAATCTGGCTCTATAAAAAGTTGCACGGCTTTTCTCGCATCGTCCATTCTGCCTGCAGCGTTTACACGTGGCGCTATTACAAAAACCAGGTTAGTAATATGCAGTTGCGTATTTTTTATACCACTCAGTTCAATTAAGGCCCTTATACCATTAGAAGGAGATTCATTTACCCTCTTCACGCCATAAAAAGCGAGTATACGGTTTTCACCCGTCATAGGAACGATATCTGCAGCAATGGCTGTTGCTACCAGGTCGAGGTAACAGTAATAAGATTCTTCAGGCAATTGTAGCTCTTGGGCAAGTGCAGAAATTAATTTGAAGCCAACTCCGCAACCGCAAAGTTCTTTATAGGGATAGTTGCAATCTTTTTGTTTGGGATTAAGAATAGCAACAGCAGGGGGAAGGGTTTCTTCCGGCAAGTGGTGGTCACAAACTATAAAGTCTATGCCGATTTCTTTTGCATATTGTATAAGGTCTACAGACTTGATGCCGCAATCAAGTGAAAGAATAAGTGTAAAATCATTTTCTTTCGCAAAATCAATTCCCTGTTTAGATATGCCATATCCTTCTCTATAGCGATGGGGAATGTAGAAATCTATTAAATCCGGGGTATAAATTTTTATTAAGAACTGATACATGCAGGCCACTGCAGTAGTGCCATCTACATCATAATCTCCAAATACAAGGATTTTTTCCTTATTGTTGAAAGCTGTAAATAAGCGATCGCAGGCTTTGCGCATATCTTTCATCAACCAGGGGCTGTGAAGCTGCTCCAGTTGAGGTCTGAAAAATTGTTTAGCATCATCAAAAGATTCAATATCTCGTTGCGCAAGTATTTTACAAATGGCCGGACTGATTTTGAGGGAATTTTGCAGCTTTTCCACAGTGTCTTTCGACACATCCAATATGTTCCATCTTTTCTCCATGATTTTTTGCAAAGAGTATTAATATTTTCTATCTGTTGTGTAGCGGACCAACTCTTCGAGGGTACGTCTTACCTCAGAATCTTCGAATTCATACAACAAGTGAAGCGCTTTATCGCGGTATTCTTCCATCTTTTTTTGACTATATGAAATGCCTCCACTTTTTTTCACTGCATCAATTACCTCATTTACTTTTTCTTTTCTGCGGTTTTCGTTCTTGATAATATATATGAGGTCTTTTCTAAGCCCGGGGTTGCAATTATTTAAAGTATAAATTAAGGGTAGGGTAAGTTTTTTTTCTTTAATGTCGTTGCCAGTCGGCTTGCCAACATCTTCATTCCCGTAATCAAACAAATCGTCTTTAATTTGAAATGCCACACCAACCCATTCTCCAAACTGTTTCATTTTTGCCGCCAGCAGTTGATCTTGCGAAGAAGAATAGGCTCCCGCAGCACAGGAAGATGCCAACAAAGAAGCGGTTTTGCTACGGATAATCTCAAAATACGTGTCTTCACGTAGATTTAAACTGCGTGCTTTTTCAATTTGTAATAATTCCCCTTCCGCCATTTGTTTCACTGCATGAGATAATATCTTAAGTATCTCAAAATCATCATTATCAAGGGATAAGAGTAAGCCTTTGGATAAAAGGTAATCGCCAACCAGGACGGCTATTTTGTTTTTCCACAAAGCATTTACAGAAAAAAAGCCTCGTCTTTCATAAGACTCATCTACAACATCATCATGTACCAATGTAGCGGTATGTAAAAGCTCTACTAAAGAAGCAGCCCGGTAGGTTTTATCATTAATGGTTCCCGTAAGTTTGGCTGCCAAGAGCACGAACATTGGCCTCATTTGCTTGCCTTTACGCTTTACGATATAACGCATAATAGTGTCAAGCAAGGAAACATGGCTTTTTACTGATTCTTTGAAAACCTTCTCAAAGGCTTCCAGTTCGTCTGCAATAACAACTGGTGGAAATTTCATTTTATACTAACGGTAAATTACAATATTCGGGGTTTATACCCAGATTGTGCAACTTATTTAAGACAAGAGTTGTCTCAAAACTATGAAATGCAATAACATGCACGTGGTATTGCTGCGAAAAAAATTTGGTATATTTTAACTAAGGCATATTTTTGCACGGGAACGGGGAATTTGTATTCATATTGTATTCGTATTTAATCTTCATAAAAATCAGTTATGGCAAGCAAAAAGAACGTTTTTTTATCCGGCATTTTATGCCTTCTTGCATCGGCATCTTTTGCGCAGGTGCAAACAGGTTATGATGTTAAGGATTCATCTTTGATACCCGCCTCACGACAACCGCAACACAATGAGTTTTTAAACAATGCTTATCCTTTTCCAGCTAAACCCCGTAACCAATGGGAAATAGGTGTGAAAGGAGGTGTTTCTAGTGTTGCGAGTGATGTTCGTTCAGTATTTCCAACTGGAGGGTTTGGAGTACACGTTCGCAAGGCATTAGGATATGTTTTTTCTTTGCGTGCTGAATATACATGGAACCGCGCAAGAGGCTTGAACTTTAGTTCCTCTCACGGGTATTCAAAAAATCCAGCCTGGATGTCTGCTGGTTATAACCCTGCAACTGACCAGGTTTATTACAATTACAAAACAACAATACAGGATTTGAGCCTGCAAGGCGTTGTAACGCTTAATAATGTTCGTTTTCACAAAGCCAAAACCGGTTTTAATGTTTATGCATTTGGTGGTATAGGTGGAACAATCTACGACACATGGGTAAATGCTAAAGATGCAAGTGGCAGACCATATAACGGAACCGGCGGTTCTTTCAACTTTAATTCAGTAGCTTCCGGAACATACAGCAATAGAAAAGATGTAAAGAAAGCTTTAAAAGCAGGCATGGATAAATCTTATGAAACCCATGCTGAGACAAATCCATTACAACCTAAAGTTTTTGGAAAATCTTTCAAACCATCTTTACAATTAGGTATTGGTGTTGCTTTCAAATTGTCTAACAAATTCAATCTTGCTATAGAAGATAGGTTCACTTCAATAAAAACAGATCTTTTGGATGGGCAGCAATGGCAGGAAAATACTTACTTGGCCGGTGGAAATGCTGGTTCTTTAGTTCCAGCCCAAACAAGAGATTTCGACTCTTATAATTTTGCTTCTGTTGGTTTGAATTACAATATTGGTAAAAAAGCTATCGAGCCGCTTTGGTGGGCTAATCCGCTGGATTATGCTTACAACGAAATCAATGCTCCAAAACACATGAAACTTCCAAAACCTGTTTTGGATGATGCTGATGGAGATGGAGTTACTGACCAGTTTGACCATGAGCCTAACACTCCTGCAGGTTGCCCCGTAGATTCTCATGGTGTTAGCAAAGACACAGATGGTGACGGCGTTCCTGATTGTAAAGACAAGGAGTTGATTACGCCAACACAATGTCAGCCAGTAGATGCTGATGGTGTAGGTAAATGTCCTCCTCCTGCTTGCTGTGTTGAAAATGCAGCGGCAATAGACAGCCTTAGAAAATATGGTGTGAGAGGCGGTGGTAACTGCGGTATTGGTGATTTGCCAAGCGTATCA
Organism: Chitinophagaceae bacterium; assembly: GCA_047602295.1. Taxonomy (GTDB): domain Bacteria; phylum Bacteroidota; class Bacteroidia; order Chitinophagales; family Chitinophagaceae; genus JACMLD01. The sequence continues at coordinate 5,517,739 of JASGHP010000001.1, read as the reverse complement.
TTCCCAGGCCGTTCTGTAACCCTGAATAAAGACGCACAAGGTGTTCTTGCAGGCGTGGCTGCTAAAATGCGCAACAATCCTGATTGTAAAGTAGCTGTTAGCGGTTATGGCGAAAGCAGCAAATCTGCACAGCAGCTTAGCTGGGATAGGGTAAATGCTGTAATCAAATACTTGGTTGAAAAAGAAGGCATTAGCGAAGACCGCTTTATCTTCAAATTTGGCCTGGGTGAAGGTGATAGCAATACCATTGATTTGAAAGATGGTACCAACGAAGACGGTCCTAATACAGTACCTGCTCCTCACCCGAACTTAAGAAATAAGAAATAAGCTGATTTTTGCTTTAATAACTGTAAAAACCCTCCCTTAAAAGGAGGGTTTTTATATTATCATTAACGAGCGCCTTTTGGTAGGTTTATTTTTTCCTTTCATTTTTGCGCAAATCAATTAACTTTGCCAACCTTATGCGGATTTTAGCAGCATTGATCATTATCAGTTTTGGATTCTCGGCTTGTTCTGGTTTTAATAAAGTGCAGAAAAGCAAGGACTATGAGTACAAGTTGAAAATGGCGGATGAATATTATGCGAAGAAGAAATACAATTTTTCACAACAATTGTATGAAGAGCTTTTTCCTATTTATAAAGGGACAGACCGTTTTGAGGAGTTATATTATAAGTATGCTTATTGCAACTACTATTTAAGGGATTATCTAAGTGCAGAAAACCTGTTTAAATCGTTTGTAGAGGTGTTTCCTAACAGCAAGCATTCTGAGGAAATGGATTACATGAGGGCGTATACTTATTACAAGCAATCGCCTAAAGTAGAGTTGGATCAGACTAATACCACGAAGACCATGGGTTTTATGCAGACTTTTATCAATACGCATCCTGGATCTGCAAGGAATAAAGAAGCGTCTGACATTATTGATAAATGCCGTGCGAAAATGGAGTTGAAAGAATTGAAAAGTGCCGAGCTTTACTATAATCTGGGGCATTTCAAAGCATCGGCCATTGCCTATGCAAACCTGATGAACAATTTCCCGGATTCTGATAAAAGCGATCAATACAAGCTTCAGGTTATAAAGTCTTATTATGAATATGCTAGCCTGAGCATTTTCGACAAAAGGGAAGAAAGATTTGAACAAGTCATAACTGAGTATCACGATTTTGTTGACCGCTACCCGGAAAGTAAATTATTAAAAGAGGCTGAGCATTATTTTAACTTAGCCCAAAGCAATATTAAAAACCTGAAAAATAATGAGCAGATTAAGAAGACAGCTTAGTTCAAGCACTACCAATGTAGTTGAAACTAAAAATCTTATGGACATCAAAGCCAAAACAGGTAACCTGTATGAGTCTATAACTATCATAGCTAAAAGGGCAAACCAAATAAATATTACCCTTAAAGAGGAATTGCATAACAAACTGGAAGAGTTTGCAAGTCATACAGATAGTCTTGAGGAGATTCATGAAAACAAAGAGCAGATTGAAATCTCAAAAGCATATGAGCGTATGCCTAATCCTGCTTTGTTGGCAACCCAGGAGTTTATGGAAGAAAAGGTTTATCACCGCAGAAATGAAGACAACTTGTTTAGCTAAACAAGTTTTTCAATAAGTCTAAGCGACTGGCGAATGCCATGTCGCTTTTTTATTGGCAATTATTTAAAACATACTCCTAAGAAAAGACATAATTTTAAGTATGCTTTTTCAAGACAAAAAGATACTGGTAGGGATAACTGGTAGTATTGCAGCCTACAAATCTATTTTATTGGTAAGGGAGTTGGTAAAGGCAGGTGCAGAAGTAAAAGTAATGATGACTCCAGCAGGAAAAGATTTTGTTTCTCCACTCACTTTATCTACACTTTCCAAAAATCCTGTTGTTACGGATTTATTTGAGGCCGATACATGGGCAAACCACGTACAACTGGGACGCTGGGCAGATATTTTCATTATTGCTCCATTAAGTTGCAATACGCTTGCTAAAATGGCTCATGGGCTTTGTGATAATCTTCTGCTGGCTACTTATCTTTCAGCTACCTGTCCGGTTGCCGTAGCGCCTGCTATGGATGAAGATATGTGGCATCATTCGACTACTAAAAATAACCTTGATACTCTCCAAAAAAATGGTGTTTCAATTATCCCAGTAGAAAAGGGAGAATTGGCTAGTGGTTTATATGGGGAAGGCAGGATGGCGGAACCTGCAACTATCCTGGACTTTATTGACAATTATTTCTTCTCATCAAAACCTCTTGCTGAAAAAGTTTTTTTGATAACTGCAGGTCCCACTTATGAGCCGCTGGATCCTGTTCGATTTATTGGAAACCATTCCTCTGGTAAAATGGGTATGGCAATTGCTGAAGAAGTAGCTACCAGGGGCGCAAAAGTAAACCTTGTGTTGGGGCCTTCTCATCTTACAGCAAAGCATCCCAACATAAAAGTATACAAAGTAGAAACTGCGTCTGAAATGTATGCTAAATGTATTGAGCTTTTCGAAACAACGGATGTAGGAATTATGAGTGCCGCTGTAGCTGACTATAAACCTGCTGAGGCTGCAAAAGAAAAGATTAAGAAAAAAGAGGAGCGATTTACATTAGAATTGGTTAAAACACAGGATATTTTACAGAGCCTGGGCGATAGAAAAAAGAAAGGGCAATTATTAGTAGGTTTTGCATTGGAAACTGCCAATGAAAAAGAGTATGCCCTGAGCAAACTGGAGAAAAAGAATGCAGATATAATTGTGCTTAATTCGCTTAATGATAATGGAGCAGGTTTTGGGTTTGATACCAACAAGGTTACTATTTTTGAGAAGGGAGGCAATGAGCTTATTTATGAGCAAAAAACAAAACAACAAGTAGCTAAAGATATCGTTGATAGAGTAGTAAAAATGCTAAATGATGCGTAAACCATTTATAATATTACTGTTGTGTACATCCTGTTTTAGTTCATCCATTATAGCGCAGGAGCTGCAGGCCAAAATAAGTATTAATTCCAGCAGGGTTGGTTCCACTGTAGATAAAAAGGTGTTTCAAACACTGCAAAATGCACTTAATACTTTCCTGAATAATCGCAAATGGACAACAGAAACTTTTCAGCCTAATGAAAAAGTAGTCTGTAATTTCCTGCTGAATATTGCAGAAGTGTCCTCTGATAATATTTACAAAGCATCATTGACGGTACAAGCCGCAAGACCTGTTTATAATTCAAGTTATGATAGCCCGCTGGTAAATTTTATTGACGATGGTGTTGTATTTCGTTACGTAGAATATCAGCCAATAGATTTTAACGAAAATCGTGTTTCGGGTTCAGATCCATTGATATCAAACCTCACTGCTATTCTAGCATATTACGTGGATATTATCCTCGGAATGAACTTTGATTCATTTGCTTTGCGTGGCGGTGATCCTTATTTTCAAAAAGCGCAGAATATTGTAAACAATGCACCGGATAGCAGAGATATAACAGGTTGGCGAAATTATGATGGACAGCGCAATCGTTACTGGCTTGCAGATAATCTTACCAATAGCAAGTATGCGATATTGCATGATGCCATCCACAGTTATTACAGGTTGGGTTTGGACAATATGTATGATAATGAAACGGAGGCAAGGGCCGCAGTTTTAAATACGCTTAATTTCTTAAATAATATCAATACCGATAACCCTAACAATATGGGGGTACAGTTTTTTTTACAAGGAAGGGCGAGAGAAATGATTGGCATATTTAAAAAAACAACCCCGGACGAAAAAAGCAGGGCACTGGAGCTATTGGCAAAAATGGATATTACAAACGCCAACAATTACAAACAGGAGTTAAGATGAGGTTGCTGTTTTTATTAGTTATCGCTATTAGCTTGCTTTCTTCTTGCGGCAATAATAATGTGCCGTCTGGCATTATCCCTCCAGATAAAATGCAAACAATTATCTGGCAAATGCTGCAAGCCGACGAATACGTGAATTCAGTTTTAGTTCACGATTCAACCAAAAAGAGCAGCATAGAAAGGTCTAAACATTACCAGGAAATATTTGATTTAAATAAGACCACAAAAGAGGATTTTAAAAAAAGTTACAAGTTCTACATAGATAATCCTGATATCATGAAGCCCATGTTTGATTCACTTGGCGCAAGAGCCACAAGAGAACGAACAAATCTTTACAAACCCAAAACAGACAGTGCAGCAGCTTCTACCAAATCAGCGATGGAACGCTTGCAATTGGAAAAGAAACGGCAAGACAGTATTGCAAAATCAAATGTATCTAAAGACGTAATAGCTCCTAAGATACCCGACAGTATTAGTCGCAAGCTTTTAAAGCCAATAAAAGCACATCGCCTGCGACGAGATTCATCCCTGTTGCGCCCTAAGAAATAATAAACTATTTATCTGCAAAAACTTTTCTATGAACAAAGTATTTGCCAATGCTATGAGTGCATTATCAGGTATAAATGATGGAGCAACCATTATGTTAGGAGGGTTTGGTTTGTGCGGCATTCCCGAAAATTCTATTGACGCTTTAATTAAAATGGGTGTAAAGAACCTTACCTGTATTTCTAATAATGCAGGGGTAGATGATTTTGGGCTTGGCTTATTACTAAAGACCAAGCAGATAAAAAAAATGATGAGCTCTTATGTTGGAGAAAATGCGGAGTTTGAACGACAGCTTTTAAGCGGCGAATTGGAAGTAGATTTAATACCACAGGGTACACTTGCTACCCGTATACAAATGGCTGGCATGGGCATTCCTGCATTTTTTACACCTGCTGGTTATGGTACAGAAATAGCAGAAGGAAAGGAAAGCCGTGAATTTAATGGCAAGCACTACCTGATGGAGCTTGCATTGCATGCTCAGTTTTCTATTGTAAAAGCTTGGAAAGGGGATACGTTGGGAAATCTTGTATTTAGACAAACTACCCGCAATTTTTCTACCTCAATGGCTAAAGCAGGAGATATAACTATAGCTGAAGTGGAACAATTAGTGCAGCCTGGAGAATTGGTTGCAGACCAGGTGCATGTACCAGGCATTTACGTACATCGTATTTTTCAAGGCAGCAATTATGAGAAAAGAATTGAACGCAAAACTGTTCAAATAAACAAGTAGGTTCAACTTTCAACTTCCATTCACTTCAAATTTTGCAGTTATGGCTTTAGATAAATATGGTATTGCAAAACGTATAGCACAGGAACTTAAAGATGGCATGTATGTAAACCTGGGTATTGGTATTCCTACGTTAGTGGCTAATTACGTACCACAAGGCATGACCATTACTTTGCAAAGTGAGAATGGTATGTTGGGAATGGGCCCTTATCCAAAAGAAGAAGCCATTGATGCAGATCTTATAAATGCAGGAAAAGAAACGGTTACCATATTGCCTGGTGGCGCTTTTTTTGACAGCGCAGAGAGTTTTGGTATGATTAGGGCCGGCAAAGTTGATTTAACCGTTTTAGGAGCAATGGAAGTAAGTGAGAGCGGAGATATTGCCAACTGGAAAATACCTGGCAAAATGGTTAAAGGAATGGGTGGTGCGATGGATCTTGTGGCCAGCGCCAGGAATATCATTGTGGCTATGATGCATACCAATCCCAAAGGCGAATCCAAACTATTGCCTTCTTGTAGCCTTCCGCTTACAGGAGTTAAATGTGTAAAGCGAATTGTTACAGAGTTAGCCGTTTTGGATGTTACTGACAAAGGTTTTGTATTGTTGGAAAGAGCTCCAGGCGTTACTGTTGAGGAAATCAAACAAAAAACAGCTGGAAGATTATTAGCTGATGCAAATGTTCCGGAAATGAAATTGTAGCAAAAAGCGGCTATTAAGACGCGAGCTTAATCAATCAGATTATTTTTAACAGCAAAGAAAACCAGGCCTGCTGTGTTTTTAGAACCAAATCTTTCCATCAGCCTATCTTTTATGGCTTCCACTGTGCGTGGACTTACTTCCAGCTTTTGGGCTATTTCCTGGGCTGTAAATTCCATGCAGATGTATTTTATTACATCTCTTTCCCTATCGCTGATGGTTATTTCCTGGCTGAGATTCGGAGCTACTTTTTGTTTGGAGTGAGATTTTTTTAGCAGGATGCGGTTTACAAAATTGTTGAGATAATAACCTTTGGAAACTACTTCCATGATGGCTTTTTTTATCTCTTGCGGCTCTGCACTTTTAAGCAAATAACCATTAGCACCTACTTCCATCATGTGGCTTACAAAGCGCTCATCTTCAAACATTGTAAGGCAAATGACATGTATTTGTGGGAAATGTTTTGCTACGTATTTAGTGGCTTCTATTCCGTCTTTGCGGGGCATCCGAAGATCCATCAGTATTACTTCAGGCGGTTCCTGACCTGGGAGGTTGTCTATCAATTCCTGGCCGTTTTCGGCTTCCATTACAAACTTGATGTTAGCATAGGGACGAAGCGATAAGATTACCCCTTTACGGAATATTTTGTGATCATCTGCTATTGCTACTTTAATCAAGCTCATTGGGTTCAGGTGATATTGGAAAAGCTAAAATACAATTTTTTTAAGTATCTAAACGCTCATTTTATTGTTTCATTTTGTTAGAGTATCTCTTCTTTCGATAATTCTATTGTAACCTTATAATAAGTCTGAGATACATCCTTTTCAAAATAAATATTGCCGCTTAAAAGCTTAAGGCGGCTCTGAATGTTTTTAAGACCAAGGCCAACCGGGCTTTTATTAAGTTTTTCAAAGTCTGATTGTGTAAGTCCACGACCATCATGGTGAAGGCGCAAAAAGAACCTGTCTCCATTTATGTTCTGCGTAACGTGTATGAAACTCGCGTTACTGTGTTTAAGTATGTTGTTAACAAGTTCCTGTAATACCCTAAACAAAATAAGTTCATCTTCCGGCTTCAATCGTTCTTTATAATCATGAAAACGGCAACTGGCATTTAAACTGCCAGAGCCACTGATTTTTTGAAACAAATCGTTTACTGCTGATTCCAACCCAAAATTTTTCAGCGTTGGCGGCATCAGGCTATGAGAAATATTGCGGATGAGTTGTATGGTATCGTCAATAATTTGTTTGGCATTATAAATACTTTGGAGCTGACTAGCCTTGTCCATGTTTACAAGGTTCTCATTTAGATAGAGGCGCGCAGTTGCCAACAGAGGACCAGCATCATCGTGTAAATCTGCAGCTAATCGCTGTCTCTCTTCTTCCTGTAATCGGATCGATGCGTTTAACAACATACGTTGTTGATCCTGTTCCATTCTTTGCAGCGTACTTTGGTAACGTATAACTTTTCGCTGGTGAAAAATAATAAATACAATCAGTCCAACGGTTAGCGTAAGCATACCAATGGTACCAAAGAACATTACGGAAGAAATGCCCGCTGATGTATTAGCTTGTAATAAGAACATGTATAAAGATAGGGTTAGGGGGTGTATGTAACATAAAGACTACGTTTCAATTTAAAGATTGTATGAGTTTTCCAAGGGTTGACGTAAGTTCAGGTTTTTCTTTTTCATAAAAATGGCAATACCAAAAACGATATCCTTTAAAATTGTAACAAAGACATTGATGTTCCAGTAATAAATTTTCTGTTCTTTGGTAAAGTCGGCAGCATAAATAAAAAGGAACAACTCTGTTGCAATGTAAATTAGAAAACCAGAAACTATCCAAAAACGGTGCGATTCGTAAATCATCACAATTTCGGGATTGTTGATTTGGTCGAAGAAAAAAAATATACAGAAAATAATAATCAGGATTGATTCGATGGAAGCAGAGGGAGAGTCGAAATTTTTAGGAGCTCCTATATTAAGAAAGAAATACCATAGCGAAAATGCAAGAAACAAAATTGACGTGAAAATTATGATTCGCTTAAACACCGTACTCTTTAAAACATAATAAATGAATAAAGAGAATAATATGTATTCCAGGATGGTAAAGAAACTAAAAACTGTTATTGTTAGAGTAGGATACTCCCTTGACTTGTGCGTTTTAAGCAAATAATCTGAGGTGAAAGCTACCAGGAAGTAAACAAACAAAACTTGCATTTCCTTCAGCTTATTCCGATCCCGGAAAAAAATGAAAAGAAATGCAAGTAAAGGGTCAAAAAGAAGAATAATATAATCTAAAACTTCTTTGATTATCTGTGTTTTACCAAAAATAACCAAAAGGAATGATTAACAAAATCTTCTAATAACTATTTCTTTATGAGAAAATTGAATCCCAGTTAGTGAATTCATTCAAGTCGTCATTCTGAATTCTGTCTGCTACGATTGCTTTCTTAGTTCCAAGACCGCCTTCAGTTGTAACAACAGTAAATTCGATGATTGCTTTTCCCATTTCATCAACACCAACGTATACCAGTGTTTTTTCACCTACTTCGTTGTAAGCGTTAAAAAAACGCATGCCTACACAACCTGGTTGTGCAAGAATTTGGTCGATAATGTTACGGCCCATTTGATAGCTTTTTACATCAGTTGGGTTTGCTGCCTGGTAATCTCTAATCATTTGAGCGCCTAATTCATGAGAGATTGCTTCGCCAACCTGGGCGATTGTTCTTTGGGTGAGTTCAGTTTGCATCATAATTACAGTTTTTGGAGGTTTGGAGACATAAATGCCCTACGAAATACATTTAAAAAAAAAGAATGGACAAGGCACACGTAGATTTACCAAAATGTTATAAATTGCTGAAAGATAGGCAGGACAAGGGTTTCAGCCGATTTTTATGGTAAAATCACTTCGTAAAATTACGAAAAATCACTATTCGAAGATAGTAATTTTACGGTGGTAGATTTCCGGTTTTGGGATTTTTCGAAAAATATATATTCACAAGTGTGAATAACTGCTAAATGATTTGCCTGTAATTTGATTAAGGGTTGTCTATTAGGAATTTAAGAACCCTGTTATTTGGTGGAAAGATTGCTGGGAAGGCGGTTTAAAGACAGCAATTATTTGCTTTTTATAGCAAACTATTGCGTGATTAGCAATTTTATTGAGGAATTTCCGTTTCCGAATGTTTTACCGAAAGGTACGTAGGTAGCCAAGAAAAAATTAAATGGAGGATAAGCAAAACTAAAGAAGTGCGTAAAAACAGGCAAGCGAAAACATACCGCATTTTGAAACTGCAGTTTTTACTAAAAACCACAGTATAAATACAAAATTGGATTACAGAGAGGTTTGGATATTTTGATTTATTTGTTGATTAGTAGCTCTTAATATTTTCTTCTTCATTACTGTTATACACGTTTTGCCAACTTGTATTTTTTGTAATGAAGCCAATAACCAGTTATAAAACCAAAACGACCTTATGACCGCAGATTTACAAATCAAAGTCTCTATTGCCGACGATCACAAAATTTTCAGGGATGGAATCAGGATGGCCCTGAAAAACAAAGAATACCTAAAAATTTTATGGGAAGCCGAAGACGGCAAGGATTTGATGCACAAAATGCAAATCAAAAAGCCTGACGTGCTGCTAATGGATATTCGCATGCCGGAAATTGATGGTATTAATGCTATTCCGCTTTTGCGCAAAGAATATGAGGATGTTAAAATCATTGTACTAACCATGTATGATGACCAGGAAATGATCAGCAAAATGATGGAAATGGGCGCAAATGCCTATCTTACCAAAACCACAGACCCGGAAGAAATTTACCAGGCAATATTGGCTTGCATGAATGACGATTTCTACTTTAACGAATTGGTAAATAAAGCAGTTCTTTCCAAATTGCAAACCAAACGGCAAGTGCGCCAATTCTATCCCAACCCGGTAAAATTTTCTGAAAAAGAAGTGCGTATTTTAAAATTATTGGCAGAAGATAAAACTACAGAGGAGATATCTAAAGAAGTGTTTTTAAGCCCTCGTACAGTTGAGACAATACGCCAAAACATGAAAACCAAGGTGGGTGCAAAAACAATTGCCGGTTTAATCATGTATGGCATGCGTAACAAACTGATTGATTGATTTTATAAAGCCACAATTCCCTGCCTTATTGCAAACATGGCAAGGCCGACCCTGCTTTTTACTTCCAGTTTTATAAAAAGAGTATCTCTTATGTTATCAACGGCTCTTGGGTTAAGCTTCATATGCATGGCTATCTCTTTATAAGTTAGATCGCTGGATGCAAGTTTTAAAAAAGAAATTTCCTGGGCTGTTAGCATTGCTTTCTCCAACTGCAGCATATTTACATTTGTATTCCTGAAAAGATTGGCCAGCTTGCCTGAAGCATGTTGCGAGTAATAATAACCAGTTTGCATTACAGAACGGATTGCCTGGTTTAGTTCTGCTGTTTCAATATCTTTTTTTAAGAAACCCTTTACGCCCAATTGTAAAAGCCTAATCATACCCAGGTCACTTTCATACATCGTTAGCATTAATATTCTTATGGAAGGATAGTTTTTAGATAGCCATTCGGCAGTCTCAAACCCATCCATTATGGGCATGTTTAAATCCAGAAGTGCAACATCTGGCAGATTGGAAGGATTTAATTTATTAATGAGATCTTTGCCATTGCTTGCATCTAATATTACCTCACAGTTTTCAAAGCTTGAGATAAGTCTTGCCAATGCTGTGCGCAGCAATACATGATCGTCTATAAGAACTATTTTTATGATTTGGGGTTCGGACACCATAGATGGTTTTGAATAAGGCGGCGTTAGAAAATAATGCTGGCATTGTTTAAGAGGGGCTTGCTTCTATTCAATCTGCCACAAATAATTGCATTATACTGTTGTGAGCTATTATATATTTTGCCTGCCCTATTATTTGCGAATAATTTTCAAATACAATTCGCACGACAATACTACTCAAGATTTTTGAGAAAGCTAAATTCAAAGGCGCTTAAATCCTCGGTAAAATCCTCATAAAAAAATGTTGAAAAAACGCTTACTTAAAATTTATTTGTTCGCAAATAGGTGTTCCTGTAAACAGAAATGAGTTATGATTTTGTGTCATATGTTTGAAGATTTCCACTTGCTAGATATTACTACTAACGGATAGACTATTGCTATGGATTGATTGTGAAAAGCAACAATTATTTGTGTGCTTTTTCCCATTGTTACTATCAGGGTGTTGATATTTTTGTGAAGGCATCAATAGCCATTTAGCCTTATCTGTTTTAAGCGTTGAAAACAGCATACATTGGACGAGCCACTATAAATGCAGGCAAGGGATTTTCATCTCTTGCTTTTTTATTGAATTAAGCTGAGGGAATTTGCTTAATTGAGTGAAAATAAAAAAGCCTGCCTTTTTTTTCAATGATTAAGTAAACCCAAAAAACGAAATACCAAGGGTAGTCGTTTCCGCTACTATATTGTTTCATTGCTGCAAAAAGGCAGGCAAATATGATGATGTGAAGAACTGCAAAGTAGGATAAGGTTTTTCATGGAATAGCTTCATCTCTCACGCACGTTTTTAAAAACGGGACAGGTGTTTTGGAAATTCGGTCCGTTCTTTCTTCAAAGGAATTGGAACAATCTTTTTTGCTGATGCTGCATTAGCATGCATTCAACATGGGCGGTTTTCAACTCGGTTTTTACGGCTGGATTTTGGCTCTGGGAATTCGTAGGGACTGGATAAAAGAAAATAAGTTGATTGACATTGGACTTCGCTGGATATTCGTTAGGATATTGGAAAAATTTACTGGACGGTTATTTCAGGACATTGGATGGTCTTGTGAGGTTGCTAATCCCCGTCAATCAACTTGAAAACAAATTTACATGTGTATAACTATGTGGACAAGAGCATATACACCTCTTTTTTAATATTCGGTATTTACTACTGATATAGTAGATCAACTATTTCTACTCGTTTTTTATACGATTCCCAGAAACGGAAAAATACTTTCTGGCATGGTTATTTAGTATATTCCGAAATATCATAATTTCGTACTAATACTATGGTAAATATGACAAATTTTTATTCTTTTTACAGTATTGCTTTCAAAACCAACAGGCTTGATAAAGCAACAAATTTACCCTTATGAAACAGTACGACCCTTCAAAACCTATTAAAGTAGCCATTGCAGACGACCATGCACTTTTCCGTGCTGGCGTAAAAACCGCACTTGCTGTTCGTAAAGACATCGAGATGATTGCGGAAGCTGATAATGGTATGCAATTACTCAATCTGCTTAAGCATATTGAGCCGGATGTTATCCTTCTGGACATTCAAATGCCATTGATGGATGGTATAACTACGCTTCCTGAAATAAGGAGGCTTTATCCAGACATTAAGGTGATTATCCTGTCTATGCACAACGACCACTCAATGATCTCAAAGTTGATGGAAGTTGGTGCCAATTCTTACCTAACTAAGAATTCTGACAGTGAAACTATTTACCAGGCTATCAAAACCTGCTTTGAACAGGAGTTTTACTTTAATGAGTTAACGAATAAGGCGCTCCTTTCCGGCCTTCGCACCAAAAAAACAGATCACACACCAGATGATGTGCAGTTAAACGATAAAGAATTACGAATTCTTAAACTGATGTGCGAAGAAAAAACCACCAAGGAAATTGCAGATATAGTAGACATCAGTCCGCGTACAGTGGAAGCTATTCGTGATAAGCTGAAAACGAAAACCGGCTCAAAAAGCATGGCAGGGCTTGTGATGTTTGCGATAAAGAACAAATTGGTAGAAAGCGTATAACAAGCTCATTGATTATATTTAAAACAGTCCCGCAGTTATTGCCGGGACTGTTTTATTTTCGGCCCATCATGTCACATTTCCTGCTTTATAATGGAAGTTTTTACAAGAATGACGAGCCGCTTATAGGTGCTGATAACCGTGGTTTGCGCTATGGTGATGGGGTGTTTGAAACGCTTTGCTGCATTAATGGAAAAATCAGGTTTGAAAACCTTCATTTCGACCGGCTCTTAGAAGGGCTGCAATTATTGGGATTTGAATTACCAGGATATTTGACGCGTAGTTTTATTGCAGATCAGGTAAACAAGCTCTGCCTCAAAAACCATCATTCCTATGCAAGGGTGCGCATAAACATTTTTAGGGGCAATGGAGGGCTTTATGATGCAGAGAATCACTTCCCTAATTACATTATACAAAGCTGGAAATTGGCGGATAAAGCTTTTTCTTTAAACGAAAATGGTTTAGCAGCGGGCATTTACCGCGATGCTGCAAAAACGATGGATCGTTTCTCAAATCTAAAGACTAATAATTTTCTTCCTTATTCAATGGCTGCGCTATACGCCAAAAGCCAACAGTGGAACGAAGCTTTTGTGTTGAATAGTAATGGCAGGATTTGCGATGCTACTATAGCAAATGTGTTCCTGGTAAAAAATACAATTATTAGCACGCCTGCTTTAAGTGAGGGCTGCATAGCAGGTGTTATGCGGCGATTTTTATTGGAAGAACTGCAAAAAGGAGGCACTCCTGTAAAAGAAGAGCCTATAACAGAAGCTGCATTGTTAGATGCGGATGAGGTTTTTCTTACCAATTCAGTAAAAGGGATTCGGTGGGTTCAATCTAGCGGCGACAAAATGTTTACCAGTAAAGTTACCCAAGAGCTCTTTAATAGTCTGTTGAAAAAAATGCAGTGAAAAGTTAAACAACTTATCCATTTTTGTGTTGAAAAAACAAAAGTGGGCTGTATGGAAAAAGTAAATATTTGTTGGTTTAGAAGAGATCTCAGGCTGGAAGATAATGCCGCTTTGTACCATGCATTAAAATCTGGCAAGGCAGTGCTGCCTGTTTTTATTTTTGATAAGAACATATTAGATGAACTTGAAAATAAAAAAGACAGACGTGTAGAGTTTATTCATGAGGCTGTGACAAACATGCACGAACAGTTGCAAGAACTTGGTAGCAGCATGCATGTATTTTATGATACGCCGGATAAGGTGTTTGAAATGCTCTTGAAGAAATATGCTGTTGAAAAAGTGTTTACTAATACAGACTATGATCCATATGCCATTAAAAGAGATAATGCTATAACAACACTCCTTAAAAAGCACGGCGCAAGCTTTCATGCTTATAAAGACCAGGTTATTCTTGAAAAAGATGAAGTACTAAAAGATGATGGCAAACCTTACACGGTTTTTACCCCTTACAGCAAGCGTTGGAAAACTATAGCAACAAGTTTTTATTTCAAGAGTTATCCTACTAAAAAATATTTCAAACATTTTCACCAGCATACAACATCAAAGATCCCTTCGTTAAAAAGTATGGGTTTTGAGACAGTGAGCAAATCTTTTCCTCCGCATCAATTCAACAAGGAACTAATTAAACATTATAAAGCGGAGAGAGATTATCCAGGTATAAATGGCACTTCAAAACTTGGATTACATCTTCGCTTTGGAACAATCAGTATTCGCAAACTAGCCACCAAAGCAAGTGAGTTAAGCGAAACTTTTTTAAATGAATTGATATGGCGGGACTTTTATCACATGATACTCTGGCATTTTCCACATGTGGGTAAAGGAAAAGCTTTTAAACCAGAATATGATTTGATACAATGGAGAAATAATGAAAAAGAATTTGAGTGCTGGTGCAATGGCATGACTGGTTATCCAATAGTAGATGCAGGTATGCGAGAGTTGAATGAAACTGGTTTTATGCATAATCGTGTACGCATGATTACTGCATCCTTTCTTGCAAAACATTTGCTGATAGATTGGCGATGGGGTGAAGCTTATTTTGCAGAAAAGTTATTAGATTATGATTTGGCTGCTAATAACGGAGGCTGGCAATGGGCTGCCGGCAGTGGTTGTGATGCAGCGCCTTATTTTCGGATCTTTAGCCCAGCCAGGCAAACAGAAAATTTTGACAAGCAACTTAAATATATCAGGAAGTGGGTGCCTGAATTGGATGAGCTAACTTATCCATTACCAATAGTAGATCATGATTTTGCCCGCAAACGATGCCTGGAAGCTTATAGCAAAGCTTTGAAAAAATAATTTCTTACTCAACAAATATTTTATCAACGCTATTTAATTCAACAGACGGATTTACTTCTTTATATACCGCTAATAATTTTTCTACAGCTTTTTTGCCATCAATACCAAGGTCAAGGCTATAGTTGTTCACATAAAGATCTATGTGTTGGCGCATTACTTTTTCTTCCATTTCCTGGGAATGTTGTTTCACATAATCTGCCAGTAGCGGATAATTTTTAAAAGCATATGCAGTGCTTTCTTTTATTAGCTTATCTACTTTTTTTTGTATTGTTATGTCTATATTTCTTTTGATAACGATGCCGCCTAATGGAATAGGATTTTGAGTTTGTTGTTCCCAATATTCACCCAGGTCTACTACTTTATGAAGACCTTTTTGCTGATAAGTAAACCTGTTTTCATGAATGATAACACCAAGATCTGTTTTGCCACTTAATACTGCTTCTTCAATGGCAGAGAAAATGAGGAAGTTTTTATTTTTTGCTTGTGGGTATGCCAATGAAAACAGCATATGCGCAGTGGTATTTTCTCCGGGTATGGCAATAGTTTTTTCATTTACCTTTTCTCCTGCTACCAATGCTTTTTTTGAAATCAACAAAGGGCCTACACCTTTACCCAAAGCGCCGCCACTGTTTAGTACGATGTAATCTTTTAAAACCAGCGGCAATACACCATAACTAATTTTGCTAACGGCTAATTTTCCTGCTCTTGCCCAATTATTAAGCGTTTGCACATCTTCCAATACGGCTTCAAAAGAAAGATTGCCGGTATCAATTTTTTTATTGATTAAAGCATCAAAAATAAAAGTATCATTGGGGCAGGGAGAAAAACCAATCTGTATCGTCATAAATTTTGTACTAGTTGTATAAGCTTTTTGTTCAGATTTATTATCGACTCCTTCATGTTCCAGTTCTTCTTATTTCGCTCGCCTATATAATTAGACATGCTTCTTAATTGTATAAAAGGAACTTTTTCCATCAAACATGTATAATGTAATGCAGCACCTTCCATAGATTCTGTTATCGCATTGAAATTCTTTTCGTAAAAAGCAATCTTTTGTTTGCTGGTGGTAATTTCATTTACAGAAATTCCTTTTACCTGCCTGATGCCGGCTTTCTTCAATATATCAGCATGCGGGTTTACCAGCCAGGTTTTGGTATAGGGAAATTGATCTGCCGGCACTAGTTGCAAATCGAACAATGTTTTTAATTGCTTCAACTCAATCACACTTTGATCCGCAATAGCATCTTTCTTTACTGCAACAACTGAACCCAGCGAAATGTTTTTATTAAAGCATCCCGCAACACCGGCTTGTATTACCAAATCGTATTTTTTAAGCGCCAATTGTTTGGTAAGGTGATAGGCTGTGGCGGTGAGGCCAATACCTGTAATCAAGATGTCGGGTAGATTGTTTTTTTTGTCTGCTGGCACTGTTTTTAACCATGCAAAATAAGGCTCCAATTCTTTGCTGGTAGCAGCTATTAGTAAGTTGTTCATTTACAGTTTTAAAATTGCTTGAGTGCAAATGTAACCATGATTTATAGGATTTTTTTAGGATTAATGAGATAGTGATTGGCTGTAAAAACGAAATGTTCTCCACGCATTGAGCTATTTACTAAGTCTCCGTTGTTCAGATACATTTTGTTAACTTTGCGGAAATTTTTATTAGGATGGTGTATTTGACAAGAGTGGAGCATTTCAACGCAGCACATAAATTATTTAACCCAGGCTGGAGTGTAGAAAAAAACGAACAGGTTTTTGGCAAATGCGCCAATGAAAATTGGCATGGCCACAACTATGAACTATATGTTACTATAAAAGGAGAGCCTGATGCAGATACAGGATTTTTATTTGACGTGAAAAAGCTGAGCATCATTATAAAAGAACATGTGCTTGAAATATTGGATCACAAAAACCTGAACCTGGATGTACCTTTTCTAAAGGATAAAATGTGCTCCACTGAAAACCTGGCAATTGGTATCTGGAACCAGCTAACACCACATCTTCCCCCGGCAGTTACACTTCATTGCATTAAGTTGTATGAGACGCCCCGGATCTATGTAGAATACTTCGGCGGCAAATAAAAATAGCCTGTTGCATTTTGCTGGTATTCGTTTTGTACATTTATTATGAACAAAACCGAACAAATCCGCCTGCTGGTGGTAATACATATTTTTGTTCGTTAACGATTATACCCAAAAAATCCATGAGCAATAAAGTTGCCGTATATCGCAAAGAACATTTCAACGCAGCGCACCGTCTTGAAAATCCTGCCTGGGATGCGGAGACCAATCGCCGTGTTTTTGGTAAGTGCAACTTGCCTAATTACCATGGCCATAATTATGAATTGGTGGTAAGGCTTATAGGAGTGCCAGATCCTGTTACGGGTTTTGTAATAGATCTGAAAGTGCTAAGTGATATTATCCAGGAAAATGTTTTGGTAAAGTTCGATCACAAAAACCTGAACCTGGATACAAAAGAGTTTAAAAATCTTAATCCTACAGCCGAAAATATTGCTGTTGTAATTTACAATTTGCTGCGCCCTGTTATTGATGCATCGCTTGAATTAAAAGTGCGGCTATATGAAACAGAAAGAAATTTTGTAGAATACCCTGCATAGAGCTTTTGAACAACAATCATACAATAATAAATTAGCAATGCCATACAAAAAAACAGAACAATTCGACGAAAATATTACATCAAAGCTTGTAGAAAATTATAAAGAGACGCTCTCTCTTCTTGGAGAAGATGCAGAACGTGAAGGTTTATTAAAAACACCTGAACGTGTAGCAAAAGCAATGCAGTTTTTAACCCACGGTTATCAATTAGATGCTAAAGCAATTCTGGATTCTGCAAAGTTTCACGAAGATGTAAGTGAAATGATAATTGTAAAAGACATTGAATTGTACAGTATGTGCGAGCACCATATGTTGCCGTTTTACGGGAAAGCACATGTGGCCTATATTCCCAACGGATATATTACCGGGCTCAGTAAAATAGCTAGGGTAGTAGATGTGTTTTCAAGACGTTTGCAGGTGCAGGAGCGTTTAACGCACCAGATAATGGAAGTAATAAGGGATACCCTTAGCCCGTTGGGTGTTGCCGTAGTAATAGAAGCATCACATCTCTGTATGATGATGCGAGGGGTGCAAAAGCAAAATTCAGTTACAACTACTTCTGCATTTTGGGGAGAATTTCATAAAAATGAAACCCGCAGTGAGTTTATAAGATTGATTGGCGCCCATCTTCATTAATCAATCTATTTTATTCTTAAGGTTTATCTGAAAGTTTTATTTGCTTCAGATAAACCTTTTATATTTGGGCATCAATCTGATGATATGAAACATGCTTATGTATTTCCGGGCCAGGGTTCTCAATTTCCTGGTATGGGTAAGGCGCATTACGACAATAATGCTTTCGCAAAAAAATTATTTGAACAGGCAAATGAAATTCTTCAATTCCGTATTTCTGATATAATGTTTACAGGTACTGAGGAAGATTTAAAACAAACAAACGTTACACAACCTGCAGTCTTTTTACATTCTGTTATAGCTTATAAAAGTATTGAAAACGCAAAACCAGATATGGTAGCTGGTCACTCTTTAGGAGAGTTTTCTGCATTAGTAGCCAATGGTACACTAAGTTTTGAAGACGGAATGAAACTGGTAAGCATTCGTGCTACTGCAATGCAAAAAGCATGTGAGCAAAATCCTTCTACCATGGCCGCTGTATTGGCACTGGCAGATGAAAAGGTAGAAGAAATATGTGCACAGGTGCAACAGGAGACTGGTGAAATAGTTGTACCTGCCAATTTCAATTGCCCCGGCCAGTTGGTAATAAGCGGCAGTATGAAAGGAATAGAAATAGCTTGCGAAAGAATGAAAGCAGCAGGTGCTAAAAGGGCCTTGGTACTTCCAGTCGGAGGCGCTTTCCACTCTCCATTGATGGAGCCTGCAAAAAAAGAATTGAAAGACGCTATTGAGAAAACAACTTTTCATCAACCAACTGCGCATGTTTATCAAAACGTGGTAGCAAAAGCTGTTTATGATAGAGACGAAATAAAGCAAAACCTGATAGACCAGTTAACAGGTGCTGTAAGATGGACGCAGAGTGTGCAGGCAATGATAAAGGATGGAGCTTCTAAATTTACAGAAGTTGGTCCCGGTAAAGTATTGCAGGGGCTTGTTCAGAAAATTGACAAGACGATGCAGGTTGATGGTATCAGCTAAAAGATTTGCGTAATTATAAAGCCCATTTGTTTCATAGCAAATGGGCTTTTATATTTTATATGCTAATTGCACAATTAATCCATTCCGGATCCATGCTTGCATTATAATACTTCTTATAAAAATTAATAGCGGGTTCATTCCAGTCAAGCACCTGCCATGTAATGCCGTTGAATTTTTTTTCTTTGGCTTCAGCTATTAATGCTTCAAACAGTAATTTGCCCAAACCTTTACCTCTCATTTTTTCCGTTACAATTATATCTTCCAAGTACATACGCTGTCCCTTCCAGGTTGAGTAACGCACATAGTAAAGCGCAAAGCCTTCTACTTTTCCATCTACTTCTGCAGCAAAAGCCCACCATACCGGGTTTGTTGCAAAACCGCTTTCTATAAAATGATCCAGTGTAACAGTTACTTCCTGCGGCGCTTTTTCATATACAGCTAGTTCGTTAATCAACTCAAGTAGTCTGGGGCAATCTTCTTTGGTTACTTTTCTTACTAAAATGCTCATTTAAGATTTATTTATAGAAGCAAGTTAGAACCTTAAAAGCTAAAAGAAAAAAATCAATAATAACTACACTTGACGGTTTGCAAACAAAAAAGCCAGCGACCAATTTATGGTTCCTGGCTTTTGATTTTATTTAGCTATTGCGCCAGCGATATATTAATCTTTATACCACCTTTGGTATTGGTAATAGGCGCAGAAGTAGAAATCTTAGGTTCCGTTCTGCGTTGATCAAAATACAGGATTACTTTCACGCGGTTATTCAACACATAATCTATACTTGGCGATATGGTAATCACTTTTTGACCTGCGGTAGGCAAAACTGTTACCTGGTCCAATCGGCTGTTAGAAGTTATATCGTCGCGAATGCTAAAGTCAAGCGTAAACGTTATATCGTTCTGCAATTTTTTTGTATCCTTTTTAGTGAAAGGAACTTTAAATGGAAGCGGGAAGCCTTTCTTTCTCCACCTGCCGCCAATAGTAAATTCTGTAGACCTTGATTCACTTAATTGAAAATCTACCAGGCTAAGGCTTAACTGGCGAGATTTTTTGTATTCAAACCTTGCACCCATTTGGTTTGTCATTTGCATGTCTATATCAATAAACGGCGCAAATGCCTCAGAGATGGTAAGGTTGGGTACCAGGAAATACGGAATAAAGTTACCCGTAAGTGTGTCAATAAAGCCTGGGTAACTTTGTTTTAATGGATCCTGGTACAGCAGGGCAGAGTTGAAACTGTTCATGCTAAGCGTGCTGTTATATGCATGCGTAACAGTAAAGTTGCTGAATATTTTATCCATGCCCGGAAGCCTTGTTAAACCATTGTAAGAAATACGCCAGTTAGGCAATGGCTTAATACCACTAAATGGATTGCTGCTTACTTTTGAATTGTCCTGGTTTATTAAAGAAATAGTATTAGGATCCTTTCCTGTATAAGCAGCAAGAAATGCGGGTATCAAAACATCCTGTGCATATTTTCCATAGCCTTTATAATAACCATCTGCATCCTGTATCGGGTTGCCGGCAGCATCTTTAGAATATGGATTCATACTTGCCAATCGCTTAGACAATACAGAACGATAGTTTTGAAATTTCAGGAATGTATTAGATACTTCATCAGGGCTAACCTTATCAAACAATGTTTGAAATGAAATATAACTTACACTAAAGCTACCAGATGAGTAAGGACTTAAACGCGTAAGACTGCCTGTACCATTGGTTGTTGTGTCTTTAAATAATTCAGAATAAGTTTTACCAAACGTTTTGTCAAGGTTTACATCAATGGTAAGATCTCTTACTGGTATTAATTGCGCATTGATCTTTAAAGTTTGATTGTAATCCTGCCTGTTCAATGTATTCAGCAATGGATTGTGCGTAAAGAAACCTTTGTTCGCAAATTTGTTTAGGTAATTGGTATCTGGTTGGCGACCCATAATAAAATCAAAGCCCGGAGCCATGCTGCGCCAGTTCATACCCAGTAATTTTGAACTGTCTGTATAACCAGCAAGATTTGTTGTACCAGTAGCATTATACGTAATGCTCATCCTTTTTATAGAAGTAAGAATTCTTCCCACAATCTTTATACCCATACCAAGCTCTGGTAATTCATTAGGGTCTTTAATGGCACGCTCTTTTGGCTTTTTACCTTTAAGACCTGTAGTGTCTGCATTGGGTCTTCCGCCTTGTGGTTTAGGAGCAGGTGCAGCTTTTGGTGCATCCCAATCCAATGCACGCAGGAAACGGCTTTTTTGATATAGCTTGGTAAAGTCTAATTCTGCTGTTGCATTTTTATCCTGCGCATTATTTATAAAATTACCTAAGCTTCTTGCTACAGAATCAAGAGATGAAGCCAACCAGCCATATTTAGCAGTATAACCCACACGAACATTTGTCCAGTCGAGCAATGGAATTTTGCTGGTAGGCAATGCATAAGTGAATGTAGCTGTTTGGTTATAAGAAACATTTCTTCCACCTTTCAAAAAGTTGTTCCACATCTGCCTTTTCTCGTATGCAGTCAATCTGCCCGGTGCTTCATCTACACGTGCCATATTGGTGGCAGTAAAATCAAGATTGAGAGATCGGGTGAAATCCCAACGCAAAGTATAATACCTGTCGAACGTAAAATACTTATTGTACGTTTCCGGCAATACACCTTTTGGCCCGCCCACATTGCGCGGACGGAATGCACCAAACTGTCGTTTCACATCTCCACGGAAACTGAGTATAGATGGCATTGGGTTAAGGTTAAATTCTTTCAGGAATTTAAACCACGGACTTTTTGAGCGAATAAAATTCTTGAATGGCTCAATGTATTTTGGATTAACAGAATAATTATAACCCAGGCCACCATGATGAACTATCAGCTCATCGCTTTCGATCAATGGGCTATGGTGTTCCGAACGTGTATAGGAATAACTTACGTCCACATTTTCTATGCTCCACAACTTTTGTTTTTTACCAGTAGTGTTATTCTTTTTTACGTTTGTAAAATTGATGGTGCGTATAGTGGTTACTTCCACTGCCTGTTCTTTGATTGAGTCTCTGACAGCTTTTGAATTTGCACCAGCCAGCTTGTCTTTCAATTTTATATCAAGATCATAAGGATCAAATTCCGGAGTACTTACTGTTTGAGAATAGCTGGCATACGTTGGAATAGAGATGCCTGCCTTCTTTGGAAAGAATTTTCCCAATTCCAAATTGGTAGCAGCATCAAATTGTGTAAGATTTTCTTTTGCTCTTTCGTTTACGCCCTGGTCTATGTTGCCAAAGCCTACACCTTTAAAACTTCCGGATAGCGTCAATGTACCAAGGTCTGCAAGTTTTACATCCACCCGGCCCAACGCAGCCATACCACCTTTTTCATTCAAATCTGAAAGGCGCAATTCATTAAACCAAACTTCCGTACACAAAGGTTCAATGCCTATGTTTTGAACACCCAGGAACATGCCACGTACTTCACCAAGATTGGGGTTACCAAGTATGGCATAGCTTTTTCCATCCGCATCAGTCTCCTTATAATAATTTGTAGGAAGGCTTGCATTGTTGCGCCTTACTTTCAATTGTATCAAACGTTGCAGGCTAAGCGCTAATTCATTTTGCGAAGGCCATATAACATTGGGATCTGTTGCATTATAAGGCGTTTTGGTAAGCGGGATTTTAATTTCGTAATAGTTGCTTACAAAGTCGCTTCCCAATCTTATAATAGCAACTTCTGTATTTGGTTGCAGCGGGTCTACAGTGCCACGTCCTTCTGCATGTATAAACATAGAAAGTGTACCGTATTGGCGCAGATCAAGATTAAATGTTTTGAATACGCCACGAGCATCATTTTTTACCAGGTTACAAATTTGCAAGCTCATGCTCTGTTCATTCTGGAACAGGTTTACGTTGTTATTGCTTAGCAATTGCTGACGCTCAATGCCGGGAGGTGTTACATAAGGAACAGGCGTACGTTTGCTGTTTTCTTCTATGTTTACAGCCAGTACATTAAACTCTGTGCTGGATGGCGTTGGTAAAGTAGTATAGTTACCAGTTGTATCAACATTGAATGTAAAATTCCTCCATTGGTTGCGCACCATTTCAAACTGTGCAAAACGGCAAACAACAGAATCTTCAAAACCGGTAAGGAACATACGAATAAAGCGTATGGATTTAAAGTCGGGGATATTACCCACTTTACTTTGGTATTGATCTATTGGCACGCGGAACAAATACCAGTTTTCCGGTTTGCCATTGGGAATATTGGGAGTGAAAGATCTTTTATCTGTAATAAAATTCTGACCAACAGTAAACTGGCCTGGTGCCAGGTTTATTTTGTACTGGAAATATTCTTCCAGCTCATTCAATGTATTGTCTTTGTTTAGATCTTCCTGGTCTGGATATAAAGTAGCTGCTGTAGTGATGGTAGCATTGGCATCTGCAATGGGTGAATTGCCTTGTGGATTGTTTATTTGTTTATAACGGGCAAGTATACCTGCTTGTGCATTATCGTAAGAAGCATCACGATAGTTTTTAAAGTTATCAGTAGCAGGATCAGCAAATGCCTGCTGGTAAGCCGGAGAACCTGCGCCTACTATATTACCCAACCCGGTTAAGTAAGTATTGAACTTTGACTGTTCGGCAACATCGCCCAATCCGTCAAAACCCACGTCCTGGAATGGTCTGTCTGCAGGATCGTTGCTGAAAGCTGCTGTTACCTGCAACGGGTTGGCAGGTACACTACCCCATACAGAAGTATTGTCTACTGCTGCTTTGCCATCTGCACCAGGCAAACCATTTTCAAATTGCCTTCTGCCATCGCGCAGCACATCTTCAGAGATGTTTCCAAGGTTAATGTAAAACTGGCCACCGGTGCTGGACGGGTTTAATAAGAAAGGATCCTGCATCCAGAATTCTATGTATTCTACGTTGGCTGTTTCAAAATCTGTTTGATCAATAGAACGCATGATGCCGCCCCAGCGTGTTTTGGGGTTTTGCAACTTTCCGTTTGCACTAATACTGCCCGGACGAGAATCGAAGTTGTACGGTCCGCGTTCAGTAGGATAATAAGCAAGGTCAAATGTTACCAATTGAGCCTGCCCATAATCTACAGATTTAGTTGGATAAATTTCCTGTTGATTAACTGCACGTATGCGTGGGTCAGAAAAATCCTGATAACCTTTTACAGGGTTATTAGTTCCTTTAGAGTCTTGCAAGTTTGGTTCGATATTATACCAGGCAATTTTAGCACGGTTATATCCATAGCTAAGATCATTGCTAAGAGCAGACTCAGGGAATAAGCCATTGTTTTGTGGGGTGGATGCCAAAGCCCAGCTTACCAATGGAAAACGCAGATCTATGTTGCTGGTAGCACCTTCAAAATCGTCAATATAAATAGAACCGCTGGTGCCTTTACCAATCTGTGGCGGGTGACCGGGTTTCAATGCTGCAGCCTCACCATAAGCTTGTATGGTGCTCATTTCTGTAGTGTGATAACCCGGCAATTTATCCAGCCATCTTGTAAGCTTTGGAAACTCAGATCTATAATTAAAATCCAGGCCGTACATGGTGTTTCGTATCGGGTCTCCATCACTCGTGCTTACTTTGCTAAAGTATGGCCGCTCGCCCATGCGCACAATTTGCCCACCCACACTAAAAGATTTTTTAGCGGTATTGGTAATCTGGTAGTCCAACCGCAAGCCCAGGTAATTGCGCTGTTGCAATCCAAAACCTGCATTGTTTTCAAACTGCACATTTACCGGCACGCCAGAATTGATGATAGCCTGGTTAATAATTTTTACTGTACCCAATCCATAATCCACAGAGTAGTCAATACCTTCTTTTAAAACCGTTCCGCCGGCGCTAACGCTTACAGAACCTTGTGGCACGTTAAACGCACCCAAAGAAATTTCAGAAGTAGAAGTACCTTTTGCTTTACCGCTAATTATAAACCTGTCGAGGTTAGCATACGTTTTTGCAATCTCTTTAATGGTATCGTACAAAGGATAATAAACGTATTGATCAATCATCGACTGCGGGCTTCCATAAAAGGCACGCCGCTGCAGATCTCGCCCAAAAGGCTCCAGTATAGGAAATACGATTCTAGCCTGTTGCGAAAAGATTGTTCGCTGTTCTATATAGTCGAATATACCATCAGGTTGCGGGTCGTTCCTGGTATTTAACGTATCCAGTCTTAATATTTCAAGCAATGGCACACCAGAACGCGGGCCTTCTGGTAAATAGCGTTTGCTGCCCAGGCTCGGTTGCTCGTATAAGATGTTCAATTGAAAATCTGTAGCCTGCACACCGCTGAGGTAGCTGCCATCTTTTGTTTTCAACACGTAAACGTTCTTCATCATCAGATCCCAAATAGGAAGGTTGGGACGTTGCGATGTTGCTTTCAATAATTTCAAGAATAAAACCTTCTGGTTGCCGGTTTTAGCAGCAGTAGTATCTGGTGGAATATCCTGGGAAAATTCACCTACTTGTTTTGTTTGGCCATTGTAAGTGTAGCGAAAAGCAACACCTAAAACTTCATCAGACTGCAGTGGCTGGTTAAGTGATAAATATCCAACCTGTGGATCGTAATAATATTCTGAAGCTGCGAGTTTACGGGCAAATGTTTTTTCAAAATCCTGCACTGGTGATAAACCAAAACTTGCCAGCCTTGATGTTACAAAAGAAGAACTGCGTGCATTAGGGTCGTTAATAATAGTGCGGTACAAAGTATTTACATCGTTATCCGGCAGGCCATAAGGCAATCTTTTGTACGGTTGTACATTGGAGTTATAGGCAGTATCTTCTGCTAGGTCCATCAAACCTACCACATCTCTTGTATCGGTAGTAGATCCGTTTCTGTTGGTAACCCATACTTCCATTTGCAAAATCTGTACTTTAGAAAGCACTGCTGGCAGGTTGGCCAATGCACTGTTATAATTGTTTCTAAAATATTGCGATAAAAGGAAGTGACGGTTTTCTTCATAGTCATCGGCCCTAAACTCAAACAGGTTGGAAGCAGAGCCACCGCTTAAACCAAGTGATTGCCTTTGAGAACGCTGATTGGCCAATACGGCTGTTACGTTTAATTTACCAAACTGCAATTGCGTTTTAATACCAAACAACTGCTGGGCTCCCTGTATTAAAGTTCCTTTTGTAGAAAAGGATACGTTACCAGCTTCAATGCGTTTAATAATTTCATCCGGGCCGCCGGTATAATCAAGCTTTAATTGGTTTTCAAAATCGAAAGTTGCCTGCGTGTTATAGCTGATGGGCAAGCGCAGTTTATCACCAATATTGGCAATAACACTCAGGTTGGCATTCATGTCAAAATCAAAACCACCGGTTTTGCGTGCACTTTCAGGCAGCGTGGGGTTTTTTATGTTCTGACCCTGGTAACCGGCAGTTATATCAACACTACCTTGTGGTTTGATTTCTATTTTGCCATTACCAAAAATGCGGTTGAAGAGATTGTCTGTAACGCTCAGTTTAGGCTTCAGCATCTTTTTATTAAGACTGCTCAGCACATCGGAACGTTTTTTAAAATAATCATCTTCATCCTGTTTGGCACGCAGGCGCATGTATTCATCAAAAGTGAGATATGTTGGCTTGCGATAATAGTTGTTGCCAATTTTCTCAATAATATAATATTGTTTGGTCTTGGGGTCGTACTCAATTGAGTCTTTAATATTGGCAGGATCTTTTAAGTCAAGCGATTTTCTTCCGGGGTTAGACAATTTGTCGCCTCTTCTATCTGAAATGGGGTATTTAAGTGTGTCTGGAGTGGTGGTTGGGTTTTGGGCAAGCGCAGACAGGTTGCTACATAACAGTAAGATTGTTAATAAAGCAGCAAGTGTGGTTACAGGTATCCTTAGTATAAATCGAAATAAAACAACCAACGTATTAAAAGCCAGATTAGTTAGGTATAAATCGTTTCAATAGGCTTATAAAGTTTTCAATGCTTTTTTGATGATGTCTTCAATTTTTTCGCCAGCAGGAGAGGAGGAAACCACTTTTTTAACTGCCTGTTCGGCAGCTTGGCGCCCAATACCCAAAGCTAGCAGTGCATTTAACGCATCCTGCTCTAATGTATTGTTTACCAGCGCAGCTATATTTATGTCATTAATATGTTTGCTCAGTTTGTCGCGCAGCTCTAAAACCACTCTTTCTGCAGTTTTTTTGCCAATGCCCTTTATGCTTTCCAGCACTTTCACATTGCCCTGTACTATTGCCCGGCTTATTTCATCGGGTTTCATAGAAGAAAGCATCACCCTGGCGGTAGCGGCACCAATTCCGTTTACCGCTATCAATTGAATAAACAGCTCTTTTTCTTTGGTATCTGAAAATCCATATAACACATGTGCATCTTCGCGAATGTGCAGGTAGGTATGCAACAGTCCTTCTGCCTGGCCTTCAATTGCCGTATAAGTATTCAGGCTAATCTGAACTTCATAGCCCAAACCATTTACGTCTACTATAACAGCAGCGGGGGTTTTTTGCACAAAGCGGCCTTTTACAAAAGCTATCATGGCCGCGAAAATAGCAGGAAAACCAATGTGAAAATGTGACTAAGGTGGAAATATGATAAATTGCTTTTGCTAAGAAGGCAGGGGTAGAAACTTTTAGGTATTCCACGAATTTGCATTTCCACATTTATCACATCCATCACATTTGTCACATTATTCTTATTTCCTACTTTTACCGAAATTATGACACGATAATATGAATCAACCCATTACTGCCGCCATTACTGCCTTAGGCGGATATGTGCCCGAAGATAAACTGACCAATTTTGACCTGGAGAAGATGGTGGATACAAATGATGAATGGATTAGAACCCGTACTGGTATTGTAGAAAGAAGAATATTAAAAGGTGAAGGAAAAGCTACTTCAGATTTAGGTGCGCCTGCTGTACTTGAACTTTGTAAAAAGAGGGGCATTACACCCGCAGAAATAGATTGTCTTATTGTTGCTACTGTAACCCCCGACATGGTTTTTCCCGCTACGGCCAATATTATTTGCGATAAAATTGGTGCAATAAATGCCTGGGGTTTCGATATGGGAGCTGCCTGCTCAGGTTTCTTATATGCGCTTACTACCGGCGCCAGCTTTATTGAAAGCGGCCGCTACAAAAAAGTAGTAGTTGTGGGGGCTGATAAAATGAGCGCCATTGTTGATTATACAGACAGAAACACCTGCATACTTTTTGGCGATGGTGCTGGCGCAGTTTTGCTGGAACCGAATAATGAAGGGTATGGCATCCTTGATAGTCTTTTAAGAAGCGATGGCAGCGGAAGACATTACCTGCACATGAAGGCGGGCGGTTCTTTGAAACCTGCCACGATTGAATCTGTTACAAAAAGAGAACATTTTGCATACCAGGAAGGGCAGGCTGTTTTTAAGTTTGCTGTAAAAGGTATGGCAGATGTTACTGCAGAATTACTGCAACGCAACCAGCTTACGGGCGATGATATTGCCTGGCTGGCACCGCACCAGGCGAATTTGCGCATTATTGATGCAACAGCAAACCGCGTGGGTTTGTCCAAAGAAAAAGTAATGATCAATATACAGCGCTACGGCAATACTACTGCTGCTACCATTCCACTTTGCTTGTGGGATTGGGAAAGCAAACTGAATAAAGGCGATAAAATTGTGATGGCCGCTTTTGGTGGTGGTTTTACCTGGGGAGCTACATTGGTAAAATGGGCTTATTGAGTTGTAAGTGATAAGTTTTTAAGTCGTAAGTTTTAAGTGGAAATGTGATAAATGTGAGAATGCTTGCATTTCCACATTTTCCATATTTCTCACATTTTCACATTTTTCAAATGGGCAATAAAAGTTTTTTGACCGGTTTTAGTTCAACAGCATTGCACGCAGGTCATGAAGATGATCCCCAATCATCTCATCTTACACCTATTTACGCTACTTCTACTTTTACTTTCGATACTGCCGAACAAGGCATGCGCCGTTTTGCAGGCCAGGAAGAAGGGTATATCTATACACGTTGGGGAAATCCAAATTTTACCGAGGCAGAAAAAACCATTTGCGCTTTTGAGTCTTTTGGGATTGCAGATAAAAACGGTGAACCTTTGCAACTAAAAGCTTTTTTGCACGCAAGCGGGCAGGCTGCTATGACAACATTGTTTCTTGCCAGCCTGAAACAGGGAGATAAAATTTTATCACATTACTCATTGTATGGAGGCACACATGAGTTATTGCATAAAGTGCTTTCGCCACTGGGCATAGAAGTTATTATTGCAGATTTGCATGATTTAAATGCAACAGAGTCGATTATAAAAAAGAACCCCGAACTAAAATGGATGCACCTGGAAACGCCTGCCAATCCTACCATACAGTGTGTGGATATAGAAGCGCTTACTACGCTGGCGCATCAAAACAATATGGGTGTTTCGGTTGATAATACTTTTGCAACACCTTACCTGCAACAACCTTTTAAATATGGAGTTGATTTTGTTTTTCATTCCACTACAAAATTTTTAAACGGTCACGGCACTTCTATTGGTGGTGTATTAATAGGAAGGGATCTTGAATTGATGAATACAAAATTCACCAAATGGCACAGGCTGTTAGGAGGTAATGCCAATGCGTTTGATGCATATTTGCTAACCCTTGGCATGAAAACGCTTGAACTGCGTATGGAAAGACATTGCCACAACGCCATGGAAGTTGCGCATTACCTGAATAGCCATAAAAAAGTGGCGAAAGTAAATTATACAGGTTTAACAGAATCATCCTGACTTTCAAATCTGCGCTAAACAAATGCGCCACCCCGGGCCAATGATGAGCATAGAATTGAAAGACGGACTGAATGCTGGCAAAAAATTTATAGATCGCTTAAGAATGTGTACACGTGCTGTATCATTAGGTACGGTGGATACGCTTATTTCTCACCCCGCAAGCATGTCTCATTTTGGTGTAACAAAAGAAGAGAGAGAAAAATTTGGTATAACAGACGGATTAATACGCATGAGCATCGGTATTGAAAACATCCAGGATATTTTAGCAGACTTAGAGCAGGCATTGCAATAAGCAATTAATTTTTTTCATAAAACGAAAAGCCCCTGTTTAATGCAGGGGCTTTTTTTAAGAGGCAAGCATCGCTTGAGGCGTTACACAGAAACACAAGACCATCCATCGTAAACCAATATGGTTATACTTTTGGCGCAGCAGCCAGTATTGCTGCTGAACTGCCATCGGCATATTTTTTAAAATTATCAATAAACTGTTGGGCAAGATTTTTTGCAGTTGCATTATAGGCATCTTTATCTGCCCAGGTATTTTTCGGGTCTAGCACATCTGCAGGCACATTGGGGCAACTAACGGGAACCTGTACCCCAAAAACAGGATGTGCATTATAAGTAACCTCATTTAGTTTTCCTTCTAGTGCAGCAGTAATCATAGCCCTTGTATATTTTAGCTGTATGCGGTTGCCGGTGCCATAGCTTCCGCCAATCCAGCCGGTATTTATCATCCACACATTCACTTTGTGCGCATTTATTTTTTCGCCCAGCATATCGGCATATTTTGCGGGGTGCAGTGGTAAAAAGGGAGCACCAAAACAAGCACTGAAAGTAGTTTTGGGTTCTGTAATGCCAGTTTCTGTACCTGCTATTTTAGCTGTATAACCAGAAATAAAATGATACATAGCCTGCTCAGGCGTTAACCTGGAAATAGGAGGCAATACGCCATAGGCGTCACAGGTAAGAAAGAAAATATTATCAGGGATATTTCCAATAGACGGTTCTATAGCATTGCTGATAAAATTTATCGGGTATGATACTCTTGTGTTTTCAGTAATTGCTTTGCTGCTAAAATCTATATGGTTGGTGCCAGGATAAAAAGCTGTATTCTCAACTAAAGCACCGGGGCGAACAGCGTTATAGATGTCGGGTTCTTTTTCGGGGCTAAGGTTGATGACTTTTGCATAGCATCCTCCTTCAAAATTAAAAACGCCGTCATCGCTCCAGCCATGTTCATCATCACCAATCAATTTCCGATGCGGGTCTGCACTTAAAGTGGTTTTGCCAGTACCGCTTAATCCAAAGAATAAAGCAGTATCGCCATCGGTACCCATGTTTGCAGCGCAATGCATACTCAATACATTATGCTGCAATGGCAGTATATAGTTCAACACAGAAAAAATTCCTTTCTTGGTTTCGCCAGTATAACCAGTGCCTGCAATTAAAATAGTTTTGTGTGTAAATGAAATGATAGCGGCATTAGGCTGATGTGTTCCACACTCAGCAGGATCTAATTGTAAATCTGGAGCAGAGAAAATGGTCCATTCTGCTTCAAAATGTTCAAGCTCTTCTTCAAGCGGGCGGATGAACATATTGAGTGCAAAAAGATCTGTCCATGGCTTTTCACTCACTATACGTATGCTGATGCGATAGCGTTCATCTGCACATGCATAACAATCACGAACCCACACATCATCTTTCTTTGCCAGGTAAGTTTTAATTTTTTTGCGAACGATAAAAAAATATTCCTCTTCTATTGGATTATTGAATTCATTCCAATGAACGGTATCTGCAGTTATAGCATCTTTTACGATGAATTTATCTTTGGGACTTCTGCCGGTGAATGCACCAGTTTTTATTACTAATGCACCGGTATTGCTAAGCAAGCCTTCTCCGCTACACACACTATCTTCCATCAATTCTTCAACCGGAAGCTGGTAATGGACAATATTTTTTTCGGGCAGGCCCAGGGCTACAAAGGGAAATGCTGAAGGGGTGAGTACAGTAGACATTAATACAAACGTTTGTTAGTATTCAAAGATAGGGATCATGTTTCATTAATACTATAGCATTAACAGCCCGTTCTTATGAACAAAATGGCAAATAAGCAGTTAAAACAAGATTTTCATGCGCCTATGGACTTGATTCTTTATATACTTTTGAATAAATGCCGCAATGTTTGAATATTTTGCAATTCTTTTAGCCAGTTAAAAATTCAGGATTTAGGTTTTCATTTGCATTAGCCACTGATAAAAACTGACTGTGCAGCGTTGAATCCATAATTTTATGGCGCATAAAACAAAAACAACAGCATGAAATACCTGCCACTGAACCAGAAGATATTTATAGAAAACAGGAAGAAGTTTGCCGATAAGATGGAAAAAGATGCCATTGCTATATTCAACAGCAATGATGAACTGCCTTCAAACGGAGATGCACTGCTTAAGTTTAAACAAAATTCTGATCTCTATTGGCTTACAGGTATTGAACAGGAAGACAGCATGCTGATATTGTTTCCAGATAATCCCGATGAGAAATACCGTGAAGTGCTGGTGCTGGTGAGACCTAACGAGTTAAAAGAAAAATGGGATGGACACAGGTTAAGAGCCTCAGAAGCAAAAGCTATTAGTGGGCCGGTTGCTGTGGTTTGGCTGGATAGTTTAGATGGACTGTTACAGCAATGGATACATCTTGCAGATAAAATTTACCTGAATACAAATGAAAATGATCGCAAAGCAAACCTGGTTCCTGTACGCGATTACAGGTATGCGCAGGAAATAAAACAACGCTATCCTTTGCATCAATACTTGCGCAGTGCAAAAATTTTGCGTGAGTTAAGGGCGGTTAAATCAGCACTTGAAATAGAAGTATTGCAAAAAGCAATTGATATTACTGAAAGCACTTTCAGGAGATTGCTGAAGTTTATAAAGCCCGGAGTAATGGAGTATGAAATTGAAGCGGAAATTTTTCACTCTTTTTTATCGCAAAGGGCTACTGGTCCGGCGTATGGCTCTATTCTAGCCAGTGGAGACAGGGCAAGAACGCTGCACTATGTTAGCAATAACCAGGAATGCAAAGACGGAGAGTTGATATTAATGGACTTTGGTGCAGAATATGGCGGCTATAATGCAGACCTTACCAGGACAGTACCCGTGAATGGAAAATTTACACGCAGGCAAAAGGAAGTGTATGACGCTTGCCTGGAACTGCACCAATACGCAAAAAGTCTTTTAAAGCCTGGCATCACGATTCTTAATTATCACGATAAGGTGGGAGAGCATGCAACAAAATTGTTTGTGAAAATCGGGTTATTGCAAAAGGCAGACGTAAAGAATGAAGACCCCGACAACAGGGCTTATCGCAAATATCTTTACCACGGTATTTCGCATCACCTGGGTATAGATGTGCATGATCTGGGGCCAAAAACGGAGCCATTAAAAGCAGGCATGGTGCTTACGGTTGAACCGGGTATTTATATTGAAGAAGAAAAAATGGGCGTACGGATTGAAAACAATGTCTGGATAACCCGCACAGGTAATAAAGATCTGATGGCAAATATTCCCATCACATCAGAAGAGATAGAAAGGTTGATGAAAAAATAATTACTGATTAGAAAAGCAAATAAGCATTGCTGTTACAGCGTTAACAGATCGTACATTTGAATAATTGCCCGCTGATTATGAAGAAGATTCCAAACATTTTTACGCTATTGAATTTATTATTTGGTTGCTGCGCTATTGTGTTTGCATTACAAACCGAACAAATAACTATCATACAGGGAGACGATGGTGGCACCAGCTTTAGCATGCCGGAGCGTTTGTATTATGCGGCTATCTGCATTGCTATTGCCGCTTTTATAGATTTTCTCGATGGCTTCCTGGCCAGGTTGCTGAATGCTGCAGGAGATATGGGCAAGCAGTTAGATTCGTTGAGTGATGTGGTAAGTTTTGGCGTGGCGCCGGCCGTTATTCTTTTCCAATTTTTACGTCTGTCTTATATGCGCCAGGAAAATGGCATGGAGATTAATATAGCCTGGTTGTTGCCTGCATTTATATTTGCCTGTGCCGGTGCTTATCGCCTGGCAAGGTTCAATATAGATACTACACAGACTTATGGTTTTAAAGGAGTGCCAATACCGGCTGCAGGTTTGGTAGTAGCTTCACTGCCTCTTATCAGTTTTTACAATTATTACGATGGTGCCGTAAATGCGCTCATTTTTAATAAATGGGTCTTGTATGCTATCATAGCTGTCTTAAGCTGGCTGATGGTAAGTTCATTGCCAATAATGGGTTTGAAATTTAAAGATTACAGCCTTCAGAATAATATCCCCAAGCTAATATTATTGGGCATTGCCATAGTTGCAGCGGTTTTATTTAAATGGATAGCCGTTCCGCTGGTCTTCATCGCTTACATTGTATTATCTTTGGCGCTCAAAAACAAAACTACATGACCTACACTGTACAGGTAACAGTAATGCCGCTAAAAGAATTATTAGATCCCCAGGGCAAAGCTGTTATGGGCGGTTTGAACAATCTTGGATTAAGCAAAGTACAGGATGTGCGCATTGGCAAAAACATAACCCTTCAGATTGATGCTGCTTCTGCTGAAGCTGCCAAACAAATAGCCGAAGATGCTGCTAAAAAATTGTTGGCCAATCCTGTAATGGAATACTTTGAAGTTTCAGTTAATTAGGAAGAATAGTTGATTGGTTGATGTGTTTATAGTGTTCAAGAATTTATGATGATCCTATTTCACTTGCTGCAATCAAACGTTCAATACTAGTCAACTGCCCAACCAATCAACCAGCCCATGCTCTACCTTATTCCCACACCAATTGGCAATTTGCAGGATATTACATTGCGTGCATTGGAAGTATTAAAATCGGTTGATCTTATATTGGCAGAAGATACACGCACTTCTTCAAAGCTCCTCAACCATTACCAGATCAATAAGCCCATATCACCTTACCATCAGCACAACGAACATAAAATAGTGCAACACCTGGTAGACCAATTGAAAGCGGGTAAAAGCATGGCAGTTATTACAGATGCAGGTACGCCTGGCATCTCAGACCCGGCTTTTTTGCTGGTAAGGGAATGCGTTAAAGAAGGCGTTAAAGTAGAATGCCTTCCTGGAGCAACTGCTTTTGTGCCCGCATTAGTAAACAGTGGCATACCTTCTAACCGTTTCTGCTTTGAAGGTTTTCTGCCATTGAAAAAAGGCCGCCAGACAATTCTTAAAAAACTGGCAATAGAAGAACGTACTATCATCCTCTACGAATCCCCGGTGCGGCTGGTAAAAACGCTTGATGAGCTTATCACCTATTTTGGGCCGGAAAGAATGTGCAGCGTTAGCCGTGAACTTACAAAAATGTTTGAAGAAAACGCACGCGGCACCTTGCAACAGGTTTCCGATCACTTCAAGAAAAAAGAAGTGAAAGGTGAAATTGTAATAGTGGTAGAAGGCCTTCCCTAATTGATGTGGAATCTTTTCTTCATTCCATCATTTCACAAAACCTAAACAATATAAAACGCGGCCGAAAAACCATTGGCATGATATTGTAATAACATACCTCAATAAAAAATGAAGTATGAAAAAGATATTCATGGCAACGATGTTGCTTTTTTTGTTGTCAATAATTAACCATGCAGATGCACAAATACGTAAAGTGCCTGCTGAAGTAACAGAAGCATTTAAAGAG
Source organism: Chitinophagaceae bacterium (assembly GCA_047602295.1). Classification (GTDB taxonomy): domain Bacteria; phylum Bacteroidota; class Bacteroidia; order Chitinophagales; family Chitinophagaceae; genus JACMLD01. The sequence continues at coordinate 5,482,202 of JASGHP010000001.1, read as the reverse complement.
AAGTACCCCGACACAAAAAATGTTGAATGGAAAGACAAGCTTAGCAATTTCCAGGTTACTTACGAAAAGGATGGCGTAAAATATGAATCTAAATTCAGCAGCAAGGGCGTATGGCTGCAGACAGAAAAAGATATTGCAGAAGAAACTTTGCCATCAACAGTAAAAGACGGTTATAGCAAAAGCAAGTTTACAGATTGGGAAGTAAAAACCGCTACCCGTGTAGAAAGCAAAAACAACGGCATACAATACAGGCTTTTTGTTAAAAAGAATGACATTGAGAAAAAGTACCTGTATTTTAATGAGGATGGCAGGCTGGTGAAAGATGTTATTACAATCTAGTCATTACTATACAGATAGATAACCTGAGCAGTTATTCCAGAAACACCCCTTCCTGCAAAGGAGGGGTGTTTCGCATTTAACACATGAAAGTTTATTTCCTTTTTAACGACCGGATACCTTTATTTGCAGGAATTTTATAGTTTTTAAACCACTCAGATAATGCTAAGACTTCTCTCTTTTGCCCTATTTTTTTCACTAGCAATTACTGCTATTGCACAACCCAATCGCTGGCAACAGCATGTAAAATATACAATGGATGTTGTTATGGATGTTGAGGCTAATAAATTCAGCGGCAAACAAAAACTTGTGTACACCAATAATTCACCCGATACACTGACAAAAGTGTTTTATCATTTGTATTGGAACGCGTTTCAACCCAACAGTATGATGGACAACCGCAGCCGCATACTTGGGCAAACACTCGTAAATAACAGACCAGATTGGGATGGGAGGGTGCGTGACAGGATTCAAAACCTGAAACCAGATGAAATTGGCTATCAGAAAGTAAAATGGATAAAGCTGAATGGTGTAGAGCAAAAAACAAAACTGCACGAAACCATTTTGGAAGTAATGCTGGACAAACCGATTTTGCCAAAAGCATCTGTAACATTCGATCTTGAGTTTGAAGCGCAAGTGCCCGTACAAATAAGAAGAAGCGGAAGAGATAATGCAGAAGGCGTGCAATTCAGCATGAGCCAATGGTACCTAAGCTTTGTGAGTATGATTATGAAGGCTGGCACCCTACACCTTATGTTGCCAGGGAGTTTTATGGTGTTTGGGGAGATTATGATGTATCTATAAGCATAAACAAAAAATACACAATAGCCGCAACCGGGTATTTGCAAAATGCTGCGCAAATAGGCCATGGTTATGAAGCTGCAGGAACTAAAGTTGCAGCACCTGCCGGCAATACATTAAAATGGATTTTCTCTGCACCTAATGTGCATGATTTTGTTTGGGCGGCAGACGCTGAATATATTCATCTAAGCAAAGCCGTAAGAGATGGAATGGTATTGCATGCATTCTATAAAATAGTGCCGGAAAAATTAAAAGCGCAATACAATAACCTTTCTGCTAATGCCAAGCAGCAATATGGTAATGACGCCAACAACTTTGTAGAAAATTATAAAGAAGAATGGGAAACAGTGCTTGACAAAGCAGCTAAAGTTTTGCCATTTATGGATAAAACATTTGGCAAGTATCCTTACAAACAATATTCTTTTATACAAGGCGGTGATGGCGGCATGGAATATCCTATGGCCACTTTGCTAAAAGGCGCTGGTACAGATGTCGTTTTTCACGAGTGGATGCATAGCTGGTACCAAATGATGATGGGTACTAATGAAAGTGAATATGCATGGATGGATGAAGGCTTTACTTCTTATGCAGAAGATCTTGTATCAAGGAATTATTATGGTAAATCTACCCGTGAGAATTTTCAGGCAGCACTACAACACAACCCTGGCGATAAAAAACTGACGGATTATTTAGCCCAGATACCAGAAGATAACGGAGATTCTTATTTAGGATATTTCGGATTACAGAAAAGTGGTTTTGAAGAACCATTGACAACACACGCCGATCATTTCAATACCAACTATGCTTATAGCAATGCTGCATATTCTAAAGGTGCAGTGTTTATGGCGCAATTGGGTTATGTTGTTGGGGCGCAAACACGCGATAAAATTTTGCTGGATTATTATAATCAATGGAGGTTTAAGCACCCCAATGTAAATGACCTGATACAGGTAGCAGAAAAAGCAAGCGGCCTTAAGCTGGATTGGTATCGCGAATATTTTGTAAATACTACCAAAACCATTGATTACAGCATTGATAGCTTATGGGAAGAGGGCGGCAAAACAAAAATCAGGCTGGTAAACAAAGGCAAAATGCCTATGCCTATTGATTTGCAACTAACATTTAAAGATGGGAGCAAAGAAATGCATTACATTCCTATGGATTTAATGTTTGGCGCAAAGCCTGCAGAAGACCCTGCTGTGCCGCGTAAGGTATATGATGAATGGAATTGGACTAATCCATCTTACGTTATAGAAACTGATCGTAAGCTTGCAGATGTCACGGTGGCAGAGATAGACCCCAGTCACCGCATGGCAGACATAAACAGGAAAGACAACAAGCTTGAAATAAAATGGTAATCTTCTTTTAAGAACAAAAAAGCCGCTTCATTTCTGTGAAGCGGCTTTTTGCTTAATGAGCCAGGAATTCGGTTTTTTGAGCTTTACAATATCAAAAATCAGATGATAATCAAAAGCCTCTGAATAAAAGGTAAGGTTGTAATGGTTGTACAGTATTTGTTCTAAGCATCCCTTTTTTGCACAATAAAAGTAGAAACTCACCGGGTATACCACAATACCACTTTAGTAGTATTTATTTCATCCAATTGTTGAGAAATTGTCGCCAAAACGTTAAACAGTATTAAACAGATACTATCTGCCGAAATACTTGTTTACAGCCTCTACTCTGTTGTTAACGTGCAGTTTCTCGTAAATATGATAAACATGTTTGCGTACAGTCTCAGGGCTTATATAAAGACTATTAGCGATTTCCTTGTATAACAGTCCTTTAGAGAGATGTTCCAATATTTCTTTTTCCCTTGTAGACAAAATATTGATGGTCTTGTCTTCTTGTATCGGGCCTTCGTTTACAGGCTTGCCCCTAAAAGCAGCCACTACTTTACGGGCTATCTGGCTGCTCATAGGCGCACCACCTTCACTTAATTCTTTTATGGCCTCAAGCAGTTTGCCTGGCGCAGTTTTCTTCAGTATATAACCGTTTGCTCCGGCACTCAGCGCCTCAAATATTTTTTCATCTTCTTCATACACTGTACACATCATGTACAAAATATCCGGGTGCATGGGTTTCAACTGGCGCACACATTCTATACCACTCATACCACCCAGGTTAATGTCCATTAATACAACTTGCGGGCTTAACGCAGGTATTTTTTCAATGGCTTCTTCTGCACTGGAAAAACTTCCCAATAAGCGGTAGCCATCAGACATGATGATGATCTGCTCTAGTGCAGAGCGAATATCTTTATTGTCATCAACAATACATACTGTTATCGTCATGTTGCAAAGTTGAGGTTATTTGATATAGGGAGCAATACCACGAACTGGTAATATTACGATCAGGCTTTAGGCGGAAACATGTAGCAGGAACTTATCTTTAAATGATTCCACTTTAAAGATATCATATATTTCCATGATTTTGGGTCTGCACTGGCTATCAGAAATTTCTTGTGCAAGGTCTCCGCCTTTGAGACATACTAAACCATTGATGTTGCTGGGGTTGGCAGCATTTTTTTTCTTCAGTAATGGTTTAGACCAACGCCACAAATCGCCCAGTGGCGCCACTGCTCTTGATACAACAGCATCAAATTTTTTATTCTTGATTTCTTCTGCGCGGCTGTGTAATGTTGTTACATTTTTTAAACCTGTTGCTTCTACAACAGCGTCAACCACTTTCAATTTTTTTCCAATGCTATCTACCAGTTGAAATTTTGCTTCAGGATAAAAAATTGCCAATGGAATACCAGGAAATCCACCGCCTGTACCAAGATCAAGTATTTCTGTACCAGGAACGCAATCAAATACTGCTGCTATGCTTAATGAATGCAAAACATGTTTTTCGTATAAGCTTTCAATGTCTTTGCGTGAGATGACATTTATTTTGCTGTTCCATTCTGTATACACTTCTTCCAGTGCGGCAAGCTGCTGCAGTTGCTCGTCAGTAAACTCTCCAAAATACTGTAAAATTAATTCCAGCTTTTCCGTGGTTTTTCCCATAATGCAGGTGCAAAAATGATGTAATACGCAAACATCCAGATGTCGAATAACCACCACCACGGCCACAAATCTTTTTCATTCAGTTTTTCCATGCTCTTATAAAAAATCCATCCCTGCACTGCACTGCGCAATGCAAATACAAGCAGTGCTAAACGCCAATCGAAAAACAATAAGCTGAAAATAAAAAGCGGGTAAAAAAGAAAATGACTGCCTGCATAAAGCCCCAGCAACCATCTGTGTTTGCCTTTATAAAATTTACCTGTACTGTAATGTCTTGTCTTTTGGCGTATCCAATCTTCCCATGTTTTTTTAGGCTCAGATAAAGTCACTGATTCCGGATCTATTACAACCGCCGTATTTGTTTTGGTGGCTACCATATTTATAAACAAGTCATCATCACCGCCGGCAACATGGTTCAACGAAGAGAAGCCCTTGTTTTGAAAAAATAATTTCTTTGTGTAAGAAAGATTTCTGCCAACGCCCATATAAGGTACGCCGGCCAAAGCATAAGAAAAATATTGAAGTGCAGTATGAAATGTTTCAAAACGAATAAGCTTGTTTAGCAAGCCGGGCTTTTTATTGTAAGCGCCATAACCAAGCACAATTTCAATACCATTATCGTAACCATCCTGCATTTTCTGCATCCAAAATTCGCTGGCAGGTACACAATCAGCATCCGTTAATAAAACTATTTCGTGCCTTGCCTCTTTTATGCCAATAGAAAGCGGGTATTTTTTTCCGGGAATAAGTTTTGCCTCATAGTCAAGGTTTACAGGCTGCAGGTGTTTGAATGTTTTCTTAAGTTCATCCAGCAGGTATTTTGTTTCATCAATGCTGTTGTCATTTACCACAATTACTTCGTGAGAAGAAGGATAAGTTTGTACAAGCACACCAGGCAGGTTCTGCACAATATTGCCGGCTTCATCTCTTGCACACACAATAACACTTACAGGATGCTGCTGAGATGTGCTTTTTTCTTTTTTAACATAGTAAGCCACCCGTTTGAAAAAGAACAAATAGTACAAGAGTTGTACTAAAGTAACCAACACAAAAAGGTAAAAAAATATATCCCACATATGTAGCTTCAATTGCTCGGTTAGGTTCATGCAGTCAACGGTTTAGGGGCAATCCAAAATCGGGTGCGAAAATAGGAATAAGCAAAGAAGCAAAGGGTAAAAATTTGCATTGTGTGAACAAAATGGCTTGCTGCGGCCACACAAAGCTTCTCATAAGGAAGATATTATGGCTGTCGGCATCTTAACGCCTGCTTTAAACGAATATGGGATTGCATTACAGTTATCCCTAGGGCAAAACCAGCATTGGTTTTACTATAAAATCTGCGAAACCAATTTTAAATGCCCGTCAATCCAAAATGAGCCAGTAAATTGCAGGTTTTTATGGCAGCTTTACAATTCGATTTACAACTTACAGACAAGGACTCTGCAGCAAGGGTGGGAAAAATTACAACCGACCATGGTGAAATACTGACACCCATTTTTATGCCTGTAGGAACAGTGGGAAGCGTTAAAGCCGTTTCCCAGCAACAGTTGTTGGAAGAAGTGAATGCACAAATCATTTTGGGCAATACTTATCATCTCTACCTTCGCCCCGGCCTGGAAACGTTGGAAGCAGCTGGCGGGTTGCATAAATTTAATGGATGGCCACGTCCTATTCTCACAGATAGTGGCGGCTACCAGGTTTTTTCATTGGCTGCAAATAGAAAAATTTCCGAAGAGGGAGTGGTTTTTCAAAGCCATGTAGACGGAAGCAGGCATCTCTTTACGCCGGAAAATGTAATGGACACTCAGCGTATTATTGGTGGAGATATCATTATGGCTTTTGATGAATGCCCGCCTTACCCCAGCGAATATAAATATGCCAAAAAAAGCATGGAGCTTACCCATAGCTGGTTAGACAGGTGTATTGCCCACTTCAATAATACACCTGATAAATATGGTTACACCCAAAACCTTTTTCCCATTGTTCAGGGTAGCACTTATGCAGATTTGCGCAAAGCCTCTGCCGAATTTGTTGCTTCAAAGAATGCTGTTGGCAATGCCATTGGCGGTCTTAGTGTGGGAGAACCGGAAGAAATGATGTATGAATACTGCAGCCTTTGTTGCAATTTATTACCGGTTAATAAACCCCGTTACCTGATGGGTGTAGGTACACCATGGAATATATTGGAAAGTATTGCTTTGGGCATAGACATGTTTGATTGTGTAATGCCTACACGCAACGGAAGAAATGCCATGCTTTTTACCAGCAAAGGCGTCATTAATATAGACAATAAGAAGTGGGAGAAGGATTTTTCTGTACTGGACGACGGCATACCAGTTGCGCTGAGTAATTACTACAGCAAAGCATACCTGCGTCATCTCATCAAATCAAAAGAAATACTAGGTCTCACTATTGCCAGTGTGCACAACCTGGCCTTTTATCTTTGGCTGGTAGGCGAAGCAAGAAATCATATTTTGCAGGGAGACTTTACAAGCTGGAAAAATAATATCATTCCAGTATTAAAACAACGGTTGTAAAAAAATTATTCTGATTTCCTGTAAACAAAGCGCAAGAGAATAAACAATAAAACGATGCCGGTGTAAAAGGAGAATTCTGACCAGTCGTATTGAGTAAAGAAGCCATTGAAGGTGAAATAAGTGGCATTATCGTCTGGAAGAAAATAGGGGTAAGTAAATTTTACAAAAGGCCAGAAACGATCAGTACGCGGCTCGCCGGTATTGTTGAAAAATTTTACTTCTTTATAAGATAGTATTAGTGCGCAAAGGTGAAATATGCACCAAACAATAACCCAGCGATAACTTTTAATGCCGTCAGCAAAAGAGGAGGAATTTCCTGCACTTGCCGACCCTGGAATATTGTTTTTCTTCATTAGGACAATTTGATTTTGCGAGCAGAGTTTAATTATTTTTTAATTATACCAGCCCGTTTTTACAAAGTTATAGTAGTTGAGAAAGGCTTATCACTAAAAGGCTTGCTTCAATAGTGGGTTACGATTCTGCAATTTTACTTGGTTATAAAAATATTGCCACCAAAACGGCGGCAATGTTGATTGGCCAAATATAATTAAATTTTTTCTATTTTAAATCTGCGCATGCTTTTATAACATGCACGGATATAACGTATCAGCAACAAATTTTAGCCTATTTTTGGCCGCAAACCTGGCTAACCGGGTTGTTATTTCCCAGTAATGAAAATTCTTGACAGGTATATAATAAGAAACTTCTTAGTCACTTTTGTTTTTACCATCCTGGCACTTACGATTATTTCTGTTGTGATAGACAGCAGTGAGAAAGCAGATGATTTTGTAAAATCCGGTCTTAGTTCTTCAGAAATTTTTACCAAATATTATATCGGGTTCATTCCGTTTATCATCTCCATGATTTTTCCGCTAATGGTTTTTATAGCGGTTATTTATTTTACCTCCAAACTAGCTGGCCGTTCTGAAATAGTAGCCATATTGGCCAATGGTGTAAGGTTTCGCCGTTTTTTGCAACCCTATTTTATTGGAGGGTGTTTGTTGGGTGCTTTTTTATGGTATTGCAACATGTTTGTTTTTCCGGTAGGCAATGTTATACGAAGTGATTTCCAGGCAAGGTATATAGACAACAATAGTTCCTATTATACTGGCCAGGTGTCGAACACAACGTTCTATATTAAATCAGATCCTACCACCTATGTGGCCATTCGTTATTACGATACGACCAATAAAGTTTCCAGCGGCTTTTTTCTAGATAAAGTAAAAGGCAATAAGGTCTATTATAACTTACGGGGAGAATCCATTAGATGGGACACGGCACATAAAAACTGGAAAGTAGAAAATGCTATTGAGAGAACTATTGATGGTGTTCATGAAACAGTGAAGCAATTGCCCTCTGTAAATCTTAATCTCAGTATTACTCCAAAAGATTTAAGAAGAGATGAATATTTGAAAGACAAGCTTACTTCACCAGAGCTGCAGCATTTCATTAGCATGGAAACGCAACGCGGTACGGAGGGGCTTAATACTTACAAAGTAGAATTTCACCGGCGTATAGCCACTCCCTTTTCTGTGGTTATATTAACAGTATTAGGTGCAGTGGTAGCCAGCAGAAAAACCCGGGGTGGCAGTGGTTTGCATTTGGCGTTTGGCATAGTAGCCGCAGCAGTTTTTGTAATTATGGACAGGTTCTCCATTGTGTTTTCCAGTAAAGGAAACCTGCATCCTATGATGGCAGCCTGGATACCGAATATTATTTTTACCATTGTTACATTCATTGTTTATCGTAAAGCACCGAAGTAAGTTTTAAATAATAAGTTGTAGGTTTTAAGTCTTTTAAGATCAGCAAGATTTTTTTAAAAACTTAGTTTAGCATTTAAAACCTATCATTTAGAACTTAGCACATGAAACTTACCACTTAAAACTTAACACTTACAACTTCAATGCGTTATTATATCATTGCCGGGGAAGCATCCGGAGATCTTCATGGCAGCAATCTCATTAAAGAGATCAGGCAATTGGATGTGCAGGCAGATATTCGATGCTGGGGTGGTGACATGATGGAAAAGGCCGGTGGCACACTTGTAAAACATTATCGCGAGCTGGCATTTATGGGGTTTATAGAAGTGGTAAAAAACCTGCCGGCTATTATGCGCAATCTTTCATTTTGTAAACAAGATATACTGGATTACAAGCCAGATGTATTGGTGCTGATAGATTATCCCGGCTTTAATTTGCGAATAGCAGAATGGGCCAGGCAACAGGGATTGAAAATAGCATATTATATTTCTCCGCAGGTTTGGGCATGGAAAGAAAACAGGGTTAAAAAAATAAAAGCCAGTGTAGACAAAATGCTGGTGATACTTCCTTTTGAAAAAGAGTTTTATAAAAAATGGCAGTACGATGCTGAATATGTAGGTCACCCCCTGGTAGAAGTAATAGAAAACGAAAAAAAGAAACCACTGCCTGAGCCTTTTTCAAACAAGCCAATTATTGCCGTATTGCCAGGCAGCCGCAAACAGGAAATTAGCGTGAAACTGCCCATCATGCTGGAGACAAGCAAAGCATTTCCGGATTTTCAATTTATTGTAGCAAAGGCGCCGGGGTTGGATCCTGTTTTTTATGACGAATTGTTGAAACCTTACACAAATGTTTCTTATGTAAGCGGACAAACTTATGCTTTGCTAAGACAGGCAAAGGCAGCAATGGTTACCAGCGGAACAGCTACATTGGAAACAGCTTTATTTGAAGTGCCGGAAGTGGTTTGTTATAAAGGCAGCAATATTTCTTACCAGATAGGCAAAAGATTGATTAAAGTAAAATACATCTCGCTGGTAAATCTCATAATGGACAAGCTGGTTGTCAAAGAATTGATTCAACACGATCTTACACCTGCAAATCTTGAAAAAGAATTAAATGAATTGCTGAATAGTCCTGAGCGCATGGCGCAGTTAAAAGAGGATTATGCGCAGCTTAGAAAAAAACTAGGTGATGGAGGAATGGCTTCTGCCAATGCAGCAAAGAGTATTGTACAATTAGCAGGCAGCTAATGTTTTTTGAAAAAAAAGAATTTCAAAAGTATTACAATAATGGCAAACAAAAACATCAGTATGCTGATGCGGTTGATGCCATGCATATATTTCATCCATTTGGAATTAGGCGAATTGGGATCTCTTTTCTTTAAATAAAGATATTCTGCCAGTTGTTGCCAAACGCCCATAAGATCCTTTTTTTGATAAGTTGTAAATATAAAATATCAACAACCGCCAACAAAAAATGTTCTTTTGGTTTGGGTGAGAGCAATACCAAAATCTTCTATATTTGCACTCCGCAAGAATTGGGAGTAGCTCAGTTGGCTAGAGCGTCCCGACAAGTAATGTCGGGAAGGTCGTCGGTTCGAAAAAAAATAGTTCATAAAAAATAATGGGGGGTTAGCTCAGTTGGCTAGAGCGCTTGCATGGCATGCAAGAGGTCGTCGGTTCGACTCCGATACTCTCCACCACATCAACCTGCAGCAATGCAGGTTTTTTTATTTAAGGGTTAGCTCAGTTGACCAGAGCGTCCCGACAAGTAATGTCGGGAAGGTCGTCGGTTCGACTTCGATACTCTCCACCACATCAACCTGCAGCAATGCAGGTTTTTTTATTTAAGGGGCTAGCTCAGTTGGCCAGAGCGTCCCGACAAGTAATGTCGGGAAGGTCGTCGGTTCAATCCCAAGATTCTCCACAAAATTACCTGTAACAGTGCAGGTTTTTATTTCTATATAAAATCTACCCCAATAAAAAAGCCCCCAAACCTGGGGGCTTCAATTAGGCGTCATTTTGTTCCAGCCGACTCACAGCAAGCAATTCTATTTTAGGTTAAGGCGGAGGGCCAAAATGACAAGAGCTTTATTGAACTAATACAGTGTAAAATTTGGCATTATTCGTTTTAATTTTTACTAAGGATATTAATTTTTCAAAGCGTACGGAGCACATCGTAGATTACAAAGAGATTTGTTTCTCCTGCATCATTTTCCTCAAATTAATTAATCCGTAGCGCATTCTACCCAATGCTGTGTTGATACTGCAATTAGTAAGCGCTGCAATTTCTTTAAAGCTTAATTCAGCGTAATGGCGAAGGATAATTACTTCACGCTGATCTTCTGGCAATAAATCCAGCATGCGGCGAACCCTGTCGTGGCTCTGGCGTTTCATCATTTTTGTTTCAGCGCTGTCTTCAGTAAAGTTCAGCACTTCAAAGATGTCACGGTCGTCGCTTGTTTTAATAGCAGGTGTTCTTTTCACTTTACGGAAATGGTCTACACATAAGTTGTGTGCAATACGCATTGCCCAGGGTAAAAATTTGCCTTCTTCAGTGTAGCGGCCACCACGAATGGTGTCAATAATTTTAATAAGCACATCCTGGAAAATATCTTCGGCCAGATATTTGTCCTTTACCATAAATAGTATGGAAGTGTACAATTTGTCCTTGTGACGCACAACCAGCGTTTCAAGGGCATTCATGTCTCCGTCCATGAATGAATGAATCAATTCATGATCTGTGTTTTTGCAGAGTGATTTCATAAACTTCTACGGGTTTTTAAAAAATTATTGGATATTGGTTACGATGTTAAGTGTGTGTGTCTGGGAAAATTCTAAGCGAAGTATATATTTGCTATAGGCGGGGAGTTTTAAATGGTTTAATCATAGTTTTCTGTATTGGTATTTCGAAAGTAAAGACTTTTTTTAAAAGAAATACATTTTCAAAAAAAAATATTGCAACAGATTTCACAATTGGGTGTTAATACGTATTAAAATCGTAAAACTCCGATAAATTAAATAGTTTTTCTACAGTTATGACAGTAGTTTCAGCAAAAAAGATAGTAAAAAAGGCAGAAGATATCCACAATAAGGACAATTCAATACTTATTAAGGGGGCACGTGTTCATAATTTAAAAAACGTTGACGTAAGTATACCACGTAATAAACTCATAGTTGTAACGGGAGTATCCGGTTCTGGCAAGTCTTCATTAACAATTGATACACTATTTGCAGAAGGCCAACGCCGCTATGCAGAAAGCTTGAGTGCTTATGCACGCCAGTTTATGGCAAGAATGAATAAACCTGATGTAGATTATATTAAAGGTTTATGTCCTGCTATTGCTATAGAACAGAAAGTTATTACACGTACCCCTCGCTCTACTGTAGGTAGCATGACAGAGTTGTATGATTACCTGCGTTTGTTGTATGCAAGGATTGGTAAAACAATTTCGCCTGTATCAGGAAGGGAAGTAAAGAAAGATGATGTGGCTGATGTTGTAAATGCTATTACTGAATTGCCACACGGTGATAAGGCATTAATACTGGTGCCTTTTAAATTGCATACCAACAGGGATGTAAAAGAAGAGTTAAATATTCTTTTGCAAAAAGGCTTTTCACGTTTATATGATGGCGAAGTAAAACGAATTGAAGATTTGCTGGAAGACAGCAAATGGAAACCTGCTGCGAAGAAAAAACTGTATGTTTTAATAGACAGGTTGGTAGTAAAAGATTTTGATGAAGACGATAAACACAGGATGGCCGATTCTATTGGCACCGCTTTTTATGAAGGAGAGGGCGATGTATATGTTGAAGTAAATGCGGATAAGCTTTTGCATTTTTCGAACAGGTTTGAATTGGATGGTATCAGCTTCGAAGAGCCAGTGCCCAATCTTTTTTCTTTCAACAATCCTTTTGGCGCATGCCCTACCTGCGAAGGCTTTTCAATGGTACTGGGCATAGATGCAGATTTAGTAATACCAGATAAACGCCTGAGCGTTTACGAAGGCGCGGTAGCCCCCTGGAAAGGAGAAAAGTTGAGTGCCTGGAAAGACGCTTTTGTAAAGGCTTCCCGCAAATTTGATTTTCCTATTCACAAACCAGTTATTGATCTTACCAAGAAGGAATATGATACACTGTGGAAGGGAAATGAATTTGTAAATGGAATAGATGATTTCTTTAAAGAAGTAGAACAGAATTTATATAAAGTTCAATACCGTGTACTGTTATCAAGATATCGCGGAAGGACACTTTGCCCTGACTGTGAAGGATACCGCTTGCGTAAAGAGGCATTGTATGTAAAAGTTGGGGGCAAGCATATTGGTGAGCTGTGCGAGATGCCTGTAAAGGATTTGCACCAATGGTTTGAGGAATTGCAATTAGGCGAAAGCGATAAGCAAATTGCCAAAAGGATTTTAATAGAAATAAGGCACCGTATAAAAACATTGATGGATGTAGGCCTGGGTTATCTTACACTCAATCGTTTAGCCAATACATTAAGTGGTGGAGAAAGCCAGCGTATTCAGCTTACCCGAAGCCTGGGCAGCAATCTTACCAATTCATTGTATATATTGGATGAGCCGTCTATTGGTTTGCATTCGAGAGATACAGAAAGATTGATCAAAGTATTGAAAGAGTTACGCGACCTTGGCAATACAGTAGTAGTAGTGGAACATGATGAGCTGATGATGCGTGAAGCAGATTATATTATTGACATGGGGCCATTAGCCAGTCATCTTGGTGGCGAAGTGGTAGCCGAAGGAAATTATGATGAGTTAATTGCAAACCCTAAAAGTTTAACGGGCAAATACCTGAAAGGGGAATTGTTTATTGCACCGCCAAAACAGGTGCGCAAATGGAATCGGAAGATTACTATAGAAGGTGCCAGGCAAAACAACCTGAAAAATATTGACGTTGATTTTCCATTGAATGTGCTTTGTGCGATAAGCGGTGTTAGTGGCAGTGGTAAAACAACATTGGTAAAACAGATATTATATCCTGCGTTACGAAAACTTAAAGGCGAGCCGGTAGAAAAAGCGGGAAACTTTAAAAACCTTGGCGGAGATGTGGATTATATCAGCCAGATAGAATTGGTAGATCAAAATCCCATTGGTAAATCATCACGCAGCAACCCGGTCACCTATATAAAAGCATACGATGAAATACGGGAACTGTACGCCAAACAGCCGTTGAGCAAGATGCGTGGCTTTCAACCCAAACATTTTTCTTTTAACGTAGATGGTGGCAGATGTGATACTTGTAAAGGTGAGGGCGAACAAATTGTGGAAATGCAATTTCTTGCCGATGTGCATCTGACATGTGAAGTATGTGGAGGTAAACGTTTTAAAGAAGAAGTACTGGAAGTAAAATACAAAGACAAGAGTATTTATGATGTACTGGAGATGAGTGTTGATGACGCCATTGCTTTTTTTGCCGATGAAAAAGAAGCAGTCAGTAAAATAAGAGCACTGCAGGATGTAGGCCTGGGTTATATTAAACTTGGGCAATCTTCCGATACGCTTTCCGGTGGTGAAGCACAACGTGTAAAACTGGCTTCTTTCCTTGGCAAGGGCAGGGCGCAGGGGCATATACTTTTTATTTTTGACGAACCTACAACCGGTCTGCATTTTCACGATATAAAAAAATTACTGGCTTCTTTCAATGCATTAATTGAACAAGGCCATTCTGTATTGGTAATTGAACACAATACAGATGTTATTAAAAGTGCTGATTGGGTAATAGACCTTGGTGTGGAAGCAGGCGAAGAAGGCGGTAATATCGTTTTTGCTGGTACGCCGGCAGATTTGAAGAAGAACAAGACGAGTTACACTGCGAAATTTTTATAAACCCTGAAAAATGTGACGAATGTGGAAATGTGCCAAATGTGAAAATGCAATAATTCGGCGTTGGAGCGAATAATATATTTACCCAAAATGATAGAAATGCTCCTATAAAAAATGGGGTGTAACAATCAGATATTGTTACACCCCATTTTTGTAAATAATATTTTAGAAATCAACTTGTAGCTAGCAGCTACTGGCTTGCAGCTATCTCAATCTATCCAGACTCTTCACCAATTTCTGATCCTTATAAATCCCTCTTACCGCCAGAAACAGCAGAACAGGAATTACTAAAGATATTAAAGCAGTAAGATCAAAACTGCTTTCTGGCAGATGCATCTCGTAATTAAAATATAGCAAAATAGTTATTAGTGAAATGAGCATGGCTGCAAGTGCAGTTCGCATTTGCAGTTTTCTGTTCTTGTAAAGAAATATTGCTACAGTCGACGCAACGCCTACAATAACGGAAAAAATAAGTGTAGGCAGTTTGCTGGCCGCGTTAAAATGTGTAAACGTTTTTGTTAGATCTGCGTTTACAATATTCCCACTATAAAAAGAAAACTTTAAGGTGAGAAATGCAGCTATTGCTGCCAGTAATAGCCAAATAGATTGCATGCGCTGGATCATAGAGAAAAAATTTATTGTAAGAAGGTAGAAGGTCTTGGGTCTAAGGTAAAAGGAATGTTTCTAACCTTTTGCCCTACACCTTTCACCTTTAACCCAATTCAGGATAAAGCACAAACTGCTCCATAAATTCGTTTACCTGCTTGCGAACAGTGCCAATTACAGCTTCATCATCTGCATTCATCAATACATTGTCGATAACGTTTACAACAAATTGCATGTGCTCCTCTTTAAAGCCACGGGTGGTAATTGCAGGCGTTCCCACACGAATGCCAGATGTAACAAATGCACTCTTATCATCAAACGGCACCATGTTTTTATTAAGGGTAATGTCTGCTTTTACCAGAGCTTGTTCTGCTTTTTTTCCGCTGATGTTTTTATTGCGAAGATCAATCAGCATTAAATGGTTGTCTGTGCCATTGCTGATGAGCTGGTAACCTTTGTCTACAAATGCTTTGGCCATTGCCTGTGCATTTTTAATTACCTGGCTTGCATAATCGGTAAACTCATCGCTAAGAATTTCACCAAAGGCAACTGCTTTTGCTGCAATTACATGCTCTAACGGGCCGCCCTGTATGCCTGGAAACACAGCCATGTCAAGCAAATTGCTCATTGGCCTGATATTACCTTTCACATCTTTTAGTCCAAAAGGATTATCAAAATCTTTTTTCATTAAGATGATACCGCCACGTGGCCCACGCAATGTTTTATGTGTAGTAGAAGTAACAAAATGGCAATGCTCAAAAGGAGAATTCAATAATTTTTTTGCAATCAAACCAGCAGGGTGTGCCATATCGCACATTACAAAAGCGCCAATTTCATCAGCTACTTTACGGATGCGGGCATAATCCCAATCGCGGCTATAGGCAGAAGCTCCACAAATAATTACTTTGGGTTTTTCTTTGCGTGCCTGCGCTTCCAGCATTTCATAATCAACAGTACCGGTTTCTTTTTTTACACCGTAAAAAAATGGTTGGTAAAGTTTACCACTAAAGTTTACAGCAGAGCCGTGTGTAAGGTGGCCGCCCATGCTTAAATCCAAGCCCAATATTTTATCTCCAGCCTGCAAAATAGCCAGCAAAACTGCCGCATTTGCCTGTGCACCACTATGGGGTTGCACGTTGGCGTAATCGCAATCGAATATTTGTTTCAGCCTGTCTATGGCCAGTTGCTCTGTCTGGTCTACAATTTCGCAACCAGCATAATAACGGCGGCCGGGGTAGCCTTCTGCATATTTATTAGTCATTACATTGCCCATTGCCTGCATTACCTGCAATGAGGTAAAGTTCTCAGAAGCAATCAGTTCTATACCATGACGCTGGCGTTGCAGCTCTTTATTAATGAGATCGAAAACTAACTTGTCTTTTTGCATGGCGCAAAAATAGGCCAACTATACATAAAAGATACAAGGGCTTCTGTTTTGGTGAAAGAATTGTTAGTAACACCCAGTATTTCATTGATTTGCTGCAATAGCTTTTCCAGGTCAACACCTGTTCTGTTGCTAAAAATAGTGACGATATAATTCTTTGCTGGCAGTGTAAAAACAATCGCCCTAAAGCCGCCATTAGAACCTGTGTGATATATAGCCGGTGTGCTGTCTTTCTTGCTCACAAACCAGCCATAACCATAGAAAAGTTTTTGCATGCTATCTACCGCAAACTGTGGCGACTGGCATTTTTTTATTGCGACTGCAGTTTGCGAGGATGGTTTTTGCAGAAACGCCAGCCAACGCAAATAATCGTCAGCAGAAGTATAAATGCCTCCATCACCTTCTGTAGAAAAAAAGATAGATTCATCTGCATCCAGTTTGTTGAAGTGTTTGGTTTTTTCATCATGCTCGTAGCCGTATGCCTGTCTATAAATTGACTCGCCAATTTTTAATACAGTAGAATGTTCCATTGCAAGCGGCTTGAAAATATTTTTCTGGATGTAATTTTGATAAGACATGCCGCTTACTTTTTCTATGATCAAGGCAAGCAGGCAAAAAGCTGTATTGCTATAGCGGTAATGTGTACCCGGCATGAAATAAGTGCTGTCTGTATTTTTTACGCGTTTAACACATCAATGTCTGTTGCATGTTTTAACGAACGTGTATCAGTAAAAGAATAATGATCCAATATGCCAGAACTATGTGTAAGCAATTGTTGAATTGTAATAAGGTTGCCAATGGCCGGGTTCATACCAGGAAGGTATTTACCAATTTTGTCATTGAGTGATAAACGCTTTTTTTCGGCCAACGATGCAATGCAAAATGCTGTAAACTGTTTGGTAACAGAGCCAATATTAAAATTGGTGTTTGCTGTAATTTTTTCTTTTGTTTGCAGATTAGCAAGACCGTATCCTTTTTTAAAAAGAATGTTGTTGTTGCTGAGTACCTGCACAAAAGCACCCGGTTCATCTTCATTATAATAAGTTCGTAATAAAGAATCTATAGACCTGGTTTTGTCTTGCGCCTGCACTTGTACAGTATATGTTAGCAGTAACAAAAAATAAAACAGCGGCTTCATTTTACTGGCGTATTTGAAAATTGATTAATTGAGTAGCAAGAAAAATCAATTGAAAATAAGCCGGAAAACATAAAATAGCCTACTTTCATTCCTTTTTTATGGTGGAATAGAAGATAAAATCAGCAGTGATAATTTTGTAAGCGCATTACTACTGATGTGCAGAAAGGATCTGGCCAACAAACAAACACATGAAAGCAATCATCCCGGTGGCGGGAGCTGGTACCAAGCTTCGCCCCCATACATATACGCAGCCCAAGGCATTGATTCCATTAGCGGGCAAAACAGTTCTCAGCATTATTGTGGAGCAATTGCATGATGCAGGTATTACAGAATTCATTTTTATTATTGGTTACCTGGGCGATAAAATTCAAGACTATGTAAGAGAAAAATACCCCTACCTGCAAACGCATTTTATTCATCAGAATGAAAGACAAGGCTTGGGGCATGCTATTGTACTTACAAGAGAGATTGTAAAAGATGATGAAGTATTTATCGTATTGGGCGATTCAATTTGCGAATACAGTGTAGATGAAGTTTTGCAGAGCGAGCATTCTATGGTAGGTGTAAAACGTGTAGATGATCCCCGTGCATTTGGTGTGGCAGAATTGAATGAAGATGGTTTTGTAAGCAAGGTGGTGGAGAAGCCTCAGATACCAAAATCAAACATGGCATTGGTGGGTGTTTATCGCATCAAAGAATCTGGTTTGTTGTTTGAATGCCTTGATGATAATATTCGCAACCAGGTAAAAAGCAGGGCCGGAGAATTCAGTCTTACAGATGCATTAGAATGCATGATTCAAAAAGGCGCTAAGATTCAACCCTATAAAGTGCAGAACTGGTTTGATTGCGGTAGAAAAGAATCCTTATTGGAGAGCAATGCCACGCTGTTGAAAAAATTCGGGCAAAGCATTGCGGATGATCACCAGTTTGAAAACAGCATTATTATTCCCCCGGTAAGCATAGCTGCCGGCTGCAATATAAAGAACTCCATTATTGGTCCTAATGTAGCTATCGGGGAAAAAGTTTCCATTAACTACTCCATTGTAAAAGATTCTATCATTGGCGCATTTGCGAATCTTTTAGATATAGTACTTACAGATTCTTTAATTGGCAGCGATACAGAATTAAAAGGAGAAAGCCGCAGCCTGAACATTGGCGATAATACAGAAATTGATTTGGGAAGAAGCTAGAAGGAGTTGTAAGTGATAAGTTTTAAGTGGTAAGTATTTCTCTTTCTTCGCCATTCTTCCCACAGAAGTAAATAAGATCGTATTTATCTTGTACTTTACATTCTGTGCCTTATTGCGTGTAAAAAGAACTTACAACCTAACACTTAAAACTTACAACTTAAATTAACCGAAAAGATCACTGCTCAAATATCTGTCGCCTCTGTCGCAAACAATAAATACTATCACGCCGCTGGTTAATTCTTTAGCAAGTCTTATAGCTGCAGACGCAGCACCGCCACTGCTCATGCCTGCAAATACAGCTTCCACTTTCGCCAATTGACGCGTCATATCTATTGCTTCCTGCTGACCGATATCCATGATGCGATCTACTCTTGATGCGTCGTAAATTTTAGGCAGGTATTCTTTTGGCCAACGGCGTATGCCGGGTATAGATGCTTCTTCTGTTGGCTGGCAACCTACAATTTGTATAGCAGGATTTTTTTCTTTTAAAAACATGGAAGTACCCATAATAGTTCCGGTAGTACCCATTGAACTAACAAAATGTGTAATGCCTGCATTGGTATCTTTCCATATTTCAGGACCGGTAGTTTTATAATGCGCCATGTAATTATCAGGGTTGGCAAACTGGTTCAATAAAAAATAGTTGCCAGTAGCAGCCTGTGCTTCTGCATAATCACGACAGGCTTCAATGTTCTCTAATAGCACCACTTTAGCGCCAAAGGCTTCCATGGTAAGCGTACGTTCGCGGGTAGAACTTGCTGGCATTACCAGTTCAATATCTAAATTATATAGACGTGCAATCATAGCGAGCGCAATGCCTGTATTACCGCTGGTAGCTTCCACCAGTTTTGTTCCTGGTTTTATATCTCCACGCTCTACTGCAGTTCTGATCATGTTAAGTGCAGGACGATCTTTTACACTGCCACCAGGGTTGTTGCCTTCCAGTTTGGCGAATATTTTTACTGCAGGATTAGGATTTAATTTTTTTATTTCTACCATTGGTGTGTTACCCACCAAATCTAATATGCTTGCCATTTTTATTAGTGTAATTCGAGTTAATTAGAATAATTCATACAATTCGTGTAATTCGCGTTCCTATTAGTGTATTCGTGTTTCTGTTAGCGTTCACTCATGTATCCTTCTTCGCTTGGTAATTTCTATTTCCGCTTTATGGTACACTGCAGAGTAGGGGGCTACACTTTTTGTAAGCCATACATTGCCACCAATAATGCTGTGATGGCCGATAGTGGTATCACCTCCAAGTATAGTGGCACCGGAATAAATAATCACATAATCTTCAACGGTAGGATGACGCTTGGTAAACGCCAGCGATTTGTCTACACTTAACGCACCCAATGTAACACCCTGGTAAAGTTTTACATGGTTACCTATTTTGCAGGTTTCACCAATTACTGTACCGGTGCCGTGATCTATGTAGAGATATTCTCCAATTTCTGCACCGGGGTGTATGTCTATGCCTGTTTGCGAATGCGCATATTCTGTAAGTATGCGCGGCAGCAAGGGTATATCTTGTTTTAAAAGTGCATGTGCAATGCGGTAAAAGCAAATAGCAAAAAAGCCAGGATAGGTGCGAATGACTTCAAACTCGCTTTTGGCAGCAGGGTCACCTTCGTTAATAGCAGTTACGTCGGCATTTAATAAACGATAAATCTCCGGCAATTGCTGAAAGAAAGTTTTTGCCTTAATGCGGTTATCGCAGTTTTGGCATTCCTTGGTACTTTCCAATATGGCTACCAAATTGGTTTCTAACTGGTGAAAGGCAGCTTCAAACTGCAACGGGCTGGAAAAAAATTGTTTGGAAAGCTCCGGGTACAGCAGGCGAACCAATTGCAATGCCCAGTCCGTTATTACAGCATTGGGCGGCACATCTTCTGTTTGCTGCTGTTTATTGAATATCAATTGAAAAAAATCCTGGTTCATATAAGCGGTCGGTTATCCTCAAGTATAAAAAATAAACCCTGAAATAGTTTATAAAGTTGCGGTTTTTTTACGGTTAGTAAGGGTGATTACAGGTATTTTATATAGATGGTGTTTAAAAACACCCAGAATTAACTTCCTTTTTGCTTGCTGAAAAGCATAGTTTTTCGGTATAAATGAAACATTATTATCAATACATTTGGCACTCATAAAAAAATTGCTGTATGCCAACATTTGTAACCAGAACTGGATTTGTTTTAGCATCGTTTTTTATTTTCTTATCTGCCGCTGCACAGACATTGCAATTGCCAGCGGGATTTAGTTTTTCAGTAGTAGCAGAAGGATTGGGCGGGGCCAGGCATATTGCCGTAACCAAACAAGGCGGCGTTTATGTAAAGCTTTCCCGCTTAAAAGATGGCAAGGGTATTATTTACCTGAAGGATGCAAAGAAAGATGGCAAGTACACACAGCAACTTGCTTTTGGAGATTATCCCGGAACAGGTATTTGCATTAAAGGGAATTATTTGTATGCTTCTTCAAACGATGATGTTTATCGTTATCAACTGAACAATAATGGAGATGTTATCAACCCCGATAAACCTGAGAAAATTATTACAGGATTGGTTAACCACAATCGCGATAATTCAAAATCAATTGTACTGGATAACAATGGAAATATTTATGTAAACGTAGGTTCTTATGCAAATGCCTGTCTTATTGATCCTAATTCTAAACAGGCGCCCAATCCATGTCCGCTACTCGATTCTGTTGGAGGTATCTGGCAGTTTAAAGCCAACAAATTAAACCAGCATTATAAAGATGCAGTTCACTATGCAACCGGTTTTAAAAATGTAGTTGGTCTTGATTGGAATACCCAAACCAATTCATTGTTTATTATGCAGCATGGCAGGGGAGATTTGAACAGCAATTTTCCTAATTTGTACACTGTAGAACAAGATCATGAACTGCCTGCCGAAACAATGTATGAAGTGCGTAAAGGCGCAGATGGCGGATGGCCTTATGAATATTATGATCAGTTTCAGCACAAAAAAATATTGGCACCGGAATATGGCGGCGACGGCAAGAAGCCAGGCACACACAAGGCTATTGATCCTAAAGTTGTTTTTCCGGCACATCTTGGGCCTAACGGTTTATTATTTTATACCGGGGCAAAATTTCCTGCCAAATACAAGAATGGAGCATTTATAGCATTCCACGGAAAATCTCCTGAGTTGCAAAAAGGATATATGGTAGCTTTTGTACCATTTGTAAACGGAAAGCCCGCAGGCAAGTACGAGATTTTTGCCGATAATTTTCTTATCAATAAAGATCAACATAAACCATGCGGACTGGCGCAAGGATCTGATGGTGCATTGTACATCAGCGATGATTCTAATGGTTCTTTATATAAAGTGCAGTATGGAAAATAAAGCGTTGCAGCGTTTATCAATATAAGCTCAATCTTTGTTTCAAACTTTTTATAATGGCGATACTATGTAGTGTCGCCATTATATTTTTAGTGAATAGAAAATTTATTTATTGAATAATAAATCTTCAATTTTTTTCTTTTGGCGCAGATGATGGCGAAAATGCATGTCTGCAAATTGTATCCATTCTGCTGCATTGAAATAACCAAGCCCGGGATGTTTTGTTTTGCCTTTGCAGGATGTTTGTGATGCTAACTCACTTGCATTAGTAAGTGCAGCTTTTAATTGCAGCATGTCTTTTATCAACTGTTCTTTGCTGGCTGGTTGTGGCATAAATGCATTGGCAGGGTTTTGAAGTTTCTCATTGGGGAAAGAATTATTATCAAGCATTGTTTGGCCTGCTGCTGTAGCTGATTCATTTGCATTGTCATTATTATGGCTGCAAATAAGAGCCTGCTCAATATAAAATTCTGTATCGCCTAGCAAGTGCATACATACCTGCCCCAGCGACCAACTATCAACTAGTGGCTGCGTGCAAATTTGCTCATAACTATACTGGTTCAGTGTCTCTATCCAGGTATCTATTGCTTGCATGGCAGATGAAAATTAGGAATGAAAATACTAACCAGCCTTATGCCTGAAATATGGGGATGTGATATGAAATACGATTAGTACAATTTATTAAATCTCTTTTAGCGATTGGGGATATACAGAAAAACCGCGCTGGTAGAAGGCGCGGTTTTTAAATGATATAAGCAAGTAATTTCGTGCTATACGAAATTTAGTATTCGTCTTCGTTAAAGAAGAAATCTTCCTGAGATGGATAATCTGGCCAGATATCATCTATAGCTTCGTATATCTCGCCTTCATCTTCCAGTTCCTGCAGGTTTTCCACCACCTCAATAGGAGCGCCACTGCGAATGGCGTAATCAATTAACTCGTCCTTGGTAGCTGGCCAGGGTGCGTCTTCTAAATAGGATGCTAGTTCTAATGTCCAAAACATTGTTAGATGTCTTTAATTTTCGGCAAATGTAACGGTTAATAGCGAACAACCAAATGTAGTTTTTCACCATTGCGGGGCAAAAATAGCAGCCCATCAGTGGTAAGAACGAATAAAATTGTAGGTTCGTATTTTAAAGGTATAAGATATAATAGCATGTTAACAGCCACAGGAATATACAAGAAATACGGGCAATTGGAAGTATTAAGAGGCGTAGGGCTAACAATTAAAGCAGGGGAAATTGTAAGCATTGCAGGCCCATCCGGGTCTGGCAAAAGTACCTTACTGCATATATTGGGCACTTTAGACAGGGCAGACAGCGGTTCTATAAACATAGATAGCAAAAACCTGGATGAGATGAATGCCCGCAATATGGCGGCCTTCCGTAACCGCAATATTGGCTTCGTTTTTCAATTTCACCATCTTTTGCCAGAATTTACAGCGCTTGAGAATGTAAGCATACCTGGCTGGATAGCCGGCCGTGGAAAAAAAGAAGTGGCAGAGAGAGCCGTTGAACTTTTAACAATGCTTGGCCTGGCAGATCGCATGGAAAATAAACCACAGCAACTTTCCGGTGGTGAACAGCAACGTGTTGCTGTGGCAAGAGCCCTTATCAATCAGCCAAAAATTATTTTTGCTGATGAACCTTCCGGCAATCTTGATTCTTCCAATGCACGTGAACTGCACGATTTGTTTTTTGAACTGCGCAAAAAATTTAACCAGACTTTTTTAATTGTAACGCACAATGAAGAACTGGCTCAAATGAGCGATAGACTCTTGCACATGAAAGATGGAAAGATTGTGTAGGGGGAGTAGTGAGTGGCTAGTGGGGGCGTGAGTCGTGAGTCGTCAGTCGTGAGAAGCCCTACCAATTCCTAATTACAAATTCCTAATTCCTCGCCCCAATCAATTACACCCGCGGTTTCCAGGGTATTTCAGTTGCCTGCAATAAATGACCGGTATAACGGGCCAACACAAACAAATAATCGCTTAGGCGATTAAGGTATTGTATAACGATGGGTTCTACTGCTTCATTTTCTATTTGCAATCTTACACTACAACGTTCTGCACGCCTGCAGATGCATCTTGCTACGTGCAAATGAGAAACACTCGTGTGTCCGCCAGGCAATATAAAAGATTTCATTTCCGGCAGTGATGCATTCATACCGTCTATTTCATTTTCCAGTAGTTTTACATCGCTATCTTTTACATCTGGTATGCGCATCTTTGGTTCTTTCTCAGGATCGCAGGCAAGGCATGAGCCAATTGTAAATAGACGGTCTTGTATTTCCAGCAGTGTTTTACGGCTTTGTTCATCGGTTAATAAATCGCGGCAAAGACCAATGTAAGAATTCAACTCATCTACTGTGCCATAGGCTTCTATGCGCAAATGAGATTTAGGAACTTTGGTACCACCAATAAGCGAAGTGTTTCCTTTATCGCCTGTTTTTGTATAGATTTTTAAAGACACTTGCTGTAGATTGGTTGATTGGTTGTTAGGAATTACCTGCTTCTGCAGGAAGCAGCACAGGATGCACCGCTGCCCAAAGATATAAAGATGAACGGAGCGTCGCAACTTCAGATCAATCGGTGATTCATTGCCGGCTAAAAAATAGTTGATCTGTTGATCAGTTTGGTAGCTAGTCCCTACTTAAAACTTATCACTTAAAACTTACAACCTTAGTGTGCTGCAACCGTAACATGTTCATTCAATCTGTCGCTTTCTATTAATCCGTCGCGCAGTCGCACAACACGATGGGCATGTTGCGCAATATCTTCTTCGTGTGTTACCAATACAACCGTATTGCCGCTGGCTTGAATGGCGCCAAAAATATCCATGATTTCTATAGAAGTTTTGGTATCCAGGTTACCCGTAGGTTCGTCTGCAAGAATAATAGAAGGATTGTTGACCAGTGCCCTTGCTATTGCCACACGCTGGCATTGGCCACCGCTCATTTCATTGGGTTTGTGATGGCTTCTTTCTGTAAGGCTTACTTTTTCCAACACCTCCATGGCCATTTCCATGCGTTGTTTTTTAGGAATGCCTGCATATACCAATGGCAAGGCTACATTTTCAGCAGCAGTTAAACGTGGCAACAGGTTAAACTGCTGAAATACGAAACCTATTTCTTTATTGCGCACTTCAGCCAGGTCGTCATCGGCCATTTTACTTACATCCTGCTGGTTTAAAATATACCTGCCACCTGTGGGTGAGTCGAGGCATCCTAAAATATTCATCAGGGTGCTTTTACCTGAGCCGGATGGCCCCATCAGCGCCACATATTCATTCTTTAAAATGCTGAGCGAAATGCCTTTTAATACAGGGATGGGCTCTTTGCCCATGAAGTAAGATTTCTGTATGTTATCCAGTTGTATAATGCCACTCATAGATAAAGGTTGGTGCGGTTTAAAGAGGGTTTATTTCTTAATGACTTTGGGTACTTTAAAATAATCATTATTTGCATCTGGTGCATTGGCAAGTGCAGTTTCTTTTTGCATAGAGCCCTGCACTTCATCCTGGCGAAATGCATTCATGGCATCCGTCATGTGCAACAAGGGTTCTGTGCCTGTGGTATCTACTTCCTGCAATTTCTCCACAAAAGCAATCATGCGCTGCAGATCTTCTTTAATGGATGCTTTCTCTGCATCATCAAATTGCAGTCTTGCCAGGTTGGCCAGGTTGTCAATTAATTTGGCGGTTACTTCCATACTAACAAAAATAAAGAATTGCGGCTAAGCAGGCGGCATTTATGATGAAAGGCAGAAAAACAGTCGGAAGTCGATAGTCTCTAGTCTGTAGTCACACAAACCGGGATCAAACTTTTAATTTAGATTCTAATGAACGCCTATTGACTATCAGCTATTCTCCTTGGTTTTGGCTATCGACTAATGACTCAAGACTACCGACTTTTCCTATCTTCGCCGACTTATGAGCAAGAAAGAAATTGTAATGAGTGGCATCAGGCCCACTGGGTTTTTGCATTTGGGCAATTATTTTGGCGCCATGCGCAATTGGGTGCGCATGCAGGAAGATTTTGATTGCTATTTTTCTGTAGTAGATTGGCACTCGCTTACTACACATCCTGATACAAAAGAGCTAAAAGCAAATGTGCACAGGGTTTTTGCAGAATGCATAGCGGCTGGCCTGGACCCAGACAAATGCACTTTTCATGCACAAAGCGATGTGCCTGAAATTGCGGAACTATACCTATGCCTGAATATGCTGGCTTATAAGGGAGAGCTGGAGAAGACTGCTACTTTCAAAGATAAAGTGCGTCAATCTCCGGACAATGTAAATGCGGGTTTGCTTACCTATCCTGTATTGCAGGCGGCTGATATTTTAATTCATCGTGCTTTGTATGTGCCCGTGGGTAAAGACCAGGAGCAACACCTGGAAATGGCCCGCAATTTTGCAGACCGTTTCAACCATCGGTACGGCACGGTATTTCCGCAGCCAAAAGCTTTTAATTTTAATAGCGACCTTATAAAGATTATGAGTCTTGATGGTACTGGTAAAATGAGCAAAAGCGAAAACCAGAACGCTACTATTTATTTAGGCGATGATGATGATCTTATTCGCAAAAAAATAATGAAGGCTAAAACAGATAGTGGCCCTACCACACCTAATGCAGTAAAGCCGGATTATATTGAAGGCGTTTTTCAATTAATGCGACTGGTGAGTGACGAAACAACCCTGGTTAAATTTGAAGATGATTATAACAAGTGCAGCATACGTTATGGCGATATGAAGAAACAACTGGCAGAAGATATGGTGAAGTTTGTTGCACCCATCAGGGAGAAAGCTGCAGCTATACAGAAAGATGAAAAATACCTTGCTGAAATAATGCAAAAGGGGGCAGTTAAAGCAAGAAAAAGCGCTGCTGCAACCATTCAATTGGTAAGGGACGTCATGGGCTTTAAATATTACTGATTATTTTTCCCTTTTTAATATGGATGAGTTAAGGGAATTGTATATTTTTAGCGACACTATCAATTGCAAATTGTACCAATGGCCATGGCAAAAAACAAGAAACCAAAGCATATAGCGATTGCAGGAAATATAGGTGCTGGCAAAACCACCCTTACTGAATTGCTGAGCAAACATTATAAATGGATTCCGCAGTTTGAAGATGTAGACCATAACCCTTATCTGAATGATTTTTATGAGGACATGCCGCGCTGGAGTTTTAACCTGCAGATATACTTTTTAAATAATCGTCTTACCCAGTTGTTGGATATTCATCGCGGAACGGAAACAGTAATACAGGACAGAACCATTTTTGAAGACGCCAACATATTTGCGCCCAACCTGCACGAGATGGGACTTATGAGCAAACGTGATTTTGATAATTACTATAAGTTTTTTCAAACACTTAAAAGCATGGTGCAACCGCCCGATTTGCTTATTTATTTGAAAGGATCGGTGCCTACGCTGGTAGGGCAAATACAAAAACGTGGCCGTGAATATGAAGAAAACATCCGCCTGGATTACCTGAAGCGCCTTAATGACTTTTACAATAAATGGATTGACAGCTATAAAGAAGGTGCGCTATTAATTATAGATATCGATAAAAACAAATTTGCAGAAAACGAAGAGCATATGGGCGAAATCATCCGCAAAGTAGATGCCCAATTGTACGGGTTGTTTTAGCTTGTATGGAAAATATTTTTTGAAGCATCTCATAGAAAAAAATATGAGGTGCTTTTTTGTTTGTACACTTGCTTTGTTTTTTTGTTCCAATCTTATCGCCCAGCAGAATGATAACAATGATGATATAGTGAAAACTTTTACGAAAGTTGAATTGAATGCAGAGCCAGATGCAAAAGCCTGGGCTGATTATTTAAAGAAAGCTTCCAGACTTCCTACATCAGTTGCAGCCAATATACCAGCAGGTGTATATAAAATAACTGTTCAGTTTATTGTAGATGTTTATGGAAACCTCGGAAGTGCCGAAGCAAAAAATAATCCAGGCTATGGATTGGCAAAAAGAGCTGAAAAAATTATTCTTAGTTACGACGGAGTTTGGAAGCCAGCCAATCAATGCGGAAGAAATGTAAAAAGCTATAAAAATCAGGTGGTGGAATTTGTTGTAAAAAAGGAGTTATAAAAAATGACAAGCAAAGTGTAATTTATGCGTTGGTTTTTTCTTTCTGCGATGATTATCATTTCAGCTTTTAATTGTTACGGGCAAAGGAAAGTTGCTGATGGTACAGTTGCGCCGGGTTATGTTTATGTAAAAGCAGATCAGGAGCCTGTGTTTAAGGGAGGCCACGGAGAATGGATAAGATTTCTATCAAAGAATATGTTTGTCCCCGATTCCTGTAGCGTTGAAGAAATTCAATCAATGGTTGTAGTAAGGTGTATTGTTTTTAAAACAGGAAAGGTTGGTAACGTAGCAATAATAAGAGGAGGAAGTGATTGTTGCAATAAGAATTTCATCAGGCTTATAGAACTTAGCAATAACAAATGGATACCAGCCGTGGTAAAAGGTAAGTTTGTTAATTGCTATAAAGAAATTCCGATTATTATTTGCCTTTCTACAGAGCAATAATTAGCTCTTATAATCTGCAAATTCCGATAGCTTATTCAACTCTTTATTTATTCTTTCTAACCAGGCGGCCTGCTGGGCTTTATTGCGGCTGTAATCTGTTTCGCTATCGTAAAGATTTTGCATAGCGGCAAGATCGTTCATAATTTTCTGGTACATGGCAGGCACTTCTTTTTGCGCCGTAGCAGAAGACTTAAATTTATACGCTTTTATTAGCTGGTTCAGTTTGCGGGCGAAAATTTCTGCAATATCAAAATGTCCCTGTTCATGAGAAAGTATATAGTCTGTTTTTATCCGCACCCATGAGCTGTTTTTTTCAAACACGCAACCAATGACATAGCTGAAACCTTTATCAGAATCATAATTATAGCGAAAGCTGATGGTAGAACTTGTAAGCGCAGCATTTGTAGCGTTGTTGTCTGGCCTGCTTTTAAAATCGTCCCAACTTAATTTTTCTGGAGGTATTCCATTGTATGCTGTCGCCCTCTTTTGGGAGAGAAAAGGAGAAGGACGCAGAAAAAATAAGAGTAGTTATTAACCTCAATATCATAAACTGAAATTAAGATCAATAAGCGGTGTTGCAGTAAAGCAATCTGCTAAATCAATTCTAAATTTTGAATAGTAATAGCGTTTGTAAATAGGCTTATCTTACTTTTTTCAGCAGCATTACATAGCCGCAAAGCCCTTTCTTTTTTTGTTTGTTTACCTGCACGGGTTTTATAAGATGATATTCAGTAAACTGGGAAACATAAGGATAAGTGATGATGTTGCCATCTACATCGCCCCACTGGTTCTTTTTGTAAACAACCTGTTTTTCGTTCCAATCGTACATACGCACTTCGTACAATTTTGAACTGGGATCTCCAATAAATACAAATTGATACCAGGCGCCCTGGGTAAGAGGTAGAACGATAGGCAGTTCGTATTCGCTTTCCATCTTTACGGAAGCTTCACGAACCATTTCATAGCCCTGGCTGGCGAACAATTGTTTCAGGCTGTCTATCTGAACTTTGTATGACTCGTTCATACAGCTTTCCAGTTTTATCACCTCTTCCTGCGCTGAAGCATAAAGAGAACTGGCCACAATTGCCAAACACAAACTGATTTTGATCAGGAGGTTTTTCATTAGACGGGTTTTACAGGATGTACGGATTGGTTATTGTTTTATTAACGGCTAAATTATAGTTTCATTGCCAGTACCGCAAAGCATATACCAGTTTTTCGATGAAACGACCCGTAATACCGTTTTTCTGTAAGTAATTACCCCTTATAAGTGTAGAAGGAATCCGCCTGGGCAGTACAGGTTAGCACGAGGTCGTTTACGCATACATGCGCAGGAAGGCTTGCGCAGTAATATATAACGTCTGCAATATCTTCAGCCTTAAGGGGTTGATATCCTTCATAAACCTTAGCTGCTTTATCTGTATCCCCTTTAAAGCGGATCATAGAAAATTCTGTTTCTGCCGCTCCCGGGTGAATAGCGGTAACTTTTATGCGGTGACGCAGAAGATCTACACGCATCCCTTTGCTAATGGCATCAACGGCTGCTTTGGAACCGCAGTACACGTTCCCTTTCTCATAGGCATCTTTTGCGGCTGTTGAACCCAGGTTGATGATATGCCCCCCGTTGCGGGCAATCATAGCAGGCAACACGGCTTTACTTACATACAACAAGCCTTTCACATTGGTATCGAGCATATTATCCCAGTCATCTATACTGGCTTCATCAAAATAATCCCTGCCCAATGCAAGGCCGGCATTGTTTACCAGTATATCAATGTTTTTCCAGGTTTCTGGTATGCTATTGATGGCATTATCTACTGCTTTTCTATCCCTCACATCAAATACCAATGGCAACACTTCTGCATTGTATCTTTTTTCTAATTCCCGCTTAAGGTCCAGCAAAAGATTTTCTCTTCTACCAGTAATTATGATACGATATTTATTTGCGGCAAATTTTTCGGCAGTAGCTTTCCCAAAACCGGAACTTGCTCCGGTAATTAGAACAATCTTATTCATGTGTAATGTGCCACCGGCTTTAAGCTGTGGTTAGCAAATGTAGCTTCGTTGACCCACAATTTTGTGGAATAAAAAGAAAGAGATGGGCGGTTACCTTATTAAGACCATGGTTCCTTTTTTGAAAACAGTTTTGCCCGTATAATCGCGGCCCTGCACTACCCATACATAAGTGCCCGAACCTTGTTCCTTACCTGCATAGCGTCCATCCCATCCGGTGCCATCATTGCTGCTATAGACCATTAGCCCCCAGCGATCGTAAATGCGGAAATAATCTATTCGCGATATGCCAACAGGGATAGGTCTGAATACTGTGTTCTCAACGCCTCCCGGAGTAAATGCGTTTGGCACAAATATGTCTGGTTTGGTCTGGAATACTTTTATATGGATAGTATCAATTCCAAAACAATTTTCTTTAGTATATACTTTCACTGCATAAGTATACAAGCCACTCTGGGGAAATACCGCTGTAGGTGATTGAATAGTATCGTTGTCAAGATAGGTGGCAGGTGTCCATAAAAAATATTGAGCTCCCGTAGCTGTTAGTTTAAGCGGCTGGGTTACTGTTACCGAAGTATCACCGCCGGCCGAAGCAATTACTGGTGGTCTTACCGTTACAACTACAGTATCATATTTTGGCTTAGGACATCCCAGCACATCATAAACAGTAAGTATATACGAAGCAGTTACTACAGGATGCGCCAATGGTGTAAGCGTATTGGCATCAATAAGACTATAGGTAGGTGTCCAGTTAAATGTTGCGCCTACAATGCTTGCATTTATATGAGCGGTATCGCCAAAACAAATAATCTGGTCTGGCCCGGCATTGGAAGTTGGATAAGGAACAGTTCGGATGGTTACATCATCACCAATACTACATTTGCCAATACTGCCCGTAAGGTGATAAGTAGTGGTGCCAGTGGGTGTAACAGAAGGATTTTTTACAGCAGCATTTTTAAAATCCGCAACAGGCGACCACGCAAACCCGGTAGCGTTGGTATTGGGGTGTAGCGTAATCGTGTCGGTTAAACAAATGGTACTGTCCGGGCCGGCATCAAGCGTTACATGATCCACTACTCTTACCCTTATTGAATCAGTATTAATGCAACCATTTTCATTCAACTGTACAGTATAAACGGTAGTATTGGTTGGAAATACCAAAGGTGTTGAAGTATTCTCGTTGAGTATTCGTGTAACAGGTGTCCAGGAGAAAGTGCCCACACCATTTGCCTGCAACATTAAAGTATCTTGTATAGGCAGGTTGCTGCAGATAAGCGTATCTGTAAATGGCAGTTGAATTGTTGGTTTATCTTTTATTTCAAACGGTACGCTTACAGTGTCTATGCAACCTTTATTGCTTTGCACAATCAACTCTGCGGTCTTATTGCCAAGGGTTGAAAATTTCCATTGCGGGTTTTGCAGGTGAGATGTATCCGCTTGTGTGGTTTCATCACCAAAATTCCAGCGCCATGCATTTACAAAACCGTATTTTGTTTTGGTAGTATCTATAAATTGTACCGGTGTTAAAAGACATGAACCTGAAACTACAAACCCGGGATAAAAACCAGGATAAACTTTTGCCAGTGTAGAAGTGGAATCAACACACTGACCAGCAAGTATAACTTTCAGTTTGATGGTATAGGTGCCTGTATCTGCAAACTGATGCTGAATAGTGCCTACCGGATCTAGTGAAGTATCTATCTTGGTGCCGTCGCTGTAACTCCAGATGTATACAGAGCCAGCCGGATTCATTTGTTCGTTTTTAAAAGTAACCAGGTAATCGTCGCAATAATCGTAGTCTGGTTTTAAAAATGCTTTTAAAGGATTGCAATCAGATACTTTCAGGTGAATGTCTTTTCGGTGCACATTAATCAATACGCCTTTTCTATACTCGTAAATACAGCCGGTAACAACATACTGTGCGGAAACAGCAGGCGCAATGCCGGAAATAATACCTGTTTTAGGATCTATAGAAGCGGATAATCCCAAAGGACTTGAACCACTATAAGGCGCCTGGTAAGGAAGTGATGTATAAGGCGGTGGAGCAGCAGGATCGGGAGCAGCACAGGTTAAGCAATTGCTTCCCTGGCTGGAACCACCACCATTGTAAGCATTGCACAATGTATATACCAATGAATCACTATCAGGATCTACTGCAGAAAAATCAAATGAAAAACCTGAACCTGCACAAATGGCTACAGCATCGTTGCCGGAAATAACCGGGCTTGAGTTATGCCCCGGCAGTGGCAATGTATTGGTGCCTGGTATATCGCAGGTATAAGTGGCGCCATCATTATCACTGCTGCCAGAAATATTGGCAATGCCTTTTATACGGCAGCAGCGTTGAAAAGAAATAGTATAACCTTGTGGGTCATCGGGCAATTCAATTGTAGTCTCAAAAAATTTTAGTTTGTAACAGATATCCGTGGGCGGATTAGTAATGCATGGATTAGAATTAGGATCGTAGGTAATGACTTGCAGATCCGTTAAGTTTACCTGTACATCTGCATACTGTGAATTGTCTGAACGACGGAATATGGTAAAGGGAACAACTGTTTCATTTTGCCCTGGCGAATTAGCATTGCAATCAATGTAAAGTTTTAACCTTACAAAATAGGAAGAAGTGTTTGGTGAAGAACCGGGGCCCAGGTATTTATAAGAAAGCTCACCACCGCGTATGTGCATAGCAGAAAGGGAACCACAAAATCCTAACAGTATTGCTATCAGAAAAATTTTCTTCATTCCGTTTTCATTCCAGGGTAAACTGTGCTACTTCTTCTAAGTAAGATAGTATTGCCTGGTTACTTTTTTCTTTTTCTTCCCACATGCCCATATGGGCAGAATTGTCTAGTATGTGAATATTTGCTGTTTGCGGAAGATGGCATTGTTTCATGCTATCTTCAAAAGATATTGCTTTATCGTGCCTGCCAATAATAAATAGAACAGGTTTGCTAAAGGATTGTAAAACAGCGATACGTTCAGGGCGGTAAATCATAGCCTCGTAGTAGGCAACCAGGGCTTGCACGTCAAAGCTACTGTATCGGGCCATCATTTCCTCTATTACCTGGTTATTTTTATTACGAAATGTCTCTGTAAAAAGGTTGGGTGTTGATTGCCTGATAAATGCATCGGCACCATGAGCCTGCATAAATGCAATGCTCTTGCGCCGGGTTGCTTTCTTTTCTTCCGTATCTGGGAAAGCAGTTGAATGAAAAAGACCAAAGCCAAGCAACTGATCGGCCCATTTTTCTGCAAATGCCAGCGTTATATAACCACCCATACTATGGCCAATCATCACGCATTTGCTAACGGATTCATTGTTCAGGATTTCTTTTACGCTATGGACCATCCCTTCAATGCTCATGTCTTCTGTCATTGAAGACTGATTGCTTCCCGGCAAGTCGGGTATTATTAGCTGGTAGTTGTGTTTCAACAATTCATCTTGCTGATATCTCCATACGTCATGGTCTTCGGCAAATCCATGTATCAATACTACCGGCAAACCCTGTCCTGCTATTTTGTAGCCTATTGATTTATTATTTAGAAATATATTTTTCTGTATCATGGCTTTTTTATTTTCAGGTAATGCGCAATGCTTCTAAATAAAATAATGCCAACAACCAGCAAGAGGCTGTTGTTCATTTCTTGTGGCAACCATTTCCATAAAACAAGCGATAAGAAACTAATAGCAGCTGTAGCAAGCCAATAATATTTAATCCAGTTTTTTTGTTTATTAATAACAAAAGCAATGATTACATGAGTAGGAATAGCCCATAGTAGATTGAAGTTATTTCGACAAACATTGTCAACCCTTGCCAGCCATAATATTACAAACAAGATTCCCAGTAAACCAAGCAGTAAAAAAAATACACTTTCAAGTACAAACAATAGCTTAGTAGCTGTTTTATTTTTCAGTACTGCAAGTAAAATCATCAACACAAAAAGTATACTGAAGGCAAGCGCAGGTGTAAAAAAAGTTTTCTCCGGTTGTTGTTCATCTTTTAATAAAACATTGGTTTGACTTACCAGTTTTTGTTGTTGCAGTGAAGCACTGTCAAATGCTTTCATTAAATAATCTGGCAGAAACATCGACTGCGTGTTGTTCATTACTTCATCAAGATGATTGCCTAACAATACATCTATAGCAAGCTTATTCCACGATTGGCTGTTGCTATTCATATAACTATGGATCAATTGCCGGTATGTACTCTTGCCGGGTACAGGTCTTATGTCTTTAAATTGCAGATCTCCCGAGAAATGATTGATAAGCATATCTCTTGCACGTGTGGTGCAGTTGTCTGCATAAAAATGATAAGGATATAATCTGTTTTCAGGTGCTGCATTTTTCCAAAGCGCTGCTACCAATTTGTTTTTATCTGTGCAGGAAAGATCAAGCACTTGTTCTGTAACACTTCTTTTATAGTACCGGTATTCTTCCATAAAATCAGTAAAGCTGAAAGGCGTTACTGAATACATCATAATGCCACGGGTAAATTTTATATAAAATAGAGGATCGCTGTCATCAAAAGTTCCATAATTGAAAACTACATCGGTCTGGTTACTACTATCTATAACCCTGATGCCTGTATGTCCCCAAATAGAATATAGATATTCCCCTGATCCGCAGGTAAGAAGGCTGATACGAACATGACAAGTATCTGTTTGCGCAAATGCAGATATATAAAGATTGAATAGAAATAAGAGGGCCAGTATTTTTTTCACTGATGGAATTTTCAGACAAGTTCGTGAAAAATAGAACTGCGCTATAAAAAAATTATTTTCTTAACAGATTGCCAATATAGCCACCTGCTTCCATCATCCATGCAATGCCCAGGTGCACCATTATGCCACCTGCAATAGATTGCGTTCTGTAAGCAATAATGCCCAGTAGCATGCCGCCAAAGAAAGAAGAGATACACTCAAATAATGGTTTGCCAAAATGAATGCTGCAATAAAAAACAGCCATTGGCAATACAGCATCGGCACCCACAAAACGCACAAAAGCAAATACAAGAAACCCGCGAAAGAATAACTCTATTGTAAAAAAGTCTATGCCGTAAGAAATTTCGTAGAGCATTTTATACCAAAAAGAATGCGGCGTCAGTTGCTCAACAAAATTTACCTGCTGCAATTTGGGATACATGCGTAAAAAATCTGCTTGTGTAGATGCAAATGCTATTAACGGCACCATAATAAGCAGCATTAGCGCATAAGGATGCCAGTTAAAATTTTTGGTAGTAAGTCCCCAGAAGGAACTCATGTCTTTTTGTTGCCACCAAAATAAAAGCAATGGTATTATCACCAGCAAAAGCCTAGAGGGAAGGTTGATGATAATGGAATAGTATTTACGCCAGGTATTGGTATCTGTTCCGGCAATCCATTGAGTAAGGCCGCTAAAACTTACTTTTAAAGCAAAGATGGCCGGCGCAATGAAGAGTAACAACCAGAAATATGGATTACTGGCAACAGTTTTGTATTTCGCAAATGCAATAACCAGGAAGGGTATAAAAAAAGCAATGGCATAAACGCTGTAAAATCCTGCAAACTTTCCCAGCCTTGAATTTATGTTGTATACCCATTTGGTTTCTATGCCGAAACGGTAATTAAGTGTAAGATAGATTGCAGCAAAACAGGCACAGAATGCAAGCAGCCATTTATCAACACTTTTAAAATAATCCTGGAGGTATGAGAAGATAAGATTCATTATGATCAGGCGTTTGCATTGCCTGTAAAGGAAGCTTTCATTTTAGTCATTAGATCCGTTTCAATCATTTTGGCTGCCACTGCTATCATGTTTTTGAAAGCTTTGGCTTGCGATATGCCATGGCCAATGATAACAGGTTTGGAAACACCCAGCACAGGTGTGCCACCATAGTATTCAAAATTGAAACGATCCAGAAACTCGTTTTCTATTTTTTTTGCGTGGGTAATATCGTAAATAGACTCAGCCATTTTAAGCACCACATTTCCGGTAAAACCTTCGCAAACCATTACATCGGCTTTATCAAGCATAATATCCCTTCCTTCTGCATTGCCAGTGAAATGTATTTGTTTGTTTTCTTTCAACAGGGGATAGGCCGCTTGTGCAAGAATATTACCCTTGCCTTCTTCTTCGCCCACATTTAAAAGACATACGCGGGGATTCTCTATACCAAGTATGTGCTTTGCATATAAAGATCCCAGTATTGCAAACTGGTTTAAGTTTTCCGGTTTGCAATCTGCATTCAGGCCCACATCAAGCAAAATGCCTGTGCTGCCATTTTCTTTTGGAATAACAGTGGAAATAGTAGGGCGTAAAACTCCTTCTATTACTTTAATGCTGAACATGGCACCTACCAGCATAGCACCGGTATTGCCTGCACTTATAAACGCATCAATTTTATTGTTGGCAAGATAGTAGAAGCCGATAGCGATAGACGATTGCTGCTTTTCTTTCAGCGCTTTTGTAGGATGCTCGTGCATACCGATTACCTGTGGTGCGTGAACGATTTTTATACTGGCTCCGTCAACGCTTTCCTGTTTAAGCAAAGCTGTTAACTGCGCTTCATCGCCAAATAAAAACAGGGTAGCGCTGCTGTTTGTTTCTTTTAAATACAAACTTATGCCTTTAACTGCTTCCAGTGGGGCATAGTCGCCACCCATCATATCTATTCCTATATTCATAATAGTTACTACAAAAAAAAATTCCAATATTCAAAGGCTTAAAGTTAGTATAAACCGTTGAATGCCGGAATCTGTTTTAATTGCCTGGCTATTATTTTACAGGTGCTTGTTCAGCAACTACTTTTCCTTTGTAGTACAATTTTCCTTCACTTACGTGCGCACGGTGGCGTACGTGTATTTCACCTGTTGTGCTGTCTTTGCTTAAGGTGATAGAACTTGCTGTGTAGTGTGTTCTTCTTTTAGCACTACGCTGCTGAGAATGTCGTCTTTTGGGATTTGGCATGGCTCAACTATTTATAATAATCAAAAAATGTTTGTTAACTAATTTATATGTTGGATACGCTATTTATCCAGGTTCTTTTTAATTTTTTCGAGGCCTTTCCAGATTGGATTTTCAACGCCATTGCTTTCGTTCTCTTCCGATTTCTTTAGCATTGCCAATACTTCATTGTCGCAAAACTTGCTGCCTATTTCTTCCTTGCTGCACATGCGTTGCATAGGAATACTCAGGTTTACAAATTCATATATCCAGTCTGCAATGTGCAGGTGGCTTTCGCCACGACCTATGTAATACACATCAGGATCGTCTTCCTGCTCGTTCATAATATCCGGTTCTTCTACAAGCTTCACTACTACATTAAACTCATCCCACAAATTCATGGGTAGGATATTACTTCCACAACGGTCGCAGGTTGCTTCCAGTGTACCACCCACTTCAAACTTCAAGAGCATAAAGCCATTTTGTTTGTCGAGGGTGAGTTTTATATTTGCCTGGCAGTTGCGAAAATCCTGCTGTTGATAAGCCTCAAAGAACTTGTCATTTACCTGGTACTGGTACTCATGAATGCCCTGCTTTAGACCCACAAATGCTATATCATAATCCCGGCGGCCCATGTCTATGAACTTTTAAAGGTTGGCAAAGGTAAGACAAAATAACCAAAATACAGGTATAATGCCCGAAGAATTGTTTATCATGCAGTAAAAACCGGCTTCAGGCCTTTGATGATGCCATTTGACCGGAGATTAGAATACCTTCGCCTTATCTAATACAGAAGCCTTTTTCTTTTTGTTTTTAAATGCAGGTTATAAAGCAGGTTATAAAGTTTCAATAGCTTTTTTAATTTGATTTTAATTGCTTGTAAAACAATAGTTTGGGGCTTGCCATTATAATTGCTGACCTTTGTAATTTTTAATAATAACAATGTTTTAGTTATGGAAGATGCAAGAATATTGCTGGTAGAAGATGAAAGAAAGATAGCAGATTCACTGAAAAAGGGCTTGTCAGAAAACCAGTATGAGGTAGAAGTGGCGTATGATGGGCTGGCTGGCAAAAAATTATTTGAAACACAGGCATTCGATCTTGCCATCCTGGATATCAATTTGCCAGGTATGAACGGTTATGAGCTTTGTAAGGAAATTCGTAACCATAACCAACAGATACCTGTAATGATGCTTACGGCATTAAACGCCATAGATGATAAAATTGAAGGGTTTGATGCAGGCGCGGATGACTATATTATTAAGCCATTCGACTTTAAAGAATTGCTTGTTCGCATAAGAGCTTTGCTGAAACGTCTCAGGCAGGCTGTGCCCGTTGGAAATGTGTTGAAGGTGTCTGATTTAGTAATGAACCTTGATAGCAAAGAAGTAACCAGGGATGGTAAAATGATTGCACTTACCGCAAAAGAATTCCAATTGCTGGAGTATCTCATCAAAAATAAAAACAAGGTTGTATCACGTGCAGATATTGCATTAAATGTTTGGGATATAGATTTTGATACCAAGACGAATGTAATAGATGTATACGTAACTTTTCTGCGCAAAAAACTTGATAAAGACTTTCCTAATAAGCTGATTCACACACAGGTTGGTATGGGCTACATACTGAAGGAATTGTGAAATGAATATCCGGGTTAAAATAACATTGATATTTACGCTCCTGGTGATGGGGATTCTGTCGCTGGTCAGCTATTCTGTGTACTATTTTTCTGAACAGGGCCGCAATGATGTTTTTAAACTGCGCCTGCAGGCCGGTGCAAATAACCGGGCTAATTTATTTGCCATTTTAGGGGATAATAAATTAGACATTTTGCGAAAAATGGACAGCAGCTCTACTGCATTGATTTCGCAAAGGGCACTAGTTATTTACGACAATGGAAAATCTCCTGCCTACGAATATTATGGAACAGGCGAGAAACCTTTTGCAATCACTGGTAAAATGATTGAAGAAGTAAAGGTTGCCAAAAACAAATTCTTCAAAATAGGTGAATTGGATGTCTGTGGCATACTGCATACCTACAACAATAAGAGCATTACGGCTTTTTACATGGGTATAGACGTTGATGGAAGGAAACGTATGGATGACCTGAAACGTATCCTGCTTTCCAGTTTGCTTGCCGGCGTAATTATAACCATAATGGTAGGTTATGTTTTTTCTACGCAACTGGTAAAACCGATCAATCGCATCATTAGAGATGTAAACGAAGTTTCTTTCAATAATCTTTCCGGTCGTATAAATGGTGGTGACGGACAGGATGAATTGTCCAGCTTAGCCAATACATTTAATAACCTGCTTACACGTTTGCAGGAATCCATTACTATACAGAAACGTTTTATCAGCAACGCTTCTCACGAATTGTCTACACCACTTACTTCCATTAGCAGCCAGTTGCAGGTAACATTGCAAAAGGATAGAACTACTAATGACTATAAAGATGTTTTATACTCATTGCAGGAAGATGTAGAACAGATGCGGCAGCTTACAAAAAGTTTATTAGACATTGCCAAAACCGGCTACGAGGGTGGGGTTGAATTAAGCGAAGTGAGGGTGGATGAAATTATGCTGAAGATAGTAGCAGATGTAAAGAAAATAAATGCTGCTTATAACCTGGAACTTGAGTTTGGTGAATTCCCGGATGATGACAAGAGTTGTCTTACTTATGGCAACCCGGATTTACTTTATAGTGCCATTAAAAATATTGCTGAGAACGCTTGCAAATATTCATACGACAAGCAGGCATATCTCTATTTAAGATTTGAGAACAACGAAATTATTGCCCAGATAAAAAATATGGGCGATGTAATTAGCCCTACAGAAATTGAAAGCATCTTTCATCCATTCTACCGTGGACGCACAGCCGGAGATACAAAAGGCTTTGGTTTGGGGCTTGCCCTCTCTCAGCGTATTGTCGCACTACACAAAGGAAGGGTTGTTGTTCAGTCCGATAAAATCAACGGCACAGTATTTACTATTACTTTCCCGTCATTAAACACTTACTAGTCAACTGTTTAATATAATTTTAATTTGTAAGATATTGTTGTCCAATATTTATTATTGAAATTTATAATATCAAGGTCTTGTAACTATTCATACTTTTTTCATAGGGTGGTTTTAGGTTGCATTCTCGTCTTAAAGGATGTATGTTTAAAAAGCATACATCTTTTTTTTGCGCTCAATTTTCTGATTCTTCATTTTCTATTATATGTATAGAAAATAATTATGTGTACAAACAGCCTTCTATAACCGAAAAAATCTCTTCAAACGAAAATTTCAAATAGCTGAAAATCAACAGTAGAGGCT
The DNA here is from genome assembly GCA_047602295.1 of Chitinophagaceae bacterium. Lineage (GTDB taxonomy): Bacteria > Bacteroidota > Bacteroidia > Chitinophagales > Chitinophagaceae > JACMLD01. The sequence goes on along the minus strand of JASGHP010000001.1, from coordinate 5,441,424 downwards.
GAAATTTTAAAATATTTTTAGCAAATGCTATGACATATGAGTTTTTTTTGCAAGTTTTACATCAGCATCCAAGCCCCTCATGAAAAACCTGCATCTGCAGGTTTTTTTATTTTAATGCAGATGGTTTATCAAGTTCAATCTCCCGAAAAAACCGTAACCCTTTTTCTTAAACTTGATAACCCTTCGTACCATGAAACTATTTTTTACAACTCTTGCAATCGTTATTGCTCAGTTTGCATTTGCCGGTTCTGAAACTCCTTCTACAGTAAATTTCCCAAAATCAGTAACAGCATCTTTAAAAGAAGAAAAGTCTTTGTTTGAAGCAGAGAAAGCTAAGGTTTGTGCTTGCCAGTTGATGAAAGTGCTTTCTAATAATGATAAAGAACAATTGATTGCTGTTTTTGCGCAAGGAACTAATAACGGAAACTTGTCTGCAAATTTTGCTACCGCTTCTTCTATCATAGAAAAAGAGAAAAAGCATTTAAAAGCTATGTTTTATACAAACATAAAAACTACTGAAACAGTAACAGCTTCTACTCCCTGCAGCCAATTAGCTAAAAGCATAAAAATTAAACATGCTGATGTGAAAGTATACGATGTATTGGATGCTGATGCTTTGAGCAAAGTTCGTACTGAGAATAAATAGTTGATTAGTGGAATAATATACGCATCAGGTCAACAAAGTAGCCAATCAACCAACTAGTATTGTTCATTGTCGTTAGGGAAGTCCTTAGTCTTTACATCATTGATATAATTCTTAACAGCGCCGGTTATTGTAGTATAAAGATCCAGGTATTTGCGCAAAAACCGTGGTTTGAATTCGGTGTTGATGCCCAGCATATCATGCATTACCAATACCTGGCCATCGCAGTATTTGCCGGCACCAATGCCAATAGTTGGAATGCTTAAGCTCTCTGAAACTTCTTTGGCAAGCATTGCAGGAATTTTTTCCAGCACAAGCGCAAAGCAACCGGCTTCCTGCAAAAGCAAAGCATCTTTCTTCAGTTTTTCTGCTTCAGCTTCTTCTTTGGCTCTTACAGTATAGGTGCCAAACTTATAAATAGATTGAGGTGTAAGGCCAAGATGGCCCATCACTGGTACACCTGCAGAGATAATACGTTTAATGGATTCTAATATTTCTTCGCCTCCTTCTAATTTAATAGAATGCGCACCCGTCTCCTTCATAATGCGGATAGTAGAGTTAAGTGCTTCTTTAGAATTGCCCTGGTAAGATCCAAAGGGCAAATCCACCACAATAAAACTTCTGTCTACGCCTCTCACAACAGATGAGGCATGATAAATCATTTGATCTAATGTAATTGGCAGCGTTGTTTCATGGCCTGCCATTACATTGCTGGCAGAATCGCCTACCAGGATGATGTCTATACCGGCTGCATCAAAAATTTTTGAGAAGGAAAAATCATACGCCGTTATCATGGAGATTTTTTCTCCTCCATCTTTCATTTTCTGCAGCGTATGAGTGGTAATCTTTTTGGCTTCTTTGTAGGTAGACATGTTCTTTGTTTGATAAAGTTTTAAATGGATAATCAGATAGCCATTTCTTTCATCCTTACTTCATCATACAAGGTATGCAAAAGACCGTCTGCCAAACCTATTTTAGGTACATAAATTTCTTCAATAGAAGCCCAGCGCATCACGTTGATGTAAATCTGAATGGCTGGTAAAATTACATCAGCCCTGTCTTCACGCAGATTGTAAGTGCGCATGCGGGCATACAAAGAATAATTGCTCAGTTCTTTATAGTAGTCTTTTAATAATTCCAATGGCAAAGGCTTTCCATCTTTCTTTTTAGACATGGAAAATACTTTGTTGATATTTCCGCCTGTACCAATAGCCACCACTTCTTTATGGCCTTTGGTTTTTTCGCGAACAAAATTTTTCATTTCGTCCCAATGAGATTCGTCCACCTGGTTCTTAAGCAAACGGATGGTTCCTATATTAAAAGACTTTTTAAAAACAAGCACATTCTGGCTAAAGAATGTCAACTCTGTACTGCCGCCGCCAACATCTATATACAGGTAAGAATGATCTTTATCCATGTTTTCTGCCACATGGTTTTCATATATTACTGCAGCTTCTTCATCGCCACTGATCACTTTTATTTCTATGCCTGTTTCTTTTTTTACCTGCTCTATAATTGTTGCAGCGTTAGTAGCATCACGCATGGCAGAGGTAGCGCATGCTTTTACATACTTTACGCCATACACATCTATCAGGCATTTATATGCGCGGATAGTTTGTATAATCATTTCAGTTTTTTCTGGTGAGATTTCTTTCTTTTCAAAAACATCAAAACCCAGGCGAAGTGGAACACGTACCAGGTTTAATTTATTGAAGTCGGGTTTGCCTTCACTGTTTCTTACTACATCAGATATCAACAATCTTGCTGCATTACTTCCGATATCAATTGCTGCCAGTCTCAAAATGTACTTTTTTTAAGTGGTGAATCTAAAACCCACTATATAGTTAACCAATAGCAGGGTCTACAACGGCTGGCATAGAGGTTCCTTTTGTTTCGGCTTCTGGCAAAGGTGTTTTAACAGCACTGTGCAGGTAATTATATATTTCCACCTGCGAACGAACCCTTTTACCACCATTGGCCTTAACGTATTCATTGCTCAGTTCGTTATTCAAAATTCTGGCTTTCACATTAGCATTCAACTGAATGCCCAGAATAGTTTTCAACACTTTTTTAATATCATTGTTGAAAATAGGGCAAGTTACTTCCACACGGTGATCTATATTCCTTACCATCCAGTCTGCAGACGAAATAAATACTCTTTCTTTTCCTCCATTATTAAAAATAAAAACCCTTGCATGTTCCAGGTATTCGTCTACAATGCTGATGGCTTGCACCGGTTCTTTAAATTTCTTGTTTTCCGTAAGCATGCAGAATATGCCTCGTACAATCAGTTTTAATGCCACGCCAGCTTTTGCTGCTTCATATAGTTTGAAGATCAATTCTTCGTCTGACAAAGAATTCATTTTAAGAATAATGGATGCAGGTTTTCCTTTTTCTGCCAGCCTTATTTCCTTTTGTATCATCTTCATTAAATTACTGCGAAGGCTGTAAGGACAGGGGATAAGCGTTTTGCATGCTTTAATAAATTTTTCCCCTTCTTTTGGTTTTTCCAGGTAAAGAAAAATTTTATTTACATCCGCCATAATGCTCCTGTTAGAAGTAAGCAGGCATTGGTCGCCATAAATGGTAGCTGTTTTTTCATTAAGATTGCCTGTGCTTACAAAACCATAGTGAGTAGTATGATTGTTTACGCGTTTTTTAATAAGACAAAGCTTAGCATGCACTTTCATATTGGGTATGCCAATCAATACTTTTACACCTTCTTCTTCCAGTCGCTCTTTCCATTCAAGGTTTGCTTCTTCGTCAAACCGGGCTCTTAATTCCATCATTACAGTTACCTGTTTGCCATTTCTTACAGCATTAATAAGTGCATTAATAACTTTAGAATTGGATGCAAGCCTGTAAGCTGTTACTTTAATTGCTGTAACATGTGGGTCCATAGCGGCTTCGCGCAGCATATCCAATACACCATTATAAGAGTGGTAAGGAAAGCTGAGCAAAATATCTTTTTCCAATACTACGTCTGTAACGCGTCGTGTGCCTACCAGCAAAGGATGTGTAAATGGTTTTTTGCGCTGACTTTTTTTAGGGATGATATCTGGAAAATCCATGAAGTGCCTGAAGTTATGGATGCGTCCGCCAGGTATAAGGTTGTCCTTTTTGCTCATGTTCATTTTGCGGATCAAAAATTCTAGCAAGCCGGCATCCATTTCTTTATCATACACAAAGCGTACAGGTTTGCCACGGCGCCTGTTTTTAATTCCTTTTTCTATTTGCTGAATAAGCGTAGTGGACACATCATTGTCTATATCTATCTCTGCGTCGCGTGTTACTTTAAAAATCCACGAATCAAATTTGTCGTAATTGAAATAAGAAAAAATGGAAGGCAGATTAAAGCGAACAATGTCTTCTAATAAAATAACATGCTGCTCGCCCGCAGGAGAGGGCAGCAATACAAAACGGCCCAGTGCCCTGCTGGGTATTTCTATTAATGCATATTTCTGTTTGTATGCATTGTCTTTAGACGACATTACAACCGCCAGGTAAATAGATTTATCCCGCAGGTAAGGCACTTGCGGAATGCTCTCAATCATTAATGGAATAATATTGGAACGCACTTCTTCTTCAAAATGCCTTTGCACAAATACTTTTTGCTCCCGGTTCAGTTGCTTTTCTGTTACCAGAAATATATTTTCTTTGGCAAGCTCTTTTGTAATGTCTTCCCACACCCGGTTAAATTCATTTTGCTGGCGCAGAATAATGAGCTGTATCTCTTCCAATATTTTTTCAGGACTTTCTTCCAGGTGCATATTGGCCTTGGTGGTACGCTGAGATTTACTGTTCAGTTCTATCATTCTTTTCAGCGTAGCTACCCGCACCCGAAAAAACTCATCATTATTATTAGAGAAGATGCCCAAAAACTTAATTCTTTCTTTCAGCGGAACTGTATTGTCTGCGGCTTCCTGCAGCACACGGGCATTAAAAGATAGCCAGCTAATATCCCTCGTTATGGTCTTTTTCTTCATATTTTTTCCTTCATGCATGATTTAGGAGCGTTTTTACGCAAGGTAAACGGCACCGTAACTAGTTGAAATTAATTAATTATTAACTGCGATGCGCTTGCCAGTCAGACATTTATATTTTTGTGAGGGACTTTCGGCATCCATAAAAAGCCAGGCAATGGAAAGCCTAAAAACAGGTTTAAAAATGGAAGTAATGGAGGCATTTTGGGGCCGTGCAAAGGTTTTCTCAGGTTAAATATTGAAAAACCTTCATTTTCTTTGTGATAATTCCCTGCCTTTCCCTACCTTTGCCGTCCTAAATTTTGTACACAATGGCAAGAGTATGTCAGATAACCGGTAAAGTTCCGGTAACAGGGAACAAGGTTTCTCACTCAAATATAAAAACCAAACGTCGTTTTCTGCCCAACCTGCAGACTAAACGTTTCTTCCTGGCTGAAGAAGACAAGTGGATTACGCTTAAGTTATCAACTGAAGGCATACGCACCATTAACAAAAGAGGATTGTATGCAGTGGTAAAAGAATTGAGAGCTACAGGCGCAAACATATAATAGTATACAACATTTAAATTTCCATTATAATGGCAAAGAAAGGAAACAGGGTACAGGTTATTCTGGAGTGCACAGAGCACAAAACAAGTGGCCAACCAGGTACAAGCCGGTACATTACTGTAAAAAATAAGAAAAATACGCCAGAGCGTATTGAACTTAAAAAGTACAACCCAATACTTAAAAAGGTAACTGTACACAAAGAAATCAAGTAATTTAACTCATCTTAATAAGCAATAGTCATGGCAAAAGCAGCTTCAAAAAACGCCAAAGTAAAAGACCTTAAAGCATCTGCAGATGCTAAGAACTGGACAAAAGTGATCAGGGCAGTACGCAGCCCAAAGTCTGGTGCATATACTTTTAAAGAAGCCATTGTACACAAAGACAAGGTAAAAGAATTTTTGGCCGCTAAATAATTGTGGCTGCCATGCTATATTGGAAAGCTGTTCTGAGCAATTGTTCGGAACAGCTTTTTCTGTTTGCAGAAAACAAGTTTAAAGTTTAAGGTGTAATAGTTTAAAGTTCTTTTGTTCGGTTAGTACTTTAAATTGCATGTAGATAGCAGATGTGGCGCCTTAAACCTTATACCTTCCACCTTAAACCTTTTGGATTATGGGATTATTTGATAAACTGTTTGGTAAAAAAGAAAAAGAAACGCTTGACCAGGGTTTGCAAAAAACCAAGGAAGGTTTTTTATCTAAAATAACAAAAGCAATTGCCGGCAAAAGTACAGTAGATGAAGAAGTGCTGGACAACCTGGAAGATGCATTGGTAAGTGCAGATGTGGGCATAGATACAACAGTGCAAATAATAAACAGGATTGAGCAAAGAGTAGCAAAAGACAAATACCTGAACACAAGTGAGCTGAATAAAATATTGCAACAGGAAATTGAAAACCTGCTGGTGGATGCGCCGGAAGGCAATCAATATAATTTTACATCTCCTATGCCTGCTAACCCTTATGTGATATTGGTAGTAGGAGTAAACGGTGTTGGCAAAACCACTACCATTGGTAAGCTGGCCAATAATTTTAAACAAGGTGGCAAGAATGTTTTATTGGGTGCTGCCGATACTTTTAGGGCAGCAGCCGTAGATCAATTAACCATTTGGAGCGAAAGAGCAGGGGTGCCAATTGTAAAACAAGACATGGGTAGCGATCCTGCTGCTGTGGCTTTTGATACTGTGCAGAGTGGTGTGGCAAAAGGAAGCGATGTGATTATAATAGATACAGCAGGGCGATTGCACAACAAGGCCCACCTGATGGATGAATTAGGCAAAATAAAAAGAGTAATACAAAAAGTTATTCCGGATGCCCCACATGAAGTAATGCTTGTGCTTGACGGCTCTACCGGGCAAAACGCATTGGAGCAAGCCAAACATTTTACTGCTGCTACAGATGTTTCTGCACTTACCATTACAAAATTAGACGGCACTGCTAAAGGTGGCGTTGTGTTGGCCATTGCCAATCAATTTAAAATACCCGTAAAATTTATTGGGGTAGGAGAGAAGATGGAAGATTTGCTGGTTTTTGACAAACATGAATTTGTAGACAGCCTGTTTAGCCTGGAGAAGAAGTAAAGTATTTTCGGTTATTAATGACTGGTAGATTCTCTAATAATAAGCTCGCCTTCCATGCTTATTTGTTTTGGTGCAATTGTATTGTCATCCATATTTTCTAATAAAGTTTTCACAGCCAATTGTCCCATTTCTTTAATCGGCTGCCTGATGCAGGTAAGCGGCGCATAGAATAGATCAAAAGCATCTGTTTCATCAAAACAGGCAAGTGCAATGTCTTTTGGTATCTTAAGCCCTTTATCATTTATGTATTTTACTGCATGCAGTGCAATAACGTTTGAGCCAAACAACAAAGCATCCACGGGTTCAGGTAATTGCAACAATTGTTTTACTGCTCTTTCGGTATCTTCTTTAATAGATGGAACATTTACTTGTTGTAAATAAGCAGACACTACAGGCAACTTGTTTTTGGTAAGCGCTGCTACATATCCACGTGTTCGTTCTGCCAGGTGAAAAAGCGAAGACGCATAATTTATCATGCCTATCTTTTTACGACCAGTTTCTACCAGGTGTTGCGTTGCCTCGTAGGCGGCTTTAAAATTGTCCAGCACTATATAGTTGGCTTCTGTCTCAGGAAAATACCTGTCAATAAGAACAAAAGGAATAGCCTGTTTTTGTAAGTCTGCAATTTGTTCTTCTGCATGCTCTGGTGGTGAAAGTATTAATCCATCGGCCTGTCGGTTTACCAATGCATCCAGGATGGTTGAAAATTTCTCCGGTTTCTCATCAGAGCTGCCAAAAATAACGGTGTAATTGCGTGCGTCTGCTTCATCTTCTATAGCCCTGGCAAGTGCGGCAGAAAAAGGGTTAGAGATGTCAGCTAATATTAAGCCGATGGTGTGTGTTTTATTCGTTTTAAGGCTGCGGGCAATCTGGTTGGTTTTATAGTTCATGGCCCTTGCAGTAGCCCTTATTTTTTCTGCTACATCCTTACTGATGCGCCCTTCTTTTTTATTATTGAGCACATAAGATACCAGGGCCGTAGATACCCCTACCGCAGCCGCAATATCTTTTAACGAAACCTTTTTATTCACCTGGTTTGCTTGTTAATGATTGATTTACATTAAGTTAAACCTGTGATTCATTGCCAAATCGATTTGGATTTTTTTCTGGCACTAAGATACTAAGAGAATTGTTTAAACGTTTAAACAAAAATGCTTAATTTTGTGTCCTGCATGACGATTTAAAAAGGCTGCCAGGCCATTTGAGTAGAAAGTATAAGAAACTATCTATCGTTGTTTGTCTGAAAAATTAGTGGTATAAAATTTTTTGCAGCCACGTTTGTTTTGCCCGCCGCAGCTTTTGCTAAGCTGACGATGAAATGAATCCAACTGTTTTGTATTGCCAAACTTTTGTTTGTTGTCTGAAAAGCGTTTGTAAGAACGTTGGTAATTTTTTAAAAACAGTAAATCTAGTGTGTATGATTAACAACAGAAAAATGAATGAGGTGAAGCGTATTGCTTTTGTGGCAAGCGACGTAAACCGTAAATCTTTAATAGAATGGTCATATTATAACCAGGATATTTTAAAGGAACATGAATTAATTGCCACTGGCCCTATGGCGCATATATTGGAAGGCACTATTGGCAAAACGGTAACAAAACTGCATGATGGCATTACCGCAGCAAATCATCAATTGGCTACGCTTATAGGCGGACAGCAAATTGATATCCTGATTTTCTTTTGGGATCCATTACAGCCATTGCCTTATGATAATGGCATACGTGCATTGCACGATCTGGCAATTACAAATAATATCATCATTGCAGGCAATCTTGCTACAGCAGATTTTATCCTTTCTTCTTTATTGATGAACAAGGAACATTCTGTACCTGTGCAACCCGAGTTTACTTATGCCGGTAAATCAAGAACATTTTTAGCCAATAGCGATTCGCGAAAGGCTGTTTTAAAATTAAACGCAATTAATTAAAACTAACTTATATGAACATCTCTATATCTGCAGGCAGACCACGTGTATACCGGATAGCAGTAAGCGCTTTTTTCTTTATTGCCGGACTTACTTTCGCCACCTGGGCCAGCCGCATACCAGATGTAAAAACGCAATTGCAGTTGAGCGATGCAAAACTTGGTGCTGTTTTATTTGCACTGCCTGCAGGACTTATGACCAGCTTGCTATTTGCAGGTTGGCTGGTAGGCCGTTTCGGCAGTCGTAAAGTAATGATTGCATCTGCATTATTATATCCTGCCATGCTGGTGTTTTTAGGGCTTTCGGTTAATGTCTGGCAATTGGCAAGTGTGTTGTTTCTTTTCGGCCTTTTCTCTAATATGGTGAACATTGCCATGAACACACAAGCTGTAGATGTAGAAGCCATGTATGGAAGATCTGTAATGGCATCTTTTCATGGATTATGGAGCATTGCAGGCTTTACAGGTGCTGCTATTGGCACCTTGCTGGTATCTGCACAAATAGTACCCTGGCTGCATTTTCTAATCATTTTTGCAACGGCCTCTTTGTTAGTACTTCTTTTTTATAAATACACGTTGCCAATTGATACAGCGCCTGCAGAAAAGCAACCCTTTTTTGTAAAGCCTGATAAGTACATCCTTATCCTTGGGCTGATAGCTTTTTGCAGCATGCTTTGCGAGGGTGCAATGGCAGACTGGAGCGGTGTATATTTTCAGAACGTTGTAAAATCTCCTGCTGCATTTATTACATTGGGTTATGTTGCATTTACAGCGTCAATGGCTACAGGTCGTTTCCTGGGAGATGCTTTAGTAACCAAACTGGGTATTAAGAAAGTATTGCAGTTGAGTGCCACATTTATTTCAACAGGTTTGTTTATTTCTATATTGTTTCCGTATATGGCTACAGCAGTAATTGGATTTTTGCTGGTAGGTTTAGGTGTATCTTCTGTAGTGCCGCTTATTTATAGCCTTGCCGGAAAATCTGGCACCATGCAACCCGGGTTGGCTTTGGCAGCAGTGTCTTCAATCTCGTTTCTTGGCTTTCTGATTGGCCCGCCATTAATAGGGTTTATTTCCGAAGCAGCGGGCTTAAGATTATCTTTTGGTGTGATTGCAGTTATTGGATTGTTTCCCGCCATACTCGCCAATAAAATAAAAAATATTTAAAGCGCAGGAAGCCCATCCTGCAATCTACACTATACCTCCGCAAAAGCGGGGGTATTTTTTTGTTTAGGCAATGTATCTTTGCAGCTTCATGAAACATCTAAAGGCCGTTAACAAATATTTTCTGAAGTATCGCTGGCGCCTCCTGCTGGGTATTGTTTTCATTACACTTTCCAACTACTTCCGCATTCTTAGTCCGCAATTATCTGGTTATGTGGTAGACAAAGTTGAGCAGTCTGTGCGGCGTACAGTAGAGAAAACCAATGGAGTTATTACGCATCGTTCTGCCAACTATGATTTGCTGGTGCAAAAAATGATTGCATGGCTTGATAAAAGTGTAACAAGTTTTAGCGGTACTATAGTGGTATGTGGCATTACATTATTGGTATTAGCATTGTTGGGAGGTTTCTTTATGTTTTTGATGCGACAGACTGTTATTGTTATGAGCCGGCTTATAGAATACGATCAGAAAAATGAAATCTACCAGCATTACCAGCAATTAGATACCGCTTTCTATAAGCGTCATAGTACGGGAGATTTAATGAACCGTATTACCGAAGATGTAAGTCGTGTGCGCATGTACACAGGTCCGGCCATGATGTATTTTATCAACCTGGCTGTTACAATTGGGTTTAGTATATTTTTTATGATTAGGGAAAATGGCATGCTTACCCTCTATGTATTGTCACCTCTTCCTTTACTGGCAGTAACCATTTACTACGTAAACAATATCATCCATAAAAGAAGCGAACGGATACAAGCCTTGCTTTCAGATCTTACTACTACTGCCCAGGAATCATATTCCGGCATCCGTGTGATAAAATCTTTTGTGCAAGAGAAAGCAATGATGGGATTTTTTAATAAAAACAGTGAAGAGTATAAAGTAAACGCTATCGGATTGTCGAAGTTGGAATCTGTTTACTTCCCTGCTATGGGCTTATTGATTGGGCTAAGCACTTTACTGGCTATTATGATGGGAGGATTGTATGCATTGAATGGGCACCCGAATGTAACTACCGGCACTATTACAGAATTTGTGATGTATGTAAACATGCTCACTTTTCCTGTAAGCGCTATAGGCTGGACAGCCAGCATGATACAAAGGGCTTCTGCTTCCCAAAAAAGATTAAATGAGTTTTTGGAAACTAAACCGGATATTATAGACACGCCGGTAGCTGCAACGCCTTTGTTGCAGGGCAATATCGTTTTTGACAATGTAAGCTTAACCTATCCCGATACAGGTATACAGGCGGTACAACAATTTTCATTTCAGGTTAAGCAGGGGCAGAAAGTGGCGATTATTGGTAAAACAGGCAGTGGCAAATCTACAGTGGCACAATTGCTATTGAGAATGTACGATGCCAATAGCGGTAATATAAAGATTGATGGAATTGATATAAAGAAAATTCAGCTAAAGACACTGCGTGAACAGATTAGTTATGTGCCGCAGGATGTATTCCTCTTCAGCGATACAGTATCTGGCAATATTACTTTTGGACTTGGTACCGCTCCGTTTGAGAAAGTAAAACAGGCTGCTGCCTACGCAAGCGTGGATAAGGAGATTGCCGGATTTGCGCAGCAATATGATACCATGATTGGTGAAAGAGGCGTGACCCTTAGCGGCGGCCAGAAACAACGCATCTCCATAGCCAGGGCTTTAATAAAAGATCCGCGCATGGTGGTTTTTGATGATTGCTTGAGTGCAGTAGATGCCAGGACAGAACATGAAATTATGGGCAATTTATACCGGTTTCTGCAAGACAGAACGGCCATTATTATTACCCACCGCATTTTTTCTTTGTTTGATTTTGATAATATATTAGTGCTGAACGATGGGAAAATAATTGAGCAGGGGAAACATGCGGCATTGCTGTCTAAAAACGGCTACTACCGCCAGCTTTACGATGAGCAACAGCAGCAGGAGGAACGCAGCAATGGTAAAGCGCTTGTGTAAGCGCAATTCCAAGGCATGGCTGTCGTAATCTTGCCAGACAGGCGGCTAATTCAGACAAAAGCTAAGCCTGATGGGGGCTATTCCCTGAAATAAATCAGGAAAAAGCCGACAAATTTTGCCAGTTCCAAAACAACCTTATATTTGTAAGGCATTCTGCAAAACCAAAATTTCGATAACTGAAAATTATTACAACTGTGGCGTACGACAACAACAATGAAAAACGGATGGAAAGTGTATACAGCAAACGCATCAGGGCTGGTAAAAGAAGAACTTATTTTTTTGATGTAAGGGCTACACGGAGTAATGATTACTACCTTACTATTACGGAAAGCCGTAAGAAATTTGAAGGTGAAGGTTACGACAGGCACAAAATTTTTCTTTACAAAGAAGACTTCAACAAATTCATAAAAGGATTGGTAGAAGCGGTTGATTATGTAAAAACAGAGTTGATGCCTGATTTTGATTTTGACGCATTCAACCACGACCAGGTAGAAGGCGAGGGTGGTGACGAAGCTCCAAGTATTGCAGCCGTTTCCACAACACCTGCACCCACTGCTGAGGTTGAAGCACCAGTAGTACCTCAGGCAAGTAGTGTTGTTCCTAACACAAGCGCTACTGAGGAAGTAGATAAATGGTAAAATTCCCAGGTAAAATATGTAAATCCCCTTTTTGAGGGGATTTTTTTTTTGGCATACAATAAATAAAAATATGTGTTAATGCGTTCTTAATGTATGAACAAGCTACTGCTTCTTGCCATCTTCTTGCTGCTTTTAACGGCTAAATCGTTTTCTCAACCTATCTGTGGTTTTGACAGCATGCATGCCAGGTCGCTGAAAAATCCATCTTATCGCAAAAAAGTGGATGATATTAACGCAAGCATCCGCAGTTATATTAACAAAAACAGGTTGCAATTAGAGTCGAGGGTAAGTAGTGTAAACGCTACGCTTTATTATATCCCTGTGGTTGTACATGTAATTCATACGGGAGGGGCAATTGGTTCTATATACAATCCCACAGATGCACAGATTACAGACGCTATTGCTTATCTCAACGAAGTATATAATGGAACCTATCCAGGTACGGCGGGTGTAGGAGACTTGCAACTTCAGTTTGTATTAGCAAAGCGAGATCCTAATTGCAATCCTACCAATGGCATTAACCGGGTAAATGGTTCTTCACTTGCCAACTATGCAGCCAACGGTATAGGGAGCGGTGGCGCCGCGGAGGTTTCTGTAAAAGCTTTATCTAAATGGTCTAATACCAGCTATTACAACATATGGGTTGTAAATAAAATTGATGGAATGGATGGCACATCAGGTCAATTTGTAGCAGGTTACGCCTACTACCCAGGTAATCCTGCCTCTGTAGATGGAACTGTTATGCTGGCCACACAAATGAAAAGAGGCGCTAAAACACTTCCCCACGAAATAGGGCATGCATTTAATTTATATCATCCCTTCGAAGGGTCGGTAGACAAAAATACTTGTCCAGATAATTCAGATTGCAATACAAAAGGTGACCAGGTTTGCGATACTGATCCTATCACTTACAATATCGACCCTGCCACGGGCATTATAGATTTTAGTCCAAGGACAGGAATTAACCCCTGTTCTGGGACTAACTATTCTGACAACACTGAGAGAAACTACATGAATTATACCTCTATTTATACAGTTTTTACCCAGGGCCAAAAAAACAGGTTGCTGGCAAGTGCCGGTACATCCAGGGCAAGTTTAACTACATCATTGGGCGGAACCGCTACCACAGACCCTACAAATCCTTGTACTCCTAAAATAGATTTTGAATTCACTGAAGACCAGCCTACCGAAACAACCTCGGCCACAATCGGTTGCAAAAATTACAAGGATTATACCTATAATATGGTTATTGGTAATTCACCTTCTGCAGCTGCTACCGTAACATTAAACATTACTCCTGGTACCGCAGTAGAGGGGCTTGATTATGATATTACCACCAATGGAAATTTTGCTTCGCCCAGTAAAATACTAACATTTCCTGCCAACAGTACAGCTGCACAATCATTTACAGTAAGAATATATGACGATGCAGAAGTGGAATCTCTAGAAACATTTACGCTAGGTTTTAATGTTAATAGTGGTGCAGGTAATGCAGTAAAAGGAGATAGCCGTATAAGTTTAACAATTACAATTGCAGATAATGATGTTGCTCCTGTAGGAGCATTCAATGTAACTAAAGCTCTTGGCACATATACAAACACATTGGTAAATAGCTTTGGGGGCGCAAATGCAAAGCAAAAATCTGAACTTTTATATAGAGCATCTGAGCTAACTGCTGCAGGTATAAAACCTGGTAATATTACCGGACTTTCTTTGAACATCATAAAACACACTGCTGTAAGTTTTGTTTATCAGGGGCTCACGATCAGGATGGGCAATAGCATCGTCAATACTTTTGGTCCTATCAACAATCTTTCCGGATATACAACGGTTTACTCCAACAACTATTCAACAGTTAATGGTCTAAATACTTTCACTTTTTCAACTCCTTTCGTCTGGGATGGCGTATCAAACATAGTAATAGTTATTTGCTATGACAATGGTAGCACCACAGAATCCCGCAAGTGATGATTGCCAGGGTTATCAGGGAAGTGCTGGTACAGGTAATGTGAGCTATGTACTTCAAGGAGGCATTAATTGCACAGGCAATTTTTCATCGTATGGAGCATTCTCAAATGATGTCAGGCCTAATATTCAATTTACTTACGTTGAACCAGGCACTCAGGTACAAACTACATTAAATACCTCGCGTACAGAATACCTAGGCCCTAATGCGGATCTCTATTTTTATGATCAAAGCACCAGTCAGCTGCTGGCACGCATAAAGAATACCAGCAGTTTTGATTATGGATGTACACAAGTATTTATTGACCGTAGCAACGCAAGTGCGGGTACTAATTCTGTAGCGTTCTGGAACAATACACCTGCCAATTATTTATTAAGCAAAACCATTAAAGTTGTTCCCACTACAAATAACACGTCTGGCACTTACCAGATTTCATTATACTATACACAATCTGAAATCAATAATTGGCAAACTGCCACAGGTCAAAATGTAAGCAATATAGAGTTGGTGAAGGTTGCAAGCCAGATATCAGATGTAACACCTGCTAACCCATCAGGTGGCGGCACAGTAATAAAGGTGGCGCCTACCGTTACTACTTTGGGGACAAATACTGTGATCACCGGATCATTCACCAATGGATTCTCTGGTTTTGGAGCGGGCATTACTGGTAATTCGGCCTTGCCTGTAACTTTACTTGATTTCAGCGGAACACTGCGTTCAGCAGCTGCTGTATTGAACTGGAGCACCTCTTCAGAAATAAACAGCAGTTATTTTGATATTGAGCGTTCATACGATGGAGTTAGCTTCGTTAAAGTTGGCGCTATAACTGCGGCTGGTATCAGCAGTTCTATTAAAAACTATTCCTTTACAAATCAATCCTTGCAGGAGCACAATTACTATCGTTTAAAGCAAGTGGATATAGATGGTCATTTTGTGTATAGCAAAACTATATTGGTAGATTACCAGCAATACAACGGCAACTTCCGCATTATCAATAACCCATTCACAGACGTGCTTGAAATAGATTTTGGTAAAGTGCAATCTGGTAAAACAGCGATACGCCTGCTGGATGTAACCGGTAAAGAAATATATCATGCTGCAAGTGATGCTACTGGTCAATCCAGGATTCGGATAAATCTTTCTGGCCGCAATATCAGCGCAGGGATTTATTTATTACAAGTGACCAGCAATAAACAAGAATACATTGAACGTGTTATGAAGAGATAAAACTAAGTTGAGATAAAAATTCATTACCTGGAGACGCAGTTAAACATTAACGCTGCGTCTTTTTTCTTTTGGGAGTAATATTTGGATACAGCGGATTGGGCATATTGCCAGGCGGTGCTACACGATACATTTTATTGCCACCCGGCATTCTTTCAACTGCATTCATATCTGGAACCAATACCGCCATATTATCCTGCGGCATATTGTAAATAGTGCCCCTGGGGGTTGTATTAATTATGGTTGCCCCTGGATTTAATTTTTCAAAATCACTGGACGGTGCACCAGTCAAGGTATTTTCAGGAAATGAATAATCTTTAGGTGCAGGCATCACAAACGGTTGATTTTTTCTTGGGTATGAGCGAAACATGGAGTCCAGTTTCTCTTTGTTATAAGGTGATAGATCTTCCTGTTTCTGCGCAAATGCGCTAGTGGAAGCAACTAAGGTTACGCCAAGAAAAAATAAACTTTTCATGATACTAAGGTTTGCTTTATTAAAGTTAACCTATTTCCTGCTTTTTTTATAAGCGTTGATCAATCCATTGGTTGAGCTATCATGGCTGGAAATAGTAGCATCATTTTCAAGCTCTGGCAAAATTTTACCGGCTAGTTGTTTGCCCAATTCAACACCCCATTGATCAAAACTGAATATATTCCAGATAATGCCTTGTACAAATATTTTATGCTCATACAAAGCTATCAATTGGCCAAGCGTAAATGGTGTTATTTCCTTAACGAGGAATGAATTGGTGGGCCTGTTGCCTTCAAAAACTTTATGTGGTAAAAGCTTGGCGATGGCTTCGGGCTTCATGCCTGCTTTTTCAAGTTCTGCTTTTGCTTCATCCGATGTTTTGCCATTCATCAAAGCCTGTGTTTGCGCAAAGAAATTAGACAAGAGTTTATTGTGGTGATCGCCTATCGGATTATGGCTGATGGCAGGTGCAATAAAATCACAAGGGATAAGCACGGTGCCCTGGTGTATTAACTGATAAAAAGCATGCTGCCCATTAGTGCCCGGCTCTCCCCAGATAACAGGCCCGGTTTGATGGTCTACACGTTGGTTGTCTCTGGAAACATATTTACCATTGCTTTCCATATTGCCCTGCTGGAAATATGCAGAGAAGCGGTGCATGTACTGATCATAAGGAAGAATGGCTTCGCTTTGCGCACCAAAAAAATTGGTATACCATAAACCAACCAGCGCCATTATAACAGGGATATTTTTTTCTCCCGCTGTAGTTTTAAAATGATTGTCTGTTTCGTGTGCGCCTTTCAATAACGCTTCAAAATTATCGTAGCCAATAGTAAGCGCAATGGATAAACCGATAGCACTCCATAATGAATAGCGACCACCTACCCAATCCCAGAATTCAAACATGTTTGCTTTGTCTATGCCAAATTTTACAACATCTTTTTCATTGGTAGAAAGGGCTGCAAAATGTTTGGCAATATGCGCTTCATCTTTTGCAGTTTTCAGAAACCAATCGCGGGCAGTGTTTGCATTGGTCATGGTTTCTTGTGTAGTAAATGTTTTGGACGCAATCAGGAACAGTGTTTCTTCGGGATTTACTTTTTTTAATGTTTCAGCAATATGTGTGGCGTCTACATTGGAAACAAAATAAGGTTGCATGTTTTCTTTCCAGTAAGGTTTTAGCGCCTCTGTTACCATTACAGGGCCAAGATCACTTCCACCAATACCAATGTTTACAATATAACGGATAGGCTTACCTGTATATCCTTTCCACTCACCGCTATGGATTTTGGCGCAAAAGCTTTTCATTTGTGCCAGCACCTTCAATACATCGGGCATTACATCTTTGCCATCGCTAAGAATGGGAGTACCGGAAAGATTTCTTAAAGCAATATGCAGTACGCTGCGATTTTCTGTTTCGTTTATTTTTTCACCACTGTACATGGCATTGATGGCTTCCGGCAGTTTGCACTCGGTAGCCAATTGTTGCAGCAATGCCAGGGTGTTATCTGTTACAATGTTTTTTGAATAGTCGAAAAGAATGTCTCCAAACTGGATAGAATATTTTTTGAAACGATCTGCATCCGAAGCAAACAATTGTCGCAGCTTAGTTTGCTTCATTTCATTATTATAATGCTGTTGTAATTGTTGCCATGCTTTGGTGCCTGTAGGACTGATTTTTGGAAACATAACCTGTTAT
The DNA here is from genome assembly GCA_047602295.1 of Chitinophagaceae bacterium. Classification (GTDB taxonomy): domain Bacteria; phylum Bacteroidota; class Bacteroidia; order Chitinophagales; family Chitinophagaceae; genus JACMLD01. The sequence goes on along the minus strand of JASGHP010000001.1, from coordinate 5,423,635 downwards.
ATTTTATGAATCGTTGAATAAAGATTTACTGTACAAGTGAGTGACACAACAATGTTCCATAGAATTACAAATGCTGGTGCCACAATTGTACCCGCAATGTAAACCAAAATGCAAAGCGCACAAAACAGATAGGGTTAACAACGCATAAAAAAACGCAAAGAAAAATTCTCTGCGTTTCTAATAAATTAAGCCTTATTTCCCCGAATACTAGCAGCTAGCAGCTCGAAGCTAACTACTACTTCTTCAACTGCTTCACCGCTTCAATTATCTTAGGCACCACTTCAAAAGCATCGCCTACAATGCCGTAGTCGGCAGCTTTGAAGAAAGGCGCTTCAGGGTCCTTATTAATCACCACAATTGTTTTGCTCCTGTTTACACCAGCAAGGTGTTGTATGGCACCGGAAATACCAATAGCAATATAAAGATTGGGCGCAATGGCAAGACCTGTTTGGCCCACATGTTCGTGGTGCGGCCGCCAGCCAATATCTGCTACAGGACGGCTACATGCGGTTGCCGCATGCAACAGTTTTGCCAGCTCTTCTATCATGCCCCAGTTTTCGGGGCCTTTTAAACCACGGCCACCGCTTACAACTATTTCAGCTTCACTTAGAGAAATCTCCCCGCTCACTTTATTTACGGCAGTCACTTTTACTTTTGGCGCATCCACAGTTGCATTCAAAGTCACCACTTCAGCGCTGCCTTCTCCTGCCGCTGTTTTATAAGCGTTAGGGCTAAGCGAAATAATTTTTACCGGCGTATTCACTGTTATATTGGCAAATGCTTTTCCGCTGAATACGTTTTTCTTTACTGTAAAACCTTTGCTGGTATCTGGCAATGCAACAGCACCTGCTACCAGTCCTGCTTTAAGGCGGGCAGACAAACGCGGTGCAATGGCCTTTCCATCAACATTATTGGAAAAGATTACAACATCTGCACCACTGGCTTCTACTGCCTGTGCAATTACTTTGGTATACACTTGTGCATCAAACTGGTTAAGACCTTCGTTGTTTACGTGATGTATTTTCTTCACCCCGTATTTACCCAAAGCAGCAAGATCTTCCTGTGTTGTACCCAATACAACGCCTTCTGCAGTGGTGCCCAATTGTGCTGCTACTGCCGCAGCATATGTAATAGCTTCCAGCGATGCTTTTTTTACATGGCCTTCTGCCTGGTCTATGAATATTAATACTGACATCTTGCTTTAATTTGAAATCGTTAAGTAATGTGAAAATGTGGTAAATGTGATAAATGTGGAAATGCTGATGTGTGAATGGCTGTTTTATTTTCACACTTCCACATTTTCATATTTCCACATTTGCTTTATATCGCTTTTGCTTCTTCATGCAGCAACCTTACCAGCTCTGCAGGATTGTCTGCCGGTACTAATTTTACGCCGGCTTTTGCTGGTGGCAAACCAAAATCTGCAACAGCAGTCAGTGCTTCTGCTGCCACAGGATCTTTTACTTTTAATGGCTTTGTGCGTGCAGCCATAATGCCCTTCATGTTAGGGATGCGTTGTTCTGCCATTCCTTTCTGGCAACTAACGGTAACGGGCAGGCTAACTTCGCAAACTTCTTCACCACCTTCTATTTCTCTTGTAATAGTAGCTGTGCTGCCGTTAATGTCAAACTTAGTAGCCAGCGATACATAAGGAAGGTCAAGCAATTCCGCCACCATGCCACCAATAGCAGAGCCATTGTAATCAATGGTTTCTTTACCGGTAAAGATGAGATCGTATCCACCTTCTTTTGCCACCGCTGCAATTTGCGAAGCAATTACAAAACTATCGTGGCTATCAATGTTTACACGAATGGCTTCATCGCCACCCAATGCCAGTGCTTTGCGTATGATAGGATCTGCATCTGCAGCTCCTACTGTTACCAGATGTATTACTGTAGCCGGATCTTTTTCTTTTAGTTCAATGGCACGCACAAGCGCATACCATTCATCGTATGGGTTGATGATCCATTGCACACCGGCGTCAGCGAATTTCGTATTGTTATCTGTGAAAGCTATTTTTGCCGTGGTATCTGGCGTTTTACTGATACAGACGAGTATCTTCATGGTAGCAATTTTAATGATTAAAAAGTACAGAAAACTGATTGAAAAGTACAGAAAGTTGTTTATGCAACTAAAACAAAGATAAGGCGATGAGCTTATATTTCAAACACTACTTTAAAAATAATTGAGAATTTAATGGACAGGCTGGCAAGGTTAGAGGAGCTATTAAAGGTGAATCCAAGCGATGGTTTTTTACAACACGCAATGGCACTTGAGTATATAAAATTGGGTGATGATGCTAAAGCGAGATCAATTTTTGAAAATATTTTATTGCATGATCCGTCTTATGTAGGTTCTTATTATCACCTGGGTAAATTGTTGGAGCGCAATGGAAAGAAAGAAGAGGCTATCAGTTGGTACGAGAAAGGAATGACGGCAGCAAAAAAAGCAGGTGATAATCATGCATTGGGTGAGTTGCGGGCGGCTTATGATGACGTGGTTGATTAATGGATTTATGGAGTAAGCAGATATTTCAAGTATGTAAAGAAACTATGAATAGAATCTTTACAATAACGAATTCAAATATTGATACAGTAATTATGAACCCTTCAAGAATACAATCTTATGTTGCAGTTGCGCTTGGCGCTGGTTTAATTATAGTTGGACTTATACAACAGCAAAACAGAAAAAAATTATTACAGGAAGGTATTGAAACCGAAGGCGAAATTTTTGATGTACTGGGTGATGTTAATAAAAACAAATCAGGTAATCCTGTAATAAAATTTGCCACCAAAGAACAAGTATGGATAACTGAAAAATATAAAATCAACGTGCCCTTTGCAAAGAAAGGCAGTAAAGTAAAGCTGGTATATGATGCAGGCAATCCAAAGAAATTTATTGTAAAAGAAATATTGTGATTGTACACGCAGTTATTTGGGAGGACGCTATGGAGCAGGCTTCGAGACCTATAAGGGTTGCGGGGCGGCCGAGCAGTGCTGCAAACCTTATAGGTCTTGTAGCGAGGCTTAACAGTTTATTTGTTGCACTTTTCAGCTATTGTACTAAAATGAACGATTAAAAAATTGTGAACTTAAAAGAAGAACCTAATAAGCAAAAAAATATTGCATATGCTGCCACCAGAAATACAAGGGATTATTTTTATGTCAATAGGGTTGGCTTGCGTTGTGATAGGCAGGATGCAAATAAATAAAAGAAAGAATATTATAGCTAACGGGGTAGAGGTTGATGGTGTTGTTTTTGATACAATTTATGAGGGCTATGGTGATGAATCTTTTGAATATCCCATCATCCGTTTTGTGACTAAAAAAGATATGCTCTGGATAACGGAAAAGTATGAGGTCAGCATAACAGGTTTCATGAATAAAGGCGAAAAAGTAAGAGTTGTATATGACGCAACTAATCCTAAAAATTTTATTGTAAAAACATCATTTGATACAAGCCTGTTTTTTTATGCTTTGCCGGTAATTGGTTTGGTTCTTTTTATTATTGGAGGCAAGATGGTTTTTGATTACCTAATGCAAGGCAATTAATTATTTAAATGAACTTATTAAATCAGTTTATATCATTTATTCATAAGGAAAATCTTTTTTCACCAAAAGATAAATTATTGCTGGCCGTTAGTGGCGGCATAGATTCTGTTGTTCTGTGCGAACTCTGTCACCAGGCAGGCTATGATTTTACGATTGCTCATTGCAATTTCCAATTAAGAGGAGCCGAGAGTGAAAGAGATGAACAATTTGTACGCAGCCTCGGCAACAAATACAACAAAACTGTATTGGTAAAAAAGTTTGACACGAATGCTTATGCTGTAGAAAAAAAAGTTTCTATACAAGTTGCAGCAAGGGAACTGCGTTATGCTTGGTTTGCAGAACTGCTGACTGACGACTCACGACTGACGACTGACGACTCACGACTCACCACTCACCACTCACGACTCACCACTCTCCTCACCGCTCACCATGCAGACGACAACATAGAAACGCTGCTGATGAATTTTTTCAAAGGAACGGGTATTGCTGGTTTAAGGGGCATTTTGCCAAAGCAGGGGAAAGTAGTCCGGCCATTGTTGTTTGCAAAAAAAGAAGACATAAAAAAGTTTGCTGAAGCAAGCAGATTGAACTGGGTAGAAGACAGTTCAAACCAGTCAGACAAATACACCCGCAATTATTTTCGCAACCAGTTAATCCCATTGGTGAAAAATATTTATCCGGAAGCAGAAAATAATCTTGCCAATAACCTGCAACGATTTAGAGAGATAGAGCTGCTGTATCATCAATCAATAGATCTGCATAAAAAGAAGTTGATAGAACGTAAAGGAAATGAGATTCATATCCCGGTTTTAAAATTGCAAAAGACGGTGCCGCTGGCATCTGTGCTGTATGAAATTATCAAGGATTATCATTTCAGTGCAGAACAAACGCAGGAGGTGATTGCATTGCTGGATAGTTCTACTGGCAAGTATGTGCAATCTTCTACGCATCGTGCCATTAAAAACCGCAACTGGCTGATTATTTCTCCCAATCAATCCACAGCAGCAAACAATATTTTGATTGAAGAAAAAGATAGCGAAGTGATTTATGAAGCAGGGGTTTTAACGTTTCAGCCCAATTCCCAATTGCCAATTCCTAATTCCCCCAGTATTGCTTGTTTAGATGCCGAAGAAATAAAATTTCCTTTACTATTGCGCAAATGGAAAGAAGGTGATTATTTCTATCCACTGGGCATGCGCAAAAAGAAAAAGCTGGCTCGTTTTTTTATCGATCAGAAATTTTCTAAAACCGATAAAGAAAAGATGTGGGTCCTGGAATCCGATAAAAAAATCATCTGGATTGTGGGCCACCGCATAGATGATCGCTTTAAAATTACCGGATCAACAAAGAAAACATTGCTTATAAAAATGGTAGTAAATTAAGCGCAAAGCATCTTGCTGCCAGAAATCACATTTACAGAGCTCTGTTTCTACTTTTGATTTTTTACTCGCTTTACAGGCTGTGGATATATGATGTAACCTGCCTGATGAAAGATTCCAGCAAATGATACCTGGCCAAAAAACTGCCTGTTACAATAAGAAATGCAATGCCATACAATGCCCCCCAGATATGTGCCGAGTGATTGATATTTCCTCCACCGCGTTTGTCCAGCAGTGAAGAAATGATAAGGTATAAAAAACCAAACACAAAGCCTGGTATCATAAAAGGTATAAAGATGATGCCTATACGCTGCAGTGGTTCTAAAAAGATAAATGCAAAAACTACTGCTGATACAGCACCAGAAGCACCAAGGCTGCGATAATTATAATTGTCTTTGTTTTTACTATAGGTGGGCAGCAGACATGCATAAAGAGACGACAAATACATCAGCAGGTAAAGCCATTTGCCCTGCGGCCCAAATACATCTGCAAACTCGGCTTCCACATATTGACCAAACATGTACAATGCGTACATATTGAAAAAGAGGTGCGCATAATTAGCATGTATAAAACCACAGGTAAAAAAACGGTACACCTGGTTTTGATGGGCAACCGCTGGCGGGTAAAAAATCAATTCATCAAAAAGTTTATCGCTGTTAAAAGCTGCAAGAGAAACTACACAGGTAATAACAATAAGGATGATGGTTATAGAGATAGTCATGCTTTTTTAATTATTGGTATTGGCTGGTTGCTGTTATTAATTAACGTGCATTTGTGTTTATTCGTGTATTCGCGTTTACTGATGATGGTATTTTTCGTTTCTAATTATGCTGCAAGCCCGGTATACCTGTTCTGCTAAAATTAACCTCACCAGTTGGTGCGGAAAAGTTAAAAGCGATAAAGACCATTTGAAACCTGCCCTTTGCAAAACTGTTTCATGCAGGCCATAAGCGCCACCAATTAAAAAAACAACCTGCTTGGTGCTTTCATTGGCGCGGGTTTGTATAAAACCGGCCAGTTGTTCAGAAGTAAAAGCCTTTCCTCTTTCATCCAGCGCTACCAGGAAATCGTCTTTGCCAAGTGCGTTCAAAATAATTTCAGCCTCTTTTTTCTTTAAATCAGCTTCACTCAACACCCCTGCATTTTTAGGTGGCGCCATTATATTCCATTCTACCGGATAATAATTAGAAACGCGTTGTGTAAAAATATCTACCCCTGGCTTTACATATGGTTCATGTCCTTTGCCTAAAGACCAGAATTGAAATTTCATTGGGCAAATATAATGCAGCGTATTTTACGCTAAGAAAGCGTTTTAAATACGAACTCCGAACTAGTGGAAATAAAAACGATATGCTTTTTTGGAATGGAAAAACTTAAAGGAGTGACTAGAAGCTTCGAAGTCTGAATACTATATACTAAATACTGTATACTACACTATACTTTAAAATCATCTTCTGTAAAACACAGTTCGCCTGCGTTTACTTTTTTTATACAGTTAACAATAGCATCCAGGGGAGAAGTTTTTACAATATAGCCACGTCCGCCAACTGTAGCCAGTTGATTAGAGTCTTCGGTAGACCATGCATTGGAAAGCCCCAATATTTTTGCGTCGGGAAATTTTTTCAGGATGTTTTGAGTAGTTTCAATACCCGTGACTGGCTTCATATAAATATCCATTACCACCACATCGGGCAATAGCTCTTTATACAATTTTTCTGCTTCAGGACCAGAACTCGCAGTGCCTACAACTTTAATAGTGCTATCGTGTGGCAACAGCGATTTTAATGCATTCAGCATCATTGTATGGTCATCTACAATTAGTATGGTTACAGGACGGCTCAAAGGATTTATTTAAAATAGTTTAAAAAGGGGAGTTTGGATAAGGTGGACAAGAACAATCAGAAGCCGTAACCAAAAAATACATTGCTAATTCTAAGATAATGTTTTTTAACCTAAACTTTATAAATATTAAATATTTAAAATATGATTTTATTTGAACGGTTGCGGATGGCCGTAAAAATGATGGCAAAACCGGTTTGCCCAATGAAAATTGTTTTGCTGGGAATGCGTTCTGCAACTTAAGGTTGCCTTATCTCCCTATCTTTAAGCATCGCTAAAAAAAATACCTGCAAACAAGATTGTTGATGCAACATCGTTTTTTAGCAAATTGCATTTCATCATTTTATAAATGTTTTAAAGCCATTATGAAAATGCCTCATTTTACGCAGACAATGCGCTGGTTTGGGCCCAATGATCCTGTTAGTTTAAGCGATATAAGACAGGCTGGTTGTACGGGTGTGGTTACCGCACTGCACCAGGTGCCAGTGGGCGAAATCTGGACAGTAGACGAAATTAACAAGCGCAAAAACTTAATAAACCAGGCGGGCATGGAATGGACGGTGATAGAGAGCCTGCCAGTGCATGAAGACATTAAAAAGCAAACGGGCAATTATCTTTTGTATATAGATCAATATAAACAAAGCCTGCGCAATGTTGCAGCTTGTGGGTTGAAAGTGGTTACTTATAATTTTATGCCGGTGTTAGATTGGTTGCGTACGGATGTAACCTATACTTTGCCAGATGGCAGCAAAGCATTGTATTTTGAGAGAGCGGCATTTATTGCCTTTGATCTTTTTCTTTTAAAAAGACCAGGTGCAGAAAATGATTACAGCAGCCAGGAAATAGAAACTGCCAAAGCAAAGTTTGCATCAATGGATGATGCGGCAAAAGAAAAATTATTCCGCAATACCATGCTGGGTTTGCCGGGCAGCGATGATGCATTTACACCAGAACAGGTGTTGGCAGCATTGGAAACGTATAAAGGCATTGATACGGAAAAACTGAAACAGCATTTGTTTTATTTTCTGAAAGAAGTTGCACCTGTTGCTGAAGAGCTGGGTTTGCAAATGGCTATTCACCCGGATGATCCTCCATATGCAGTGCTTGGCCTTCCCCGGATAATGAGTACACAAAAAGATGTAGAAGATTTATTGGCTGCAGTTCCGTCAAAAGCAAATGGCTTGTGTTTTTGTACAGGATCATTTGGCGCTAGGCCAGATAATAATTTGATTGAAATGATCAAAAAGTTTGGTGATATTATCTTCTTTTTTCACTTGCGCAATACAAAAAAAGATAAGGGCGGAAATTTTTATGAGGCACAACATCTTGGCGGAGACGCTGACATGTATAGCATTGTAAAGGAGGCCTTGTTATTAATGAAGAAAAAAAATGTTTCTATTCCCATGCGGCCCGATCACGGGCACCAAATGCTGGACGATTTGCACAAAAAAACATACCCTGGTTACTCTGGCATCGGCAGGTTGAAAGCACTGGCAGAACTAAGAGGATTGGAATACGGCATCAGTAAAAGTCTCTCTGATTAAAGCCCATATAAAAATTCGTTTTTTATTGCACATGCATCTCATATCTATGTATCTTACGCCAAATAAAACGCGTTGCTATCTTAACAACAACGCATAATTTTTTGGCAGGAAACAGAACCATATGATTGTATTAACTCCCACCATGCGCTGGTATGGTCCCAACGATCCAGTTAGTTTAAGCGATATAAGACAGGCAGGTTGCACCGGTGTTGTTACAGCATTGCACCATATACCTAACGGTCAGGTGTGGACTAAAGAAGAAATCAATAAAAGAAAAGCTTTGGTAAACGAAGCCGGGCTTGAGTGGAAGGTAGTGGAGAGTGTACCGGTTCATGAAGATATAAAAACGCAAAGAGGCAATTTCCAAACTTATATTGACAATTATAAAACAAGCATCCGCAATTTGGCAGAAGCAGGCATAGATGTGGTAACGTATAATTTTATGCCGGTGCTGGATTGGACCAGGACTGATTTGTCTTACGAAGTGGAGGACGGTTCCAAAGCATTGCGTTTTGAAAAAGCGGCGCTGGTAGCTTTTGATGTGTTTATGCTGAAAAGAAAAAATGCAGATAAAGAATATTCTGCAGTCGAATTGTCTGCTGGTGAGAAAAGGTTTCTTGCCATGAGTGATGAAGAAAAAAAATTATTGCAACGAAATATTATTGCAGGCCTGCCCGGCAGTGAAGAATCATTTACACTGGAACAATTCCAGGCAGCGTTAGATACATACGATGGTATTGACGAAGAAAAATTGAGAAGTAATTTATTGGCTTTTTTAAAACAGGTGGTGCCGGTTGCAGAAGAAGTGGGAATTAATATGGCTATCCATCCTGATGATCCTCCATTTGCTATTTTTGGATTGCCCAGGGTAATAAAAATTGCGGCTGATGTAAAGAAATTAATTGATGGCCTTCCTTCGCTGAACAATGGTCTTTGTTTTTGCACAGGTTCTTATGGGGTACGTGCAGACAATGATTTGCCAGCTATGGTAAAAATGTTTGGAGATAGAATTCATTTCCTTCATTTGCGTGCTACCAAACGCAATGCCCAGGGAGATTTTTATGAAGACAATCACCTGGAGGGAGATGTAGACATGTATGGCGTAATGAAAGAAGTGGTATTGCTAATGCAGAAACGAAAGATAAGTATACCCATGCGACCAGATCATGGTCACCAGATGCTGGACGATTTGAAAAAGAAAACCAATCCCGGTTACTCTGCTATTGGCAGGTTAAGAGGACTTGCTGAACTACGCGGACTGGAATTGGGTATTGCAAAATCATTGCCTATTTAATCACCTAACGATATAACCTGTATGGCCTTGCCTTCTAATGTTTCTGCTAACACTTCAGCACAAGTAGGTTCCGGAAAAACAAATTACCTGTTTGCGTTTATACTGGTAACCAGTTTATTTTTTTTCTGGGGCTTTATTCATAATCTAGATCCCGCACTTATTCCTCATTTACGCCGTGCATTTAGCTTAAATACAGTAGAAGCTTCTTTGGTTGACTCTGCTGTTTATTTTGGATATTTTATTATGGCTATACCTGCAGGTATGCTCATGAAAAAGTATGGGTATAAAACAGGCATTCTTATAGGATTGGCATTTTTTGCTATCGGTTGTTTTTTATTTATTCCAGCAGCTAATACCATGCAATATGCTTTCTTCCTGAGTGCATTATTTATAGTGGCCTGCGGATTGGCGATTTTGGAAACTGCTGCGAATCCCTATGCTACTATATTAGGTAAACCGGAAACTTCTACGCAGCGATTAAACTTTGCACAATCATTCAATGGTCTGGCTGCTTTTCTGGCGCCGCTTATTGGAAGGAATTTTATTCTGTCTAAACAGCCATTGAGCGAAGCACAGGTTGCGGCAATGAGTATGGAAGCTAAAAATGCTTATCTATTACAGGAAACGTCAACCGTTAAGATGCCTTACATGATATTAGGGATAGCCATCCTGGTTGTTGCAGCTATTTTCTTTGTTACAAAACTTCCCGATATAAAAGATAGCGAGGAAAAAGAAGAAGGTGGTTTTTTTCATGCATTTACTCATAAGCAATTGCGGTGGGGAGTAATTGCACAATTTTTTTATGTAGGTGCTCAAGTTTGTGTGCTCAGCTTCCTGATTTTATTCGCAACTAAAGCGGCAGGCATTACTGAAACAGAAGCTGCTGTTTATTCAAGCTTTGCAGGATTGGCGTTTATGGTTGGCCGTTTTGTTGGAACGTTTCTCATGCGTTTTATTGCACCGCCCAAATTACTGGCTATTTATGCAACGATATGCATATTGCTAACATTGGTAACCATCCTTGGCACAGGTGTTATTACTTTATATGCGGTTATTGTAATGGCTTTTTTTATGTCAATTATGTTTCCAACCATATTTGCTTTGGGAATACAAGATATTGGTGCAGATACAAAAGCTGGTTCCAGCCTTATTATTATGTCTATAGTGGGTGGAGCTATTTTGCCTCCTATTCTTGGGTTTATAGCAGATAAAACAAATAATATTCAATATGGCTATGTTGTGCCGCTAATTTGCTTTGCTGTTATTTTATATTTTGGTTTGAAGGGATACAAACATTCAGAGAAAGCAACGGAAGTATTACACTGATGCATTAAATAGATCTCAGGTCTAAATATTATATATTAAATACTCTATACTAAAAATGCGCTATTGTCTTGCACTTGATTTGGTAAACGATGAAAAGCTGATAGCTGAATACGAGGCATATCATAGCAATGTATGGCCGGAGATAAAGAAAAGTATTGTGGATGGCGGCATAAAGGATATGGAAATCTATCGCACAGGTAATCGCCTGTTTATGATAATGGAAACCAGTGATGGTTTCAGTTTTGAAAAGAAAGCAGCAATGGACGATAGCAATCCTAAAGTGCAGGAATGGGAGCAACTGATGTGGAAGTTTCAAAGCGCATTGCCCTGGGCAAAACCCGGTGAGAAATGGATATTGATGGATAAGATTTTTAATTTACAGGATTAATAATGGCACCTGATAAAATAGCTTCGGTAATTGATGGAATAGATGCACACCAGCATTTCTGGCATTATCATCCTGTACAGCATAGCTGGATAAATGATGAGATGGCGGTTATCAGGAAAGATTTTATGCCGGCGGACTTGGAACCGGTATTGAAACAAAATGGTGTGATGGGTTGTGTTGCAGTGCAGGCAGATCAAACAGAAAAAGAAACAGATTTTTTATTAGCGCTTTCAGATAAATACACATTTATAAAAGGCATTGTAGGCTGGATAGATCTGCGTTCAAACGATTTGCAGGATCGATTGACTTATTATTCGCAATTTAAAAAACTAAAAGGCTTCCGGCATATTTTGCAGGGAGAAGAACCTTCCTTTATGCTGCAGCCTTCTTTTCTAAAAGGTGTCGAAGCATTAAAGCCATTCAATTTTACGTACGATATTCTTATCTACCCCAAGCACCTGGATGCTGCTTTGCAATTGGTAAAGCAATTTCCGAAGCAGTCTTTTGTGATTGATCATATTGCCAAGCCATTTATAAAAGATGGTTTAATAGATGATTGGAAAAAAGGGATGACTGCATTGGCCCAGTTTCCAAATGTGCATTGCAAGGTTAGTGGCATGGTAACAGAAGCCAATATGCAGCAATGGAAACAGGCAGATTTTGTTCCTTACCTGGATGCAGTAGTAGAAGCTTTCGGTATTCAGCGCATTATGTATGGATCAGATTGGCCGGTTTGCCTGGCGGCCGGATCTTATGAAGCAATGATTGGTATTGTAAAAAAATATTTCGGAACTTTTTCTGTTAGCGAACAGCAACAGTTTTTTACCACAAACGCAACAAATTTTTATCACTTAACATAAGCAGCAAATGGATTTGCATTTAAAAGACAAAGTAATTATTGTAACCGGTGGTGCAAAAGGCATTGGCGAAGGCATTGTAAAAGTATTGTTCCAGGAAGGAGCTATCCCTGTTATAATTGGCAGAAACGAAAAAGACAATCTTGCTACGGTGGCAGCTATTGGCGGTAAAACGGCGCAGGTAGCAGCAGAATTATCAGATCCTGTTGCCTGCGAAAAAGCAGTAAAAGCAGTAATAGAAAAATTTGGAAGGATTGATGGTGTGGTAAACAATGCAGGCGCCAACGATGGGGTAGGATTAGAGAATGGCAATTACGAAGCCTTCATGGCATCATTGCATAAAAACATGGTCCATTATTATTTGATAGTGCATCATTCATTGCCTGAGTTGAAGAAAACAAAAGGCGCCATCGTAAACATTACCTCTAAAACAGCAGAGACAGGCCAAGGTGGCACATCTGCTTATGCTGCTGCAAATGGCGGTCGTAATGCATTAACACGCGAATGGGCGGTTGAATTGTTGAAGTATGGCATTCGTGTAAATGCTATTGTGGTAGCAGAATGTTTTACACCCTTGTATGCAAGGTGGATTGAAACATTGCCAAATCCAGAAGAGAAATTAAAGGAGATAGAATCAAAAATACCATTGGGCAACCGCATGACTACAGCAGAAGAGCTTGGCAATGCTACAGCTTTTCTATTGTCTGATTGCTCAAGCCATACAACCGGTCAACTGATACATGTAGACGGCGGTTATGTGCATCTTGACAGAGCATTGGCGAATGCATGATGATCGGCGAGAGGGAAGTGGCTAGTTGCTAGTGGGAATAAAAGAAATGGGTATAGCTGTAAGAAGTTAGCATTAATGTCCTACTCACCACTTGCTATTTACCACTAGCAATCAAAAAAACTTAATTCATGAAAATATTAGTTTGTACAACACCTGGTCAATTTGAATATAAAGAGATGGATGAACCAGCTGCGCAGGAAGGGCATACGCTGCTTCGCATAAAGCGCATAGGCATCTGCGGTACAGACCTGCATGCTTTTGAAGGCACGCAGCCTTTCTTTAGTTATCCAAGAATATTGGGGCACGAGCTTGCTGCGGAAGTTGTACAAACCGATGATAGCAGTTTCTCAATTGGTGAATCTGTTACTTTCATTCCATATTTTAATTGTGGTAAATGCATAGCCTGCCGCATGGGTAAACCCAATTGTTGTGTACAAATAAAAGTGTGTGGTGTGCATATAGATGGCGGTATGGCAGAATATCTCTCTGTACCTACTTATTCTTTGGTGCATGGCAATGGACTTAGCAGCGATGAGCTGGCGCTGGTGGAACCTTTAGCCATTGGGGCGCATGGTGCACGCAGGGCAGGGGTTGAAGAAGGTGAGTTTGTATTGGTGATTGGTGCCGGACCAATTGGACTGGGTACTATGGAGTTTGCACGCATCGCCGGTGCAAAGGTGATTGCTATGGATATTAACGACAACAGACTACAGTTCTGCAAAGACAAATTGCGCATAGACTATACTGTTAATCCTGCTACAGAAAATGCATTTGAAAAATTGCAGGCAATTACTAACGGAGATATGCCCACTGTTGTAATAGATGCCACGGGTAGTTTAAAAGCCATCAACAATGCATTTCAATATTTAGGACATGGTGGCCGCTATGTGCTGGTTGGTTTGCAAAAAGGTGATATCAGTTTTAGTCATCCTGAGTTTCATAAAAGAGAAGCAACATTGATGAGCAGCCGCAATGCTACCCGTGCAGATTTTGAACATGTAATTGCTTCAATGAAGAAAGGTTTTGTAAGTCCTGCAAATTATATAACGCACCGCGTTTCCTTTAACCAGGTTAAAGATCAATTCAGCAGTTGGCTAAATCCGGCTACCGGTGTTATAAAAGCAATGGTGGAAATGTGACAAATATCTGATGTCTGATATGACGATGTCTGATTTGTTCATTTTCAAAATTCGCAAACGTCAAATTACGACCTCATTATAAGGTCGACGCAAACGGCTCAAAGCTCGCAGCTAATAGCTCATAGTTTTCCTAGACGGCTAATAGCCAGCAGCTTTCTTACAACGAAAATCCCCGGCAGTTGCCTGCCAGGGTTTTTCTCTTGTATTCGTAAACCTCAAACTTTTAACTTTTTTCCTCGCTACTGTATCTCCATGCTATTGTTAAACCACTCAACATTTTATTAAATGCACTCCTTTCCCCCCACTAACCACTTGCTTCTCGCCACTAGCTGCAATTAATCTTTCTTCACCAGCTCAGCATTGATGTGGATTTTCACATCATCACCCACTACCAATCCGCCAGCTTCTGTAGTAGCGCTCCAGCTAAGACCGAAATCAGATCTTTTTATTTTGCCGGTAACTTCAAAACCTGCTACAGTTTGTCCGTACAAGTCTTTTTGTACACCACCAAATTCTGCATCCAGTTCAATTGATTTGGTAACACCATGTAAAGTGAAATCACCTTTCAGTTTGTAATCGCCACCAGCTGGTGTTAAAGTGCCATTGGTAAAAGTAAGTGTAGGATATTTTTCTGCATCAAAGAAATCAGCAGATTTCAAATGGCCATCGCGTTGTTCCTGGCCGGTATGAATGCTGGAAATATCAGCAGAAAAAGAAATTTTTGCATCGCTGAAGTCATCTTTAGAAGATTCTATTGCTCCTTCAAATGCTGTGAATTTTCCTGATACAGTTGAAATTACCAGGTGTTTTACTTTGAAGCCTATTTCTGAGTGTAAGGCGTCTATTACCCATTTTGCCATAGTTGTAAATTTTAGAACACAAAAATAATGTTTAAACATTGAATGGCAAAATAATCTTTCAAATTGTTTTGTTAAAGGCTATTACAAAAAAGCCCTGGCTAAGTTGCCAGGGCTGATAATTAATTTATTATGTAGGCTTGAATCAAAATATTATTAATCGCCCCAAATCTGGTCTTCTCCCTTCAGCCATCTTTTCACCAGCTCCGTAGTAACAGATTTTGGTCTTTCCAACGGGAAGCTAAGAGCCCTGTCCCAGCAAAGATTGGCCAATACACCCAATGCACGGCTTACGCCAAACAATACGGTGTAAAATTCATATTCTTTCAGGCCATAGTGCACCAGCAAAGCACCGCTGTGTGCGTCTACATTTGGCCATGGATTTTTGATCTTACCCAGCGATTGTAAAATGGGAGGCACCGTTTCATAAATATTCCAAACGGTTTGCACCAATGGATCATCTGGCATATGTTTTTTGCCAAAATCCATTTGCGCAGTAAATCTTGGATCTGTTTTGCGCAACACTGCATGGCCATAACCCGGCACCACTTTTCCTTCGCCCAATGTTTTCTTAACGTATTCTGCTATTTGTTCTTTAGTGGGCAATTCTGTTTTCAGGCTTTCCTGCATGTCAAAAATCCATTTAATCACTTCCTGGTTGGCCAGGCCGTGCAATGGACCAGCAAGGCCGTTCATACCGGCAGCCAGGCTTAGGAATGGATCACTTAATGCAGAACCCACCAGGTGCACCGTGTGGGCAGATACATTACCACCTTCATGGTCTGCATGTATGGTCATGTATAAGCGCATCAATTCTTTAAAACCATCATCTTCAAAACCCAGCATATGCGCAAAATTTCCAGCCCAATCCAGCAGGCCATTGGGGTTGATGTGTTGTCCGTACCTGTATTTTCTGCGATAGATATAAGCTGCAATTCTTGGCAACCTTGCAATCAGGTCCATTGAATCATCATATATAGCGCTCCAGTAATCTTTTTTATTAAGGCCTTTTGCATACTCTTTTGCAAAATTGCTCTCTGTCTGTAAAGCCATAATACCTACGGTAAACATCGTCATTGGATGGGCAGTAAGCGGCAGCGAATCGATGGTTGCAAAAACATGGTTTGGCACATGGCTGCGGCGTTGTAAAACGGAAGTTACATGTGCTACATCTTCGTCGGTTGGTAATTCGCCAATCAGCATTAGGTAAAAAAGACCTTCGGGCAATGGCTCTGTACCATCTTTTACCCTTGGTAGTTTTTCCTGCAGTTCCGGAATAGAATAGCCCCTGAAACGGATACCTTCTTTAGAATCCAGCAAAGAGGTTTCAGATACAAGGCCGGTAATGCCGCGCATTCCCTGGTAAGCCTGCGCCAATGTTACTTCGCCAATTACTTTATTGCCATTTTCTTTCAGCAGATCCTTTATCTCTGTGTTATGTGCGTCTGCTTTTGCTTTGAACCTTTCTTTAATTATGCCCATGAGAAGCGTTTGTATATAATGAGGAAATGATTTCAGGCTTCCGGCTAAGTTAGCCAAACTACGCTGCTGAAACAAGTTTTAATGAAAGTGGTTTTGCAATTGCATTAAATGCCCATTAAATGGAAGTTAGAGCCGTATTAATTGCACTCAAACTTACAAGTGTTATTTTGTTTTTTATGAAGCCAGCTTCGTGTTTCATGGCGACATCCTTGCGTCGCACTCTTCAACTGTATAGCTATTATGAGCGGTAGGCTGCCCCGCTTAAAATCCTCCACAGGTAAGTGCATATGGGTTTGTGCCGGTTGATTTAACTGGGCACCTATCAATTGGCCATAACCGGCAATGCTATATACGTTGGGTATTTGCTGGAAAAATAAATGGTTTGATCTGCCTTTATAAAATCTGATGCGGAAGCCTCAAAAATATTGGGCACAAACTTCTGTGGGTTGCGGTCTATCACCGGGAACCAGCTGCTTTGTACCTGTATCATAATACGATGCCCTTTTAAAAATGTATGGTTTATCTGGTGAAGGTCTATTACAAATTCTTCCGGCTTATTGGGCGTTAATGGCTGAGGGTTGCTGAAACTTTTTCTAAACCTTCCCCTGAAAACTTCCATCGCCACGGGCAATTGAAAACTGCTCATTAAAAAATTGGTTTGGTCAAAAGCAGGGTATTCATCAATTAGTTTTACAATCCAGTCTGCATCCGTGCCGGTGGTGCTGGCAAAAAGATGGGCTGCTATATCACCGGTCACCGTTAAGTTGTCTGTTAAAGAATCAAGCCTGAAGCTAATTACATCGGGCCTCGTATAAACAAAACGCTGGTCTTCCACATGCCATGGTCTCCATCGGCTTCCAGGGCCATAAGTTTGTTCTATCGGTTGTATGCGATAGGGCACAGGCTTGGCAGGATCGCTGGTATAAGTAATGCTGCCCGTTGCAGCTACCGGTGCATTAAAGCTGGCTTTATTATCTGCAGCAGCATACAGTTTTTTTATTGTGGCTTCTTTTGGTGGCCATGCTGCATAAGTTTTCCATTGGTTGGTACCGGTTTGAAAACAGTAAGCTTCTTCAAACTTACCATCACCTTCTCCTTTCAGATAATAATCAAACCATTTCTTCTGCAAATCTGTAAACCACTTTGCGGTATTGCTGCCGAAAGAAATTTTGCCAAGACTATCTGCTTTGTCCCTGCTCCATTGGCCATGGTTCCAGGGGCCTAATACAATATGATTGCGATTGAAAGTATCTTTCTTCTCCATGTGCGCATACATCAGTTGCGGGCCGTTGATGTCTTCCTGGTCGTAATATCCACCCACATGCAATTGGGGAATTTGCGCATAAGAAATATAATTAAGCGGCGAGTTCTGTTGCCAGAAAGCATCGTAATTGGGATGCTTTACAAAATTGTTCCAGGTAGGTATTTTATTGTGAAAATATTTTTCATTTACATTTTTCAAAGGGCCCAGTTGCACATACCAGTCAAACAGATCAAATTGCGGAAATGGAAAATCACTGTCTGTTGTGTGATCGTTTTCCAATTCATAAGAATATTCCATACCATAACTAAGACGGAATGCGCCATTGTGATGAAAGTCATCACCCAAAAAAAGATCGCCCATGCAAGCCTGTTCTGAAGAGGCTTTTAAAGCAGGATGTGGATCTACAGCGCCTACCAATGCCAGCCAGCCCGGGTAAGAAATGCCCATGATACCCGCTTTGCCATTATTGTTGGGAATATTTTTTACAAGCCAGTCAACAGCATCATAAGTATCTGTGCTTTCATCTATGGCTCCTTTTTGCGTAGCATGAATTAAAGGTTGATGAATCTGCATGCTGCCTTCGCTTTTGTATTTGCCACGTATATCCTGCAATACAAAAATGTAGCCTTCTTTGGCCATGTTGGCAATGTAAGCCACGTGCAATACATTAAAATTATCGTCTCTTGTAGCGCTGTAAGGCGTACGTTGAATCAGTATGGGTACAGGTTTGGTAGCTCCAACCGGCGTATAAATAGTAGTGAATAATTTTATGCCATCCCGCATAGGAATCATTACTTCCATTTTTTTATAAGCAGTAATGTTGTCTGTTTGTGCAAGAACGGTTGTAAATAAATGAGTGAGCAATAGCAGGAATAACAGATTTTTCATGAGCAGTTATTGTAAAAGGTGATGCTTTAAAGTTAATGAAGTTTAGGGAATCAACTGTAATGATTGAATGCAGTTAAGAAAATGTCAAATTGGTGGATGTAGCAATAGAAAGAATGAAATATGCATGCTTAATACCGAACTTAATAGCCTGTTTGTTACTAAAGCCACTGCATGTATAAAAAAATCTACTTCAGCACTCTTATTTTACTGGTGTTTTCTTTGAAAGGATTGGCGCAGCAATACCTTTCCGGTAAAATATTAAAACGAGGCAGCCCGGATATTGTAGAAGGAGTAAACATAAAAAACAGGACCGCTGGCAAATACAACAAGTCTGACATGGGTGGCAATTACAGGATTGCTGCTTCTCCCGGCGATACTATTTATTTTACATCTGCTGGCTATGTACCGGATACTATTATTGCCGGCGCTTCTATGTTATTAAGAGAATATGATGTGTATTTAAAGTCTAACATAGTTGCGTTGCCGGTAGTGGAAGTTGATGCATTAAGCAAATATGAAGCTGACTCTTTGCAACGCAGAATTGACTACGCCAATTTGTACAACAGAAAACATCCTATTAAACTAATGAACGAGAAAATTCCTTATGATAAACCAGGTTTCAGCTTTAGTCCTATTGGTTATTTTTCCAAACGCGAAAAATCAAAGCGAAGATTGCTAAAGCGATTAAAAGAAGAAGATGAGAACGAATATGTTGATGTTCGTTTTGCCCGTACTAAAGTGGCGCAGTTAACCAGGCTTACCGGAGATTCTTTGCAGCAATTTATGATATTGTATAGGCCAAGCTATGCTTATTGCCGCGTTGCTACCAATACGGACATATCGTTGTATATAAATGACAAGCTCATCTTATTCAAGCATGGTGATAATAATAAAAAGAAATAAACAATTACTTACACTGTAGTAAACAGTAACAATTCTTCATTCTTAGGCGGCAGTGTAATTTTTTTGTGAAATACCAGTCCCAACTTTTTTAATAGCCCAACAGACGGCTGATTGTCTTCCAGTGTAATAGCCAGTATTTTTTTAAGCTTATGTTTTTCTATTTCATATTGCATAATAGCAGAAGCTGCTTCATACGCATAGCCCTTGCCGGTATATTGGGGCAGAAAAGCAAAACCAATGTCTTCGTTTTCCAATGTATCTCTTTTTATAAGACCGCAAATGCCAAGTGGGGTTTCGTTTTCTTTCAATAACACGAGGTAAAGACCATAGCCATTTTTTGCATAACTGGCCATGGGGCTGGTTATTATATAATTTTCCGCATCTGCAATTGTCTTTATGCCCCTGTCGCCAATGTATTGCAACCAACCAGGACTATTGGTCAGTTCAAAAATAAAAGAGGCATCATTTATAGTAAGCTGTGCTATTAAAAGACGATCTGTTTGAAGGATGGGTGTCATGCAGTAAATATATTCTTAGATACAAAGGTATCTGCGTTATTGCATGACTATGGCAAAATTTTTCTGAGAGATAGAAAAGAATTTATCAACCAATCACTTTTATCAGTAGTACGCCAATGCCATAAACTAGTGTAGCCAGAAAAATACCTTTGATGGTTTGATCTTTTCGGGCATTTACATAAAAAGTGAACAGCACCGCATTAGCTACCAGCGAAATGCTGCTAACGGCTGTAAGCAGGCTTTTATAGCGGCGCATATAACCCAGGAATTCGGTAAAGCTTACGTGTCGTGAATAAAATACTGCAAAATAATAGACCATCATGCCCAGCAGGGGGCCAAGTATGCCCAGGATAAGGCCAAACCGTATATTGTCTTTCTTTAGCATTAATGTAGCTTCCACGTTTTTTCCAATTTAGTCTTAAGAACGTAATTGGTTAAATCAAATTGTACGGGCACCACACTTATGTAATTATTTTCCAGTGCCCATACATCGGTATCCTTTCCTTTATCCATATTTTTAAACTGACCGGTAAGCCAGAAGTATTTATGGTTGTGCGGATCGTTGCGTTCTATAAAGTCTTCGTCGTATTTGGCATAAGCCTGCCTGCAAATTTTAATGCCTTTTATCAATTCATCTGCAACTGAAGGGATGTTTACATTCAGGATCATGTGTTTGTCCAAAGGCTTTTGCAATAATTTCTCTGTCAGCAGGCGCACACATTTGCGGGCGGCAGTAAAGTCAGCTTCAATGCTGTAATCCAGCAAAGAAAAACCAATGGAAGGAATGCTTTCTATGGCTGCTTCTACCGCAGCACTCATAGTACCGCTATAAATAACATTGATAGAATGATTGGCGCCATGATTGATGCCGCTTAAGCATATATCCGGTTTGCGGTGCAGCACTTTATCTACTGCCAGCTTTACACAATCTACCGGTGTACCACTACAGCCATAAGCTTCCACGCCATCCATAAACTGTACCGGGTGCAAACGCAAAGGGTGCCCAATAGTAATAGCATGCCCCATACCGCTTTGTGGTTTGTCTGGCGCCACCACCACTACTTTGCCAAGATCTTTTATTGCTTCCACCAGGTTGCGAATGCCGGGTGCCGTTACGCCATCGTCGTTGGTAACAAGGATTACAGGTTCACTTTTTTTGCTTTTAGCTGCTTTAGCCATGCACCAAAGCTATGAAGAAAAAAATAGTAGTGCATAAACGAATTATTAAGAACTGATAGGCTTCACGGTGCGAACATAGCGGAGCAACGTTTGCAGTATAAAAGTTGACATCATCATTCTTAAAAGCGCTGTGTTCACCGCTTCTTTGAGAACGCCGCGAGAAACACTGACAACAAAATGTTGGAGAATGACACAGCAGCCACAGCTGCCTGTAGTGCTAAAGTCGAACTGAGCGTAGCAACGATGATCCATCTGTGTTACTAAAGCCGGCTACCAAAAGAAATAAAAAACATTTTTTTGTTTGGTAAAAAAATTAGTATTTTAGCACTAAATTAATTAGCTATGACTTTTGCCGGAAAAAATCTTCGTTATCTCCGTCGCCTGCGTGGTTGGACGCAGGAAGAGTTTGCCAATAAGCTAAAGATTAAAAGATCTTTGTTGGGTGCTTATGAAGAAGAAAGAGCAGAACCAAGGATAGAAGTGCTGGAGCAGATTGGCAGTATTTTTAAGTTGTCGTTGGATGAATTGTTGCTGAAAGATTTGGGCGATACTAAAAATAATTTTCTTGCTAAGCGCCGTGCATCTAAACTGGCTGCTTCGGGCAGTGCAGACATTCAGTTTGTTCCGGTAAAAGCTGCTGCAGGTTATTTGGCTGGTTATGCTGATCCGGAATTTTTGGATGAACTCAATACATTTACGCTTCCTATGCTGGCACCTGGTACCTATCGTGCTTTTGAAATTATTGGTGATTCTATGTTGCCAACGCCTAGCGGTTCTGTTATTGTGGGAGAAAAAGTAGAAAACCTTGAGTATGTAAAAAGCAGCAACACTTACATAGTTATATCACGCCAGGAAGGGATCGTGTACAAACGGATTGTGAAAAGCGGACGTTCTAAAAGCAAGCTTACACTGGTAAGCGATAATCCTTCTTATCAACCTTATCATATGGAGGCAGATGATGTGCTTGAATTATGGCAGGCGCAAATGGTTATTACAAAAGCCAGCCAGCAAAACAGGTGGGATGTAAATCAACTGGCCAACCTGGTAACAAACCTGCAAGACCAGGTAAGCACCTTAAAAAAACGGATGAATTGATTTAAGCAAACTAAATGATGTACTATACGCCAAATTTTGCAGTGATGTTTATTGGCAATGGTCATTTTGCACTGTTTGTTTGATTGATTCAATGTTGGGGCAAACGGGTATTTTTCATACTATGAACACTTCATCTTTTTGAAGGAGCTGTATATCAGCTCCTTTTTTTGTAAGTGCAAACCATTACATGGCCACACAGGGTTATTATTTGAAATATGACTGCTTTTTTTCAGCTATTTTTACGGATAACCATCATGAGAGTAATTATCTGCCTGGGACTGCTTATTTGTGGGGTGTTTTCTATTGCAACTGCGCAGCATAAAAGCCTGCAGGCAATCAAAATTTCTTTGCCGCCACGGATAGATGGTTCTTTGGCAGATAGCGTATGGCGCAATGCCCCGGAAGCCACCAGTTTTATCACTAACTCGCCCGTTTTTGGCAAGCCTTCCAAAGTAAAAACTTCTGTAAAAGTAATTTATGATGACAACGCCATTTATATAGGCGCATACATGTACGATGACCCGGCAATGATTAGAAAGCAGTTTACTACGCGGGATAACCAGAGCAGGGCTAACGTAGACTACTTTTCTGTTTTTATAGATACTTATAAAGACAGGCAGAATGCTTACCAGTTTTTGGTTACTACACGCAATGTGCAAACAGATGCACGTTTATCATCTTCTGTAAAGCCGGATCTTGGGATATACGGAGACGTTAGCTGGGATGCAGTTTGGGAAAGCAAAGTGGAAATGCAAAAAGATGGCTGGACGGTGGAAATTAAAATCCCTTATTTTTCTTTACGCTTTGCTAAAACAAACATACAAGATTGGGGTATCAATTTTTTGCGTTTTAGCCGCAGACACAATGAAGCTTCTTTCTGGAACGAGGTAAATCCCAATAACAATGGTTTTGTAAACCAGTTTGGTTATTTAAAAGGGCTTGAGAAGCTGTCACCGCCTTTGCGCTTAAGTTTATCACCCTATGTAAGCGGTGGTTACAGAAGTGATCCGCAGGGAAAAGGTGGTTATAATAACCAGGTGCTTAAAAGTGGCGGGTTGGATATTAAGTATGGCCTTAATGAAAGTTTCACTTTGGATGCAACGCTGATACCTGATTTTGGCCAGGTAATATCAGACAATGTTGTAAATAATATTAGCCCGTTTGAACTGGTGTTTAAAGAGAACAGGCAATTTTTTACAGAAGGAACAGAATTGTTTAATAAAGCAGGCATTTTCTATAGCAGGCGTATTGGCAGAACGCCTACCGGTTATTACGATGTAAAAGATTTTGTAGACTCTACTCCCGGTTATGCAATTTCAAAAAACCCTGATGTAACGCGTTTGTATAATGCAATAAAATTTTCCGGCCGTACAAAAAGTAATCTGGGCATTGGTGTTTTTAATTCTGTAACGGAAGCTGTAAATGCAAGGATTTTTAATATTGCTACAGGCAAAGATTCTATCATTAATACAGAACCTCTTGCCAATTATAACATCATTGTTCTCGACCAGGCTTTAAAGAACAGGTCTTCTATTACATTTACCAATACCAATGTTATTAGAAAAGGTGGAAGAGATGCCAATGTAACTGCATTGGATGTTGTATTATACGATAGGGAAAACAAGTATGGCATGTATGTGAAGCCAAGATACAGCAAGATATTTGGAAGCAATGGCTACGATGGATATAGCAATGAAACACAGTTTGGCAAAGTGAGTGGCAAATGGCAATGGTATGTAAACAATCTTACAGAGTCTGACAGGTATAATCCTAATGATCTTGGTTACCTGCCGGTTGCCAATCAGATTATTACAACTGGGGAGGTGAGTTATAATATATTCCAGGCAACAGATCGTTTCCTGAACCAGCGCTATGCGTTTACTGCTTTTCAATCTTATCTGTACAAACCTTTCGGCTATCAGGCCACAGAGTTTAAGCCTTCAGCATTTTGGGTATTCCCTAATTTTTGGGATCTTACGATAAGCACACCCATTCAGCCTTTTTGGTACAATGATTATTTTGAATTGCAAACGCCTGGTAAGATGCTGAAGCGTTCGCCTTATTATTCTGCGTTTGTGAGCGGTAGTACAGACAGCAGGAAGAAACTTTTTGTAAACTGGACATTAGGGTTTGCAGAAGGTCCGCTTCCTAACGATCCATACAATGCAGTAACATTGGGCGCCAGGTACCGCTTTAGCGATAAGCTTACATTGGAAGCATCCGTGAGGCGCAGGCATGACAATGGGCAATGGGGGCTTTTGAATAATGGCAAGACTTTTATTTTCGACAATACGGGCGACCCGGTTTTAGCAAGGAGAAAGTTTACAGATTTTACTTCTATACTTAGTGGCACGTATAATTTTACATCCCGCATGAACCTTACCTTCAGGGCAAGGCATTATTGGAATAAGCTGGAGAATACAAATCTTTATTATGCTAACCAGGATGGTTATTGGACAGAAAGAATAGATCTGCGTCCGGGGGATTATGATGCCAATTACAATGTTTTTAACCTGGATGTTTTTTACACCTGGGATTTCAGCCTTGGCAGTAAAATAATTCTTGGTTATAAAAACTGGCTGGGCAATGATTATTTGAATGCATTGCCAGGAGCAGAAAACAGGTTATACGGAAAAAATGTTGCAAACCTTTTCTCTGTACCGCATGGCAATGAAGTCACACTTCGGTTTATTTATTTTCTCAACTATCAGGAATTGCGGGAGCGCATCAAACGTTCACTGTAGTTTGCTGTTTTAAGTTTTATGTGTTAGGTGTTACGTTCTTTTGTTGCGGAGTGGATGATAAGTTGCAGCTAGCAGTCTCTGATTGTTTTACGTGTTGCGTGTTAGGTTTTACGTCCTTCTATTGCAATATGTTTCTTATGTAGCAGCAAGCGGCACTTAAACTACTTAAAACTTATCACTTAAAACTTAATACTCTAAAGGTTATAGATTGCTTTTGCCACCCTAAATGTATTGCAATGCGCTTCCACAATTAATTTTACATCTGCAGAATAGCCACCACCCATTGCCGTTACACAAGGTATTTTATGCTGATGCAATAATGTGTATACCATTTCATCTCTTTTCTTGCAGCCTTCCATTGTAATCTTCAGTTTTCCAAATTTATCTGTTGATAAAATATCTGTACCTGATAAGAAAAAAGCAAAATCTGGTTTTGTAGTAGCCAGGATAGCAGGAAGGTTTTGTTTCAGTAGTGACAGATAAACATCGTCTGTAGTGGCATCTTCCAGTGCAATATCCAAATCAGAAACTTCTTTATGAAAGGGATAATTGTGCCTTCCATGCATGCTGAAAGTAAACACCCTTGGCTCGTCTTTAAAAATACTGGCCGTGCCGTTGCCCTGGTGTACATCCAGATCTATAATAACTATCTGCTTCGCTAGTTTTTGGTGCAATAAATAATTGGCCGCAATAGCAAAATCATTAAGCAGGCAAAAGCCTTCTCCGCGATCTGCAAATGCATGATGCGTTCCGCCGGCAACATTTAATGCTACGCCAAATTGCATTGCATAATAACAACAACCAACAGTTCCCTGGGTAATGATTAATTCTCTTTCTGTAAGTAAAGGAGATTGTGTGAAACCTATAGCACGTTGTTCTTTTGCGGAGAGTGTTTGCTGCAAAAGTTTTTCAAGGTATGCTTCGGTATGCGTTAGCAAGACAGTTTCTTTATTGCATATGCTTGGAGTAAAAAGATTTCCCGGTTCAATACTGCCTTCATACAAAAGTTGTTCTGGTATCAGTTCATACTTAATCATAGGAAAGCGATGACCTTCCGGCAACGGATGAGCGTAAATGGGATGCCAGGCAATCTTTAGCATTAGAGTGGAATGATTGACTGGTTAACGATAGCAAAAACTTTGTCGTTTTCTTTTGGCCTGATCATAGCTAATCCCGTAAAACGGCTGAAAGCTGGTAACACACAGAATGAGGGTGTAAAATAAAAACAGGGGAAATGCAAAGACTGTTTGCCCATGCCGCTAATGCGTACACCCGGATGTATATGGCCTGAGAAAATGTAATTGTCAGCAGGCAGGTTTTCTTTTTCAGCATCTGCAATATCATGCACAAAAGAAACACTCCCTTTGGTAAATGTGTTATAATGCATGGTTACATCCGCTTCTTTATACCATTGCTTTTGCAGTATATCATGATTGCCTGTTACCAGTTCTATTTGCAGATCAGGAAAATCTTCGCGCCATTTTTTAAACCAATTCATTTCTTTATTGGCGATGCTGTGAAACATATCTCCTGTAACAATCAATTGCCTTGGTTTAAAAAACTGCAACTGGCTAACCAGGCGTTGCAAATCTTCTTTATAAACAGATTGAGGAATAGCTATCCCTTCTTTTCTGAAATGTCCTGTTTTGCCAAAATGCAGATCGGAAACAATAAGGGCTTTTTCTTCTTCCCAATACAACATGCGTTCTGCTGATAGCCAAAAGGTTTGTTCTAGTAATATATGCTTAAGCGGCGCTGACATAGAGCCTGCAAAACTAACGCAAGGCGATGCAGTAATGATATTTTTTTATTCCACCAGCTTGTTTAATTTTAGCATTCAAAAATTATATACCACCAAAAACTACTATTATGGCAGAGTTTAACCAACCTACTGATATTTTAATGCCCGAACAAAAGCCGAAATTGCCTTCTGGCATAAACGTGCTTACTATTCTTACGTTCATTGGATGCGGACTTGGTTTGATTGGAGCTGTTTATAATTTCTTTACCGCTAAAAGTTCACTGGATAAAATGGAAGCAGCTCTTAACAGCGCCAATTATGATAGTATGCCTGCTATGGCAAAGAAATTTTTATCGCCTGAAGCTCTTGAAGTGGCCAGGAAAACTTATGAAAACCGCATTCCGCTTAACTTAATTGGCATTATAGCTATTGTGCTTTGTTTTGTTGGTGCAATGCAAATGCGCCAATTAAAAGCCCAGGGTTATATGCTATATATCATTGGTGAAGTTTTGCCACTGGTTGGTTATGTTATTTTTCTTGGAGCAGGTTTTTTAACGGGCTTTTCCGGTATTATAGGAATTGCTTTTACACTTCTATTTGTTCTTTTGTATACAGCGCAAAGAAAATACCTCGTTAATAAATAGAATACTTTTTTTGAATTGGTAAAGCAGGCAGAAGGCCTGCTTTTTTATTTCTCCAATTGTTTCTGCATGCGCTTTACACGGTCTTCCAGTTTTTCTGAAGAAAGATTTTCCCGCATGCTGTCTACTTTTATCGGGAAACAGAAAGGCGTTAAGCGATTGGGGAATGTGATTACTATTTTAGATTGCTGTATTCTTTCCAGCATATTACGCAGCCTAACTTCTTCCATTTGCTGATCCAATACTTCCCTATAAGCCTGCTGTAATAAAACATTGCCAGGATCGTACTCTAAAAATACATTGAATAACAGCGAAGCAGATGATTGCAAATGCCTTGCTTTCTTTTGTTCGCCGGGCATCCCCTGGAATATCAACCCTCCAATAACAGCTATATCACGGAATTTTCGCTTAGCCATTTCTGTTGAGTTAACACTGCGCTGTATATCGGCTAACAAATTATCCGGGCTGAATAATTCATACACATTGCTATCATCTACGGGTATAGGTTGATCGCTTAGCAATTCAAATCCATAATCATTCATGGCAAATGAAAATGTAATGGGAATGATCTTGCTGATGCGATATGCAAGTATAGCTGCCATAGCTTCATGCACCAGTCTGCCTTCAAAAGGGTATACAAAAAGATGAAAGCCATCTTTTGTTTCAATTTGCTCAATCAGCAATTCATTGGCGCGAGGCACATGAGATAGCTGCTCCTGCAAATCAAACAATGGTTGTAATGCGGTTAGCTCTATATCCCTACCTTTTACCTTATGCCTCTCATCTTTCACCTTTATAAAAGCTTCATTCAGTTTTTCACGCAGCTTTCTTCCAAGGTTGGCGCTTAAGGGCATTCTTCCGCCATTCCAACTGGGTACAATAGATTTTGTAGCGTTTGATTTTTTTACAATCACCGTCATATCTTTTATCATCACCAGTTCCAAATTGCGGCCTGCCAGTGTAAACACATCCCCTGGGTCCAATCGTGAAATAAAATATTCTTCTATCACGCCGATATAACCACCACTCATGAATTTTACTTTCAGCATTGCATCGCTTACAATAGTACCAATATGCAAGCGGTGGCGCATAGCTAAGCGACGGTTGGTAATGCGATAAATTCCATCAATAACAATTATTTTTTTGTATTCGTCATATTGTTGTAAGGCGTAACCACCGGCAGTAATGAAATGAAGTATATCATTCCATTCTTTTTCAGTGATGCCTGCATAGCAATAAGTCTTTTGTATTTCAGGAAAAATAGTTGCGGGAATAAAACCATCGCCTACTGCCAGCGTGCAGAGATATTGAATCAGCACATCAAAACAAAGTAGCATGGGTTCGCGGCTTTCAATCAGGTTTTCTCTAATGCCTTCTTTTAATGCAGCCGCTTCAATTAATTCAAGAGAATGGGTAGGCAGAAAATAAATTTTGCTAACAGCATCCGGCTGATGACCACTTCTGCCAGCTCTTTGCAAAAAGCGGGCAACGCCTTTGGGTGATCCTACTTGTATAACGGTCTCCACTGGACGAAAATCTACGCCAAGATCAAGGCTGGCAGTACATACAACCGCTTTTAAAGTTCCTTCGTGCAAAGCTTCTTCTACCCACGTGCGCAATTCTCTTTCAATGCTTCCATGATGAAGAGCAATAGCACCTGCAAGATCTGGTTCTATTGTAAGCAATGTCTGATACCACATCTCGCTCATGCCACGGGTATTAATAAAAATAAGCGTGGTGCGGCTATCATTAATAATAGGAAGTGTTTTGTACGCCAGTTTTATACCAAGATGCCCGGCCCATGGGTACTTCTCCATTTCATCCGGTATCACAGATTCAATGTCAATATTTTTTTGAACGTTCGCCCTTACGATGTAACCTTTCTCCTGCACACATGCAAGCAACACATCTTTTGCCTGTTCAAGATTGCCAATGGTAGCAGAGATGCCCCAGACGGACAGTCTAGAGTCAATAGTCGATAGTCTGTAGTCGTACTCTTCGCTTTCCTGACTATTGACTATTGACTCGCGACTATCGACTGATTTTCTAATACCGACTATTCTTGAAACTGCCAGCTCTACCTGCACGCCTCTTTTGCTGCCTAATAATTCATGCCATTCATCTACAGCAATAATTTTAAGTGTTGTAAAAATATTAGGATATCCTTTTTGCGCCAGTAGTAAATGAAGACTTTCAGGTGTTATGATCAACACTTCGGGCATTTGCCTTTTTTGTTTTTCACGTTCAGAAGTATCAGTGTCTCCATTGCGTATGCCTATTTTCCATTGCATGCCAAGGCCTGCAATTACTTCTTCCATTGCACGGCCAATGTCTTTTGCCAATGCACGCAATGGTGTAAGCCATAAAAGTTGTAAGCCGTTTTTATTTTTAGATTGATAGTTGCTTGGATGTTGATTGATGAACTGTATAACAGCACCCAGGAAAACTGAAAATGTTTTGCCACAACCCGTAGGTGCGTTTACCAATCCGCTTTCGCCATTGATGATGCGTTGCCATGCATCTTCCTGGAAAGCAAAAGGCTTCCGGCCTTGCGCAGAAAGCCATTGATTAATTATTTTATAACCTGGGGTAAGATGAAGTTTATCGTTGGTCAAAAAAAGTAAAAATTAAAAAGAGGAAAAAGGTGTAAGACTTAAGGCTTAAGGTTTATGGTTTAAGGTGTAGCATCATGCGCTTTGGCCTTACACCCTATATCTCACGCCTTTCGCCTTAATTATAGTGTTTTCAAATATTCAACCACAGCCGTTCTTTGTTTATCGTCCAGTTTGTCTCCAAAATAATGCCCATAATTGCCATAGCCTGGCAAAGTGGTATTATATACATAGTTTTTGAAAGGAGCATTCTCTACCGTAAAATGCCAACTGAGTTTTACGTAATCGTATGTTGGGTCATCAAAATTGCGTTGCCAGTATTGCGGTCGTGATTTGCTATTGAGAACCGCTTCCAACGTAGGCACAGAGCCATTGTGCAGATAGGGTGCTGTACACCAAATACCATCAAGTGGCGGAGCAATATACCCGTTGAATGGTTCCAGCCTTGCAGGATGTTCACTGGTGGCAAACCAACTATTGTTAAACCAATTAATGAACTGCGGATTTTGGTAATTGCTTTTAAACAACATTGAATCTGTTTGTATTACCGACTCAGGTATCAAAAGATTTGGGTAAGAGGGATTGCTGCCATATTTGCCATGGCATTTTGAACAATTAGTGATATAGAGAATTTCACCTTGCCTGGCAAGCGCCTTGTCTATTGGTTTAGGATATTTTGGTGGCTGAAGGCTTAAAATGTATGACAGTACATTATTAAAATGTGTGTCTACTTCTCTTGATTCAGAGGTATCATGCACTGTCAATAAATTCGATGCCATCAGGAATTTTCCAAAGTCACCACGGCCAAATCCATTGTAAAACATGGCATGCTTCTTTTTGGCAAGCCACCAGGCAGGTACATCGCTTGGAATCACTTGCTCAGGAATGGGCATATAAGCGGTATCGCTCCATACAAAAGTGTTGGGATTGCGATGAGCGGCTAGTACACCCGCAAGCCTGTCTGCAGAATTTACTCCTCTAACTTCAGTGCGCAAATACGGTCCTATTGCTTTTGCTACCTGTATAAAAGATTTGCAGGCTTCATATTTTTGAGGAGATCCTTTCTTTAAAAAATTCTCCAGAATATTATAAGCGTCGGGATTTAATTTTTGCCCTGCAGTAAAATCAGCAAAAGTATTGCCCATACCCATTACTAGTTTTCCTTCAAATACCTGCGCATGGCATTGCATGCAATTAGGTGCTACCAGGTTTTCACCATTAGCAGATTTTACAACGGTGTATTCATGTGTTATAGTTGCATTCAGGCCGGTGCGTTCTAAATAGTTGGTCCTGCTTTTGCCCATAGCCAGTATAAAATAATCGTAGGGGAGGCCACCTTTTACATAATCGCCGGTAGTAAGATAAGCATAGCCTAATGCAGCATTGCCTGTGCGCTGCGGACTTTCTGGTATATATACAGGCTTGTCTGGATCAACTGTATTTAATTTGCTGATGCCTGAAAATGCAGAGAATACAATTACTATCAACGCCAAAATTCTAACCTTCTTCATGTGTAATGCTTATTGCCTAAAATTAAAAAGGATGCTTTAATAAAACAGCAAAGGATGATTATTGTTTTTGTAAAACAGGCAGGCAATTTTGGGTATTGCTAATCAAGAAATTGGGAGTAGATAAAGACCCATACAGTAATTAAAACAACAATCATTAAAATATCTGGTTGCAGTGCAGAGAGTGATTTCTTTTTCTTAAAGAGTTGATAAAAGACCCATCCAATTAATGAAATGGGAATAAGCCCGAAACGGATAAAACCATAGAGCATAAGAGCAGGTTTAAGTACATGAAAGTTAGTTCATTTTTTGCAGAGCGATTGAACTATTTTCCATATTGCTCCAGCATCTGTTGCAAGTCTTGCAGTGTATTAATTTCATCCGGTTTTTTATCTTTTCTCCAGCGATTAATCCGCGGGAAACGCAATGCCACGCCAGATTTATGCCTTGCTGATGCCGCGATGCCCTCAAATGCAATTTCAAATACCAGTTCTGGTTTTACAGTTCGTACAGGGCCAAACTTTTCAAGAGAATTTCTTTTTACAAAATTGTCTACTTCTGCAAATTCTTTGTCAGTTAAACCGGAATAGGCTTTTGTAAAACTTACCAGCTTGTCGCCATCCTTTACAGCAAAAGTATAGTCTGTATAAAGATTGCTTCTTCTGCCATGTCCTTTTTGTGCATAGATCATAACACAATCAATTACCAATGGATCTATTTTCCATTTCCACCAGTCGCCACGTTTTCTACCCGATTGGTAAATGGCATTTTTTCTTTTCAGCATCAAACCTTCTGCACCCATTTCTCTTGATGTGGCACGCAATGCAGCCAGCTGGCGCCAGTTATCAAAGGCAACAACGGGAGAAATGATAAGCCCGGGGTGATTGATGGACGAAACAATTTGTTCAAGTACAGCCCTTCTTGTATCCAATGATTGATCACGATAATCAACACCGTTATATTCTAACAAATCGTAAGCAAAGAATGTAATGGGCGTTTCGTTCAATTGTTTTTTTGTAACGTTCTTCCTGCCAATGCGTGTTTGCAATAATGCAAAGGGCAATGGTTTTTTTTCTATGCTGGGAATAATTTCGCCATCCAGCACAATGCCATTGGGCAACAAATCTTTTAATGCGTGGTATTCCGGAAATTTATCAGTCATTAATTCTTCGCCACGGCTCCAGACAAATAATTCGTCATTACGTTTTATCATCTGGCCACGTATGCCATCCCATTTCCATTCGACCTGCCATTCTTGTGGATTGCCTAAAGTCTCCGGCTCATCTTCCAATGCATACGCCAGGTAAAAAGGATAGGGTTTTGAAAAATCCATTGATACAGATTCTTCACTTAACAATTGTGAGAAAGAAGTAGTAACAGGGTTCCAATTGCCGCTAATGCGATGCGCTATAATATTTGCCTCCAGCTTTACTGTTTTTGAAAGCGCATTCACCATTGTTTTTTGCGAAACGCCAATGCGAAATCCACCCGTGAGCAATTTATTAAACACAAACCTTTCTTCTTTATCCATCTGCAACCAGCTTTCTGTTATAAACTGTTTGCGCAATGCATCATCTTCCTGCTGCAGTGAAATTAGTTTTTCTATGTACCACGATAAATTATGTGCATCCTGCAAAATTCTTTTTTCAGGCAGCAACAATGCAATGGTTTCTGCCAGGTCGCCTACTGTATGATAACTCTCTTCAAACAACCATTGCGGAAGGTTGTTGATTTCTATACAATATTGTTGCAGCAGAGATGCATTGATGGTTCTTTTAGGTCGTCTTCCACTAAAAATGGCAATTACCCAAACTTTGTCTTTATCATCTGCCTGCAAAAAATAGTCGGACAATGCATTGAGCTTGTCAGTTGTTTTTGTAGAAGTGCCTAATACATTTACCAGCGTAGTAAAAAGCTGCATCCCTGTTTTTGCAATAGACGGTGTTTGCGTATTATATGTTGCTGTTGCATCCATGCTCATGCTGGCTGGCTTTCGGATTCTGTATTTTGTTCGGTAATAGATTCTTCTTCTTCATTGCCAAAAGCAGTTTTTACTTCTGCTGCTTCTATGCCTTGTTCATTCAGGTAACGGCTAAACGCAGCCTGAAAACCGTGCGTTACAAAAACTTTTGAAGCACCTGTTGCTTTCACTGTTTGCAATAATCCTTCCCAATCTGCGTGATCGCTCAATGCAAAGCCTGCATCAATATTACGACGGCGTACATTTCCTCTTACCTGCATCCAGCCGCTGCATACACCAACAGAAACAGGCTGCATTTTTTTTATCCACGGGCTGTCTGCTGCACTGCCCGGTGCTACTACTAAATTCTTGTGAAACAATTCTTTTGAAATATCTGCGGTTACTTTTTCAACTACAGGAAAATCCCAACCTGCATTGGTTAATACCTGTTGTGTATTAAATACCGCACCGTGTACAAAAACATGGTCAACACTTGCCGCCAGATTTTTAATAACACGTTGCGCTTTGCCAAGGCTGTAGGCAAGCAACAAACTGGTTCTGCCCTGTTCTTTATTCTGGGCAATCCATTTTCGCATGGCATCAAATTGCAAATGCTGGGGTTGCCAGTTATAAATAGGCAAGCCAAATGTTGATTCAGTAATAAAAGTATGACAGCTTACTGGTTCAAACTGCCCACTGATGCCATCATTTTCAGTTTTGTAATCGCCACTTACCACCCACACTTCTCCCTGGTACTCTATGCGTATTTGCGAAGACCCTATGATGTGGCCAGCCGGATGAAGCGTTAGTTTTACGCCATTTAGATATACAGGTTCATTCCAGCCAACGCTTTCATAATTGTTATTGCCCAATCTTAATTGCAATATTGGTTTTGTATAGTGATGGCAGAGATAATATTTTGAACCCCATCTGGCATGATCGCTATGAGCATGTGTTATTACAGCTTTGTCAACAGGCTGCCATGGGTCAATATAAAACTGACCGGCAGCGCAATAAAGTCCTTTTTCTGTAAAATCTATTAGCGGCATCAGGTATTGAGATATTAATACTCAATACGAAGATAATGCCAGACAGAGGATGTGTGAGTTGGTTTAAGTGGAAAGAAAAGCAAACCAGCTATGAAGACGAAACAAATGATGTCCGGCAATTAAAATTGTTAAAGCACTTGCTTGATGTTGCCATCAACCTTTTTTACAAAGTACAGCTTCTTATTTTCGAAATGATCCAGGGAGAGCGTTTGTTTATCCAGCACCGGCTGAATATCCCAATCTGTAAATACTTTGTATTTTTTTTCACCGATGCTGGTATTGAGACTGCTGCCTTTTTCTGCCAGTAATTTGCCAAAGCGATAGAGACATTCATAACCACGAAAAACCATATCGCTGGGACGTGCATAAAGTGCTGTTTTGAAATAATTAATAATGCCCAGGCTCGTCTTATCGGTTTTAGCGTTATAAAATGGTGTGCTGTAAACAATGGTGAGGCCTTTATATTCGCTCCTGTTAAAGTCTGTAATAGCATCCCAGGTAGGCATGCCTACAACTATGCCCTGGTAACTTTTACTGGCGGTGGATAGCTGTTGAGCAATTGTTTTTCCAAAAGTTTCATCTAGGCTGCCCACTACAGACACAGATTGTTTGGTGCTGTCAAGGTATTGTGTAACGTCGAATGGTTTGCTATCATCCAGTAAAACAAATTTTACTTTTAATTTTACGCCAGCCGTATTCTTTTCTGCATCAGAAAAATAACTCTGCAACCTGTCTTCCATGCTTCCTTTTTTTCTGAAGATAACAACAGGAGAGGTGGCATAATTTCTTTGCAGGAAGCGATAAATCAAATCGCAATGCGTTTGAAGGGTAGTGTTTAGTATAACCAGCGAAGGGTTGTTGCTGATGCCCGCATCATTGGGCAGGTTGGCATTAATGAAAGGTATATTTTTTTTAAGTGCCGCTTCCGCTAGTATTTTGGCTTCAGCGGGTGTTACATGCCCGATAATTAAACCAGCATGTTCCATAGCAGGCGAGCTTAATTGCTGCTGCAAAGTAAGAGAAGCAGATTTTGTGTCATAGATGTCAACATCCAACTGCAGTTTTTCTGTTCTTAAAGAATCTACAGCCAGTTTAATGCCTTCATAAAACTCAAGGCCCGGACTTATAAAGCGAGGAAAATTTTTATCGTATCTGTATTCACCCTGTTGGTCAAAAGCAGAATCAAGATAGAGTGGTGTAAAAACCGCAATTGAAAAGCGTTTAGGCACAGAGTCTGTTTGTGCCAATGCAGCTTTGTTTTGACAACAAAATACAACAGCAATCATTACTAGGGCCAACCATGTTTTTTTCATACTGTACATCTTAAATGCTTTAGTGCGCAATGCATGGGTTGCGATTATTCCCACTCTATGGTAGCAGGCGGTTTGCTGCTGATATCATACACCACCCTGTTTATACCTCTTACATTGTTAATGATATCGTTTGATACAAATGCAAGAAAGTCGTAAGGAAGGTGTGCCCAATCAGCCGTCATACCATCTACAGATGTTACGGCACGTAAAGCTACCGTAAATTCATAGGTTCTTTCATCGCCCATTACCCCAACACTTTTAACAGGAAGTAAGATGGTGCCAGCCTGCCAAACAGTTGCATACAACTGGTGGTCTTTAAGGCCTTGTATATAACGATGGTCTGCTTCCTGCAACAAAGCAACTTTTTCTGCGGTTATTTCTCCCAATATGCGAATGGCAAGACCGGGGCCAGGGAAAGGATGGCGGTCTATCATATCTGCGGGCACGCCCAGTTCTCTGCCTACTCTTCTTACTTCATCTTTAAACAAAGAACGCAGCGGTTCTACCAGTTCAAGGTGCAGGTGCTCTGGCAATCCGCCTACATTGTGGTGAGATTTGATTGTAACAGAAGGGCCGTGTACAGAAACACTTTCAATAACATCAGGATAGATGGTGCCCTGGCCAAGCAAGCCCACACCTTCAATCTTTTTTGCTTCTTCCTGGAAGATGTCTATAAATAAACTGCCGATTACTTTTCTTTTTGCCTCCGGGTCTGTTTTTCCGGCAAGCCCTGCATAGAAACGTTCTTTGGCATCTATGCCTTTTACGTTCAGGCCAATTTGCGCATAGGTTTTTAAAACACTTTCAAATTCACCTTTGCGCAATACACCATTGTCTACAAATATGCCATACAGCCTGTCGCCAATTGCTTTATGAATTAAAGTAGCGGCCACTGTAGAGTCTACACCACCACTTAATGCCATTACTACTTTTCTATCGCCTATTTGTTTTTTAAGTGCCTCTACTGTATCAGTAATAAAATGGGCCGATGTCCAATCCTGCTTGCAGCCGCAAACATTGGTAAGAAAGTTTTTGATTATTTTTTTGCCTTCTGTAGAGTGATATACCTCCGGGTGAAACTGCACGCAATATAACGGTAATGCAGCATTGCTTTTTTTGAAAGCTGCGTATGGAATGCTTTCGGTTGTAGCCAGTACTTCAAAACCAGCAGGCAATTGCAAAACAGAATCACTGTGGCTCATCCATACCTGCGATGTAGTGTCAACTGCATTCATTAAAACATCCGGCTGTGTTACCTGCATCATGGCACGGCCGTATTCGCGTTTGTTGCTTTTGGCTACCTGTCCGCCATATTGTTTGGCGGTAAGTTGTGCACCATAGCAAACGCCCAATACCGGTACCTTTTCATTCAGGGCACTGATGTTTACTTCAGGTGCCTTTTCCTCATTTACACTAAAAGGAGAACCGGAAAGGATAATGCCTTTCAGTGATGGATCAAATACTACAGGTTTGTGATAAGGAATGATTTCGCAGTATACACTGGCCTCACGAACGGCGCGGGCAATAAGCTGGGTATACTGGCTGCCGAAGTCTAGAATCAGGATTTTTTCCGTCATGATGCCGCGAAGGTAAGAAAACGGGCGGTAGTTTTTGGACTACTTTTCTCAATACCTTTCTTATTAAGAGAGAGTGGTTTAGGCTTAAAATGCTATCTTCACCGCCGTGAGTAAGGGTGGTGCCTTACTTATTCTCCAACTTCAAATATGTAACCTGTCATCATAAGGCGTCGTCCTATAAATATAGCTTGGCATTGTACGCCAGAAATTAAATAAAGCTTCCAAAACAAAACAACATGAAAAAACAATTTCTCCTGTTAACAGTAATGGTTATTATTCTGTCTTCCTGCGGATATATGATGGGTAAAAGAGTAAACGGCAATGGCAATATAAAAACCACGGAACATACTGTAAGTGCTTTTAAAAATGTAGAGGTTTCCGGTGCTATTGATTTGTATGTAGCCCAGGGTGATACAAAACCGGTAAAGATTGAAACAGATGAAAACCTGCTTCAGTATATTGAAATAGAACAACAGGGAGATCGTATTTTCATTAAAAGCAGAAAGGGTTATAACCTAAAGCCCACCAACAGGGTAAAAGTGTATGTGACCTCCCCTGTCTATAGTGATATTGATGTGTCTGGTGCCAGCAATATTACCGGACAGACCAAAATTGTAAACACAGAAAAAATAAGCATGGATGTAAGCGGTGCGGGAGATATCAATATGGATGTGAATGCACCTGCGGTAAGTGCAGAAGTCTCCGGTGCAGGTGAAGTAAACCTGAAAGGAGAAACAAAATCATTCGACCTTAACCTAACCGGTGCGGCCAAAGCACATTGTTATGAACTATTATCAGAAAACACCAAAGTTGATATTTCCGGTGCCGGAGCTGCTGATGTTTTTGCCAGCATTAAACTGGAAGCACAAGTGAGTGGGGCTGGCAATGTTACTTATAAAGGGGGAGCAACCAATGTAAACCAGCAGGTGAGTGGTGCAGGCAGTGTAAAGAAAGCAGATTGAACGGAAATCAGAAGCAGGAAGTCAGAAGTCTGACTTCTGACTTCAGACTTCGTATATCATACATACAACTATGCAGAAATTTTTCATTTTATTATTAATAGTAGTAACGGGGTTTTCATCCTGCCGTTATAGAAACCATCGCCACGTATCTGGCAATGGCGCATTGTCCACTGAGCAGCGTTCGGTTACCGGGTTCACCGGCGTTGAAACACATGGGTCTATTGATATTGTTGCATCACAGGGCAATTTTGGAGTAAAGGTAGAAGCAGAGCAGAATTTATTGCAGTATATAGAAACAGTAGTAGAAAACGGTCACCTGATGGTGCGGTTTAAACACGATATGTCGTTTACTGATTTCAGGGGCGTTAAAGTATATGTATCTGCGCCGGAATGGAATGCATTTGAAACCCATGGTAACGGAGATATACAAAGCCAGGGCAAAATCTCCGGTAAAGAAAAAATGGATATAAACATTGCAGGTAATGGCGATGTCTCGCTTGCGGTAGACTGTCCGCAGGTAAATGTAGAGATACACGGCAATGGTGATTTGGAAATTTCCGGAGAAACCCGTGACCTGATCAGCAAAACCAATGGAAGTGGTGACTTGAAGGCAGCTAATTTAAAAGCGGAAAATGTAAAGACGTCTATCCATGGCAGTGGCGACAATGAAGTGTTTGCGAGTGTATCATTGGAAGCGGAAATCTCAGGCAGTGGCGACGTACATTACAGAGGAGAACCTAAGGTATCAATGTCGGTTCATGGCAGTGGAGAAGTTTCAAAAATGGATTAATAGCAGGTATTCATAATAGTGATGCCACCCATTGGGTGGCATTTTTTTTATATTGATTTTTTAAGTGCTTCGGCTCACTGGCATATAGGTCAACACCAAGCTTTTCAACATCTTATAATAAGTAATTTTTAAAAATTATGTATTTACACTTAATTTTATTTTTTAAGTACTAACCCATTTTTTATTTAGTAAATTCTAACTGCATTACCATGAATCTACTTCGACTTAAAAACTTTTACCGTTTACTTATTTTATTGATCGCTGTCATGCCAGCAAGCCTTTCTACAAAAGCGCAGGGCATTTATCAAAACTGGGGTGTTACCAGGGATGGTGGCCCGGATAATGTTGGTGTTATTTTTACTTCAGACAGCGGCGGCGGCGGCATTGCGAACAAGCATTCTTTTACTCTTACAAATAAGGGCGGCAGTCCACAGGGGGCTATGACTGCCTATAATAGTAAATTGTATGGCGTTGCACAAACAGGTGGTGCCGGCAATAAAGCTATGATATATTCATATGACCCGGCTACCAGTGCTTATGCCAAAGTGGTAGATATAACTGGTCCTGGTGTTGGAGATTATGGCCAGGCTTCAGATCTTACTTTATACAATGGTGCTTTCTATGGCACTACCAATGGAGATAACGCAACTAATTTTGGTGCTATATTTAAATACGACCTATCAACTAATGCGTTTTCAACGCCCTATAATTTTAACGGAACTGATGGTAGTGGCCCAATTGGCACATTGACTTTGGACAACAATTATTTGTACGGAGTTACTGCTGCTGGCGGCCCATCAGGCATGGACTACGGTGTTATTTTTAAATTTGATCCATCTGGTGCCGCCTCCAGTATTCCGTTGATTGAATTTACACCTCTTGCAGGCATTGGCAATACGCCAACTGGTAGTCTTACACTTTATAATAATAAATTGTATGGTACCACCCGGCAATCTATCTCAGGTGGTGATGGTAGTGTATTTGAATTCGATATTGCCAGCACTACCTTTACCAATGAATTACAATTGCACCAAGTAAACTCAGAAGCTGTTGATAATGGAAGTCTCGTTTTGTACAATAGTAAATTATATGGATTGGCACCGTATGGAGGTTCTGATGTAATCGGGGCTTTATTCGAATATGATCCCGCCTTTAATTCCTATACCATAGAGCATAACTTTGCTAGTGCTTCAAAGTCAATAGATGGAAGCCTGCCCCAGGGAGGCCTGGTTGCAAGTGGAACTAAATTAATCGGGCTTACGTATGCTGATGGAGCTAATGGCTTGGGTACATTATTTGAATTTGATCTAGCTACCCCTTCAGGAGTATACACCAAAACGGTAGATTTTAATGGCACTAACGGAGCTTCATCATATTCTACACTTACTGATTATAGCGGCATATTGTATGGTACCACAAAAGAAGGAGGAAGCACCGGGATGGGTGTTATATTCGAGTATGATCCTAGTACACCTACCTATGCAAAAAAGGTTGATTTTGGCACCAGTACAGCGGCAAACCCATCCAGCAGTTTAACCTATTACAATAAGATTTTCTACGGCACTACGCAAAAAGGTGGTGCTAGTGGATTGGGATCTATATACAAATACGACAAGGCTACAAATACTACTACTATTTTATATAGTTTTAATGGAACAGACGGTTCGTATCCAATGGGCGACCTGGTAATGCAGGGCGGTAAGTTTTATGCAATGACCATTGGTGGTGGAACTCCTGGTAAAGGAGTAATATTTAGTTTCGATCCAGCTACTTCAACTTACGCCAAATTGTATGAGTTTGCCCTTGCTACCGGGGGTAATGTAGACATTTCTTCTGCAAAATACATCAGCAGTCCATTAGCATTT
Organism: Chitinophagaceae bacterium; assembly: GCA_047602295.1. GTDB lineage: Bacteria > Bacteroidota > Bacteroidia > Chitinophagales > Chitinophagaceae > JACMLD01. The sequence goes on along the minus strand of JASGHP010000001.1, from coordinate 5,382,580 downwards.
TACAACGGCAAGTTTTATGGTACCACTTATGCAGGTGGTGTTCATGGAGATGCTGATGGTGGTGGTGTACTTTTTTCGTTTGATCCTGCTACCAATGCCTATTTAGACCTGTATGATTTTGATGATGGCAGCGATCCAACAGGCGGCTTGACAGAGTTAAACGGAAAGGTGTATGGGCTTACTGTAGGAGGAGGTGTCAATGGACAAGGCAATTTGTTTTCGTTTGATCCATCAGGCGGTTATGCAAACTTGCATGACTTTGCTGCTCCGGATTATTTTCTTTCACAGAGCGGCGAGCTAAGTCCTCCAGGTCTTACTGTAGCAAACGGCAAACTATATGGTGTTTCTTATTGGGGAGGAGATGAAGGTGCTGGCTTCCTGTTTGAGTATGATCCTTCAGGCGGTGGTTATAGCAAAAAATTTAGTTTTGATGATGCAGCTACTCCCGGTGTCCAAGGCGCTGAGCCCACATCAAAACTGATGGAAAGAAATGGTCTTTTGTATGGCATGACATATGTCGGTGGAGCTAACGGTGCTGGAGTTATTTACAAATTTGATCCTGCTACATCTGATTATACTCGCGGCGGTTCATTTACATCAGCGACTACAGGTACAGGCGCTACCGGCACCAGCCTTGTTTCTGTACCAGCACCTGTAGCAGATGGAGGTAATTGTGTGCCAATTGCATCATCTAATGTAACCAGTACGGGATGGAAAGGTATTATAGATGCAAGTGGTGCTGCTATTGCAGAAGTTAATCCTAATGGCAACAGCCTAACCAGCCTGGCTGCAGATTTATACGTTCAATCTAGTCCTGAACGTCAATACAAGGGTTATAGTTTTCTGAATAGAAGTATCACTATTACAGTTGGAACACAACCTACTTCAGCGGTGGATCTAAGATTGTATGTAAAGAAATCTGAAGTGGATGATTTAATGGCATCTCCCACTTCTGGTGTTACTTCTCCTAATGATATTGCAATTTTTAAAAGCGAAGATCCTTGCAATAACGGAGCTATTGGTAGTGACCTGGTAAAACTAACTACTAATTGGACCACATGGGAAGATGATTATGTGTTTACCACACAGGTTTCTTCTTTCTCTACGTTTCATTTGGCATCATCTACTATAGCCTTACCTATTACCTTGCTAGACTTTACCGCCAATCGTAAAACAAAGAATGAAGTATTGCTGAACTGGTCTACCAGCACTGAAATTAATAGCGATTACTTCAACATTGAAAGAAGCGAAGATGCGTTGCACTTTGCTACAGCGGGTAAAGTAGCAGCGGCTGGTACCAGCAGCCTTAAAAGATCATACCTGTTTACAGACATGTATAGCTCTAACAATGATGTTTACTATCGCCTGAAAATGGTAGATAAAGACGGCTCGTACAAATACAGCAAGACTGTAAAAGTAAGCGGAGCAGCTACTACTGTTTCAATTTCGCCAAACCCTGCACACAATACACTTACTATTACCGGTGCAAGGTTTACACAATTGCAGATTATAGATGCTACCGGACAACTGGTAAAACAGTTTGGCCAGTTAAGCGGCAACCAATACGATATCAGCAACCTGCAACAAGGCATGTACACATTGCGCTTCATAAACGGCACAACTGTTACATCCAGCAAGTTCATAAAACTGTGATGATTTAATACGAATAAATCCTCCCGTTCAACACCCGGCTATTTGGCCGGGTGTTTTTTTAGAATGCCTTTAACTTTTTTTAGCGGAACATTGCTTTATGAAATGGGCACTCATTTTAATAATGCTTTTCTCTGTAAACATTTGCTTCGGACAAAGTAAAGCCTTCACACCAGAAGATTTTGTAAACGCTATCTCCCGACAAGTAGTAGACAGCAGTATCTCTTCTTTTTATTTATACGCAAAAGCCCCAGCTTGTTCTTTCAAACGATTTGATTACGATGAATGGTACAAATACGGATTGCAACAGGATGTGCCCATTTATGTTTTGCAGGAGTTGGCTAAACAATCTTACCAGGATACATTAGCCCACGAATGGCGACAGGATAAATTGCAACATACCAATTGCATAGACGATGCAACAGCTAAATTGCTATTGTCGGACGCAGGCAATAAACATGTAAGCCAGCGAAAACCGAAATTCAATAAAAGTGAATGGGTTTATTATTTTTCCAGGCCGGCATTTACAGAAGACAATCAGTATGCAGTAATAGATATTGGTTACCGTTGCGACAATTTGCAATGCGGCATGGGAGCAACCTTCATCTTTAAACAGACAGACGGTAAATGGGCAATAGTAGGCAGAAAACAGGCTTGGGGTAATTAGAATGGAAAATGTCTGATGTGAAGATGTCTGATACCTGATTTTTTTATTGGTGAAAAGTTTACCAATTGTTGGCCCTACTCGCCACTCACGACTCACCACTCACGAAAATTATAAATTCACCAGCTTAACCGTTATCCATACATCCCTGTTTCTACCCTTATCATCTGTGCAGGAAATTTTTACTGGCCCTTCATCTGGCACAAAAAATTGCTTCTCACCTACATGGCACGATTTGTAAAATTTGTTGTTGACGTACCAGTATAACATAGACGCATCTGCTGCAGCCCTGCAAGCCAGTTGTAATGGTTCAGGATGCTTTTTGCTAATCAGGTATTCTGTACCGTTAGAAGGTGATGTAATCAATGGCGCTCCTTCTTTAAAAATTTTTTCGCAAGCAGGGTTATGCGGAGGTATGCGCTGGTAAGAAACTTTGTTATCCTGCATCCATGCCTGCATATCTGGTGTAATGATTTTATACAGTTTCTTTTTATAACCGGTTGCAGGTACACAGCTTTGGCAATATGACATCGATTCATCTGCGCTTATCATTATCTCCTGCATGTTATCGCATTTTTTTGCAGGAGAAATCAATGGTATAAAATAATCAGTTACAATATTGGTGCAGTAATCATTAGGCGGTAAACCGGTTTCAGAGCACACTTGTCTTATATCGCAGCTTTTGGGTTGTGTATACCATTCCTGATCGCTGTCGTAATCTATAGTATTAAATATTTTGAAAAGCAAAGGTGTTGCAATATTAGCACCACTCAATTCAGGTATGCCTTGCGCAGAAAAATTGCCCGTCCAGATACCAATGGTATAATGCTTATTGTAACCAATGCTCCATGCATCTCTTCTTCCGTATGAAGTACCGGTTTTCCATGCAATCTTTGGCATATGCTCTGTGCTTTGCCAATTCAGTGGAAAGTCGGGACGGTTTACTTTAGACAGTGTTTCGTTGATCATGAAATTGGATGCATCGCTAAGCACACGGATTTTTTTGTACAAGGAATCATCCTGTGTGTATGTCGGCTGCACATACATACCTTCATTGGCAAATGCGCTGTACAAGCCGGTAAGCTCTTCCAATGTGGCGCCACAACCTCCAAGAATGACAGACAAGCCCAGCTTTTGCTGATTCTTTTTTTACCTGTTCAAAATTGCAGGCGGCCAGTTTTTGTATCAGCTTGTCTTTACCCAGCAACCTTAAACTTTTTACTGCAGGTATATTCAGTGAATGTTCCAATGCATATTCCATGCTCACATAGCCATTAAACTTCTTATCATAATTTTCGGGTGCATATCCCTGGTAGTTTACGGATACATCAGTTATAATGGTTTTTGGTGTTAGCAATCCTTCATCAATGCAAAGCCCGTATAGCAATGGCTTTAAAGTGCTACCGGGCTGGCGTATAGCTGCTGCACCGTTTACCTGGCCTGCATCAATGGTGTCTTTAAAATTAGCAGAGCCAACATAGGCAATTACGTGATGCGTTTGATTGTCTATAACAATAACAGCAGCATTGCGTATGTTTTTTAACGTTAGGCTGCGACTATAATCAGCTACCAGTTTTTCAATTTTAAACTGGGTATTCATTTCTATGTAAGTCTTTACAATGGGCTTATGTTGTTTTTTCAGTTTGTAGGAAAGATGTGGCAACCACTCAGGGACAGTGCCGCGGGTTGCAGTCAGCGGTTCATCCAATGCATCTTTTATTTCTTTTTGTGTAAATACTTTATCGGCAGCAAATTTTTCTAACCAGCGGTTTCTTTCTTTTACAATAGTATCATTGTTGCGGCCAATTACCAATGTAGATGGCCTGTTGGGAATGATAGATAGTGCAGTGATTTCTGCCAGCGATAAATGATCCGGATTTTTCTTAAAGTAAAGTATAGACGCAGATTTTACACCTTGTATGTTGCCACCATATGGAACCATGTTTAGGTACATTTGCAATATTTCATCTTTGCTGTACTTCCATTCCAGTTGCAAAGCCCTGAACATTTCTACGCTTTTATTCAGGTAAGTTCTTTTTTTGGGTTCCAATGCCCTTGCCACCTGCATAGTAATAGTGGAAGCGCCGGAAGTCCTTTTCATGCGCAGGAGATTTTTAAAAAAAGCCCTGCCCATCGCCATAAGATTAATGCCGGGGTGCTGGTAAAAATATTTGTCTTCTTTTTCAATAATGGTTTTGCGCAGCAGGGGAGAGATTTCATTCAACTCTGTTTTCATGCGCCATTGCTGATCTTTGGTAAGATAGGCATGTATTACTTCTCCTTTCCCATCTGTGATAATAGTAGAGTATTCAATTTTTGTGGGCACGGGAAAAATCCAATTGAGCAATAGAAAAAGCACAAAACAGCCTGCAACTGTCATCAGCAATCTTTTGAATAGTTTTTTTATGTTGATGGATGGGAGTTTCATTTTAGTTTATAAACATACATAGATCAACTTACCTATAACTTTCCGGCCATGTAATTATTTTTAATGCTTAGGCTGCCACACCGGATGCAAAAGCTGAATGATAATTTGCAGCACAAGAGTGCGACGCAACGATGCCTAATCGGGGAACCAATGCCGGCCACAAAAAATATTTCGCATAACTCAAAATAGCAATTAACAAATTCTTATGTACGGAAATTTGCAAATCGCTCACCGCTGTATTTATCTTTCCTGTGTAATTTAAATTTTATGGTCCAGCCGGACTATCCCCCTTAGCTTCTCATCCTCTTTGCACAGGTATTCTTTTATCAAAGAAAGAAAACAAAACCTGTTTTTTATTATCATTTTTGTACTTTAACACTGGTTTTCAAAAACACCTTAACCAAACCTTCTATGCGTATTGCAAGACTATTGGTAATTCCGGTAATCATCGGGATTATTTTTTTATACGGTTGTAACCGTCAGGCCATTTCTTTAGATTATACCAATGCAAAAGATGAAGTGCCGCAATTGGGCAATCTTGTTTTCAGGTTTAATAAACCACTGGTGACTGACTCATTGTTGAATCAATGGGATTCTACAGAGTATGTTTCTTTTGAACCGAAAATACCCGGCCGTTTCCGTTGGGAACATGGCGATGAACTTGTTTTTTCTCCGGCAAGACCATTGCAGGCGGCTACAACTTACAAAGCGCATTTCAATAAAGAATTATTCCGCTATTCAAAGTTCGATAAAGTAGATAAAGGCGATAACCTCACATTCAGTACACCAGATCTAAAACTGGAAAATACCAATACAACCTGGGTATTGCAGGATGAAAACAGCAAACAGGCGGTGCCGCAGGTTGATTTGTATTTCAACTACCCGGTAAGTCCTGCTTCATTGAAAGATAAGTTGCAGGTAACAGTAGATGATAAAACAGTTGACTATACCATGCTGTCTGTTTCAGACGACAATAAAATTTCAGTGCGCATCAATGGGCTTAAGACAGAAGACAGGGATTATAATGTAAAAATAAGTCTTGATAAAGGCCTGCTTCCACAAGGTGGTACCAATCCAACAAAAGAAAAAGCAGAAACAAAAGCCTTTATTCCTTCTCCGTTTACGCTTACTATAAATGATATTAATACAGAGCACGATGGCAGCACAGGTACAATTACCATAAGAACAAGTCAACAGGTAGCTGCTGAAAACCTGGCATCGTTTATAAAAATAGATCCGGCTGTAAAATTTTCTGTAGAGTCAACAGATGATGGCTTTGTAATAAGCAGCGAAGGTTTTGATGCTACCAAGAGCTATGAACTTACATTGGTAAAAGGACTGCGTGGAAAAATTGGTGGTGTATTAAGAGATGAGTACCATAACAATTTTGCGTTTGGTAAAATGGAACCTGCAGTAAGTTTTGTAAACAAGCAAGCTGTATACCTGGCAGGGCAGGGCAATAAAAATATAGAAGTGAAGCTGGTGAATGTTGCGAAAGTAAAAGTGATTGTTTCTAAAATTTATGAGAGCAATTTGCTGGCAGCGCAACGAAGCGGTTATTATCCCAAAGAAAGCAATGGCAATAGCGAGGATTATTATGATGAAGGTGGAGACGATGCAGTAGTGGGTGATGTGATTTATGAGAAAGAGATAGATACAAAAACGCTTCCCAAGAATGGATCTGCCCGTTTGTTTAATTTTAATATAGAAGACAAGCTGCCCGATTTTAAAGGTATCTACCACATAAAAATAAAATCAACTGAAGATTATTGGGTGAGTGATAGCAGGTTTATCTCGCTTTCAGATTTTGGATTGATTGCAAAAGAAGGCACAGATAAGATTTATGTATTTGTCAATTCACTTAAAACAGCGCAACCTGTAAATGGTGTGAATGTATTGGCGTACGGTGCCAATAATCAATTGTTGGGTACAGCTGCCACCAATGCAGATGGCGTTGCAGAAATTAATTATGCCAAGAAAGAGTTTGCAGGATTTAAACCGGCAATGATAATTGCTAAAACTGAAAGCGATTTTAGCTACCTGCCTTTTAGCAGTACAAAAGTAAATATGAGTCGTTTTGATGTTGGTGGCAAGCACATCAACTCAACAGGGCTTGATGCATTTATCTATGAAGAAAGAGATATTTATCGCCCCGGTGAACGCATTAATTTCTCTGTGGTGGTAAGAGACAGGTTATGGAAATCTCCCGGTGAACTGCCAATCAAACTGAAATTTTTATTGCCCAACGGAAAAGAATTAAAAACCTTTCGTAAGAATTTGAATGAGCAGGGATCGCTGGAAGGAAGCGTTGATGTAGCAGCGTCTGCAATTACAGGTAGTTATTCGTTGGAAGTATACAATGGCAACGATGTGTTATTAGGCAGTCAGAATTTTATGGTAGAAGAGTTTGTGCCAGACCGTATAAAAGTTACTGCTAAATTGGATAAAGAAAGTCTTGCAGTAGGAGAGTCTGCCAAACTTTCCATCAATGCGGTTAATTTCTTTGGGCCGCCGGCTGCCAATAGAAATTACGAGTGTGAGATACAAGTGAAGCAGAGTTCCTTCAATCCGAAAAAGTACACCAATTATAATTTCTCTATTGCAAACCCTGGTATCTCTTTTGATAAAGCCGTAAAAGAAGGCACAACAGACGGCGATGGAAATGCCAGCGAAAGTTTTACTGCAAAAGAGGAATATAAGAATACTGGTTTGCTGCAAGCGAGCTTCTATACAACTGTGTTTGATGAAACAGGAAGACCGGTTAGCCGTAGTACCAATGCTAACATTTATACACAACCGGTATTTTTTGGTATTGGTGAAGATGGCTGGTGGTATTATCCGCTGAACCAGTCTATAAAATTTCCATTGATCTCTATTAATAAAAGCGAACAATTGACAACGACCACTGCAAAAGTGGAAGTGATAAAACATGAGTACCGTACAGTGCTTACAAAGAACGGTGAGTATTTCCGTTACGAATCGCAGAAGGAAGATAAAGTAGTTGCCAGCAATAATGTAACTGTTTCAGGTGAAAACACTTCTTTCCCTTTTACTCCCAGAACGCCTGGTAACTATGAATTGCGTGTGTCTATACCTGGTGCCAGCAGCTATGTAAAAAAAGAATTTTACAGCTATGGCAATTGGGGCAATGATGACAATAGTTCTTTTGAAGTAAGTACTGAAGGCAATATTGATATTGATGTAGACAAGAATGCTTATAGCACTGGTGAAACAGCCAAGGTTTTATTTAAAACGCCTTTCAGTGGAAAGATGCTGGTGACTATGGAAACGGATAAAGTAGTTTCTTACCAGTATGTAAATGTTGATGGAAGACAGGCATCGCTGGATATGAAACTATCTGCTGATCATTTGCCCAACGTGTACATTACTGCTACATTGATTAAACCGCACGATGTGAGTGATATTCCATTAACGGTTGCACATGGTTACAGGAGTATAATGGTAGAAGAAAAAAGCCGCAAGATGGATGTGAAGATAGAAGCAAGTGCTGCAGTTCGTTCTCATACGCACCAGAAAGTAAAAGTAAAAGCTGCGGCCGGTAGCTATGTAACACTGGCTGCAGTGGATAACGGTGTATTGCAGGTAAGCAATTTTGATACACCCGATCCTTACGATTATTTTTATGGCAAGCGTTCGCTGGATGTTACAGGTTATGATATGTACCCACTGCTATTTCCGGAAATACGTGCAAGACTGAGCAGCACCGGTGGTGATGGTGATTTGGAAACGAGCAAACGTAGCAACCCAATGCCCAATAAGCGCATTAAGATAGTAAGTTACTGGAGCGGTATAACAAAAGCAGATGGAAGCGGTGAAGCAAGTTTTGAATTTGATATTCCGCAATTCAGTGGTGAGATAAGACTGATGGCTGTTGCATATAAGAATGAAAGTTTTGGTAGCACAGAATCAAACATGAAAGTGGCAGATCCTATTGTATTAAGTACTGCTTTACCACGTTTCTTAAGTCCTGGTGATACGGTAACTGTGCCTGTAACAATTACCAATACTACCAGCAAGAACAGTACTGCAGATGCAACATTAAGTGTTACTGCGCCATTACAGGCTGCAGGCCCATTGCAACAATCAGTAGAATTAAAAGCGAATAGTGAAGCAAGGGCGATATTTAAAGTAATAGCATCGCCAAGCATTAGCACAGGTAAAATAAAAGTGGAAGTAAAAGGCATGGGCGAGAAATTTACAGATGAAACAGATATTACTGTAAGGCCTCCTTCTACATTGCAAAAAATAACAGGCAGTGGGGTAGTAGCGGGAAATGCTTCGCAGAAAATAACTATAGGCCTGAATGATTTTATACCAGGCAGTGGCGATTATAAACTGGTGGTAAGCCGTTCGCCTGCATTGCGACTGGCAGATCAGTTTGCGTATTTGGTTGCCTATCCATATGGTTGTACAGAACAAACTGTTTCTGCAGCCTTTCCGCAATTGTATTATGGAGATATGGCTGATTTGTTCAACACTGGAAAAGATAACAAGGCATCTGCCAATGCTAATATCCAGGAAGCCATTCGTAAAATAAAACTGCGTCAGTTGTACAATGGCGGCATTACTTTATGGGATGGGGAAGGAACAGAGCACTGGTGGGCTTCTGTATATGCAGCGCATTTTTTAATTGAAGCACAGAAAGCTGGTTACGATGTAGACAATGGCTTGTTGCTAACATTATTGAACTACCTCAATACAAAACTGCGCAACCGCGAAACCATTTTGTATTATTATAATCAGAAAGAGCAAAAGAAAATAGCACCTAAAGAAGTTGCTTATAGTTTGTATGTATTGTCATTGGCAGGCAGACCCAACGTAAGTGCTATGAATTATTATAAAGCCAATCCTGCTTTGCTGGCTTTGGATAGTCGTTATCTTTTGTCTGCTGCTTACGCTGTTGCCGGTGATAAAGCAAGGTTTAAGGAAATGCTGCCTGCATCATTTACCGGGGAAGTAGCTGTAGCGCAAACGGGTGGCAGTTTTTATAGTGATATAAGAGATGAAGCTATTTCATTAAACGTATTGATTGACGCTGACCCTACCAATGCGCAAATACCTGTAATGGCTAATCATGTTGTGGATAAACTGAAACAAAGAACCTGGTATAGTACACAGGAAAGTGCATTTAGCTTTTTGGCAATTGGTAAACTGGCAAGGGCTGCCAATAAATCAACTGTTACGGCTACTATAAATGCTAACGGAAAAAATGTTGGTACAGTAAGCACCAATAGTTTACGACTGAATGCAAAACAATTGAACAGCAACAGTGTTGACATCACTACAAAAGGTGAAGGGAATATTTATTACTGGTGGCAGAGTGAAGGCATCAGTGCAAGTGGTGCGTACAAAGAAGAAGACAATTATATCAAAGTACGCCGACGTTTCTTTGATAGGTACGGACGTGCCATAACCGGTAATACCTTCAAGCAAAATGATTTGGTGATTGTGCAATTGAGCCTTGAAAAATCATACAGCGGCTCTGTGGAAAATGTAGTGCTTACAGATTTGCTGCCTGCTGGTTTTGAAATTGAAAATCCCCGCACCAAAGAATTGCCAGGCATGGAATGGATTAAAGATGCCAGCAATCCAACAGCAATGGATGTGCGTGATGACAGGATCAATTTGTTTGTAGACCTCTATAGCGCAAAACAATTGTATTATTATGCAGTACGTGCGGTAAGCCCCGGTGTTTATAAAATGGGCCCTGCAAGTGCAGATGCCATGTACAATGGAGAATACCATTCCTACAATGGTGCCGGTATTATTAAAGTAGTTCAATAGATGCAAGACATGCTGCGACGGTGAAATGCCGTCGTAGCATTTATTAACTGCTATAACCTTAAACCTCTATCTATGCCTTCTTTTCTTAAACGACTGCTGAAGTATTGCGGCTACTTTATACTTGGCTTTATCGCATTTGTTTTATTATACCTGCTTGCTGCCTGGTGCCTTTCACGGCTTTCTGTTAGCAAAGAAAAAGATCAGCCGGAAGAAATGGCTATCTACATAAAATCAAATGGCGTGCACACAGATATAGTAGTGCCCGTAACCAACGCATTGACAGACTGGCGCAATGAAATAAAGTTTGCCAATACACATTTAACAGACAGCAGTAAAATGCATTGGCTGGCGATGGGTTGGGGCGATAAAGGTTTCTATTTGCAAACACCCACCTGGGCAGATTTAAAATTCAGCGTGGCATTTAATGCTGCCTTTGGATTAAGCACCACAGCTATACATGCTACGTTTTATGATACGCTTTCAGAGAATGCCTCCTGCAAAAAAATTATGATTAGCAATAATGAATATGCACGATTGATAACATACATAAAAAACAGTTTTCAGAAAGACAGTGCAGGTCATGTGATGCATATTGTTACCAATGCCAATTATAATGATGCTGATGCTTTTTATGAAGCAAACGGAAGCTACAGCATGTTTCATACCTGCAATACATGGGCAAACAATGCGCTGAAAAGCTGCGGACAAAAAGCCTGCTGGTGGACACCGTTCGACAAAGGCATTTTCTACCAATACAAATGATTACCGGGTTTTAATAACTGTTGACCAGAACAGTACTGCTATTTTATTCAACAAATTTTAAAACAAAAAAATTACAAGTATGAATCAGAAACCTTCTGCTGCTTTTGTGGCAGCATCATGGATTGCATTGGCCGCAGGTGCCATTGGTTTTATTATTGGATTGTGGCGTGCAGAGATGGCGCTCAATGAAAAAGGCTATTATTTCACTGTACTAATGTTTGGTTTATTTGCAGTAGTATCGCTGCAAAAAAGTGTGCGTGATAAACTGGAAGGAATCACTGTTACAGATCTGTATTATGCTATTTGCTGGTTTGCAACTATTCTATCCATTATTTTATTGATTATTGGTTTGTGGAATGCAACACTGCTACCCAGCGAAAAAGGGTTTTATGCATTTGCATTTCTATTGGGTTTGTTTGGTGCTATTACTGTGCAAAAGAATATAAGAGATGCGCAGAATTCAAACAAGGGATAATAAAAGGGAGAAATAATCATTCGTCCTTACCATTAAATACAAACAAGCAAATAAGAATCTTGCGTATGAAACCAATAAATTGTAAAGGAATGATTTTATTGTTTTTGCTGCCACTTGCCAGTTTCAGTCAAAACAATGAAGAACTGCAAAAAATGTACAATGAAGATCAGAATGCTAGATCTGTAAAAAATATAAATTGGGCAGTTGTAGGCAAAGAAGACAGTGCCAGGAGAAAGAGAGTTTACGAGTTAATTAATGCTGGTAAGGTAATAACAGGCATAGATTATTTTAATACTGCAATGATTTTTCAGCATGGTCGTGATTCTGTAGATTATGCAATGGCCGTAAAGCAAATGAAGAAGGCAATTGAACTTGATTCAACCGTAAACAGGTGGCTGTTAGCGGCTGCTATTGACAGGGAGCTGATGAGCAGAAATAAACCACAGATTTATGGAACGCAGTATATGATGAAGATGCCCGATGGCAAGTGGCAGAGATATGCTATTGATTCAACCGTTATTACTGATAGTGTAAGAAAATATTATGGTGTTGAAACATTGCCGGAACAACTTGAAAAAGTGAGAAACATGAATTTGCTTTCAGTTAATGATTATTACATCGAATCAAAATCATTGAATAAGACAATTGAATTTATAAAAAAGCAAAAAGCTGTAGGTACTGCATCTGTTTATAATGTAAGTGAAGCAGGCATTAATGATTTTGGTTATGAACTTTTGCGCACCGGAAGAGGCGATGAGGCACTGCAAATATTTACGCTTAACACGCAGTTGTACCCCAATGGGTATAATACATTCGACAGCTTGGGTGAATGCCTTTTATTTTTAGGCCGTAAAAAGGAAGGTGTTGAAGCGTATAAAAAATCTCTGGCGCTCAACCCAAAAAATGAAAATGCCAAGATTTTTATTTCAGCAAATCAATAGGCATTAATGTAAATAAAAGAGCAATGCTTTACAAATTGTAAGGCATTGCTCTTTTTTATAACTGAGTTTATATCTTTTTAATAACGTTGCCAATGGCCAGGCACCCATCTTGAACCTCTTGGGGTATCCTGCCAGTAGCCATCTGCCCAACGTGATCCACGGCGTGGCATATCCCAGCGGCCCTCATGCCATACATAACGTCCGCCACTCCAAACCCAATCACCGCTAATCCATACGTGTGCACGACTGGGAGGTGCAGGTCTAACATATACTACTTCTCTTGGTCTTTCACGCACTACATATGCAGGTGCGCAGGACACAAACGAAACCATTGCGATTATTACTGCTAAGGGTAAAAAAGTTTTTTTCATGCTTGTTCATTTAGTTGTAGTTATGACTGCATTAAACGGGATGGTTTAAACACAAAGTCATAATAAAAACTAAAAGGATGCAGTCTTATTGCTTTATAGCAAATGCCTTAACGAGCACTTAACTGGTGACGAGAGTCGTCAGTCGTGAGGCGAGACTCGATACTCGTGAGACGGGAATCGATAGTAGATAGAAGACCCAAACAAAAATGAATAGTTAATGGAGTCATCAACTTACGCACGTTTCTCGTCTCAAGTCTGTCGACAAAAATCATCAACCCACTCACGATTGACGCCTCACGTCTCACGATAAATATCATCTTCCTACAGCCGGCACTACTGGCAAACTTTCGTTGCCATCTTCATTTACAGATTGTACAGCAAAAAAATAATTGTCTTTTGAATAAGGAAGGCTGATGCTGGTTTCGGATGTAAATATTTTTTTCTGCCATACAGCGCTGGTGGTTTCACGCATCAATACATAAAACCCTTTGCATTTACCTGTAGCAGGATTAGACCATGATAGTGCTGTAAAATTGTCCAGCTTCTTTACATCTAATGTTACATTTTGTGGCATAGCAGGCGCTTTTGCAAGATTGGCTAAGTTGCAAAGATTAAGGCATGTATTCTTTCGCAGGTATTCAAAATCCATAAATTCTGGCAGGTCACCATATTGAATTCCATTTTCTTTGCGTATATCCTGGTGCTGGTGATTGTAATTCTCATTCATCTCTGTAATGCGCACTGCAGTAAAACCATTCTGTACATATGGTGTATGATCACCACCGCGTAAGAAACGATCATTCCTGTATACCATTACTACCTGCAAATTATCTACATAACGTTCTCCTGTTTCTTTTACATAACGTGCCAGTTGCCTTGCTTTACCATCATTCTCTAAACCAAGTTGACGAATATTGGCAGCAGTTTTTTCTGTTTCATAAGCAGGCAACCCTTCGCTAAAAACACGGATGCGTGTATTGTCTATGATATTTGTTTCGCTGCTGTTGTTGCTGCCCATGATATCATTATTAAGAACAGCTTCCAGTTGCAGGTTTTCTTTTTTCATTTTAGTAGCCATATAATTGGCGCCTAATAAACCTTGCTCTTCACCGCTTACTGCTATAAAAATAACAGTGGCAGAAAAAGAGCTTTTGCTCATTATGCGTGCACACTCAATTACGGCTGCTGTACCGCTGCCATCATCATTGGCGCCTGGTGCATCACCTGTTCTATCCATTACATTGGTGCGCCTGCTATCCATATGACCGCTGATTAAAAAAATACGATTGTCATTAGGATCTGTACCTTTCAATGTAGCTACCACATTTCCCAATACCAATGGAGCATCTACTCTTTTACCATCTGCTGGCAGGGTAGTAGTATCTATAATAGCAGATAACCTTCCGCCGGATTGTTTGGCAAATTCATTGAACTTGCTCAGCACCCATAACCGTGCAGCGCCAATTCCTTTTTTAGGATCTGTTTGTGTGCTTAATGTGCTGCGTGTGCCAAATGATACCAGCGATTTTATATAAGACTGTAAAGAATCTGCTGAAACCTCTTTTACCATTTTTTCTATGGCAGGATCTTTTTTTACGATGGTTTGTGCAGATAAAACAACGAATGAAAACAATGCAATAATGCTGAAGCAGGTCTTTCTCATGTACAATATAGTTTGATAGCTAAAATTAAAGGAATGCGGTTAAGCTGCCAATAAGTTTTAAGTGGTAAGTGTTAAGTTTTAAGTTGTTTCTGTGTTGCTTTATGCTATTTGGATTAGCCTTTTAATAGCTGAAGAACTTATCACACACCGCAGCAGTAAAAACACCGCGAACGAGGAAGCTCAACAATAATTTACGGTAGAAGTAAGTAAACCCGCCCAAAAGGTACGAGTACAGCACAACGATGATGCCCAAAGATTAAATGCTAGTTGCTCAAAACTTAAAACTTATCACCTAAAACTTAAAACTTCTCTCAGTACCCGTATTTTTCTTTCCATCGCTGGCGTAGAAATTTCCTGAGTTCTTCTTCCCTGGCGTTTTGTCCTGGGGTATAAAAAACTGTACCGCTTATTTTTTCTGGCAGGTATTCCTGTTCAGAAAAGTTATTTTCATAACTGTGAGAGTATTGATAACCTTTTCCGTAATCAAGATTTTTCATGAGACGGGTAGGGGCATTGCGGATATGTAAAGGCACGGGTAAATCTCCATGTTGTTGCACCGCTGCCATTGCAGCGCTAATAGCTTCTACTGCAGCATTGCTTTTGGGAGATGAAGCAAGATAAGTGGCGCATTGCGATAAAATAATTTGAGACTCGGGATAACCAATTTTGTTCACTGCTTCAAAACAAGCATTGGCCATTACCAACGCAGTAGGATTTGCATTGCCAATGTCTTCGCTGGCCAATATAACGAGGCGACGTGCGATAAATTTTACATCTTCACCGCCGCTAATCATTCTTGCCAGCCAGTATACTGCGGCATTGGGATCGCTACCGCGGATTGATTTAATAAAAGCAGAAATAATATCGTAATGATTTTCTCCTTTTTTATCGTAGAGCGCAATGCGTTTTTGCGCAATGTCCATCACTTTATCATCGGTAATCACTGCTTTGTCTGGCAGGGCATCTGTTACCAGCTCCAGCAGGTTGAGTAATTTGCGTGCATCGCCACCGGAAATATTTATGAGTGCCGCTGTTTCTTTTAAGGTGATTTTCTTTTTTTGCAATTGTGGATCGGCTTCCAGTGCATGTTTCAGCAGGTTTACCAATTGTTCTTCACCCAATGGCTTTAAAATGTATACCTGGCAACGGCTAAGCAATGCCGCATTCACTTCAAAAGAAGGGTTTTCTGTGGTGGCACCAATCAATGTTACTATACCTTTTTCTACAGCACCAAGCAATGCATCCTGCTGACCTTTATTAAAGCGATGGATCTCATCTATAAAGAGAATGCAGTTTTCTTTTGTTTTGGCGGTTTCAATTACTTCACGCACTTCTTTTACGCCGCTGCTGATAGCGCTTAAAGTAAAAAATGTAGCCTGCAATGAATGGGCAATAATATTGGCAATAGTAGTTTTGCCCACGCCGGGTGGCCCCCATAAGATCATGGAAGGAAGTTTTCCGTTTTCTATGGCCGTACGCAATACACTGCCTTTGCCGGTTAAATGTTCCTGGCCAAAAAGCTCATTCAGCGTAGTAGGGCGTAAACGTTCTGCTAATGGAGAAGTCATTATCAAAGTAACGAAAAAAGCCGAAGAAGGTTTAAGGGTAAGGCATAAGGTAAAGGGTTTTGGGTATAGGGTTTAAACTCCCACTAGCCACTTTACGACTTGCCACACGCCGCTATTGCACATATTGATTTAAGAACGCAGTTATTTTGGTGAAAGAGTCCAGCAAATCAGCTCCATCCCAGCCGTGGCCATTATTCGGGTAATAAACATATTGGTTTGCCACGCCCAACGATTGCAATTTATCTTTTACAATAGCAGATTGACTGGAAGGCACTAACGGATCAGCTCCGCCATGCAAAAGCATAGTGGGAGGAGATTGGGCAGTGATGAAATTATATGGACTTGACTGCTGGTAAATAGTAGGATTAAGATCCGGAGTACTGCCGGTTGCACCCAATAAAATAACCGCTGCAAGCAGGTTGTTGCTGTACAAACTTTTTAATTCGCTGGGCCCAAAAAATGAAACCACGGCTTTGGGTTTTACCGGGTTGCTGTATTTATATGCCTGTAACAAAGCCAGGTGTCCTCCCGCACTGGCACCCAGGTAAGCCCATTTTTCAGAAATATGATAGGTTGATTTTTTACTGTATACAAATTCAAGCGCCGCTTTTATATCATTCTCCTGGGTTGGAAATAAGTTTTGATTGTTTGCTGTAAGCCGGTAATTAATATTGATGATGGCATAACCCGGCAAAAGATTTTGCAAGCCCGATACATAGGCGGAAAAATCTGCCTTGTCACCTTCGCTCCAACCGCCGCCATGTATAAGAAACAACACTTTGGTAGCGCTGTCTGTGCGACCAGCCGGCAGGTAGATGTCCATTTTTTGCTTTGCATCGCTTCCATAGCTAATGTCCATTTGGTTGGAGGCAGGCAGATTTTGGTTGCTGTTGCCTACATCTTGTTTGGTGCAGGATGCCAATGCCAATATGATGAAAGCGAATATAATAAAGCGCATAGCGGGTTGTTTTAGTAGTAACGCATGTGTCTGGAAAACAGGTGTGAAAGGAATCCCAAAGCTGATTTTACTACCCGAGTGTACTGCAAAATAACCGCCAGATTTTAATTAAGCCCACCACTTCATACACGCACAATTGACCCTAAATGCAATTTTCTACCAGCAGGCATACACGAAATTTTTTTCCACAATAACATCTAATTAATCTTTAATCTGTTTTTAATGTCTAAATTACTGTAGCTAATAAAAACTCTTTTTATGGGAAATACTATGCAGCGGCGTCAATTTTTGAGCCGCCTAACCACCAGGGGCCACCAACTACGCCCCGATGATGCTTACCCCCAAACCGCAGAAAGAAGTTTTAACCAAGCTGTTTCACCCCGCAGTAATTTTAAAGCCAATGGTGTGCTTTCAGGTGTTGCACAATACACCGGCAGTTGGACAGAAAAAGAAATGATCCATCTGTTGAGAAGAACCATGTTTGGCGCTGCAAAAGCAAGTGTTGACAAAATAAAGACCATGACCATGAGCCAGGCCGTGGACTTTTTAATTGACAACCCTGTAATGCCCACCACTTCTCCTGTAAACAATTACACTACGGGTACAGACACCGGCGGCGTTGCATTTGGCAGTTCATGGATAGATGCTAACCTGCCCGATCCAACGGACAGCACAATCCGTAATACACTTAACAATAACAGGCTCACCAATTCTTTTAAACCCTGGTGGATGGGCCAGTTGATAAACCAGCAAACCCATATACTGGAGAAAATGACCCTTTTCTGGTCGAACCATTTTGGTACGGATAATAATAACAACAACCGACCTAAAGCAATTTTTCAGCATTATAAAATATTGCGCAAATACGGATTGGGAAATTTCAGGGATTTGCTGAAGCAGGTAACCATCGATCCGCATATGCTCTATTTTCTAAGCGGCTATTCCAGCACCAAAACTGCCCCTAATGAAAATTATGGTCGTGAGCTGCAGGAATTATTTACCGTAGGGAAAGGGCCAGATTCTCACTATACAGAAGACGATGTAAAAGCCTTTGCAAGAACACTTACCGGCTGGACGGTTTCTCAAAGTGCAACAGACGGCACTTATTCCAGCGCTTACACTGCATCCAGGCACGATATAAACCTGAAACAGTTTTCTGCTTTTTACGGTAATAAAAAGATAGATGCCCAAACAGCAGCCAATGGCGTTACAGATGTAGATACGCTGATTGATATTATTCTACAAACCAATGAATGCGCAAAATTTATTGTGAGGCGATTGTATATGTGGTTTGTGTACTCAGACATTAATGCAACAGTAGAAGCGAATGTAATTGCCCCTCTTGCAGATATTTTCAGGGCTAGCAAATACGATATACCTACGGTGCTGAAAGCGCTTTTTAAAAGTGAGCATTTCTTCGACGCTCTCAATTACGGTTCTATTATAAAAAGCCCTGTAGATATGTACGTGAGCATGATACGCGAGTTTAATGTAACACTGGCTGCTGCTCCTGTAGATGTACAATACCAACACTGGAAGAACATTTATGATAAAGCAAGGTTGGAAGGACAAGCGATTGGTGATCCGCCAAATGTGGCTGGCTGGACTGCTTATTATGAAGCACCCAGTTTTTATGAATTGTGGATGTCGTCTTCAAGCATACAAACAAAAGCTACCAATTTAAAAGCGTTCGCAAATGCTGGTGTTAAAGTAAGTGGTGTATCAATTGTAATAGATTCAGTTGCTTTTAATAAACAGTTTGCGGATGCAGGAGATCCCAATGCTGTGGTAAGAAATTTTATACAATACCTGCTGCCGGTAGATGATTTAACTACTGATCAAAAGGCTGCCATGAAAGCTTTCCTGGTACCGCCCAATGAGTCGGACGCCTATTGGTCTAACGAATGGAACCGCTATTTGTCATCACCTGCTACTTATTACACCGAAGTAAAAGGTGTGTTGGATCAGTTGATGCGGCCCATTGTAGCTATGGCAGAATATTATCTGTATTAATTTTTTAGCATTAAAAGTTACTCCAAAATGAAACGCAGAAATTTTTTGAAGACAGCGCCTGTATTGTCGTTGCCTTTACTTATAAAAGGTTTCCCTGTGGAAGCCATGACGCATAGCCCGCTATTGCACCTGGTAGGGCAGCAATCTTTAATCAATGGAAGAATATTGGTATTGATACAACTCAGCGGTGGAAATGACGGATTGAATACCGTTATTTCTTTAGACCGTTATTCAGAACTTACCAATGCAAGGTCTAACATATTGCTGCCACAAAGCAGCGTATTGGCGTTGAATAATACTACTGCTACCGGCTTGCATCCTGGCATGGTAGAAATGCAATCTTTATACAATGCCGGGCAAATGAATATTGTGCAGGGCGTTAGCTATCAAAACCCCAGCTTCTCACACTTTAGGGCAACCGATATCTGGCTTACTGGTGCAAAATCAACCGAGTTTCTTTCAACAGGTTGGTTGGGCCGTACTATAGACGAACAATATCCTGCTTACCCGGATGTATTGCCCAGTACAGATCCATTAGCAGTGCAGATTGGAACGCAGGCTTCGCCCATTATGCAAACTGGAGAAACCAATGCTGCGTTTACACTTACCAGTGTAAGCAACTTTTATAATTTTGTAAGCGGTACTCCTCCAACATTGCCAGATACACCTTTTAATAATGGTCTTACTTTTATACGTCAATTGCAATACCAGACAGATAAATATTCTGGTGTTATAACGGCTGCGAATACCAAAGGAAAAAATTATAATAGTGGCAATGATTATCCCGCCGCCAACTCACTGGCGCAGCAATTGAAAATTGTAGCTAAACTTATCAGCGGTGGATTGAAAACACCTATCTATATTGTAAACCATCCTAATAGTTTTGATACGCATGTAAACCAGGTAGACTCTACAGATCACACAAAAGGTTCTCATGCAAATTCTTTAGCACTACTTTCAAAAGCCATTGGTGTTTTTCAAAACGATTTAAACCAGCAGGGCTTACAGGATAAAGTAACCGGCATGACGTTTACGGAATTTGGTCGTCGCATAAAATCAAACGACAGTATCGGTACAGACCATGGCACTTCTATTCCTATGTTCTTTTTTGGGGCGAAAGTAAATCCGGCGTTAACGGGCACCAGTCCTGTGTTACCGGCCAATGCAGGTGTAAACGATCAAATACCCATGCAGTATGATTTCAGGCAGGTGTATACTACCGTGCTACGCGACTGGTTTCAATTAACTGATGCAGATTTGCAATCTATATTCATCAATTCATCATTTTCATCGCTGCCAATTTTTAACCAGTCAATATTACCAGTGACGATCACTTCATTTACCGGAAGCTGGAAAAATGCAAAAGTGGCCCTGCAATGGACAGTAGACAAAGAGTCCAATATAGATTTATACGAAGTGCAGCGTTCTGAAGATGGCTTGAGCTTTACCAGCATTGGTTTTGTTACAGCATTGAATGTAAGCAGCAAACACGAATATGATTATACAGACAGTAACCTGCAGCAATCTTATTATTACTACCGTATAAAAATAAAAGAGAAGACAGGCACCATTAAATATTCTTCAGTGCTGTTGTTAAAAGATTCGCAAGCAGTAAATGGTGTAAGGGTGAAAGTAATACCTAACCCGATAGACAATTGGTTTACTGCATCCTTTCAGGATAAAGTGAGTGGCAATATTACTGCACGCATGCTCGACCTGTCTGGCAAAGAAATCTGGAAAGCTGAGCAACATGCAAATGACATTTATAATCTTTCATTTACTATTAATAAACAAATAACACCGGGTGTATATGTAATGCAGATACAAGATGGTACAGAATATAATGCTTCTATGAAAGTGTTGAAGAGATAGGTGAATGGTGAATGGTGAGTGGTGAGTAGTAAGCAGCTAGTGGGAAGAGTGGGTTGAAAATTTTTACTTTTATTTTTTACTTTTTATAATGGCAGCCATTGGTTTTCGGCTTATTCCAATTTAACTCGTCTAAGCTCCAGTAAATTTAATCCGTTGGCTTGAAAATTTTTTACCCGTGGGTTTACCAGCCTGAATACTTCGTCATACCACAATGGTGCCACCGGCGCATCATTGATAATTAGCCTGTCCATTTGCTGGTAAAGGTTTTGTTTTATGCTATCATTGGTTTCTGTAAGCGATTGTTCATACAGCACATCAAACTTTGGATTGTTATAGCGGGTATAATTAGGGGGTGCAGGGTTCTTACTATAAAAAACGCTCAGGTAGTTTTCTGCATCCGGGTAATCCGCAATCCAACTACCCCTGAAAAACAATGCCTGCGATTTTGCAGTTTGTTCAAGCAATAAACTTTTTTGCACTACTTCAACTTGTATTTTGATACCAGCTTCTTCCAATTCTTTTGCAATAAAACTGGCGAAGTCTGCATAGATAGGAATGGTAAGCAATTTGATAGGAGGAAAACTATTGAAGTCTGCAAACCCCGCTTCTTTTACTAATTCTTTTGCTTTAGCAGGATTGTATTGATAGCCTTTTACCAATGCTGTATCAAAACACGGAAAGCCTGCAGGTATAAAACCACTCTCTGCAGGTATGCCAATAGAATTGCGCAGGTAAAGCATCATTTTTCTTCTATCAAAACCATAATTAATAGCTTGCCGTATTTTTTTAAAACGAAGTGGAGATGATTTCAATAATTCATTGCTTGAATCTGTCAACATGCCCAGGTATTCTGTATTGAGGTAAGGATGTTTTGCCAATACAATTTTATTTTTCCAGGCAGGTTTTAATTCACCTTTTTTGCTGATGACTTCATCCTTGAATGAAGGATCAATATCGTTGATGAAATCTTCTTCACCTTGCTGAAACAATAAGAATTCTGTAGCACGGCTATCGTAAAAAGATATTTTGATGCCGTCAATATAAGGAATGGGTATGCCTGCGCTATCCTTCTCAAAATAATGTTCGTTTTTTGCCAGCACCATAGCTTGTCCTTCCTCCCATGCAATCATTTTAAAAGGTCCTGTGCCGCAGGGATGGCTGCGAAAATCTTTGCCATATTTTTCTACCACTTCTTTTGGAACAATTGAACAATATTGCATGCTAAGCAAACCCAATACAGGATTGAATGGCTTTACTAAAGACAATTGAAAAGTAGAATCATTGATAGCGGTAAAAGCATTAGCAGTATCTATGCGGTTGTTAAAAATCCAGGCACCACTGCTGGCCGTGTTTTTATCTATGATGCGATTGAAACTGTATACCACATCTGTTGCGGTAAAGCGCCGGCCTTTTCCATTGGCAAATGCATTATCATCATGGAAAAAAACATCGGTGCGCAAATGAAAAATATATTGCTTCCTGTCTGCTGATACATCCCAGCTTTTGGCAAGTGAAGGCACAAAGTTTAAGTTGTCATCTGTTTCTACCAATGTATTGTATAACTGGTGCACCGCCCACATTACCGACTGGTTTTTTGCAAAAGCAGGGTCAAGGCTGGCAATGCCGGTTACTTCATTGTAATGAAATATTTTTTTGTTTTTTGTGTGCGATTGGCTGCACATGGCAAATGAAACGCACGTGCAAAAAAGAACAATTAGCCGCAAATATTTTTTTAACTGCATATTTCAAAAACTACGGCTAAATTTAGCCATCTAAAATCAAACAACAGCAATGTTAAGAAACATAATAGGTTTATTTTTTGGATTGATGTGCTTATTTACTACTTCAGCACATGCGCAGGTATTGCACAAACAGGAAGCTTTTACACACCAGGATACTTTGAGGGGAAGTCTGAATGAAGAAAGAACCTGGTGGGATGTTACGCATTACAAGATTACTGTAATACCAGAGTATTTAAATAAAAAGATTAATGGCAGGGTGGTTATTAGTTTCAAAGTTATTAAGCCAGGCAAGGAGATGCAGATAGATTTGCAAGAGCCAATGGAAATAATTGGAATAGTTTTTAACTCAAAGAAATTAAGTTATCGCAGAGAAGGAAATGTATACCATGTAAGCTTTCCGGCATTGATTACTGATACTGCAGTACAGCAAATTGATATTTTATTTTCAGGAAAACCAAGAGAAGCGATTCGTCCGCCATGGGACGGTGGCTGGATTTGGACAAAAGATGCCAATGGCAATCCATGGATGAGTGTTGCTTGCCAGGGGCTCGGTGCAAGTGTATGGTATCCATGTAAAGATGTGCAAAGTGATGAGCCGGATAATGGTGCCTCATTAACGATGGTAGTGCCAGATAACCTGGTTGCTGTTGGCAATGGGAGGTTAACAGAAAAGAAAGCAAGCAGAGAATTTCCTGGTTATACAATGTGGACATGGCAGGTAGTAAATCCCATCAACAACTATAACATCATTCCTTACATAGGCAAGTATGTAAATTTTACCGAGACATTTGATGGTGAGAAAGGAAAATTGGATTGCAGCTATTGGGTGCTTGATTACGATAAAGAAAAAGCACAAGAACAATTTAAGCAGGCAAAACAGATGTTGAAATGTTTTGAGTATTGGTTTGGTCCATATCCTTTTTATGAAGATGGTTATAAACTGGTAGAAGCACCGCACCTGGGTATGGAGCACCAAAGTGCTGTTGCTTATGGCAATAAATTCCAGAATGGATACCTTGGCCGGGATTTATCTGGCACAGGTTGGGGACTTAAATGGGATTTTATAATTGTGCATGAGAGCGGCCACGAATGGTTTGCCAATAACATTACCAGTAAAGACCTGGCTGATATGTGGCTGCACGAAGGATTTACCAATTATTCTGAAACATTGTTTACAGAATGCCAGTTTGGAAAAGAAGCCGGTAGCGATTATGTTATAGGAACACGCAAAAACATTAGGAACGATATTCCTATTATCGGCCCTTATGGAGTAAACAGGGAAGGCAGCGGTGATATGTATTATAAAGGCGGCAATTTGTTGCACACCATAAGACAAGTAATAAATGATGATGAGAAATTCCGGAATATTCTTAAAGGGCTAAATAAAGATTTTTATCACCAGACAGTAACTACACAGCAGGTAGAAGATTATATCAGCAAAAAATCAGGCATAGATTTTTCAAAAGTATTTGATCAGTATTTGCGCACTACAAAAATACCCGTGCTTGAGTATAAAGTTGAAGGCAATGCAATCAGCTACCGCTGGACAAATTGTGTAGACGGATTTAAAATGCCGGTTAAACTCGGTAATCAAGCCTGGCTAAATCCCACAGCAGAATGGCAAACTAATAACAACATCAGTATTGATCAGTTTACCGTAGACAGAAATTTTTACATACAGGTAAAGAAGGTGTAATAATTAAGTTCTTTTTTTGACTGTTTGTCTCGGCATTAAATACTATATACTAAACACTCATTGCCCTTTTTTATCCTTAATTTGCGACCTAAATTTCAGGGCTTCCTTTGACAAATAGATTAATCTTACCGGTCATATTAATTTCTATCGCACTGCTAAGCTGGTGCGTTTATCGGGATAATCTGGTAGAGAGCCAGGGCACAGGAGATTTGGTAAACAGGGTTGTTGGTGCACGCTTGCAGAAAGACGGCTACCTGCCATATTTTTACAAATGGAAGAACACAGACAGCGGTCGTTACCGTTACATAGACCCAAGCCCCAACCTGAAAGTTACCAGCATTACAGCAAGCCCGGCTTTTCACCGCTTGCTATATCCCATTGCAGATTTACCCATGAGGAGTATTTCTAAAATATGGCTTATAGCTGAATACATCTGCTTTCTTACCTGTTGCATATTGGCCTGGTATCAAGCAAAAACAGTATGGCAAAAGCTGGCTGTTGTTGTTTGCAGCTTGCTTTTCCTTTTTACAGAAGGATGGTTAAACCATGTGCAAATGGGACAGTTGTATATAATCATTCCTTTTTTAGCCACGCTTTTTTATGCGTGTTTGCAGAGGAAAGATAATTTAATACTAGCCTTTCTTGCAGGAACATTTGCATTGCTGTTGCTGCAAGTAAGGGCTAATGCGGTTTTCTTTTTTATTCCATTCCTGTTCCTGGTAAATCAATTCAGCCGCAGTTTCCTGCTTGTATTTTTGCTGCCGGCAATACTGTTTTGTTTTTATTTCGCATTCAGTAAACACGAGCAGGCATTATGGAAAAATTATAGCGAAGCTGTGGTTGAATCTGTTAAGCTGCACCAGGATTTACATCCAACTGTGCAGGCAACTCCGCCAGCAGACACGCTTACTGAAAGAGAAGGTTGGACAATAAAAGAGGAAAGCGCTGCATATAAAAAATATCCTTTTGTGTTGCATTCAGAACAGGCAAACGTTTTTGTAATCGCCCGGCAGATATTGCATGTAAAAATTCCGGTAATTGCATTACAGTTAATGTCCCTGTTTTGTGTGCTTGCATTGGGAACTTTCTTTTTCGTGCGGCATAAGCAGGAGCCTTTTGATATTGTAACAATTGCATTGCTTGGTTATTGCTTTTATATGATTAGCGATTTGTTTTCGCCAATATACCGCTGGCAATATTACACCATGCAATGGTTGTTTCCATTGTTGCTTGCTGCCGCTACCGCGGTTAAAAAAGATAAATGGCCTGTGTTGCTTATGTGTGCTGGATTATTGCTTAATATAGTTAATACATCTCTCATTAAGATGGAACACAGCATAGGCGAATACCTTATACTGATTGGACTTATTTTATTTGTGCTTACTAAAAAAACACGAGCCTACGCATGAAAACAGCCCTAATTATCGGCGCAGGCCCGGCAGGTTTAACGGCTGCTTACGAGCTGCTTACCAAAACTGATATTGTTCCCATCATAATAGAAGCTGATAGCCAGGTGGGCGGACTTTCAAAAACGATCCATTACAAAGGCAATAAAATAGATATTGGCGGGCATCGCTTTTTTTCAAAATCTGCCCGTGTTATCAATTGGTGGTTGCATTTTCTTCCGTTGGATGCAACAATAAAAGAACATCATATAGATATTCAATACCAGCACAATCATGCAGCATTTGATATTGATGATGAACACACTGGCAAAGGTGATAATGTAATGATGGTGCGGCCCCGTAAATCAAGAATATATTACCAACGAAAATTTTTTGATTACCCGTTACAATTAAATGGTAAAACAATTGTCAATCTTGGATTGGTTAAAATGCTTAGAGCAGGTGGCTCTTATATAAATGCGAAATTATTTCCTGTAAAACCAGAAGTAAACCTTGCCCAATTTTTCAGGAACCGCTTTGGTAAAGAGTTGTATGAAACATTCTTTAAAGATTATACAGAAAAAGTTTGGGGCGTCTCTTGCGAGCAAATACCTTCTAGTTGGGGGCAGCAAAGAGTAAAAGACCTTAATATTTCTAAAGTGCTCTGGCATGCATTTACATCTATTTTTAGATCTAATAAAAGCCTACAGCAAAAAGGAACCAGTACCAGCCTGATAGAACAATTTCTCTATCCCAAATATGGACCTGGGCAAATGTGGGAAACAGTTGCTGCTGATATAGAAAAATTGGGCGGAAAAATTTTATTGAATACAACTGTTACTTCTTTGCAGGGCAACGGGCAAAATACTTTAGTAAATGCTACCATAAAAAATAGTATAACAGGTGAATCTGCTGTTGAACATGCGGATTATTTTTTTTCTACAATGCCTGTAAAAGAATTGTTTGAAAACCTGAAGGATATTTCTGTGCCACTCTCTGTACAAACAACAGCTCAAAACCTGGGATACCGTGATTTTTTAATTGTAGGCATATTGGTAAACGAGCTTGCAGTGAAAGAAAACAATGCTCCTGTAAAAGATAATTGGATTTATATTCAGGACAATAAAGTAAAAGCGGGAAGATTGCAGGTTTTTAATAACTGGAGCCCGTTTATGGTAAGCGATCCCAATACAACATGGATTGGCGTAGAATATTTTTGCAACGAGCAGGATGCGTTCTGGCAACAAGATGATGCAACTATTGCACAGGCATCAATAAAAGAAATGGAATCTATTGGCATATTGCATGCAAACCAGGTAAAAGACAGCATGGTAGCCCGTGTTAAAAAAGCTTATCCATCTTACTATGGCAGTTATAGTGATTTTCCGGCAGTGCAGCAATTTGCAGATACTATAGATAATTTATTCCTGATAGGTAGAAATGGAATGCACCGTTATAACAATAGCGATCATAGCATGCTTACTGCAATGACTGCTGTTGAAAATATCATCAATGGAAGAAAAGACAAAAGCAATATCTGGGAAATAAACACAGAAGAAGATTACCACGAAGAGAAACAACAGCAGGATTAATTACCTGATGCAGTAGTAGTGCTCGATTTTGTTCTGCCACCGCCTCTAAACGTTCTTGAATAATAAGGATCATTCAAATCGCTGATGGTAACACCATAATTAAGCGACGCGTGTACAAACTTATTGTTGCCAAGATATACACCCACATGAGAAATGCCTTTGCGTGTAGTATGAAAAAACACTAAATCACCTTCTTCCAGGTCATCCCGTTTCACATGTTCGCAAGCAGTATATTGATCTTTTGCCATGCGCGGAAGACCAACGCCATAAACATTTGTCTGAAGGTTGCCTGCAAAAGCAGAGCAATCTATGCCCGCTTTGCTATTGCCACCAAAATGATAAGGCGTGCCCCACCATTCATCTATAAAAGAAAACAATTTTAAATTATTAAGGGATTCTACGGGCACATCCATTAATACCGCATATTTAAACTGGATGGCATTAAGACCAGCGGCTGGAGCTGTTGGCTCTATAGGTGCAAAAGTATCTGCTCCGGCATTGCTGCTGTCCTTATTCTCCTGAGTTTTAGCAGCAGTTTCATACGGACTTGTGCTGATGTTTTCAATAAACTTTGGGCTATTATCACGCACCGGGGGTTTGGTCTCGGATTTATTCGCGATAACCGGTTTCAAAGATTTGCATGAGCAAAACATGGCGAAAAATAAAATAATTGAAATCCAACGCATTAGCAATTTTTTTAGCAGTTATTGCTTCGTTACACAAAAGCTTTCACACATACGCCGGCACTGTGGAAATATTGTGCCAATTATGCTAAATATGAATAAAACTTTTGTTTGTTAATTGCGTACAAATAGCAAAGCTAGGCATTAATAGCCAATGTGTTGAACTATAAACACTGTTTTCTGTTGTAAAGAATGAACGGAACGGCAGTCTACTGAAGTAAAGAACTTAAAACTTAACACTTACAACTTATCACTTAAGAATTATGTCGCGTTTTTCTCACTTGCATGTACATACGCAATTTTCCCTGCTAGACGGGGCTGCTTCTATACAAAACCTCTACAAAAAAGCCATCGCAGATAATATGCCGGCATTGGCTATTACCGATCATGGCAATATGTTTGGTGTTTTTGAATTTGTGAAAGAAGCCTACAATCACAAAGGAGAAGATGGAAAACCAAAGGTAAAACCAGTTGTAGGCTGCGAGTTTTATATAACAGAGAATCGCCACCGTAAGCAGTTTGCAAAAGACGATAAAGATCCGCGTCACCACCAGGTATTGCTGGCAAAAAATGATATAGGCTATCGCAACCTGGTAAAACTTACTTCGCTGGGGTACATAGAGGGCATGTACTCGAAATATCCGCGCATCGACAAAGAACTCATTCATAAACATCACGAAGGGTTGATTGCAACTACTTGTTGCCTTGGTGCACTGGTGCCGCAAATGATTTTGAAGAAGGGAGAAGAAGAAGGTGAGAATGAATTTAAATGGTGGTTGAATATTTTCCAGGAAGATTATTATGTAGAACTGCAAAGGCATGGTATACCAGAGCAGGACAAAGTAAATAAGGTCTTGCTGAAGTATGCGAAGAAGTATAATGTGAAAGTTATCGCATCCAATGATTCGCATTATGTGGATCAGTCAGACTTTAATGCGCATGATATCCTGCTGTGTATTAACACCGGAGAAAAACAGGCAACACCGGCTTTGCGTGAATTTTCTGATGACGATGTGCTTACAAAGAACAAACGTTTCGCTTTTCCCAATGATCAGTTTTATTTTAAGAAGACCGATGAAATGAAAAAGGTCTTTGAAGATTTGCCTGAATCAATCGACAATACCAATGAGATTGTAAGCAAAATTGATTTGCTGGATCTGAAGCGGGACATCCTGTTGCCCAACTTTGTAGTGCCGCCTGCCTTTGCAACGCAGGATGATTACCTGGAAGATATTACCTGGAAAGGCGCACATGAAAGATATGTAACAATGACCGCAGAGATAGAGGAGCGTATCCGGTTTGAATTGTTCACTATCAAAACCATGGGCTTTGCGGGCTACTTTCTTATTGTAAGTGATTTCATAAAGGCTGGCCGAGATATGGGTGTGTTCATTGGCCCTGGCAGGGGGTCTGCTGCCGGCAGTGTGGTGGCTTATTGTATCGGTATTACCAATATTGATCCTATCAAATACAATTTACTGTTCGAAAGGTTTCTTAACCCGGATCGTAAATCAATGCCGGATATTGATACAGACTTTGATGATGAAGGAAGGCAAAGAGTGATAAATTATGTGGTAGAGAAATATGGTAAGAACCAGGTGGCGCAGATTATTACTTACGGTACTATGGCTGCCAAAAGCAGTATTGCAGATGTGGCAAGGGTAATGGATCTACCGTTGCCGGATAGCCGCGCCATTACTAAGCTGGTGCCGGAAAAACCCGGTGTTTCTCTAAAGCGTTTGCTGAATGCACCTATGACGATTAAAGAAGCAAAGGACGGTGCAAAATCGCTGGAAGAAAAAGAGCAATTGCAAGGCGATGATTGGGAGAATGTAAAACGCCTGAGAGAAATTTATGCAGGTAAAGATATACAGGGTACCATTTTGCGGGAGGCAGAAGTGTTGGAAGGTTCTGTGCGCAGTACGGGCATACATGCTGCTGGTATCATCATAGCACCAAAAGATTTAACAGAGCTGATACCCGTAGCTACTTCTAAAGAATCTGATCTCTGGCTTACACAAATAGAGGGAAGCATCATTGAAGAAGCCGGTGTTATTAAAATGGACTTCCTGGGTTTGAAAACCCTTACCATTTTGAAGAATGCATTGTCGTTGATAAAACAAAATCACGGCATTGATATAGACATTGATACTATCCCGCTGGATGATCAAAAAACATTTGAGCTGTATCAAAAGGGTGAAACCAATGCTACATTCCAGTTTGAAAGTGCTGGTATGCAAAAATACCTGCGAGATCTGAAGCCGGATACTTTCAATGACCTGATTGCTATGAACGCATTGTACAGACCAGGTCCTATTGCCTATATTCCAAACTTTATAGACAGGAAGCACGGGCGTGAAGTAATTACGTATGACCTGGAGGTAATGGAAGATGATCTGAAAGATACCTATGGCATTACGGTGTACCAGGAACAGGTAATGTTGCTTTCACAAAAAATTGCCGGATTTAGTAAAGGTGATGCGGACGTGTTGCGTAAGGCAATGGGTAAAAAGCAAAAGAGCGTACTGGACAAAATGAAAAAGCAGTTTGTGGAAGGTGCAAAGGCAAAGGGGCATCCTGCAGACAAACTGGAAAAGATATGGACAGACTGGGAGGCATTTGCGCAGTATGCGTTTAATAAGTCACATTCTACGTGCTATGCTTATGTGGCTTACCAGACTGCTTATCTTAAAGCTCATTACCCATCAGAATATATGGCCGCTGTGTTGAACAACGCCGGCAGCATTGAAAAAACTACTTTCTTCATGGAAGAGTGCAAGCGCATGGGCTTAAAAGTATTGGGGCCAGATATCAATGAATCGCAAAAAGGTTTTGCTGTAAACAGTAAAGGCGAAATTCGTTTTGGCCTGGGCGGGTTGAAAGGCGTCGGCGATGCAGCCGTTGAAAGCATTATAGATGAGCGTAGTAAAAAAGGTGCATCCACCAATATATTCGATTTTATAAAATCAGTTGGGCAGCGCAGCGTAAACAAAAAGACTTTAGAAAGCCTTGCCTATGCGGGTGCTTTTGATTGTTTCCCCGATTTGCATCGTGCACAATATTTCTTCATGCCACAAGGAGATGTTTCCAGCGGCCTTGAAAAAATTATTCGTTATGGCAACCAGGTGCAGGCGCAATCGCTAGGCAGTGCCAATACTTTGTTTGGAGATTTGCCGGCGGTAATGGATGTGCCCATTCCTAAAATACCGAATTGCGAGCCCTGGTCATTAACAGAGTTATTGGATCATGAGAAAGAAGTAACGGGCATGTTTATGAGCGGTCATCCGCTGGACAATTTCAAATTTGAAATGACGCACTATGGCATTACTACGCTGCAAGACTTTAATGAAATAAAGCAGAACATAACGCCACAAACAAACATTAGCAAACCATTCAGGCTGGCAGGCTTGATTATAGATGCGCAACACCGTGTAAGCAGGCAGGGAAAAAACTTTGGTTCCATCATGCTGGAAGATTATAGCGGCAAGTCTGAGTTTATGTTTTGGAGCGAAAATTATAGCCGTTTCAGAAACTATATGGAAAAGGGCACTAATCTCTTCATTACCGGAAGCTTTAGGCAGCGCTATAATAAAGCAGAATATGAATTTAATATAGAAAGGATAATGTTGCTGGAAAGCGTAAAACAACAGCTTACCAAACAGGTGATTATAAACTTTGAAGCCAGGCACCTGAACGATAAAATGGTAAGCTTTTTTGAAAAAAACATAAAGAGTTTTCCAGGCAAAACCGGGTTGAAATTTGGCGTAAAAGAGCCAAAGCAAAACTTGCGAATTGGCATGTTTGCCATGGACGGTGGCTTTGAGATGAACGATGAAATGGCGGGGTTCCTGTCTGAAAACCCTGAGTTTGATGTGCATGTAATAACCGTTTAGCAGATAACCTGCTTAACAAACTTTGCATAATGTTAAGTCTCTTAACAGTTTAGAGACGTTTTAGCAGGAAAGCAAATGGTTATTATAAAAAATGACAAATTATGCACAACTTTATGCCAGCAAAGCATGTTATAAGGGCTGGAGTTAATTTTGCAGTTCTTATCCCGAAAATAATATTACAATCACCAATAAAATTAAATCAAATATTATGGCAGCAGAATTCACCGATTCAAACTTTAAGACTGAGGTGCTTGATTCGTCTAAATTAACAGTTATAGATTTTTGGGCAGAATGGTGTGGCCCTTGTCGTGCAATAGGTCCAGTTATTGAGGAACTGAGCAAAGAATATTCAGGCAAAGTAAACGTAGGCAAAGTAAACGTTGACCACAATCCGCAACTGAGCACTAACTATGGTATCACTTCTATCCCTGCAATCCTTTTTGTAAAAAATGGTACTGTGGTAGATAAACTAGTAGGCGCTCAACCCAAAGCCAATTTTGTAAAAAAGATTGAGCAGCACATTTAATGAGCTGTAGCTAATTATATCAACCTCCGAAATTTTTCGGGGGTTTTTTTATGCATAAAAAGAATAACTTTAGTTGAAGGCATACACAAAGTCAATCCTCTAATAAAAAATAAAATGCTTAGCCATGAAAGCAAATGCCCCCAAAGCAAATGATATAGACAAGTATATTGCCGGCTTTCCCGAAGAAACACAAATGCTTTTAGATAAAATAAGATCAATCATAAAAGCTGCGGCACCAAAAGCCGAAGAAGTGACCAGTTATGGAATGCCGGCTTATAAACAAGATGGCATGCTTGTTTTCTTTGGAGGCTATAAAGCACATATCGGTTTTTATCCCACACCAGGTGGTATAGATGCATTCAAAAAAGAATTAGCGGTCTATAAAAATTCAAAAGGCGCTGTGCAATTTCCATTGGATAAACCATTGCCTGTAAAACTGATTACGCAAATGGTAAAATTCAGGGTGCAGCAAAACAAAGAGAAAGCTGCGTTGAAGAAAAAGAAATGAAGAATAGTATTTAAATTATTATGAAGTCAGCATTGTACTTGTATTACGCATCCTTGCGTCGCACACTTGTACTTTAGCACTTTATTCATCTATGGCATTCTGTGTAGCATGCTTCTTCTAAGGAAGTCAAGTTTTAAATTGCTGCAACTTTATAGTTCAAGCGAAAACTTGACTTCCTTTTGGATCGCTGATATGTCCAAAGACGTTACCGCTATACAAAGTCTCCAGACATTGTACAGTATATGTTCTTACAGAACTCCGTTCGGCATAAAGTGAAAAGATTACAAAGCCAAATCAATGGCTAACATTTGCCACTTGTGTAGGATCATGCTTGTACCGAAACACCAGCGGAAAAGTCAATCCCAACACCAATGCATACGCAGCAAAAGTAAACCAGATAGAGGGCCAGTTACGCACACCCGCAACGGTAAAATGGTCAACCACCTTGCCTGCAAATATGCCGCCCAGTATAGCGCCTAAACCATTTGTCATTAGCATAAACAAGCCCTGGGCACTGGCTCTTATGGCCGGTGTAGTTTCCCTTTCCACAAAAAGAGAACCGGATATGTTGAAGAAATCAAAAGCCATTCCGTAAACAATCATCGATAATACTAATAGCCACA
Organism: Chitinophagaceae bacterium; assembly: GCA_047602295.1. GTDB lineage: Bacteria > Bacteroidota > Bacteroidia > Chitinophagales > Chitinophagaceae > JACMLD01. The sequence continues at coordinate 5,348,762 of JASGHP010000001.1, read as the reverse complement.
AACCAGATCCCGGATTGCCTACGCCAAAAAGACCAAACCGAAGCACCCATGCAAACATGCTGATGATCATTACTTTTTTAATGCCGAATTTGCGCAGAAAAAATGGAATGGCCAGGATGAATAATGTTTCAGAGATTTGAGAAATGGAAATAAGAATATTGCTGTGTTCAACAGCAAATGTTTTTGCATATTGTGGCTGGCTGCCAAAATCGAAGAGAAAAGGATTGCCAAACATATTGGTAATTTGCAGTGCCGCCCCCAGGAACATGGCAAACAGGAAAAACTTTGCCATAGTTGGGTTATTAAACAATTTAAATGCATCAAGCCCAAGCCTTTCCCCAAAAGATTTTTTCGCTGCCGTTTTATCAATAGCAACAGGAGGAAGAATAGTGAAACAGTACAACGCCATGCATGCTTCTCCAACGGCAGCAAAATAAAACTGGCCGCTGTTATGCGTCAATCCCAAGAGATCAACGCCCCATTCTGCAATAATAAATCCTACAGTGCCCCATACCCGTATGGGCGCAAACGCTTTCTGCACGTCGAGGCCACTTTTGTTTAAGTTAAAGTATGATACAGAATTGCTCAACGCAATAGTTGGCATATAAAAACAACTAACCAAGAAAATGGCCCAATACATTTCAGTGGAATTGTTAACCGTACTGGCAAAGTAAAGCGCAACGCCGGCCAGCAAATGACAGATACCTAAAAGAATTTCTCCTCTAATGTATTTATCGGCCAGGATACCTATTATGGCTGGCATAAATAAAGATGCCCAGCCCATGGTGCCATAAGTATTGCCTATTTTCAAACCAATATTCTCCTCGGTACCAAAACGTCCGGCCATATAACCGCCAAGCGAAATCAACCAGGCGCCCCACACAAAAAACTGCAAAAAGCTAAGAACAGTTAGTCTTAATTTAATACTCATTATGTTTTTTTTCAGATAAATTATGCAAGGGAAGATACTGATTTTACTTTATGCCCCGGCTACGAAATATTTGCTATTATTACATTTGCAAAAGCCTTATTTTAGTATAACAATTCAATTTTGTTTGGTTAGCCCCTGAGCAGTTCAATGCTGACGGTTCAATAATAACCCACTAATTAAACATCATTGTCCACGATTGCCCACTTTAAACCAATAATCTGTTTTGCTTATGGCAATACGTGTTGCAATCAATCACAAGACCACATACAGTTACGATAGGCTGGTATCGCTTTCGCCTCATATTTTCCGCCTGCGCCCTGCAGCGCATTCACGCACCAAAATAGAAGCATATTCTTTTAAGGTAACACCTAAAGAACACTTCATCAACTGGCAGCAAGATCCTTTTGGCAATTACCAAGCTAGGGTAGTTTTTCCTGAAAAAACAACAGAGCTTTCTGTAGAAGTTGAAGTGATAGCAGATATGGTGGTGATCAATCCTTTCGATTTTTTTGTAGAGGATTATGCAGAACAATATCCTTTTAAATATGAGGGACAACTGGCCAAAGAATTGATCCCTTACCTGGAAATAAAAGAAAATGGGCCGCTACTTACGCAGTGGCTGTCGGGGTTAGACTTAAGCAAAAAAAATGTCAACGACTTCCTGGTATACATCAACCAAAAACTCAACAAAGACATTAACTATACCATACGCATGGAAGCGGGTGTACAAACCTGCGAGCAGACATTAGGTAAGGCCCTCGGTTCCTGCCGCGATTCCGCCTGGTTGTTGGTGCAAATATTTCGTCACCTGGGCCTGGCTGCACGTTTTGTGTCGGGCTACCTGGTACAGTTAACTGCAGATATAAAATCGCTGGACGGTCCATCGGGCCCTGAAAATGATTTTACAGATTTGCATGCATGGACAGAAGTGTATATTCCCGGTGCGGGATGGATTGGTCTTGATCCTACTTCCGGATTGTTTGCCAGCGAAGGTCATATACCACTGGCATGCACACCCGATTTTGCAAGTGCAGCACCTGTTGTGGGTGCAACAGATAAATGCGAAACGACTTTCTCTTTCAGCAATACCGTTACACGCATACATGAAGATCCGCGTGTAACCAAACCGTATACAGATGAGCAGTGGGCTATCATTAATGCCACTGGTGAAAAAGTAGATGCGGATTTATTGGCAGGTGATGTACGCATGACGATGGGTGGCGAACCTACATTTGTTTCTATTGATGATATGGAAGGTGCAGAATGGAACACCACTGCCGATGGAAAATTGAAAAGAGAGCTATCACACGATCTTATTTTTCGGCTTCGCGAAAAGTTTGGCCCAACAGGCATGATACATTATGGCCAGGGCAAATGGTATCCCGGTGAACCATTGCCTCGCTGGCAGTATGGCCTTTTCTGGAGAAAAGACAATTACCCTATTTGGAAAAACATTGCATTGGTAGCACATGAAAAGATTGAGAAAAAATATACCGCTGCTGATGCCGCAACATTTGCTGATGAACTTGCCAAATTCCTTGCAGTTAGCACAGAGAATATAAGTACTGCTTACGAGGATGTTTTTTATTATTTATGGGCCGAAGGAAAACTGCCTGTAAACATAGATCCGCTGCAAGCCAATTTAAAAGACCCGATAGAAAGACGCACCATTGCGCAGTTGTTGGAAAAAGGATTGGACAAACCTACCGGTTATATTCTGCCGCTAAAATGGAACTATGATAACAACAAATGGCAAAGCAATAAATGGATTTTGAATAAAGCCCATTTATACCTTATACCAGGTAATTCGCCAATGGGCTTGCGTTTACCATTGGATACACTGGCAGCAGTAGGCAAATCAGACGAACCACAAAGAATAGAAAGAAGTTTGTTTGACGAACTGCCTGCATTGGAACATTACCATGAAATGATCGCCAGTCGTTATGGAACCGTGACTGTTCACCCGCCAAGGCAAAAAATAGTTTTCCAGGAAAACATTAAAGAAGAAGATAAAAGCAAAAAGACTGATAAGAAAAAAGAGGTTGAAGAAGATAACGGCATTAAGCCCTTATATGATATACCGGTTATAAAAACTGCCTTGTGTATTGAAGCAAGGGAAGGAATTGTTTACATCTTTATGCCGCCAGTAGATTATTTAGAGCATTATCTGGATCTGATTGCGTCTATAGAAGCTACCGCTGCAAAATTAAACATACCTGTACGTATTGAAGGTTATGAGCCGCCTCGTGATTATCGCATGGAGCGATTAGTGGTATCACCAGACCCGGGCGTTATCGAAGTAAATATTCATCCTTCTAAAACATGGAATGAGCTGGTATCTAATATAGACACACTGTATGATCAGGCTTTTCTATCAAGGCTGGCTACAGAAAAATTTATGCTGGATGGAAGGCATACTGGTACCGGTGGTGGCAATCATATTACCATTGGCGGATCTGTTCCTTCTGATAGTCCATTGCTGCGCAGGCCGGATGTATTGCGCAGTTTAATTGCTTACTGGCAACACCATCCGGGTCTTTCTTATCTTTTCTCCAGTGCGTTTATTGGTCCAACAAGCCAGGCACCGCGCATAGATGAAGGGCGTGATGAGAAATTATACGAGATGGAAATTGCTTTTGACCAGGTACCCGAAAAAGGATTTATTCCTTTCTGGATGGTGGATCGCATCTTCAGGCATTTGCTTACAGATATCACCGGCAATACGCACCGCTCTGAATTCTGCATAGATAAAATGTATTCACCGGATTCTTCTTCCGGAAGATTAGGTATTCTTGAGTTTCGTGGATTTGATATGCCTCCGCACAAGCGAATGAGCCTGGTGCAAATGTTATTGATCAGGGCATTGATTGCAAAATTCTGGAAGAAACCGTACAAGCATAAACTGGTAAGATGGGGAACAGAATTGCACGATCGTTTTATGCTGCCTTATTATGTACAGCAGGATATAAAAGATGTAGTGAATGATTTGAACGAAGCAGGCTATGCATTTAACATTAGTTGGTTTGATCCGTTTTTTGAATTCCGTTTCCCTCATTATGGCACGGTGAAATTGCAGGGCATAGAAATGGAGATACGTATGGGTATAGAACCCTGGCATGTATTGGGTGAAGAAATGTCAAGCAGCGGTACAGCCCGTTTTGTAGATTCATCGTTGGAAAGAGTGCAGGTAAAATTATCTGGGCTGAATGGTGCCCGTTATGTTTTATTGTGCAATGGCAATCGGGTTCCCCTGCGTGAAACACAAACCAAAGAAGTGTTTGTTTGCGGTGTGCGTTATCGTGCCTGGCAACCGCCTTCTGCATTGCACCCAACTATTGGATTAGATACACCGCTTACGTTTGATATAGTTGATACCTGGAACGGAAAATTTATTGGAGGCGCAACTTATTATGTGTCGCATCCAGGTGGCAGAAGCTACGATACATTTCCGATAAATAGTTATGAGGCAGAATCAAGACGCTCTAACCGTTTTGGTATTACTTCTCATACGCAAAGTGTAATACCACGTACATATGGTCGCTTTGTTGATGGGCCTTTGCGTTATATTGAGCAAAACCGTTTACCATTTTTGTCTGACATACCTACACAGGAGCCAGACATAGATTATCCTTATACTTTGGATATGCGCAAATTCTGGAAGCGATAATTTATAGCAACGTCAGTTTATCTGTGTTGCTGATGCGACTCAATGATTTTTTTAAATCAAAATAAATTCAATATCATTTAGCATTGCTTCCAGTTTTCTGCCTGCTTGGTTTTTTGTGCAGGTTGGCGGTAATCCTTTGTTCGGTACCCTTTTTCCTTTCACTCATTTCTTTGGCTTCATCAATAGAATGCGATTGCTGCAGGCTTTCTTCACTCTTGGTAATTTTGCTAAGGTGTTTGTAATATCGCTGAATAACTTTTAAGTCTTCTTCGGGTATGTTTTCTATATCCACCAAACGGTTGCTTGCAAATTCATGGGCAGCTATCAGTTCATTTAATTTAAGTTGTATAGCAAGAGAATCTTTGTTTTGCGATTTCTGAATAAGAAACACCATCAGGAAGGTGATGATGGTTGTACCGGTATTAATCACCAGTTGCCAGGTTTCAGAATAATGAAACACAGGGCCGGTTGCGCCCCAAATTAAAACCAGTATGAATGCGCACATAAATGCACCAGTGCTGCCGGTTAACTTAGTGGTTTGTGCAGCAAACTTTTCTGCAATACCAAGTTGTTTAGATTTATTATTACCGCGTTTCATATTGTTTATTTTATTAGACACTATAATTAATGATAGATTATTGGGATTTCTTTTTCAGATGCAATGCTTTTTCTGGTTTTACATCTTTCGCTTTTTTATCTGTGCGCATGCCTTCAAAAGATGGATGTCGCATCACGCCGTCTGCAGTTATCTCAGTATAAGAAACTTCACAAATCAATTGCGGCTTTAACCATACTGCTTGGGCCTTTGGTGGATTAGGTCTAAACCTTGTAGCTTTGTTTACATCGGGCATTTCTGCAAAAGGAGAAGTTTTTCTTATCAATGGTTTAAACTGTTTCATCATTGTTGTTTGCAATTTATCTGTAAAGCCTGTTCCTATTTTGCCTGTGTAGCGCAGTTTGTTTTTTTCAAACACACCTACTAAGAGAGAACTGAATTTTTTTGTGCTTCCTTCATTATGTGTATAGCCACCAATTACAACTTCATGACGATGCCCGTTTTTAATTTTAAGCCAATCTTTGCTTCTCACTCCTGGTTCGTAAATGCTTTCTTTTTTCTTAGCCATTATACCTTCCAGCTTCATTTTTTGCGCTGTCTTAAAAAAAGTATTGCCATCGGTATCAAAAGCCTGGCTAATTCGTATGGTATCATTTTCGGATAGTTGAGTGTTTAATATACTTCTTCTCTTTTGCAATGGCAAATCCACTAGTGAATACCCATTTAGCCATAATATGTCAAACACATAATACATCAACTGCCCGTCTTCCTCACTGCGCCAGTTTTGCAAAGCGCCAAAATTGGCAAGACCATTTTCAGCAGCTACAATTACCTCTCCATCCAGCACAACATCCATTGATGTTTTCTTCAACGCATTGTAAACCGGATAAAATTTTTCATTGAATGATTTATTATTACGGGATTTCAACTCTACTTTTCCTTTGTTGATAAAGGCCATAGCCCTATAACCATCCCATTTTATTTCGTACAACCAATCGTCTGAATTAAATGGTTTGTCTACCAGTGTTGCAAGCATTGGTGTAAGCATTGAAGGAAACTTTGCTTTTTTGCCATCAGCAATTGCCTGTTTAACGGCTTTCTTTTTTCTGGAAACAGTCTTTGCCATACTATCAACAAACAAATTTCTATGCCAGTCTTAAAACAACCGGCATGTTCTTTTCTATTCAGGTAAAATGGCTTCTTCAGTTATTGCCGCTATAAGTTATAATAAGCGATCCAATGTATTACGGGTCATTTTTCTTTCGGGTGCAGTGTATGAATATAAACATGTACCCGAAGATGTTTATCTGTCTATGAAGGCTGCTGAATCAAAAGGCAACTTTCTTAACAAGCAGATAAAGGGCAATTATGCTTTCTCTAAGGTTAATTAGTTCCTATTATGTGGAAATTGATTCCCAGCGTACGGTAATTATTGCCATCATTCAGCGTGGTTTGTGCTGGCATGAATATTTCTTTTGAGAAGAAAAAATATTTATGAAACGATTATTGTTTATATCAGCAGTTGTTATTGCGGCTACAGCTTGCAACAACAACGAAACATCAAAAGACAGTGTAGAGAAAGCAGATTCTATCAATACAGTAAAAACAGATTCTCCTGCTACAGTCAAAGAAGTTATTAAAACAGATGAGGCAAGTACAACATTTTTAGTGAAAGCAGCAGACGGTGGCATGGCCGAAGTAAAACTGGCGCAAATAGCCAAGGAAAAAGCAACTGATACAGCAGTGCAGCATTTTGCTGATATGATGATAGCAGATCATAGTGCTGCAAATGAAAAAGTAAAAGCATTGGCGGCAGAACGCAATGTTACACTACCGGCAGAGCCAGGTGCAGATAAACAAAAAGCAGCGGATGAACTGTCAAAGAAAACAGGTAAAGCTTTTGATAAAGATTATGTAGATGCAATGGTGAAAGGACATAAAGAAACGCTGGATATGTTTAAAGAAGCAGAAGGAAAAGTAACGGATGCCGCCGTAAAAGCATTTATCAGCAATACAATTCCTACTATTGAGCATCATTACATGCGTATAAAAGATATTAAGAAAGGAATGAAGTAATTTTTCTTTAGATGTATATTCTTAAAATTATTTTATGGCCCGGTATTCTAAAAAGGCAAGTGGAAAAGTAGAGAAAGTAATGCGTGAAAGAAAACGCGGAACTTTAAAGAGCGGTAGCAGCGGAAAAAAAGTTACCAATAGAAAGCAGGCTATTGCCATCGCTCTTTCAGAAGCACGCAAAGCAGGTGCGAAAGTGCCAGCTAAAAAAACAAGTGTTAAAAAGTCGGCACCCAAAAAACGTGCAATGCTTAAAAAACGAAAAACAAAATCACGCAGCAAATAGTTTTTTAGAATCAGTCACAATCATCCCCGGTATGTATATGCCGGGGATGATTGTTTATATACTGTTGTGTTATTAATAGAAGTATGCGTTGACGCTTTTATTTTTTTCATTGAGCAATTGGCAATGCTGTAAAAATATTGTATGGCCAATACCACTTAAATGGTATGCCTAAATATTTGGCGGATACCAAAAAAGTTCTAATTTTCAATTCCTTAAACAAGCAATCCGTTACCTCCCTATCAATCTCCCGTAGTAGCAACTCTTCCAGGTTAAAGACTTTAAGCAAGTAGCAATCGCATTAATTTAAACAAGCGCTATCATTCAAACGAAATGATGGCACAACGATTCTATGCCTCTATATTACTTAGATATTACACCCCATCAATGCCGGGCTTTATTCAGCAGCTTCCGGCATTTCATATATTCCCTAGTAACCGGCAATTCTTTTTTACAACCACCTGTAATGGTATTCTTTAAAATTTTAAATCTTCAATCATGAACAAAAAAAGAAATTCAGCTTTGCTGGATGAAATCACAACAATTCATACAGAGGCCCAGAAAACAGACGATGGCAACCGCTGTATGATTGCACCTGCCCCCGAACTCAAGAAAAAAATTGATGATGAGTTGAAGAAATTGAAGAACACTGCAGCCAAGGGTTTATTAGCAGGAAAAATTGGAATTCGCAATACCCAACCCGTTGGTTTTAATGATGGTCTTATTTACCCCGGCACTATGTTTCCGGTGGGTACCAGTGCATCCATAGCACGTTCAGCAGGCTTAAATCGTGCACCATTGCGTGGCACTGTTAGGGTAATTGTAGTGCTGGTAGATTTTTCTGATAAGGTGATGACTCAGACCAAAGCACATTTTGAGCAATTGTTTTTTTCACTTGGTTCGCTGGCAACAGGAAGTGTGCGTGAATATTATCGAGAAGTAACGCATGGCATGGTAGATATACAAGGCCAGGTAGTTGGTACTTATCGTATGCCAAAAACAATGGCGCAATATGCACACGGCGCTTCAGGTACAGGCGGTGCAACACCCAATGCCCGTACAATGGCCAAAGATGCAGCAGTAGCTTCTAATCCTGCTGTTAATTATGCTTTATACGATAATGATGGCGACGGTTTTGTAGACGCATTTGTGGTTATACACGCAGGCACAGGCGCAGAAGTAACCGGCAGTGTAAATGATATCTGGTCTCATAAATGGACAATAGATGGTGGCGCCTATACTGCAGACGGTACTACAAAAATCTACGGCTATCTTACTGTGCCGGAAGATTGCAAACTGGGTGTTTGCGCACATGAATTGGGACATCTTTTATTTGGCTTCCCTGATTTGTATGATACCGATAACTCAAGTGAAGGCATTGGCAACTGGTGCCTGATGGCTTCTGGTAGCTGGAACAATGGCGGCCTTACACCTTCACACCCCAGCGCATGGTGCAAATGCCAGCAAGGTTGGGTAACCACAGTAAACCAAACTACCAATCAAAACAATGTAGCTATTGAAGATGTGAAACAGGGATACAAAGTGCTTAAGATGTTTAAGAACGGTGTATCAACCAATGAATACTTCCTGGTAGAGAACCGGCAAAAGATTTTGTTTGACAAATACATACCCAATAGCGGTTTGCTGATATGGCATATTGATGATTCAGTTGCCGGCAATACCAATGAGTCGCATTACAAAGTGGCATTGATGCAGGCAGATGGTAAAAAAGATTTGGAATTGAACCACAACCGTGGTGATGCTGGTGATAGTTATCCTGGCACTTCAGGTAATACAAAGTTTAATAACACTTCCACACCTAACTCAAAATCTTATGCGGGCTCTAATACCTGTGTGGGTGTAAACAATATAAGTGCGCCTGCTGCTATTATGCATGCAGACCTTGCAGTAAAATGCACTATTGTAAAAGTGATAAAGGATAAGGATGTTTCTAAAGATCTCATTAAAGAGAAAGAGTTGGCGAAGGATATTAAGAATGAAAAAATAGAACATAAAGAGATCAAAGAAATTGACAAGAGCCTTATTACAGATAAAGCCACTGCGCATGACAAGCAACTGGTAGAAAAACAAATTGATACCAAGCTTGCCGACAATAAGCTTGCTGATAACAAACTTACAGAAGGTGGTTTAGGAAGGCCAGGTGGGCTTGGCGGAAATCTTACAGTTGAGCAGCGACTTGCACAGTTGGAAGCGCAACTTGGTTTCATGCAACCGTTCATTGACCAATCCATCCGGCCAGATTTATCGCAGGGTGCATTGCAAGGTGAACAGGATGATGAATGATTTTTAAAGTCTAATCTGAAATAGGTTACAAAGCTGTCTCGAAAGCCGCTTCGGTTGTTTTTATGCTTGGCAAAGCAGAGGCAATCAAAGCTAGCGAAAGCTTTGGGCTGCAGTGGTTACTGCGGCCCGGGCTTTTGCGACAGCTTTATTAAATGCACAATAACCTAATGTACACACTTATATTTTGCTTTACCGGCGATGCAGCAGCATATGCGTTGTATGATGAGTTGTTTAATAAGGGAGAAAGAAAACTTAGACTTGTTACCGACCGCGAACTGGCTTTTGCCTCCTGGCTTCACCAGGCTGGTGATGATGGCATTTTCTTTACAAGCATTCGACTGCATGATGGATTTGTGATTGAACCGGCTATGATTAAAATACTGGTTAATCGCATCAACTATTTTGCAATGCCACAGTTTGTGAAACCAGCAGATAGATCTTATGCGGAAATGGAGATGCTTGCCTTGTATACCAGCTTTATTTATTCTATCAATGAAAAAGTATTAGATGGAATGCCGGTGTGGCATATCAATACATCAGAAAACCTATTGTTGTTTTATTCTTTAGCAGTAAAAGCTGGTTTGCCTGTTGTAGACAATCAATTTACTTCTTCTCCACGTTGGGAACATCCAAAAGATCAAAAGCCGCTTGCTCCACAAAAGAAAGCAACAGCATTGTGGCATAAGCAATCGCCCAATCTGGAATGGGAAAATAAGCCTGCGCTTTACAATGAATCATTTACCAATCTTGTAAAAGTGGAAGTGGTTGCAGATAAAATTATTTGCGATAAAATATCTCTTCGCTCATTGCAGCAAAAGATAAAAAAGTTCTCTTCGCTCATTGGCAGAACGGTGTATGAAATAACGCTGGCTGAAATAAAAAAAGAATACAAGCTGTACGGGATAAATGTAAGCCCTGCATTATTGAGCACCGAGGCAATAAAAGAGTTTGCGCATTTGCTTATCTCAAAAAAATAAAGATGGTATTATTCATAGGCATACCTTCAGAATCTCCATTGCAAATGGCCATTAGTTCGGCAGAACGGGCGGGTATTCCGCATTTGGTTGCAGACCAAAGAGCATTGCATTATGGCAATATGGCCATAGGGTTTAATAAAAATAAGTTTATAGCCAAGCTGCAATTGCAAGACAATGACTACAACCTGGAAAAATTATCCGGTGTTTATTTTCGCATGATGGATTACCAGGCAACGCCGCAAATTGATCCGCATTCTTTAAAATATATTGGAGAAGACAACGCAAAAAAATCTGGCTTGCTTCACCAGCAATTAATGTTTTGGATGGATATAACAAAAGTGCGTGTGCTAAATCCGCCTATGACTATGGCCAGCAATTCATCCAAACCTTACCAGGCGCAGTTTATAAAAGAAGCCGGTTTTAAAATACCACCTACCTGTATTACTACAGAGCTAGCAGCCATGCAGGCTTTTCAACAAAAACATCAACCGCTTATTTACAAATCTGTAAGTGCAGTTCGCTCTATTGTAAAAGAATTAAAGGAAGGAGATGAACCAATGCTAAAAAAGATTGCCTACCTGCCTACGCAGTTTCAACAGAAACTGGTGGGCACCAATATAAGAGTACATGTGGTGGGCGATGTGCTTTTTGCAACAAAGATTGATGCCGAGGCAACCGATTATCGCTATGCCCGCTATGAAAATAAAACAGCAGAACTTTCTGCACATAAATTACCCGCTAAAATTGAAGCAGCTTGTTTTCGTGTGTCAAAACAGTTAGGATTAACTTTGTGTGGTATTGATTTATTTCTGACTGTAAACAACGAATACTATTGCTTTGAAGTAAACCCTTCGCCAGGATACAGTTATTTTCAAAACAATACCGGCCAGGATATTTCCGGGGCTATTGCCCGCTGGCTGTATTATGGAACTGCTAAAAAATAGTACTATGGTATCCATCATTGAAAATTATGCAGCCATTGAAGGCAAGGTGGTAGGCCTGGATGAACATCCAACAAGGCCCGGTTATTTGTTAATGAAACTTGCCTTAAAAAAAAGCAATGCAGTGGAAGGTTATCCCAACCTGGCGCAAGCAGATGAAGGCTCCACCATATCCATCAATATAAAAAAAGAAGAAGCTGCCAAAGTAGAAGGTAAAAAGTCTTTTAGCGCCGTGGTAAAAAAAGCAGCAGGGCAGGAGTATTTTGTGAAATAAAATCTGCACAGTGTAGCAAATCATATGTAAGCCGTAGCAATTTGCTGCGGCTTTTTTGTTGCCCGGTTATTGCTTTATTAATGTAGTAATGTGGATAAACTGTTCACCCATTTTTACCGCTTACCAGCAATTTTAAAGAATAACCCATAGATTGCTTCTTTTTAACAAAACCTTTTGGCACCCTGCGCAATATCAGCCGGGGAGATGTTTAATTTGGATTTGATATGCGGCTAATTACTACCATTCTTATACTTGTTTTAATAGCACCTTGTGCAGATGCCCAACAGATGATGAAAGGCAAAGTGTACGATAAGATTACCGACTCTGTGATGGGGTCTACCTCAATATACAATGCTACACAAAAGAAGTATGCGCTTTCTAACAAAGAAGGCGATTATAATATTGCAGCCAATGAAGGCGATAAACTTATTTTTACTTCAGTAGGTTACATGCCGGATACTGTAAAAGTATTGAACTACATGATTGATGCCGGTTACGATGAAACCTTATCACCTAAAATGACGACGCTAAAGAATGTAACAGTGAGTGGTGCTAATTATGTGGATGACTCATTAAGCAGGAGAGAAGATTATGCTGCTTTTTACAATAAGTCTAAAAAACAATTGGTTTCCAAAACAGGTCCGCAAAACGGTGTTGGCATTGCCATTAGTCCTATCGGCTTTTTATCCAAAAGACATAAGGATAGAAAAATGAAAGAGAACCTGCAGTACCAGGAAGAACAGGATTTTGTTGATTACGCTTTCAACAGGCGTTACATTGAAAGGCTAACACATTTACATGGAGATTCTCTGTTGAATTTTATGTTGACATACAGGCCCACTTACGAGTTCTGCCGAATGGCTACCGATGGAGACATGCTTAACTATATCAATGAAAAGTACATCCTGTACATGAAGAAAGAAGATCCCGCTGATAATAAAAAGAAGAAAAAATAAATGCGCCCTGGTTAGCGACGCATTTTTAGCAGTGCATATTGGTTGTTCACAGTAGTTTCTAATTTTATAAAGCTGTTACAAATAAATTTTATTGAGCCAGCTTTAGTAACAAAGATTGAGCATCCTTGCGACGCTCCGTTCAACTTTAAATCATCATTCATCTCCTCTGGTGTAACAACTGGCCTTTCTCAATTATCAAACTTCTCTGCATCACTTACAAAAGCAAGTTGTTTGCTGTCTGGCGACCAGGAAGCAACATTCAGCGCTCCTTGTCCGCCATAGAGATAGGCAATTACTTTTGGTGCTCCTCCGCTTACAGGCATCAATCTTAACATTACACGTTTATAAGGCGGATGATCATTAGGGTCTGTATCCGGCAGAAAAGAAATAAACGCAATCCATTTTCCATCTGGCGAAAGATGCGGAAACCAATTGTTGTATTCATCAAAAGTTAATTGCTCAATATTGCTGCCATCCGGCTTCATGCGGTAAAGTTGCATGGTGCCTGTCTGGCTGCCATTGTAATAAATGTATTTGCCATCGGGTGATGCTTCCGGCCCGTCTGTATGACCGGTAGTGTTAAACGTCAACTGTATTTCCTTTGGCGTATTGGCGTTGCTTTTATAGATATTGTAAACCGGCAGGCTGTCACGCTGTGCCACATACAATACATCTTTGTTGTCTGTTGTCCAGCTATGAAAATAAGAAGGCGTTTTCTCTGTTACCAATTTAGGTGTGCCTCCTTCTATGGGCAATACATAAACAGTAGAGCCATTGCCCGGCATATTAGGGCGTTGGTGACTGATGGCCAGTTTCTTTCCATCAAAAGAAATACCGTGGTCGTTGTTTAGTTTATTGCAATCGCCGGTAGACAATTTCTCGGGTGTGCCGCCTTCAACAGGTATTGTGTACAATGAACCGCCCTGGTTAAATAAAAGCTTTTTGCCACCGGGCATCCAGTTGGGAGCTTCAAAACCTGTTTTGGCTTCATAGATAATTTTACGGGTGCCATCTGCAATAGAGATCGTTTCCAGGCGGCTTCCAATCCATCCCTGGCGATAAGGATTATACGTTTCTATAACGGGTTTGTCTATGCGCACATTCCATGCGCGTGCTTCTTCTGTTATTTCAGGATCATGAGAGCAGATGAAAAGCCCTGCATAAACAGAGTCGGGCATTTCAGGCATATCATGCATGCCAATCACCTGGAAGGGTTCATTTATCTGTGCTGCACGTAGAATAAATGTTTTGCCTTTTCTTTCCAGTTGCAAAATCTGATAATGCTTTTTAGAAGAAAAGATTTCATCTTGCGGGTCACGCATAAATGCACCACGCATTACACGCCATTGCAAAACAGTCAGTCCATCGCCATGCGCCACTGCACTCATGTGAGCAGCATTATCATTCAACGACTCGCGTACCATCCAGCCAATTTTACGGTGGTTGTTGCTGCCCTTGCCATTGAAAGCGAAATTTCCTGTAAGTATAAAGTCGCCCTTTATTTTTTTGTATGCGTATTGCAGTTCATCGCGTTCAAACCAGATATTGTAACCGGCACCTTTTAAATTGTATTCCTGTGTGTTGGTATTGTAAGTTGTATTACCGGCATTTTTAGGACGACCAATATCTGCATGATTATCAAAAATGCCTACAGCATTTGTCTGTGCTTGCAGGTAACCGAGGCATATAACTAGCAGTGCAGTCAACAGGTATTTCATGGCAATACATTTGGTGTGAAGCTTTAGCAATATCGCGGAATAATGTTAAATAAAATTTGCAGAAGTTGATACTTTTTTTGCCAGCAGATTAAAAAAACAAACCCGGAGATTATCCGGGTTTGAAGGGGTATGCTTTATGGTTGCTGTAATCAATTTGATTTCTCGTTTATCTCCTGGTCTACGTAAGCAGAAATCCAACCCACCTGGCCATTCTTTACAAGGAAGAATTCTTTTTTCTCATTAATAGATTCAAACTGGCGCATAATTTTAAGCAACAATCTGCTGCCTGCCATTAAAGAGCGTTGGTCGAAAACCTGGTGCACTCTTTTTATTTCTTTTGCCGCTGCATCTAAATCTATGTTTGTCTTTTTAATGTTTTTGATAAGGTAGAAGTCAGAGAAAGAACTGTAGTCTGTATATATCTTTTCGCAGAATGCAGCCACTTCATCATAAGTAACCGGTACTGTAGAACGCTCATTCATTTCCGGGTGCATCAATGTTGCTACAGACCATGCTATGCCACCGCTAAAAGCAATGTTATCACTTTTAGGATAAGCGCCGCTTTCATTAACCGCATAGATAATGCCTGTGTTTTCTGCTTCTGTTGCTGTTTTAGCCAATTGCTTATAAAAAGTAACCAGGCTTTTATCATCGCCGCATTTTTTCTCTGTAGCGTTGGCAGTGCTTTTGGTGCCCCAGTTTAATTGGAACAATTTAAAATCGTGCGTATTGCCATTGGGAAAGTAGCCGCCTTTTGTGTTGCCGCTGCCAATATCAATAAGAAAAGTATTGTAGCGATCATTATCCGGCACAATGCCCAAATGAGAAAGCCTTGCTTCATCTGCCACGTCTACCACTTCAACCAAACGTTTGGGTTCTTTTGTTCTTTGCTTAAAAGAATCTACCAGGTTGGTAACCCATTCTTTCTTGTTCTCTTTATCGGCCTGCATTTTTACACCACTGCTTACCACAGTGAATACACGTTTGGGCATAATCTTGTAATCCCTGATGGCAAGATTGTATAAACCATAAATTCCATTAAGTGTAGCCTGGAAATTAGGACTCAAAAAACTGATAAAATCTGTATTTACACTGGTGTCTTTTAAAATAGCGAAGCTGCCATTTGTTTTGGCGTCTTTGCCAATTTCTATAACGCTTAGTTTAACGCCTTTTGCGCCTACTTCTATACCTGCGTAAACAGCAGAATTAGTGTATTTTAATTTTACCTGTGTTTGGGCTTGTAAGGTACAGTTGCTGAATGCGGCTAACAGTATAAACAGTAGCAGGCAAGGTTTAATAATTGAAAATCCTTTCATAGTAGGCATCTGTTAAGTTTTGGGTTGACAATAAGAAGGACATGATGGATTGAATATTCCGGCAAAGGAAGATGCTAGCCTTTCAGGATATAAAATTATGGAGGAAGACAAAAGTAGAGAATTAATCTGGCCTAAGCAACAGAAAACCGCAAGATGCAAGCCACAAGCTACCAGTCACAAGCTGCAAGCTGCAAGTCGTTTGCGTCGAGAACTCCGAACTAAAGAACTATGAACTACAACCTGCGAACGTCAACAGACACCGAGAGCTGGTGTGGTCCGCTGTTAATGATAACGCCTTTCAATGGAGCAATGTCTGCATAATCTCTTCCCCAGCCGGCTGTAATATGCTGAGAAGCAGGTATTTGATTGTTGGTAGGGTCAAACTCTACCCAACCCATATAAGGTATATAAACTGCAAACCAGGCATGCGATGCGTCTGCGCCAGCCAGCTTTTCTTTGCCGGGGGGCGGAATGGTTTCCAGGTAGCCGCTAATGTATCGGGCGGGTAAACCCATAGAGCGTACACAGGCAATGGCAAGGTGCGCAAAGTCCTGGCACACGCCTTTGCGTGCTTTCATTACTTCTGCCAGCGGGGTAGAGATAGTGGTGAAGCCGGGGGTAAACTCAAAGTCCTGGTAAATGCGTTGCATCAGGTTCAGTGTTGCATCGTACATGGGGCGGCCAGGTGTATAAGACCTGCCGGCATAAGCCGCAATCTCTGGCGTTGACGTAGTAAAAGCAGTTTCAGCAATATACTGGTGCACATCCAACCATGCGGGGGTAGACTGCAACGCAAGTTGCTTTACTTCTTCCCAGGGAACTGCTGCGTACAGGTTCATCTCCGGGTTTTCTGCATTTGTTTTTTCTACTTCAGAAGATACAGTAACGGTTAGGTTTTTGTGCTCTTGCTGAATTGCAAAATACATTACCTTATTGCCAAAGAAATCTTCAAACTCTCTTGCCACGTCCGGGTTCGGACTAATGCTTACAACAGATTTCCTGCACAGTTGCTTATCGAAAGAACGAGGTACTAGCCTTGCTATATTATGGCAAATGCTTACCGGCTCGCTATAACTGTAGTGTGTGGTATGAACAATTTTATAAACCAATTGCCAATGCTTTATCAGATAATTTTACCAGCAGCAAATAATTGCTTTTGGGTTTCTGCGTGTTTAAAATAAGTTTTAGATACTGCACCGGGAATGGCAAGCAAAAGATTGTTGATGGTTGACAGAAAATCATGCAGGTTTTCGTACCGTGCTGTTTCTTCGTCTGCTTTTGCCAACACATCTTTATCGGCCAGTTTCAACAAAGTAAACGCTTCCAGTATCAGCCTTTCATGTTCTGCCAGCGTATGCCCCTGTTGTGTTTTGGGCAATTGAGAAAGATAAGCCTTCAATCTTTCCAACTGGTAAACCAGCGAACGCGGGTTATTAGGATCAAGCAACATTAAATCCAGCACCAGCGGCAGTTGTATGTGTGCACGATATTTATACCGATAGTTTACCAGGCTTTCATTGCTTACCAGCACGGCTTCCTGCAAATCGTATTCGGTTTGTTCATCGTGCTTTTTTACTAATGTTGAAAGCAACATGGTAATCAGCAAAAGGCTTTGTTCTATTTTGCGGCCTGTGTCCAGCATTACCCATCCCTGTTCTCTTGAAATGCTTTCCCTGTTCAATCCCACAAAAGCTACCATAGAAGTTATTAGCTTATCTAATGCACTTAACATGCGGTGATGGCTGAAATGTTCCGACGTATCTATGCTTTCCCATTCTTCTTCAATATTGCGCAAAACCCTCCACGTGTCTGTAGACCAGTGATCCCTTACTGCATATACCGCTCTTTTAAAGAAAGCCAGATTGGCACTAAGGCTACCCATGCGTTTTTCATTAAACAAAATATCTCGCAGCTCTTGCCAGGGGCTGGCAAATTTATCATCCTCATCATCGTCTCCGGCAAAGCCGGGATAGGTGGTAGTAAAATGAGTGATGGATACCAACAGGTTTTGTTCTGATGCAGTATCATTATCTGCCAGCAGGTTATTGCCTTCTGCCAGAAACTGCATTACAGTGCGCAAAAACCTGGCGTTGCCCAATACACGTTCTGTATATCGGCCCACCCAAAAAAGATTTTCTGCGGTATGACTGGGCAATGCGCCACTGTGGGTATCAGCATAATTTCTTTCCAGTTCTTTGCGCACATTTAATATGCGGCCTGGTTCCGGAGAAATAATCCAGGTGTCTTTGCTAATGCCGCCCTGCTGATTAGAAATAATAAAATTGCCCAGGTTGGGTGTAGTGCGTGTAAGCCCACCCGTCATAGCAATATAGCTACCGTTGTGGCTAACCAGAAAACTTCTGAACAATGCATTGCGTGGTTCCACTCTGCCATTGATAAGCGATGGCGTGGAAGAGAAATTTATTTTTTCCTGGCCCACATAAACAGCAGGCCTTGCTTTTATCTGTTCTTTTAAATCTGCAATTTGTTTTACCGACAATGAAACACCATCAATAGAAGTACTGCCCGTGCCATCTTTGTGAATCTTTTTTATTACCAGCGTTTTTAAATTCTCCAGCACATACTTCAGTTCATCTGGTTGTCCGCACCACCACGATGCGATGGTGGGCATAATCAATTCCTCACCCAATAAATGTTTGGAGATATTATTTAAGAAAGGCATCAGCCCGGGATTCTCCAGTACACTGCTGCCAAGCGGATTGGCAATGCTTACATTGCCGCAACGCAATACATGCAGCAAGCCGGGCACACCTAACTGAGAACTTTCCAGCAACTCTAACGGATCGCAATAAGTATCATCTACCCTGCGCAGTATTACATCCACTTTTTCAAGACCGCTGATTGTTTTCAGCCAAACATAATTGTCTTTCACCATCAGGTCGTTGCCCTGCACCAATGTATAGCCAAGAAAAGATGCCAGGTAAGAATGTTCAAAATACGTTTCGTTGCTGGGGCCCGGTGTAAGAATTACAATGCGTGGGTTTTGATTTTTGCCCGGTGCAATTTCTGTAAGCGCATTTCTTAATGCATTAAAATAAGTGGAGAGCCTGCGCACTTTCAATCCATTAAAAAACTCTGGCAGCACACGTGCCATTGCCATCCTGTTTTCTAATGCATAACCGGCACCAGAGGGCGCCTGTGTACGATCATTCACTACCCAGATGCGACCATCTGCACCACGGGCAATGTCTGCCGCATAAAAGATAAGATTGTGTTTGCCGGGTTGTTGTATGCCATGGCATTCACGCAAAAACCCAGCGTGATTATATACCAGCTCCATCGGCAGCAGACCTTTCTTTATCAGTTCCTGGTTGCCATAAATGTCTTTTAGAATAAGATCCAGCAGGCGGGCCCTTTGTATTAAACCAGATTCAATGCGCTGCCATTCTTCTTTGTTAATGAGAAAGGGGATGAGGTCCAGTTTCCAGGGGCGGTTAAGGCCGGCGGGATCATCATAGATGTTGTAAGTAACACCGTTTTCTTTCATCAGCCGCAGCATGTCCTGGCTACGGTTTAGTATTTCATCATTGCCCAGTTTGCCAAAAGATTGAAAAAATGTTTTCCAGTTAGGGCGCGGGTCGCCATTTATGTCAAGCAGCTCATCATAAAAATGCTTGCTATCAATATAATGCTCAAAAAGTGGATGCTGTTTTATGTCAGATAACATGCATGTGGTTTTGGCTCAGAAACTGGTTGTAACCAGGCCATGAAATTACTAAATAAAGTAGTTGCGCGGCGTGTGGAATTGGGAATTTGGAATTAGTAATTAACAATTAGTAATTAATAATTTGAGTGGCTGCTGTTTAAGCTGCTTTATGCCGCTTAGTCCAAAACGTTAGGCTAAGGAATTAAAAATTAGTAATTAATAATTAGCAATTTGGAACGCTTCTGTTTTTAAGCATTAAAGAAATGGTAAGCCCTGAAAGGGCGATATATACTGAGCGAGGGGTGAAGCCCCTCGCTCTCATAAACCCCATCGCACAAAGACAAAATAAACCCTTGCCAAAATTTTAATGACGCCCATCCATTCAATATATAATATATATTGCGGAACCATAGTGTAGACCTATAAGGTTTGCCGGATAGCAGCGCAGCGCTGCAAACCTTATAGGTCTATGTCACAGATCTCGGTCACTCACATCAAACGAAACATATGAAACATCTTCTTTGCATTCTTTCCGTTTTTGTTATATCACATGCAAGCCTTCAGGCACAATTGCGACTGCCTGCCATTATCAGTTCCAACATGGTATTGCAGCAAAACGATTCTGCCGCATTGTGGGGCTGGTCTGGCCCAAGCGATAAAATTATTGTTACCACCAGTTGGAACAATCACCGCGACTCTACCATTACCAGCAGTGGCGCCAGGTGGAAAATAAAAGTAAAGACACCCGCTGCCGGTGGCCCGTATACCATTACGTTTACCACGCATGGCAAAAGCACCGTGCTGCAAAATGTAATGATTGGCGAAGTATGGGTTTGCTCCGGACAATCAAATATGGAATGGAGTTATAACAACGGAGAGAAAGATACCCGCAATGAAATAGCCACCAGCGCTACCAACAACATTCATTTCTTTCATATACCTAAAACAACATCAGAAACAAAACAGGATGATGTGCGTGCAGAATGGACAAGCTGCGATTCTAACACACTAAAAAGTTTTAGCGCCGTAGGTTATTTTTTTGGGAAGCGTTTGCAACAGCAATTGAATGTGCCCATCGGGCTTATCAATAGTAGTTGGGGTGGTACGCCTGCAGAAACATGGACACCTGATGAACTGGTGGAACAGGATGCTACACTAAAAGCAGCAGCAGCTAAACTAACGCCTGCCAATTGGTGGCCTACCACTGCAGGCATTGCTTACAATGCGATGATTGCACCGGTTACAGATTTTGCTATTGCAGGCGCTATCTGGTACCAGGGCGAAAGCAATTCAGGCACCAATGCTTCTTACAGCCAGTTGCTTACCACGATGATACACGCATGGCGCAGCGACTGGAAAAAAGATTTTCCTTTTTATTATGTGCAGATTGCACCTAACCGCTATGGCAATAACAATGTAGGCGCATTGTTACAAGAGGCACAAACAAAAACAATGAGCTATCCCAATACCGGCATGGTAGTAATTACAGATTTGATAGACTCTGTTACCAATATACATCCATCTCATAAACTACAGGTAGGCAACCGCCTGGCTAATTGGGCTTTGGCAGAGACCTATCACCAAACCGGCTTTGCGTATAAAAGCCCGATGTTTAAATCTGCAACGCCGGTAAAGAATACATTGGTATTAAGCTTTAACAATGTGCCCACTACATTGCAGGCAAAAGATAAAATGATTACCGGCTTTTTTGTGTCTGCCGATACAGAAAACTGGTTGCCCGCAGAAGTAAAGATTGATAAAGACAAAATCATTGTATGGAACAAAACGCTGAAACAACCTGCGTATGTGCGTTATAGTTTCAGCAATACACTGGTAGGTAATGTATCATCTGCAGAAGGATTGCCATTAACGCCATTTAGAACAGATAACTGGGTGGTGGATCAATCGCCTGTAGGGAAATAAGATTTTTTATTTTATTACAATGCCTGCGTTTATTGCTAAGCGCAGGCATTTTTTTGTCTGAACCTTGATTTGCATGATGGAAGGAGGATGACTTTTACTTGGAGATGCTTCAATCCTTAATTGCCTGAACCATGATTGAAAGATTGCCATGACTTTTGCGTGGTAATCCGTTAATCCTATAAATCCTAGTTCAGACAATTTGAAGTAGCAAGACATAGTCTTGGAAGAACATATAAATACGAAGTCAGAGACTTCGTATAGCGGATTCGAAGTCTGTTTTAGAGAATTTGTAGTAAAAATATATTTGTGTTACAAAAAAAGAGATTGTCATTACCAAAAAAGATTGCAACATGTCTTTGGAACTGCTTTTTATAAAAACTACTATCGAAACTATCAATGGAACAAGAAAAAAAGTCAAGATGCTATAAAACTTGCTACTTCTAACATTCACATTTAAATTGAAAAACACAGTTAATGAACAAATGGTTAATATCAGCATCCAGAAAATGCCCGCTAAAATCATAATGAATATTCCTTGATTCCCTTCTAAACTTCCAGATTCTTTGGCGTAAAAAATTTGTATTGAGAGGAATGTCAAAAAACTACTTACAAGAAACGTCAGTAGTAGATATTTTTTTAGCTTTCTTATAATAAG
The DNA here is from genome assembly GCA_047602295.1 of Chitinophagaceae bacterium. Taxonomy (GTDB): domain Bacteria; phylum Bacteroidota; class Bacteroidia; order Chitinophagales; family Chitinophagaceae; genus JACMLD01. The sequence goes on along the minus strand of JASGHP010000001.1, from coordinate 5,326,521 downwards.
TTTTCTGATCACTATTATAGTAGTGCTGATTACTTGAAGGACTAATATATAAAACTGAACGTAATCGTCAAAATACAGCTTTAGAAAAAATCTATTGTTATACACTTTGCGCAATAAATACTCAATCGCTGGTCTCTTTGTCTGAACTCCCGATTCTCATGATTAAAAGACGCCAAAACATTTACGTCGCAATCCTTCCATCCTCTAATCCTATTAATCATAGTTCAGACAGTAAGCATAAGAAGTTATTCCTGTATCATAAGATCGCTTTCCTACACCTTAAAAGACCTCTCTTTTTCCATAAGATCACTGTCCTGTGCTTTAAGATCGCAATCTTTTACCACAGTATTGCTTTCCTATGTCTTAAGAGAGCGTTCCTGTGCCTTAAGAGAGTGTTCCCGTGCCTTAAGAGAGCATTCATTTGCCACAGGAGGGTTGCCCGTTGGCATGCCTTTACTATCCAGCGCCATCATTATATATACTACCGCAGTAGGCAGACTAGATAGCAACCTGTAGATATGTTGTGATGTATATGTATAATTTAATGAATATCATAAGATTGATTAAAATATAATTATATGATACCGTTATAAGCCTTGATGTATTTTTTCACTTTTAAAAATTAAGTCTTATGAAAAAAGCTTTCTTATTGATGGATTTTAAACAAATGAGCGGGCCTAATCTGCTGCAAAAATCAACCACCATTTTAAACTCCATGACGGATAATAAATCTTTTCCCAAACCTGTGCCTACACTTGCGGTGCTTGGTACTGCTATTAAAAATTTTTCCAACGCACTTGCATTGGCGAAAGATGGCGACCGGATAAAAATAAACGATAAAGATGCGCAACGTGCTGCATTGATAACAGTACTGCTGCAATTAATGGATTATGTAACCTATACCGCTGGCGGCGACAGAAGCATGCTGATGTCTTCTGGTTATACTGTAAACGCTGCTACAAAAACTGCCCGCTCTATGGGAAAAATAAAAGGCGTTAAAGTTATACTGGGCGAAAACAGCGGAGAAATAATTGTAACACTCGATAAAGTAAAAGGCGCAGATGCTTACCTGTTTTATTATGGCCCCGCACCCATTGTAAATGATAGCTGGAAGGTATTGCCCAATGGCAAACTAAACCAATGCACAATCTCCGGTCTTGAACGTGGTAAAGAATATTCAATACGTGTAGGCGTAGTAGGCCCCAAAGGAAAGACCGTGTATTCTCAGGTGATTAATATTATTGTTAACTAAAAGCAAATGTGGGAAATGTGATAAATGTGGAAATGTGATAAATGGTTCATAGTTTATAGTTCGTGGTTCATACTTCGTTAGTTCGAAGCAAACGACTTGCAGCTTATAGCTTTCTCACTTATCGAAGCAATCGAGCTCAAAGCTCACAGCTAAAGGCCCATATCTTTCTTTATCACATTATTCAGCGCAAATGCATTTCCACACTTGTCACATTTCCACATTTGTCACATTTGCTTTTACGCTTGTCTTAGTTCTTCTTCAATCACATCATTAAAAGTAGGTTCCAGGTTGGAGACCCATTCAGGCATTGGTTGTGCTATAATTTTCCAGGTGCCGTTTTCTCTTCTCATGCGAAACATGATACGGTTGCCCCTGTCGTCGCTTACGTCTACGGTAAATAATTCGTCCTGGAAACCGGTTAATTTTCTGAAGTTGAATTCTCTCAGGTGGCCTTCCGCTTTAATCAGCTTGGTAAACTGTATATTCTTAATAAACTGGATGTGCATGTGGTGATTTCATTAGTAGTTAAACAACAATGCACCCTGCAACAAATTTTATGCTAGAACACGATAATGTAAATAACTTATGTTGTTAAAGTTGTTCACATTTAAGTATGCAGTATTTAGTATATAGTATATAGACGCGGCGCAAGCATAGCTATGAGCTTTGAGCTGCGAACCACGAGCCTTTAGCTACTAGCTGTTAGTTTCAAGCTGCAAGAAGAAAGCTAAAAGCTGTGAGCCCTTTTGCTTTGCCTTTGTCTGAACCGTGATTTTCATGATTGAAGGATTTTCATGACGTTTGCTTCGAAGAACTCCGAACTAAAGAACTAATAACTTCGAACTTTTAGCATTTTCACATTTATCACATTCGTCACATTTCCACATTAGTTTATGAGTTGCTAATCATTTCAGCTGATTGCTCTTCTATCTCTTCAAAGCTGGCACGATAGCGTATGATGCGGTTGCCAACAATGACAATGCAGCAACTGCTGATTGCGCAACATGCCATTACGCCGGTCATGGGCAAGGCAGTATGATTGCTTAATACGCTTACCATAGCAGAAGTAAATGCGCCAATGCTCATTTGTATGCCACCCAATAATGCAGATGCACTGCCAGCATGACTGCTAAACGGCGCCAGTGATAATGCAGATGAATTGGGAAATGTAAACCCCTGGCAGCAGAGAAATATAAAAATGAGAAAGATGGTGCTGAATAAATCGAGGAAGCCAAGAAATGTTCCTGCAAATAGGAGTAAACCTGTAACAGATTGACAGATCAGAGCCACTCTAATGATTTGCTGGCTTTCAAAACTTCTTAAGAGCACGGTGTTTAACTGACTGCTGCCAATCAACCCCATTGCAATAAGGGCAAATATCCATCCGTATTGTTTATCGCTTACATGAAACAGTTCCATAAAAACATACGGCGAGCCGGCTATATAAGCATACAAACCTGCGGATGCCACTGCGCCGGTAAATGCATAGGTATAAAACTGCGGCACTTTAAATACAGCCACAAAGTTTTTTACAATAGGTGCCGGTTTTAATGACAGCGATGTATCCGGCATGCGTGTTTCGGGCAGCATAAAATAGACAGCAGTCAGTATAGCGGCAACAATGCAAGAGAGCAACACAAAAATATATCGCCAGCCCCAGGCTGCTGTAAGATAGCCACCCAGTGTAGGCGCAATGATAGGAGATACACCCACTACCAGCATCAGCAATGAAAATACTTTGGCATTGTCTTTTACTTCAAACAAATCTCTTACCATGGCGCGGGATGCAACCATACCGGCGCAACTGCCCATAGCCTGCAAAAAGCGCAATGCAATCAATGCATCTGCAGAAGAACTTAAGGCGCAGCCAATAGATGCCAGCACATAAGCAATCAACCCAATGTACAATGGTTTTTTACGGCCAAACCTGTCCAGCAAAGGGCCATATAAAAACTGCCCCGCAGAGATGCCAATAAAAAAACTGGAGAGCGATAATGATACATGCGCCACCGTAGTATGCAGGTCTGCAGCAATAGCAGGAAAGCCCGGCAGGTACATATCTATAGAGAAAGGCCCAATAGCAGAAAGAAGGCCCAGTATAAAAATATAGTAAGCTGTATTTTTGTTCTTAGCCGGCATAGATATGGTAAAACTATGCTATTTTAACAAGTTGTTATTGGTAGTGCTAAATTCAAGAGCTATTTTTAGTTCATAGTTCTTTAGTTCGTAGTTCTTAGTTCATAGTTCGTCGAAGCAAACGACTTGCAGCTTGTAGCTAACAGCTCATAGCTCATAGCTCGCAGCTCATAGCTAATAGCTTTCTTGCCGAAGCAAACGACTTGCAGCTTGTAGCTAAAAGCTTGCAGCTTTCTTAAACTCAAATATTGTATGAAGTATTTTCTCTTGTCTCTTTTATTGCTGCCTTTTGCAGCCATGTGCCAGGATTGCAACCTTAAAAAAGGTGTAGACGATATTACCAGCAAACCTACACTCAGTACCGGCTTTATGGATCTGCAGGGCAATACACTTTCTATTGATGTAAGCACCAAAGAAATAGATTTGTTTTTTGTGCTAAGCGGTCCCAATGTTAAATGCCTCAACGAAGAAACCGAAGTAACCTTTGTAATGGAAGGCGGTAAGCAGAAAATAGAATTAAGAAATTCAGGCTCTATGAACTGCGATGGCATCTTTCATGTCATCTTCAGAAATTCTGCGTATACAAATTCTCAATTGCAGCGCCTGGGTGCAAAGAAGATTGTGTCCATCCAGTTTACAGGCAGCAATCCAAAGCCATACATTATAAGCCTTGTGCCAGATCAGCAACAGATGCTGCAAACCAATATCAATTGCGTAGTAGCACAGGCTAAAACAATATTGTAGCATAAAACCTGCATGCCTAATAACCATCCCTCTTGCGCATGAAAAAATTATTGCTGTTCGGCTTCACCTCACTGTGTGCATTGTTTGTGTCTGCACAATCATCTGGCCTTGAAGGATGGCACCTGAAAGACAAGGCAAAAGATGGTTACTATGGTATCAGTTTAAACCAGGCATATCAATTTTTAGCAGAGAAAAAGATAAAAAGCAAACCGGTAATTGTTGCTGTACTGGACAATGGCCTAGATACAGCGCATGAAGATCTGAAAGCCATATTATGGACAAACACGAAAGAGATAGCCGGCAATAATAAAGATGATGATGGCAACGGCTTTGCAGATGATATACACGGTTGGAATTTTTTAGGCAATGCCGATGGACGTAATGTAACTGATGCCAGCAGTGAATGGATAAGGGTTTACTGGCGTTATAAAGACAAGTATGAAAACCGTTTGATAAACAAAGACAGTTTATCGCCTGCGCAACAATATGAATATGCGCAATGGCAAAAGGCCCGTGGTGGCGTGGTAGGGCAGGGCATGAAGGAGGAAGAATTAAAACGCCTCAGGAATTTTTTGGGTAATGTATCGCTTTGCGACAGCGTATTGAAAAATCGTTTCGGCAAAACGGAGTATACCAAAAATGATATCGCTTCTTTTAAGCCACAGGGCCAATTGGAAAAAGATATCAAAGGTTTTATGACGGAAGTGTTTAAAGAAAATCCTGCAGATAAAACCAATCAAACTGTATTACAGGAAATACAGTTCTATCTTACAGGAGAAGAGCGCAAATCCTCTGCCGATAAAGTGCCACCGGAAGAATACCACCTTAACATTACGGGCAATGATGAAAAGGATTTAACAACCACGCACTATGGCAATGCGGATTTGGAAGCTGGCAAAGGAGATCATGGTACGCATGTATCGGGCATTATTGCTGCTGTTCGCAACAATGGCATTGGCATGGATGGCATTGCAGACAATGTTCGCATCATGATGGTGCGCACCATTCCGGAAGCAGATGAATACGATAAAGACATTGCATTGGGTATTAGGTATGCAGTAGATAATGGTGCAAAGATTATCAGCATGAGTTTTGGCAAAAGCCTCAGCCCCGATAAAAAATACATTGATGATGCAGTGCGCTATGCCGCCAGCAAAGATGTATTGCTGGTACAGGGTGCGGGCAACAGCAAAAGAAATATTGACAATTACGATAACTATCCCAACCCGCAATACCTGTATGCAGACTCTATAGCCAGCAACTATATTACTACCGGTGCCAGCGACGCCAATGGCATGGCAGCCAGCTTTAGCAATTACGGCGTAAAGGCGGTAGATGTATTTGCACCGGGTGTTGCTATTTACTCCACCTGGCCCGGAAACAAATATGTCTCTGAAGACGGCACCAGCATGGCAACACCAGTTGTAAGCGGACTGGCTGCTTTGTTGCGCAGTTATTTTCCGGCGCTTAGTGCTACACAAATAAAAAAGATAATTGAACAATCTGTAGTTATGCCAACTGAAAAGACTTTAAAGCCTGGCACAAATGATAAAGTGCTGATGAATGAACTCTGCAAAAGCGGCGGCGTGGTGAACGCTTATAATGCGGTGAAACTGGCGGCGGCTGTAATTAAAAATTAATAATTAGTAATTAGTAATTGGGGTTCTTGATGTTTTGGGATTCTTGCAGGGTGGCTTGTTTTTTAGTGAGAAGGAATTAGTTATTGGGAATTTGGGATTGAGCTTTGCAGCGGTTTTGTCTTCGGTGTAGGTATTCAGATTGGTTTGAAGCGTTAGCAAATTCTTCGATTATAATGTCACCCCTTCGGGGTTTTATATAATTTTTACTATTTCGTTTTTCTATATTAATATCATCCCTTCGGGATTAAAAGCCTGAAAGGCTGACATTAATATAGAAAAGGGATAAAAAAGGCATTAGAACCCCGAAGGGGTGAAATTAGTTGTGCGCTGTCCATGCATAACAAGACAACATTCAATTGAGATGAAAGCAACGATTCGGAATTATTAATTGCTAATTACTAATTATTAATTAAACAAAAGCCCGCTTTAGAAAAAGCGGGCTTTGCTGTACTATGAAACTTAAACACTTATTGTTTTATAAACCTTGCAACAGAAGGTTGTTCGTTGCCATTGTTCATCATAACTGTATACATGCCGGCAGCCAATGTATTTACTGAAGGAATGTCTATGTTGTTGATGCCAATGTTTAATTGTTTAGAGAATTCTTTTACCATTACACCATTGCTGTTGAATACTTTTACAGAAACAGTTTTGCTGGTGTTGCTGTTAGTAGAGATAGTAGCAATGTTTGTAACAGGGTTAGGAAATACTTTGATGCTGATATCGTTGTTTGCAGCTTTAGCAACCTTTACTACCTGAGAGAAAATAAATGCACCATCCAGGTCAACTTCTTTTAGACGGTAGTAATTTACAGAAGCAGGTTGTGCGTCTACCGCTTTATAATTTCTCGCAATGTTGCTGTTACCTGCAGCAGCTACTTCAGTTACAGTAACCCATGTATTGCCATCAGTGCTTTTCTGAACAATAAATTTATCGGAGTTTACTTCCTGTTGTGTAGTCCAGGTAAGCACTACTGCATTGTTGTTTAAAGTTGCTTCAAACAAAGTGAAGGTAACAGGCAATACAGAAGAAGTAACCGGAATAGTAAAGTTAGATGCATTAGATACAAGGCCCCTGTTATCTGTAGCAGTAAAAGTAAACACTGCGTTGCCAGTATAAGTAAGAGCAGGTGTAAATTTTAAAGAAGCAGCTTGTGCAGGAGTTAACACTTGTCCGGCAGCTACAGCTACATAGCTTGTACCGTTATTATAAGTGATAGTGCCTTTTGAAGAACCAGGGATGCTGGTGATAGTATAGCTGCTGATAGATTCGTCATCTGTACCGGCTAAAGCGCTAATTGCTGTAGCACCATTTGTATTCTTAACAGAAGAGTTAGAAACATTTGTAGTAGTAGGCGCTGTTGCTTTCTGGAAAGAGATATTGCCAAAAGCAATAGCCTGCAGGCCTGGGTCAGTAGCTACTGAAGATATATTTTGTGTTGTATAACGAACAGTGATGCTGGTAACTGCATAACCATTAAAGCTTACAAACATGGTTCCGTCCTGGTCTGAACTATTTTGTGTAAGGCTTGATACGTTTGCACCGCCAGTACCAGTATTACCAGTAGCAACATTGCCAGAGATATTAAAGATGTTTGAAGAGGTATTGTATTTAGTAAGCGTAGGCAGAATGCTGCTGTTAGTAGCAGTAGCGCCAGTGATAGTTACCTGGTCTATATAGTTGTAAGGAGTAGAACCACCAGGTACATCTATATCAGCAATAGCAAAGCTTACATTTTGTACGGCTGCAGAAAAAGTGTAGGTAACATCTACATAAGAAGTTTTATTACCCAGGTTAATGTCAAGCTCCATACCGTCGTTTGAACCCTGCACTACGAAGTCGGCAGAAGTTTTATTGTTTTTATTAACGCGGGGATAAGGAGAAACGATAGAACCAGAACCAGTCAAAGCAAATTTCATGGTGCAATCAATACCAGAACCTCCAATATTGCTTGCTGTACCAGTAGTGCCGGCAGCAGTCCAGGCCGGAGAGAAATCAGAACCCATATCTAATGTATAGGTTGTTTGTGCATTTGTTTTTTGTGTGCTTGTTAAAGCAACCAGAGCGATTAAGATTGTGTAAACTTGTTTCATAGTACGGGTATTTTATTTTGTGTTTGTGTTGCAACACAATTTTCAATTTGCCTGCCAGAACAAGTAGAGCATAGTAAATGACTGTAAACAAACTACTTATTGATGCCAGTTTTTTGGCATCAAAGCAAACGTTGTCTCTTGTTGGGAAAATAAATTGGAGATGGGAAAAAAGGCTTGATTATTCCCTGAAAGACAACTAAATGTAAAGCCTTATATGCAATTAAGGCGTAACGAATAGAAATGGTTTTTAAGCTCAATCAGAGTAAGGGAGAGTGTTGAAAGGAGTATTTAAATGAAGCAGTAATTATTGATTACTGCTTCATTATTATAATAGAGATACGGGAAAAGTGGTTACACTACCACACCAGCTATAACTTTTTTGCGAACATCAATGCTTCCATAGACGGCATTCACAGAAAGCTGTTTGCCGCGCAAGGTAACAGTACCAAAACCGGTGGCGGTACTGATAAAGCTGGTGAAGTCGCCCATGCGGCTGTCAACATACAAAGTCTTATCTACTGCATCGTAACGCATGCCTGTAAGTGCCTGTAGGTAGCCATAGCTTGATAAAGCCCTTGCATACCAATGACCGCACTCGTATTCATTAAAAGGATTTCTTACACGGCCATCATAACGGTTGCGGGATGCACGCAGAATTTCCATCCCTTCTTTTATTTGTCCCATCAACATTAAGTGTGAGGCGGCCTGGTGTTCTATGCCTGTCCAAACTTCGTCGCTGTAAACAAAAGGCAAAGAAAGCTTGCCACCTTTGGGCCAGGTGCAAAGCAATAGGCCGCCTTCATCGCCCACAGCAAAAGAAGGCCTCTGCGGATTGGCGTGCTCGCTTAAGTTTTCTTTTAAGTTGTACCTATGCACTGCCAGCAAATGATTCTTTAGTTTGCTGCTGTCAATATGATCTTCCAATCCGCACATGCGGCCAATCCATGCACCCAATACGCCATCAGAAAGACAGCCGGCGCCATATTGATATTTAGGTCCTTCTTTGTCTAATAAATCTTTTGCTTCTTTGGAATATTCACCTCCAAAAGATTGAGAAGTAGCGGGGTTCTTGGCATTTAATCCGTCTACTTTTATTTGTTGAATGAAGTACTCGCCGTTGTACAAATCATTTTCCATTGCCTGCTTGCCGCTTGTTGCCAATTGCTGATAATGGCTTACATCCTTCTGCAAAAACTTACCCATTATCACAAAAGCGTTTAATGATCCCAGGTAGAAACTGGTATGCATGCCATCTGGTCCCCAGAATTCAATATCATAAGTATTGTGATGGGGTTCTTCAATAACACCTTTGCCGCGTGGGTCCCAGGTGCGGATGCAATAATCCATGCTGGTCTTTACCATCGGGAAGATCTTTTTCAGCCATTCATTATCGCCACTTATGCGCCACTCCCTGTATACTTTCATGATGCCGCCTAATTGACCATCTGCTGCCGAATGAAAAGTATGATCTGCAGGCTGTATAGGCAATACTGATCTGAAGTTTTGATGTCCTTCTTTATTCTGGCTTTCACAAAACTCTGTAGCACGCAAACTTCTTTCCAATGCAGGAAATAAATGCGCTGTAGCTTGTGCATAATTCCAGACGTGTGTGCAAGAGCCGTGGCAACTTCCCCACCAATCACCACAGCCTTCAAAGTTCCAGAGACGGCCATCGTATTGGCGCATTACGGTAGGTGTTTTCAAAATAGTAAGATTAGCTGCTACCGCTTCTATTACTTCTGGCGGCAATGTACTGCTGTAAAATGCATTGGTGAATAGCAACGATTTCTTTTTCAAATCATCGTATTGTTGTTGCCAATAAGATGCTACTTCTTCAATGCTGTTAAAACGACTGCTGTACCAAGGTTTATAGAATTTGCCATCAAAGTTTTTGTCGTATTTATCAAGGCCAATATCAGAAGGTGAATTACAACACCCATTGGCAGGATCGCAGTTTTCTTTTTTAGGTCCCGGCGTACCAAAAGTTAGATCAGTATCCGGCACATACCAGGCAAAATGCAGGCGAACGGTTTGTTCTTTGCCAGGCGCTACAGAAAAAGGAACAAATAAACTGGCACCAGGCGCATCTTTCTCTACAGGCGCTACCGCAACAGGCGTTCCTGCTTTTACATGGTTCCATGCCATGGTAAAAGGATCCCACCAGCCACCACGGAACCAGCAATGATCAATAATTGTGTTGTCTGTACTGGTGTACACTGCAAAGTTTGCAGGGTAGGGTTTTTCTTTTGTGCCTTCTTCATGCAACACAAACCCATTTCTAATAGGCCTGATGCTATTAGTGCCGCCATCAATGCGCAGAAAGTTTTTAGCATTGAAGGAAAACACGGCTTCAACGGTTGTTTTACCTGTATTGGTAAATACATATTCAATAGCGCCGGCCGGCAAACCAGAATTGTCTTCATCTCCAGGGATAAAAGGACTCCATCCATTTAGCTTAACACTCAATGGCAAATCAGTATCACGTAAATCTATATGCGCAAATGGAAACTGTGTGGTGAAAGAAGCTTCGCGAAAATGCGGTAACCCAATGGTAGAGCCGCCCAGCCCAAGCCCGGAATCGTGCAAGCCAAATTTTTTCCAATCAGGCACAGGGCCTTCCAGTAGCTTAGCGCCGTTTTGTATGCCTTTTACAGAGATGGCAGCAAACACACCGGGCTCATTAAAAATATCCGGCTTGTGCCTGATGGAAACATGCGAAATAGCACCAGTGCCTTCTATGCAGAACATGCCGGCACCCAGTCCACCGATAGGAAAAGCGATACGGTTTAAGTTTGCACCTGTGTAAGCACTGTTGTATGCTCTTTGGGCTTTATCACTATCACCCTTATGCGCAATTTTGTTGGAGAGATTTTCTGCTGCTGTTGGCCTGCTTAATATCCCAGTTGGAAAAAAGGCGGCGGCTGTTCCGCCGGCACCCATATTTTTCAAAAAGGCGCGGCGGCCGGTTTTATTTTTCATACGCAATCATTTTGTGAGTGAAGACATGCGGCTGGCAACCGCTGTCTTAAAGGTACTAAACCTGTAAACACATGCAATCAGTTGCAGTAAAAGGAATAAAATAAACAGGGAAAAGTTTTAGTAGCGCATTTGCCTGGCGATAATATCACCTACCACGGGAGATAAGGCTACACCCATGCCGCTCATGCGCACGGCACAGAATACATCTTTTTCAATTCTTTTTATAATGGGGAACTTGCCTTCGCCCATGCCCATGATGCCGCTCCAGCGATGTTCTATGGTGTATTTCTGCTTGGGAAGTATTACATCTTTTAAAAAACGTTCCAGCTCTTCTTGTATAGTATCGGTAGTTACGGGTTCTTCGCTGTTTTCTGCTTTTAATGCTTTATTGCGTGCCCCACCCAGCAATACGCGGTTGCCCAGGTTGCGGAAATAATAAAAGCCTTCATCAAAATGAAAGCAGCCTTTAAACGCCAGTTTTTTTATAGGAGAAGTTACCAATACCTGTCCGCGTACCGGGTGTACATCAATGTCGGGGATTAGTTGACTTGCAAAAGCGTTGGTGCAAATCAATAATTGATTGGTGGAGAATGCTACAGGAAGGTTGGTTTGCAATACAATTTTGCTACCATGCTTTTCATAGCTTTTTACTTCTGTCTGTGTTACTACGCTTACGCCCATTGCCTGCACCTTTCTTAATAACGTTTCTAATAATTTGCCGCTGTGTAATTGTGCTTCGGAGCGGCTTTCTACCAGGTGACTGGTTTGTTTAAAACCAAACTCTTTTATTTTTTTATCGGCTATTCGAAAGATCTTTTCGTCTTTAATGGCTTTGCGCAGTATAATGTTTAGCCAGCCGATATCGTTTTTCAGTTGCTTTAGTTTGCCGTATTGTTCGTCGGTAATCAGTTCGTAGCCACCATGTTTCTCGTAACCGATTTCTTTGCTGCTGAATATCTTTTTAATCCTTTGCAGTCCTTCATAGCGCATGGCCACAATTTCCAGCATGCTTTGCTCTCCAATCTTTCTTGCATCAGATAATAATTCTGTAGCGCTGCCAATGCAGGCAAAACCCGCATTGCGGGTACTGGCGCCAGAAGGAATAATGCCCCTTTCCAATACCATGATTTTTGCATTGGGCAAAGCTTTTTTAAGATAGTAAGCACTCCACAAGCCTACAAGGCCACTTCCTACTATAATTACATCCTTGTGCGCATAAAATGTGTCCTTTTCCCAAACAGAAGGTTCAAACATAGCAGGCAATTTATATTAAAACCGTACAAAAATATCACACGGGCAATCTGCTTGCAAATTTACGAATGCTGCCGGTAAATTATTATCAATTTGATAATACACGGTTAGTGGAGAGAGGCGAGTGGCTAGTGGCTAGTGGGAAAAAGGAATTAGGATAAAGGAATTGGGAATTAGGCTTTCAGATTAAATGGTGTAAGTCTTTATAAAAAACTTTTTCTACTAGCCATGGGGATTCCCCACTAGCCACTTCCCTCTAGCTACTAGCCAAAATAAAAAAAGCCGCTCCCAATTGGAAACGGCCTTGTGTATGTTCAGGTGTTTTTCCTTATAAGTGTATGGCTTCACCATATGCTACTTCAATAGCATCTTTCACACTTTCGCTGATAGTTGGGTGCGGGTGAATGCTGTTCAGCACTTCATGATAAGTAGTTTCCAGCTTGCGGCCTACCACGGTTTCTATGATGATTTCTGTTACGTTGTAACCAATCATATGCGTACCCAGCCATTCGCCGTATTTAGCATCAAAGATTACTTTTACAAAACCTTCGGGTGCACCAGCAGCACTTGCTTTACCACTTGCACTTAGCGGGAACTTGCCCACTTTAATTTCATAACCCGCATCCTTAGCTGCTTTTTCTGTAAAGCCAACTGAAGCAACTTCTGGTGTGCAATACGTACAACCCGGAATATTGCCATAGTCCATAGGCTCTGGCTGATGGTTGTATTTCTTCTCGTTATAGCCAATGTTTTCTATACAGATAATACCTTCTTTGCTTGCAACGTGTGCCAATGCAGGGCCAGGTATGCAATCGCCAATTGAGTAAACGCCGGGTAAACTGGTTTGGTAGAACTTATCAACTACGATTCTTCCTTTATCAGTTTTAACGCCATTCTCTTCAAGGCCAATACCTTCTATGTTTGCAGCAATGCCTACAGCGCTCAACACTACATCTGCTTCCAGGCTTACTTCACCATTGGCAGTTTTTACTTTTGCTTTTACGCCATTGCCAGAAGTATCTAGTGATTCAACAGAAGCGCTGGTCATTACTTCAATGCCTTGTTTCTTCAGTTGTTTCTCCAGCTCTTTAGAGATGTCTTCATCTTCTACAGGTACTATTCTTGGTAAAAATTCTACGATGGTTACTTTAGTACCCATGCTGTTGTAGAAGTAGGCAAACTCAACGCCTATAGCACCGCTGCCAACCACAATCATAGATTTTGGTTGCTCAGGTAAAGACATTGCTTCACGATAGCCGATTACTTTTTTACCATCCTGTTTCAGGTTAGGCAATTCGCGACTGCGGGCACCAGTAGCTATAATAATGTGTTTTGCTTCTACTACTTCTTTGCTGCCATCAGCTTTTGTTACTTCCACCTGGCCTTTCGCTTTCAGTTTACCAAAACCTATAATCACATCAATCTTGTTCTTCTTCATCAAAAACTGAACACCACGGCTCATCTTGTCGGCAACACCACGGCTGCGTTTTATAACTGCTGCAAAATCATGCTTGCCACTTGCTTCAATACCGTAATCCTTTGCATGGTTGATGTAGTCCATCACGTTAGCACTCTTCAACAAAGCTTTGGTAGGGATGCAACCCCAGTTAAGACAAATACCACCCAGGCTTTCTTTTTCTATTATCGCAGTTTTAAAACCCAGTTGTGCGGCGCGGATAGCAGCCACATAACCGCCGGGCCCGCTACCAACAACAAGAACATCGTATGCCATACTGTTTTCTATTTTAGTGTTTAATTACCTTTTTCAATTTGACCAGCGAAGCTACTTTAGAACACTGAAACAGCCAAAAACGCCGGATTCTATATAAAACAGCCCAGGAAGAAGAAAGTTTTAGGTTTTAAGTGGTAAGTTTTAAGTAGGGCGAATGATTATTTGCCCTTTATTTTTTATGGCCCTAGCATTTGCTCCTCGGTTAGCATCGTTGCGTCGCACTCTTGTACAGCAAATCGTCATTCAACGCCTTCATTGTGCAAAACTTCCACCTTACAATCTCAATATGAGCTGTGAGCCATAAACTATGAACCACGAACTGAGAACTTAAAACTTAGTACTTAGAACTTACAACTTCCTAAAAACCGTATTTTCAATAATAAATTCCCTATATGAAAAAATTCTTCAAACGATTGCTGCTTGTTATCGTAGTCATACTGGCACTTTTTTCAGGTTATGCATTGGTTACGGGTAAAACCTGGATGTTTAAAGAACTAGTGTACAATTTTGCAGACATTGATGATTATAAAATTTTCACTAATAATACTGTCGCCATTGGGCAGCCACAGCCCTGGCCTTTATCAGCGCAATTGAATAAACCGGTAATGACAGACTCTCTGAAAAATCTGTTGGAAAGCATTGAATCGGTAGCAGTGGTGGTTATTAAAAATGATTCTTTGTTGTATGAGCAGTATTGGGATGGTTATAGCGATTCTTCTCTTTCAGGATCATTTTCGATGGCTAAAAGCATCACCAGTATTTTAATTGGTGCTGCGTTGAAAGAAGGAAAAATAAAATCCTTAGAAGAACCTGTAGGAAATTATTTACCGGAGTTTGCCACAGGCGATAAAAAGAAAGTACGCATTATAGATCTGCTTACCATGAGCAGTGGCAGCAATTGGGATGAATCTTATTCAAACCCGTTTTCTGTAACCGCAGAATTATATTACGGCAATGATGCTTATGCAACTGCTACCGGGGTTAAGATTGTGAAAGAGCCGGGGACTTATCATTTTTATAAATCGGGCGATACGCAATTGCTGGGATTAATATTGGAAAAGGCCACCGGCAAATCATTAAGCGCTTATGCTTCAGAAAAAATATGGCAGCCGGTTGGTGCATTGCATCCTGCTTTGTGGAGTACTGACAGGGCGGGTGGCAATGAAAAAGCATACGCTTGTTTCAATACCAATGCACGAGATTTTGCACGTATTGGCCAATTGATGCTGGACAGTGGCCGCTGGAAGGGTCAGGAAGTAATAACACCCTCTTACTATGCAGCTTCTATAAAACCCTGCATGATACCAGCCAGCGGCGGTGTGCCCTGCGATTATTACGGTTATCAATGGTGGTTAGTTCCTTACGAACCGGGTGTGTTTTATGCAAGAGGTATATTGGGTCAATACATCATTGTAATGCCTGCGCAAAATATGGTTATTGTAAGATTAGGCAAACACAGAAGTTCTAAAAAAATAGGAACTGTTCCTGAAGAAGTGAATGCGTTGATACAGTGGGGGAAAAATCTTTGAAGACAAGTCGTTAGTCGATAGTCTTTAGTCGGGAGTCGTTTTCCAGGTAATCTACTTTACATGCAGTAAAAAAAATCCGGAGTTGATATACTCCGGATTATTAAATGAATTGTGTTGTATTGGCCTGACTAACGACTAATGACTTTAGACTAACGACTATCTGCTATTTGCGTCATTCATTCTAATGCTTCTGCCTTTGTATTTCTTGCCGTCAATTGCACGTATCATCTGGTTGGCAGCATTGCGATCAATTTCTATCCAGCTATTCATTTCTTTCATGTCTACACGGCCCAATACTTCTTTTTTCAGCTCACTCATGTCTAATATAAACTGCAGGAAGCTGGCTTTGTAAAAACCATCTTTAGTGCCCAGGTTTACAAACAGGCGCATATAGTCACCGCCACCATTGTTGCCATAAGATTCTCTGCGGTTATAGTTTCCTTCTCTGCCACCACGGTTATAATCACGTTCACGTCCCTGGCCAACTGGGGTACGTTCTCTTTCTCTCGGTGAGCGTTCACGTACATTCAAATCTTCTGCATTTTCATAATATTTCAGGAAGCGATCAAATTCCATCGCTGCCATTCTCTTCAACACTTCTTCTTTGCTTACATCTGCAAATTTCTCTTCCAGCATTGGCATGTAACTTTCGTAAAAGCCATGACTGATATCTGTTTGCAACAGTTTGTCCATGAAATGAAAAAACTGTTTACGGCAAACATCTTTACCTGCAGGTATTTCCAGTTTATGAAAAGGAGCTTTTACAATGCGTTCTATCTGGCGCAGACGACCAATTTCCCTGCTGTGCACAATGCTCATACAGATACCTGTATTGCCCGCACGTCCTGTACGACCACTGCGGTGCGTATATACTTCAATATCGTCTGGCAGTTCAAAATTAATAACGTGTGTAATATCCTTCACATCAATACCACGTGCTGCTACGTCTGTAGCAATCAGCAATTGCAAAGTGCGATCACGAAAATCACCCATTACTTTATCACGCTGCGCCTGGGTAAGATCTCCGTGCAGGGCGTCAATATCATAACCTTCGCGGGTAAGTTTTTCTGCTATTGCCTGTGCATCTGCTTTGGTACGTGTAAAGATGATGCCGTACATACCTGGGTTGAAATCAATCAGCCTTTTCAGCGTTTCATAACGGTGCTGGGCAGACGTAATGTAATACTGGTGGTCAATATTTTTATTGGCAGTGTTTACCTGGCCCACAGTTACTTCCACCGGTTCTTTCATGTAGCGTTTGCTAACACGGCGTATTTCAATGGGCATGGTAGCACTAAAAAGCCAGGTGCTCTCACGTTTGGGTGTGTTCTTCAGTATAAATTCAATATCGTCCTGGAAGCCCATGTTCAGCATTTCATCCGCTTCGTCCAGTACCACGTATTGTATTTGTTCCAGGTTGATGGCTTTGCGCTCAATCAGGTCAATCAAACGACCGGGTGTAGCAACTACAATCTGCACGCCTCTTTTCAAATCACGTATCTGCATGCCAATAGAGCTGCCGCCATAAACAGCCAACACATGCACAGCCGGCATGTATTTCTTAAATAATTCCAGTTCGCTTACAATTTGCAGGCAAAGTTCGCGGGTAGGGCAAACTACCAGCGCCTGCGGGTATTTAGCTGAAGTGTCAATCAGATCCAACAGTGGTAAACCAAACGCAGCGGTCTTACCAGTGCCGGTCTGAGCCAGCCCTATGAAATCTTTTGTACCGCTTAATAAAACAGGAATCGCCTTTTCCTGGATGGGAGTGGGATTCACAAAACCTAAATCCGAAACTGCTTTCACCAATCGCTCCTCAATACCGATCTCTTCAAATGTCGTCATGTTAATAAGTCTAATTTTTTGCAAATGTAGCACAAATGGCCCCCTTTGCCTAATCTAATCATGCTTTGGGTTACTTGCTTTTAGCCTAGCTATAACCGATATATCAATTCCAGTATCTTCGCGGCCAGAAATGCAATTGGTAAAAGCTAACAGCTATTAGCAAAAACTTTGGCAAAATGAAACTAGATGTACTTGCAATTGGCGTTCATCCTGATGATGTGGAACTTGGTTGCTCTGGCACTTTGCTCAACGAATTAAAGTTGGGAAAGAAAACCGGCATCCTTGATTTAACACAGGGCGAACTGGGCACCCGCGGCACTATTGAAACCCGCTATGATGAAGCTGCCCGCGCCGGGAAAATATTGGGCGTAGCTGCCAGGGAAAACCTGAAAATGAGGGATGGTTTTTTTAGAAATGATGAAGCCCACCAATTGCAATTGATCACTGCCATCAGAAAATATCAGCCGGAGATAGTGCTGGCCAATATTTTAGATGATCGCCACCCCGACCATGGGCGTGCCGGCCACCTGATTGCAGACGCCTGTTTCTTATCAGGACTTGTAAAAATTGAAACCAAAGATGAAAACGGCCGCTTGCAGGAACGCTGGCGTCCAAAACAAGTGCTGCACTACCTGCAGGACTGGTATCACGAACCCGATTTGCTGATTGACATAAGCGATGTATTTGAGCAACGAATGCAGTCTATTCTCGCCTATCATACCCAGTTTCATACAGATAAAACTGCTGAAGAAGGGCCACAGACCTATATTTCCACACCCGATTTTTTTGATAGTGTTATTGCACGCTGCCGGATGTTTGGCAAACGCATTGGTGTAAAATATGCCGAAGCATTTGTAACCCAGAAAAAAATCGGCATCAAAAACCTGGATGCTTTGATCTCTATTGAGACCTAAAACACCTCTTAGTCTTCAACAGAAAAAACTTACTGGAATGGTTTGTCTGGCAATTGTCATGAAAAACTATGATATTTCTTAATTTTTTGTTTTACCGCATACATTCATGCTCTCTTTAACCGTTTATTAATACGGAGGTCTTAACTTTGCCAATCTTTTTAATGTACAAACGATCAACCCATGTCAGTTCCTAAGTTTGCAAGTGTTCAACGCTCTTTTCATACAGAGCTTAAAACACGGATAAACAACTACTTTGAAAACACCGGTAAGTCAACTTACGGCAACTTTAGTCTTTTCTTCAAAGCAACGGTGCTGGTGACGGCATTTATTGCATTATACGTGCACCTGGTGTTTTTTACACCTGCTACTATCTGGGCATTGGCAGAATGTGTATTGATTGGTTGTGTAACAGCAGCTATTGGGTTTAATATCATGCACGATGGCGCACACGGCAGTTTCAGCAATAACAAATACATCAACATGTTTGCTGCTTTTTCACTGAATGTATTAGGTGGAAGCAGTTTTATGTGGAATGTAAAGCATAACATTATTCACCACGCTTATACCAATGTGGATGGTGTGGATGATGACATAGACATTCAACCATGGATGCGCATGAGCGGCACACAGCCAAAATATAAACTGCACAAATTTCAACACGTTTACTTTTGGTTTTTGTATTGCCTGTTATACATACTCTGGATTTTTGTACTTGACTACCAGAAATATTTCAAGTCAAAAATTGGCAGCATGCCTCTAAAGAAAATGACCGTTAAGGATCACATTGTATTCTGGAGTTTTAAGCTTTTTAATGCGTTTCTTTTTGTGGGCTTGCCCATTTACATGGTTGGTTTTACAGCCTGGATCATCGGGTTTATTGTATTCACTTTTGTTGCTGGCCTGGTGCTTAGCCTGGTTTTTCAATTGGCACATACAGTAGAACATACTGCTTTCCCAATGCCTGCAGAAGACACTGGCCGCATGGATGATGAGTGGGCGGTACACCAAATTAAAACAACTGCAAACTTTGCTACTAAAAACAAAGTTGTTTGCTGGTTGGTAGGTGGATTGAATTTCCAGATTGAACACCACCTGTTTCCTAAAATTTCTCACATACACTATCCTCAAATAAGCAAGATTATTAAAGAAGCCTGCCAGGAGTTTGGTATCGAGTACATCGAGTACCCAAGGGTGCGCTATGCCATCGCATCGCATGTGTCCTTCTTAAAAGAAATGGGAAGGAAGTAAAATTAGTTTTTCAGAAACGGGTAATTAGTCTTTACGTTGTTTTGTATATTCCGGAAGCCTTCGTCAAGGTTTTTTCCGCGCATTTCTATTTTACCATAGTCCCAGCTCATGCATGGTAAATCTGCGCATAAGCAATTGTGTGTTTTATCGGCCCTGAATAATCTCACACCAGTTTGAAGTATCTCATATTGAAACCCGGCTTGCCTGTTAACAGCATATGCCGGATGAGGCAGCGGTTTTAACCACCAATACTTCAACTGTATTGAATGTTCAGTTTCTACTGCGTAACGGTTAAATAATTTTACGCCCCCATACTCATAATAAATTACAAACACTGTTAATGCTATTGTTATTAAAGATGCAGGAATAAAAGCTGGTATCGATTTTTTATTACCTAGAAACAAAAACGGAAATATAAACGTGCAGCAAAGGAAAGACGTTGCAAACCTGTAATCGGGAGAAGTTTTTAGCCACAGTAATGTATATGCGTAAACGCCCAGCCACAATAAAAACAAGGGCATAGCATTTTTGATTTTTTTCAAACCTGCAAGAATCCAAATAAAGGGAGAAAACAATGCGGCCAGAAGAATTGCCAGTTCTGCAAAACTTCCATTTTGTATATGCGCTTTCATCCAGGGAATCAGCCATTGAAAAAAAGGCATCGCAGTTAAGTTTTCAAAATCTGTTGCATTGTGCCAGGCAAACTTTGGGGAATAGCGAACATAGGTATAATCCAGTAACGGAATTTCTTTCGGAGCTTTCCAATCAGGGTTAAAAAAATCAACAAAATAAAGCGGGTAAACAAGGTAGCCGCTCATTATATAGTTTCTTATGAGCCAGGGAATATAAATTAAACATGAGATCATAGACAATTTATACAGAAGGAAATATTTTTTGCTATCTTTTGTGAGTAGTAACATGAATGGTATAATCAGTAACAAAGGATATGCAGACAACTTTGCAATTGGCGCAAATAAGGCGGAAATGCAGGGTATAATAATGGCCCCGGTAGTAAGCCTGTCCGATTGAATAAGTTCAAAAACGCGTATAAGAGTGTACGAAGTAAAAACGGTAACCAGCGGATCTGATGATGGTCCGGACATATTTGCAAGTAAAAGCCTGCTGGTGATAATTAAGAGTAATAAATAAGCAACTCCTGACCATTGAGTACGGTTTCTACAGACACGAACTAATATCCATGCTAAAAGAAGACCTGTAGCAGTTGCATTTAAAGAATAAATAGGTTGTCCAAAAAGACCGGTAAAAGCATAAGCTGCCTGTATAATAAATGCAGCTGGGTTGAATGCAAAACGACCGTGAACGTTTGCAAGGCCTGGTACTACTTTGAACCGCTCATACCAAGTTACTGACAGTATATGATAATCGGCACTGTCTGGGTTTGCGGGTGGCAATACCATGTATGAAAAAAACAACAGGAAGAAAATTATGAAGATAAAATATTGTTGTGGGCTGAATAGTATTTGCTTCCGGATTGATTGAATGTATTCAAGATAAAAACGGTTATTTTTTTTTGTCACATAGATACTTACGAGGCATAAAGGAATAAGACATAAATAATTTACCGGCAACCAGAATGAAATTAATTCGAAATAAATAGTGGAAACTACCAAACCCAGTAAAAAAATACCCATCAGATCTGCCTGTACAGGTATTTTAAAAAACTTTGATAATACACTTTGACCAAGCATGCCCAAGCTAAAGCTTATAAAAAAAAATAGTAAGACGCCGCTTGTTATCAGAAGCATAAAAAATATGAATTAGCCGGAACCATGGCTTGTTGATAAATAATATCAGTAAAAGTAAGTGATTTAACCGGAGCAGATGTGCTGAAGGATTGCTCACTTGTCTTACATTTGCCGTTTAACAAATTATGTTATGTCGAAAGTAAAAATTGGACTGGTGCAAATGACCTGCACCGCTAATAAAGAAGAGAACCTGCAAAAAGCTATTGCGAAAGTGCGTGAGGCGGCAGCAAAAGGTGCGCAGATAGTTTGCTTGCAGGAATTGTTTACATCGCTTTATTTCTGCGATGTGGAAGACTATGAAAATTTTAAACTGGCAGAACCTATTCCCGGTCCTTCTACAGATGCTTTATCTGCACTGGCAGCAGAACTGGGCGTAGTTATTATTGCTTCTTTGTTCGAAAAAAGAACACAAGGCATTTATCATAATACAACAGCGGTATTGGATGCAGATGGAAAATATTTGGGCAAATACCGCAAGATGCATATACCAGATGACCCTGCTTTCTACGAGAAGTTTTATTTTACGCCGGGAGATCTCGGTTACAAAATTTTCAAAACAAAGTTTGCCACATTTGGTGTGCTCATTTGCTGGGATCAATGGTATCCTGAAGCAGCACGCATTACTTCGCTAATGGGCGCAGAAATTTTATTTTATCCTACTGCAATAGGTTGGGCTACTGCACAAGATGAAGCGACTAACAAAGAGCAATACAATGCATGGCAAACAATACAACGCAGCCATGCAGTTGCCAATGGTGTGCATGTGGTAAGCGTAAACAGAAGCGGCTTTGAACAAGATGGTGCCATGAAATTCTGGGGCGGCTCATTCGTTAGCAATCCTTTTGGTTCTGTAATCTACCAGGCTTCGCACGAAGAAGAAGAAATTGCAGTAGTGGAAATTGATACGGCAAAAACAGATAGCTATCGTACACACTGGCCTTTTATGCGTGATAGAAGAATAGATTCTTATCAGCCAATTACGAAAAGATTTATTGATGAAGACTAAGAGTTCATGGTTCGTAGTTCTTAGTTCTTTTGCGTAGATACTATGAACTATCGAACTACGAACTATGAACTATAGGTATTAAAACCATGAACTATCAGCTATGAACTTTGAACCAATTAAAACTCCTAAAGAACTCGGTTATTATTTTCCTGCAGAGTTTGCGCCGCATACAGCAACATGGTTGTCGTGGCCGCATAAGGAAGCATCATGGCCTGGAAAGATCAATACCATTTTTCCTTCCTATGCAAAATTTATAAAAGAACTTACTTTAGGAGAGAAGGTTTGTATCAATGTAAAAGACGAAGCCATGAAAGCATTTGCCGTTGGGCACTTGCAAAAAGAAAATGTTGATCTCAGCAAAGTTGAATTCTTTTTTCATCCTACCAATGATGCGTGGTGTAGGGATCACGGTCCTGCTTTTTTGATCAATCCTGCTGCTGAACAAAAGAAAGTAATTGTTGATTGGAACTACAATGCATGGGGCAATAAATATCCGCCGTACGATTTGGATGATGTAATTCCTACGCTTATTGCCAAGCAGTATAATATTCCTGTTTATTATCCGGGTATTATCATGGAAGGCGGTTCAGTAGAATTTAATGGCAAAGGTACACTCATGACATCTACCGCCTGCCTGCTCAATGAAAACCGAAACCCGCATTTAAACCAGCAGCAAATTGAAACATACCTGCGCAACTATTATGGCGTTGAACAGATTCTCTGGGTGGATGAAGGCATTGTAGGCGATGATACAGACGGGCATATAGATGACACCGTTAGGTTTGTAAATGAAGACACGGTGATTACTGTGATAGAAGAGAACAAAGCTGATGAGAATTATGCATTGTTGCAGCACAACCTTACCCAATTAAAACAAATGCGCCTGCTCAATGGCAAACAGTTGAATATCGTGGAGTTGTTGATGCCGGAAGAATTAATCTACGAGGATCAAAGGCTGCCGTGCTCTTACGCAAATTTTTATATTGCTAATAAATCCGTTATTGTTCCCACCTTCAGAAGCAAACGAGATGATAAAGCTTTGCAGGTAATACAGGATTGTTTTCCAGATAGAAAAGTATTGGACATAGATTCAACAGATATCATTTGGGGACTGGGAAGTTTTCATTGCTTGAGTCAACAAGAACCTGCTATGTAATTAGTAATTAGCAATTAGTAATTAATAATTTAGAGAACTTGGCAGGCTAAAGATTGTCGTTTCTCGTCTTACCGTTCTTATTTCCCGATAATATAAATAACCGAACTGCAACGCTCCTTATTCAGCATTGCTTTATAGTTAGAGACAAGTCCATTCCACACAGCTTTCAATAGATTGCTTTTGCCGTTTTTGTATTGTTCACTTAGCATGGCAATGTAAAAACTATCGAACCACATGGGTTTTATGGTTAGCAAACGCAGTCCGTGTTGTTTCAATAAAACATTTATAGCAGCAGGGGAGAAATGATAAAGATGTCTTGGTACATCATATGCAGCCCAATATTGTTCATATACCCTTGCATCGTAAGAAGTATAATTGGGTACAGCTATCAATGCACGGCCATTTTCTTTCAACAATAATTTTATTTGTTCAATATAAGCATGCAGTTCATGCACATGCTCCAGCACATGCCACATAGTAACAGCATCAAACTGTACGGTTTGCAATCGAAAAAGAGTAGCCGTATCTTTTAGCTCCACATTGTACAAACTGGCTGCACGTTGTCTTGTGGCCTCATCTGGTTCAAGGCCGGCTACTGTCCAGCCAGCGTCCACTGCAGTATGTACAAAAGCGCCGGTGCCGGCACCAATATCAAGCAAACTGCCCTTCTTTACACCAGTGGCAGATTCTATTAATTGCAGTTTTTTCTTTAATGTTCTTTTTCTAACAAAATGGTAGAGCTTATTGATAAACCCTTTATTGGTATCTGTGTGGGATATATAATTATCAGACTGGTAAAAGTTTCCTGCTGCTGCTGCATCCGGCCCGTCTTGTGTAAACTGGAGTGAGCAGGAAGCACATTGCCATATTTCAAACTGTTGCTGGGATACTGTATAATCTTTAGCTGACAATTGCCTGCTGATGCTGCTGGAACTGCAAACCGGGCAATGCGTGTGGTGAATAGTATTCATTGGTAATTACAATGATTATTGCAATGAGCTTGCAACAATCATTACATTATTGAGAATTTTTTACTTCTATTTTTTGCTGGTTACCGGTTGTGCCCCAGTGTGAATTGCTGTATAAATGGAAAAACAAAACGCTAAGGCCGATAGCTGCAAGTATGAGTGCATATATCCACCAGGATTCTTTCTCTACATAAACTTCATTCAGCAGTTCACTCATTTCGTAATTGGTCTTTTCCTTATCGCCAACCAGGATAGAGTGGGTAGCATCTGCCCTTATGATTCTTTCAGCTCTTACTGCCCTATACATTTCGTACCGCTGGGCAAAAGGTTCAAAAACAATTTCACCGCCAAAATCTTTTTTAAAAACACCTACACCATCCCACACGGCTTCTTCTTTGGTACGTATTTCATTGCGCAGGTCTGCAGCAAATTCATTGTACCATTTAATGGCTTCAAAATCCTGGATGTGTTTTTTCTCCGCCAGGTAATTAAAAAAATCACGGTCGGGAGAATCAAAATATTTATCAAATCTGAATTTATACTGAACAGGCAGCAATTGTTTATTGGCAAAATCAGATACAGCCGGAATGGTTTCGGCCACCAGAGAGCCAAGCCCCGGAATGCTGATGCTTTTGTGTTGAAATAGATACCTGTTCAGTTCTGCGTACATATTGGGTATTGGTTGCGATTGCAAAGAAAAGGAAATAAGTTGTAAGTTTTAAGAAGGTTTAAGGGGGAAGGTTTACGGCGTAAGGTGGAAGGTCTAAGGTTGGTGGCATAAGGCTTACTTGCTGTTTAAATGAATAAGATTTCTTTCACCTTATGCCTCACACCTTTTACCTTTTTTGCCTTAAAACTTAAAACATCCCTTTATATTTGCCACCCATGGCAAAGGAAAGTTCAGAAACTCCGCTAATGCAGCAGCACAGGGCTATTAAACAAAAATATCCTGATGCTATTCTTTTGTTTAGGGTGGGTGATTTTTATGAAACTTTTGGTGAAGACGCCATCATTGCCAGCCAGGTATTGGGCATTACGCTTACTAAAAGAAATAATGGGGCAGCTTCTTCTTCAGAACTGGCAGGCTTTCCTCATCATGCATTAGACACCTATTTGCATAAGCTGGTAAAAGCAGGTTATCGTGTAGCTATCTGCGATCAGTTGGAAGACCCTAAGTCTGTAAAAGGAATTGTGAAAAGAGGCGTTACAGAATTGGTTACTCCGGGAGTGGCTACCAATGAAAAATTATTGGAACACAATACCAATAATTTCCTGGCTGCGGTACATTTTACAGATAACCTGCACGGTATTGCTTTCCTGGATATTTCTACCGGCGAATTTTTTGTGGCTGAGGGCAACCAGGAATACATTGATAAATTGCTGCAGGCTTTTAAACCAGCAGAAGTTATTTTTCAACGCAGTTTCCAGAAATATTTTAAAGAAACCTACGGCAACAAATTTTATACTTATACACTAGAGAGCTGGCTTTTTGATGAAGCATACGCTGCTGAAAGTTTGTTGAAACATTTTCAGACACATTCGCTGAAAGGATATGGCATAGAAGAAATGCACCTGGCCATTATAGCAGCAGGTGTGGTATTGCATTACCTGAAAGATACTGAGCATCCCAACCTGCAGCATATCACTTCCATGCAACGAATAGATAGGGAGGATTATTTGTGGATGGATCGGTTTACCATTCGCAACCTGGAATTGATCAGCAATGGAATGGATAATGGTAATAACCTGCACAAAGTGCTTGACAATACCGTTTCGCCCATGGGTGCCAGGATGCTGAAGCGCTGGATATTGCTACCGCTGAAGGATATACGAAAAATAAATGAGCGGCTTGATCTTGTAACATGGTTCATAAAAGAAACAGATACCCGAACTAAAATTACGCAACACATCAAGCAGAGCGGTGATATAGAAAGATTGGTAAGCAAAATCCCGCTCAAAAAAATTAATCCACGCGAAATTGTGCAGGTGGCCCGTGGCCTGCAACATGCAGAAGCAATTAAGCAACTGGCGCAAGCTGCTTCCAACGATTATTTAAAAAGATTGGCAGATTCAATAAATCCCTGTCATTAT
This sequence comes from Chitinophagaceae bacterium, assembly GCA_047602295.1. Lineage (GTDB taxonomy): Bacteria > Bacteroidota > Bacteroidia > Chitinophagales > Chitinophagaceae > JACMLD01. The sequence goes on along the minus strand of JASGHP010000001.1, from coordinate 5,300,171 downwards.
ATAGTTGATAAGATTGCCAAAGAAATAATGGAAAACCCACCTGCTACTGCAGCCAAAGGTGGTGTTATAAAAGAAGGTATTCACACAGAGCTGGATACACTCAGAAAAATTGCCAGCGGTGGAAAAGAATACCTGGTAGAGTTGCAAACAAAAGAAGCAGAAGCTACTGGTATTTCTTCTTTAAAAATTGGGTTTAATAATGTGTTTGGCTATTATTTGGAAGTAACCAACTCACATAAAAATAAAGTGCCTGCTGCATGGATACGCAAGCAAACACTCACCAATGCAGAAAGATATATAACGCCTGAGCTTAAAGAGTATGAAGAAAAGATTACAGGTGCGGAAGAGAAAATATTGGCCATAGAGGCTGATTTATATGAAAAGCTGTTACTGGAGTTGCAGGATTATATAGCGCCAATGCAGGTAAATGGCAATGTGCTGGCGGTAATAGATTGTATTAGCTGTTTTGCCAGCAATGCATTGCAATACAATTACAGGATGCCCGAATTGCATGAAGGTGTAGAGACAGATATTAAACAGGGTCGTCACCCGGTGATAGAAAGAAATCTGCCAGTAGGCGAGCCATATATTGCTAATGATATTTTTTTGGATCCAACTTCTCAACAAATTATTATTCTTACCGGGCCTAACATGAGTGGTAAAAGTGCTTTGCTGCGGCAGGCTGCTTTAATTACGTTGATGGCGCATATGGGCAGTTTTGTGCCGGCAGATACTGCACGCATTGCTTTAACCGATAAAATATTTACAAGGGTAGGCGCTTCAGATAACCTGAGTGCAGGCGAATCTACTTTCATGGTAGAAATGAATGAAACAGCCAGCATCATCAATAATATTACGCCGCGTAGTTTAATTATATTGGATGAGATTGGTCGCGGCACTTCTACCTATGATGGTATCTCTATTGCGTGGAGCATTGCAGAGTATTTGCACCAATCACCCCACCAGCCAAAGACTTTGTTTGCCACGCACTACCACGAGCTCAATGAACTGGAAAACCGCATGCCAAGGATTAAGAATTATCATATTACCAACAAAGAAGTTGGCAATAAAATTATTTTTCTACGCAAACTGGCGCCCGGTGGCAGCACCCATAGCTTTGGTATACATGTGGCACGCATGGCAGGTATGCCGGCCTCTCTTATTCAGCGGGCCAATGAAATGCTGAAACACCTGGAAGATGCTCATGCAGATGGAAACAATAACACGGCTGCACAAGTGAAAAATATGCCCACTCAAAAAATGCAGCTCTCTATTTTTGATGCGCATTCAGAAACATTTGATGAGATTAGAAAAATGCTGGAGACGATTGACATTAATCGATTAACGCCGGTGGAAGCATTGTTTAAGCTGAACGAAATAAAAAGCATTTTGAAGTAATAAATGCATGGAAAGCTTATTGCAGCTTTCCCCAAAAAATCCATCACACCTTCCTGTTTTTAGGATCTATCAGATCAAGATATTCCTTGCTTTTGCGGGCAATGTCTTCTTTACTTAATTGATCTTTTTTTGATTTTGAAAGAAGCGCTATTATGATGCCAATGATGGGCGTAAGTAAAATAGCGCTGATAAGACTCTTGCCAAAACCAATTTTCCTGGTAGCACCCAGCAGCGCCACCAGGAAAGCAAATACAATCCAGCAAACAATAAAAATAGCCATAGCCAATTATTTAACCAATGATTGCAAATATTCCAGGAAGTCCTGTTCTTCCCAGGAGCCATTGTATTTTTCTCCATTGATAAAAAAGGAAGGCGTTCCGTTAACGCCGCTACGAATGCCGCTCTCAAAATCTTTTTCCACTTTTTGCGCCAATGCAGAAGAGGTAATGTCAGACTCAAACTTCTCTACATTCATTTGTAGTTGGCCCGCATAGCGCAATAGAAAAATATCGTTCAATTTTTTTTGGTGTTCAAAAATATAATCGTGCATTTCCCAAAATTTATGCTGAAGTGCGGCAGCTTCTGCGGCAATGGCTGCACTGGTAGCATAGGGGTGTATTTCTGCAAGCGGAAAATTGCGAAAAGCGAACCTGAGCTGGTCGCCCATTTTCTCCTGTATAGATTTTATGATGGGATAAGCCCTGCCACAATGCGGGCATTGGTAATCGCCATATTCCACCAATACAATAGGTGCATCTGCGTGTCCTTGCCAATGATCATGTTCGCCAGCGGCGGGTTTTAATGTTGCCATAATTTATTTTTTATCCATTTTTTCCAATGCATCCAATATACCATCTGCACCTGGGTTAAGGCCTACTGGCGACAGGTAATTCCAACGAACGATGCCTTGTTCATCAAGTACAAACAATGCCCTTTTGCATTCGCCAATTGATTCATCATATACATCAAAAGCTTTAGCCACTTCGCCTTTTGGTTCAAAATCTGCCAGCAAAGGGAAATGCAATTTTCTGTCCTGGCTAAAAGCAAGATGACACCATTTGCTATCTACTGATATGCCTATTACTTCTGCATTATGACGTTTGAAAAGTTTCAGCGTTTCATTGTACAAAGCCATCTGGTCGCTGCAAACAGGGCTCCAGTCTGCCGGGTAGAAAGCAAGTATTACTTTTTTCCCTTGCAATTGGCTTAAGCTTATTTTTTGATCGGGCGTAGCGGATAAAGAAAATTCCGGGGCTTTTGTTCCGATAGATAACATAACGATTGGTGTTTTTAAAGGCTGTTATTCAAATTTACAAGGATTGATGTTGTGTTAGGCATAAATAAATTAATAGCAAATAATCGTTAAGCTGGATTAAGCTGGCAGCAGAAATTTGTTGCTACTTTTGATGGATATACTCAAAAAAAATGGAAAAGCTAATCATTAGGGAAGCTACAATAAAAGACATGGATGTATTGCTGCAGTTTGAGCAGGGCGTGATAGAAGCTGAACGACCTTTTGATAATACTTTGAAAACAGAAACCTGGTATTACAAGTTGGAAGAAATGATAACAGCGCCGCACATTCATTTGCTGGTGGCAACTATTGATGATAAACTGGTGGCTTCTGGTTATTGCCGTATTGAAAATGCCAAACATTTTGTGCAGCACCAGCAACACGGTTTTATGGGGTTTATGTTTACAGCGCCGGGCCACAGGGGCTTAGGCATAAATAGCCAGATTATTGAAGCATTAAAAGAATGGGCATTATCAAAAAATATTACTGAATTCAGGCTAGAAGTTTATGCAGAAAACAAGCCCGCCATAAAAGCCTACCAAAAAGTTGGATTCACTCCCTACATGATAGAAATGCGCCTGAGCGTATAATTACGATGATCCAAATCATAATGGTGTGATAAGGGACATCGATTAGCAATTTTAAGGGTAATTATCTAGTTTTTCCCGCATAAAAAAGGATTGGCAAACGTTATATGTGTTTACATGTACCCGTTGGTGCTGTTAACCAATATTCGTTTATGAAGCAAATCTTTACCCTTTTATTCACCTTATTGATAACTTATATCGTGTCTGGCCAATGTACACCCGCCGGCAACCAAACCAGCTATGGAACTTCTGATACATGGATTGGCTATGTCTACGATAACATGGATTTTACCAATTACAGTGGCTATGTAACTGAGGGTACACCCGGCAATCCCAATTTTGATGAGAGTTTTGGGGGCGACAATGTTAACTACGCCACCAATGGCTGCCCTGTTTATACTGAAACTTTCAGCGTACGCTACAAACTTACCAAGACTTTTGCCCCGGGCAATTACCAGTTTACAGTGGGTGCAGATGATGGCTATCGCCTCAGCTTAGACGGTGGCGCAACCTGGGTAATTAATAATTATTACGATCAATCATACAATTATTCCGCCTATTCTACTACCCTCAGCGGTACCTACAACCTGGTGTTGGAATATTACGAAAATGGTGGAGGCAACCGCGTTTCCTTTGCAATGACAATGGCCTGCGCAGCTTTTGGAGATCAAACTATTTATGGGACCAATAATGTTTGGAATGGTTATATCTACAAGGGGATGAATTTTGATACCTATTCAGGAAAGGTAACAGAAGGTTCTGCCAGCAATCCAAATTTTGATGAAAACTTCGGCGGCAGCAATACATTATATCCTACCAGCGATTGCAGTGTAACTACAGAAACTTTTAGTGCCCGCTATAGGCTGCAGAAAAATTTTGCAAACGGAACTTATACAATTACGGTAGGCGCCGATGATGGTTATAGACTTAGCCTTGATGGCGGTAGCACCTGGGTTATCAATCATTGGGTAGACCAGGGATATAATGTGAACACTTATAATGCTACATTAACCGGTAATTATAATATGGTGTTGGAGTATTATGAAAATGGAGGCGATAACCGCGTTACTTTCGACCTGGTAACAAACACTTTACTGCCTGTGCAATTATTGCGCTTTAATGGTAAGGCTTTAAACAATACAGTTCAGCTTAGCTGGGAAGTAGAACAGGAAATTAACAGCGATTATTACCAGGTAGAACGAAGTCTTAATGGCATTGATTTCTCCGCAATAGGTAAAATAACGGCTATTGGCAGCAAGACTTATGGATTTACCGATATCTCCCCTGCAGATGGTACTAATTATTATCGCTTGCGCATGGTGGATAAAGATGGTAAATCAACATTATCTACCGTTATAAAAATGGTATCCAGCCTGCAAAAAGATATTACTATATACCCAACCATTGTAAGCAATAGTACTGTATACCTAAAAACAAACAACGCTTTAAAGAATGCCTCTCTTGAAGTGTATGAAATAGGAGGAAGAAAATTGCAACAGGTGCAATTGCCTTCAAACCTTGCAGCAGGACAAACTATACAAGTTGCATTGCCAGTTGCAACAGTTGGCAATTATGTGATTATTTGTAAATCAGCGGGAGAGATTAAAGCAAAACAAATTGTACTGGTAAAATAAGTATGAGTTATTGCATCATTTCATTCGGAAAGAAAGCATTAAGAACATTTTTATAAATAATTATTCCCTCTGAACCACTCAAAGCCTGTTTTATAACGGGCTTTTTTTATTTCTGCGCATTACTCTTCAATTGTTATTTCTTTACCGGTTCTGTAACTTGTTCCTTTGAATACTGAAATAAGTTTTCCATTGGCATCGGTGCTGCGTATATCATACAGGCCCGTTTTGTTTCCCAAATGAATCTCTTTTGCTTCCACATGAATGACATCTCCTTCAGTTGCAGGCAGCAAAAAACTGATAGACACTTCCATGGCCACCGCTACAATGCCATGTGCATTACATGCAAAAGCAAAAGCAGAGTCTGATGCAGCAAACAAAATTCCCCCGTGTACTTTTCCAAACCCATTTAGCATTTCTTTCCTTATAGTATAATGTAATTGGCAATAACCGGGTTTAATGCTATCTATTTGCAGTGCCATCCACCTGGTAAAATGATCCTTGTCGGTCATTATGGCTAATATAGATTCCGGCGTCATAGGCGCTATTTAAATGAATGGATTAGTTGGCCAGTTTTCTGGTAAATGATAAGGGTGTAAATTGGTTTCAGCATCGGCTGCAAGCTGATTTTTGCACTCCGTTTAGTATATGTTAAATTTACGAAGCTTTATGTGAGTCCGCTTTATATTTGTTAACCCTTGTTTGTGATATTTGAGGGAGAAAGCTTAAAAATAAAAGTATGAAGAATGTTCTTGTTGGTTTTTTAGTATTATTCTCTTCGGCAGCATTTGCACAGGCTACTGTTACGGAAAAATTTCAAAAAATAGTAACAGCGCAGGATGCGCAACAATTTATTAATGACAATGCCGCATTAAAGCCTACTATTTTAAAACTGGCATCAGGAAAAGACAGTTCACTGATTGAAAAAAGATTGCTGCGTCAGAAAAAAGGAGATATATTTTCTGTAGGGTTTGTAACCTATAAAGTTTTGGAGGCTACTGAAGAACTTGCTTATAGATCCAGTTATATTTTCCTGGATGGAGGTTCATTATCTCCCAAAGAAGTTGACAGCCTTAAAAAAATAATTGTACAGAAAGCCAATGCAGGTGCTTCATTCGAAAAACTTTCAGACGAGTATACCATGGATGGCAATACAACACATGGAGATACCGGCTGGTTTTTTGGTGAAGAACAAATGCCGAAAGAATTTCAGGACGCTGTAAAGAATCACAAAACCGGTGAAATATTTTTTGTAGACGTATCAGAAAAACAATGGCATTATATTGTAAAGAAAACTTTTGATGATCAGGATAAAAAGGAAATGATTGTACTAAGGGCCAATGGCCGTTAATATTACCTAAGAAAAACACCCACAGAGAGGTATGGCTTTGGCCATACCTTTTTTATTTTTCGTCAAAAACCTCTTGTTTGCATTTCGTAATTATACGTAGCAGGGAATTTCAATCCTGCATTGGGAAAAATTGATGGCTGTATTTTTTTTAATTGCATGATATACAGGTGCTTTAAAAAAGGCACACAATTGGTTTCTGTTGCAATGAAAATTTACTGACCCTATGAATGATTATAAAAATGCACTGAAGAATTGTATTCAGCAAAAAATGCAGGCTTCAGAAGAATTGCAGAATGATATAAACCAGGTGCTGGCTTCTGTTTTATTATGGATTGAGCACACGAAGCTAGACCAGGGCTTAAAGAACAATGCATCATTTGAACAAGCGGAAAACAACCTGCGTATTGCAATAGAAAAAGTACGAAAGATGCACTATAAATTGGGTAAAACAGATCTTTAATCTTTGTTTTTACCTGTCTTTTCCCTGGATATTCATCCCGCATTAACCGCTTATTTCCTGCGATTCATCGAATATGTTATGAGATCAAGAAATGCAGGTATAATTTTACAGTACATAGGATAAGGTTTAATGGTAAAGTATCCGATTAGTGCATCCCGCCTCGTGCGGGATTTTTTTTTTGAATGCTGCCAGTATTTCGCAACGTAGCATCGTTGCTACAGATAGCAAAAGGTTTGCTTATTTTTGAAAGAAAAAGTATGAAACGCTTGCTATTGCTTTTATGCTTGTTTAATAAACTATCCGCACAAACTTCACCCAATCCTTCATTTGAGTTATACATACTGGCAGGCCAATCTAATATGGCAGGCCGCGGGCCATTGACAGATTCACTAAAAGCAATGGGCAGCGACAGTCTTTTCTCTTTTAGTAAAGAACAACAATGGGTGCCTGCGCATCATCCGCTGCATTTTGATAAACCTGCTATTGTTGGTGCAGGGCCAGGCCTTGCATTTGGCATTGAGATGTGCAAAGCAAAACCTCATTTGCGCATCGGGCTTATTCCCTGTGCAGTAGGAGGGACACCCATTGAGCACTGGCTGCCTGGTGCATATGATAGCGCCACCAATACACATCCATGGGATGACGCATTGGCGCGGATAAAAGCAGCTATGCAATACGGGGTTATCAAAGGAATTATATGGCACCAGGGAGAAGCCAACAGCAATCCCGCTGCTGCTGCAAAATATATAGAACAGTTATCTGAGTTTATTACCCGTGTACGCAAGCTGGTAGGCAATCCCAGACTTCCATTTGTTGCGGGAGAACTGGGTTATTTTTTTACAAGTGCCAATAACATCAACACTGTATTGCAAACACTGCCTTCAACAGTACCTTTTACTGCGGTTGCATCTGCTGCCAATCTTACAGACAAAGGCGATCACCTGCATTTTGATGCTGCTTCAGCCAATGAACTGGGTAAAAGATATGCAGCTAAAATGTTGGTCTTGCAAAAACGCTAAGCAGACAAATTATTTGCACGGTTTTTCAAGCGTAAAAATTTCTTCAAAAAAAAAAGAAATTAGCTGTGATATTTTAAACACTGCTGCGTATAACTATTAAAATAGCTGTTGAAAGCATAGGAACCAGCACATGAATTCAAATACCCAGCAGGAAATATTTATTGCGCTTATTGAACAACACAAGGGCATTATTTACAAAATTGTAAATGCGTATTGTGCCGATCAGGAAGACAGGAAAGACCTTGCGCAAACAATCATCCTAAAACTATGGCAGTCTTTTGATCGGTTTGATAACCGGGCGGCTTATTCTACCTGGATGTACAGGATTGCATTAAATACTGCTATCTCTTATTACAGAACAGAGAAAAAAAGAAAAGCGACAAGCGGATCCCTTGCAGAAGATTTTCTAAACATTGAAGAACTGCCGCAACAACATGCAGATAATAAAACACAATTGCTGCACCAGTTTATAGCCGGCTTAAAAGATTTGGACAAAGCATTGATGTTGCTCTACCTGGAAGAAAAAACACACCAGGAGATAGCCGATATACTGGGTATTTCCACAACCAATGTAGCTACCAAGATTGGCCGAATAAAAATTATACTGAAACAAAAATTTTCTCAGCAAAACTTATAAAACTATGGAAGAAACAAATTTTGTGCTTTTATGGAAAGAGCAATACCAAAAAATTGATCAGGCGCTGGTAATTAATAAGCGGTTGCTGGAAGAAAGACTTAGCGAAAAAGCAAATAACGTTTTGCGTTCGCTGGCCTGGTTAAAATCATTAGGTGTTATTGCCGGCATCTTTTATTTATTGCTACTGGGAAGCGCATTGTTTATTGCCATTACGCATTACTCGCATGCCGCTGATTATTTTATTGTTTCATTAGGAGCTATTTTTCTTATCAACATTAAAGCTGTGTACGATTATGTCAGGCACATTATATGGATTAAGCAAATCAACTTTGATGGCCGCATTACTGATATACAAGAGCAACTTAGTCGTCTGCAGCTTTCCATGATTCAACACGTGCGTGTAATGTGTTTGCAATTTCCTTTCTGGACAACCTTTTCGCTTAGCAGTAAATGGTTTCCTTCTCAAACACCAACAGGTGTAATAATTTTAGTAGCGTTGCTCACCTGTTCTTTTGTTGCATTATCTATATTTCTTTATCGTAACCTTACCATTGATAATATGCACAAAAAATGGGTAAGATCAGTTTTGTCTGGCATCAGCAATAAAAAGGTGGAAAAAGCAATGGAATTATGCAAAGAGATTGCATCTTTCAAAGAGTAATTGTAAATGGAAAAAATGTTGAATCTTTGCAGTGTTTATAATTCGTTTGTATGAAATTCTTATCAACTTCCATTTTTACTGTTTTTATTTTATTAAGTGTATTCAAGATTAATGCACAATCTGCTGTTGTGAATGTAGACGAGTTTGCAACATCAATTGCTTCACCTAATGCGCAACTTTTAGATGTTCGTACAGCAGGTGAGTACCAGGCAGGCCACCTCGCTAATGCTTTGCAGGCAGATTGGAATAACCAGGAGCAATTTGCGGAAAGGGCGAAAACTTTGGATAAAAGCAAGCCGGTGTACACTTATTGCTTGAGTGGTGTACGCAGCAAAGCCGCAGCAGAATGGTTAGCTGCGAATGGTTATAAAGCATACACGCTTTCAGGTGGCATCAATGCATGGAAGAACGCGGGCAAACCAGTGGAAGGAAAGAAAGACGTTCCGCAAATAAGTTCCAAAGATTACTTTTCCAAAATTCCTGCTAATAAAACGGTGCTGGTGGATTTTAGTGCTGTATGGTGCCCTCCTTGTAAAAAAATGGTATTGGTATTAGATTCACTGAAGCAAACAGATAGCAAGCGTTTTGTTTTAGTAACAATTGATGGCGGCGAGCAAACATCCATTTCAAAAGAAATGAAAGTAGAAAACTTTCCTACTTTGATATTGTATAAGAATGGAAAGGAAGCCTGGAGAAAAACAGGATTAATAACTTTGGCTGAACTTCGTTCGCTGTTGTAATAAAAGTTCCCTTTGTATTCATAACTTTATTTGCCAGCCACTAATTGTATATTATCAGCTTTATTTCTGTCGCATGAAATTTCTCCGTCTTTGTAAATTAATTCCCGTATCTGTATAACGCTGCGCCTGGCATCAAACATGTTTGCAGGTTTTGGTTTGCCTTTCACCCGGCCAGGATGTGTGAAGTAATAAATAAAAGCCCGGTTATTATTTACTACCACATCGCAATGTCCGCCTATAGCCTGATCATCTTTAGATGTTCCGGGTTCTTCCAGGATGCGGTTTGTTTGTTTTGTCCAGTGCAACAAATCATCAGAAGAAAATATGCTCATGCCTTTCCATTCATCCATTATCAGGTAATATTTATTGTGCCAGAAAAATACTTTTGGTCCTTCTCCACGGTTGTCTATTGCAACGCCTTTATCCTGCCAGTGATATAAATCATTGCTTTCGGCATAATAAATATTTTTTCCGGTCGGTTCACTGTTATACCACATGCGCCATAAAGTATCATTTACTTTATATACACTTGGATCAATAACTTTTTCATTTGCCAGTGAGAGCTTGCTTTCAAACTGCCAGTTCATTAAATCTTTGCTGGTGCAATGCACTATAGAACGTGGATGATTCCAATCATTGAAAACACCAGGTACATAGGTAAGGTACATATGGTAAGTTCCTTTGTCCGCAATTACATCCGGTGCCCAATAAGTGTAGCCGCTATCAAACCTGCATTGAATATTAGCGGTGTCTTTGTATTGCCAGGATTTTCCATCTCTGGAAGTTGCTACGCCAATAGGTGTGTGGTGTACCCATCGCACACCGTTGCTATCTGTAAGCGTTGCGCGGCGATTGGTGTATAGCATAAACCATAATTTTTGTTTGGCATTATACACCACTACCGGGTCTGCGGCCCCATGATAAAGCGGGTCGTCATACATAGGTAGTTGTGCATTTAATAAAGAAGCAACCAACGCAAAGTATACAAGTAGTGATAGCTTTTTGAGTGTTATCATTTATTGGGTGTGATTTTGTTACCTAAGATAGGAATTTGGTGGTTTTGATGTTGCGAATTAATGGAAAAGCATAGCCCATCCGGGTTGGAGCGATACCAGGGCAGTATCCATTAACATGAAATCTTTGCTTTAACAGAAAGACAACAAGATATTCTCTGCCAATTATAAACTTCTTTGTCTCTTTGTAGAAGCAATAAACGACGCTCCTATATGATTTATCTTTTCTTTTTCCTCGCTTTTGTAGGCCTGGTTATTTTTTTACGCTGCTGGCCTTTTAAAAAAGTAGGATAGCATTACTGGGTATAGCAAAGCTGATACTGGTGTTGTCCACAAGCGCACAGCATACCGTCCGATTATGGACATCTTCTCACCGTAATAAAATAGAGAGCCATTGAGTGTAAAGGTTTTCTGCAATTGGCACAAGGCTTGAACATTGTAGCAGGAGATTGATCTCCATTTTTGCCAGCTTCAGAAAACTTACCAACATGTTTAAAAACTACCTTAAAACAGCCATGCGCAGTCTTTGGCGCAACAAGCAGTTTACACTCCTTAATATAGGCGGACTTGCCATTGGAATTGCGGTGTTTATTTTTATCATGGAGTATGTGGCAGACGAATGGAATGCTAATCGCTTCAACCAGCATTACAGTGATACTTACAGGATTAATATACAATCAAAAGAGGGCAATAGTGATTACCAGGTTCCTCCGGGTTATGCTCCTTTGTTAAAGAATGCTTTCCCTGCTATTGAAAATTATACACGCCTTGCGGATGGCATTGCCTCAGGGGTAGTTGCCAGAACAGATAGTAATGGAGCGGCAAATCTTTTCAGGGAAGACAATATAGTGTATGTTGATTCTGGCTTTTTAAAAATATTTTCTTTTCCGCTTATTGCCGGTTCGCCATCTCTTTACCGGCCTAATACATTGGCATTATCTGAAACAATGAGCCGCAAGCTTTTTGGCAATACAGATGTTGTGGGTAAAACGATAAAAGTCAGCAACCAGTTTGGATCAAGATTGTACACTATTGCAGCCGTTTACCAATTACCTGCAACGTCAGATATAAAGGCTGAAGTATTGTTGTCAATTCATACACTTGAAGATGCTGCAAACAGGGATGGTAATGATTGGGCAGATCCTAATGGCATCCAGTCTTCTTTTACAAGTGTTTATTTGCAAGTGAAAAAAAATACCAACGTTGCTTTGCTGGAAAAAAACATCAAAGCATATATCAGCGGGTTAAATGAAAATACAAAAAATGACATAGCCGTATTGCAGCCTATGGCCAACCTGCATTTAGCGCCAAACTTTACTTATCCCTTGCAGACTTATGGCAATCTGTTATTGGTAACTGTCTTCAGCGGAATCGCGTTGCTTATTCTTTTGTTAGCCTGGGTAAATTATATTAATCTTTCAACAGCGCAATCGCTGGTGCGTGCCCGTGAAACCGGGGTAAGAAAAGTGTTGGGGGCCAGCCGTCGGCAATTGGCATTACAATATCTTGCAGAAACACTTGTGTTAACTTTTATTGCAGGCCTGCTAGCTATTGTATTGGTTAACCTGTTCCAGGAAAGCTATAATATTTTTAGTGGAAGAAATTTATCTATTGCTGTCTTAAATCATGCATGGATATGGCTGTGCGGAATAATCTTGATTCTGGCGGGCAGCTTGTTGTCAGGAAGCTATGTGGCTTTTGTGCTTACCTCTTTCAATCCCATCAGTATAATAAGCGGGAAAATCGGAAAAGCAAACAACGGATTTTCTGTACGAAAAGCATTGGTAGTTTTTCAATTTACTGTTTCTATAAGCTTAATTATTGCAACGGTAATTATTTATAAACAGCTTACCTATATGCAGCAGCAAAACCTTGGTATGGATTTGCATAAGCTGTTAGTAATAGAAGGTCCTACCGTAACCAGCGATGGACAAGCAAAACGAAACCTTGCATTTAAAAACTCACTTGCGCAATTGCCGTTTGTTACCAAGTATGCAGCCAGCAATAACGTGCCCGGTGTTGGCTATAATTTTTCTGCAGATGGCATCAGCAGTTTAGCCAGCACTCAGCCCGAGGACAAAAAGAAATCATATGCCATGTTTATTGGTGATGAACATTTTTTTGATACTTATGGTATTTCATTTGTTCAGGGAAAAGCATTCAGCACTGAAGATGCGCAGGCAAGCTGGAACAAGATTAAGAAAGTGATCATCAATGAAAAAGCGGCGGCTTCATTGGGCTTTAATAAAAACGATAACATCATTGGCAAAAAAATTATGTGGGGAGTGCCATACGAGATTGTTGGCGTTGTAAAAGACTATCATCATTTATCCTTGCGCGAAGCCATTCAGCCTACTATATACCTGGCTTCGGTTTCTTATGGATTCTTTACCATTCAGACAAGTGCAAACAACATGCCTGCAAAAATCAGCCAGATAAAAAAATTATACGCAAGCACATTTCCCGGCAATCCTTTTGAATATTTTTTTGCAGACCAGAAATATGATCGTCAATATAAAGCCGAGCAGCAAATAGGTAATGTATTTATAGCAGCAGCTTTTATTGCCATTTTAATTGCAAGCCTCGGATTGTATGGACTTACAGCATTTTCTGCCAGCCAGCGGGTAAAAGAAATCGGCATCAGGAAAGTATTAGGTGCCAGCGTACCAAACGTGGTAGGTTTATTATCCAAAGATTTTATAAAGCTGGTTGCAGTGGCATTGATTATTGCAGCACCCATCGCCTGGTGGTGCATGCAGTATTGGCTGCAGTCATTTGCTTATCGCACAATGGTAAACTGGTGGGTCTTTGCATTAGCTGGTGTAATAGCACTTGCCATTGCCTTAGTCACCATTAGCTTTCACGCTATACGTGCGGCGCTGGCCAATCCTGTAAAAAGTTTAAGAAACGAATAGCATTTCATTCGCAAAATATTGTCAAAACAATATTTTTCATTTCCTGTAGCCGATGCATTGCGGTAAGTGCAAAGCTTAGTTGGCTAATTGAGTATTCGTTTAACTGTAGTTTTCAATTAATTAGAAGCTGTTTTAATTGTTTCCCCAAAAATAAATTTGGTGGAAGGAGAAATATGGTTTTATATTTGTCTACTATTTTAGTAGACTAATAATTTCTAACTGTATATGGAAAAAGAATCTTTCGACGCTAACAGTGCTGCAGAAATCATACTGCAACCAATCACTTTACAAAAGCCTCCTTTTGGGTTAATCACTTTTACTTCTTCTTATTGTTGTTGTTGCTAACACCAGCGGCACTCATTGCCTTACTTATTGCTTCTGCCATCATTTGCAAACATCTTCTGCTCTTATAGCATGAAGGTGATGGCTATCTAATTTTTTTAAATCAACAAATAATGAAAGCATTTCTAAAAAGAATCGCTATAGTCCATCTATTCCTACAACTAACAAATTTTGCAATTGCACAGCAATCCAAAATAACGGGCCGCATTTTTTCAGATAATAAACAAACTCCTTTGGAAGGAGCTGCTGTTTCAGTGAAAGGACAGCGCAACGGAACAGTTACAGACAAAGCTGGTGGATTCACTCTTAATGTAAATGAACCTAATGCAGTACTTATTATCAGTTTTACCGGTTTCCAGAAACAAGAAGTTGTTGCCAATACGCACAGTCCTGTTTCAGTTATATTGGAAAACGACAGAAGGCAACTGGAAGATGTAGTAGTTACAGGTTATAGTTCGCAGAACAAAAAATTTATAGCTGGTTCTATTGTTACTGTTAAGGGCGATGATATAAGAGATAATCCGGTTGCAGGCTTTAACCAGTTGCTGCAAGGAAAAGCAGCCGGTGTGCAGGTGACGGCTAATTCTGGCGTGCCTGGCGGTGGTGTAACATTCAGGGTGCGCGGCAATAATTCTATCAATGCATCAGTTGATCCATTGTATATAATTGATGGTGTTTTTATTAGCAATAGTGATCCTGTTCAAACAAGTATGGGCAACCAACAGCAATCAAATCCTATTGCAGACATCAATCCTTCGGACATAGAAAACATTACCATCCTGAAAGATGCGAATGCAACCGCTATTTATGGTTCATTGGGAGCGAACGGAGTTATTATTGTTACTACAAAACGTGGCAAACTAAACTCAAAAGCCAAAATCAATTTTAATACTTTTTATGGAAGCTCGCAGGCTACCAAGAAGTTTAAAGTAACTACAGGACCCGAGACAGCTTTGCTCACCAATGAATCAAGGACAAATACAGTAAAAGATGGCGGTGCCTCCGTGGCATTGATTGATAATCCGGAAAGTCAGCCAACATATAATCGTACTGATGATTTATTTCGCAATGCCTCTACGGTAAATGCAGAAATTTCTGCGCAGGGTGGTGGAGAGAAAAGCACCTATTTTACCGGCTTTGGTTACCTGAAACAGCAATCAATAGTAAGACCTTCCAATTTTGAACGTTATACCGGCAGGTTTAATTACGATAATTACCTCACTGAGAAATTAAAGATTGGTACCAGTATCGGCATTACAAGAACAAAGCGAAATGTAAGCAGCAATGACAATAACCCACAAGGTGTTATTAACTCCGCGCTATTCGTTCGTTCATATCTGCCCATTTATAATGCAGATGGCACCTATGCCCGCTACGGAAGTTTTGATAATCATATTGCACTGATCAATAACCTAAACAACGACGCAGTTGGCTGGCGCACCATTGGTAATTTTTATGGTGAATACAGCTTTTTGCCTGAATTAAAACTGCGCAGTAGCTGGAGCCTTGACAATGTAAGCGAATACGAAAACAATTATACAAATACATTGCTTGCTGCCGGTATCTCCACCAATGGTTCTGCTGCATCTTATGAAACGAAGAACCAGGTTTTGACAAACGAGCAGGTAATAACATACATTAAATCATTTGGTGCAAACAGAAGACATAGCATTAACGCATTAATTGGTAATACAATAAACACAGTGTTAAGCCAAAGCACATCGGCTACAGGAACTGGTTTTGCTACCAATAGTTTGACAGCTGTTTCTGTTGCCGCTACGCGGTCGGGTTCATCTTCCAGGTCTGAATCCAAACTGGTTTCATTTTTTGGAAAGCTTAATTATACGTACAACAACAAGTATACAATTGATGCAAGTCTTCGTGCAGACGGTTCTTCAAAATTCGGAACCAATAAACGCTGGGGCTATTTCCCTTCTGGTGGCTTTACATGGCGTGCCGGACAAGAAGATTTTATAAAACAACTGGGCATTTTCGATGATCTGAAAATAAGAGGTAGTGTAGGTTTATCTGGTAATCAGAATGGTATTGGTTCTTATGCAGCATTAGGATTATGGAGTTCTGGTGCTAATTACCTGGAACAACCTGGTTCATCTCCCTCTCAATTGGCCAATCCTGATTTAACATGGGAAACAACCAGGCAATATGATGCAGGAATTGATTTTACTATTCTAAAAAACAGGTTGAACATTAGCATCGATTACTACGATAAATACACCTATGATTTATTGTTGAACGTGCCTGTTCCATCACGAAGTGGTTTTACTAATTACCTGCAGAATTATGGGGCAGTTAGCAATAAAGGAATTGAAGTAGCTGTACATTCTACCAATATCAATTCCAAGAATTTTCGCTGGACAACCGACTTCACCATCTCTGCCAATAAAAACCGTGTAGTGAAACTGGCATCTGATATTGCGCAAGGAGCTTCCGGCCGTAACATCTCAATCCTGAAACAAGGCTATGCTGTAAATTCATTCTGGTTGTATAAACAGTTGTATGTAGATCCGCAAACAGGCAATGCAGTGTACCAGGACGGAAATAAAGATGGATTGATTACTGCAGCAGACAGGACAATTGTCGGCAATGCCTTGCCTAATTATTCCGGTGGTTTAAACAATACTTTTTCTTTTAAAGGCTTTGATCTTGGAGCGTTCGTTTATTTCCAACAGGGAAACAAGATCATGAACATGAATGATTTTTTCATGGTGCATGGCAATACACAGGCTAATATTGGTTTTCTTCCAAGGCAATTAGAGCGTTGGCAAAAACCTGGAGATATTACAGACATTCCAAGAATGACAACCTATAGCGGCAACCCTACGGCCAATAACAGTGCTGCCAATAATTATGGTGGCAATGTAGCCAGTCTTAGCAGTCGTTACCTGGAGGATGGATCTTTTATAAGATTGAAAACACTTACACTGGGTTACAACCTGCCACAAGCAACCAGCAAGCGCTTAGGTTTGAATAATGTTCGCATATATGTACAAGGCACCAACCTTATTACCATTACTAATTATGGCGGCCTTGATCCTGAAATTAGTTCGCAAAGCAGTAATCAAAACACGCAAGGGTATGATTGGGCCACTGTTCCACAACCAAGAACGCTGCAGGTTGGAGCTAATATCACTTTTTAATTTTCTCTCAATTTATTTTTATGAAACAATTCTTTAGTACATACTTTTTTATATTCTCTATTGCTGTACTGTCTTCTTCTTGCAAAAAATACCTGGAAGAAAATCCAAACAATGCTATTGCATCGCAAAATGCTATTGTAGATGCCAGTACTGCAAGAGCAGCCATCATTGGTGCATACGATGGAGTGCAAGGGTATTATGCAGGCAATTATCCAACATTGGGCACCATTACTGCAGACAATGTTGTGTTCAATGGAACGCTGAGCCAGTATTTGCAATTGGATCAAAATGCTATACCGGCAGATAATGTAACTACTGTTGCTGCCTACCAGGGTATTTATAAAACAATAAATACTGCTAATAGTGTAATTGCTTATGTGCCTGGAGTGAAAGATCCTTTGCTGGCCGATGCAGAAAAGAATAAAATTTTAGGAGAAGCTTATTTTATAAGAGCCTTGGGATATTTTGATTTAGGAAGAGGTTGGGGAGGTGTGCAATTGCAATTGAAACCTACTACAGACTTAACAGCAGTAAAAGGTATTAAGCGGAGTACGCTTACTCAAACTTACGACCAGGTGTTAAGCGATCTTAACCAAGCAGAAAGTTTATTGCCAGATGATGCCAGCACACGCAACCGGGCACAAAAAAGTACGGCAAGGGCATTGCGTGCAAGGCTTCATTTATACAGGAAGGAATGGGCTGCTGCGGAGGCGGATGCTTCTCTTGTAATTGCCAATACCAAATATGCACTAACGTCGTCGTATAAGGGATTTTTTACCTCACCGTTTCTAAGCACAGAATCTATCTTTGAACTTACCTTCTCTGCAAATGATAAAAACAGTTTCTGGAACCTTTGGTATCCAAGTTCTGCAGGAGGCCAGTTTACTTTAAAACCTTCTGCCACTTTTGTAACGAAAGTATCTGATCCCAATATAGGCGGAGGGCGTTCTGCGCTTATTGCAGGCACAAGCCCTAACAACTATGGTGTATTGTATAATACTACTTCCACCAGTACAAATCCATCATATGTGATACGTTTGGCAGAGCTCTATCTCATTCGTGCAGAAGCAAGAGCACAACAAAATAATCTTACGGGTCCATCAGGTGCATTAGTAGATTTAAATATTATTAGAGCAAGAGCTGGTGTACCTGCATCCACAGCGTCCACGCAGGTAACCGTTTTGCAAGCAATAGAAGATGAAAACAGTATTGAGTTTGCATTTGAAGCACACCGCTGGTTTGATCTGGTGAGAACAGAAAGAGTAGGTGCTGTACTGGGAATTACCAATCAGCAATTCTGGTTATTCCCGATTCCGCTTTCAGATGTACTTGCCGATCCTGATACCAATCAAAATCCCGGTTATTGATCTACGATAGTAAAATTTATTTGTTTCCTATAAATTATAAAACATGAAAGCAATACATAAGATAAGTATCCTGCTGCTAGTAGCAACATTAGTATCAGCAAGTTTTATTTATGCTCAAAGCAATTATTATTTCCCGAAAGCCACAAAATTAGATGCGTCCATACCCACCCCTGAAAGCTTTTTGGGTTATGCTATCGGCACACACTATACCAGGCATGATCAGATAGTAGCTTATTTCAGGGAACTGCAAAGAGTCAGCAACCGTGTGCATGTGCAGTCTATTGGAAAAACTTATGAAGAAAGAGAGCAAATCATTGTTACGTTTACTTCTCCTGAAAACTATAGTCGCCTTGAAGACATCAGGAAAGAGCACCTTACTTTGGTTGATCCCTCCAAGCCATTAATAGATGCTAAAGCACCGGTGATTGTTGAGTTAGGATACAATGTTCATGGAAATGAATCATCAAGTGCCGAAGTAAGTTTGCTGGTGGGTTATTACCTGGCCAGTAGCCAGGATGAAGAAACCAATAATTGGTTGAAGGAAGCGGTAATATTTGTTGATCCTTCACTCAATCCCGATGGAAGGGATAGAGCTGCCAACTGGTATAATAGCTATAAGTCTTTTCCTGCTGTTGCAGATCCATTGGATAAAGAACACCAGGAAGCGTGGCCAGGAGGAAGGACCAATCATTATTTTGCTGACTTAAACCGCGACTGGTTAAACCTTGTGCATCCTGAAAGCAGGAACAGGGTAGCATTCTTTCACAAGTGGTATCCAAATGTGCAGATTGATTTTCATGAACAGGGAGCAAATGCAACTTATTATTTTGAACCGACACCGAAGAGGCATGAAAGTCCTATAGTTCCTCAATTTTTGTATGATGAGAACGCAGTCTTTGCTAAATATCACGCAAAGGCGCTGGATGAATTAGGGTCTTTGTATTTTACCAAAGAGAATTACGATAATCTTTCTCCGATATACGGCAGCACTTATCCAAAATTCTTTGGCAGCATTGCGGCCACTTTTGAAGAAGCCAGTAGCGGAGGTATTGCAAAGGAAACACCCAACGGTACACTTACTTTTCCGTTTTCAATCCGTAACCATCTCGCCACCAGTTTTTCTACCATCAAAGCAGCAGTAGCCGAAAAAGAAAAGCTTTTTAAAATTCAGAAAGATCTTTTTAAAAATGCATTAGAGCAGGGCAGGGCAAATCCTGCAAAAGCATTTGTGTTTGGCGATAGTAAGGACGAAAATCTTACACAACAATTTCTCAATTTGCTTTTACTGCATCATATTAATGTGTACGAATTGTCAGCAACAACATCGTACGAAGGAAAGAAATTTGAAAAAGGCAAATCCTACATTGTTCCATCTGAGCAACCTAACTTTTTGATAGTACATTCAATTTTTGAAGAGAACATTCTCAAGGATAGTATTTATTACGACAACACCGGTTGGAATATTATTCAGGCTTATGGTTTACAATACGCCAAAATAAACACTCCCGATTTCACAAAAGGCAGCCTGGTTAGTTCAACTGTTTTACCAAAAGGAGAAATTGCCGGGGGAAAATCTTCTATCGCTTACATTTTAGGCTACACTGATTATAATGCCACTAAAGTATTGTACCAGCTTTTGGCAAAAGACATATTGGTGAAAACAGCTTTTAAGCCCTTTGCAGCCAATGTTGAAAACAATAAAAAACAGTTTGGATACGGCACATTGGTAATACCTGTTGCCGGGCAAAAAATAAGTGCAGACAGTTTGTATAATGCCGTGCTGCAGGTGGCACAAAACACGCACGAACTTTTTACAAGTGCAGCAACAGGTTTTAGTGCAGAGGGAATAGACCTGGGTAGTAGTAATGTAAAAGCGGTACGTAAACCAGAAGTGGCATTGGCTTTCGGGCAAGGCGTTACTGCATCAGAAGCCGGCCAGGTTTGGTTTGTTTTAAACCAGCAACTTGGTTTGCCTGTAACGAAAATTGATTTGCAGTCTTTTCAACGTGCATCATTAAAACGATACAATACATTGGTGTTGCCTGGTGGAAATTATACCGTATGGGATAAAGCAACCATTGATAAGATAAAAGCCTGGGTGGCTGATGGGGGCACATTGATTACTTTTCAAAATGCTACGGCATGGGCTGTACAAAACGAACTGGCAAAAGAAAGATTATCTGCTACTGAAACAGCACCGGGGCGCGGCAACATTATTAACCCTATAGCTGCGCCCGCAGGTGTTGCTACTTCGGGAAGAAATAACGGCGCAAATGCACTGCCGGTTGTTCAAACTACTCAGGGTCCATCGCAGAATGGTGTTTCGGTTCCTGCTGAAAGCACGCCAGAAACTGTTGTTTCCAGGCGCAGCAATGCAGGTACTGCAGAGAGAATTGATTATATCAATCAGCAGGATGTAGAAGGAGCTAAACGTATAAACGGGGCGGTATTTGTTGCAGATATTGATATTTCTCATCCCATTGCATTTGGATTGACGAATAGAAAATTGTTTATCAATAAAAATGGCTCTACACTGTTGCTGCCAAGCACCAATAAGTATGCTACAGTGGCGCAGTATATTGATAAGCCTTTTGTAAACGGATATACTTCAAGACAAAATATTGGTAAGGTGAGCAATAGTGCTGCTATTATTTTCAGCCAGAGCGGAAGTGGACAAGTGGTATTATTTGCAGATGATCCTACATATCGCGGCTACTGGTTTGGCACTACACGATTGTTTTTGAATAGCATATTCTTTTCAAACCTGGTTGGAGGCTTTGGCAATTTTGGTTCTGAAGAAAATGAATAAATTAAAAGTTGTCTTTCACAGACAGTTTTGGTTCAGTCCGTGGTTTCTACCACGGACTCTTTTTATGATGCTGTTTTATAACACCTAAGTTGATACTCTTAAAGCTTAAGCTTGCAAGAATCGCTTGTTCATTTTGAAATCGTAATTGTACGATAGTAAATTTCGTAAATATACGTAATGTATTAAAAGCCAATTAATTGACGCGAGTTTTTTCTTTTCTTTAATGGACGAGTTGTATTTTTATCATCCTCCCTTTTAGAAAGCTCCCTTCCGTTTTTTGATCACCTTTAAAATCATTCCCCATGTCAGCCATCATCCGGTTTATCCGCTCATTCATCAAAAAGACAAGAAAAGCAAGCATTAATCACTACAACATTTTTTGATTTCGGCAAAGCCCGTTTTAATGTCCACGTTAAACCCCGGGCGCAGCCGGGGTTTTCGTTTTTAGTGATAGTATGGTTAGGATAGATAAATTTTTCTTATTCTTTTCAGATCGTAAACACCACATTGCTATCATTTCCTGATAGATGATTTTCTTACAATCAATTTTGTTTGCAGGGAAGTGCGTACTGGCACAAAATCTTTTAATCCTTTTTTTACGGCATCCAGCAATATGCGCATAGCTTCACGTCCCATATCAGATACTGGTTGTTCTATAGTAGTAAGCGATGGTTCAATAACAGAAGCCATAGGATCGTTGCTAAAACCAACAACCCCCAATTCTCGTGGTATTTTTATTCCTTTACTTTTTGCATAAAGCATTAATTGTATAGCAGTAGGATCGTTTACACAGAATACCGCATCAGGTCTGTTTTTTCGCGATAATAATTTTTCAGAACATTGTATAGCTGCTTTTACAGAAAGATCACTATGTACAATCAATTCTTTTTTAATGGGCATCTTGTATTTTTTCAAAGCATCCATATAACCATTCAGGCGATTGTAAGTAATGCGTAAAACCGATGGGCCGCCAATATGTGCAATGTTTTTATATCCCGCTAAAATTAAATGCTCTACTGCTTTAAATGCTCCTTCATAATCATCTACCAATACTTTGGAGGTATTTATTTCTTCGCAGACGCGGTTAAAGAAAACAATAGGAATGCCATAACGTTCAAAGGCTTTGAAGTGATCAAACTTTTTTGTCTCCTTGGTCATAGACACCAATACGCCATCTACACGACTTGATAGCAAAACGTTTGCGTTGGCAATTTCTGTTTTTAAAGATTCCTGGCTCTGGCAAATGATAACATTATAACCCGCAGCAGCAGCCACTTCCTGTGCACCGATAATTACCGTAGGAAAAAAATAGGTCATAAACTCAGGAACAATAATACCAATGGTGTTTGTTTTGCTGTTCACCAGGCTTTGCGCCAATTGGTTGGGCTGATAATCCAGCTCACGTGCTACTTTTAAAACCGCTTCCCTTGTTTGCGGATTGATATCACCGTGTTCATGCAGTGCTCTTGATACAGTAGATTTTGAAATGTTGAGAGCTTTGGCAATGTCTACAATAGTAGCCATATGCTTCTTGTTATTTCCGTCGGCAGCAGTTTTTTCTTTCCCTGGCAAAGTGAAATAACTTTTGCAGTTCTTGCAGTAGTATCGCTGCTTTCCTCTTATAATTCCAGATCTGCTAATAGCGTTAACCTGGTTACACTTTGTACAACGAATCATAGGCGATGCAAAATCTGTTTGTGTGATAGGATAAAAGTAACAATCAATTACCAGATTTCAATTTATAAAGCCTGTTCATAGTTCATAGTTCCTGGTTCGAAAGTTCACTATGCGAAATTCTTGCACTAGATATCGACTGCTTAGAACGCTTGCATTTAAGGAGAAGCAACTACGAACTATTCTAACCACGAACTATTTTGAACTATTTGAAACTACCGGGAGCGTTTGCGGTATCGTTCCCGGTAAATCTCGTTGTTGGAAATCGTTTCAAGCGCTAGTTTCTGTTTTATTTTTTTTCTAATGTTGCGAACTGATTTTCGATGAACACGGTTCAATCGATTTTACTATTTTAAAAATTGCCTGCATTATGAAGAAATTTTTTTCCTTTCTTACTGTACCCTGTTACAGTATTTTTTTTCCACTTTTCCTTCTGTTGTTTGCTGTTTCAGGACATGCACAGTCTGCCGCAGATATTTCCGGCAAAATATTGGATGAATCCGGTAAGCCACTTTCAGGTGCTGCCATTGGCATAAAGGGCACATCAAAAGGAGCGGTTAGCAATAACAGCGGCGAGTTTATTTTAAAATCTGTTAAACCCAATGCAGTACTGCTGATTACATTCCAGGGTTATGGTGATACAAGCATAAACGTTGGCAGCAGCACTTCGTTCAATATTGTTATGAGGCAAAATTATAACAAGCTGAATGAAGTAGTAGTGGTTGGTTATGGTACGCAAAAAAAGATTGCTTCAACAGGTTCCATTGCGTCAGTTAAAGCAAGTGACATTACGCAAACGCCTGTTGTAAATGTAGCGCAGGGATTAGCAGCAAGGGTAGCGGGCGTGCAGATAACACAAAACAATGCGGCGCCTGGTGGAAACATCAGCGTACGTATTCGCGGTACCAACTCTATTAACGGTTCTTCTGAACCACTGTACATTGTTGATGGTATACAAATATCTAACGGTGGTGCAGTTACTGATGTAAGTCCTTTGTCGAGCATTAACCCCAATGATATTGAATCAGTAGACATTCTGAAAGATGCTTCTGCAACTGCTATCTATGGTGCTCGTGGTGCAAACGGTGTTGTGTTGATTACTACGAAACGCGGTAAGAGCGGTGCTACACGTGTTCAGCTGGATACTTACCAGGGTATCCAAAACATCACGAAGAAATTGAAAATGCTGGATGCATCGCAGTTTGCAAAATTGGAAAAAGATATCTATAACTCTGCTATTTATACAGACCCGGCTTCATTGGGTAAAGGCACCGACTGGCAGGATATTATTTACCGCCAGGCAAAAATTCAAAACTACCAGGCAGCGGTGAGTGGCGGTTCTGATAAAACTGTATTCTCTCTATCGGGCAATTATTTTAACCAGGATGGCATTATTATCAAATCGAATTTTAATCGCTATTC
Source organism: Chitinophagaceae bacterium (assembly GCA_047602295.1). Taxonomy (GTDB): domain Bacteria; phylum Bacteroidota; class Bacteroidia; order Chitinophagales; family Chitinophagaceae; genus JACMLD01. The sequence continues at coordinate 5,275,693 of JASGHP010000001.1, read as the reverse complement.
ATTAAGAGCTACTTTGGATCATACCATTAGCGATCATTTTAAAGTGGGGACCAGCATCCTCGGCAGTTATACTACTAATACAAATATTCCAACTGGTATCAATTCTATTGATGGTCCGGTAGTAACGCAAGGCATTGTTGGTGCTGCACTTGGTGCTCCGCCAACATTGGTTCCTTATAAAGCAGACGGCAGCATTTATCCTTTTGCTGATCAGTTCAATGGTCGTTACCGTGAAGTGGCTAACCCCGCAGGACTTGCACAAATCCTAAACCGAAATACTATTAAACGTACACTTGCCAATCTGTATGCAGAAGCAAAAATTATTGATGGACTTACCTATCGTGCTTCCTTCAACGCAGATGTAAGCAATACACTCAATGATTATTATTCTCCGCTTTATATTCTTGGTAAAGCAGAAGTAAACGCCAATTCCGGCAGCGGTAGTAAAGGAAATGTAAATACAACTTCATGGCTGCATGAAAGCATTCTTACTTACAACCGCAGCTTTGGAGAACATTCTTTGAAGTTTACAGGAGTGTATGCTATTCAAAGTAATTTGTACAATGCGAATTCCATTAGCGCCAGCGGTTTTCCCAATGATGCAACTACCAATGAAGCATTAGGACTTGCTGTAAACAGAACTGTAAGCAGCAGCCGAACCAAAGATGCACTTAATTCTTACATGGGCCGTATCAACTACGGATTTGCGAATAAATACTTTTTGGACATCACTGCACGTAGAGATGGTGCTTCTAAGTTTGGTGAAAATCACAAATGGGGTTTCTTCCCTGCTGTGGCTGGAGCATGGCGCATCATAGAAGAAAAGTTTATGAAGAGCAGCAAGATTTTCAGCGATTTAAAATTAAGAGCGAGTTATGGTATTACTGGTAATGCTGCAGCCATTGGCCCTTATCAGTCATTAGCACTAGAGACATCCGGAAGTAATTACCAGTTCAATCATATTTATACGGTAGGGATTAGTCCTTCCGGCATACCTAACAGTGATTTGCGCTGGGAAAAATCAATACAAACAAATATTGGCCTTGATATCGGTTTATTGCAAAACAGGTTGAACCTGGTAGTGGATTATTACAACAAGAAAACACAAGATCTTTTATTTGTGAAAAACCTTCCGTTGTCTTCCGGCTATGCTTCTGTTACCGGCAACTTTGCAAGCATCAGGAACAAAGGGATAGAGATTGCAGCAGATGCTAAAATATTAACAGGCAAATTGAAATGGAATGTAAATGCCAATATTTCTTTCAACAGGAATCAATTGCTAAGTCTTGAAGGCAACTTGCAGGAATACGTTCAAAATCCTTACAGTGTATTAAGAGTTGGACAACCGTTGGGCATTTTTAAAACCTATGTTTTCAATGGCATTTATCAAACCGGTGAAACTATTTTACCGGGTTCTGGTAGCAGGACAGGCGGTGTGAAAGTAGCAGACTTAAATAAGGACAATCAGATTACTGCTGACGATCAACGAATCACGGGCAATGCAAACCCTTCTTATATATTTGGTTTTTCTTCGAATCTTAGTTACAAGAATTTTGACTTCTCCTTTTTTCTTTCAGGCGTACAAGGCAACAAGATATTTAACCTGAGCCGCTACACTTTTGAAAATGGTTTGGGTGGAAGAAATGCTGTAGCAGGAATGGTGAACAGGTGGTCGCCAACAAATCCTAATAATGAATATGCCAGCGGTTTCCAGGGAGGTAGAATTCCTGTGAGTGATCGCTTTGTAGAAGATGGTTCTTTTGTGCGTATGAAAAATATTACGCTGGGTTACAAGTTTCCTAAAATAAAAGGCTTTAGCAGTTTGCGTTTTTATGTAAGCGGCAATAATTTATTCACCATTACAAAATACAGCGGGTATGATCCGGAAGTGAATTCTTTCGGTGGCTCCAATGTGCTGATAGGTGTAGACAACCTTGTATACCCGGTTGCCAGAACATTTATTGCTGGTCTTCAGATTGGTTTATAAAAACGATTGTTTCACTCACTATTCAAATGAATTTTATGCAAACAGGCAAAAAAATATTTTATATACTTAGCAGTACAGCGCTTTTGTTATCGCAGCTATCCTGCAATAAACTTACTGAAAAACCATATTCTTCTATTTTCACGGATGCGTTCTACGCTACTTCTTCTGATGCCGAAGCTGGATTGACCGCAGCATATGGTCCTATGGTTGATCTGTATAATACAGCAGGTACTATGGCTTCAGACTTTAGTGCAGACCAAATTTATCCAAGGCCAGTTGTAGGAAGAGACACTTATACATTGTTTAGTTACGATCCCAATTATACCACGCAAAAAAGTTTTAGCAGGCAATATGAGTCGCCACAACAAATATGGCAATCCTGCTATTCAGGAATTGAAAAAGCCAACTGGATTTTATTGAAAGTGCCTGCTACCAATATGGACACAGCCAGAAGAACAGCCATTTTGGGTGAAGCGTATTATCTGCGTGCATTCTACCTTTGGACACTCACAAAAAACTTTGGTGATGTAGTGGTGAAAACATCACCCAGCACCAGCATTGACTCTGCCATCATCGGCAAAACGCCACAAGCTGGAGTTTATCAGCAAATTTTTGCAGACCTGGATAAGGCAGTAAGCAAATTGCCATCTTATTCAACTACCATACAGAAAGGCCGTCCGTCAAGAGAAGTAGCATTGGCTTTGTATGCAAAAGCTGCCTTGTATAATAGCAACTGGGCATTGGCGTTAGACAGGGCCAAACTTGTTATTAGTTCGGGAAAATATGCTTTAATGCCCAATGTATTGGATGTTTACAATGTGGCAAAAGAAGATGTGGCACGCCAGGAAAACATGTGGGCTTTGGAGTGCGAAAGTGCATCTCCGGGATCAAGTACACAGATTATTAGTTTATACGGCCCCAAAAACAGTGATGGTCCAGCTTATGCAGTAACATCTTTTGGTTCCGCGTTTGCGTATCAGTCATTTTTTAATTCATTTGATCCCGCTGATAAGAGAAGGCAGTTGCTGGATACATTTTATATTAACAAGCTGGGACAAACTGTAGCACAAAAAGATATCACACCCATTACACCCAAAGGTGTACTGGTAAAAAAGTTTATGGACCCAACGCCACCCAGTAACGCTGTTAATATTCCTATCTTACGTTTAGCGGATGTTTATTTAATTGCAGCAGAAGCAGCGGCAAGAGCAAATGGCGCCACCGCAGAAGCTTATAATTTTATAAAAGTAGTAAGAGACAGAGCTGGCTTACCGGATCTTACTGCGGGTTTGAGTACAGAACAATTTGTTGCAGCAGTATTGCAGGAGCGTAGCTGGGAATTATTTGGTGAAGGCGACAGGTGGTATGACTTAACAAGAACCAATACATTTATACCGGTAACAACGGCTTGCGTTAACGATGTGTTTCCGGTTCGTTCGCCTAAAGCAAAAAACCGTTATTTCCCAATACCATTGGATGAAATTAATGCCAACCCCAAGCTTGTACAAAATCCTGATTGGAAATAAGCAGCATGAAATTATTACTGCATTTGTGTTTTGTATGCATTGTGTTACCGTCATGGGCGCAACAAAGAAAATTATTTGTTGCAGCCGGGCAAAGCAATGCCGTGGGTATGGGCGATAGTGCATTGTCAAAAGTGTACGCCAGTTCCAAACTGTTTGAATACCGGTTTTCAGGTGATTCGTTAAAAGTTTTGACAGATCCTGTTGGATACAGTGAGCTTCATTTTGAAAAAGCAAATAGCGGAAGCATGTGGCCGGCTTTTGCCAGTGAATACAGTAGCCTAAGCAAACGCGATGTAATTATTGTACAAGCCGCCAGGGGAGGAAGTTCTTGCAGCAATAAAGCAGAGTTGAGCAATTATGGCACTTGGGATACAACAGGAAACCTGCCACTGTTTGACAGCGCTATTATAAAGATAAAAGCAGCAGAGAGAAAAACAGGTGTAAAAGCAAGCGGTATTATCTGGAGCCAGGGAGAACGAGACGCCAATGCCATCAATACACAACAGTTAACCGGTGAAGAATATATTTTTTGCATGAAGAAGTTGATAAACCGTTTTCGGAAAGCGTTGGGAAAAAACCTGTCATTTTATATTGTTCAAACTGGTTTTTATTTGCACCATCCGCAAGCAGGTTTCGATAGAGTAAGAGCAGCGCAGGTACTCATTGCAAAGGAAATGAAAGCTGTTTACATTGTTTACGATCAGACGGGCAGTTTTTCTGACAAGGGTTGGATGAAAGATGAAATACATTATAGTCAACCGGCTTTAAATAATATAGGAGAAACAATCGCAAAGCAAATACTACAGAAAGAAAAAAAATGAGTACGATGAGAAGACTATTGATAGCGTTTTTATTTTTTATACCGACAATTGGATTTTCACAGGGGAGAACAACCGAAAGCTTAGGCGGTGAATGGACTTTTGCAATTGACCCCGTAAAAATAGGAGAGAAAGATAAATGGTTTGATGCAGCATTCCCTTCAGCAAGATTTGATAAAGTAACAGTGCCTCATTGTTTTTCCGTTGACCCACGCTATGTGTTTTATACCGGCACTGCGTGGTACTTTAAAAAATTCAGTGCTGCTGTTACAGAAGGCAAACATGTGTTTTTACAATTTGATGCTGTTTTTTACCGATCAAAAATATGGGTGAACGGAAACCTGGTTGCAACGCATGAAGGTGGTTATACTCCTTTTGAAATTGATATTACCGGGCAGCTTGCTGCTGAAAACATATTAACAGTACAGGCTGATAATTCATGGGACACCACTACTATTCCGGGTGCTAAAACTACTTCCGGTTTTGAGACACCTAATTCATCGCAGATGTATCCATGGATTAATTACGGTGGCATTACAAGAGCAGTTCGGTTGGTTACCCGCTCAACAGTATTTGTGAAGAATATAAAAGTAACCGCTAATCCTGATCTTCAAAAAGGAAATGCAGCCATACATGTTACAGCAATTGTAAAAAATGTTGCTGACGTTGCTGCAAAACCTGTTGTCAATTTAAATGTATTGGATAATGGGAAAAAGACGAGTATTCGTTTTAAGCCAGTCTCAACAACAGTAGCGCCTGCAAGTGAAACTTCTATTGAATTTGATGCAGTATTGCCTGCTGCTGAAGTGAAATTATGGAACCAGGATCAACCTAATTTATATGCAGCAGAAGCAATCGTTGATACAGATACGCTCTCGAAAAATTTTGGTATCCGGAAGTTTGAAGTGAGTGGCACCAAATTATTACTGAATGGTGAGTCAATTAAAATGGGAGGATGCAATCGTCCGCTTGATTATCCGGGTTATGGTTCTATGGACCCGCAGCAGGTATTGGATCAGGATCTCACCCTGATAAAAAACGGCACCATGGAATTGTCGCGCATCAATCATTATCCAGTGCCAGAATATTTATTGGATTGGGCAGATAAAAATGGTTTGCTGATTATAGAAGAAGCCGGCAACTGGCAGATGACGCCAAAACAAATGAATGATACCATGATGCGCAGGAAATTTAAGTCGCAAATGAAAGAAATGGTGGAAAGAGACTGGAATCATCCTTGTTTAATTGCATACAGTGTGGGCAACGAGTTTCAATCGCAAACAGAGGAAGGAAAGGCCTGGGTGCGAGATATGAGCAGTTTTGTAAAATCATTAGACAATTCAAGGCTGATCACATTTGCCAGCATGATGGTGTGGCGTGAATCAATAAAAAAACCAGAAGATGAAGCATCTCAGTATGTAGATTTTGTTTCTGCCAATATTTATGGTGATTATCTGCCGCGTATAAAACATATTCACGAGTTGTATCCCGACAAACCTGTTTACTTAAGTGAATTTGGCATACGTGCAGATGCTGTTAAAACCGAAGATGAACGTGTAGTGCACTTGAAAAATGCGATGAGTGATTTTCGCCAATGCGACTACGTGGTAGGTGCCTGCATCTGGACTTTTAATGATTATTTCAGTCGTTTTCCGGGCACCAATGCAAATGGTTATCGCCCCTGGGGATTGGTAACACCGCAGAGAGAAACCCGTGGCATGTACAAAGCATGGCAGGAAGAATTTTCGCCGGCATTTGTTGAACTGCTTGATAAAAAAAATGGGCAAGCAACATTGCGGGTAACAGCCAGGAAAGATTTTCCTTCTTATACTTTAAGAGGTTACCAGCTTACCTACAATAATCATTCTATTGCATTAAATACATTGAAGCCGGGCGAAAGCCAACAATTAAATATTTCAATACCTGGTGGTGCTGCTGAGGTTGCATTGATAAAACCGGGAGGGTTTGTGATTATGAAAACAGTATTGAAGTAAAGAAAGAAAATGTGGTAAATGTGATGAATGTGGCAAATGTGGAAATGCTGTTCGGGTTGGTTTAGCGAATCAAAGATAATAAGTGAATGTTCCAAGAAACCAGACGGTCTGTACAGGTCAGCATGGTAGAAAATATCCGCTAATAAATGAATTAACATCCCTAAAAAGAAACGAATGATAAAATCAGAAAGTAGTGAAGGGCGTGCTTTTCCGATAGTGAAGATGGAAGCAGATTTGATCGTGACAGGAGGCGGGTTGTCAGGTGTTTGCTGCGCAGTTACTGCAGCAAGAGAAGGATTGAAAGTAGTACTGGTGCAGGATAGAAGTGTGTTGGGTGGTAATGCCAGCAGCGAAGTTCGTTTGTGGGTATTAGGTGCTACTTCTCACATGGGCAACAACAACCGTTGGGCAAGAGAAGGAGGCGTAATAGATGAGATACTGGTAGAAAACATGTACCGCAATCCTGAAGGCAATCCTATTATAATGGATGCGATGTTGCTGGATAAAGTGGTAAGCGAACCGAACATCAGTTTATTGCTAAATACATCTGTGTATGAAGTGCAAAAAAAAGATGCAGATAATATTGAAGCATTGCATGCCTATTGCAGCCAAAACCAGACTTCGTATCATTTAATAGCGCCTTTGTTTTGCGATGCTTCAGGTGATGGTGTAGTAGGATTTTTAGCCGGTGCGGCATTTAGAATGGGTGCAGAAAGCAAAGATGAATTTGGTGAACTGTTTGCACCCACAAAAGAATATGGCGAGTTGCTGGGGCATTCCTTATACTTTTATTCGAAAGACACCGGCAAGCCGGTGAAGTTTGTTCCACCGTCGTTTGCGTTGGATGACATCACTAAAATTCCAAAATTCAGAAGTTTTAATTCGCAGGAGTTTGGTTGTCGTTTATGGTGGATTGAATTTGGCGGAAGACTGGATACAGTGCATGATACAGAAAAGATAAAATGGGAGCTATGGAAAATTGTTTATGGTGTTTGGAACTACATTAAAAACTCTGGTAATTTTCCGGATGCAGCAACGCTTACGTTAGAGTGGGTGGGAATGATACCTGGCAAAAGAGAAAGCCGCCGGTTTGAAGGTGATTATATACTGAAGCAACAGGATATTATTGAACAGCGTACACACGCAGACGCTGTTGCTTTTGGCGGTTGGAGTGTAGATCTTCATCCCTCGGATGGTGTTTACACCAATCTTCCGGGTTGCAATCAATGGCATAGCAAAGGTGTTTACCAGATTCCTTATCGTTGCCTTTATTCAAAGAACATAAAAAATCTTTTTTTAGCAGGAAGAATAATCAGTGCCTCGCACGTAGCATTCGGTAGTTCACGTGTAATGGCTACCAGCGCTTATGTGGCACAGGCATCTGCTATGGCAGCTGTATTGTGTAAGAAACATAATTGCCTGCCAGCAGACTTGTACAACAACAATAAAATAGCGGAGCTGCAACAGCGCTTAATCAATGCCGGACAATTTATTCCTGGTGTTATTGAACAACAGGAGGAAGATTTAGTAAAGGATGCTGTCATTAGTGCCAGCAGTGAATTGTTGCTAACAGAATTAACGGAGGATGAACCACCCACTTCGCTTGATTTGTCTGCTGCTCAAATGATCCCTGTTGTTGCAGGAAAAATTCCCCCGATTGTTGTTCATGCATATAGCGAAACCGCTACCACGCTACAGGCAGAAATAAGAATCAGTTCAAGAACCGGTAGCTATACGCCTGATAAATGCCTGGCATCTTTTGATCTGCCTTTGCAGCCGGGAAAAAACTGTTTGCCATTGAATGCGGATACAGCCGTAAGTTCTGCACAATATGTATTTGTATTGTTGCACAAAAATCCTGCTGTAAAAATTGCCCGTTGCTCAAAACGTATCACGGGCTTACTTTCTGTCTTTAATACCATTAATCCGGCTGTTTCAAATTACGGAAAGCAAGAAGCACCAGATGGAATAGGGATGGACAATTTTGAATTCTGGTGCCCGCAAAGAAGACCCCTGGGGCAAAACATTGCAATGAAGTTTACTACACCATTGCCAGGATTTGCAGCAAACAATATTAAAAACGGAATAGCGAGGCCTGCACTATCGCCCAATGCATGGGTAGCAGATTTCGCAGATAAAAAACCATCTGTTACGTTGCAATGGGATAAACCAAAAAGCATTAAGACAATTCAATTAAGTTTTGATACAGATTTCGATCATCCAATGGAGTCTGTTTTAATGCATCACCCGGAAAATGTAATGCCTTTTTGTGTTCGTAATTACCGCATATATGATGATAAGGGAAACCTTGTTTATGAAAAGAAAAACAATCACCAGAGCAGGAATAAAATTGCATTGAAAAATGCCGTCATTACCAACAGGCTTACTGTTGAAGCAGAACATCCTTCTGCATTAACGCCTGCTGCTATTTTTGAAATCCGTTGTTTCAGTTAACACAAGCGCATATGAAAAAGCTTTCACTCTTTATATTCTTCGCAACTCTGCAATTGATTTGTTTTGCAAAATATGAAACCGTTCGCCTTGAAAATGATCATGTGCGCATTGTATGGGTAAACTCAAAAGACGGATGGAAAATTCAGCAGGTGCAATTGCATGTAAATGCAGAATGGAAAACACTGCCGCATCCTTCAGGAGAATACACATTGTTGTACGCAGCAGAGAAACCTTCTGATAAGCCAGATACTGCGTTTCAGACTACTACCGGGAAAACATGGCCAGACACGGTGTATAAATATCAAATCAATGTGTGGAAACAATCCACATCTCCGGTATCATTAAATACCGCAGGGCAGGCATATCATTTTTTCCCTGCTATTGCAAAAGCATCAGGAAAGAATTTAATTGTATTTACACAGGAAACACCACTGGCAACTATTACTGCTGAATGGAAATTGGATGAACAGTTTGGCGGCGATGTACAGGTAACACAACATATGGTTTGCAAAAAGGAAGGTTACTTTTCATTGGCAAGTCCTTCCTTGGTTACTATTAATGAAAATGAATTGGATTGGGCTACTGTACCCGGTTACTTCCAGGGCAACAGCATGCAAAAGAATTTTATTCTCGCCTATGCATATGGCCAAGGCATACCGCAATTGCCGGTGATTTATCGTGAACGTTGTGCAAGCTCATTGTGCCCTATCATCACTGCAAAGAACAATATTTCTTTATCAGTAATACCCAATCCAGGTTTGGGAAGAGATCCCTGGGCATCTGATAAATATTCTCACCAGGATTGGTTTATTGCAGTATCTCATAAAAACAGGAAGGCTGCACTTACGCCAACATTATATTATCCAGTGTTAGGTGAACCAAATTCAAAATTGCAGAATGGCTCTAATGTTGATTATTCTTTTCGTTATAGTTTATTAAATGGTAAATGGTATCAGGCACTTTCACATGCAGTGAATGATATTTATGAATTCAAAAAATCACTTACGCTGCGCAGCAATAAGCAATCGCTTACCAACAGGGTAGAAAAAATGCAGGAATATCTTTCCGACAGGAAAACTTCTTTATGGAACATTGAAGATTTTAATGGCGTGAAGATAGGGGGGCAGTCATACCTTGGCGGCGTTGTTGGGTCTAATCACGATGCAATTAAAAATTCTGATTACGGCGCCATGTGGATGTTGGCCAACACCAGCAATGATGCTTTCTTAAAGGACAGTGTATTGCCTTACGCTCTTAATTTTAAATTGCAACAGCAGCAAACAGCCAACGGATTTTTCCAGGGAGCTGCTATCGGTCAATATTATCTTGCCAAGAGCAAACATTTTACAGAAGAGTGGGGCGAGTTTGTTGAGCCGGTGAGCCTGACTTATTATATCATGCTGGATATTGGCAATATTCTTTTGTTTGAACCAGGCAACGCAGCATTAAAAGAAAGATTAGCATTAGGTGCAGATTTGTTGTTGAAATGGCAAAAACCGGATGGCAGCTGGGAAGTGGGTTACGATAAATTTACACAGCAACCACTTTTCACAGATATAAAAGATCTGCGACCCACATTTTATGGATTAATGGTAGCGTATCGAATTTTAAAAGATCAAAAATATTTAGCTGCTGCAAAAAAAGGTGCAGATTGGTTTTTAGAAAATGCAGTAGCAAAAGGAAATTTCATTGGTGTTTGTGGTGATGCACGTTATGCACCGGATTTTGCAACGGGCCAATCTGCACAGGCGTTACTTGATTTGTATGATATGACCGGCGATAAGAAATATGAAGCTGCAGCTATTGCAACGGGAAGAATGTATCTTACTTCTATCTATACTCAACCAATACCTTCAGAAAAAATAAAAACAGTAAATGGTGTACAACGTGAAGACTGGCAGATTTCGCAGGCTGGTCTTAGTTTTGAGCACGGAGGTATTATTGGATCTGCCAACGGTGCCGGGCCGATTGTACTTTGTAGTCATGCTGGATTGTTTGTGCGCATGTTTCAGCTTACACATGACAGCTTGTTTATTGAAATGGCAAGAGCCGCTGCTATAGGAAGAGATGCATTTGTAGATAGTAAAACCAGCGTGGCATCTTATTACTGGAATGCAATGAACAAAGGCGCCGGACCTTATCCCCATCATGCGTGGTGGCAGATTGGCTGGATAACAGATTACCTGATGGCCGAAGCGCAACTTCGTTCAGGTAATAAAATTATTTTTCCAAGAGGATTCGTTACACCAAAAGTAGGCCCGCATGAATCTTATGGATTTGCTGCAGGTAAAATTTATGGTGAGCCTGCCAACCTGATGATACGCGAAGGCTTGATTGAATGCGACAATCCCAACATAGAATATGTACTTGCACAAAGTGCCGATAAGAAAAAAATATTTGTTGTCTTGCTAAACGACAGAGGCGAAGCAATCAATGGCCATATAAAACTGCATATGGCAAAAGCTGGCACCAGTATTTTGGCGACCGGGAAAAAAGTGACGGAGCTTACAACAGGAAAAAATATTGATGCAGTTGAAGGATGGCAAGCAAATTTGTCCGCATACGGACTAAAGGTGTATATTTTAGAATAGAAGACACTGAAATAAAATAGAAATAAATTCGCACCCATGGGGCAACTTGATTTTATTGTAATGGCTGTGTTTGCTTTGTTGATATTGGGCATAGGCATGATGTTTACGAGAATGGGTAGTAAAAATTCTGCTGCTTTTTTTGAAGCGGGTGGCGCTACTCCCTGGTGGATAAACAGTATTTCTTTATTCATTAGTTATTTTTCTGCGGGCACATTTGTGGTATGGGGATCTATTGCGTATAAAAGCGGTTTCGTTGCAAATGGCATACAATTAACCATGGCGCTTGGTGGTTTATTAGTAGGTTTTTTTATTGCTGCAAAATGGAAAAGGACTGGTGCTGTTACCGCTGCAGATTATATCAGCAAAAGACTGGGCACAAACACACAGAAATTTTATACACTGCTCATTATGCTGCACGGGTTGTTTACCACTGCTTCAGTATTGTATCCGGTAGGTAAAATGATAAGTGTTGCTACGCCGCTTTCATTAAATAGTTGCATTCTTATTATTGGGGGAATTATTATTCTATACACTGCTGCAGGCGGACTGTGGGCCGTGCTGGTAACAGATGTGGTACAGTTTGTTATTCTTACTGCAGCGGTACTGATTGTTATTCCAATGGCATTTGGTGAAGCAGGTGGCGTAAATAATTTTGTTAGCAAATCCCCGGAAGGGTTTTTTAAATTTTTCAACAGCGAATATTCTTTTGGATTTTTTCTTGCTTTCCTGGCTTATCAAACCGTATATATTGGAGGCAATTGGGCTTATGTGCAGCGTTATACCAGTGTTTCCAGCGAGCGTAATGCAAAAAAGGTAGCTTACCTTTTTACATTGCTTTATTTAATCAGCCCTTTTATATGGATGCTGCCGCCCATGCTTTATCGTGTTATTAATCCAAATTTGCAAGGCCTGCAAGCAGAAGGAGCGTATATGATGCTTTGTCAGCGGGTGTTGCCTGCGGGTTTGATAGGGCTGGTATTATCCGGTATGATATCGGCCAGTGCCAGCAAGGCAAATACTACTATTAATATGATGGCGATTGTTTTTGCGCATGATGTTTATAAGAAAGTGTTTAACGTTAATGCCACTGAAAAGACATTGATAAAAGCAGCCCGTTTTTTTACAGTGTTGTTTGGTCTCATTACCATTGGCATTGCCATGTTGGTACCAATGATTGGCGGTATTGTTGAAATGGTATTAAGCACGGCTTCTATTGCCGGTGGCGCATTGTTTGCTCCTATCATTTGGACATTGTATTCAAAAAGACAAACTGCTACTTCTGTTATATGTGCATCGCTTGCCGGCTTAATCATCAGTCTTTGTTTAAAATTATTCGGGACGCAGTTATTGGGTTATAAATTGGATAGGGTTTGGGAAACAGCATTGGGTGTTGGTATTCCTGTAGTGGTATTGTTTTGTTGGGAATTATATTACGCTGCTACCGGAAAAGTGGCGAGTCATTCTTTTGTTCAGCCGGCTGCAAAACAAACAAACCAGGTTGTTCAAAAAGAAGAAGATGCACAGCAACAGAATGTTTTCGGTGTAAAAATAATTGCAGCGTCTATTGCTATTGTAGGTGCGGGTGTGGCTTTGTTGGGTGGTTTTGCCGATAAAGGTCGTGTAGCATTAGTGGTTGGAGCGTTTATATTTCTATTGTCATTTCCATTATGGCGTTCTGCCAGTAAAGCATAAGAATTATGGTTAGATTTTTATTTCTATAAATTGGCACTGCACAGCAGCCATTTTTAAAATAGTTTGGATGCTATTCCCACAGACTGCAAGCCGCTGTTTTGTTGTACCAGATTCTTTCTTCAACCTGTCAAATCTGATTGCTTGTACCCGACCCATATGTACACCACTTCGGGGCAAAAACGCTACAATTGATTTATTGGATTCCCAACTATAGGCGGGGCAGGGTGGCATAGTTTTTCCAGCTCCTTCTGCATAACTATTTCTAATCTATAAATTGTTTTATTATGAAAACAAATCTTATTGCAAAAGCGGCAGTAAATATAAGTGCAAGCGCAGAACAGGTATGGGAAGGATTGGTAAACCCCACTCTGGTAAAAAAATATATGATGGGTGCAACTGTTCAGTCGGATTGGAAGAAGGGCAGCAAGATTATTTGGAAGGGGGAAGTAAAGGGCAAAAAATTCGAAGATAAAGGAGAGATTGTAGCAATTGATCCAAGCAAAGAGATCAAATACACACATTTTAGTCAATTAAGCGGGCAGGAAGATAAGCCAGAGAACTATCATACTGTAGACATTCATTTGTCTGGCTCAGGAAAGGAAACAAAGGTTGAACTAACGCAAGACAATAATGCCAGCAGCAAGGAAAAAGAGGAATCAGAAAAAAACTGGAAAACCATGCTGGAAGGTTTGAAACAAACCGTTGAAGCCAATTAATATTTTAGGACCTAAAAACAATGTTATGAAAACAGTTAATATTTTTCGAATATCCGTTGCCGTTATATTCGTGTTGTTGCTTCATTTTGGGTTATATGCACAAAACGGTGACAAAGTAATAACAGAAAGCAGAACGGCAAAATCCACCTTTCTTAAGAAGGATGAATCCATGCAAAAGTTTTTTAAAGAAGCTTATGCTTATGTCATCTTCCCTCATATAGGTAAGGGTGCAGTAGTGGTTGGCGGTGCCGGTGGTGATGGTGCTGTGTTTGAAAAAGGGAAAGCGATTGGCAAAGCAAAAATTGGACAAGTAACAGTGGGGGCACAGGTTGGCGGCCAGTCTTACCGGGAGGTTATTTTCTTTGAAGACAAAGCTGCACTGGACCGGTTTAAAGAAAACAAGCTGGAGTTTAGTGGACAATTATCAGCAGTAGCCGCCAAATCCGGCGCCTCACTTAATGCCAAATACCGCGAAGGTGTGGCAGTTTTTACCGATACCAATGGTGGATTGATGGCCGAAGCTTCGGTAGGAGGGCAAAAATTTACCTATAAATCATTGTAGTTTTATGAGGATAGAGAATAGAAGCCTGCAGCAATGCAGGCTTTTTTGTTTGTGGTTATGTGAAGAGAGGTTAGTACTCTGATACGCTTTGTGGATTGGCATGAAATTGCATTACTGTTCTTATAGCTATGAACGAAGAACTGTATATGCTAATATTAGGTTGCAGGCCTACCGGCAGGTATACCGAACAACATGATATCTTTTTTGGAATTGGCAGCAATTTGGTTGATTTGATACCCGGCATCAAAAAAAGCTGGCCAGAAGCTAAAGGCAATCTGCATATTGATGCCTGGAGAAAGGTTACAAACGTAGATGGTTTTGAAATATCAGTTATCCCCAATAATAGCAAACAGCCAATAAGCAAGCAGGAGCATTCCCTTTATTTCATCAACCTGGGTGGTTATAAGGAAAACGAGCTGGATGAATTTCATTATAAATTATTGGTGGTTGCAGAAAACCTGGAGCAGGCAAAAAATAAAGCCAGGAAATCTGCCTTTTTCAGAGCAAGTTCTGTGACAGGTTCATCTGATTATCACAATGCGGTAGCGCATATTGACGATAAGTATGGGGTTGATATTGACGACGCTTATAAAATAGAAGATATTTTACCGGTATCATACAAGGAGCGGTACAGTTTGCAGATAAAAGCGCAGACCAATATTGTTGAGGCGGATACTATACATGCGGGTTATTATCCGCTCAATGAAATAGCAAAGCTGGAACAATCATTATAACCATCATCTGTTCATCAATAAAAAATAAAATGACAACGATTAAGAAAAATGCCAGGAAAATTAAAGCCGTAGAAAAAAGCATTTCAAGAACAGCCGGAGAAGTCATAGGAACCATCGGGCACACTCTTGTTGAAGGGAAAGAAAAAATTACGGAAGTGGCGCATGCCATTGCTGAAAAACTTGCTCCTGAGAAAAAGCGGGTAGTTAAAAAAGTAAAGAAAGCAGCAAAAAAGGTTGCGAAGAAAACCCCAAAGGGTGCGGTAAAGAAAGCGGCCAGTAAAGTAATAAAAAAGGCAGCAAAGAAAACAGTTAGCAAGAAAAAGGCGGTAGTAAAATCGGCTAAAAAGGCAATCGCAAAGAAAAAATAGTAATTGCCTTACAGCTCCGTTAAAAACATCTTCACCTCATAAATCAAATAAAAAATGGCAAAGAGTAAATCTAACAAAACAACCGTAGCCACTTTCCTGGGCGAAATGATTTCCTTTCGCAGTTCATTAAAATTAATTCATTGGTCTATTACTGGTAGAGGCAGTTATGAAGCGCATATCTCCCTTGATCAGGCTATTGAATCACTTATTGATATTACTGATCGGCTTGTAGAAACAACATTTTCTTTAGAAGGAACACTAGACATTGTAATACCAGAAACAGCTAAGCCAAAGGGACATTATATCCAGCACATCGAAGCATTTTATAAGCACGTTGAAGATAAAAGGAAAGCATTGTTCCCGGAATCTTTTTCTCAGTCCATACTGGATGAAGCCCAGGAGGCTGTTCAGCAACTGTTGTTCCGTTTAAAAAGACTAGAATAAAAAAATCTGATTATGAAAACTTTTACGCCTGCGTCCCGCAATAAAAAATTTCTTTATAGTATTTGCCTGCTGCTCATTTTTATGCTTTACGGCAGCTTGATATTGGTTTGTGGTCTTGCCTGGTGATGCTTGTACAGGCAATAAATTTTAATGGGCATAAAAAAAGGACTGCATAGAAATGCTGTCCCGTTTTAAAATCCAATATCCTATGAAAAACCACTGTCAAGATATAATCCCATTGTCAGCAATTAATTTTCTTTCGGCTGACAGCAGCCTTGTTTCGATGAATGGACGCTTTTCTTCGATGAATGGAAAGCTGACAGGCATCCTAACGGGCAAGTACACCGTATTTTATCCGTGAGAATGGTGTACTTACTTTTTTCTACGTAAAATCTGAAGGAAGTAAATAAAGCAGAATCGCTCTTGTCTAAATTGGGTAGAATAATAATTTTGATGACAGGTATAACGATAACCAATATCCTAACGAATAACCAACGTCCTATTATCCTGAAGACCCGTTTTTATCCAATACCCTGAAGACCAATTGTCCATTATCCATTAAAAACCGACAACAAAACTCCGATACCCTCCTGTTACATTCAATTGTAACAGGGGGATTATGGTTTAACTCATCTCCATTGTATATTAGGCCCTGTAAAAATTTTCGTACAGTATTTTATTGCCATAAAGTTCATAATGCTGTCGGTTATAAGGTTCGTCCAGTACCAGCTTCATAGTGGCAGGGGTCATTACTTTTAATAGTATGTGCTTTGTAGATAAAATTTTCCTGATCTTCCATTCAGTTGCTTCCTCAGAACAATACAGGTAATTATTATCCTCGATGCATACGATGAAATATTTGTCGGTACCTACTTTGTCAATTTGTTTATGCAGTGTATCACCGCAGGCCAGTTTAAAGAAATAACACATAGGGATTCAGATACTGTTTTATTCAGGAGTTATAATTACTTTGGTATGTTTAGTCTTTTATTGATAAAAAACATGCCATCCTGTTTGGCTATTATATTTCCATTCTTGGCTAATACGATGTGTTGATTTATTATACCAATAACGGATAGCAATGGAAAAATCTCCACAATAAAAAAGGGCTTGCATAAGAATGCCGCCCGTTTATCATCTGTTGTCTTAGGAAAAAAATTATAAATACTTTGTTCCTAAGCCTGGCCACGTATAAACCTCATTAACACAGCAATGATTGCCAATACAAGCAATATATGTATGATGCCGCCCGCTGCATATGCGAAGAATCCAATTGCCCATACAATAACCAGGATCAAAGCGATTAAATAAAGTAAGTTGCCCATATCGATTTTTTTTGAGTGAATAATAGGATTGTTCACTTATTGTTTATCAAAGGGCCTGCCATTGTTTTTATTAGAGATAGTTCCCCGCTCTTGCCAGTACATTCTGTTTTGCTTTTTCATACAACAAGTTTTGTGCGGGCACAATATTTTCGGCCTTGCCTGCCCAGGCATCAAGTGCCGGTTGCTGGATAGCACGTGCGAAAGAAAAACTGAGTACCCAGGGTAATTTCTCCCCAAAGTTTTTGTGCATCGCATTCAGGTGTTTGCTTGCGTCTTCCGGCGACTGGCCGCCAGAAAGAAAGGCAATGGCGGGAACAGCAGCAGGTGTTGTACTGCGCAGGCATTCTACTGTTGCTTTTGCTATTTCATCAACACTATTTTGCGTTTTACAAGCGGAACCTGCAATTACCATATTGGGTTTTAAAATTATTCCCCCAAAAAACACCCTGTGACGGTACAGATGATCAAACAATATTTTTTGTGTTCGTTCAGACACTTCATAACAACGTTGCAGGTCATGATCACCATCCATCAATACTTCAGGTTCTACAATTGGTACAATGTCTGCTTCCTGGCAGGTAGCAGCATACCGGCTTAACGCTTCTGCATTGGCGTATAAACATGCGGAACTGGGAATTTTCTCTCCAATAGTTATCACAGCCCGCCACTTGGCAAAACGTGCACCCAGTTTTTTATATTCAGTAAGCCTG
Organism: Chitinophagaceae bacterium; assembly: GCA_047602295.1. GTDB lineage: Bacteria > Bacteroidota > Bacteroidia > Chitinophagales > Chitinophagaceae > JACMLD01. Next base: position 5,257,772 of record JASGHP010000001.1, on the reverse strand, counting down.
TCTGCTAAACCATCAAGCCCTTCCGTTATTTTTTCACCCGGGAAGCCGCTCATTGCTATTGCTCCTTTATCTACCTTAATGCCTGGAATAATTCCATTTTGAATGAGCTTTTCTGCCATAAGGGTACCATCTGCGGTTTGCTGGCGAATTGTCTCATCAAATAATATAGCGCCGCCGATGGCTTCGTGAAGTTTTGGAGTTGTTACTATCAGTTCACGGTATTGCCTGCGCATCTCTTCAGTTTGCGGTATGCCGGCTGCGGCAAAACGTTTGTTGCAAGTAGGTAGGCTTTCATCCATGGCTAGCAAGCCCTTGTTGTCGGAAAAAAGTTGTTCTATCGTCTCCGTTAATAGTTGTTTATTCATCATGCTTGTTGTTATATTTCCCAATTGTAAAAACTGGCATTAACTACAAAATTCGTTCATTAGTACACACTATGAATTGTTCTTGTTGTTTGTTTTGTTTGCACAATATGCATTTGATGTTGGAAGGAAAGATTATCACCAGGATATAATTTGCGTTAAACATCTCTCACTCAAAGCATGAATCAGGCCGATTCAATTATTGCACCGCTGTTAACGAAACATTTATACAAGTCGGGATTGTTGCTATAAAAGTTAACCAACAGGCTAAAAACAACTATCCCTGATCAAGATTTTACGCCAGATAGTTAATTAGCTCTTTTTTGTCAATGCAATGATCTTAAATCTACTAAATTAGACCATGCAAGTATTGAAACCATTTAAGTATACATCGTTTTCGCAAAAAGATCGTTTAACTACCGTAGCAGATTTGCTGACTCATGTACCGCTTGATCATTTAGATCATATTTTGCGCGAACAGGACAACCAGTTTCTTGTAATGTTGAGCAATACTTCATTAGTACTCAAACACGATTCACTTCACATCGCAATTACAGGTATGCTGCAGCAGCGTATAGAGAGAAATTAATAAAATTATTCTTCTACCGTAAAAAAAGCACCATTAATAACACCACCGGTTTCTGTAGTAGCGCTTTGCCTGTTAGCAGGGTGCAATAGGATACGTGCTCCACTTTCCAGTGCTTCATTAATCGCCAGCAGGATTACAACATCATCCCGGCCCATTTCACCAGGCACTGGCGTTGGCTCTCCCAATAGAATTGCTTTTGAAATGGTATCCATTTCCAATGCCTGTTGATTCACCTGGTCGAAATGTAACTCACCAATAGAAGTTTTTCCTTTAATGCCTGCATAACCAAATGCCGGCTTCAATTCAAACCAGCCATTATTAGCAGCAGCATGCAGGTAGTTCATTTTATTAGAGAAACTGCAACAACAATCACTGGTAAATCCACCAGGATATTCCAGTTGGAAGCTAACAGTTTGACCAGCCTGTTGCGCAGTTACCGCAATGGGGGACATATTGTACACATAGTTGGAAGCCTGCATGCAATAGATTCCAAGATCCATCAATGGACCGCCCTTGCCTGCCAGCAATGGATCGAGACGCCAACCACTTGCACCTTCAATACCATCTCTTGCTATTAATTGTTGCACATAGCCTAGTTTATGCGTATTGCCCAGGCGCATCATTTCCTGGTTGTAAGGTTCAAAATGTAAACGATAACCAACGGAAAGAGTGACTCCGTTATTTTTGCAGGCTTCTATCATACGATCACAATCTTCTAAAGTAGTGGCCATCGGTTTCTCGCAGATAACATGCTTGCCTGCTTTGGCAGCACGCACTACAAAATCTGCATGCAGTGCGTTGGGTGTAACTATATACACAATGTCAACCGCGGGGTTAGCCCTGATGGTATCAAAATTATCATAGTCGTACACACACTGTTCATCAAGCTTGTATTTTTCCTTCCACTGTTTTGCTTTGTTGTCATCACCTGTTACAATAGCAGCAAGATAACAATGGTTTGTTTGCTGCAGGGCTGGCGCCAGTTGTTCCGTAGCATACTTGCCCAATCCTAACAAAGCGATGCCTAATTTTTTATTGCTCTTTTCCATGGTGCCTGTTTTAGTATTGATGAACTAAAACCCTGCCGGAAAAGGAGTATTAAAATATAGCTGCAGACTTTGGCATGCCAATGGAATTCAATCTATAAAAAGTTATGACAGAAAAAATAAACATTAAAGGACAGGATATATGGATAGTGATTGAGCCGCATGCCACACATATGGCGAATGTGCAGCCCAAAGAATATTTTACCGCCAGCTATCATGCTGTTGATCCTGCTACCGAACCAGGTGGTAATGTTTTCTTGGATAAAGATCTTCGTCCGGTTACATTCGATTCGCCTGTGGAAGCGCTGGAGTATGCGAATGAAAAATTACTGGGAGCTTATTGATTCGATAGATTAAATAACTGACTAGCGATTTTCCTTTAATAAACGATTGGCCCTTGATTGTGCGAGTTGCAAAGCCTGCAAATTGTTGTTGGCATATATATCCATAGAAATGATGCTGTATGGATTTTCCTTCCAGGCTATAGCAGGACGATGGGCGATGTCTGCATCGGCCACTATTGCTTTATTATCTTTAAAAACTACCTTGAATAAAATCATGGACAACCAAATTACATGGTAATTGCCATTCAATAACATTAAAATTTTATTCAGTTGATGCAATATGCCATTGCTAAGTTTAGGTGTTTATATTTTTTACGAACCATTATTGTACAACAAGAAATCTTTTAGGGATTGAAATATGGTTGAATAATTATGGACTATTAAAACCCTTTCTATATTCACTGATGTTTTATAGGCAGGCATACGTACTGCTTTTTCAACTGCAATGCTTTGTCCATTTATTGTATGGAAAATGAATTGGCCAAGGCTGATATGGTAACCATTGTTTTGGATCACTATCACCATTTGGCAGGAGATATTGGCCGAGGCTGGAATATTGGTTGCGACAATTCTTTTATGCAGACTATCTTTTTTGATGTCGATGGCCGGCAAACTGTCCTTTACGCTTTGCAACCATTGTTCACAACTTTTATATATTTTATTAGCAGATGTGGATAGCTTCACCCTAGTTGAAAAAATAAATGGTTCTTTAAAACGCATGGTATCCGCGATCCGCCTTAACGAATCATCTGGTCTATCCTGCGATAAGGACATAAAGGGTAAGCAAATAAGTACCCAAATTATTTTCAGTTGATGTTTCATTTTATGCGTGCCCGTTGTTTTTCTTTTCCGTTTGTTGCTCTGTAGGAACGGCTATTAGCCAAGCTATTAAACCAAGGGCAGCGAGTAGTAAAACGATACCAATAATATAAGACATAAAAATAGTTTGTCTAAAAGAGTATCAAAACAGGAGCCAGACTGATAGTTTCCGGTAGAGAAAATAATTCTACAAAATGCAGCTTTATTGAGTAGTAACGGTTATGAATGTGCGTAAAAATACCAGTCAGTATAAAAGGGTTTGTATAAAAATGTCGCACCTCGTCTATTTTTGATGCGTTGTATCCCCAGTTTTATAACATTGCTGGTGTTGTATAGGTGCAGGTACAATGGCATCTTTTGTGCGGCTTGTTTTATAATACAATCATTTTTAAACAATGCCTATGCAAAATATATTGGTGGTAGATGATGATAAAGATTTATTGTTTGCCCTAAAATTATCGCTCAGGCGCCATGGCTACAATGCAACAACCCTGGCAGATCCTTCTAAAGTTGAATCAGTGATTGATGAAGTTCACCCGGCAATTATCATCCTCGATATAAATATGGGTGAATGGGATGGAAGGGATGTTTGTAAAAGTTTAAAGGAAAAAGCAGCTTACCAGCAAATTCCCATTGTATTGTATTCTGCTGTGGAAGAAGGAAAAAGTGCTATTGGTGGATGCAAAGCAGATTTGTTTTTAAAAAAGCCGTTGACCGCACAAATACTGGCTGGACAACTGGATGGATTGATACATGCCTAGTTGCTGCCTCCCTATGCTTTTTCGCAATTGGCCTTTGTTTTGAACTAATCACACTAAACCAATTACAATGAATAAATTATTGATAGCACTTGCTGCAGGTTTTGTTGCCGGGGTATTGCTTGCACCGGATAAAGGTTCAGCTACCAGGAAAAAAATAAAAGATGGGTTTCAAGGGTTGGCAGATGGCGTAAATGACCTGGTAGACCGTTTTGCACCAGCCGTTGTGGAAGAAGTAGAGGCAATGGCAACCGTTCCTAAAATGAGTGATGAGATATAGGCCTATTTTCATTTTTATACGGCAATACGCTGGGAACGTTTCAGTTTTACCAGGAAATGATTAAACATAAAATAAAAGCTGTGGAAATTATTACCCATTTGCCGGGTACTCACTGATGGCTTTTTCTACAATTCTTACCAAATCGTCGAGTTCAAATGGTTTTTCTATGAAGTAATGTGCCCCCGCAGCATCCGCAAGGCTGGCTACATCTTTGTTTGCACTAAAGTATACAATGGGTATATGCTGGTGTAAAGCAGACTGGGCAAGGCTTCTGGCGGCAACAATGCCTCCCAGCGGCAGAATTTGGTTGTCTAATAGAATGACATCGGGAGAAGCCGCACTGATTTTTTCTTCGATTGCCTCACAGTTGATTTGCGTATGAATAGTGAATCCATGCTGTGTTAATATGATAGAACAAACTTCAAGTATGTCTTCATCATCATCAAATATCAGCACTGTTTTATTATTCATCATATATAAAGGTAAAGGATAGGTTTATATAAAAGGGATTTTATATCTTTAGCAACTTTCTCTTTTTTACACAAAGAACAAACCAATTATTATTTTAACACCTATACATTTATGGCAACCGATATCGCAAAGATTTTAAAGGCGAACAAAAAGAAGATTTTTGAAAAGTGGATGGAGCAGCAGCTTTCAAGTGCAGGGTTAAGGGAAGATTTGATCAGCAATGAGGTATTGCGTACACAGTCGGATGAATTGATCAATGTGCTGCTATCGCAATTGAATGCGCAGAATTTAAATAATATCCAGGCAAGCAGTTTTGATCCGGTGCTGGAAATACTCGCTGGTATTTCTATCGAACGTGCCAGGCAGGGCTTTAGCCCAAGGGAAACAGGCATGTTCGTCATCAGTCTGAAAGAAGCTCTATTGGAAACCCTGCAGGATGAAGTGAAAAACGATCCTGTGTTTTTATATGAACAAAGTTTGGCCCTGGGAAGGCTGCTTGATAATTTCATCATTGCCAGTTTTGAAACTTTCTTAAAAGGAAGAGAAGAAGTGATATTGCGGCAGACCGATGAAATAGCCGAAATCTCTACGCCTGTTATACGTGTGTGGGATGGTATCCTGGCATTGCCTATCATTGGTACACTCGACAGTTCCCGCACACAGGTGATTATGGAAAGCCTGCTGAATGAAATCGTTGCTACAGGTAGTTCAATAACTATATTGGATATATCCGGTGTACCCGCTGTAGATTCACTGGTAGCACAACACTTATTAAAAACAGTAGGTGCTACAAGACTGATGGGCGCAGAATGTATTGTAAGTGGTATTCGTCCTGAAATTGCCCAAACCATTGTTCATCTCGGTATAGATCTTTCAGGCATTATTACAAAAGCAAGCCTGGCAAGTGCCTTGCAACATGCTTTTAAAGTATTAAACCTGCAGGTGAAAAAGAGCACGCCTGTAGCAGGTAGCTTATCTTAATAAATTTAATTGATTAAAAAACTTTCTTGTATATGGACAAAATTCCTATCCTTAGGATGGGCCCATATTTGTTGGTAACTATCCAGGTAGATTTGTATGACCGACTAGCCCTAGAACTTGAAGCCGACCTGATAAAAATGGTCGATAAGACAAATGCTAAAGGGGTGCTGATTGATATCAGTGCTGTTACTATTGTCGATTCCTTTATGGGGCGCATCATTGGCAATATAGCCAGCATGTCAAGAATCCTTGATGCGCAGACCGTAGTAGTGGGTATGCAACCTGCTGTAGCAATTACATTGATAGAACTAGGTCTGCCACTCACTGGTGTACATACTGCGCTTAATGTTGACCGTGGTATGGAATTATTAAGAAAACATATTGGTGAGAACGAAGCTGAAATAACCGAGGATGATAGTGACGCTGTCTAAAGATATCATTGCGGTGCAAAAAGAGCAGGATGTTGTCCTGTTCCGCAATCGGTTAAAAGAGTGTGCCGTTAAGATAAAAATGGGATTGGTAAACCAGACCAAATTAATAACCGCCAGCAGTGAGTTGGTCCGCAATATGCTGAAGTATGCCGGTGGGGGCGATGCCAATATTGAAATTGTATCGCGAGGCCGGGATAACGGAGTGCGTGTTACTTTCAGTGACGAGGGGCCGGGGATCAAAGACATTGATATGGCAATGAAGGATGGTTTTTCTACCGGCAAAAGTTTGGGACTGGGTTTACCGGGATCAAAAAGATTAGTAAACGAGTTTAACATTATCAGCGAAATCGGAAAAGGAACCGTTGTTACAATATTAAAGTGGGCCAATGGATAATTCGCAGCATTTTTTCTACCGGGCAGACGATCGCAGCTATTATTCCATTATAAAAAAGGAAGTGAGGAAGATGACTGAAGCCGCGGGATTTTCGGCAACCAAACTCGGCGAGTTGGACATCGTAGTGGCAGAAATGACTTCCAACCTGAATAAGCATGCGAAAGGAGGGGAAATTTTTTTCCGGGTGGCAGGTCCGGCAGATCGTGTTTTTGCAGAAGTGATTTGTGTTGATGAAGGACCAGGTTTTAGTGAATCGGGAGCAATGATAAAGGATGGCTATTCCAGCATGGGCACATTGGGGCATGGCCTGGGTAGCATCAGCCGCTTATCAGATGAGTTTGATATGTATTCTTTAAAAGGCTGGGGAACTATACTGTTTTCCCGCATTTATGCGCAAAGGCCAAGCAAGACAAGACAACAAGCGGGTTTTTGGGGATTGAATGTTCCTCTTAACGGTGAAATATATAGTGGCGACGGGTATTGTTTTGAAGAAACAAAGGAAGGGTTTAAAATACTGATGGCTGACGGCCTGGGGCATGGACAGGAAGCGCACCTTGCAGTAACAACCGCCTGCACCGCGTTTGCGCAGTGCACTGAAACATCTCCTGCTGAAACAATCCGTGCCCTGCACCATGCAGTACGCAAAACCCGCGGCCTGGTGGGCATCGTGGTTTTTTTCAACCGACATACAAAAACATGGCTGATTGCAGGTGTGGGAAATTATGCGCTCAGATGGATCAGCGGCAATACCTATAAAAACCACGCTTCCTATAATGGCATTATCGGGCATAGCATACCCAATACAATAAATGACAGCATTGTAAGGCAGGAGGATTTTTCGCACTTCATTGCGTGTTCAGATGGGCTGAAATCAAAATGGGAATTGAGCAAATTCCCGATGATTGGTCGCCACCATAGTATGGTACAAGCAACTGCCCTGTTAAAAGAGTTTTCAAGAAAAACGGATGATGCTTCTGTGGTGATTTGTAAAACCGCCTAGTTATGACAGCAATAACCAGCATACTACTGGAAAATGAAATGGATGTGGTTGTAGCGCAAAAACGCATGATGCGGGTTGCTGAATTTTTTTCGCTCAACCTTTCCACGCAAACTACCATCTCTACGGCCGTTGCAGAAATATGCCGGGTAGTAATTGATAAAACAGATAGTGGCGAAATGACGGTAATGATGGAGAAAGCCGATGAAAAATATTTTTTATGTGGTGTTATTGATTTTAATAAGGATATAGAGATCAGGTCAAGTGAAGAAGGTCTGCGTTACGCTAAGTTGCTGGTGCCAACTTTCAACTACGATCCACAACAGCATCCAGGTACCATTACAGTGCGCATGGGTATTCCCCGTTCCATCAAAATCAGTTCGGCTACCATTCGGGACGCTATTGCATTTTTTGAACAGGTAAAACCAACAACACCTTACGAGCAATTGAAATACCGCAATAGCCAATTGAGTCAACAAGCGGTACAAATTGAAGAAGAACTGTTTCATACCAAACTTTTGGATGAGAAGAAAAACGAGTTCATTTCTGTTGCCAGTCATGAACTTAAATCCCCGCTCACTACTCTAAAAGCATTTACACAACTGGCTGTAGATGCCAGCCGAAAAGAAGGGTCGCCTACCATGACCCGTTACATGGAAAAGATTCATGGCCAGGTGCAAAAACTCCAGGTGCTAATACAGCAATTGCTGGACGTTTCTAAAATTGAATCCGGCAAGATGGACTATAATAAACAATCCACCGGGTGGAATGGATACATGGAGGATATACTTCCTATTCTGAATAACCTGGTGCCTGCACATAAAGTTCATTGGACGCCGCTGGAAAAAGATCATTCTTTAAACATGGATGGATTGCGCATGGAGCAGGTATTTACCAATATTATCAGCAATGCCGCAAAATATTCCAGCCCCGGTACATCTATCCACATTGAAGGAAGAGAACAAGATGGAAAATTAAGCATCAGTATCCAGGATGAAGGCATTGGTATTGATGAAAAAAACCTGGAAAAAATATTTCAAAAATATTACCGCGACGAGAATGTTGTTGGCAAATACAGTGGCTTTGGCATGGGCTTATATATTACCAGCGGCATTGTAGAAGAACATGGTGGCCGTATCTGGGCTGAAAGCAAAAAAGATCATGGCACAACTTTCTGGTTTGTGTTGCCAGTTCAAAATATGCAAGACAAATAATGCAGAGTCTTTGCTGTGCATTTGCGCATAAATTATTTATATTGACTTCCATGAGCAACCGCAAAATCTTTGTATAGCGCTTTATTGCCGTGAAAATGTTGTTTTGACTGTGTATGAGGGTCGCTAACAATATGAAGCATGGCACGAGTTGATATGATGTGAAGGATAATGTTTTCCAGGAATAAAAGTCCCCTAATCTTCCAGGCTGTTGTTTCGTTAGCGCAATACAAATAGTTTTCATCATGTATGCATATCATGAAATACGCGTCGTCACCAGCACTTTGAATAAATTGGTGTAGCATATCATCGCAGGCACGTTTGAAGTAATAACACATAGACAAGGTTTTAATGTTGATAAAATGCTGCGCAAATGGTAATGCCGCAATTGCAATGCCGGGATTAGCTTTTCAGCATAAAGCATAAGCGTTATTATGTAGCATGTTTTGACAATTTTATTCCCCATTTTATGCGGGCATAGCTTTTGTTTGCTTTATTGGCATATTTAAAGCAAATCATTCAACATAATGAAAGCCCTTATATTTATTACGCTTGCCGTATGCGGTATCCATCATAATGTCTTATCTCAAAAAAAAGATACGCTTCCGCCGCCCCATGCCACAAAATCTTCCATGAATTTTAGCAACGTAGTAGGTTGGAAAGAAGGAGAGCAACCAATTGCACCGCCTGGTTTTACGGTAAGCCTGTACGCAGATGGGTTCGATAACCCACGCTGGCTTTGCCAAACTCCCAATGGCGATGTGTTGGTGGCCGAATCAAACGGTGCGCATTCCTTATTGCAAAAAATTGGTGCACCACTGGTGGGCGCCAACAAAGCCAATAACCTCCACAAAAGCGCCAATCGAATTACGATATTAAGAGACGCTGATCACGATGGTAAACCGGAAATCAAACAAGCTTTTATTACAGAAGGTCTCAATGCGCCCTTTGGTATGCTGGTACTGGGCAATTACCTGTATGTCGGCAATCAAAACGCATTGATACGCTTTCCTTATCAGCCGGGCGATTTGACAATGACCGCTAAGCCGGACAAAGTAATTGATCTCCCTGCGGGGAAAGTAAACCGTCACTGGACCAGGAATATCATTGCTAATAAGGCAGGCACTAAAATTTATATTGGCGTGGGATCTGGCGATAATGCCAGTGAGAAAGGAATGGATAAGGAGATCAACCGGGCATGCATACTCGAAATTAATCCTGATGGTACAGGCATGCGTGCTTATGCAACAGGTATAAGAAACCCGGTTGGTATGGGCTGGGCACCCGGAACGGATGTATTGTTTGCTGCCGTAAATGAAAGGGATGAGTTGGGCGACAACCTGGTACCGGATTATTTAACGAGTGTACAAGAAGGTGGGTTTTATGGATGGCCTTATTCTTATTATGGAGATCATGTTGATCCAAGGGTAAAAGAAAAGCGCCCTGACCTGGTGAAGAAAGCCATTGTGCCAGACGTGCAACTTGGCTCGCACACGGCGTCACTGGGATTGGCTTTTTATACCGGACTTACTTTTCCGGATAAATACCAGAACGGAGCATTCATTGCACAGCACGGTTCCTGGAACCGTTCCGTGTTGGCGGGGTATAAAGTTGTTTTCGTTCCTTTTAAAAATGGTAAGCCTTCCGGAGAACCAGAGGATTTTCTTACAGGGTTTGTAAAGGATTTAGACCATGAAAAAGTTCGTGGGCGTCCGGTATGTGTGTTATTGCTAGCAGATGGTTCTTTATTAATCACCGATGATAAAAGTAATAAGATCTGGCGGGTGCAGTATAAAAATTAATAGAGTTGGATGCTTAGTATTGCAGCAATTACTGCGGTAATAAAAATATACGGCGGTTAAAGGAGGAAAATTTTCTACACTTTACAACTCAGGTGTTGCCCTGATAAACTGGAGCGTTGTTTTTCGACATTTATTCTTGAGCGGGATCATATAATATTAATAGTTATACACCCTGCTAACGGAGATACATAGTGCTTTATCATACGGGCCTGATACTTGTGGCATTTTGCTGTATAATTTGCCACTATGTGCTATGAGTTTATCTATTCCTGCCAAACATCTCTTCAAAATACACTGACCGCAGCTTTTGCACCAGGTACTTATTGCCTGGTTTCTATTGGTGAGCTGCATTACCTGTACTGCACAGATAGAAAAGCATTGGGTGCCGTAAAGGCTTCCCTTGGACAAGAAGCTACCCGGCTTTTTAGCCTGCCAGCGGATGAAATGATCAGTGTAATTGATTTTCCGGGTATGGGCAGTTTCCAACGGTACTGCGGCAGTATAGACTTATTGGAAAAGCTTAGGCAAAAGAACGACTATGTTTTAGCCTGAAGTCTGGAGTTTACTCCCTCAAAAAGGGAAAATTATTGCCCAATTTTTCCTCTCACAAGTTAAACGCTATTCATATTGCTGCTAACACTTTGTTATCCTTCAGCTTTTAAATATGGCATGCTTTTAAAACCTCTACTTGCAACTGCAGGACTTTATTACCATTCAGGAATATTTATTGTATCAGCAGATGTATTAGTAGTATGAGCAGGAAAAGGTTAAAGCGTACATTGATCATTTTATTCATTACTGTGTTCAGCATAGTTGCACTGGTGATTCTTTTTATTTCACCTATTACCAAGTACCTTATCCAGAAATATGATGAGCGTTACACCGGTAGGCAGATAACACTTGACTGGGCTTATGTTAATCCCTTTACAGGTTATGTTCACCTAAGTAACCTGAAAGTTTATGAATACAAAAGCGATACACTTTTTTTGTCGGCAGGCGGCCTTAGTGCAGATTGCAGTGTTCGCCAATTGTTGTTTTCCAAAGATTTTACACTGAATAGTGCCAGCCTGGATCATTTTTATATAAGGGTGGTGCGTGAACACAAAAAATTAAATTTCCAGGATATCATTGATAAGCTATCTGCAAAAGACTCTTCGCAACCTGTTACTCCCAAAAAGAAATCATCCGGTCATGTCAATCTTGGCAAAATGTCTATTAAAGACGCAGAGATACACTATACGGACCGTCAAACGCATTTCGATTATTATATTAAAAAAGGAGATTTTGCCACACCCGGAAAACAATGGGATGTGGACACCATGGCATTTACGTATTCTTTTTTATCAGGTCCATCTGCAGGCAGTATGAAGGGAAAGTTTGACGTTAATTTTAAAACAAGCGATTACCTATTGACCGACCGGATAGAAGGTCTTGATCTTAAGCCGATGGAACAATATATTCGTGACCTTGCCAATTATGGCAACCTGCAGGCTATGCTGGATGCGGATATTTTTGCCAAAGGAAATTTTCATGATGCAGATAATATTGATGCTAAGGGCAATGTTTCATTGAGTGGTTTTCACTTAGGTAAAACACCGGGTGAAGACTATATGGCTTTTGATAAACTTCGGGTAGTGGTGACTGAGTTAAGCCCTGTTAACAATAAATATTTTTTCGATTCTATTACCCTTCATCGTCCTTACCTGAAATATGAGCGCTATGATAACAGCGATAACCTTGAAACCATGTTTGGAAAAAAAGGGGCCCGCGTTAGCAGCTCTAAAGAAAACCCGGAAAAACTGAATATCATTATCACCATCGGGCAATACATCAAAGCGCTTGCGAATAATTTCTTCAGGAGCACTTACAAGTTGAACAACCTGGATATTAGCCGTGGTGATATTGACTTTAATGATTTTTCTTTGAGCGAGGCATTTTATACCGGCCTACACAGCATGAATATACGGGCCGATTCAATTAACAAAGGGCGCAGACGCGTAAACATTTATCTTAAATCTGGATTGCAGCCTTATGGCAATATGAACATACAATTGAGCATAGATCCAAAAGACAGTTCGTATTTCGATCTTGTATACCATATAGAGAACGTGCCGGTTTCTCTGTTCAATCCTTATACTGTTACCTATACCTCCTTTCCGCTTGACCGAGGCACCATCGCGGTCAATGGCGCCTGGCATGTGCTTGGCGGCTCTATCAATAGCAACAATCACCTGGTCATTGTAGACCCAAGGGCCACCAAACGTGTGCGTGGCAAGGATAAAAAATGGTTACCACTACCTTTAATCTTTGCATTTATCCGCGAAAGGGGAGACGTGATAGATTATGAAATTCCCATTACCGGCAATTTAAAAAATCCAAAATTTCACTGGCATGATGCCATCATGCACGTACTTGCCAATATATTTGTTAAACCTGCTACAACGCCTTACCGTTTTGAAGTAAAGAACACCGAGCAGGTGATGGAGAAATTACTCATGATTAAATGGCCGCTAATGGCCAGCACGCTTTTATCCAGCCAGGAGAAATACCTGGGCCAAACGGCTTCATTCCTCGCAAGCAATCCCCAGGCTTCTCTGGTAGTTCAGCCATTTGCGTATACCATGCGTGAAAAAGAATACATCACTTTTTTTGAAGCGAAGAAGAAATATTTTAAAGAAATCAACCACGTCAATGAACGGGATTTTTCATCAGATGATTCTGTCGCCGTAGCCCGCATGGCTATTAGGGACAGTAGTTTTATGCGTTATTTAAATGCACGTGTAAAAGATAAGCTCTTGTTTACCCTGCAGGAAAAATGCACAAAGCTGGTAGGTGCAGGAATAATTGATGCAGGTTTAAAACGCCTTTATAAAAACAGGCTCTCTGTATTCATGGATTATTTTAAGCAGGAACAAGTGGCAGGGCGTGTGCATGTTCAAAATAGCAAGACCACGATTCCCTTTGATGGATTCTCTTATTATGAATTGCACTACAAAGGTGATATACCGCCTGAGTTACAGAAAGCATATGACAAAATGAGCCAGCTTAATGAAGAAGCCCCGCGAAAAAAATACCGCAAAGAACACAAACAGGCATTGCGGGCAAAATGAAACATCTTCTTATTGCTAATGGATGTGTTTTACCTGGCGGATAACTATCTATACTTATCGAAACTTTGCCTTCAATCATCGAAATAATTCGCTTGCTGGCATCTGGTTGTATAGTTTAGCTACAGGTACAGTGAAGCAGGTATCGCCCGAAAAAATGAACATCGTCAATAACCTTATTATAGTTGGATAGTTTTTCATTGGATTAAAGACTGCAATTCTTTGCGGTCTTTTTTATTGTATTGAAGAGACGGTTTAAACCCGTGGAAACCCCCGGAACCATGCAAAGTGGTGAAGGGGGTAATTTTTTAGAATGAAATAAACTGGTATGTATTTGCGTATTATATTAAGTCATTCATTAGTCTTACGGATGACTTTTTCCTCAGAGTATCTGTACACCACAATGCCCAACCTATCAAGACTGGCTGGAAGAATAATCGTACCAGTCTTTTTGCATCTGTATCCAAACCAAATGCATTTATCTTGTTAACGTATTGAGCAATATTGCCCGGCCATACCAATAAAAAGAAAATGGCGAGTGTAAGTCCCACCCATTTTTTTTGTCGCACCAAAATGAGCATACTCAGCCCCAGTCCCAATTCTACAATGCCCGACAAGATGACCACCAGGTCTTTGTTTAGCGGCACCCAGTCCGGCACTTGCGCCTGGAATGTATTTCTGGCGAAGGTAAAATGTGCAACAGCAGCGCCAATCATACCTATGCCTAATATTATACGGGCTATGTTTTGAAATTTATTGGTCTTCATAATAGTTACCTTGCCAAGGATTGTACCAGATGCAATTCAAATTGCAATGGCCATCATTTTAATAATTACCTTGTGCTTTTGAATGAGGAAGAAATGGAAAAACTGAAAACTTATTTTAATTGGAGTAGTGGCAAGGATTCTGCCCTGGCTTTGCACTATTTGTTGCAAGATAAAAATTATCATGTTGATCATTTACTCACATCCATTAACTCAGTGCACGACCGCGTAAGCATGCATGGGCTCAGGAGAACACTGCTGGAGGAACAGATTCGATCTATTGGTATCGAAAGTAGTACCATTGAATTGCCTGAACAATCTTCCATGGAAGAATATGAATCAATTATGCAGGCTGCGGTAATTAAACTCTGTCACCGTGGTTATAAATATGCGGCGTTTGGCGATATATTTCTGGAAGACCTGAAAAAATACAGGGAAGCGCAACTGGAAAAAATGCATTTGCGTGCTGTGTTCCCGTTGTGGAAAAGAGACACCAGGGAATTGTTGCATGAGTTTGTTGATCTCGGATTCAAAGCTGTGGTGGTATGCGTTAATGCCACTTTGTTGGAACCGTCTTTTGCTGGAAGAATGATTGACAAGGATTTCATTCGCGATTTGCCTAAAGACGTAGATCCCTGCGGAGAAAACGGCGAGTTTCATAGTTTTTGTTTTGATGGCCCCATATTTAAGGCACCTGTTACTTTCCAGATAGGAGAAAAAATATACCGCGAATACCAGGCACCAGACAAGACTAGTGGAGAACAGAATATGGGCTTTTGGTTTTGCGATTTATTGCCGCTTGAAGAAACCATATTTTCCCACGGACCCCTGGCCTTTTAAAAAGAAACCTCCGCTTGAAGCGAAGGTTTCACTAACTGACATGAATAACCGCTATTTACCTGTTAATAGCGGTTGAGTCTTTTTTGTGATCTTTTCCTTTCTTATGTTTCCAGGAGGTATCTTTTTTAGGTGTAGTGTCTGATGCCAAAGTAGACTCGTTGTCATTGTGCATCGAATAGTTACCTACAGAAGAATTGCTCCAGGCAATGCTGCCAAATGCCAATCCCAATGCTGCACCCAGCGTTAATAACTTTTTCATATGATGTTGTTTTTTGTTAATAAAAATAAATGTCTATCGTATACGGCTCAATTAGCATACCATTTATTTGAGGCGGGAAATTCCCATTACAGATTAAGTTGAAAAATCTGGAAACATTTCCCCATTTCGCGACATTCTCTACATTATCACATT
This sequence comes from Chitinophagaceae bacterium, assembly GCA_047602295.1. Taxonomy (GTDB): domain Bacteria; phylum Bacteroidota; class Bacteroidia; order Chitinophagales; family Chitinophagaceae; genus JACMLD01. The sequence goes on along the minus strand of JASGHP010000001.1, from coordinate 5,242,164 downwards.
TTGCGACCTGCACATTGGGTTCACTCATTTTCAGCTACTAGAAAAAATGTCCATGCCGCAGCGTGCATCATCCATTTTAGCAGCCTCTGTTTGAAAGCATCTTTGTCCTGTCAATTATTAATCACACAAAAAATAAAACAACATGACAACGTTTACAGTTCCAACCAGAGAAGAAGTAGCACCTGCTAACCAGGCAATATTTGATGGCCTCAATAAAGCGCTGGGCTTTGTTCCCAATTTGTACGCAACAATAGCCTGGTCCGATAATGGCCTCGGCAGGTATCTCGCTTACCAGAATGCAAAAACATCTTTAACCAACAAAGAAAAAGAAGCAGTAAACCTCGTTGTAAGCCAGGTAAACAATTGTATCTATTGCCAGAGTGCACACATTGTCTTAGGCAAAATGAATGGCTTTAACGATGATCAGTTATTAGATATTCGTCGGGGCAAAGCCACAGATCCCAAATTGAATGCATTGGTACAGTTGGCGCAACATGTTACCAAAGAACGTGGCAATGTAAAGGAAGAGCTGGTAGATAATTTTTTCGCACAAGGATATACGAAGGAACAACTTGTTGATCTTATACTGCAGGTGAGTGATAAGACTGCGATGAACTATCTACACAACCTGACCAAGGTACCGGTAGATTTTCCTTTAGCACCAGCTTTAACTGAGTAATTGCCACGATAGGGAAAATTGTCCATCCCACAGCGTCCTTTATCCATTGTAAACTGAACCCTTTTTAGAGAACTTTACGAGATAAAAAAATTAACCAGATGGAACAGAGGTTACCGCTGCCGCCTTTTACAATGGAGACAGCGCTACAGAAAGTACAGATGGCAGAAGATGCCTGGAATAGCAAAGATCCAGATCGTGTAAGCAAAGCCTATAGCATAGATACTGAATGGCGTAATCGAACCGAGTTTATTAACGGTCGTGAAGCGGTAAAAGAGTTCTTGCAACGTAAGTGGGAAAAAGAACTTGATTATAAGTTAAAGAAAGAATTGTGGGGATTTCGGGAGAACCGCATGGCTGTACGTTTTGAATACGAATACCACGATGCAGCAGGACAATGGTTCAGGGCTTATGGCAATGAACTATGGGAGTTTGATGAGAACGGATTGATGCGTAAAAGATATGCAAGCATTAATGATTTGCCAATTGAACAAGCAGACAGAAAATTTTAAACAACTAAAAAGTTATACAATGAAACAGTATGAAACACCTGAAGAAGTAGTGATACCTGATGAATGTGGCGATACTTTATGGGATAAAGTGTTGGCGCAAACAAATGAACCAGGTAACGCAAAAGAAAAATAAGATGGCAAAGAACTTTGCTTCCATTGCGTTTTCGCCGGCAGCCAAAGAGTTGCAGGAAAAGCTGGGCAGTCGCAGAGCGTATGCACGACTGGAGAAGGAATCGTATGTGGATGGCTTAACAGAAAGCGAAATTGAATTTATAGGGGAAGGTGACAGCTTTTACATGGCAAGCATGGGGGCCAATGGGTATCCCTACGTACAGCACCGGGGCGGCCCAAAGGGTTTTTTAAAAGTGCTCAACGATAAGCAGCTTGGCTTTATTGATTTTTCCGGAAACCGGCAATACGTAAGCGTTGGAAATCTTACCACCAATAATAAAGTGGCGTTGATTATGGTAGATTATCCTACCAGGACACGATTAAAGATTTATGCGAAGGCAAGAATAGTAGAATTGGAAGATGAACCGGAGTTGCTAACCAGGCTGAACCTGGACGATTATAAAGCAAGACCGGAAAGAATGATGGTGTTGGATATAGAGGCTTACGATTGGAACTGTCCGCAGCATATTACGCCAAGATATACCGTTGAAGAAATAGAAAAAGCAATAGCACCACAACGGCAATACATTGCACAACTGGAAGCAGAAATAAAGGCATTGAAAGCAGCAGCACAGCAATAATGCCAACAGCCGGATGCTCAGGATTTCAATTTATATTTGGAAATGCTTAACCCGTCAAATTTTACTTTACTCAATAAACAGAATGGCAACCCTGCTTTCAAATTGTTTGAATTTGATGGGTATTCAGGCTTTGATACTTTGCAACGTAATAATTTTTTTAGCCTGCTTTGGGTAACGAGTGGCAATGGCACAGTTGAAGCTGATTTTGCAAGTTACACGTTTGAGGAAAACAGCTTGTTTAGTTTTGCACCCTATCAACCTTACTTACTAAAGTTTAATACTCCGGCGAAGGGAATAGCGATTTATTTCCACCCGGAGTTTTTTTGTATTCACAAACACCAGAAAGAACTGGAATTAAATGGTGTTCTGTACAACAATGTGTATCAACCGCCCTTTGTAAAAGTAGACGCTGCCGCTGCTGCTGTTTTCAAAATGGTTTGCGAACAATTGTCGAAAGAAATGCAAAACGCAGCCCTTGCACAGCATGAGTTGCTAGTGTCGTACTTAAAAATATTTTTAATTACAGCTTCTCGTTTGAAAATAGAACAACAACCAGCACTCAAAGCAGTAGAAGAACAATCCAAAGAGCCTTTTATTTTGCAAAAGCTCAAAGATGCGATTGAAGAAAACTACAAAACAAAACATTCAGCAAGTGATTATGCTGATCTCCTCTACATATCACCCAAAGCATTGGCGAAAATTACCAAAACCCATTTCAATAAAACGCTCTCCAGTATGATCAATGAACGCATTATCATTGAAGCAAAAAGGGAGCTTTACCTTACTGATAAGACCGTCAAGGAAATTGCCTACGAACTCGGTTATGATGATGAATATTATTTCAGCCGTTTTTTTAAAACCAATGCGGAAGTGTCTCCTCAATTGTTTAGGGATACAGTCGGTTTTGCAAAAGGGGTGGAGCAAAAGAATTAAAGGCAAGTCAATCTTATTTTGTCTTCACCTGCTTCTGTAATTCCCGTTCACGCTAAGCAGCCTCAGTCTCTTCATAATATCGATTGTCAAAAGACAGTTTTACCTGGAACAATAGATGGATTGTCATCGTATTGTCATTCAATTCTGAAGAAAATATCTACCAATCAATATTTTTTACCGACGACAAAAACGCTTTTCCGCATTTAGTAAATGTATTTGAAAAGAAAAGTTTCTTTTTGCATCCTCTATTATTAACGCTAATACTATTACTACTACAATGAAAAGGATTTTAAATTCTACTGCCCTCGTGTGTCTTGTATTCAGCCTCGGTTCCTGTTCTAAAGACGATACTCCATCTATTCAGCCCTACACAGTACCAACCACTTACAATTTTTCTAATGTTGAGTACAAAGAATCTGCTTCAAGGGTAAGCATGTCGCTTGGTTTTGGGTCTTACTTAAGCAAAGCCACTACCCGCCAGTTGAGCCAGGATACCATTAATAATTTATGGAATAACGTAAGCGCTAGTTTTACTTCAGAGATTGTTGTAAATCTTCCTTACGCTTATGATGCATTGAACACATCTGGCAATAACCTTTCCGGTAAAATGATCGACCCAACTATCTTCAAGGCATTTGCCGATTCTATGGTGGTAATGAGCCAGAAAAGAAACAATACCGGTTCACAAGGTGTGGCTGGTAAAGTGGGTAGCCGCCTTGTAAATTACCGTGGTCTTGAGTTTAATCAATTGGTGGTAAAAGGTTTTTTTGGAGCGCTTAGCATCAATAACGTGGTTGCAATGCTAAACAAGGTTGCCACAGACGATAACAATACGGTAGTAACAGGTACTGGCACTGCCATGCAACATGACTGGGATCTTGCATTTGGTTATATTGGTTTGCCCACCACTTATGATTCTGCCATCAATTACACACAAGCTCCATACAATACAAGTCCGGATAGACCATTAGGAATTGGCGGATATTTTTTTGAAAGAGCAAGACCAATTAAAGCTGGTGGAACTGTATTTGAGGCATTTCGCAAAGGACGTGCTGCTATAGGAGCGAAAGATTATGCTGTAAGGGATGCTGCTATCAAGACAATCAAAGAATATCTGGAAAAAACATTGGCTGCATCAGCTTATGCCTATTTGTCTTTATCTAAAACAAGAACAGCCGATGCTGACAGGTTTCATGATTTTTCTGAAGCAACAGGTTTTATGCTATCATTGAAATACAGACCCACTAGTTTGCTTACTGCACAAGCATACCAGGAGATTGTAGATGCATTAAACCTCGATTTCTGGACTTTGAGTGATGCAAGTTTGTTAAACGCCAGAGTAACTACTGCTCAGACTAAACTGGTAGCAGCTTATGGTAAATTAGACTAACCACATCATATACTTACATATACTTTCGGCAGATGCTTCTTGTAAAAGATGCATCTGCTGTTGGTTTTTAAAGATAAAACTGAATCAATCATGAAGAGTGCTTTCAAATACGGACTGTTTGTAGTTGTAATGGCCATTGGCGTTTATGCGTGCAGTAAAAGCAGTAGCAGTGGCGGTGGCGATACCAACCCGTCGAGCAACGACGCTTTTAAAACTACGATGCTTACCAATTACGCAGATAATTTAATTATACCGGCGTATACAGATTTTCAAACAAAGCTTACTGCGCTGGAAACAGTAGTCAATAATTTTTTAAACACGCCATCCTCCACAACATTGGATGCTGTAAAACCAGTGTTCAAAGATGCCTATTTATCTTTTGAAAGAATCTCTATGCCATTTCTTGGGCCGGCAAGTTCGCTTGCTGCCAATAGTTATATCAATACGTTCCCTGCAGTAGCATCAAAAATTGAATCAGGTATTCAGAGTGGTTCTTATGATTTTACTATTACAGTTGTTTCAGACAGCATACAAGGTTTGCCTGCGCTCGACTATCTTTTATTTTCAAGTGGAGCTGTCAATAAATTTTCTGCCAGCGATGCCGCTAACCGAAAAAAATATGTGCGTGATGTTTTGGCAAGAATAAAATCGCTGACACAGAATATAAGCAATCAATGGAATAACGGCTATCGTGCGGTATTCATCGCTTCGTTAAAAACTGATGTTGGAAGCTCTATTGGTTTATTGGTTAACCAGTTTGCGTTGGAGATGGACAAAATGAAAGGTCCACGTATTGGCTGGCCCTTTGGTAAACAATCCAATGGAATTGTATTTGCAGATAAATGCGAGGGTTACTATGCTGGTTTTTCTGCGGCCCTGGCAGTAGAAAATCTTTCCAGTCTGAAAAATTATTACACCGGCGGCAGTGCCAGTGGTATAGACGATTACCTGGTGCTGTTGAAAAAAGATCAATTAAATAAAGATGTGCTTGCTCAGTTCGATATTGCTATCAATTCTTTGAAAGCAATCCCCGATCCACTATCAGCTGCTTTTACCAATAACGCTGCCCTGGTGGATGAAGCATACAAGCAAGTACAGAAATTGCTGACGTTGTTAAAGACAGATGTTGCCTCGGCCACTGCGGTACAGATTAATTATATGGACAACGATGGGGACTAGTATGAACGAAGTGGAACGTGAATCGGGCATGTTTAATTTTACAAAGCAGGTGTCTATTGCACCGCTTATTACTTTCCGGATTGCGTTTGGGCTATTGATGTTTTTTAGCCTGCTGCGTTTTTGGTGGCGCGGTTGGGTGGATACTGTTTACATCAATCCTTCTTTTCATTTTACCTATTGGGGATTTGAATGGATTAAGCCGCTGCCCGGAATAGGTATGCACATAGTGATGGCGATTGTACTGCTGAGCACTGTGTGTATCGTGCTTGGTTTGTTCTACCGGATTGCCGCATTAATATTTTTTTTAGGATTTACTTACCTCGAATTAATTGATGTAACCACTTATCTCAATCATTATTATTTCATCAGCCTGGTGGCTTTTATCTTGATTTGGTTGCCCGCCAATCGCTACTACGCAATGGATGTATGGCGTAAGCCTTCTGTTAAACGAGAATTGGTTCCTGCCTGGACGATAGGCATTATACGTTTTCAGTTGGGTATTGTGTATGTTTTTGCAGGACTCGCCAAACTAAATGCGGATTGGTTGTTGTTAGCAGAACCAATGAAGACCTGGTTGCCGGCACGCAGTCATTTGCCTTTGGTGGGAAAATTGATGTATGAAGAATGGATAGCTTATTTATTTGCATGGCTGGGTGCTTTGTATGATTGTTTCATTGTCTTTTTCTTATTGTGGCGGCGAACGGTGTTATATGCATATGTAGCGGTAGTGGTATTTCATTTTGCAACAGCCATCTTTTTTCCCGGCATTGGGATGTTCCCTTATGTAATGATAGCAGTAACGCCGATATTCTTTCCTGCTGCTGTTCATGAAAAATTTTTGCGGTACCTGCCATTGTATCGTTCGCAACAATTAAACAAACCATCACTCGCTTATACATACAGTCATCAAAAAACAATGATGACCGTTATCATTTTGTATGTATTGTTCCAATTACTTATCCCGATTCGGTTTCTCTTGTATCCTGATCATTTATTCTGGACAGAAGAAGGCTACCGGTTTTCATGGAGGGTGATGCTGATGGAAAAAGCAGGTGCTGCTTATTTTACGGTGAAAGACAAAGCGCATTCAAACCAGGTTACTATTAACAATGCGGCTTATTTAACACCACTGCAAGAAAAAATGATGAGCACTCAACCGGATATGATTTTAAAGTATGCACATTATTTAAGCGAACAATTTGAAAAGAAAGGTTGGCGAAAGCCAGCTGTATATGCAGAAGTATATGTAACACTGAATGGCGAAAGGTCAAGGTTGTTTATAGATTCTACCGTAAACCTGGCCGCCGAGCCACTTAGCTGGAAACATTATAACTGGATACTTCCTTATAAAAAATGAATTGGATGAAAAGATTTTTATTACTGCTGATTGTTGTTATTGCAAACTTTTGCGCTTATTGTCAACAGTCATATAATATTCATGGAACGGTAAGAGTGGGTAATGAACCTGCTGCACAGGCTACTATTTTACTAAACCCATCTGGATTACAACGCGTGTCCAACGATAATGGTTTTTTCAGGTTTGTAAAACTCGCTCCCGGTAAATACGAAGTGCTGGTAACCATTATCGGTTACGAATCATACAAGCAGAACATTGAAGTGATCGATAAAAATATTGTACTCGATATCAATGTAACAAAACTAAATGCGGTTGAGTTGAGCGATGTTACCGTAACGGGCAATAAAAGTGAAGCAGTTTCTGGCAAACTAAAAGATGTTTCCGGCACAGCCATTTATGCAGGCAAGAAAACAGAGTTGATAACGATGAAAAACATCAATGCCAATCTTGCTACCAATAATACAAGACAGATTTACGCAAGAATTCCCGGGCTTAATATCTGGGAATATGATCGAGGTGGCTTACAGTTAGGTATTGGTGGACGTGGACTTAGTCCGAATCGTTCTTCTAATTTTAATATTCGCCAAAATGGTTATGATATTAGTGCAGATGCATTGGGATATCCTGAAAGTTATTACACGCCTTCTGCAGAAGCATTAGAAAGAGTGGAGATTATTCGCGGTGCTGCAAGTTTGCAATATGGTCCACAGTTTGGTGGGTTGGTCAATTTTATAATGAAGGAAGGTCCCAAAAACAAACCATTTGAGTTTACCACCAGGCAGAGTGCTGGTTCATTTGGATTTTTCAATTCATTTAATAGTGTTGGTGGAACGGTAGCAAAAAACAAATTAAACTACTATGCTTTTTACCAGTTTAAAAGAGATGATAGCTGGCGGGCCAATAGTCATTTCAATCAACACAATGGCTATATACACCTTGCATACGATGTATCTTCAAAACTAAAAATTACGGGTGAGTATACGGTGATGAAATACCTGGCACAACAACCCGGAGGTTTAACGGATGCGCAGTTTAATGAAGATCCGGCTGTTTCAGTAAGAGCAAGAAACTGGTTTAAGGTTGACTGGAATTTAATTAGCCTTAACCTTGATTACGCCATCGATAAAGACACACGCTTCAATTGGAGGAACTATACCTTGCAGGGTGGAAGAGAAGCGCTGGGCATTTTATCTTATATAAACAGGCCAGACAATGGCGGCAACCGTGATTATATGGCGGACAGGTATAGCAATTTTGGATCAGAGCTAAGGTTGATTCATCAATATGCGCTTATCAACAAACAGAAGAGTACATTTTTAGTCGGAACGCGTATTTACAAAGGTCTTACCAACAGAAAGCAGGGGAGTGCTAATGACGGAAGCGGTGCAGATTTTTCTTTCCTGGGTCCTGAACCGGACTTATCAAATTATCGTTTTCCCGGAACAAACTTCGCTGCCTTTGCGGAGAATATTTTTCAAATCAATAAGCACTGGAGCATAACACCCGGTCTTCGGTTTGAGCATATTAATACAAAGGCGGATGGCTACTACTATAAACAAAACATTTTCATTGCTAATGAAAAGATAGCAGAAACGCAAAGCAATCCCCGGTCTTTTGTTTTACTAGGAATTGGCAGCTCTTACAAATTGGGCAACGGTATAGAGTTCTATGCAAACATTTCACAGAATTACCGCTCCATTAATTTCAACGATATAAGAGTTGTGAATGCGAATGCAAAAGTGGATCCGGCATTGAAAGATGAAACCGGGTTTAACCTCGACATGGGTGTGCGTGGCACTTACCGCAATTGGCTGTATGCAGATTTAAGTGTATTTTATTTAAAGTACAATGACAGAATTGGTTCCATTTTTACACGTGATACCAATTTTATGACTTACCGTTTGCGTACCAATGTTGCAGACAGTCGCAATATAGGTATGGAAGTTTTGCTGGAAGCAGATCTGCTGAAAGCAATCAGTCATGGTATGGCAAAATATAAATTGAATACCTATGCCAGCCTTTCACTTATTGATGCACGGTACATCAATACAAAAAACACTGCCATAGCAGATAAGCTGGTAGAAAATGTTCCACCGGTACTTTTTCGCAGTGGTTTGTCTTTTGGCTCACCGGTATTTAATATTACATGGCAATACGCTTACCAGGCTAAGCAATATTCTGATGCCACCAATACAGAAATTACACCAACCGCAGTAGACGGTGCAATTCCTGCATTTAGTGTAATGGATCTTAGCCTTAGTTATAACTGGCGGCATTTTACTTTCTACACCGGCATCAATAATATTACCGATAAAAAATACTTCACCAGGCGTGCAGATGGATATCCCGGCCCCGGCATTCTTCCCGCTGATAAACGAAACTTTTATTTTACCGTGCAATTCAAGTGGTAACAATCTAGCAACCGGATACTAGCTTGTCAATTTATAATCGATAGACTTAATTGTATTCTTGTATTTGGATATACTTAAGCCAAGACCAAATACATTGATAAAAGAAACCGGCTTAGTTTTGTGAAAACTTCTGAAGGCTACTTTTTAATTGACTTTTGAATACATAGAAATGTTGTATTATGGCAAGATGGAAGAAAAAAACATGCCATTGTAAACTTATTGGCACCCGCAAGCTATAAGCCTATCTCAATATTAAATGTACGAATTCAATACAGTCTTAGAACTTTTTGATGCAATTCTTCATCGAAGTACAAAATCTTCAGAATTGCTTCAGATTCGACTTGTATGTTTACTCAAACTTTGTAGATTTCAAAAAGGCCGAAAATTCCTTCAATAAATTTGTTTCGGGTTTGACTGTGGTTAGCATTGATTGTAAGCATGAATCATTTATTCGAAATTACCGGACTTCCTCATGAAGCAGATTCAAAAAGCCAACTATTTATAAGGCTTGAGCCTACAGTATTACGAATGCCAGGGTTTCTTGAATTCAGCATTCACAGATACGTACCAACTTCCGGTCATTTCACAGTAAAAGAAATGGGCATTTTGCTTTATCATTCAGCAAACGATAATCCTGGTGAAAATCATTTGGAGCTTCACTATTGTGTGGAAGGAACAATTACTTGCGGCTTTGAAAATGCATTGTGCTATAATTGTCAGGATTCACTGGATATAAATTGCCAGAAAAAAATAAGCACTATTGATATAGTAAAAGTAATTTTTTCGGAACAACATCTTTCTCAATATATCTTGCATGCAAACCAGGAAAAAAATCGCATCTACAACATCCTTAGTTTCAAGAATGACGGTTCTTTTCGTAAATCCCTCACTTTATGCGTTCGCACAAAGCTCGTTTTAGAAGGGTTAGTTAGCCACAGTCATACAACTGGGTTTTTAGAAAACGTTTTTGGTGATGCACAATGCCAATTGTTATTGCTATTTGCATTAGAGTCCATTCAAAGCGAACAGGAAGATCGAATATTTGAGTGTAAGTTCTTGGCAAATGAAATTGAAAGAGAGAAAGTAATTCAATCCCGGGAAATACTTTTGCAGCATGTTCATGCACCTCTAACGGTACGTGATCTTAGCAAAAAAGTTGGCATTAATCAATGCTATCTTAAAAAAGGATTTAAAGAATTGTTTGGTACTACTATAACAGAATTTCAGCAAGAGTTGAGAATGGAACGTGCTCGGTTTTGTTGTTTGAAAGGGGAATGAGTGTTACAGATGTTTCCATTGAACTAGGTTATGCTTCTATTAGTCATTTCTCTACTGCTTTTAAAAGAGAAACAGGCTTAAAACCATGTGAGCTGCTAAACGCAAAAAAAGTTTGGAGTCCAATCAAAGAATGAATCTGCTATTTAGCAAATAAACAATTAATAAGCATTGAAGAACTTTCAATTTGAATGCAATTAGTTGTTTGTATTAAGTGCAAAGAATCAATAAAGACAGTTATGGAAATTTACAATCATTGACTAGCTGTTGCCTTCTCTTTTAAAACTTTCCTGCATTTTTTGAAAACATTTCATAGCCAGATAGGTGTTCAACGAAGATTCCCATCTTGGTAAGATAGATGTTGAACACCCCCAGGTGCCTTCGATATTTTGGAATAACTAATTGGTATTAAATAAGAAAGGACTGCTCTTTGTAGAACAATCCTTTCAAGAATCGGTAAAAATTACGAAAAGTACCCAGGATGGGAGTTGAACCCACACTCGCATTGCTGCGAACAGGATTTTAAGTCCTGCGTGTCTACCAGTTCCACCACCCGGGTGACACAGCGCCTCATTTTTGAAATGAAGTGCAAAAAAAAATCCAAACACTAGGTTTGGATGTGGAGCGGAAGACCGGGCTCGAACCGGCCACCCCGACCTTGGCAAGGTCGTGCTCTACCAAATGAGCTACTTCCGCTTTTATTATAAAGAACTTTTACTTTTAGAGGTTAACCCTCCCTTCAAAACATCCGCTTTAAATGAAGCGCCGTTTTTTCGGACTGCAAAAATAAGGATTGCAGTCATACAGAAAAATATTTTTTACACTTATTTATACTGTGGAGTATACAATGTGTTGCCTGGCACATTTACTTCGGGCCTGCCTTTGTAACGGTGCGCCCATAAGCCAAAGCTGCCACCAACTATGAAGGCAACAATGCAAAATACTTGCAAATAAAAAAGAAATACAGAAGAATTTACCCAGCTATATGCAAAGTCTTTTTCTTTAGGATCTTTATATTCTATTGGCTCTAAAGCTTCCATAATAGTTCTGATTGTTGGCTGCAAAAATAGCGGTTACTGTTTATATTACACAGGTTTATGCCGTATAATTTCAGAAAATTTTCTTTTGCCTCTTACAAAATGCGCCCAGATAATGCTCTTGTGGTACCAGCCGTTCATTTGCCCGTTTTGCCGCTGTGGCATCAGGCTTTCCTGGCGCCTAAACAAAAGCCAGTATAAAAATCCCCCATGTGCTTTTAAAACCGCTGTAAAATAACGTCCTTCTCCTGCAAACAAACCTTTCCAGGCTGTTACTGCATCCAGGAAAAAACGGAAAGGCAGCTTCCAAAACAACTGTTCCGGCGGCAGGTTTTTCCAAAGCATAATCAGGTTGTTCCTGAAATTCAGAAACACCTTCCTGGCATTTCCTTTTGGCAAGGTGCCACCACCTACATGATAGACCACGGCTGCAGGGCAAACCATGATAACATATCCTGCTAATTGCATGCGCCAACACAAATCAATCTCTTCCATGTGCGCAAAAAAATATTCATCCAGGCCGCCACAATCATGATAAACATTTGCTCTTACAAACATGGCCGCACCACTTGCCCAAAATACCGGCGCTGTATCATTGTATTGCCCTTTGTCTACTTCACAAATATCAAAAACCCTTCCCCTTGCAAAAGGATAACCCAACCAATCTATCCATCCACCGGCAGCGCCAGCGTATTCAAACATGGTGCGATTGTGCTCCATCAATATTTTAGGCTGACAGGCACCAATGCGTTTATCAGTTTCCATTAATTCAATTACCGGGGAAACCCAATCCGCTTCTACCTCCACATCTGAATTAAGCAATACGTAATAATTGGCTTTCACTTGCTTTAATGCATCGTTATAACCTTTTGCAAAACCACCATTGGTGGGCAAACGAATGATTTGTACAACAGGATATGTTGCTTCAAGCCACGCAATAGAATTATCTGTAGATCCATTATCTGCTACCACAACAAAATAATTGGAATAACGAGTGGCCAATACTGAAGGCAGAAATTGCTGCAGGTATTTTTGTCCGTTCCAATTGAGTATAACGATGGCTACGCTGGGTTGCAAATTGATAATGTTATAAAACCTCAAAAATAAGAGAATGTGGTGAATGTGATAAATGTGACAAATGTGGAAATATGAGAAATGAGAAACTCCAAATAATACGTCGCTCAAACAGGTAAATATTCCCTTCAAAAATTTATATGCTTCTTAACATAAAGAAACGCATTTGCTCCGAGAGAAATCAGACATCATCACATCAGACATCAGCCATATCACATCACTCAACACAATATTTATTACATTCGATGCATGATAGCATCCTTGTTTAATTGGCGCACAGGGCTGGCATTAATCGCCATTGTTATTGTAAGCAGTTCCGTTTTTTATTCGCAATACCTGGCAAAAAAAATTACCACAGAAGAAAGGCTGAGGGTAGAGCAATGGGTGGAAGCCACTAAACTATTGGTGGCAGATACTACCGGCATTAGTACAGGGTTGGTTAGCCTCATTATTCCTGAAAATAAAACCATTCCTATTATTGTTACAGATGAAAAAGGAGAGATAGTAACGTCAGCCAACCTGGATTCTGCCAAAGTAGCGTCAGACAAAAATTATATTTATGCGCAATTGAAAATATTTAAGGCGCAGAATAAACCCGTGGAATGGATAAACCCACTCAACCCCGATGAACACGATTATTATTATTACGGCCATACCAAACTATTAAACGAAGTACAATATTTTCCGTTGATACAATTATTTATAGTAGCCCTTTTCATCATCATTACTATTATAGCAATCAGCACCCGTAATAAGTCTACGCAAAACCAGGTGTGGGCGGGCATGGCAAAAGAAACGGCACACCAGTTAGGCACGCCTATTTCTTCTTTGGAAGGCTGGGTAGAAATGCTGAAAGAAAACACGGCAAATGATGCCATCACTACAGAATTGAAAAAAGATGTAGATCGTCTTAAACTTGTATCAGACAGGTTTGGAAAAATTGGCAGCAAGCCGCAATTGGAAAAACACAATGTAGTAGCAGAGATAGATAAGATGGTTGAATACATTCGCAAAAGAGCTACGGGCAAAGTGCAGTTTAGTTTCAATCATGAAGAAGAACTGATAAATGCCGCTATTTCCCCTCCTTTATTTGATTGGGTAATAGAAAATCTTTTAAAAAATGCATTGGATGCAATGGATGGAAAAGGCGCCATTACCATCGACATAAAAGAAAACCAGAAAGATATTTTGATAGACGTTACTGATACAGGCAAAGGCATTAGTGCGGCCAACATCACTAAAGTTTTTAAACCCGGGTTTACTACCAAAAAAAGAGGTTGGGGACTTGGGCTAAGCCTTTCAAAACGCATTGTTGAGCAATTTCACAATGGCAAACTTTTCGTAAAACAATCTGAACCAGGCCGTGGCACTACTTTCAGGATTGTATTGCCTGCTGAAGCATAACCCTTGGCAGTTTTTAAATTATTTTTTTAATTTTTTGGGTAGCCAGCATTAGTACACAGATGGAACTTCATTGGCGACGCTCCGTTCAAATGCATATCTCTGGGCATCTTTTGCGTTCTTATAAATTGAGCTATACCTCTTTTTTGATAAGTCAGGTAATTGACTACATTTGCAATCCGCTGCGGAGGTGGCGAAATTGGTAGACGCACTACTTTGAGGTGGTAGCGGTCGAAAGATCGTGGGAGTTCGAATCTCCTCTTCCGCACCTGAGAAAGCAGCCCTGGTGGCTGCTTTTCCTTTCCTGCATCACTTAACAATATCATAACTGCTTATTTGAGTTTGGACCCTATTGGTATGGAAATTATTATCCATACTTGTGTAACTTTATAGTTGAATTAAAAGCTTTACAACACCTGGTCATGAGCGAGCATATCAATAAGGACGAAAATGTGCTGACAGATATTCTTTCTGCTGCAAGAACCTTGTTTGAAAAACAGGGCCTTAAAAAAACGACCATGGATGATATTGCTTCCCGCATTGGAAAGTGCAAAGGTGCTTTGTACTATTATTTTGCCAGCAAAGACGAAATTTTTGAAGCGGTAGTAGACCAGGAAATGACAGAGTTTTTTAAACAGGTTACCCTGGAAACAAATGCTGTTTACGGAGCTAAAGAAAAGCTGATTGCCTACTGCCGTACTCGTTTGAAAAAAGTAAGTGAACTCTGCAATTTAAACGAGGTGCTGAAAAAAGACCTGATAGATTTTGCCGGTAAACTGATGGTGATAAAAAAGAAATACGACACATTGCAGGTTGCGCTTGTAAAAGATATTCTTATAGAAGGCATACAGAAAGCCGAGTTCCGCAAAATGGACAAGGAATATATTGAATCGCTTTCTTATCTTATTGTAAGCTCTTTTAAAGGCCTTGAAATGCCGCTTAATGTAGATGCCCAATCTACCAGTCTTAATAAAAGGGCAGAGTTTATTGTAAACGTGATGGTAGATGGTATCGGCTGCCAGAAAAAAGCAGTGCCACAGCTTCAACCGTTTAATTAATTACCGCTTCTCTATAACTTATCAAATTATTTCAATTCTGGTTGCATTAAGCAATTAGTCGGCTTAACTTAAAACTTTAGCCCAATTGTAGCGGCTATGTTTCCACTTGTACCTTTTACGTTGGCGAATGTGTTTGCTTTATCAGGCAGACGATAGGGGAAGTTAACATCCTTAGTAACGCCGTATACATAAGCGATATCGAAGAATATACCTTTGTTGCGATAGCCAAGGCCTCCACTTACAAACATCCTGTTTGCTTTTAATTCAGTATCGTTGTAAGGGGTCATATAGTAAGAGAAACCAAGCCTTGCCATAATGGTATTGAATTTTACTTCTCCACCTACACGAAAATTAAAAGCATTTTTGTAATAAGCTTTAATTGCCTGGTTTACGCCATTGTAATAAGTGTTGTCGTTAACTTCTTCGGCAGAACGGTATTTGTTGGTTTTGTAAGTGATGTACTCCACATCTGCTGTAATGAAGCCGCGTTGTTGTTTTACATCTTCCACGCCATTTATTACATAAGCACCACTTAGCATAAAACGCCAGGGAGTGCTGAGATCATACTTGTACTGCGGATAAGTTTGCAAGGTTTGATCTGAGCTTGCAGTAATGGTGCTGTTATTATTATGCACATAGTTTTCTGTGTTGGTAGTCATAGTTGCATAATAAGTGTCTTTCAATCCATAAAAGCTTGGGCTATGAACGGCAAGGCCTATACGCAGTGCTTCAGTTGGTCTGTAAATAGCGCCCAGTTTCACGTTAAGGCCAACACCTTTTGTGGTATAAGTTTCTGTTAAGGTAGAGTGTTCAAAATTATTATTGTTGTTGCCGCTGATATCTGTTTCAGTAAGTACACTGTTCTTTGTATAGTTAACAATAGGTATGCCCAGGCTGCCACCTAAATATAATTTGTCCAGCCGTGTGCCCGCAAAACCAAGTGCAATTTCTGTAATGCCCCCGGTGGTTACAATAGTGTTTTGCTGAGAGACAAGAAATGTTCCTTTATTTCTAAGATTATCCCATTGCGCCATACTCACTACATCAGGAGAATTGTTTCCGGGAATAGTAAGCGTATCTATAAGGTAGGTATAGGCGGCAAGTCTTGTGCCGATAGAAACATCGGTACTGCCTGGTATGCTGTTGATATCAATGCCGCTGCTTGCTGCTTCTGCCGCATATTGCTCACCGTAAGAACTAAAATTATTCTTACCAGTATAACTAATCCGGCTGTTGAAATTGGCAATGGTAGATACCGCAATGCTAAATGCGCCACCATTCCATTTGCTGAAATTATTGCTGGAGCCGAAAACAAAACCACTGGTACCAAGATTGAAAAAGCTCTTGCTGTCTGTTTTAGAATCGCCCCTGAAATTGCTGTTGTTATTGAGAAATGAAAACCCCGGAGAAATTACAAAATCCCTGGTTTTATAAAATGCCAGTCCCGCCGGGTTTGAGTAAGTAGCTGATATATCTGCTCCCAAAGCACCTACTGCGCCGCCAATAGCTTGTGCCCTGGCTGTACCATTTGGTCCAAACCAGCCAAACTTAAGTGCATCTTCCGGAACCTGGGCAAAACCTGCACGCACACAAAGACTTAAAGTGGTAAATAAGATAAGTTTTTTCATACAGTAGTAGTAAATATTAGCTATGCGGCAATAAAAAAGAGGAACCTTTTAGTATTGCACCCAAAGAAGTTCCTCTTTTGCCGTTATTTTATCTGAATGGTTTAATCTTTTATTTAATGATCAAAATTAATTACCGCGACCTGGTCTGCTAATGCCGCCACCGCCGCCTCCGCCACCAGTGCTACCACCGCCGCCTCCTCCGCCACCAGATGAAGGTGTATAGCTACGTGATGGAGTGTAACTATTATTGTTATTTGCAGGTGTATAAGATGGAGTAGAACTTCTGTTGCCGCTATTGCTATTGTTATAATAGCTTCTGTTGCCACCACTGCTGGTGCTGTTAGCGTTGTTATACCTTTGACCACCGTTATAGTAGCTTGCAGGAGTGTAAGATCTTGATGCAGGTCTGTTGTTTGTATAGCTGCTTACATTAAATGTTACTGGCCTGCTGATAGGGGCTGCACTAATATATTTTACACCTCCGCCACCTGCATAGTAACCACCGCCGCCATAATATCCTCCACCATAATATCCACCGTAACCCAGGCCTAATCCATAATAAGAGTATGGTGAAGCGTAGGGATTGTAGAAATTGTTCCAGGCAAAATAATTATTCCACGGGCTATAAAAACCATAGTTGTAGCCATAGTAAAGACTGTTGTAACGCCAGTCGAAACCACTATACATGTTGTAAGAATTCAGGTAATATGGATTACCAACACTCATTCTAAGAAAACGATCATCACGATAGCTATCCTGGTATTGCTCATAACTCTGGTAATTGGTACCAGGTTTTTGCTGTCTTACATCATAATATTCATCGTCTGAATTATTGGATGCCACCATTTGAGGGCGTGCGGGCGAATAATAAACATCATCTGGGGTCTGTCCGCTTCTGTATGCAGAAGAACAACTGCTAAGTGCAACTACACTTAAGGCAAGGAGTAAAATTCTGGTATTCATATAAGGTGTTTGATGTTTTAAATTACTTTTGCGAGCTGTACGTTAAAATTACAACAAATAACAAGCAATAGGCAATAAATTCTGCCGAAATGTTGCAAGGGGTATGTTAAAATATTAACGGGTGTTAGCAGAGATTAACCCACGATTAAAAACAGGCTCCATTATTAAAAATTATTAAAAAGAAGAACTGTTTATATGGCTAAGGAAATTACAAGCAGGGCACAGGATTATTCTCAGTGGTACAACGATTTGGTATTAAAAGGCTGCCTTGCGGATTACTCTGCAGTGCGTGGTTGCATGGTGATAAAACCACACGGTTTTGCACTTTGGGAAAATATGCGTGATCAGCTTGACAAAATGTTTAAAGAAACAGGACATGTGAATGCCTATTTCCCGCTGTTCATTCCAAAAAGTTTTTTAAGCAAAGAAGCTGCGCATGTAGAAGGCTTTGCAAAAGAATGTGCTGTAGTAACGCATTACAGGCTTAAGAATGATCCCAATGGAAATGGGGTAGTAGTAGATCCTGAAGCAAAGCTGGAAGAAGAATTAATTGTTCGTCCCACTTCAGAAACCATTATCTGGAATTCTTACAAAGACTGGATACAATCTTACAGAGATCTGCCATTGCTGATAAACCAGTGGGCCAATGTGGTAAGGTGGGAAATGCGCACACGTTTGTTTTTGCGCACAGCAGAATTTTTATGGCAGGAAGGCCATACCGCACACGCCACCGCTGCAGAAGCTATTGCAGAAACAAAGCAAATGCTGGATGTATATGCAACGTTTGCCGAAGAGTGGATGGCCCTGCCCGTTATAAAAGGTGTAAAAACCGCCAGCGAACGTTTTGCCGGCGCAGAAGATACTTATTGCATTGAGGCTTTGATGCAGGATGGCAAAGCATTGCAGGCAGGTACTTCCCATTTCCTGGGGCAAAATTTTGCAAAAGCCTTCGACGTAAAATTTTCTGATAAAGAAAATAAACTGGATTATGTATGGGCCACCAGTTGGGGCGTAAGCACACGCCTGGTCGGTGCGCTGGTAATGGCACATAGTGATGACGACGGATTGGTATTGCCTCCTAAAATTGCTCCACTGCAGGTGGTTATTGTTCCTATCTATAAAGGTGCAGAGCAAAAAGCACAGATAGATACTAAAGTATTGGAATTGGTAGCTGCGTTAAAAAAAGCAGGTGTCAGGGTTAAATACGATGACAACGACAATACCCGCCCCGGTTGGAAGTTTGCAGAGTACGAGATGAAAGGTGTACCTGTGCGTATAGCTTTTGGCGCAAGAGATTTGGAAAACAATGTAGCTGAAGTTGCCCGCAGGGATACAAAAGAAAAACAATCGCTTAGCCTGGATGGCTTAAGTGATGCTGTGATAAAACTGTTGGACGATATACAGAATGCCATGTTCAACAAAGCAAAAGCTTACCGTGATGCTCATATTACCAAAGTAGATACCTGGGCAGATTTTGAAAAAGCGCTGGAAGGCGAAGGCGGGTTTATTGCTGCACATTGGGATGGCACCGCAGAAACAGAAGAAGCCATTAAGCAACAGACCAAAGCTACCATCCGCTGCATACCGCTCAATAACCCGCAGGAAGAAGGCAAATGTGTGTTGACAGGCAAACCAAGTAAAGAAAGAGTGTTGTTTGCGAGGGCGTATTGAGTAAGTCTGCAGCGCAATAGAAAATATTATTGACTTTTAAAGCCATTCTAGCAACATGTTTTTTCTGTTGATGAATTTTACAGATTGGCTGCAGGACCACATGCTGAGCTGTCCTTCTAAAAAATATTTGCATATAGAATGCCCCGGTTGCGGCTTTCAGCGGAGTTGTATAGCTTTATTGAGAGGCGATATAGTGGATAGCTTGCAGTTATACCCAGCTACCATACCAATGCTTTTTCTGTTTGCGTTCGCCCTGCTTCATATTAAATATAAGTTTGTAAATGGCGCTGCCACTATAAAATATTTGCAAATGGGGGTGGCTTTTGTGATAGCAGTATTTTATATTTACAAAATACTTAACCATAAAATTATCGCTTAATGGAAAATCAAAACATTCCCCAACAACAATTTTCTTCCGGCTCACAAATACCATTGCCTAACGGTACCCCGGTACTTGTTTTGGGTATTATTGCAATTGTAGGTTGCTTTTGTTATGGTATTGTTGGTCTTATTTGCGGTATCATTGCATTGATTCTTGCAAAAAAAGACATGGCCTTGTATAATGCAAATCCTTCTGCTTATACACCCGGGTCTTTAAGCAATTTAAAAGCCGGTAGAGTTTGTGCTATTATAGGATTATCGCTGTCTATACTTTATGTATGCATTGTAATCTTTGCAATAGCCACAATTGGTTTTGCAGCTTTAAGCGATCCTACACATTTTATGCAAAATCTTCGTTAGACTTTTTCCATTATTTAATTGATACAGTGCGCCGGAATTTTCGGCGCACTTTTTTTATGCGTCAATAAAGCATATTGATTTAGTTTGACAAAGAACAGTTTTTGATTATTTTGTGTTGTTCTTTGCCTGCCTCACGCAAAACCCCTCAATAAAAAAATCATGGAAGAAAAAAGCATTTTTGATCAGCCCGGACAATCCTATAGCGGACAGCAACCCTTGCAAAATGCCACAGCAGTTCTTGTGTTGGGCATTCTTTCTATTGTACTTTGTGGCGTTGGGGTAGTGTTGGGCATTATTGCCCTGGTTTTGGGAAATAAAGATTTGCGATTGTACAAGAGCAATCCTGAGTTTTATACCATAGGTTCCTACAACAATTTAAAAGCCGGTCGTATTTGCGGCATTATTGGCCTCATACTAAATGCGCTTTTCATTATTGTATATGCAGGAATAATAATTTTTGCTATCTCAATTGGTGCAGGCAGTTACCGATAAAAAAACTTCTTATTTATTCCTTTGTAGCGAGGTAATTATAGTCTTGCAATAATTTATCCAGGAAGATATATGCGTCTGTGTCTGTTTCAATTTTCAATGCAGACTTAACGCGTTCTGCTGTGCGTATGGCTAAATCCTGGCTGCTTTTTTTATAGCCATTGCTGATAACCGATTTAATGGTATTGATATCTCTGTCGCTTAATTGCATTACCTGGGGAAACATCAATTGGTAATTGTTATAATCAACTTCCTGGAAAACGGTATCGCTGATAGAAGTGTTGATGCGTGTTTTCACCAGCACTGTACTGGCAGCTAAATCGCCCAGTCGCTGATTCTTTGGAGTAACAGCAATAATGATTATAACAGCTACGCCGGGAAAAACCATAAACAGCAGTTGATAAATAATCAGGAATTTTGGAAACACCACGCCAAAAACCAGCGGCCATTCAAAAAACCTAAAGATCCAACGGGTGATGTATTGGCTTAGTGATGGCTCTCCGCCATACAAATTCATTACACGTATATCCATTACCTTTTTGCCAACGGTTTGCCCATGCATGGCAATTTCGCAAACAACAGCGTACAAAAGCAAAGGCACAGAAATGATTAGTATGCTCCAACCTGCAGTGGTGCCTGTGGTTTCCGTAAAATCGCTCACAGAACTATCGTACACAAAATTGCCCATTACCCAACCGTATATCACCATTATCAATAAGTCAATACAGTATGCGAAAATGCGTTTGTGCAATGCAGCAATTTCAAAATCCAGGCTTAAATTAAACGGGGTAGCAATTTGAACGGAAGACATACATGTATGTTTTAGCTGGTAAGCTGCGGTAATTTTTTTTGGGCTATATTAAATCGAACATTAATAAAATTTAAAAAGGGCTTTGCACAATATTAATCATATATTTTAATTATAGTACAGCGGTGTGCGAATATGCACTATATTGAACCATAATTTTTGCAAAATAGTATGCGGGAAGCCCTCTTTATAAAACGGAATGCCAAAAAGTGGCAGGAGTACCAGCATTTTGAAACCGACGATCCGGATGAAAAAGCAGATCGCTTTATTACCCTGGTTGATGATCTGTCTTATGCCAAAACTTTTTACCCGCATGGCAGGGTTACAAAATGGATCAACAGCCTGGCGGTAAGCACCTATCAATCTGTTTATCAAAACAGGAAACAAAGTGTTCGTAAAATTTTCGATTTCTGGAAATTCGAGCTTCCATTATTATTCCGCAAATACCATAAGGTGTTGCTTTTTACTTTTACTTTCTTCGCAGTTTTTTGTGCTATTGCTGTTTATTCTTCTTCAAAAGATGGAAATTTTGTACGAGGCGTTCTTGGAGACGGCTATGTTAACATGACGGAGGAGAATATCGCCAACGGAGATCCATTTGGCGTTTACAAAGACAATAGCCCTTTTAATATGTTTGTAACTATTGCCTACAATAATTTAAGGGTTGATTTTTTAATGTTTTTGTTTGGCATATTTTTCGGCATTGGCACACTTTGGCTATTGTTTCAAAACAGCATGATGCTGGGCTGCTTTCAATACATGTTTTTTGCAAAAGGGCTGGGCATGCAATCTGTATTGGTAATATGGATACATGGCACCCTGGAAATATCTGCTATGATTATTGCCAGTACGGCCGGTTTTATTTTAGCAAGAGGTTTTTTGATGCCAGGTTCATTAAAAAGGATTGACTCCTTTACAAAAAGTGCAAGGGATGCAGTAAAGATTATCATTTGCCTGGTGCCTATAACACTTACTGCCGCATTCCTGGAAGGTTATATCACACATCTTATGTCGCAAAGCTTTGACCGTGAATCGGGAAATTTTGGATTACCGGTTTGGGCCAGTATTTCAATTTTGACGGTATCACTGGTATTTATTGTGTGGTATTTCATCATCTATCCAATACAGTTAGAAAGAAAACAAAAAAGCATATCTACTCCACAGAATAAACTCTTTTTTCCCAATACGTGAAGCGGCTATTATTATACAGGTTTTTCATACTTATCCTTGCAATCTGTGCCAGCATTAAACTGGCAGCGCAGGATGATGCTACTTCCAGGTTCATAGATTCTGCCAGCAAACCAGCGGTACAGAAAATACCCGAAGCGTCGGAAGCGCAGGTAACAGATACCGTAGTTGCTGCTGAAGAAACAGTTGATTCTACCACTACAGAAGAGTTTTCGATTGATACTGCAATCGTAAGCAAACTGCGTTCAATCAGGCAGGATTCTTTCTCATTAATAAAAAAGGACAAAGGCTTTTATTATCAAAAATGGCTTGATAGCCTGCTGCGTGCAGAAGAGGCGAATATGAAACCAAAGCCAAAGCCTAAAAGTTTAGACCTGTCTAAGCTGGATCTTTTTTTTACTATTTTCCAAACCATATTATGGGTGCTGGCTGGTGCCATTGTACTTTTTGTTATCTATAAACTTTTTCTTAGTAAAGGCGCATTGTTTATAAAGAACAGGAAGAATATAGATGCTAATATAGAAACTGAAGAGCCAGTAAACAGCGCCGGTCATTACGATAATTTATTAAGAAAAGCAGAAGCAGCAGGCGATTACCGCCTGGCGGTTAGATACCAGCATTTGCAAACACTCTATAATCTTTCAGAAAAAGGATATATTGTTTTTGGTACTGATAAAACAAATTACCAGTACGTAAATGAACTGCGTAAAGCAATGCCTTCTCTTGTAAATGTTTTTGCCGGCCTTACCCGTAAATATGAGTATATCTGGTATGGAGAGTATGCAATTGCAGTTGATAATTACAACTTGCTTAAGAACGAGTTTGCTTCATTCAATAACCCAATAACAACAGTTTGATTTTTAAGAAACGATATTGTTTATTGATTTTACTGGCATTGATAAACTGCGTGTTTTCCAGTTGCGGTGATGATAGTAGCAAACGGAGAATGCCACGGATGAACCCGCAGTTTATGTATCGAGACAAAGGCCCAATGGGTACTAACATTGCTTACAAGCTGGTGCCACAAGAGTTTGACGGAGAGGTCGTGCTTGCATCAAAAGCGCTTAAAGGCACAATCAATCCTTTTACCTATGCAAAGAACACTGTTTATATCAGCATAGGAAAAGAAATGCAAGCCGATGAGGATAATTTAAACGCATTGCTTAATTATGTATCAGAAGGAAATGAATTTTTTATAGCAAGCACCAGCATTGATTCACGCTTGCTGGATACTTTAGGAATTAAAAGAAATGTCGATTTTGAATCTTACGATAGCCTGCTTCATAAAACCAATACATTTCTGCGCATAGCTGATTCTTCTATTTACGGAGGGCGTAAACAATATGGATTTTTTTATTATCCATTTAAGTGGACTTTCACCTCTTACGATACCAGCACATCAAGAAGTCTTGGTGTAAACGATCATGGCAATTGCAATTACCTGGTAGTAAGATTTGGCAAGGGCAGGTTTTATATTCACGCAGCACCTACTGCATTTACAAATTATTTTCTACTTACAAATGATAATGTAAATTATTACGGCCAGGTTTTTTCTTACCTCAACAAAGATGCTTCTACTGTTTATTGGGACGATGGTTATGGTTTGGGAAAGAAGCAAGATGATTTTTCAGCTCTTTCTATGTTCTGGAAGAACCCCTCTTTGAGATACGCATTGCTGCTGGCCTGTGCATTATTGCTTTTATACATTGCCTTTGAAAGCAAAAGAAAGCGCAGGCTGGTGCCGGTACGGGTACCGAATACAAATGCCAGTCTTTCTTTTGTGCGCACCATCAGCAATCTTTACAGGCAGAGAAAAGATAACCGCAATATTGCTGTTAAGATGATGACTTATTTTTTTGAACATGTAAGAAGCAAATATTTTTTAAATACCAATAATGTTAACGCAGAATTTGTGCAGGCCCTATCCAGGAAAAGTGGAGTGGAAGAATCTTTGGTGCAAACGCTAATGGATAAAGTAGCTTATATAAATGAAGCGGCTGAAATTACAGACCAGGAATTATTTGAAATCAATAACCTTATTTACGAATTCTATAAATCATAAATCCAGCCATGGAAGAAATGCAATTTGAACAAAGAACTGATTTAACAGCTTTAAACAACGCTGTAAATGATATACGCGATACAATAGGAAAAGTGGTAAAGGGCCAGCACCAAATGGTAGATTTAATTATAGCGGCTCTTTTGTCGGATGGGCATATTCTTATTGAAGGTGTGCCGGGAGTAGCCAAAACGCTTACTGCAAAACTTACAGCAAAAATAATAGATGCTGATTTTTCCAGGCTGCAGTTTACTCCTGATCTAATGCCAAGCGATGTTTTAGGAACATCAGTCTTTAATCCTAAAGACATTCAATTTGAATTTAAGAAAGGACCTGTTTTCAGCAATATTGTACTAATTGATGAGATAAACAGGGCCCCGGCTAAAACGCAGGCAGCATTATTTGAAGTGATGGAAGAGCGCCAGGTTTCTATTGATGGCAATAGCTATTTTATGGAGCCACCGTTTATGGTATTAGCTACTCAAAACCCAATAGACCAGGAAGGTACTTACCGCTTGCCCGAAGCACAATTGGATCGTTTTCTTTTTAAAATAGAAGTAGGTTATCCATCTGTTGCTGATGAAATAAATATACTTTCTGAACAGCATAACAAATCTCAGAAAGTGTTGATAGACGATATACCTAAAATTATCAGCAGGCAGCAAATAGCACAGTACCGGGAAACAGTTTTGCAATTGGTGGTAGAGCCGAAATTGCTGGAATTTGTAGTGAAAGTGATTAATGAAACCCGCAATAATTCTTCTCTGTATTTAGGGGCTTCTCCACGTGCTTCGCTGGCGGTAGTAAAGGCGGCCAAGGCATTTGCGGCTATACGTGGCCGTGATTTTGTAACTCCGGAAGATATTATTGAAGTGATGCCACACGTATTGCGCCACCGCATTATCCTTACTCCGGAAAAAGAAATGGAAGGATTAACTGCCGACGACCTGATTCAAAAAATAATTAAAGCTGTAGAAATACCCAGATAAAACTTATGTTTCTATTAGGTATATTGTTCGTGGGCGCCATTCTTTGGCTGCTGTCGCATCTTGTGTTAAAATCATTTTTTTTAACACGAAGGTTTTACCTGCTTGGCGCAGTGGTGGCATTGTTTTTTTTGATGGGGTATTTTGTAGACATACTCAATCCTGTAAGTTATGTATTGGGTGGATTGTTTGCAGCATTACTGCTGATAGATATTGTATTCATTTTTGGTTTGGGCAAAGCACCTTCAGCTAAAAGATATATTGCCGAGCGATTGAGTAATTCAGATAAGAATACAGTGTCTTTCACTGTTAAAAACAATTATCCTTTTGCTGTTGATATGGAAATAATTGAAGAGCTGCCATTTCAATTCCAGGAGAGAAAGCATTATTTCAAGAGGAGGTTTGGGGTTAATGAAGAAGCTGCATTTAGTTATGAAGTAAGACCAGTAGAAAGAGGTGAATATAATTTTGGCAATATCCTGCTTTACGCAACATCTTTATTGGGGCTTTTGCAAAGACGCTTTATATGCAAGCAGGAAATGATGGTGCCGGTATATCCTTCATTTGTGCAAATGCGCAAGTATGAATTGATGGCGCATGTGGCAAGTGCAAATGAAGCAGGATCTACACGCATGCGCAAAATGGGCCATAGCATGGAGTTTGAACAGATTAAAGAGTATATAACGGGAGACGATATACGCAATATGAACTGGAAGGCAACAGCCCGCAAAGGTTCTATGATGGTGAATACGTATACGGAAGAACGTTCTCAGCAGGTATACTGCATAATAGATAAAGGCAGGTTGATGAAAATGCCTTTTGATGATTTGGCATTACTTGACTATGCAATCAATGCTGCCCTGATGCTTTGCAATGTAAGCCTGTACCGCCAGGACAGGTTTGGTTTAATGACGTTCTCTAATCGCCTGGGCAGTTTCTTGCCTGCAGACAGGGCCAGGGGACAGCTTGAAAATGTGTTGAAGTCTTTATACAATCAGCAAACAGATTTTTTGGAAAGTGATTATGAAATGTTGTATGTAAACATCAGGGGTTATATAAAACAAAGAAGCCTTTTAGTGCTGTTTACCAACTTTGAATCATTGAGTGGTTTACAACGTCAATTGCCTTACCTGAAACAGATTGCAAAATATCACCTGCTGGTAGTAGTTTTCTTTGAGAACACAGAGTTTGACAAAATTACCTCTACCAGGGCTGCCGATTTAGATGCAGTGTATTTGCAAACAGTAGCACAAAAATATGTGCACGAGAAAAAGCTCATCGTAAAAGAATTGCAGAAATATGGTATCCTCTCCATATTAACACCACCGGAAAACGTTACTGTAAATACCCTGAATAAATATTTAGAGTTGAAAGCAAGGCAGGCGATATAGTGAGTGGTGAATGGCTAGTGGTGAGTGGGCGTTTAAATTTGCAGAGCAACGCTGAAATTAAGTTTTTGGTTTTTTACTTTTGACATTCTCAAATCTCCGCGGCTGGTTTTCCTTTATCTTCGGCGAAAATTTACTTTTTGAATACTCCATTGAATAAATACGAGGAGGGCCAGGTGTTGCTTATCAATAAGCCGCTTGAATGGACTTCGTTTGACGTGATAAGAAAATTGCGCCAGGTAATTAAAATAAAAAAGATTGGCCATGCAGGCACTTTAGATCCACTGGCTACTGGTTTGTTGATAGTTTGTACCGGTAAGTTTACCAAACGCATCAATGAATACATGGCGCAGGAGAAGGAATATACAGGCACTATTACGCTGGGCTCTACTACACCTACTTTCGATCTTGAAAGCGAACCGGAAAATTTTAAAAACACCAGCAATATTTCAGAAGAACAGATTAAGCAGGCAACACAACAATTTATTGGCCATATACATCAAATCCCTCCCATGCATTCTGCCATTAAAAAAGATGGCAAACGTGTGTATGAACTGGCACGTAAAGGCGAGACCATAGAACTAGAGCCAAGAAAACTTTTTATAGCGGCATTTGATATAACATCCATTGAAATGCCTGTAGTGCATTTTCGCGTAGCATGCTCTACCGGAACCTATATACGCAGCCTTGCAAATGATTTTGGCGCAGCATTGGGTTGTGGTGGCCACTTAAGCAGTTTATGCCGAACCCGTATTGGCGCATTTAAACTGGAAGATGCTATTGAAATAAAAGCATTGGAAGAACAAGTAAAAGCTGAAAGAGCTGCTGGCTAGAAGGGGTAATTAATGCCTAACTGGAACTGGCCTTTAAAAAGCTGTATATCGTGCAGCCATCCATGATTTTCATCGGCATATACCGGGTCTTTTATTTTATAAGCCCAGTCAAAACGTATCAGGAAATAATCAAAATCTGCACGTAAGCTGGTGCCTGCTCCAACAGCAATGTCTTTGTATAATCTGCCAATATTAAAATCGGCGCCTTGGTTTTCGGGTTTTCCATAGGTGGAGCGATACCAGATATTGCCAATATCTGTAAACAAGGCACTTTTTATTTTTATGCCAAACAAAGTGCCCAGGTTAAAGCGGTATTCAATATTTCCTTCCAGTTGAATATCGCCAAAGCGATCTACACCTTGTGCCGTGCTCAATGTATCAAGATATTTAGATGAGCCAATGCCCAATTGTCTTACCTGCCATGCACGCATGCTGTATGGTCCACCTGCGTAAAAAGATTTAAAAAAAGGCAATTGTTGTTCGGGGTTTCCGTCCGCATCTTTTCCATAAGGAATGCCAATACCTCCGTAAAGTCTAAAAACCAAAGATGACTTTCGATAGTTGATATAATGCTTCAGGTCTGCATCAAATTTTATAAAACGGTAGAGGTTGGCGTTTTGGTCAAGCTGTTTTATTAAACCAAACAAGCCACCACTTTCTTCCACACCAACCCTGAAATCATTTTTCTTTGCACCACTAGCGTCTGTTTGTACATAGTTATAACCGCCAATCATGCTTATTACCAGGCCAGTATTAAATGAATATTTAAGATTGGGCACAGTGGCCAGTAAGGTTTTTAATTGGTCACGTGGATTTAAAAAAACATACTCTACATTGAATGGGCTGAAATACCATGTATGTATTCTTCGCTGGCGACGGCTTTTGCTGGCCTGGTAGCCAAAAGAAACGTTTAATGATTTTAACGCATAAAAATCCTTTCTGTCAGTTATTGCACCATTAAAATTGATAAGCGTTCGCTGAGTTCTTAAAGAGTCTGAATGAATAGCTCTCAAAAAAGATTTGGGCAGCAAAAGCCTGGGAAAAGTATAACCATGAGAAAGGCTGGTCTGAAGGGTTTGAATGAGGTTGCTACCAATATTTATTTCTACGCCAGTGCGCAGGTTGGTATTGGATTGAATGGCTTGCTTGCCCACATTTTTATTGTTGATGCCAAAGTTGAGGCCCACGCCAAATAAATCTCCGGTGGCAATGATATCGCCTGTATTGTAACTGGCATCAGCAGTAACCGTTAAGTTTTGTTTTACGGAAGGATACATTTTTATCAATGCATCAAGAGAAGGAGAGGAGTCTTTGGGCTCAATCATGTCTACCGTTACCTGTGTAAAGGCATTCAATTGTGTAAAATTGGTATAGGTGCGACCTGAATTGCGTAAACGAAAAAGATCACCCGGGTGCATCGCAGATTGTGAAGCAATAAAAGCAGGTTTAAACTTGTTGTATTTATTAAAAATGTGGATGCCGTTGACAGTTACAGAATCATACTTTGCATCTGTAGTGTCTTCCAGCAAGCCCAGATCCGGATAGATATTTACATTGCGGATATAATATTTTCTGAAATGAGAAACCGCATCTGGGTTGCGCAACTGGATAACCACATTCATCTGCGGGTTTTCCTGTCTTTTCTTTGCTTCCTGCAAAAGACGCAGTTGCTCAAAAGGATCGAGAGAAGGATTGATGAGCGCCGCAAAAACTGTATCCCTTTCTGCGTTTAAATCGTCCCTGGAAAATTTATAATAGCCGTTATTGCGAAACAATTCCACCAATCGATCTATTTCTGCAGAGATAACATCTATTGAATAAGGTTGGCCCTTTTTTAGAAGAGAAGCCCCACGTCTTGACATTGCTAGCTGCTGCAACGCTGAGTCCTGCAAACGATAGGCAATGGAATCAAATTTATAACTCTTGCCAGGGGTTACAAAAAAAGCCACTGTTACCCTTTTCTCTTTTCCATTGTGCAGTACTGCTAAAGTGCTATCCCATGCAACAGCCGATTTAAAATAGCCCTGTGCATGCATCAGGTTGTTCATAAACAGTACAGAACGTGTAGCGGCTGAAGAATCAAAAACAGGCGGTTTCATCAACCTTATTCTTCCAGGATAAATAGTGGTTAATATTGTTTTAAGGCTATCGTCTAACTGGTTTTGAAGTTTTAATTTAAGGTCTGCTTTTTCTGAAGTGGAGAGATTGCCTCCTATGTTTATATTTGTTGAGTATACAAAAGGTTTGTAAGGCTGGTATTTCTTGGGAACTATGCAACCGGGTTGGGTAGCTACAAGGCCGGCAAATAAGATAAGCAAAATGAGTTTAACGGGCTTACACAACTGCATAAATTCAGAAAACGAACAATAGGATGATCACAAAATTGCAGGTCAAATATATCCAAAGTCTGCGCCAAAAAAAATTCAGGGAAGAGGAAGGTGTTTTTGTTGCAGAAGGGCCAAAGATTATTAACGAATTGTTGGCGGAGCAACCCGGTGCACTGGTTTCTTTATATGCAACCGAAGCCTGGTTGCGTGTACACGAAAAATTGCTGCAGGGAACAACGCAATCAAAGTTTGTACTGATAAAAGAAGAAGAACTTGAAAGAATCTCTTTTTTGCAAACACCGCATGAAGCGTTAGGCATATTTAAGAAGCCTACAGATACAAAACTGGTGTTTGCACAAACGCTTTCGCTGATGCTGGATGGCATACAAGACCCCGGCAATATGGGCACCCTTATACGTATTGCAGACTGGTTTGGCCTGCGCAATATTGTTTGCAGCCCCGATTGTGCAGATGCCTTTGCGCCCAAGGTAGTGCAGAGCACCATGGGCAGTATAATGAGGGTACAGTTGCAATATACAGACATCTTGCAGTTAGCCACACAGCAAAAAAATATACCACTCTATGCAGCCACGCTCAATGGAGAAAAAATAAATGACATGCAGCCAATAAAAGAAGGGATTATTGTTATTGGCAATGAATCAAAAGGTATACAACCAGCTTTGCTGGAACATTGCAAAAAGCGCATAACCATTCCACGCATAGGCCATGCAGAATCGCTGAACGCAGCGGTGGCGGCTGGTATTATTTTATCCAGATTAGCGAGTCCTCAATAAATAATAAATTACCTGAACTGAATAGCCCTTACCGGTTGCACACGGCGTATGATAAGCGTAGGAATAATTAATATCAGGAGGCAAACTATAAATGTACCTGCATCCACTAACAGGTAATGCCACCATTCTGACCGTATCTCTACCTTGGAGATATAATACATTTCTTCCTGCAAATGAATAAAACCATAACGTTGTTGCAGCCAGCACAGCACAAAGGCCATAACGTTGCCCAGTACAATACCCGTAAGGGTTATGATAGCGCCCTGGTAAAGAAAAACCTTTTGTATAGTTGCATTGGGTGAGCCCAGTGCTTTTAAAATACCGATCATTTTCGTTCTTTCCAGCACTAAAATGATAAGGCAGGTGATAAGATTTAGCACCGCAACAATGGTCATTATAATCAACACTAAAATAATAGTAGTGTCTTGCAGGTTCAGCCAATCAAAAATATTGGGATTGATTTCTTTAATGGTCCTGCTGGCCCAGGCTTGCGGCAGACTATTAAAAATTTCATCATTTACCTGGTCTATTTGCTTGTAATCCTTCAGGAAAATTTCGTAGCCCGCAATTTGATTGGGCTGCCAATTATTAAGTCTTTGAATAAGCCGGATGTCGCATAAAGAGATAAACTTATCATATTCCTCTATACCGGTTTTATAGATACCCGTTACCGTTAGTTTTCTTGCACGCGGAGAAGAGCCATCGTTTTGAATAAAATAAATAAGTACCTGGTTGTTTACTTTCAGTTTTAGCTGGTTGGCAGTGTAGGCAGACAATACTATTTCATTGCTATAACCGCTGTCGGGATAATTTATCCATCTGCCCTGTTGTAAAAAACGATCCAGTTGCGCAAAACGGTAGTTTTTATCAACGCCTTTCAGCAATACTCCTTCAATGGTTTCATCGGTTTTAAGAATGGCACTTTTGGTGGCGAAACTATTTACAGATTGCACCTGCGGATTGGCCCGGAGCAGTTGTGC
The DNA here is from genome assembly GCA_047602295.1 of Chitinophagaceae bacterium. GTDB lineage: Bacteria > Bacteroidota > Bacteroidia > Chitinophagales > Chitinophagaceae > JACMLD01. Next base: position 5,210,254 of record JASGHP010000001.1, on the reverse strand, counting down.
AACTGTGTCATTTTTTTCTATGGCCATTTCTTCTGCGGCAGCAATTTTACCTGCCTGGTAATGCTGCACACGTATATGACCCCAGAAACTAAATATTTTTTGGCTGATGGTGTATTGAAACCCGTTGGTGATGGCCATGGCAACAATCATAACCGCAACGCTTAATACCGTGGCAGCAGTGGCCAACCGGATGATAAAACGGCTGAAAGATTTTTCTTTTGTGAAGGCTACACGCCTGGCAATAAACCCGGATAAATTCAAAAAAGTAAATGTTTAGAGATCAAAAATAAGTGCTGTTGGTGAAGCATACATGTTTTTATAGTTTTTTTGACCAAATTTGTACAACTTTATCCTTTTTCACCCATATCTTATGTACATGAAAAAATTTGTTTGCCCGCTTTTATTGTTGTCAATCTTCTCTTTGCAGGTAGTGGCGCAGGTGCCTGATAAAATCTATGCAGAAAATATTCACAATGTAAAATTGAATATAGCCGGCAACCAACTTGGGTATCCTGTTATAAAACTGAATGGGACAGATCAACTTGAACTAAATTTTGATGATCTCAATGGAGGGGTTCGCAATTACTCTTACACCTGGCAATTGTGCAATGCAGACTGGACAAAAACTGTTTTAAGCGAGTTTGATTATATAAAAGGTTTTACGCAAAACCGCATCACCAATTACCGAAATTCCTCTATTGCGCTCGTAAAATACACACACTACTCAGTTTCATTACCAGAATCAAGCTGCGTTCCATCCCGCTCTGGTAATTATTTATTGAAAGTGTTTAGTAACGGAGATACAGCCAATCTGGTTTTTACCCGTCGCGTATTGGTATTGCAGGAGAAAGCAACCATAGGCGCACAGATACAGCAGCCATTTAACGGGCAATATTTTAAAACGCACCAGAAAATTATTTTCACAGTATCACTGGGCAATGTAAATATCATTAACCCGCTGCAGCAAATAAAAGTATGCATCCTGCAAAACAATCGTTGGGATAATGCAATGACGGAACTAAAACCAAATTTTATACGCCCCGGTTCACTGGAATATAATTCTGAAGACATTATTTTTCCTGGCGGAAGAGAATGGCGCTGGCTGGATTTGCGGAGTTACAGGTTGCAAAGCGATAGGGTGGCTACTGCAAAATACAATGACAAGTCCACAGATATTTTTGTGAAGCCGGATCTGGATCGTACGCCGCAAAGATTGGTGTATTACAAAGATTACAATGGCATGTACTGGAATGAAATTAGTGAGAGTGTAAATTATTTGTGGCAGGCAGATTTTGCAGATACGCATTTCACTTTTATACCTGCCAATAACCAGGCCTATGATGACAAGGATGTTTATCTTTTTGGAGAATTGACGAATTACGGAATGGATGAAAAATCTAAAATGGTTTTCAATGCAGACAAAGGAGTTTATGAAACAGATATCCTGTTAAAAAATGGTTATTATAACTACGATTACATTACTATTGACAAAGCGGGTGGCCCCCCCAGTTTTAATTTTACAGAAGGAAATTTGTGGGATACGGAAAACAGTTATACCATATTGGTTTATTACAAAGGAATAAATGGCCGTGTGGATGAACTTATTGGTCTAACTCGTGTTAATTCCTATACTGGCACGGGATATTAGGAAGTTTAAGTGATAAGTGTTAAGTTTTACGTTTTAAGTTCTTTTGTGTCGCGCATGCTGCATGTTAAAATGCTTCACAGCATTTTATTTCTCTAAGGACTTAAAACTTATTACTTACAACTTATAACTTCTTTCGCAACTTGTTTGAAACTTTAAACATAAACTTCCTATATTTGCGCCCGGCAGGTCTTACACGACCAGCTCCTGCTGAACCCTCCCAGGGCGGGAACGCAGCAAGAGTAAGCGGTTGTAGCGGTGCGATGTAATTAGCCTGCCTTTTTTCTTTTTCTTTTTTGTTTTCATTGTTCTTTTGAAAACACGCATCTTAGGTTCTCCGAATAAACTGACAAATAAAAACTCGCAAGCAATGAAATTTTTTATCGATACGGCCAATCTAGCTCAGATTAAAGAGGCCAATGAATTAGGTATTTTGGATGGTGTAACCACCAACCCATCTTTAATGGCAAAAGAAGGCATTAAAGGAACAGACGCTATTATGGCGCATTACAAAACCATCTGCGAAATAGTTGATGGAGACATCAGCGCAGAAGTGTTGTCTACAGATTTTAAAAGCATTATTGAAGAAGGGCAGAAATTAGCGGCTATTCACCCAAATATTATTGTGAAGGTGCCAATGATTAAAGACGGTGTAAAGGCATTGAAATGGTTTACAGACAATGGCATTAAAACCAATTGTACATTGGTATTTTCTGCTGGCCAGGCAATTCTTGCTGCAAAAGCTGGTGCTACTTATGTTTCTCCTTTTATCGGTCGTATAGATGATAGCAATTGGGATGGAGTTGAACTGATTGCACAGATAGCCCAAATCTATTCTATTCAGGGTTTTGAAACAGAAATATTGGCGGCTTCTATCCGCAGTGCATTGCACATTGTAAAATGCGCAGAAGCTGGTGCAGATGTTTGCACTTGTCCGCTGGAACCAATACTTGGTTTGCTGAAACACCCGTTGACTGATATTGGCCTTGCCAAATTTTTGGAAGATGCCAAGAAGATGTAGTCTTTTACAGTTTGACTAATTATAATAATGCGCCCTTTTTTAAGGGCGCATTCGTTTTCCAGGGGTATATATTTTGATGGGTTACTGTTTTCTTCTTCTTGCTGCAGGTTTGGGCATTTCTTCGTCAGTAGGCAGGCGTTCATTGTCTGGCAATTTCTTTATCCAAAGGGTTGTATCTTTTTGCAATGCAGGTTGTGCTTTCAATAGGGCTTTCACTGTAATTTTTTCTCCTGTAAAATTGCTGTCTATAAAAAGACTATTTCCTTCAAAACTTCCAGCGCTTGCGCTAAATACAATTTCTTTTTGAGTGAGTGGCAACCATTTATTGTTAGATAATTTGCCATCTACATTAATGTAATTGAAAGTGCCTTTTTTCAGGCTGTCTGTATAAAGATGAAAACAGATGCTGTCTATTTGCTGGCTTTTTGCCATTTGTGAAATGCCTAGTAAAACAACAGGTAGAAATATTTTCATCGCTATTATTTTGTTATGACTTCTATTGCGGTAGTAAAGTACGATGGCTTCGGCTTCTTAACATTTTTTTACGCTTTGCACGAGGATTTGGGGGGATTGTCTGAACCAGGATTTATAGGATTAGCAGATTAGCATGATGTTTATTCGCGGCTATTTATCAGAAAGAATTTTTAAGCGCAAAAAGCAAAAGAAGTTTTCGCAGAGGCAAAAAGAACTTTAAAGCTTTCTACATTTCAGATTATATCTGAGCAAAAGCACTTAAAACTTATCACCTAAAACTTACCACTTATTGATAAACCCTTACATAATCCACTTCCATTCTTTGCGGCCATATATCCTGGTCGATGCCTTTGGCGCCGCCCCAATCGCCACCAACAGCCAGGTTCAATAACAAGTACATTTTATTATCAAAGGGCCATGCATCATAACCTGTATGCTCATTAGCAATGCTGAAATATACTTTTCCGTCAACAGAAATTTTTATGCTGTCAGCGGTCCAGTCCAAACCATATACATGAAATTTCTCTGAGCAATCTTTTACTATTATGGTATCTGTTTTTTGGGTATGAATAACGTGGTTGTATTTTTTGCAATGAGTTGAACCATGTATATATCCCTGGTGAAAACCAACGTGCTCCATAATATCTATTTCGCCATCATCTGGCCATTCAAATGTATCTTTTGAAGCCAGCGTCCAAATGGCAGGCCATGTGCCGATGCCTTTAGGCAAACGTGCCCTCACTTCAATTCTTCCATATTGCCAATCGCCTTTTCCTTTGCTTATAAGCCTGGCAGATGTATAATCATTGTTCTTCCATTTTTCTTTGCGGGCTTCTATTACCAGGTTGCCGTTTTCTACCCTTGCATTTTCTAATCGTTTGCTGGTATAATACTCAAGTTCGTGGTTGCCCCAACCGTTGCCACCTTCATCATAATTCCATTTGCTGCTGTCTGGCAGGCCGGTATAGTTAAATTCGTCTGCCCAAACCAGTTTCATCGCTTTCTTTTCACGATTTATAAAAGACAAAGCAATAACGGCAATCAGTATTGTTGTAACCAATAAGGCCAGGTAGCCCAAAATATTCTTCATGCGGCAAATGTTTATGCATCCAAGATAATATTATTTCAATACAGGCTGTGTTAAATGCTTTATGGGTGGATAAACTTACAGCAGTTAGTATCCTGAAAAATATTTTTTGTCATCAATAAGTAAACACTATTTTTGCGCAGCATAATGAAACAATTCATCCATACACATCATCATACCAACTTACCCAACAGGTAAGCCAATGTTGTTGTGTGCAATTATAAAACATTGAAGGGCTTACTTAGGTAGGCCCTTATTTTTTACCAGGATTTGAAGGGATTAGAGGGATTAAAAGATTTAGGCAACATTCAAATTAATCATAAGAATATTTAAATCAAATAAATCATGGTTCAGACAGATAAAATCCGCATTGCTATTCAGAAATCGGGCAGGTTGTATGAAGATTCAACAAAACTGTTAAAAGAATGCGGCATTGATTTGCGCAATGTAAAAGATCGTCTTAAAACAGAGAGTGATAATTTCCCTTTGGAAGTATTTTTTCTGAGAGACGACGATATTCCGCAGTATGTAGAAGATGGTGTGGCTGATATTGGTATAGTAGGAGAGAATGTGTTGTTTGAAAAAAATAAGAAAACAGAAGTTGTAGAAGAATTGGGTTTTGGCAAATGCCGTCTTTCTATTGCAGTGCCCCGTAGTCAGCAATACGAAGGTGTTGCATCATTAAAAGGAAAACGCATTGCAACCAGTTATCCTTTTTTGGTGGATAGCTATTTGAAGCAACACAATGTAACGGCAGATATACACGAGATTAGCGGCTCTGTAGAAATTGCTCCTGGCATTGGATTAGCAGATGTGGTTGCAGATTTGGTAAGCAGCGGCTCTACATTATTTATGAATGGTTTGAAAGAAGTAGAAACCATTTTGCAAAGCCAGGCAGTACTTATAAAAAACCGCAACCTGCAACAGCCGGTGCTTGATTTGCTGGAAAAATTATTGTTCCGCATTCGCTCTGTTAAAAAAGCAAAGAGAAACAAATACATTTTGCTGAATGCGCCCAATGAAAAGATTAAAGACATTATTGCATTGCTACCCGGCATGAAAAGCCCAACAGTATTGCCATTGGCAGAAAGCGGTTGGAGCAGTGTGCATAGCGTATTAAGCGAAGATGAATTTTGGGATAAGATAGAACAATTAAAAATGGCTGGAGCACAAGGCATATTGGTGATACCGATAGAGAAGATGGTAATGTAGGAGAAAGTGATAAGTTGTAAGTAGAGTACAGTATCACATTGTGTTCTTTGCGATCCTCGTGGTAAATGGCAAAGCAGAGGCATTTTTATAAAAATGCAATTTGCAATAAGGTAAATCAGACATCACAAAATCAGACATCAGACATAAAATACTATGCAAACATATACGCTACCGCAGAGATCTGAATGGAAAAAACTACTGGCTCGCCCGGTATTGGATGCTGCGTCATTAGAGCAGAAAGTAAAAAACATTCTTGACGAAGTAAAAGCCAATGGTGATGCTGCGGTAAAACATTTTACAACGCAATTTGATGGCATAGAAATAAAAGAACTATTGGCGAGTGAAGAGGAAATAAATGCTGCAGCAAAAGAATTGTCAATAGAATTGCAACAAGCTATACAACAGGCCGCGGCCAATATTGCGGCATTTCATGAAAAACAAAAAAGCCCTGTTGAAATAATTGAAACCATGCCCGGTGTACAATGCTGGCGCAAAAGCATTGGCATAGAAAAGGTGGGCTTGTATATTCCCGGTGGTTCAGCGCCTTTATTTTCTACTTTATTAATGTTAGCGATACCGGCAAAAATTGCAGGTTGCAAAGAAATTATTTTGTGCACACCGCCTGATAAAGCAGGTAATATTAATGCAGCAATTTTATTTGCAGCAAAGACTGTTGGTGTAACTAAAATATTTAAAGCAGGAGGGGTGCAGGCCATTGCTGCAATGGCTTATGGTACGGCGACTATTCCACAGGTATATAAAATTTTTGGCCCCGGCAATCAATACGTAACCTGTGCCAAGCAATTGATACAAAAAGACGGCATTGCTATTGATATGCCCGCTGGCCCTAGCGAAGTAGCAGTGTATGCAGACGAAACAGCTATTCCTTCATTTGTGGCGGCAGATCTTTTATCGCAGGCAGAACATGGTGCAGACAGCCAGGTGGTGCTGGTGGTAAGCAATGAAAAGATTGCAGAAAATGTAGAAAAAGAAATTGCACAACAGTTAGCGCAATTGCCCAGGAAAGATGTGGCTGCAAAAGCATTGGCAAATAGTAAAATTATTATTGCCGCAAATGAATCGGAAGCAATAGATCTATTGAATGAATATGCAGCAGAACATTTAATCCTTAGTTGTGCAAATGCAGATGCTATAGCAGAAAAAGTTATCAATGCAGGTTCAGTATTCATTGGTAATTATTCGCCGGAAAGTGTGGGCGATTATGCCAGCGGTACCAATCATACATTGCCTACCAATGGTTACGCAAAAGCATATAGCGGAGTAAGCCTTGATAGTTTCGTGAAAAAAATTACTTACCAGAAATTATCAGAACAAGGGTTGAAGAATATTGGTAAGACAGTAGAAGTAATGGCGGCAGCAGAAGGATTGGATGCGCATAAAAATGCGGTGAGCGTTAGATTGGCTAGTGGTAAGTAGCAAGTGGTGAGTGGTGAGTCGTGAGTGGGGCGTAAATTTTAAGCCTCCTTTATCTCTGTGAAAACCTCCAATGCCTCTGTGGTGAAAAGAAAATAGTATTACAAAAGCCGGAAACATAAAAAAATGAGTTTCGATATTAATAACCTGCTTAGGCAGAACATAAAGAATTTAGTTCCTTACTCATCTGCAAGAGATGAATTTAAGGGTGAAGCAAATGTTTTTTTAGATGCCAATGAAAACAGCCTTGGCTCTCCGCTAACCAAATGGTATAACCGCTATCCGGATCCATTGCAGTGGAAAATAAAAGAGAAATTGTCTGCTATCAAAGGCATCGCTCCGCAACATATTTTTTTGGGCAATGGCAGCGATGAGTGCATTGATATTTTATACCGCGCATTTTGCGAGCCCGGCAAAGACAATATAATTATTTGCCCTCCTACTTATGGCATGTATGAAGTGAGTGCAAATATTAATGACATAGAAATTCGTCGTGCAAAATTGCTGGATGATTTTCAACTGGATTTAATACACCTGGAAAACCTGGTAGATAGCAGGACAAAAATTATCTGGTTATGCTCGCCGAATAATCCTACGGGCAATGCATTGCGCCGCGAGGATATTGAAACAGTATTGAACAATTTTGATGGCCTTGTGGTAATAGATGAAGCCTATATCAATTTCTCCCGTCATCGTTCTTTTATACCATCATTGCAGGATTATCCTAACCTGGTGGTAATGCAAACGCTTAGTAAAGCATGGGGCCTTGCAGGATTGAGACTGGGTATGGCTTTTGCAAGTGAGGCTATTATAGAAGTGTACAACAAAGTAAAGCCGCCCTATAATATTGGCCAGGCCACACAAGACCTGGTACTGAAAGCATTGGAAGAAGTTGGCCAGGTAAATGATATGATAAAAGCAATAGTGCAAATGCGGGATGAGTTGGTAGTTTCATTAACCAAATTGCCCTTAGTACAAAAAGTGTACAGCAGCGATGCTAATTTTTTGCTGGTAAAAGTAACAGAGCCACGTGCTGTTTACAATTATCTTTTAGAAAAAGGAATAGTAGTGCGTGACAGAAGTAAGGTAGAGTTGTGTGAAGGTTGCCTGCGCATAACAGTGGGCACAGAAAAAGAAAATCAAGATTTAATCAAAAACCTGGGAAGTTTTTTACAGAAATAGGTAATTTTAAAAGCTGTTCCCCTAAATGAATATTGAAATTACTACAGGGCATTTTTAGAAGAATGCCCGGCACAGTTTTTTGTTTTTTAAAGTGTGTCTTTGATTTAAAATTAAAAACATAAAAAACCAGCAGATATGCGTCGCTTAAAATCTTTTTCATTTTTCTTTTATTGCATGTTCGCATTAACACTTGCTGCATCTGCGGGAGGTGGCGATAAATCAAAATCTCACAATAAGCCTTCTTCAAAAAATGATGGTGGTATTACCTTGCCTGCAGGTTTCAGTTCTGTAAAAATGGCAACAGATCTTGGCAGAGCCAGGCATATAGTGGTAGCAGCCAGCGGAGACTTGTTTGTGAAGTTGGATAAAGCAAAAGACGGTAAAACAATTTATCGCCTGCACGATAGTAATGGTGATGGTGTTGCCGATGAGAAGACTGGTTTTGGTACTTATACCGGCACCGGCATTGCGATTAAAAACGGTTACTTATATGCATCTTCCAATACAGAAGTATATCGTTATAAAATAAATGAGCAAACCGGGCAGGTAGACGAAGCTTCTCAGCAAAAAATTGTTACCGGTTTGTGGGATCATCGTCAGCATGAAAGCAAATCTATTACACTGGACAATGATGGCAATATTTATGTGAACATTGGTGCTCCTTCTAATTGCTGCCAGGTGCAGGATAGAACAAAAGGTTCCCCTGGCCAGGACCCTTGCCCAATATTGGATTCTGCAGGTGGCATCTGGCAATTTAAAGCGGATAAATTAAACCAGTCTTACGCAGAAGGTGTGCGTTACGCTACAGGTTTGCGCAACGTGGTTGGTTTAGATTGGAACAATGAAGTAAATGATCTTTATGTAATGCAGCATGGCCGCGATATGCTTTTCCAGTTTTATCCTGAAATGTTCAGCCAGAAAGAAGGAGCAGAAAATCCGGCAGAAGAAATGTTTCGCATTAAAAAAGGATCTGATTGCGGATGGCCTTATTGTTATTATGATAACGGCAAAGGTGCAAAGTTGCTGAACCCTGAATTTGGTGGCGACAGAAATAAAGCAGGCCGTTGCGAAATGAAAACAAAATCTATTGTGCAGTTTCCCGGTCACCTAGCACCCAATGGTTTGTTGTTTTACACCGGCAATGCCTTCCCGGCAAAATATAAGAACGGCGCTTTTGTAGCGTTTCACGGTTCATGGAACCGCAGCCCAGAACCGCAGGCTGGTTATTTTGTAGTGTTTGTTCCGTTTAAAGATGGTATGCCTTCCGGCAAATGGGAAGTGTTTGCAGATGGTTTTGCTGGTGCAGATATTAATCGTGCTGCTTACAGGCCATGCGGACTGGCACAAGACAAACAGGGAAACCTTTATGTGTCTGACGATAAGAATGGAACCATTTGGAAAATTAGTTATAGTGGTAAATAAAGTAATGGGTCAGGCTGCAGTGCTGCTATGAAGCTTTTGTTGCGTCGCACTCTTGTACTGTATATCATTCTTCGGCAATGTGCATCACCAAAATTATTCAGCAAATGCAGTAGGAGTGAAAAATTTTTCATCCAAACAAAGATGAAGCAACAATAAAATAAAGAAAATAGCGGAGAAACCTAAAGATGATTAAAGTGATAAAAGTACAAGTGAGTGACACAACGATGTTGAAAACTGGTTTAGTGCTGGTTCAATAAAAATAAATAAGTTCATTTTGTAGATAATTGACTGCGTTTATGACAAAGCATATCATAGCATTAAGTTTGGTTTTTATTATTGCGTTTAGTTCATTTCAAACAAAACCTGCGCCTGGCATAAAAGCATCTATAGACAGAGGTGAAAAAGTTTATCAGAAAGTTTGCCTTGCGTGCCACCAGCCAGATGGATTGGGCGTAGATCGAATGAACCCACCATTGGCAAAAACAAAATGGGTATTGGGTGATAAGAAAGCGCTGGCAAAAATTGTATTAAATGGATTGAAAGGTGGCGAGATAGAAATTGACGGAGATGATTTTCATAATCCCATGCCCCCACAGTCATCGCAACTGGACGATCAGCAAATTGCAGATGTATTAACTTTTGTAAGAAACAATTTTGGTAATAAAGCAAGTGCAGTAACTGTGGCAGATGTAAAAGCCGCAAGAGGAATAGCTGCTGCACCCGCACCTAAAAAACCCGCTGCTAAACCCGCAGCAAAAAAAGTTCCCGCTAAACACGCATGAAACGAGTATTGTTTATCGACCGCGACGGTACGCTCATTGATGAAGCACCACCTACTTATCAGTTAGATTCTTTTGATAAACTAACTTTCTATCCTCATATGTTTGAGTTTATGGGCCGCATAGCCCGTGAACTGGATTATGAATTGGTGATGGTAACCAACCAGGATGGACTCGGCTCTGCATCTTTTCCGGAAGATACTTTCTGGCCGCTGCACAACCTTGTAATGAAAAGCCTGGAAGGCGAAGGCATTCATTTCAGTGCTGTTCATATAGACAGGACTTATCCTAAAGACAATGCGCCAACACGCAAACCGGGTATTGGCATGCTTACTGGTTATTTAAACAATCCGCAGTATGATATTGCCAACTCTTATGTAATTGGCGATCGCATTACAGATATACAACTGGCAAAGAACCTGGGTTGCAAAGGCATTTGGTTGAACAATGACGCAAGCTTAGGCGCCAGTGAAATTGCTGATAAAGTAGCTTCATTGCAAAAAGATGGAACTATTGCTTTGCAAACCATTCATTGGAGCGAAATATATTCATTTCTGAAATTGGGTTTACGACATGTGGTGCATGAAAGAAATACCAATGAAACGCAGATTAAAATTGATCTGAACATTGATGGCAGTGGCAAAGCAAATATTGTAACTGGACTAGGCTTTTTTGATCACATGCTGGACCAGATTGCCCGTCACGGAAAAATGGATCTCACGGTTCGTACCAATGGCGACTTACACATAGACGAACACCATACCATAGAAGATACCGGTATTGCATTAGGTGAAGCGTTTGCGAAAGCATTGGCAGATAAACGCGGTATGGAGCGCTATGGGTTTGCATTGCCAATGGATGAAGCAGATGCAAAAGTGCTGATAGATTTTGGCGGCCGCAACTGGATTGTGTGGAATACATCTTTTAAAAGAGAAATGATAGGAGAGATGCCTACAGAAATGTTTTTTCATTTCTTTAAATCGTTCTCAGACGCGGCTAAATGCAATCTGAATATAGAATGCCACGGAGATAATGAACATCATAAAATAGAAGCCATCTTTAAAGCATTTGCCAAAGCCATTCGCATGGCGGTGAAAAGAGATCCGCTGAGCAATTATTTACCAAGCACGAAAGGAGTGTTGTGAGAGGGGAGTGGTGAATGGTGAGTGGCTAGTAGGAAAAAAGAAAAGATCATTTTCGACATAAATGTGTTACCGCATAGATGCCAATTCCTAATTCCCAATTCCAGTCAACTGATCAACCAGGAAACTAAGCAAGCACATCTCTATACTCTGCTTTCTTATCAAAAATGGCTTTTGCGAAAGGGCAAAGCGGAATAACTTTTAAGTGGTGCGTTCTTGCATATTCAACTGCTGTATGCACCAGTTGCAAGCCAACTCCTTTGCCGCCGAGCGAGTCATCCACTTCGGTATGTTCAATAATCATTTTATCTTCTGAAGGTTTTGTATATACCAGTTCAGCTAAAATAGCGCCATCCTGGCCTACATAAAACATGCCTTTGTGGCCTACCAGTTTGTGTTGTATAAGCATATTAAGCGTTAAATAAGTGTTTGTAAAATAGTATAACCCTGCGGCCAATCTCCAATACCGGAAGAAGCGTTGATATGCCCCAATGCTCCTGCTTCTACAAATTTACTTCCCCAATTGTTTGCAAAAAAACGGGCCCTTTCCATGCTTACATAAAAATCATTGCTGCTGGCTACAACAATAGACGGAAAAGACAGGCGATACAATGGCATAGGTGTAAAACCAGTGGTGCCCGGCGGATAAGATGGGGCTTCAGTATCACTTGGTCCCACCAGTAAAGCTCCTTTTATTGTATGCTGATAACGCTCAGCCCATTTTACAACCGTACAACAGGCAAGGCTATGCGCAATTAAAACAACTTTATCAAGCGGGGTGTTTTGCAAAGCTTTCTCTATTGTTTCAGTCCATTCTTCTTCAACAGGTGCATCCCAATCTCGCTGTTGTATACGGGTCATGTTGTATCGTTGTTCCCAGTAAGTTTGCCAGTGTTCAGGGCCGGAATTATTAAGCCCAGGCAGTATAAAGCAGTAGGTTGATTGCATGCGTAAATTTCGATAATGAAAAGCAGAATGAAAATTTTTTTGAAAGTGGAGAAAGCATATGGTGAAAGGTTTATGGCATAAGGTCTGGGTATTAAGGTTGGCCTTACACCCTCTACCTTAGCCCTTTTACCCTCTCAAAAAAATATTTGCAGAATCAAACTTTCTCACCCATATTTGCACAGCAATGGCAAAAAACATTCAAAATATTCAGTGGTGGTGGCATACAAACCTCAAAAGGGGCAAGTAATGCTATAACCATTGGCATCATACTATACTTATAAAGCCCCGATATATTCGGGGCTTTTTAATTCCCTTGATGCAAGCAGAATTTAACAGTAAAATCAATAACGCGAAGTCTAAATACTATATACTTAGTCTGAATACTATTAAGCAGAATGAAAAAGATACAATTAGTTACCCAATGTAAAAAGATGCTGGCCGATGTGTATACACCTGTTGGCATTTACCTGCGCCTGCGTGATCGCTTCAGGGATACGGTTTTGCTGGAGAGCACAGACAATCATGCTGCCGACAGCAGTTTTTCTTTTATTGGCATTAATGCAATTGCCGGAATAGAAATTACTTCTACCAGCAGTATAGAATTTAAATTGCCTGCACATGAACCAGAACGCGTTAATATCAATAATGTAAATGAAGTGCCAGGATTGCTTTGGGATTTTATGAAACGTTTTGAAATAACGTCCACACAAAAAGAAGCTGCTTATGCTCAAGGGCTTTATGGCTACACTTGCTTTGATGCCGTACAATTTTTTGATACTATTAGCTTTCGCAAAAGAGATGCAGCTATAGAAAAAGCTGGTCCTGGTGCAATTCCGTTAATGCGCTATCGCCTCTATCAATACGTTATCGCTATCAATCATTATAAAGATGAGCTGTATATCTGCGAAAATATTTTGCAGGGTGTGGAATCTGAAATAGCAGTGGTGGAAAGCCTGATAAAAAGTAAAGACGTTCCTGCTTATCCCTTTAAAGCAATGGGTGCAGAAACAAGCAACATGACGGATGAGGCATACATAGAGATGGTTAAAAAAGGGATTGCCAGTTGCTATCGCGGAGACGTTTTCCAGATAGTATTGAGCCGTCGTTTTGAACAGGCTTTTACCGGAGATGAGTTGAATGTGTACCGTGCACTCCGCAGCATTAATCCTTCTCCTTATCTTTTCTTTTTTGATTATGGAGATTATAAATTAATGGGCTCTTCACCCGAAGCGCAAATCATTATTAAAGATGGAAAAGCCGTGGTGCATCCTATTGCTGGTACTTTTAAAAGGACAGGGGATGACGAAACGGATAAACAGGAAGCAGCACGTTTATTAAAAGATCCCAAAGAAAATGCAGAGCATGTAATGCTGGTAGATCTAGCGAGGAATGATCTTAGCCGCCTTTGCGACGATGTAAAAGTGGAGCATTACCGCGAGATACAATACTTCAGTCACGTAATACATTTGGTAAGTGAGGTAACAGGCAGTGTTCGTCCAAACACCAATCCTTTTGAATTAATGGCCAAAACATTTCCTGCCGGAACATTAAGTGGCGCACCCAAGATAAAAGCCATGCAGTTAATAGACGGGTATGAACCCACAGCCCGCAGCAATTATGGTGGTGGCATTGGCTTTATGGGTTTTGATGGCAGTTGTGTGCATGCTATCATGATCCGTACTTTCCTTAGCAAACAAAATACATTGGTATACCAGGCGGGTGCCGGTGTGGTGGCTGCCAGTAAGCCAGAAAATGAATTGCAGGAAGTAAACAACAAATTAGGGGCGCTAAAGAAAGCCATCGTATTTGCGGAAGAAATTTAATAAACGCAGCCAGCAAAAGCAGTTGGCGACATTAATAAAACAGCAATGAAGATTTTAGTTTTTGATAATTACGATTCGTTTACCTATAACCTGGTGCATTTGGTGGAAAAAATTCTGCACCAGAAAGTGGAAGTGCATCGCAACGATAAACTGCCATTGGAACAAGTGAAAGAATTTGATAAGATCATTTTATCACCCGGCCCCGGCATACCCGAAGAAGCAGGTTTATTATTACCCCTGATAAAAGAGTATGCTTCCAGCAAATCTATATTGGGAGTTTGCCTCGGCCACCAGGCCATTGGACAGGCATTCGGTGGAACGCTCACTAATCTAAGCAGCGTTTATCATGGTGTGGCTATGCCGGTAAAAATAAATGGCAACTTGCCTAAAAGCAGTTTGTTTAATGGTATGCCAGATACATTTGAAGTAGGCCGTTATCATTCATGGGTGGTGGCAGAAAAAGATTTTCCAAAAGATCTTGAAGTCACCTCTGTTGATGAACACGGATTTATCATGGCATTACAACACAAAACATACGATGTAAAGGGTGTGCAGTTTCACCCGGAAAGTGTGTTAACGCCAATGGGAGAGAAGATTATGAGGAACTGGCTGGACGAAGATTTGGGAGGATTGAAGTGATTTATTGATGGCCAATGATTTTGGAGCTCGAAATGATGTAGTTATGGCAGATTTAAAATACAAGGAGTTAACAGAAAAAATAATTGGCGCTGCTATGAAAGTGCATTCAAAACTCGGAAATGGATTTCCTGAAGTGATTTATCAACGTGCAATGGAGATTCAATTGGAGGAAGATAAAGTGGCTTTTCAGCGAGAATGTTCGCTGGCAATTTATTATAACGGCAAAAAGATTGGAGACAGAAGAGTAGATTTTTTAATTGACAATAAGATATGTGTTGAACTTAAAGCAATAACAGCCCTTGAGCCTGTTCATTTTGCACAAGCAAGAAATTATTTGGAAGCGTTTAACCTTGAAGTGGGTTTGTTGCTAAATTTCGGTTCAATAAGTTTGGGTTTTAAAAGGATTGAAAATCCAAAATATAAACCGGCTTGAATTTATATTAATGGCACTTTATTAAGTATTATAAAAAGACAAAAATAGGATGACAAAAGGTTGTTAGCATTTATATCCTAATAATCTTTTAAATCCTCCCAAATCCACGTCGGGTATGAAAAAGATTCTTCAATATTTATTCGAACACAAAACACTTTCCCGCAAGGATGCTAAGGATGTTTTAGTAAGCATCAGCAAAGGCATTTACAATGAGCATGAGGTGACGGCTTTTATGACGGTATACCTTATGCGCAGTATTACCATAGAAGAATTGCAGGGGTTTAGAGATGCTTTGCTGGAGCTTTGTGTGCCTGTGGATATGAATGGCCTCAATACAATAGACATTGTAGGCACTGGCGGCGATGGAAAAAATACGTTCAACATTTCTACACTGGCTTGCTTTATTGTTGCAGGTACAGGCCAGAAAGTAACCAAGCATGGCAATTATGGTGCTACTTCGGTAAGCGGTGCCAGCAATGTTATGGAGCAGTTGGGTTATGTATTTAAAAATGATACGGCTCGTTTGAAGAAAGAAGTTGAAGAAGCTGGCATTTGTTTTTTACATGCGCCATTGTTTCATCCTGCATTAAAAGCTGTGGGGCCTATTCGCAAAAACCTGGGCATTCGTACTTTTTTCAACATGCTAGGGCCAATGGTAAACCCTGCTGCGCCGGCATTTCAACTGGTAGGTGTATACAATCTTGAAATGGCCCGCATCTATAATTATTTATTGCAACAAACAGGTAAAGCATTCACTATTATTCATAGCCTGGATGGGTACGATGAAATTTCACTCACCAACGATACAAAAGTAATTACCAATAAAGGTGAACAGGTGTTGACGCCGCAGCAATTGGGCAAACGCTCAGTTAGTGCAACAGATATTTATGGTGGCAGCACAGTAGAAGAAGCGGCTAAATTGTTTGCAAAGATTTTAAAAGGCGAAGGTACATGGGCACAGAATGCGGTAGTGTTGGCTAATGCAGCTATGGCTTTGCAGTGTACGGGCAATTATTCATCTTACAACGATGCGTATGCCGCAGCAGTGGAAAGTCTCGAAAGCGGAAAGGCAAACAATGTGCTGCAGAAACTGGTAGCTTTGCAATAGACAGGTGTAATTGATAAAAACAAAAAGTGGTTTCAGATAGATGAATATTCTTGATAAAATAGTAGCGCATAAGAAAATTGAAGTGGAGCAACGCAGGCAGCTTGTACCTGTTGCAATGCTGGAGAAACAAAGTTTGTACGTAGCAGAAACTTATTCGCTGGCAAAATTCCTGTTAGATGAAAGCAAGACAGGTATCATTGCCGAGTTTAAGCGTCAATCTCCTTCAAAAGGCATTATTAATGCCAATGCAGATGTGGTAAAAGTAACCAATGCATATACTCAGCATGGTGCATCCTGTTTATCGGTTCTTACGGATGAGACTTTTTTTGGAGGCAGTACCGAAGATTTGCTAAAAGCGAGAGTAAACAAGATACCCATCCTGCGCAAAGATTTTATGATTGATGAATACCAGGTGGTGGAAGCGAAGGCAATGGGCGCCGATGTGATTTTATTGATAGCCGCATGCTTAAGCCCGGCACGTGTAAAGCAGTTGGCAGCTTTTGCAAAATCGCTTGAACTTGAAGTATTGCTGGAGCTGCATGCAGAAGAAGAGTTAGAGCATATTTGTGATGAAACAAAGTTGGTAGGCATCAACAACCGCAATCTTAAAAATTTTGAAGTGGATATAGATCGCAGCCTGAAAATGGCCGCCAAGATACCTGCTGATAGGATTAAAATAGCAGAGAGCGGCATTGGAAAGGTTAGCACCATTCAATTATTCAAAGAAAACGGGTTTCGCGGCTTTTTGATGGGTGAAAATTTTATGAAAGAAGCGGATCCTGGACAAGCTTTTGCGAAATTCGTGCAGGAATTAAAGACTGTCTCTACCGGGTCTGACCATCCGGTAAAGCATTAGCATATAATTGCGACAGTGCAATAACCTTAAAATTCTTACTGCATGAGAATAAAAGTATGTGGCATGACGCAGATTGAGCAGGTGGATAAGCTGGCAGATTTGGGTGTTACATTCGCGGGTTTTATTTTTTATCCTAAAAGCCCACGGTATGTTTTCAAGCATATGACAACAACCCATATCAGGAAGGAGAATAACATAAACAAGGTGGGTGTATTTGTAAACGCACCGGTAGAAGAAGTGCTGCATATGGTAGATGAATGCAGGTTGCATATGGTACAGTTGCACGGAGATGAAAGCCCTAAATACTGCGAGAAGATTGCCGATTATGTATCGGTGGTAAAAGCATTCAGGCTAAGTGATAACGACAGTGTGCAATGGATGATAAGGCCTTTTATGGATGTGTGCGATATGTTTATGTTTGATACCATGGGCGTAGGTTATGGCGGCACAGGGAAAAAGTTTGACTGGAATATGCTGCAGGGACAAACAATTGGCAAACCATTTTTCTTAAGTGGTGGCATAGAACCTGGCGATGAAGAAAAGCTAAAGTCGTTTACTGCAGAACCGGTTGCCAAAGCGTTGTTTGCAATTGACATTAACAGCAAGTTTGAACTGGCGCCCGGTATAAAAGAGTTGGATAAAATAAAAGTGTTTGCAGAACATTTGAAAGATTAGTAAGAAAGGTTTTTGTATTGAGCCAGCAGCAGTAGCATAGATGGAACTACAGTTGCGACGCTCCGTTCAACGGTAGGTCATTGGGGAGCTGTTTGACTCAATAACAACATTGGTTTAATAAACGATAAATATTTTTTAAAAGACCCAATATGAATTTAAAGGTTTGTGGCATTACACAGATAAAACAGTTGCAGCAATTAGATGGCATGGATGTAGATTTTGCAGGTTTTATTTTCGATAAAAAATCTCCCCGATATGCGATTGGAAAATTGCCGGCAGCACAAGTGAAAGATTTGGATCTGGATATAAGAAAAGTTGGTGTGTTTGTAAATCAGGAGTATGATGAGATAATGAAAATAGTGGACGATTATGCATTGGATATTGTGCAACTGCATGGAGAAGAATCACCTGCTTTGTGCGAAGAATTGTCTGAGCAAATAGAAGTGATTAAAGTATTTAGCATTGGAGACGATAAAAAAGCGATTGATGATATAGTGGCTGAATATGACGATGTGTGCGATTATTATCTTTTTGATACAGCGGTAAACGGCGCAAAAGGTGGCACGGGCAAAAAGTTTGATTGGAAGAAGCTTACAAAAAGTAAAATTGAAAAACCTTTTTTCCTGAGCGGTGGTATTGAACCCGGTGATGCAGAAAAAGTAAATGCGGTTAAACATCCTGACTTTTATGGCGTAGACATCAATAGCAAATTTGAAAGAGAGCCCGGCATAAAGGACATGGCACTGATACTGCAGTTTAAGCTTGGTTTGAAAAAATAAGCGCATGCAGATACAGTTGTACAGTAAAAAATATGAGCAGGATGTAATCGATCTTATTCTTCCCATTCAGCAAAAAGAATTTGGTGTACCGGTTACTATTGCAGATCAACCGGATTTGCTGGATGTAGAAAATTTCTATTGTAAAGATGCAGGCAATTTTTGGGTGGCAATAGATAATAATGAAGTAGTGGGAAGCATAGCATTGATTGATATCGGCAATAAACAATCTGCGTTGCGTAAAATGTTTGTGCGCAAAGACTACCGGGGAAAAGAAACAGGGCTAGGGCAGAAGTTATTGGATCATGTAATCGAATGGTGTCATCAAAAGGATATTCAGGAAATATACCTGGGCACGTTTAATAAGCTGGAAGCAGCGCAAAGATTTTATGTGAAGAATGGCTTTACTGCAATTGAAAAAAGCAATCTGCCTGCAAACTTTCCTATTATGCCGGTAGATGATCGTTTTTTTAAGTTGCGCATGTAAACATAAAAGCAAGTAAAAGCATGGTGCATATCCGTTATGCTGTAGAACAGGATCTGCCAGAGATAATGGCAATCTATAATGATGTAATTGTAAACACTACAGCTGTGTACGATTACGAACCGCATACACTGGAAATGCGTACTGCGTGGTTTTATACAAAGAAAGAACAGGGTTTTCCGGTGTTTGTAGCAGAGGAAGATGGAAAAGTGTTTGGATTGAGTTCGATTGGTCCGTTTAGAGCATGGGCAGCGTATAAATATTCTGTAGAGAATTCTGTTTATGTAGCAGCTAGTGCAAGAGGAAAAGGCATAGCTAAATTATTAATGCCGCCAATTATTGAAGCGGCAAGAGGAATGGGGATGCATACCATATTAGCAGGCATTGATGCCAGTAACGAAGCCAGCATAAAATTGCATCAGCATTTTGGGTTTACAGAAGTGGCACACTTTAAAGAGGTAGGCTATAAGTTTAATAGATGGCTTGACTTGAAATTTCTGCAGTTGATTTTGTGAAGCAATTAAAGTCGCAAAGTTTAAATATACAAATGTGAGCAATATGCTAACGAAAGATTGCGTCGAAGTCTAAATACTGTATACTATCTACTAAATACTTTTAAATGATTAACAGAACAATACCATTGGGAAAATATAAAGGCACTTACCAGCAGCCGGATATTTTTGGCTATTACGGCAGCTTTGGTGGCGCATATATCCCTGAAATGCTGCACCGCAATGTGGAAGAGCTAAAGAGCCGTTACCTGCAGATAATGTATGATGAGGATTTTCAGAAAGAGTTTTCTTCATTGTTGAAGGATTATGTCGGTCGTCCAACACCGCTATATTTAGCACAGCGTTTAAGTAAAGAGTTCAATACAAATATTTACCTGAAACGCGAAGACCTTTGCCATACTGGTGCGCATAAAATCAATAACACCATTGGACAGATATTGCTGGCAGAGCGTTTGGGAAAGAAAAGAATTATTGCAGAAACAGGGGCAGGTCAGCATGGTGTAGCTACAGCAACCGTGTGTGCATTAAAGGGCGTGGAGTGCATTGTATACATGGGAGAGAAAGATATAGAACGCCAGGCACCTAACGTGGCAAGAATGAAAATGTTGGGCGCAAAAGTAATACCTGCTAAAAGTGGCAGCAAGACTTTAAAAGATGCTACCAATGAAGCTATTCGCGACTGGATCAACAATCCAAGCGACACGCATTATATTATAGGTAGCGTGGTAGGACCGCACCCTTATCCTGATATGGTGGCGCGTTTTCAAAGTGTAATAAGTGAGGAGACACGCAAGCAATTGAAAGAAGCTACCGGCAGTGAATTGCCAACGCATGTGATGGCTTGTGTGGGCGGCGGCAGTAATGCAGCAGGAGCATTTTATCATTTCCTGGAAGAGCAAACTGTGCAATTGATAGCAGTAGAAGCGGCTGGCCACGGCATTGAAAGCGGCATGAGTGCAGCTACTACGCAACTGGGCAAACCGGGTATTTTGCACGGCAGCAAAAGCCTGGTAATGCAAACAGCAGATGGCCAGGTGGTGGAACCGCATAGCATTTCAGCAGGATTGGATTATCCTGGTATTGGACCGCTGCATGCGCATTTGTTTGAATCTGGCCGTGGTGTATTTCTGAGTGCAACAGATGATGAAGCATTAAAAGCAGCATTTCATTTGGCCAGAACAGAAGGCATCATACCGGCGCTGGAATCTGCCCACGCATTGTCAGCGTTAAACCAGTTAAAATTTAAATCAACAGATACAGTGGTAATTTGCTTAAGCGGTCGTGGCGATAAAGACATGGCTACTTATATGAAAGCGATGGAAAATTCCATACAGTGAATATCAGTTGATTGTTTAATTAATGAGAAATAATAAATCATTAGCCGGGTATGTTTTGCTGGTATTGTCTGTGGTGATTGTTTGCTATTATAATTTTCAAAAAGCTAACGTACACATGAAATCTGCATGGGATTTCTTTCCCTCAATGATTGTTAATGTTTTTTCTTACGGTATTGCTATAATAATTGCAATCGCGGCTTTGTTGTTAATTATTAGCGCTGGTGATAAAAAATGGAAATTGTTGATTGTGCTGAGTGCAATTATTGTTGGCTTTTCATTTTATTATTTGTATGCCAAAACAAAAGAGAATAATGCGGCTGCTTATATTTCTGCCATAGGGCCACATGCGTTTCTAAAGCTAAGGATAGATTCCACATTCAGGATTACAAATTATGGGTATCACATGGCTGAAAGCTGGCAGGAAGGGCATTATACTTTGGCAGGTAATAAAATTGTTTTGCAATGTGATGGTGTACCGGAAGCAGGACTTGATAAACAATTATGGATTAGAAGAGATACTATTTATTATGGTAATGCAGCGTCCGACGGAGACAGGCTAAACCAGGGATTGTATCTTGCAATACTGAAATAAAATTATGAACAGGCTACAGGAATTATTTAAAAGAAAAAGTAAAAATGTACTGAATGTATACTGCACAGCAGGCTATCCGCATTTGGACAGCACTTTGTCTGTAATGAAAGCTTTGCAGGAAAGTGGTGCAGATATTATAGAGTTAGGTATGCCTTATAGCGATCCATTGGCAGATGGCCCGGTGATACAACATAGTAGTGGTATAGCTTTAGCAAACGGAATGACGATTGAAAAGCTATTTGGTCAACTGCAGGATTTTAGAAAACAAGTGCAGGTTCCTGTTATCCTGATGGGTTATATGAACCCTGTACTTCAATATGGGTTTGAAAAATTTTGTCAGCATGCTGCTGCATTGCCAATTGATGGATTGATACTGCCTGATTTGCCAGAACACGAATTTGAAACAGAGTACGGGCCTGTTATGCAGCGTTACGGGCTGGATTTTATTTTCCTGGTAACACCGGAAACATCTGAAGAGCGGATAAAGAAATTGGATCAGTTAAGCACAGGGTTTCTCTATGCCGTATCATCTTCTTCCACTACAGGCAGCGATAAAAATATGAACGACGTAAATGCTTATCTACAGCGACTGAAAAGTTATAACCTGAAAAATCCTATATTGGTGGGTTTTGGCATCAAAGACAAACCAAGTTTTGAAGCTGCCTGCAAACATGCTAATGGAGCAATTATAGGTACTGCTTTTATTAAGGCATTAGATGGTGCTGCCGATGTAACAGTTGCTACCAATACGTTTATTAAAAATATCATTTCCTAAAATTATTAAGCAAAAAAGTGTCATCACTTGTAATTATAAAATACAACGCAGGTAATATACAGTCGGTACTGTATGCTTTGGAAAGAATTGGTGTGGAAGCAACGGTAACAGACGATGTGCAGCAGATACAGCAGGCGGACAAAGTTATTTTCCCCGGTGTAGGAGAGGCAAGCACTGCCATGAATTACCTGAAAGAAAGAAGTCTTGATACGGTTATAAAAAATTTAGAACAACCTGTTTTAGGTATCTGCCTCGGTATGCAACTGATGTGCAAATATTCTGAAGAGAATGATACGGAATGCCTGGGCATTTTTGAAGAAGAAGTAAAACATTTTGCAGCTTTGGAAGAAGCAAAAACTGGTAGCAATTACAAAGTGCCGCAGATTGGCTGGAACAATATATTCGATTTAAAAACAGATTTATTTAAAGGCTTGCAACAAAACAGCTACTGCTATTTTGTACATGGCTACTATGCAGCATTGGGCGAGCATACCATTGCTACAGCCAACTATATATTGCCTTACAGTGCAGGCTTGCATAAAAACAATTTTTATGGTGTACAGTTTCACCCGGAGAAAAGCGCTGCTGTAGGCGAACAGATCTTAAAAAATTTTATCCGAATGTGATAGCATTCAGCATAACATAGCAACATGAACCAGTTGAAAGACGACACGCAAAAGAGGAACTCCACATCGACAAATAATAAAATGCAAATCATTCCTGCCATAGATATTATTGATGGAAAATGTGTGCGGTTAACCCAAGGCGATTACGAACAAAAGAAGATTTACAACGAACATCCGCTAGAAGTAGCCAGGCAGTTTGAAGATGCAGGTTTGCAACGTTTGCATTTAGTTGATCTTGATGGTGCCAAAGCAGGAGCTGTTAAAAACTGGAAAGTCCTGGAAACCATTGCAGGCAAAACAAAACTGGTAATAGATTTTGGTGGTGGTATAAAAAAAGAGCAGGATGTAAATATTGTTTTTAATAGTGGTGCTGCTTATGCCACTATTGGCAGCCTGGCTGTAAAAGATGAAACAACATTTGTACAATGGCTGCAACAGTTTGGCGCCGATAAATTTTTACTGGGTGCCGATGTGAAAGATGAAAAGATAGCCGTAGGCGGTTGGTTAGAAACAACCGATATATGGGTGTATGATTTTATCAGGAAGTATATAGAGCATGGTGTACAGCAAATTTTTTGTACCGATGTAAGCAAGGATGGAAAGCTTGAAGGACCTTCTATCGCCTTGTACAAAAATATTATTGCAGAATTTCCTGCACTGCATTTTATCGCCAGCGGTGGAGTTAGTAACCTGAAAGATTTGGAAGAATTGGCGCTTGCAGGTTGCAAAGGCGCAATTGTTGGCAAGGCAATTTATGAAGGAAGAATTGATGTCAAATCGCTTTCTAAATTTTGAGATAAACAAAAAAATAAAATCAGTTCAATGGATAAATTGTATTGAGTAGGTTAACAGGCGAATGTTGCAAGTCTATATACTTAATACTTACATCTTAATACTCTTCAATGCTTACTAAAAGAATTATACCATGCCTTGATATCAAAGACGGTCGCACCGTTAAAGGCATCAATTTTGAAAATATTCGCGATGCGGGTGATCCTGTTGAGTTGGGTGCGTTGTATGCACAACAGGGCGCAGATGAATTGGTGTTCCTGGATATTACCGCAACAGTAGAAAAAAGAAAGACTTTGTGTGAACTGGTTAACCGGATTGCACATCATATCAATATACCTTTCACTGTAGGTGGTGGCATTAGCAGTGTGGATGATGTAAGTGTGTTATTGCAAAACGGCGCAGACAAAATTTCCGTAAATAGTTCAGCATTTAAACGCCCTCAATTGGTAAATGAATTGGCCAAAGAATTCGGCAGCCAGTGTGTAGTGCTTGCAATTGATACAAAGCAGGAAGCGGATGGAGAATGGTATGTGTATCTCAACGGCGGTCGCTTAAAAACGGATACTAAATGCACTGATTGGGCGAAGCAGGCTGTAGATGCAGGAGCGGGAGAGATATTGTTAACATCTATGAACCACGATGGAACAAAACAGGGGTTTGCTATTGATATTACCCGCCAGTTATCAACCACAATGCCGGTGCCGGTAATTGCCAGCGGCGGTGGAGGTACCATGCCTCATTTTAAAACCGTTTTTGAAGATGGCAAGGCAGACGCAGCGCTGGCAGCCAGTATTTTTCATTTTAAGGAAATCAGTATTCCCGAATTAAAAGGATATTTGCAGGCACAACAAATTTCGGTACGGTTATAGAGTTTGAACAGAAAGCCTATTCCAAATTATTGATTTAACAACATGAAGATAGATTTTCAGAAATACAGCGATGGCTTAGCTCCTGCAATCATACAAGATTACAAGACACATAAAGTATTGATGCAGGGCTTTATGAACCAGGACGCCCTGGATAAAACCATGGCAGAAGGGAAAGTGACGTTTTATAGTCGCAGCAAAAAACGCTTATGGACAAAGGGAGAAGAAAGCGGTAATTACTTATTGGTAAAGCAAATATTAAGCGATTGCGACAATGATAGCTTATTAATTAAGGCAGAACCATTAGGCCCCACTTGCCATACAGGCGCAGATACCTGCTGGAGCGAACGCAACCATAACGAGAATTTTTTGTTCTACCTGGAAGACATTATCAAACTACGCAAGGCCAGCACAGACGATAAGTCTTATGTGCGACAATTGTTTGGCAAGGGAATTAATAAAATTGCACAGAAAGTAGGTGAAGAAGCCGTAGAAATGGTAATTGAGGCAAAAGACAATAATGACGAATTGTTCCTCAATGAATCAGCCGATCTGCTGTTTCATTATTTGCTTTTGCTTAACGCCAAAGGACATAATTTACAGGATGTTATTGACGTTTTAACAAAAAGACATTCAAAATAGAAAAAGACTAGCATGAAAAAGCTTTTACTAATTCTTCATTTCCTGCCGGTTTTTGCCATTGCACAAAAGCAATTGCTCATTAATGGCAAAATAAGTGGTTTGAAGGAGCAGTCAATGGTGTTTTTAACGGACGCAAATGATGCGAAGGATACCATTGCAAAAGGACTTGTAAAAAAAGGTGTGTTTGAATTAAAAGGCAGCCTGCGTGAACCAATTCTTGTAAGCCTGTTCTTTAAAGATGCACAAAAAAGAACAATCCTGTTTTTAGACAATAATAAAATTACTGTTGAAGGAAATATTGATAATCTTCAAAAATTAACAGTAACCGGTTCTCCTTCACAAACAGATTTCCAGGCTTTTCAGGATACATTCAACCCGCTGTTTGATAAATACACAAAAGCATCGCAGCGAATGAAAACAGAAGGCATGACGGATTCTTTGCAAATGCAGGCCGCAAAAACCTTCACTGCTATCCAGGAACAGGTGGAAATGTTTTTACAACATCATACTGCTTCTCCTGTAAGCCCGTTTTTATTGCTGGTTACTGCTCAGCTTTCAGATGATATTACAGTGCTGGAAAAGCGTTTCAATACTTTAGAGCAGCCGGCTCAAACCAACTATTATGGCAAATACCTTCGCCAGATGATTGATGATGCTAAAATAGGAGCTGTTGGTTCTGATGCGATGGATTTTACGCAAAACGATGCTGAGGGGAAACCAGTTTCACTTTCTTCTTATAAAGGCAAATATGTGCTGTTGGATTTTTGGGCAAGCTGGTGCGGGCCTTGTCGCATGGAAAACCCTAATGTGGTGAATACCTATGCTCAATTTAAAGACAAGAATTTTACGGTGTTGGGCGTATCGCTTGATAAAGCAAAAAATCCCTGGCTAAAGGCTATTAATGATGATAAACTTACCTGGACGCATGTAAGCGATCTTAAATTCTGGAACAATGAGATTGCAGTGAAATATCATATTCAATCTATCCCACAAAATTTTCTTATAGATCCAAGCGGAAAGATAATTGCTAAAAACCTGCGTGGGCCTGCATTGAAAGAAAAATTGTGCCAGTTGCTCGGCTGTAATTAAATTATATCATAACAATAATAAAAAAATCCGCAAACCAAGTGTTGCGGATTTTTTGTTTTCAAACTAGGGGTTATGGGTTAGGGATGGATTATTATTAACCTGCGGATTTGCGTGTTTTTTCCATCGCTTGTTTGTATTGTATAATTCCCGTTGGGATATTGTGCCATCGAAAAATTGATGTTCGTAAATAATCGGTTGTATTTTTTTGTAATCATTACGTGCCCGCTATTATTGATTACTCTTAGCGTCCAATCGTTTTGCGGCACTTCCGCAAGTACAATGTTTACAAAACCTGTTAGAGAAGGATTCGGATATATGCAGATTTTAGGAGTAATTGCCATGTTCACTATTTTGGCGATGGTATACCCAGTAAGACCGTTCAGGTTTCTTACACAAATCCTATAATAATTGTTTCCTTTTAGCGGAAATGGATCTTCAGCAGCATAGTTAACTGGTATGGAAGAATTGCCCATTGCTTTTACATGGCCTATAGGTTTCCAGGCAACTGCATCGGTGCTTTTTTCAATACTATAATAATCGGAATTTACTTCTTGCTGGGTTGTCCATGTTAATGAAACTTTGTTGTCTGTTGTGGATTTAACATTGAAATCTACCAGTACAACGGGCAAAGAACCTGCCGTGGTTTGACACCTAGCTTTGTTAGAGAAAGCCAGCGTAACTAATGACAATAGCAACAACACTGCATTTTTTTTCATCGCAGTTGATTAACGGGGTTAAGGGGTTAAAGCCTTAAAGGGATGATACAAATAATTGAAACTAATAAGAGTGGGTTTCCCGCAGATTGGAAATGATTGATTATTCAGTTGGGTTATAACTGAATTAAAATAGACTAGCTTTTACTTTAAAAGGTTGGAAGGAGATTGTCTTTCTAGAAAATCAAGAGGATATGTCTTAAAGGTAATAAGTAGGTTTTTCTAGTGCAAGTTTTTTCCAGGTTTTTTCTTTGCAGGGTCGGGTATCGTAAAAGACCAAATAAAAAAGCCGCCCCGTAAGGGCGGCCTTTCAATATTAAAATGTGCTTGTTTTAGAATGCTTTTTTACCATCTTTTTTCTCTTCAGCCTTTTGCATCGGATTGCTAGAGTTATTGGTAGCACGCAATGCATTTTGTTTGGCTTTAAACGCCTGGAACTTAGTAGGTTCGTCAGCAATTTTCGGCCAGCTATTATTAGCTGTGTTGATGTCTGCAGTTTCTCTCAGCGGGTCTAATTGCACTTTTGTAACCTCTTTGTCTTTCATAAAAGTTTTTACAATTTTCCCTTCATTCTTTCTCCAGATTTGTGCAGGTATTCTTTCTATTTCTGTAGTGCCGTCTGCATAAGTCCATTGCAATATAACAGGCATTACTAGACCTCCTTTATTGCTGAAAGTAAGTTCATAGAAATATTTGCCTGCCAGTTTCTGCTTCATCTCATCATCCATTGTTTCTGCGCTGGCTTTCACAGGCACAGTAAAAGAAGATGAATCGTACGGCTCAAGGCCACGGTTATAGCGCCAATAGAAATCACGCAAAGTAGTGTCTGCATCTACAGCAAATTTTATATTCTTGTCTTCACGGTTTCTCACTTTAGAAATATCATCGTAAGTGCTGCCGCCGGGTTTTGCTACCATGCGTGTTTCAACAGTGTCTCTTGTATTTCTTGTTGGCACAAAATTCAAATCTGCTTTGTAATACTTTACAGTGTCCAGCGAAATATCGCAGGCATCTGTGCTGTAAAACCATCCTCTCCAAAACCAGTCAAGATCTTCACCGCTGGCATCTTCCATGGTACGGAATAAATCAGCAGGCTCTGGATGTTTGAATGCCCACCTGCGTGCGTATTCTTTAAAGGCATAATCAAATAAATCGCGGCCCATAATGGTTTCACGAAGTATATTAAGACCAGTGGCAGGTTTTGTATAAGCATTAGGGCCAAAACCAATAATGTTTTCGCTATTAGACATAATAGGTTCCAACTGGTTTTTAGGCAGGCTCATATAATCTGTAATGGTAAACGCAGCGCCTTTGCGTGTAGGAAATTTATTGTCGAACAATTCTTCTGCCAGGTATTCTACAAAAGAGTTCAGGCCTTCATCCATCCAGCTCCATTGACGTTCATCGCTGTTGATGATCATCGGGAAGAAGTTGTGACCCACTTCATGTATTACCACACCCAGCATGCCGTATTTTGTAGCTTCGCTATAAGTGCCATCTTTTTCTGTGCGGCCATAGTTAAAGCAAATCATCGGGTACTCCATACCGTTAGCAGCCTCTACGCTTTGTGCCACAGGATAGGGGAATGGTATAGTAAACTTGGAGTACGTTTTAATGGTATGCGCTACAGCTTTTGTAGAATAAGTTTTGTACAGGTTATAAGCTTCTTTTCCATAGTAGCTCATGCACATTACTTTTTTGCCTTCAACATAAGCAGGCATGGCATCCATTACAAATTTGCGTGAAGAGCCCCAGGCAAAATCACGCACATTGTCGGCTTTGAAGATCCATGTTTTCTTTGTTTTGCTCTTTTGTTTTTCTGCAGCTTTGGCTTCATCCAATGTTACTATCTCCAAAGGCTCTTTGGTAGTTTGTGCTTTTTGCCAACGTGCATATTGTGCAGGTGCAAGCACTTGTTGATAGTTTTGACATTCGCCAGTAGCGCCAATTACATGGTCTGCAGGCACTGTAAGTTGCACTTTAAAGTTGCCGAATGTAAGCGCAAACTCTCCGCGGCCTGTAAACTGGTGGTTCTGCCATCCCTGGAAATCACTGTATACGCAAAGGCGTGGGTACCATTGTGTCATAGTGAAAAGATCGTTGCCGTCTTCTGCAAAATGTTCGTAGCCGCCACGTCCACCATACACCATGCGGTTGGTAATAGCATAGTTCCAATCAATTTTAAAAACATATTGCTGACCTGGTTTCAATACCACGGGCAGCTCAAGGCGCATCATTGTTTTGTTCACAGTATATCTCAGTGGCTTGCCCAATGCATCTGTTACTTTCAGCAGGTTTACGCCACCGCCATCACCATTCTGCTGGTTTTCCATTCTTTTAAGGCCACCATCAGTCATTTGCCTGGGCATACTGCTTTCATCCTGGTAATTGGCATTGTTTACTTTGCTGTGCTCGTTCTCATCCAACTGCAACCACAGGTAGGTAAGCTCATTGGGAGAATTGTTGAAATAGGTGATTGTTTCACTGCCATTCAATTTGTAACCTGGCTCATCCAACTCTGCTTTAATGTCGTAATCGCAGCGTTGTTGCCAGTATTTGGGGCCTGGTGCGCCGCTGGCAGTTCTGTACTCGTTAGGTGTTGGCAAGATAGTACCCAACTGCTCAAACTTATTGCCGTGGTTAGAGCCGGGATTGTTCTGTGTGTTCTGCGCTGTAAGCGTATTACAGGCACATGCAATTGAACACAGTAACAGAAGCTGTTTTCTCATGATCATGATTGGTTTTATTTTGGGGAAATCTTAGAAACGCCATATATAGGGAAAAGGCAAGAATAGCCAGCGAAGCTATTCTAATCCATCCTATTCTTGAAATTTTTAACAAGTCAACAATGACAAAAGATATAAACAAAACGGCCGCTACAACCAGCAATTGAGCCAGTTCTATACCAACATTAAAGGCAAAAAGGTGCGCTACCAAT
This sequence comes from Chitinophagaceae bacterium, assembly GCA_047602295.1. Taxonomy (GTDB): domain Bacteria; phylum Bacteroidota; class Bacteroidia; order Chitinophagales; family Chitinophagaceae; genus JACMLD01. The sequence continues at coordinate 5,180,232 of JASGHP010000001.1, read as the reverse complement.
CCTTCTTTTCCTTCCATATCTAAAAATGCACTGGCATAGGCAAGGCCATGTATAAGGCCAAAAAAAAGTGCAAAGAAATAAATGACAGGTAGTTTAGCAGATGATTGTGCAGACTTTTGCAACAGGTTATTGATGGCAGTAAAAGCAATGGTAAGCGGAATAAAAAACTCTATCCATTTGGTGGCTACATGCACATAATTTAAAGCGCTTAAAGCCAATGTTACAGAGTGGCCAATAGTAAAGGCTGTAACAAGTATGGCCACTTTTCTCCAATCCCGCCAGCCATAACGCAGGCACAGCGCAGCTACAAAAAGGATATGATCCATTGCTTCCCAGGTAAGTATGTGATCTGTACCCAGGCCAAAGTATAGTTTGAAATCATTCATGCAGTGCCTCTACCTTATTTTTTGACAAGCTTTTAGCGTACACGCTTGCCAGAGTTGAAAAATAATCAAGAGATTTGTGGCAGAAAAATTTTATTTAGTAATGGCTGCATCTTTTTATAAGTGGTTAATGGTGGGCACAATCGCCTTCTTTCATCCTTTTTTTGTGAGTGTTACAGAGATCAACCATAACGCAAAGGAGAAAACCCTGGAGATATCCTGCAAAGTTTTTTCTGAAGACCTGGAGAAGACAATTAAAAAACAATTAAATACACCGGTAGAACTCGTAGCACCCAAAGATCCCAAGAAAGCTCAGCAATTGGTAAGTGATTATGTAAAAAAACATCTTATCATAAAAATTGACGGAAAGCAAGTTTCACCAGAGTTTATCGGTTACGAAGTGGAAGGGGCTTCTTTATGGAGTTATTTCCAGGTAAGTAATATAGCCTCTGTACATAAAATAGAAGTAAGCGATAACCTTTTGTATGAAATGTTTGATAGCCAGATTGGCATTGTGCATGCGCAGGTAGGTAATGATAAAAAGAGTTCAAGAGTTACAAATCCCGATACGAATATTACGTTTGAGTTCTAAACGGCTTTTAGCAATTAGCAACAAGCTGTTAGTAGTGCCTGTTATTTTAAGCTGCAAACTATTATCCAATACCTGCAATTAGAAAAAGGCTAATAGCTTGCAGCTAGAAGCTAATAACTTATTTCAGGTAAATAAGCTGCCCAATATGATAGCTTTGGTGCGTGGTGCGGTTAATGATAATATTCAGTTTATTTCTGTGCGGTTCTTTTGCAAAATCTTCTTCACTAACAGCGGTATGACGGGTAAACCAATCTTCTGGTTTTACTGCGTCAATATATTTGGTTAGTGTGTCATTGATTTCTTTCCAATAAGTTTTTAGTGTTGCAAGCGATGGTTTCTCCAGTCCTGCATTGTCTGGATTTTTTAAAAAAATATTTTCCAGTTCCGGGTGAAGCTTAGGGCCAAAGCCGAGCAAAGGAAGCATGGCGTCGTTTACAGCGGCCAAATGACCAATAAGGTAGATACCACTATTTCTATTGGGTGCAGTAGCATTTGCCCATTGTTCGTCAGTTAAAGTATCTAATAATTTATCTACACGGGTGTTTTGCTTTTGCCATTCTGCAATAATTAACTTAATAGCTAGTTCCTGGTGGTCCATAATCGTTTGGTTTTATAAAAGCTATATTAACATGCTGCCGCATAAATTGTTTACCCAGCTTCGGCCACTTTTTTTATTTCTACCAGTATTGGGTTCCAGCCTTCGCCTTTGTTGTAAACATCATTGTATCTTTTTTCTCCGTCCGCTGCTTTTTCAAAACCATCCTGGCTAACGGTTAACGTAGTAATACCATCCAGTTCACTTAGTTTATAATATACATTCAGGTAATTGTCCGGTATATCTGGCATGCTTGAATTTGGATCGATAACGGTGTAAGTGAGCAACACTGGTGGCTGTATCGCTATGATATTGCCTTTTACAAACACCATTTCCTTTCCTTGGTAAGAGCCTCTCCACAAAAGCGGGCTGCCGGGTTTCCAATCCGAAACAGTTTCACAGCCAAACATGTATTTTTTAGTTTCTTCGGGATTTACCAGAACATCCCAAACTTTATCTATAGGCGCATTAATGCTGATGCTGTTTTCAACTATTTTTCCCATGTTGTACAATTTTATGTAGGAGATTATTTATTTGCATGAATGTACAACAGCAAAGCCGTAATGAATAAAATGAATTGGCAGCAATATTTACTTTATTACTTTATAGCAGTCCCGCACCAACTGCAGTAACAATTACGTTGATAAGCCCTTCAACCGCTTTGCAGGTTTTTTCCAGCGTATCTGTTAGCTTGTCTAATTTCTTGGCCGATTTATTTATTTGATCAGTTAGATCTTCAAGTGCCTTTGTATTGCTTTTCAATGTATCCACCATTTCGCCTTGTACAGATTTAATGATAGCCCGTTCTATATTGCGCAGCGTAACAGCCGTTTTTTCTAATGCAGCTTTGTCTTTTGCAGACAGGTTTTTAACAGCCCTGGCATCTTCCACGGCATCAATGGCATCACTAACCTGGTCGAGTGTTTTAATCTTAGATGTATCCATGGTGATTAATTTTTATCGGCGTTCAATAATGCAATGGTTGATTTAACATTGTTTACATCTTCATACAGCAATTGCAATTCTGCAATCACTTCTTTCAGCGTTTTCTTCTCTTTAATTTCTGTTACAAGTTTTGCATGTGCCGCACGCAAACTTTTAGTGGCTTCTATGGTTTGATCTTTTAAAAGCTTTGTATAGTCAAGATCTGCTTTCAGTTCCAGGTAATCGCGTTCATTTTGTACAGTAGGCTTGCGCTGGTTTAAAAAGCTTTTGTAATTGCTTTGTATGCCCCTTTCTTCATTGGCAATTAATAAAGCTATATTGCCCGATTGCAAAAATTCCAAAAGGTTGTCTGTCATAACACCAACCATTTGGTCTGCTTCAGGTACAAAGCGCTGTATTTCTTTTGCCTGTTGTGAACGCAACATTTGTTTACCACCCGCAGTTATTATGCTGCCAATAAGACCGCCAATGCCTTTGTGTACTTGCGTAGCACCGGGTATTGCATTGTATGTGGTGATAAGAGAGTCAAGGTCTGTTCCAAAGTTTTTTGCCTGTGTATCCAGGTCACTGGCGTGTTTATCAGAAGTGAGTAATAATAATGATTGTGCATATTTGTCGATGATCTTAAAAGTGATATCCGCTTTTGCAGATGCGCTGTAATCGTCTTTCTTAGCGCTATAAAGGTTGTTTAACTCTTCAATATGTGAGTCCGGATTGTCTAATGAATTGGCAAAGTATACGCCGCGTTTTACCCTTATATCTGCCAGCGAAGTAATAATTTTAGAAGGATAAGCTGAGAAATGCTTGCTATTATAGGCAAATTGATTAACCGTTTCTACCTGCGATTTAGTAAGAGAGGCGCAGCTATTTAATAATACTACCAGCAGAAAACCAGCAAACAAAAGTTTTTTCATAAAGAAGTTGTATTGGTGAAGAGGGGACGGCTTAATAAGAGTAGCCAAAATTAAAGTTCTTCAAACTAATTTCAATACCTCAAAACGGGTATATGCCGTAAAAGTAGAAATGTTGTGACACCAGCATTGGTAATGCTATTGGCTTTTGTTGCGTCGCACTCTTGTACTGCAAACCTTTATTGATCTACCGTTTCATCGCATAATGCGTTCTACAATTGCAACAGAAAAACTACATTTGCGCCATGACAAGACAGCAACTGGTAGACCAGATACGCAGCAAACAATCATACCTATGCGTTGGGCTGGATACTGACATCACAAAAATTCCTGCGCACCTTTTAACTGAAGAAGATCCTGTTTTTACTTTCAACAAAGCCATTATAGATGCTACACAAGATCTTTGTGTGAGCTATAAAATCAATACCGCTTTTTATGAAGCGCAGGGTTTAAAAGGATGGCAAGCCATGCAAAAAACGCTTGATTATATTCCTAAAAATATTTTTACCATAGCAGATGCAAAAAGAGGTGATATCGGCAATACATCTACCCAATATGCCAAAGCTTTTTTTGAAGCAATGAATTTTGATTCAATTACCGTTGCGCCTTATATGGGACAGGACAGTGTACAACCTTTTCTTGAATATGAAGGCAAATGGGCTATTGTATTGGGACTAACATCCAACAAAGGCGCCAAAGATTTTGAATTGCAGTATGTAACAGATGGAGCAAATACAAGCCCATTAAAAGAAAAGTTATACGAAAACGTATTGCGCACTGTGTCCACCTGGGGCAGCAAGGAAAACCTGATGTTTGTGGTAGGTGCCACACAGGCAGATGAATTCATAAATATACGCCGCATACTGCCCGATCATTTTTTCCTGGTACCTGGTGTAGGCGCACAAGGCGGCAGCCTGCAGGAAATTTCTGAGAAAGCAATGAATAGCGATGTTGGGATATTGGTAAACGTTAGTCGTGCTATTATCTACGCATCAGAAAAAGAAGACTTTGCCACAGAAGCCAGGGCCATTGCCGCAGAATATCAATACGAAATGAAGCAATACCTCCATTAAATCAGTACAATAAAAAGCCCGGCAATTTTATTTGCCGGGCTTGTAGTTTTACAAATAGGGGGTTAGTATATTATAGGATTAATGCGCTACGGATACTTTTTGTATTTGTTCTGCTGTTTTGATATAATACATGCCAGTGGCAAGTTTTGAAACCTGTATGCTGAATTTGCTATTGCTTTGTTGTTGTACACTGCACATTTGTGTTACTTCCTGTCCGGCCTGGTTAAACACATGGATATTGCTTATTGTACGAATGCTTTCGCCCGTAACAAATAATGTGTTTTGAGCAGGGTTGGGATAAACATTCACCGCAGTATTGCCGCTGCCATTTAAATGTACGCTAACCACAGTCAGGTATTTGAAATTGCCATCTTTATCAACTTGTTTCAGGCGATAACAATAGTTGCCAGCTGTTACATCTTTATCAGTATAAGCATAATTAACCGCAACAGATGAATTGCCAGCAGCACCCACTTTGCCAACAGGCTGCCAGTTGTCTCCGCAATTTTCTGCACGTTGTATTTCAAAATAATCGCTGTTGGTTTCTGTGCCAGTCTGCCATTTTAATAAAACTTCTTTGCCATTATTAGCAGGTGTTGCACTAAAGCTGTTTAAACGTACGTCAAGTGTAATACCCAAAGAAGTCCATTTAGCATACATCACGGCATTGGTGCTGGCAGAATAAGTTGCACCAACAGCATAATCTGTACCTGAGCCATTATCTGCAGTATTCCATCCAGCGAAAGTATATCCGGTACGTTGCAAAGAGCCTGAATTGCTGGACGCTGTTCCGTTAGTACCAATAAGATAAGAACCAACAGCAGGTGCTGAACCGCTTGTTTGGCCATTGCCGATATAAGTAAGAGTATAATTGGTGCTTATTGCAAAATTTGGTGTAAGTGTAGTGCTCTGTGTTAAGGTTAACGTAAGTGGATTGCCTGAAACAGTACCACTTCCGCCAAGGTTGTAAGTCCAGTTAGTAAGAGCATAACCAGTGTTTGGTAACGCAGTTAATGTAACGCTTGTGCCAGAAGGATACACATCACCATAAATGGAACCACCGCTTACAGTGCCATTAGTAGTAGCAACAATTTTCATGATTACATAGTTGTCTACTAATTTTTCCAATGCACCTGCTGCTGGTGTTGCTGCCCTTGCATAGTTTGTTTCATCATCTGTAACCTGGTAGCTGGAAGCGGTTGTTCCAACCAGGTTGGTCCATGTAGATGCAACTTTATATCCAACTGCAGGAGTACCGCTACCATTGGTAAAACCGGTTACGCATCCTTTTGCCAATGCATAGCTGCCAGTTTTAAGCGTAGGTACACGTGTACCAGAAATATTTACAAGAAAAGGTCTGAATATGCTATTGGTACCATATAAACTACCATTGGCATCTGTCAATTGCGCCAGTGAACCGCCGGTAAAAAGATCATTGGTAGAACCGTCTGCGGCAAGACTATGTATATTGTTTCCGGTTACAGAAGTAATAGTTCCTGATGACGTGCTGCTAGCTGTGTAAGTACAATATGCCAGGCTTATTGTGCCCTGGTAAGCGTGTACGTCATCCTGTGTATATGCAGCCGTAGCTGGAGTATTGTTATAATAGTTGTAGCCAAAAAGACAATTTACCAGGTACATGGTTTTGCCGGAAGCATTTTGCGCTATTGCACCTCCTTTGTAAGAGCCGTATGCCACGTTTCCGGTAAAGCTGCTGTTAAGCGCAAATACATAAGCGCCATTATTATTGATTGCACCGCCCAACTCTGTACTTTGGTTATTGCCAAAAGAAGAGTTGTTGATATACAGGTATCCACCACCGTTATTTTCACAACCGCCGCCGCCGCCATTAGTAGTAAGACTCCTGTTTTCCAGAACGTCTGAGTACTCCATATACAGCGTACCACCTGCATTCAAAAAACCACCGCCATAGTTGGCAGCATTTCTTACGATATGCGTTTTAAGCAGGTAGCAAGTTCCTACATTGTATAAACCACCACCAGATGCAGCTTTTGAATTTGAAATAGTGCACGATGTAAATTTTACGATTGTACCTGTAGCAATAGAAACCGCTCCACCTGATGCACTGGAAACACCGCCTTTAATTGTAAGGTTGCTAAAAGTGATTGTTTTGCCTGATGCACTAATATTGAACACCCTGAAAGCAGAAGGTGAGCTTGCCTGCAAACCCGCGTCTGTTATACCAGGCACAGGTACTGTAATGGTGTAATTATTTCCTTTAAATACGAGTGCTTTTGTAACAGAAACTTCTGCTGTTACCACAATATTTGCAGTGATGTTAATGATATCGCCATCTGTTGCGGATGTAATAGCAGATGTAAGTGTAGAATAAGTATTAACAGGATAGGTGGTTGCATTTGCAGCACCAAACAATAATACCAAAGTTGCACAGGCTAAACTATGTTTTAATTTTTTACTGTAAAGTAAACGATAGTTAATAATAGTTCTCCATAGGTGTGGAAGCAAGTGTAAAAAAGATAGCATGTTTGTAAGGTTTTTTAAGGAAATGGATTTATTGCTTTGACTAAATGCTTTTTTTTATTTTATATATTCTACGCAATAGCTATAAGCGTTTTATAAACATATTTGCTATGTATTTATTTTTTTGTGTGTATGATTTTTATCTAAAAATGATCAATATCACGTTTGTGTATATGCGCTTTAAATGAAAGCCCTTAGATCGAATGCATCGTTTTTTCTTCAGCTAATCGTTTTCATTTAGTTGCCAAAAAGAAGAGGTTATAGTGAAGTAGTTGTTGAAGTTTGTTTCAATAAAATGGCAGGAGAAGGTATTTTAAATAAACAAAGGGCATAACAAGCGATTACTTGTTATGCCCTTACTGCAGAGAAAATAGTTGGATAAGGCTTATTGCATTTATATAAATTTCACTGTGCCGAAGCTGGATTTGATTTTTACTTTGCAAGCTCCGCTTCCGCTTTTACCTGCATAGTCTTTATCAAAGCGAGGACCGTGGTCATCATCATCTTCTTTAGTTTCTTTTATAGTAATAGATGTACCATTGTGAAACTCTCCAAAGTTGGTGTGTATATCAAAGTCGCCATTGAAATTGTCAGACACTGCTACTTCAATTTTAGAAAACTGGTTGTTTAAACTAAACTCAGTAGCATTGTTGTTTAAAGCAAGTTTTACTTTATCGCAGTATTCAAAATTGCCTTTAATAGCACCACTCATTTTTTTGATTTCTGCTTTAGAAAATTTTACTGTCACCTTGCAGTTGGAAACACTTTCTGCTATTACACTGCCAAATTCTACATGCAGTTCTTTAATATTGGTAAGATTACCCGCTACAAGGTCTCCAAATTTTTGAGTGATTTCAACTGGTCCGCTTAAATCAGGCACATAAGATTTGCCAAACTGGTTTTCCAAACGCAGGCCAACAGTAGCAGGAAGGCTTACTTCATAATTCACTTCCATGCTTTGATTGCTGTTGTTATTTTTTCCTTTTGATTCTTGTTTGCCAAAAATTGTTTTGAACTCTACTTCATCGCCGTTTTTGCTGTCTTGTATACTGATGTTATCCAGCACTGCCTGTGCTCTTTCATCTGTATTGGCTTTTACAGTTACTGAGACATCTACTTTTACTTCACTCTTTCCCCAGGTATTTATTTTCACTTCTCCAAACTGGTTGGTGATGTTTACTTTATCATTGCTGCCAAGGCTGTACGATTTAGAATAGGTTTTCTTTTTTTCTACGTCGGGGCCGTCTGCAGCAAAAAGCCAGGTGCTGGTTACCAGCAAGAGTGCGGCGGTTAGTATGTATTTACGCACTTCTGTATGCTTTTTCATATGCTTCTTTTTTTGTGTTGTTGATTTTTTTGATAATGTTTAATTGTTGATTTAGTAGCGCTTCCTGGTACTGCAGGTTCTGAATCATGGCTTCCAAAATCTGTTCGCGGTTAGGATTTACGGGAAGTTGTTTCTTCAGTATATGAAATGTACTGTCAAGCTTGTTAAAATCGCCGGCGAATTGCTTGTACAGCAGCGGTTCCTCAGTTTTTATTTTCTTCAGTTGATTTTGTTTTATTTCTATAATCCTTGCATAGTGCACCAGTTCTTCATTGGTTTCATCATTTTCCTTTGAGGCTGTTTCTACTGGCGTTGTTTCTTTTTTCACAGGAGCCTCGGCTACTTCTTCTTTATTTGCAGGTATTTCAATAGTTTCTTTCTTTGTTTCTTCCGGCACTGGCAGGTTATTGCTTGCAGGTGCTTGTTTGGTTTTCTTATCAGCCAGGTTATTATTATTGTTAGCCTGTTTATTATTTGCTATGAAATACCAGGCACCCAATGCTAATAATATAGCCGCCGCTGCACTCCAGCGCAATGTTTTCATGCTGACGGTAATGCCTTTTTCAGCAGGTTTCTTTTTCAGTTGCTGTTGCACATTGTGCCATACTACCGGTCCGGGTTCGTATTTGTCAAAATCTTCCCGGTTGTTTTTTATAAAGTCTTCCAAACGGCTCATGAGAGGCCTCCTTCTTTTAGTATGTTCAATAATTTTTGTTTTGCCCGGTGAAACTGGGTGCGCACTGTATTGTGCGATATGCCCAGCATCTTGCCAATTTCTTCCTGCGGTATTTCTTCCAGCAGGTATAAACTCACTACTGCTCTGTATCCGTCCGGCAGTTTCTGTATCGCATTCCTCACTTCATCCACCCTGTATTGAAAAGCGGTTTCATCTACAGATTCGTAATCGCTGGTATCTGCTACCTGTGTGCTTTCTATGTCTACCAGGTTTAATTTCTTTTTACGCAGCAGGCTGATGGACTTATTAATAACTATTCTTTTCAACCATGCTCCAAACGTGCTGTTGTACCTAAAATCATTCAGGTGTTTAAAAGCATCCACAAAAGCATCCTGCAACACATCTTCTGCATCGCCCACATTGTTTACAATACGCAGGCTGGTATTAAACATGGCTTTGGCATATTTGTGGTACAACTCGCTATAGCCCAGGCTATCTCCCTGTTTGCAGCGTTCTACCAGTTCATCTCTTGCTATAGTTGCGGTCAGTTCCAAAGCTGTTTTGTTAGTGTTTGATATAAGGTCGTAAGATTAATTCACATGTTGCATGCCGAAGCAAAATTTTTTGAAAGTATTCAGTATTAAGTATAAAGTATGTAGACTTTGCGGAAAATCTGTCTTCAAGAGTTTCCCTGTCCGCGTGTCTGTATACTAAATACTCTATGGTCGCGTGTCTTAATGCTAAATACTAAAATCTGTATACTTTGTAACTTTCCTTACTTTCGCTATTGCTGTAAAACCTGCCTCTTATGTCTAAAGATTTGTTTCAAAGCCCGGACTATTTTTTACTGGACGATTTGCTGACCGAAGAGCAAAAACTGGTTCGCGAAAGTGTGCGTTCTTATGTAAAAAAAGAAATCTCGCCCATTATTGAGGATTATGCGCAGCGGGCTGAGTTTCCGCAGCAAATAGTAAAGCAATTAGGTGAATTAGGCTGCTTTGGCCCAACAGTGCCGGTAGAATATGGTGGTGGTGGCCTGGATTATATTAGCTATGGACTAATGATGCAGGAACTGGAACGTGGCGATAGTGGTGTGCGTTCAACCGCATCTGTACAGGGTTCGTTGGTCATGTTTCCTATTTATGCATATGGCAATGAAGAGCAGCGTAAGAAATACCTTCCTAAACTTGCAAGCGGAGAATGGCTGGGTTGTTTTGGATTGACAGAACCTAATCATGGCAGCGACCCCAGTGGAATGCTTACTACCATAAAAGATGCAGGTAATCATGTTATTTTAAATGGTGCCAAAATGTGGATCAGCAACGCACCTTTTGCACAGGTAGCAGTGGTATGGGCAAAAGATGAAACCGGTACCGTGCGTGGTGTAATAGTAGAAAGAGGAATGGCTGGTTTTACTACACCCACCACACACGGCAAATGGAGCCTGCGTGCAAGTGCCACCGGGGAATTGGTGTTTGATAATGTAAAAGTGCCTAAAGAAAATATATTACCCAATGTACAGGGATTGAAAGGTCCATTGAGTTGCCTTACCAAAGCACGTTATGGTATTGCCTGGGGAACAGTTGGTGCTGCTATGGATTGTTATGACACTGCTTTGCGCTACGCAAAAGAAAGAATACAATTTGATAAGCCAATTGCAGGATTTCAATTGCAACAGAAAAAACTGGCAGAGATGATTACTGAAATCACCAAAGCACAATTACTAAACTGGCGCATGGGTGTATTAATGAATGAAAATAGAGTAACTCCTGCACAGGTAAGTATGGCCAAACGCAATGGCTGCGAGATTGCGCAGAACATTAGCCGAGATGCCAGGCAGATGTTGGGCGGTATGGGTATTACCGGAGAGTATAGCATTATGCGCCACATGATGAATATTGAAAGTGTAATTACTTACGAAGGAACACATGATGTACATTTGTTGATCACCGGCATGGATGTAACGGGGATTAATGCGTTTAAGTAACCCCCCGACCCCCTAAAGGGGAGGATTAAGTGCATCATAACAAACAATAGCTAGGTTGATTTATTCGAGATTTATTTTAATGAACAAGAACATGAAGGCGAACAAAACAGCTTTTAATAAACTGATCAAATCCCCCTTTAAAGGCTAGGGGTACAGCACATAAAGTTGAACAAAACAATATTAATAAACTACTCATCTCCCCTTTAGGGGTTAGGGGTAATAAACTAATAAAATTCCCCTTTAGGGGTTAGGGGTATGCGCATTTTCTTAATAGGCTTTATGGGTTCGGGTAAAACACACTGGGGTAAGATTCTATCCCGGCAGATGAACATACCTTATTTCGATTTGGATGAAGTAATTGTTGCTTCAGAAAAACTAAGTGTGCAACAAATTTTTCACGACAAAGGCGAAGAATATTTCAGGGTAAAAGAGCAGGAAGTATTGGAAGCGCTAAGCCAGGATCATGACAATGTGATCATTTCTACTGGTGGCGGTACGCCTTGCTTCTTTAATAATATTGACTTTATGCGCCAGCAGGGCATTGTAGTTTGGCTTAATACTGCCATTGATACACTGCTGGAAAGGTTGCTAAAACAAAAGCATACGCGGCCACTAATCAAAAATATTTCAGACAAAGAACTGAAAGCTTTTATCATAAAAAAACTGCAAGACAGGAAAATGTATTACGAGCAGGCGCATGTTATGCTGCACGAAGAATCTATTACGGCAGAATCATTAATAAAATCAATACAGGATGCATAGATGGTTTTTAGTTACGGCTTCATTGATTGGGGCTTTATCGGTAGCATTGGGAGCGTTTGCAGCACATGGATTAAGACAAATTGTGCCGCCTGAAACAGTGGCTATTTTTGAGACAGGAGTCCGCTACCAGTTTTATCATTGTTTTGCGTTGCTGGCCGTTGCAATTCTTTACGAGAAATATCCTGGCTCATTATTGCAATGGGCTGGCAATTGTTTTCAAATAGGTATCATCCTTTTTTCAGGTTCATTGTATATACTCACTGCCATGAAAGCAAGTGATGCAGTAGGCGTTTCAAAAATTGGTATTCTTACGCCCTTTGGCGGTTTATTTTTTATAGCAGGTTGGATATTGATGGTAATTGCCTTTATAAAAAAAGGCCCTGTTGGTGCTTAATCTTTCTATCAGTTATCTTATAAAGGAATTGTTAGAGTGGTAACTGTGCCCTCTTTATTAATAATGGCAAGGCTGCCATCAATACTTTCCATTCGCTTCTTTATGTTATTTAGACCGTTGCCAAATTCACGCAATTTTTGAAAATTAATACCAACGCCATTGTCGCGTATTTGTATTTCCAGTACGTCTGAAAGTACAGCTACTTTAATCCATACATCGGTGGCTTTGGCGTGTTTTACAATATTGTTCAGCGATTCTTTTACGCAGAGAAAAACATTTCTTCTTTTTTCTCCACTCATTTCAACAGCAGGTATATTTTCCGGGCTTTCAAAATGGCAAAGAATAGCGGTGCTTTCAAAAAACTCCAATGCGTAAGAACGGGTATAGGCAATCATGTTATCCAGCTTGTCGTTGCTGCTGCTCATGGTCCAGATGATGGTGTTCATTTTGCTTAGCAGGTCATTGGCATTATTGGATATTTTATCAATTTCCGGAAGTGCGTTACCCTTCATTTTTGTTTTTACAATTTCACTCATCAGGCGTATAGCAGTAACACCGGAACCCAATTCATCGTGCATGTCTGTAGAAATGCGGTTTCTTTCTTCCTGCTTGGCTTCTACTACTGCCAGTTGTTTTTCAAATTCTTTTCTTTCATTGTCCAGTAAAAGCCTTTCCCTTTCTCTTGTACGTTCAATCAGATCATGACGGTTTTTAAAAGCAAGTGCCATCAAAAAGAAAACCAATTCTACTGTCATCCCCAGTTCGTAATAAAAGATAGCATCCCGCCAGATAGATGGAAAGGGAATATTAATGATAGTAGGATTGCCAATGAGTATTAAAGATGAAACAGAAAATGCCAGCAGGAAGAAATGACCGACAGCCAGAAAGTTGAGCATCTTGTGGCGTTTTATCAAAGAATAAATCACAAATCCTACGGTAGTGCTAACCCATGTATATTTAATAAGATTTTCAACGATTTCCTGCAGCCCGTAATTATCTGTGCAGAAGTTAAGAAATGAGAATGCACTAATACCTACTATAATAACAAGTTGTCCTGCAATAAATAATTTATTTAAAAAAGGAAAGTTCTTTTTAGTCTCCAAAAACTTCCTTAAAAAAATAAAATAGAAAAATACGCCCAGGCTTTGGATAACAAAATCGAAATAGCTTTCAAAGAAATAATTAAAAGAAACGGTGCTTTTTGTATAATAAGATTTCAGGAAAAAAAGCAAACCGGTGAAAAAAGCAAAGCAGGCATAATACATAAACTCTATGCTTCCATTTAAAATAAATACTGCCATAGAGTAAAATATCATCATTAGCAATATGCCAGTAATGATATAAGTGTACATGTTACTGTTGTTGAGCGGTATTTTTATCACCCGCACAAAGTTTACCAGGTAATAATCGCGTATAATGCGCAGGTCCATCGAGTTTACATTGGTGCGCACAAATTTTAAATGTGCATAATAAAGTGCGGTACGCCCTGGTGTTAGTGAAATGCCACGATACCCGAGTGAGTCAGGGTTAGACGGCAACAAAACAGGAAGCGCTTTTACTGTTTTGGTAGAATCATCATACTCATACAAATCTATCGTGCTGGCAAAAACGCCCGGGAAGAAGTATACCTTAATTAGAGTATCGGCGCTATTCTGCAACCGGAAACAAAACCACCAGTCTCTTTCCGTTTGCTTTGTACTGAGGTGACGAAAGATATTCTTAGGCGGAGTTGTAAACGTTAAGGATGGCAAGGAGGCTGGCAAAACTTTATGCAAGCTGTCCTGGAAACAAACGCTTCGATAATCAATGGTATCAGTTAGCAGCATATGCGCTACGTCAATTGTTTGTGGTGCGTTCTGTGCATGCAATGCCGGATTGCTGCAGAGGGCAAACAGGTAAAACAAAAACCTTAGACTTTTGGACAAGAGCAGTCTGCGAAACTTCATTGCTTGGTTGTTTACTTGCGGGCAGCGGAGGTAATTGTTGCGAAAATTACAACTTTCTTTAGTAACCACTGCTCTTGCATGCGTTTGATAATTTGGTTATATGCTTATCTTTGTTGCCATGGCAGAAAAGGCAAAACCAAAGAAGGGCAAGGCACCCGAGGCAAGTAAATTGAAAGCCGAAAAAGAGCAACCCTTACCTATAAAAGAACTGGTAAAAGATGAACGTACCCATAAAATTACCGGGGCCGTACTTATTTTGCTTGCCTTCTTTTTATTTGTGGCTTTTGCGTCTTATTTATTTACCTGGAAGGCGGATATGAGGGTGGTGTTCAACCAGGGATTGGCCCCTTTATTTTCTTCTGTAAAAGCTACCAACCTGCTGGGCAATCTTGGCGCCGTAACAGCTCATTTCTTTTTCTATTACGGATTCGGCATCGCCTCTTTTTTGCTTTGCACCTTTTTCTTTGTTTCTGGTGTAAACCTTTTATTTGGCAAAAAGCTTTTTTCAGTTTGGCGCAATACAAAGTATGTAGTGGCCGGCCTCATATTTTTTAGTGTAGCCCTTGCTTTTGTAATGAATGGCAGCAGCTTTCCATGGGGTGGTGGTTTTGGTGAAAATATCAGCCGTTTCTTGGTGCAAACAATAGGTACATTGGGAACCGCAGCGCTGCTGATTATTGTTGGCCTTGCATATGTTATCTGGCGTTTCAACCCGGTATTTAAAGTACCGAAACTACCTGAACGTAAGGTTGCACTTGCAGATAATAATAATGAACCCGTATTGGCAGATAAAGATGAAGCAGCTTTGTTTATTGAAACACCTGTAGTGAAGGGTAATTCTTTAAAGAAAGGATCTGCTATGGTTATTCCCCCCAAAGAAGAACCAGCATTAGAGCTAACAGTTACCGAGAAAGATGAAGATGATGAGATGGAAGAGGATGAGGAGCCGGAAGAAGAGCCATCAGTTATTACATTCATTCCGCCGGTAAAACCAGAAAAGAAAGAGCGCAAACCCCAGATGGCAGATGTTTCTTTTGAAATAAAAGAATCACCTGATGAGATAAAAGAAACTGCCAACGATACCACGCTTGAAATTGAAAGCGATAAAAAAGCTATCAGTGAAACAGATTTGTATGAACCAACCCTTGATCTGAGAGATTACAAATACCCATCACTTGATTTGCTGGAAACACATGGCAGCGAAAAAATTATACAAGACCCGGGTGAACTGGAAAGCAATAAGAACAGGATTATAGAAACACTGAAGAACTATGATATTGCCATTCAGAAAATATCTGCTACAGTTGGTCCTACGGTTACATTGTATGAAATAGTTCCGGCAGCAGGTGTGCGCATCTCCCGCATCAAAAACCTGGAAGATGATATTGCGCTTAGCCTGGCTGCATTGGGCATACGCATTATTGCACCCATACCTGGCAAGGGAACCATTGGTATAGAAGTGCCCAATGTAAAAAAGACCGTGGTAAGCATGAAGACATTGCTGAACGCGGATAAATTTCAAAACAGCAGCTACAGTCTTCCTATTGCTATTGGTAAAAAAATAGACAACGAGAATTTTATTGTAGACCTTACCACCATGCCACACTTGTTAATGGCAGGTGCTACCGGCCAGGGTAAATCAGTTGGTTTAAATGCTATACTTGTTTCATTGCTGTATAAAAAGCATCCATCGCATTTAAAGCTGGTGCTTATTGATCCTAAAAAGGTTGAGCTGAGCATTTATCGTACAATAGAAAAACATTTCTTAGCCAAACTGCCCGGAGAAGAAGATGCTATTATAACTGATACCAAAAAAGTGATTCATACACTCAATGCCTTGTGTATTGAAATGGATAACCGTTACGATCTTTTGAAAGAAGCAGGCGCACGCAACATAAAAGAATACAACGATAAATTTGTAAGACGCCGGCTTAACCCCGAGAAAGGTCACCAATACCTGCCTTTCATCGTTTTGGTAGTAGATGAGTTTGCGGATCTTATTATGACAGCAGGCAAGGAAGTGGAAATGCCCATTGCACGTTTGGCGCAATTGGCCCGTGCTATCGGTATCCACCTGATTATTGCAACGCAGCGTCCTTCTGTAAATATCATCACAGGTACTATTAAGGCAAACTTCCCTGCACGTATTGCATTTAAGGTTTCTTCTAAAATAGACTCACGCACCATTCTTGATACGGGCGGTGCAGAGCAATTGATAGGCAAGGGCGATATGCTTATTTCTTACAATGGAGAGCTTACCCGTTTGCAATGTGCTTTTGTAGACACACCAGAAGTAGAAGAAATAACCAATTTTATTGGAGATCAGCGTGGGTATACGCAGGCATTCATGTTGCCGGAGTATGTGGATGAAAAAGAAATGGAAGGAAAGGATTTTGACCTGGCAGACAGGGATTCTTTGTTTGAAGATGCTGCAAAGCTGATAGTGCAAAGCCAAAGCGGCTCCACTTCTTTATTGCAGCGCCGTATGAAGCTGGGCTATAACCGCGCAGGCCGTTTAATGGATCAATTAGAGGCTGCGGGCATAGTAGGCCCCAACCAGGGCAGCAAAGTGAGGGATGTTCTTATAAAAACTGAGGCAGATTTACAACAACAATTAAGTTTATTGGGCTAAAAATGCCCTATACTCGTTGTTTATCAATACACTTACAGCCCGGCACGGTTCCTGTAATTTCTGTTATTATTTAACGGTTCTTTATTTAAACGGTTTTTGACTGTAACTGTCTCAACCATATGTGCGAAGACCTATCTTTGCCGCCCGGATGAAATTTATAAAAATGCATCCTCTGATTATTTTATCTAAAAAAGCTATAATGAAACAACTTTTAGTGATTGGCCTTTTATTGGGTTTTGCAAGTACTGGTTTTGCCCAGGCAGGTGTTAGCAATGATCCCGCTGCCAAGAAAATATTGGACGGAGTAAGTGCAAAGTTTAAAACTTACAAAGCTGTACAGGTGGCATTTACTTTAAAAGTGGAAGATGGCAAAGGCAAATTGCAGGGTACTCAGAAAGGTACCGTGTTTATGAAAGGCAATAAATACAAAGTAACATTGGCAGGTAAAGAAAATAAAGAAGTTTTTTCTGATGGCGTTAATACCTGGACATATGACAAAGGCTCTAACGAAGTAACTATTACTAAAGTGGATGCTTCTGCAAAAACAATTACACCACAAAGCCTGATGACCAATTTTTATGATAAAGATTTTCTTTACAAATTAAATGGGGAACAAAAAGATGGCCCACGCACTTTGCAGGAAATAGAAATGACACCTACTGATAAAGGCAAAACTTTTCACAAGGTGTATGTATATGTGGATAAAGCAAAGCAAGGCATCTATAGCACAAAAGTGCTGGATAAAAATGGCAATAAATATACTTACACAGTAAATTCTCTAAATGGAAATGCTGCTGTAACAGATCAAATGTTTGTGTTTGATAAAAGCAAATATCCGGGCGTAGAAGAAGTTGATCTGCGATAATTTAGTCGATAGCGTTAAGTCAATAGCCATAAGTCAGACAGACTTATGGCTATTATGTTTTGCAAAAGAGTAAATATTCTCAACTCATTTATTTCCGGCTACCGACTTTACACGCATGACTAAAGACTGCCTTAATTTCCCCACCTAAATGAACTAATATCAAAACCAGCTAAGTCAAGCACCCTGTCTATAACAGTAGCGGCTGCTTCTTCCAATGTTGTTGGTTTGCTATAGAATGAAGGCGTGGCAGGGCAAATGATGCCTCCCGCCAGTGTCACGGTTTCCATATTGCGGATATGCACCAGGTTATAAGGAGTTTCCCGTACCACACAAATCAGCTTTCTTCTTTCTTTTAAAATAACGTCGGCACTGCGGCTTACCAAGTCGTTTGAGATGCCACTGGCAATCCTGCCCAGTGTGCCCATAGAGCAGGGTACAATTATCATGGTATTAAACTTTCCTGAACCTGATGCAAATGGTGCGGTAAAGTCTTGTTGTGCATAAAAAGGTAGAGGATATTTTGTATAGCCATCATCGCCAAGTTCTGTTTTCCAAACTTCCTTTGCGTTGGGTGTCATCACCACGGCTAGTTGGTTCCATTGGTCTTTTATGGCAAGTAATTTGTCCAATATCAGCCTGGCATACAAAGAGCCGCTTGCACCTGTTACTGCTATTACAATTTTGTTCATGCCGGTTCGTTTACTTTTGTACTTCTAAAACAAAAATAAGACTATGCAGAAGTTAATATTTGTTTTTATTTCGGCACTGGTGCTATTGGTGTCTTCTGCTAATAAGCCTGTTCCGCCGGCAGAAAAATTAAAATGGATGACCTTGAAAGAAGCGCAGGAGGCTATGAAGCAACAAAAAAGGCCAATTCTTATAGACCTGTATACAGATTGGTGTGGCTGGTGCAAGGTGATGGATAAAAAGACATATACCAACGCTAAAGTAATTGCCTACCTGCAACAAAATTTTTATCCAGTAAAATTGAATGCGGAAACCCGCGAAACAGTTTCATGGAACGAAAAGGCGTATAATTATAATAGCCAGAACAGGACCAATGATTTTGCCATTTATTTAACGTATGGCCGGTTGTCTTATCCTACTACAGTTATTTTGCCTACAGATAACAGTGGCCCACAGCCTGTTCCGGGCTATTTAGAACCTAAAGACCTGGAGCTGATTGTGCGCTATTTTGGCGATGGGAAATATGGAAAACAACCTTTTGCTGAGTATCAACAAGCGTTTAAAAGTGAATGGTAATCCTTTGGCAAAGAATTTGAAACACTGATAACTGATTTTCATAGAATATTGGATTGAAGCGGCCCTGATGTCTATCGGGGCTTTTTTTTATTTTTCATGCAACTATAAATGTTTACCTGCTGTCTAATAAGTAGGTTTTTCATAGGATATTGGATTAAAAATGGGCTGGATTTCTATCCTGGCCCTTTCTTTTTTTTAGACCTGCCTCATCATCCTTGTCTCGTATCACATCACTTCCTCTCTTTAGGCATTCAAGCATATTCATATTGACGAAAATCAACTAAGGTAAGTGGGTAAAAAAATATTTGTCTATGCAACTAGTTTTATTGGTTCAACATCTTATATTTGAATTTTCATAGGATAAGGTTTAATGGTTAATGGTATTTGATTAGTGCATCCCGCTTAACAGCGGGATTTTTTTGTGCTTACTTTATGCTGTATAATAAAAAAATCCTTCAATTAAGAAGGATTTTAGTTCAGTATATTAATGCAGTATAATAGAGTTTAACCTACTTCAGCCATATCCGGAATATCAGCAGCACGGTAACTACCCTCATCCAGCTTCTTTTTAGTCTCCATAAATGCCTTCAGTGTGTCGTCAATATCCTTATCTGTATGGGCTGCAGTTGGGATCAATCTATAAATTATTTGCCCCCTTGGGATTACCGGATATACAACTATAGAGCAGAAAATACCGTAGTTTTCTCTTAAATCAAGCACCATGGCGGTAGCTTCTGGTATATCGCCCTTCATATAAACCGGGGTAACCATTGTGTTGGTGCTGCCAATATCGAAGCCATTTTCTTTAAGCCCTTTTTGCAGTTTATTGGCATTGTACCAAAGTTTTGCCCTAAGTTCTGGCATAGACTTCAGCATTTCCATTCTTTTTAACATGCCTTCAACAATTATTAAAGGCAGGCTCTTTGCAAAAATCTGAGAACGGGTATTGTAACGGAGATAAGCCAATACATCTTTTCGGCCAGCTATAAAAGCACCAATGCTTCCCATAGACTTTACAAAAGTGGAGAAATAAAGATCTACGCCTTCCTGGGAACCCTGCGCTTCGTCTGCACCGGCACCCGTAGGTCCCATTACACCAAAACCATGGGCATCGTCAATCAATAAACGAAACTCATATTTCTCTTTTAGTGCAACAATTTCTTTCAGTTTTCCCTGGTTGCCACTCATGCCAAACACGCCTTCGGTTATTACCAATATACCACCACCTGTTTTTTCCACCATGCGGGTAGCACGTTCCATTTGTTTTTCAAAATCTGCAATATCGTTGTGCTTGTATTTATAGCTATAACCCATGTGCAACCTAACGCCATCTACAATGCATGCATGTGCTTCTGCATCGTACACAATTACATCTCTGCGGTTTACCAATGCATCAATGCAACTCATAATGCCCTGGTACCCGAAGTTTAGCAACATGGCATCTTCGCGGCCAACAAATTCAGCCACCACTTTTTCCAATGCTTCGTGGTAAGTGGTATTGCCACTCATCATGCGGGCACCCATAGGATTGCCCATGCCCCAACGAGCGGCAGCTTCTGTATCTACTTTTCTTACTTCAGGATGATTTACCAGACCCAGGTAATTATTAAGGCTCCAAACAATTCTTTCTTTGCCCCTAAACATCATACGGCTTCCTAATTCTCCTTCCAGCTTAGGAAAAGTAAAATAGCCGTGGGCTCTTTTCATATGCTGGCCTATCGGTCCGCCATCTTTAACCAGTTTTTCAAAAACATCTGCCATAAATAGGTATTTGGTAATTTTTTTGGAATGCGCCAAAGATAAAGTATTCAGCTAAAAAGTCAAGGCTGTAGCGTGTCTTAACGCAGTGTTGTGATAAAAGAAAAGTTTACCCGTCATTTGAAAATCATATCCAATTTTAGATGACGATTCATTCAAAAACGGGATTGTTGATCATGGTCATTAACCAAAAATCGTTTCTTTTAATCAGCATCATAGCTTGCAGTAATATACATTTGCCAAAATAATTTTTTTAGCATGCACAAATTTTTGCTTTCAGTATGTATACTTTTCCTGGCAGTAACAACAGTTGTTGGGCAGGCAAAAAAAGCAGTTGTAAAGAATACTACAGCAAAGACTGTTGTTGATGAGAGTGCTGATGTTTTGCAACGTCCTAAACTGGTGGTTGGCATTGTGGTGGATCAAATGCGCTGGGATTATCTTTACCGTTATTACAATCGATATGGCAAAGGAGGTTTCAAACGATTGCTGAACCAGGGTTTCTCGTGCGAGAATACTTTTATATCTCATCTTCCTTCTTATACAGCAGTAGGGCATTCAACAATATTTACCGGCTCTGTTCCTGCGCTGCATGGTATTGCGGGCAACGATTGGACAGAACAGTTGACAGGTAAAACAATGTATTGCACTGCAGATAGTACCGTTCAAAGTGTAGGTAATGAATCTGAAGACGGAAAAATGTCTCCACGCAATTTGCTGGTGTCTACTATCACGGATGAATTAAGGTTGGCTACCAATTTTCAATCTAAAGTGGTAGGCGTTTCTCTAAAAGACAGGGCGTCTATTCTACCTGCTGGTCATTTAGCCACAGCAGCTTATTGGTTTGATGATGCAAGCGGGCATTTCATCAGCAGCACTTATTACATGCAGCAATTGCCGGATTGGGTAAACACATACAACAGCAGCAATAAAGTTGGTCAGCTAATAGAGAAAGGATGGAATACATTGTATCCTATCAATACTTATGTAAACAGTGATGCAGATGACAGGCCTAATGAAGGAAAGTTTGCAGGTGAAACTGCTTCCGTTTTTCCGCATGCCATTAATGAGATTTATAAGAAAAACAAAGGTAGTTTGCGTTCCACACCTTTTGGCAATGCACTTACACTTGATTTTGCCAAAGCAACATTGGAAGCTTACCAATTAGGTCGTGGTACGGCAACAGACTTCTTAACCATTAATTGCGCATCTACTGATTATGTAGGCCATATGTTTGGTCCAAATTCTATTGAAGTAGAAGATACTTACTTAAGATTAGATCAGGAGCTAGCTTCTTTTTTTGATTTGCTCGATCAAAAAATTGGCAAAGGACAATACCTTGTTTTCTTATCAGCAGATCATGGTGCTGCACATTCTATTGGTTTTATGCAAGACCATAAATTGCCAGCGGATTTCTGGTACGCAAAACCATTAACAGATACCCTAAATAAAATACTGTCTGCAAAATTTGGCAGCACCGGTTTGGTGCGTTCTATTATGAATTACCAGGTAAATTTCAACATCTCAAAAATAAATGCTGAGAAGCTGGACTACAGCGCTATTAAAAAAGCTGCTGTTGATTACCTGCAACAGCAACCGGGTATTAGCTATGCTGTGGATGTTGCAGAACTGGGAAAATCTCCTATACCAGAACCAATTAAAACAATGATTGCAAACGGTTATAATTTTAAACGAAGTGGCGGCGTGCAAATAGTATTGGTTGCAGGCTGGTTTGAGGGATATAGTAAAACAGGTACTACACACGGCACATGGAATCCTTACGATACCCACATTCCGTTGCTGTTTTATGGTTGGAATATAAAACCTGGTAAAACAAACAGGGAAACACACATGACTGATATTGCCGCAACCGTAGCCGCTCTATTACATGTGCAAATGCCCAACGGTTGCATTGGGCATGTAATTGAAGAAGTGGTTAAATAAAGATATTGCAATAGGCATAAAAGAAAGAGCAGTGAAAATATCACTGCTCTTTTTGTTTATCTCTAGTTGTTGTTGTTAAGAATCTGCCAGTTTAAATGTAACAGGAAGCGATAAACGTGTTTTTACTGCTTTACCTTTTACAATACCTGGTTTCCAATCGGGCATTTGTTTAACTACTTTTATTGCTTCTTCATCCAAGCCATTGCCTGCAGCTTTGCCTGTAGCAACCGGATTGATTACTTTTCCTTTTTCATTTATTACAAATGATACATTCACTGTACCCTCTGTATTTTGATCAATTGCATTTTGCGGATAGGTAATATTATTTTCTACATATTTTGATAAGGCTGCTTCACCGCCTGGATATTCAGGCATTTTATCTGCCCTGTTATAAACTCCATCTTTATCTTTTTCAATTTTTACAGTGTTATCTGAACTGATAGCACCTGAAACTTTTCCTTTTTTCTTTGTGGTGGTTTTAGCCATATTGGAAGAGTCTGCTGCTATCATAGCACTTGTATCTACAGCAGCTGTTTTATCGCTGCTACTAGAGCTGTCATTAGCACAAGATGATACAACTACAAGTGCTATAAGGCCCATAAAGCCTGCAAATAGAAAATTCTTTTTGTTATCTCTTACCATAAAATTACTTTTTGGTGATATGGTTAGCTATAACAAAATGATGCCATCAATATTATAAGGCGATAAGATTGCTTTTTTAGGGCATATTGTAGAAAATGATGCCCATGCTGTGTAATAATGCCTATCCTAAATTTTTTTATTGAGAAATTTAGCGATGCCTACAAGCAGTAAGCATATAAGGAGGAATACGAATGTGATACCAACAGCATTTACCATTACTTTGGTAAGTCCCAACAATGTTTTGTTTATAAAAGGATAAGGATAAAAACCAGAATGTGCACCGCGTAATAAAACGCAGATAACATATACCAGCGGATATATAAGCCAGGTAAAAACCTGCGTCCATTTTAGCGTACTCTTTCGAGAAAATATAAGCCAATATAAAAATGCAAGTAACGGTATAACAGAATGAAGGAGTTCGTCTACTAATTGTTGCATGCCGGTTGGTGCCCACAAAAAACGCAGGATTGTATTATAAATAATTCCTACCACTAAAATATATACGGTGATGGCAGCTCTTGTTTGCTGTTTGTCAAAAAACCTTCCCACAGCAGATGAGGGACTAAAAAGCAAAGACGTAAAAGCAATTGCAACAATCAGGTTGGTTTGTATAGTAAAATAAGTGAAGTAGCGAATTGTCATTTCCGCTAGCGAAACAGTCTTGCTGGTAAAGTAAAGATAGAACTGTGCAATTAATGCAAACCAACCGATTAAAACCAGGACTGCCAGGAAAGTTTTTTGGGGTGTAGATAGCTGCGTTTTCATACTATTCATTTGGCATGAGTAATGGCTGAAGGGCTTTTGTGGCAGCAGAGGATGGTTAAGCGTCATTAAATATAGGCATTTGCAAAAAGCTTTGTAAAAATATTTTGCGCAACCAATTAGTTGCCTAAATTTGCAACCATACAGTTGCATAATTTTATACCATGAGAAGAGATGTTTTTCAGGCTATAGCAGACCCTACACGCAGGGAAATTATTGGTTTAATTGCCGGTAATTCACTAACAGTGAATGCAGTTGCCGATAGTTTTGGCATTAGTCGCCAGGCGGTATCCAAACATGTAAGAATATTAACTGAATGCGGTCTGATTACCATAAAACAAACCGGCCGTGAAAGATATTGCGAAGCCAGCCTGGCAGGATTGAATGATGTGTCTGTATGGGTTGATCAATACAGAAAATTTTACGAAGCAAAACTCGATTCATTGGAACAATACCTCAATAAATTACAATCAAAAAATAAAAAAAATGCAAAACGAAAAAAATAATAACACGGCTGACCGTGAGCTTGTCATTTCAAGAGTATTGGATGCCCCCAGGGAATTAGTATGGGAAGTATTTACAAAACCTGAGCATATAAAAAACTGGTGGGGCCCCAATGGTTTTACCAATACCATTTTTAAAATGGATGTAGTGGTTGGTGGTGTATGGGATTTTGTGATGCATGGTCCTGATGGTACTGATTATAAAAATACCAGTGTATACAAAGAATTGGTGAAGCCAGAGAGAATTGTTTTTGATCATGTCAGTGGTCCTAAGTTTACCGCAACCATCACTTTTGAAGCACAGGGCAAAAAAACATTGATTAACTGGCACATGCTTTTTGAAACAGCAGAGCAATTTCATCAGGTGGTTAAAACATTTAAAGCTGATGAAGGTCTTAAACAAAATATAATAAAACTGAACGATTACCTGCTGCAACAACAATAAAAGCAATTGTGTTTTTATTTGTAATATTGCGTCCTTTTTTTGAAAAACAAATCAAGCTTTAAATAATGGATGCTTTTCCTGTTTTAGATTCTATACTTGCTCCAGATGCTATTGCTGCGTTCGTAAAAGAGAAATATGATTTGCAGGGCCTGGTAAGTGCCCGCATTTTAAAGACAGGAATAAGTCATACTTATTTAATTGAGCAGGAAAACGGCAAAAATGTTTTTCGTTTATATACCAAAGGATGGAGAACTGAAAAAGAAATACTTTCAGAAATAGCACTGCTAAACATGCTGCATCAAAATAAAGTTTCTGTTTCATATCCTATTGAAGATGTGAAAAAGATTTACGTGCAGGAATTAGTGGCACCTGAAGGTATTCGATATGGTGTTTTGTTTTCGTTTGCAAAGGGGGAGAAGATGTTGAATATGCCTGATGAAGTGCATTATAAGTTGGGCAAGCTAATGGCCAGTATACATTTGCTTACAAAGGACTACAAGATTGAAAGAGTTACTTACACACCCGATGTTTTATTAAAAGACTCTTTTGATTGGTTAAAAAAATTTCTGCCTGCAGAAACAGAAGAAATGATTTATATGCAAACGTTGCAAAATAAATTATACAATACTTTTCTGCAAGCTCCTTCAGATAAATTAAGATTTGGCGCTGTACATTTAGATATTTGGTTTGATAACCTGGTAGTTGATGATAATAAACCAACCTTGTTTGATTTTGATTTTTGTGGTAATGGCTGGCTGCTGCTTGATATAAGCTATTATATTTTGCAATTGTTCAGTACAGAAAGAGACGAAGCGGTATTTCATCGTAAAAAAGATCAATTTTTCGAAGGGTATCAGTCTATAGCTTCAATCAGCCGGGAAGAAATGGACTTAATCCCTGCCGCTGGTGCCGCTGTGTATTTCTTTTACCTTGGAGTGCAATGCAGCCGCTTCGATAATTGGTCTAATAATTTTCTGAATGAGATCTATCTTAAAAGATTTATCAGCTTACTTATAAAAAGATGGGTTGATTTTCATGAGTCAGTTCCCAAATAAACAATTACTTCCCGCAATTCTTTTAAGTGTCGTATAGCAGACTTTTTATGAAAGGAATGCTTGCTAGTTTTGAATATTAAAACAAGTGTTATGAAAAAAATATTCAACCTTAGCATCGCCTTTTTTATTTTGATAACTGCTCATGCGCAGAAATCTCCTGTATTTGTAACAGATGGCGCAGCCATTCATGGATATGATGCAGTAGCTTATTTTACGCAGGCAAAAGCGATAAAAGGAGATAGCAGTATCTCTTATAATTGGAACAATGCAAATTGGTATTTTGTAAGCCGTGAAAACAAAGAGTTATTTAAAAGCGCACCAGAAAAGTATGCTCCTCAATATGGCGGCTATTGTGCTTATGGGTTGTCTGCAGGGCACAAAGCTCCTACAGATCCACAAGCCTGGATGGTAGTCGATGGAAAATTATATCTTAACTACAGCAAAGGTGTTCAACAAGTATGGATAAAAAAGCAACAAGAGTTTATTGATAAAGCAAATACAAATTGGCCAACACTAAAAGACAAAGAATAACTTTAAAATACGAATGAACATTTAACCAGCTACTATAAGACTGGTTTTTTTTGTGATTTATAAAGTAAGATTGAAATGTTTTTAAAAGATGTCAGTTAATTATTTTTCAATTAATTTTCACTCATTGCCCAATCGAACAAAATGCTATTGGAAATTGTAAAGTATATTTGCAACCTTAGCAGAATTCGTTTTAAAATAAATACTACAGACCCTCTTAATATCAACTGACTACTCATTTCGGTATCTTGACGGCCTGCACGCAACTCCTCAACCTAAGCTTTTATTATTATTTTTTTACTGGTAGATCATTACCGGTATCATTAAATTTAATGCTTATGATTACTGTAATTATACCCGCTTTAAATGAAGAAAAGACAATTGCTTTTGTAGTAAACCTCGCAAAAAAATCCTCCAATGTTTCTGAAGTGATTGTAATAGACGATAAATCTATGGACAGTACAGTTGATATTGCGAAAAAAGAAGGAGCAACAGTAGTTACGAGTACGAAGCTGGGAAAGGGTATATCTATGAAAGAAGGGATTATGCTTGCTAAGAACGACATCATAGCTTTTCTTGACGCAGATATTATGACATACCCGGATGATGTTATTGACTTGCTTACAAAAGATCTCATTGCAGATAAAGCAGATTTTGTAAAATCTTTTTTTACAAGACAAGCCGGACGGGTAACCGAATTGGTTGCTAAACCTCTTTTATCAATACTTAATCCTTCGTTCCCGAATTTTAAACAACCGCTTAGTGGTATGATTGCAGGAAAAAAATCTTTTCTGCAAGATTGCGAATTTGAAGAAGGTTATGGCGTTGATATAGGTATATTGATGGACATGAATAATATGGGTGCCAGGATTAGCGAAGTGAATATTGGAAATATTGAAAACAGGATGCAGCAATTGGAGCAACTGGGTCGCATGTCGAGAGAAGTTGCACGCACTATTATGAAGAAATCGAAAGCAGTGCAGACACAAAACCTGGAAACTTATGAAAACATACAAGTGATAAGAGAACAAATGGAATTTGCTATAAGGGAAAGTTTGATGTCTTTAAAGAAGATTGCCATTTTTGATATGGATAATACATTGCTGAGAGCAAGTTTTATACAAACGGCTGCAAAGAAATTTAATTTCACTAATGAACTGGTAGAAATTGCTACAACACAAAGCAATCCTTTTATAAGAACCAAGTTAATTGCCAAGCAATTAAAAGGAAGAAGTTTTTCTGAGATATTGGATGTTGCTGATAGTATTGAAATAACTGCTGGCACAAAGGAGATTGTACAGGAGTTAAAGCAACGTGGATTTATTACCGGCATCATTTCCGATAGTTATGATTGTATCACTAATCACCTAAAAAATAAATTTGACTTTGACTTTACCCTTGCCAACGAGTTGGAATTTTCACAAAGTATTGCTACCGGCGAAGTAAAAATACCATCTTTCTTTGTTGCTGATGAAAACAGCCAATGTAAACATGATTATTGCAAAATGAATGCACTTATTAACATTTGTAATAAGTATGGTGTTGATTTAAAAAATACATTGGTAGCAGGGGACGGTGAAAACGATGTGTGCATGATTAAAAAAGCGGGTGTAGGTATTTCTTTTTGCGCTACTTATGGTTTGCTGGACCTGGTGGCCGATTACGTAATAAAAGAACCCGATTTCAGTAAAGTAGTAGACCTGCTTGATTAATGACGGCGCAGCGCAGTTTATGAATACAAGCTTATATTTGCAGCCAGACTACTCACTAAACTAAGTTTGATTGGCTTCAATTAAATCACTGTACCAGCTTCTCATTAATCAATTGCGCATCAGGGTTACCCGTGTGCAGTTTATTATGATAATTGCAACACTCACCGGTTTCGTTTCAGGTTTGGTGGCAGTGCTTTTAAAAACACTGGTGCATTACGTGCAGCATTGGGTAAAAGAAATTCCTGTATCCCGTTTTGCATATTTATTGTTTCCCTGTCTTGGTTTGCTGATAACAGTTTTTATCATTCGGCATTTTTTTGGAAAGGAGATAGAGAAAGGTATTGCCATGGTGCTTAAATCCATTGCACGCAGATCTTCTTTTATTCCTTTGAAGCACGTTTACATGCATGTTATTACCAGCTCAGTTACGGTAGGTCTTGGTGGTTCAGCTGGTTTGGAATCGCCTATTGTATCTACAGGTTCTGCTGTTGGTTCTAATCTTGCACGCATCACCGATTTAAATTACCGCGAACGGACATTGCTCATAGCCTGTGGCGCCGCTGCTGGTATAGCTGCTGTATTTAATGCACCTATTGCCGGGGTAATTTTTGCTATTGAAGTGTTGCTTGCAGAAACAGTAGTAAGCTATTTTATCCCTTTAATGATTTCGTCGGTAATGGGCGCACTTTGCTCTAAAGTCATTCTTAAAGAAGATTTGTTGTTCAATTTTGTGCTAAAGCAAAACTTCAATTATAAGAACGTGCCTTTTTATATTTTGATTGGTGTATTGGCAGGTTTTGTTTCTCTTTATTATGCCAAAATTTTTAAATCGATAGAAGGCCGGTTGCACGCCAATAAAATGAATGCCTATGCCAAAGCTGCATTGGGCGGTGTTTTATTGCTGGTGATTTGTTTTGTTTTGCCGCCATTGTTTGGTGAAGGTTATAATAGCATTAAGCTGGTAGCAAACGACACGCCGGGAAGTATTACAGACAATACAACGCTGTTTTCAAAATTGGGAGAGAATTGGGGGCTGATTACTTTTACCGCTCTGATTGTATTAGTAAAGCCCATTGCTGCGGCAATAACAATAGGTGCTGGCGGTAACGGTGGTAATTTTGCGCCTTCATTATTTACAGGCGCATATCTCGGTTTTTTCTTTTCCCGAATTTTAAACAGTACATCTTTTATAAAAATTCCTGAAGGCAATTTTAGTCTTGTAGGAATGGCTGGCGTTTTAAGCGGCGTAATGTATTGCCCGCTTACTGCTATCTTTTTAATTGCTGAAATCACTAATGGATACGAGTTGTTTATTCCGCTGATGATTGTTTCTTCCATTTCTTTTTTTATAGTGAAGACCAGCGAGCCATTCTCGATGGAGACAAAAAAGCTTGCTTCATTGGGCCATATCTTCACACACCAGAAAGAAAAAAATATCCTTACCAGCATCAGCTTACTTGAAATGCTGGAGAGTAACTATGAGAGCATTAGCATGGATAAAAGAATGGTTGACCTGGTGGAATTAATCAAGCGCAGCGAAAAAAATATTTTTGCAGTGCACGATGGGCGCCACCGTTTTGTTGGCATTATTGAGTTGAACGATGTAAAACAAAAGCTTTTTCAACCGGATGATTTTAAAAAGATTACTATCCGCTCATTAATGAAAAAACCTGCTGCCATATTGCGTGAAGACCAGGACATGCGTTCTGTTATGGAGCAGTTTGATATTACACATAGCTGGTACCTGCCTGTATTGGACAAGGATAATAAGTTTTCCGGCTTTATATCCAAGACAAAAGTGTTCAATAAGTATCGAGAAGCATTGTCTCAACAGGGAGATTTTTATGAGGCGACATAAGTTATATGCTGCAAGCTGTTAGTTACAAGCTACAAGCTGTTTGAGGAAGATTCACATTTTTTACATCCACTCTTTGTCCCATTCGCATTTATTCGTGGCATTCGTGCACATTTGTGTTCCCATTCGTGCCGATTCGTGGTCTATTCGCGTGCATTCGTGTTATTAGCGTCCATTCGTGTTCCCAAATTGTACTCCTTCATCACCCTCAATAACTCTGCTACACCCCATGCCTGTGCAATACAACCTCTTGGATGATGCGGTGCTTCAGCATCGAATATTTCTGATATGCTGCCAACACCAGCTTCATTCAAATGAAAAGCTATGTTGTCAATGACAGTCTTTGCTTCCTGATACCCGGCTTCTCCTTTTACTTTAATTAATGCATCCACATACGGCCCTAATAACCAACTCCACACAGTGCCTTGATGGTAAGCTACATCTCTTTGCAAGAGGTTGCCGGTATAAATTGATTTATAATTTTTGTCGTTTGCTGCCAGTGATCTCAACCCAACCGGTGTATACAGATTTTCTTTTACGGTATTTAATATTGCTATGGCTTGTTCACCTTCAATTAAAGTAAATGGAAGACTGATGGCAAAAAGCTGGTTTGGTCTTAAACTTTTATCAGGGATATTGTTTTCATCAATGTTATCATACAAATAATTGCCTTCTGCATACCAGAATAATTTTTGGAAACTTTCTTTTGCTTTAGCTGCATGGCTTTCTGTAATTGCTGCATCGGATTTTTCCTGGTTAAGCAATAAGAATGTTGCATATATCTTTAGCGTATTGTACCAAAGCGCCTGCACTTCTACAGGTTTGCCCATTCGCGGAGTTACTACCCAGTTATCAACCCTTGCATCCATCCACGTAAGTTGTTGGCCTTGCTCACCTGCATATAACAAACCATCTTCTGCAACATGGATATTATACCTTGTTCCTTTATAATGCCATTCAACAATGTCTTTTAGCACTGGTAAGATCTCAGTCAATATAAAATCATTGTCTTTTGTTATCAGCCAATATTTGTATACAGCAATAAAAAACCAAAGCGTTCCATCTACATTATTGTATTCGGGAAGTCCGCCTTCATCTGTAAAACGATTGGGCAACATACCCATGCTGCTGCTATGAGCAAAAGCACGCAATATGTTTTGTGCGTCTTTATAACGACCAGTATATAACGCAAGCCCCGGCAGGCTGATCATAGTATCTCGGCTCCAGTCTGTAAACCAATGATAACCTGCAATAACGCTTGCTGCTTCTGTAGAACCGATATTTCTCTTAACAATAAATTGGTCTGCTGCCAATTGAAACATTGATAAAATGGAATTGCTGTCTGACAAATTTTCTAACAGACTTTTTTTTCTGTTTGTTTCTTTCTCCAACAAGTCATGTGCATCAGATAGGGTAGGATCTTTTACAGACAAAATAATTCCCAATGAATCACCCTGCTTTAAATCAACAGAAAATAAACCA
This sequence comes from Chitinophagaceae bacterium, assembly GCA_047602295.1. Taxonomy (GTDB): domain Bacteria; phylum Bacteroidota; class Bacteroidia; order Chitinophagales; family Chitinophagaceae; genus JACMLD01. The sequence goes on along the minus strand of JASGHP010000001.1, from coordinate 5,148,693 downwards.
TGAGAAAATAGATCTTCTTCGTACTCAAGCCCTCTTTCTTTTTCTTTTTGATAAGTAAAACTGTAAAACCATTGTGGTTGTTCGTGAAACTTAGCACCCGGTATTTTAATAAAAACTGTTGGAGTGTTATTATAAAGATTTACAGAAAATACATTTTGCTTAAAGTCTGCTTTTGTGTTGACGGCATTATTGGATATTACTAATTCGTGATGATTTCTTACTGCCAGCAATGGCAAAAGCTGCAAAGTAAATGGTGTGTTTGCTTCCAGCACATCATAAATAATAATTGTACTGTTCTCTTGATGCACCATTGTAATGGTCTTTTTCAATGTAACGCCGGCAACCTTATAAGTAAATTGGGGAAATAGGTTTCTTGTAAACTCATTTATATAATGATAGCCGTTTGGATGAACAACATCACCATATTCGTTTGCCGATAATTCAAATTGATCATCACCAATAACTATGGTTTCTTCCAGTTTTGATACCAGCACCATTCTTTCTGTAGGAGGTTTTGTAGCCGCTACCAGCAAGCCATGATAACGACGTGTATTGCATCCAATGATTGTAGAACTGCTATAACCGCCCAGGGCATTTGTTTCCAGCCATTCGCATTCCAATGCAGTGGAAAGATTTTGCAATATGGTGCTGTCTTTTTGTAGCATATTTTATTTCTTCCCCAATACTTCTGGTTGAGAAGAAGCCGGTTGTTGATCGTTAACAGGCTGTGGTTTAGAGGCAGGCATTGTTTCAGGTTCTTCAGATCTTTTTGGTTGCAATAGTTTAGCAATAAGGCCAGTCCATCCCGTTTGATGTGAAGCACCTAACCCTTTACCTGTATCTCCATGAAAGTATTCAAAGAACAGCATGTATGAATTAAAGTGTGGATCTGTTTGCAACTTATCATTGTCGCCAAGAAAAGGGCGTTTTCCTTCCTTGTTAGTTAAAAACAATGTTGATACGCGTCTGGAAAGTTCATCAGCAATTTCATCAAGTGTTATATATTGACCACTGCCTGTTGGGCATTCCAATTTAAAATCATCTCCATAATAATAATGAAACCGCTGCAGACTCTCAATCAATAAATAATTTACCGGCATCCAGATAGGACCACGCCAATTGCTATTGCCTCCAAATAGAGTAGAGTCAGATTCGCCCGGCGTATATTTTACAGCAAAGCAATGTCCGTCTAACCAATATTCGTAAGGGTGTTGTTCATGATATTTAGAAACTGCTCTTACGCCGTGGGGGCTCAGAAATTCATTTTCATCCAGCATGCGCTGCAATATTTTTTTCATACGGTGCCCGCGCAATAAACTGAGCAGATGTTTTTCATTTTCACTTTTTTCCTGCCAGCGAGAAACCAAACTAGCCAGGTCTGGCCTGTTTTGAAGAAACCAATCTAATCTTTTCGCAAATTCCGGCACGGCTTCCAGTATTTCATGATCCAATACTTCTACAGCAAACAGTGGTATTAAACCCACCATGCTGCGTACTTTTAGTTTTGCACTGCCATCGTTGGGCAGACGTAGTACATCGTAATAAAACTGATCAACATCATCCCAGAGACCGTCATTGCCTCCCATATTAGCCATAGCTCCGGCTATGTATAAGAAGTGTTCAAAGAACTTGGTAGCCATGCCCTGGTATACAGGATTATAACTGGAAAGCTCAAGCGCAATTCGCATCAGGTTGAGAGAATACATGGCCATCCAACTGGTGCCGTCAGATTGTTCCATTACCCCACCTGTTGGAAGCAGGGCGCTTCTGTCAAAAACACCAATATTATCCAGGCCCAAAAAACCTCCTTCAAAAATATTGTTGCCTTCTGCGTCTTTGCGATTTACCCACCAGGTAAAATTCATGAGTAACTTATGAAATACAGACTCAAGAAAGGGGATATCTCCTTTGCCATCATTTGTTCTTTTATCAATGCTGTATACACGCCACGCAGCCCAAGCATGCACCGGCGGGTTAACATCTCCGAAAGCCCATTCATATGCAGGCAATTGACCGTTGGGATGCATATACCATTCTTTGGTAAGCAACTCCAATTGATTTTTTGCAAACGCCGGATCAATCAATGCAAAAGAAATGCAGTGAAAAGATAGGTCCCATGCTGCAAACCAGGGATATTCCCATTTGTCTGGCATAGAAATAACATCTGCATTGTTTAAATGTGTCCATTCATGATTGCGGCCCCATTTTCTTTGAGATGGAGGAGGTGGCTGGGCAGGATCTCCATTCAGCCATTCTCTTACGTTGTAATAAAAAAATTGTTTGCTCCACAACATGCCCGCAAAGGCCTGGCGTTGTACATTTTTTTCGTCCTCACTTTTTATCTCTTGTTGCAAATCATTGTAAAAATCATTCGTCTCTTGCAACCTTCCCGCAAAGATGTTATCAAAATCATTAAATGGATGCATGTTGTTAACAGCTTCCAGTCGCAGGCGGATGGTATAGCTTTCACCAGCTTTTACTACCACGTCATAATTAATGGCCGCTTTGGTTCCTTGCTGGTAAATATTTACAGCCTTATCATTGCCATGCACCAGCATCTCGTTAATGCCATCTTTACAAAACGCTGTATTGTTGTCAGAGCTATATAATTTTTTATTGTTGGATTCGTTGTCGCAGAAAAGTAAAGAAGCTTTTTCATCCAGGTGCAATGTAAAAGGACCAAGATCTTTGTGATGAATCATTATATCACCTGTATTGGATGATGATAATTGCGGTTTGTAATTATCATAGCCCCAAAGCCAGGTATTTCTAAACCAGATAGTAGGCAGTATGTTTATAGCAGCGTCTTCATTGCCGCGATTGTGTACAGTTATTTTTATGAGTATGTCTTCCGGTGAAGCCTTCGCATATTCAGTAAAAATGTCAAAGTATTTATTGTCGTTGAAAATGCCAGTATCTATTAATTCAAATTCGGGTTGCTGTTTGTTTCTGCTGCGGTTTTCATTCACTAACCATTCATAAGGATATGCTGCCTGGGGATATTTATACAGCATCTTCATGTATGCATGCGTGGGAGTAGAATCCAAATAATAATACATTTCCTTTACATCTTCTGCATGATTGCCTTCGTGCCCGGTAAGCCCAAAATATCTTTCTTTAATGATAGGGTCTTTTTTATTCCAGCAGGCAATAGCAAAACAAAGCAATTGCTGATCATCGCAAATACCTGCTATACCTTCTTCCCCCCAACGATAAGCTTTGCTTCGTGCCATATCGTGACTAATGTATTCCCATGCACTTCCGTCTGCACTGTAATCTTCACGTACGGTTCCCCATTGCCTGTCGGTTACATATGGCCCCCATTTTTTCCATGCTATATCCTGTAGTCTTTTCTGTTCTTCGTTCATACCCCTAACCCCTAAAAGGGGAATTGATAAGTTGATTACCCCTAACCCCTAAAGGGGAAATGAGTAGTTTATTAATATTGTTTTGTTCACCTTCATGTTCTGCCCCTAACCCTTGAAGGGGAATTGATACTTTTGTTTTATTAAAATAGACTCCGAATAAATCAAGCTAGCTATTATTTATTCGGATGCACCTAAGTCTCTCCTCTAGGGGGACAGGGGGTAGTTTACCCATTGTCTTCAAACCCTGGGTATAAAGTCATGCCGCCATCTACAAAAAGAGTAGTGCCATTAATATAATCAGCATCATCGCTGGCAAGAAAAACGGCTGCATTGCCAATGTCCTGTACTTGACCTATTCTTTTTTCTGGTACTAGTCTCAATAAGTTTTGCAAATGTTGTGCTGTATCCCATGCGTCGTGGTTAATAGGCGTGGCAATAGCACCTGGCGCAATAGAGTTGATGCGAATTTTTTTAGGCGCAAATTCCTGGGCGATTGTTTTCATCATCATCATGATGCCACCTTTGCTGGCTGCATAGTTAGCATGGCCTGCCCAGGGTATAACTTCATGCACACTGCTCATACAAATAATCTTACCAGCGGCCTTACTTCTTGTCTCGTCTAAACCACGACGTAAAAATTCCTTAATAGCTTCCCTGGCACAGAGAAACTGGCCAGTAAGATTTATACCCAGCACCTGGTTCCATTGATCCAATGTCATTTCGGTAAATTTTGCATCGCGTTGCACACCAGCATTGTTTACCAGTATATCTACCGTACCAAATTGAGCTACCACATCTGCAAACATTTTTATTACCTGGTCTTCTTTGCTTACATCGCAGGCATAGGTAATGCCTTTGCCACCTGCGTCTGTTATTTCTTTCAATACTGCTTCTGCTGCATCTTTGGTAACAGGTACAGGATAATTAACTACTACTGTGGCACCCGATGCAGCCATTGCTTTTGATACGCCGGCACCAATGCCGCTGCTAGCTCCAGTTATAATGGCAATTTGCCCTTCTAATTTTTTGTCCATATTTAGAGGATTATTTAGAGATTTTTGTTTTTAAATGTAACCAATCTGTTGTTGCCCACAGGTGTTGCTCAATACAATAACAACCAGTTAATAAGGAAATAGATGATCTGGTTTTGGGTGATTATAGCTACCCTGTTGAAAGGAGCGTCGCAACAAAAGCTCCATCCGTGTTGCCAGGCCGGCTCAATAAAATTCATAATTGTTAAACGATAATCTTATTTATGGATCGCTATTCCTTGAAAATGAAAGCTTACAGGTCTGCATATCTGAATATTTTTATAATCCCGAACATCAATTATCCTGCCGCTATATCTAGCTTTGAATACCCATTTTCCCTTAATTTTACGCCTCAATTAAAAAACAGCGATGCCCGAAGACAAAAACAGACAATTCCTGGACTTTGAAAAGCCTATTAAAGAGCTTTTTGATGAGATTGAGAAATTGCAGCAGTCGGCAGAAAAAACAAAGATTGATTCTACAGACCTCATCAAGAAATATAAGGACCAGGTAATTGAGAAGCGGAGAGAGATTACAGCCAACCTAAATAGTTGGCAACGGGTGCAGCTTAGTCGTCATCCAGACAGGCCATACACGCTGAAATACATTCAGAAAATGTCCAGCAATTTTGTAGAGTTGCACGGAGACAGAAATGTAAAAGACGATAAAGCAATGGTGGGGGGTTTCGCTGAAATAGGCGGCGAAACAGTAATGATCATCGGGCAGCAAAAAGGCATCAATACAAAAATGCGGCAGTTGCGCAATTTTGGTATGGCCAACCCTGAAGGGTACCGTAAAGCACTAAGATTGATGAAACTGGCAGAGAAATTCAACAAGCCGGTTATTACTTTAATAGATACACCGGGTGCTTATCCCGGTATGGAAGCTGAAGAGCGTGGCCAGGGAGAAGCCATTGCACGCAATATATATGAGATGATGCGGTTGAAAGTACCTGTTATCTGCACTATTATTGGCGAAGGTGCATCTGGTGGTGCATTGGGCATTGGTGTAGGCGATAAAGTTTTTATGATGGAAAATGCCTGGTACACTGTAATTTCTCCTGAAAACTGCAGCTCCATTCTTTGGCGCAGTTGGGAAATGAAAGAAAAAGCAGCAGAAGAATTAAGGCTTACTTCAGATTATATGTACAAGTTTGGATTGGTAGATGGTGTGGTGCCTGAGCCATTGGGCGGCGCACATTGGGATTATAATGAAGCAGGCCAGAACCTGAAAAACGTATTGGTGGATGCATTGAAGGAACTGAAGCAGATAGACCCCGAGCAACGCATCCGCGACCGTATAAAGAAGTTTGGCAAGATGGGCTTCTGGGAAGAAACAACAGAACAGGTTGCTCAACAAGGATAGACATTTCAATCTATTCTGCAGTCATTTCACCTTATTTATGGAGATTTTAAAAACCGTTGGCCATGGGCCACGGAAAAGATCCAGCATTTAACATTCAAAAATTCAGAATAATTCATGTCACTCAGTAATCGTTTACGTGGTACCGGTGTTGCACTGGTTACCCCTTTCACTTCAGCTTTTGAAATTGATTACGACGCCCTGGGCAAAGTCATAGATTTTGTTATCAGGGATGGCGTAGAGTATGTAGTTACGCTTGGCACTACAGGCGAAACCCCCACACTGCGAAAGGAAGAAAAGGTAGCGATTGTAAATTTTACCTACCAGAAAGTAGATGGCCGTGTGCCCGTTGTGGTGGGTATTGGTGGCAATAGCACTAACGATGTGATTGAAGATTTGCAGCACATACCGCTTGATAAAGCCATTGCTGTATTAAGCGCAAGTCCGTATTACAATAAGCCATCGCAGGAAGGGCTTTACCAGCATTATAAAGCTATTGCTGCGGCAACGGTAAAACCTATACTTCTTTATAATGTGCCTGGACGCACAGGTCGCAATATAGATGCTGATACCATTCTTCGCCTGGCAAGAGAAGTAGATAATATTGCAGGGATAAAAGAAGCTGGCGGAGACATGGCACAATGCATGAAAGTATTGCGTGATAAGCCCGAAGATTTTTTTGTAGTAAGCGGAGACGATGCACTCGCATTGCCGCAAATAGCTTGTGGTATGGAAGGCGTGATAAGTGTGGCAGCCAATGCATTTCCAAAAACATTCTCAGAAATGGTGCGCTATTCACTGAAAGCAGATTTCAAAAACGCACGTGCATTAAATGATAAATTGATTGACGCTTACGATATCATGTTTGCAGAAAACAATCCCGCAGGTGTAAAAGCATTTATGGCAGAAATGGGATTGCTGGGAAATAATTTTCGTTTACCTGTTACGCCGCTCAGCGATGGCAATTACAAGAAAGTGAAAGCCTACCTGGGGAAATAGTTTTTAGAATACAGTATTTAGTATTTAGACACGCGGCAGAATGGATTTCATTTTGCCGCGTTTTTATTTGAAAGAATTCTGTGTATGTATCACAGCGTTGGACTACGACGCAAAAGGACTTAAAACCTACCACTTAAAACTTACAACTCTTGATGCGATGTGTAATAAGCTGAAGTGTTTTATCAAAAATGCAGATGCAAGTAATTTTTCTTCATACTAGCCACTCACCACTTCCCACTGGCGTACTTAAAACTTACAACTTTAAAGTACTCTATAAGTAACACCCTCAAGCGCCAATTCAGCATTAGGAAAAACTTCTTTGGCTTCGCTTTCAAACTGCTGCAATACTTCATACTTGCTGCTAAAGTGTCCAATAATCAATCGGCCCACATTGGCTTTTAAAGCAATGGTAGCAGCTTGTTCAGTAGTGCAATGGAAGCGTTTCATAGCACGGTCTCCCAAATCTTTCAGGTAGGTAGTCTCATGATAAAGCAGGTTCACGTCTTTTACTTTATCAATAATGCGCTCATCATACATGGTGTCTGCGCTGTATGCATAGCTAAGCGCTGCGGGAGCCGCTATGGTAACGGTATCGTTTTTAATCAAATCGCCGTTCTTTGTAGTATAATCTTCCCCCCATTTAAGCCTATCAAAAAAAGCAGCCGGAACACCGCTGTCAATTGCTTTTTCAGGAAGAATGCGGCGTGGCGCCCTTACCTGTTCAAACCTAAAACCCCAGCAGGGTATGCGGTGACTAACTGGGAAACACCTCACCCTGAACTTATCCTCATCCACAATCAAACCTTCGTGCAACGGATGGAAATGCAATTTAAAAGGCAGCGTAGTGTCGGCTACTTTCAATTGCATATCTATCAGCTCTTTTAAAGGTGCAGGTCCATACAAGTGCATATCATGTTCACGTCCCAAAAGACCCATGCTGGTAATTAGGCCGATGAGCCCAAAGTAATGATCGCCATGAAGGTGAGAAATAAAAATATGGTTGATGCGGCTGCGGCGGATGCGGTATTTGGCCATTTGCATTTGAGTGCCTTCCCCACAATCAACCAGGAAGAGATAATCATCCAATGTAATCACCTGGGCTGTAGGATGCCGGTCAAAAGCAGGTAGAGCAGAGTTATTTCCAAGTATTGTTACAGCCAGCATAAAATATAATGGGTAAAACCGATCAGGCAACAAATCTAATGAAGCGTTTCAAATAACGGAACCAGCCTGCTAATATTTTTAGAGGAAGACAGATTTTTAAAGCCGTTGCTGCTTTGCGGGGAAAAAGAACCCCACTATGCAAGCTGCCTGTTACAAGCGTCAAGCTACAAGTGCTTGTCTATAATTTTCTTTCGTAGACGAACTTGTTTTCGACTTAAAGGAGCTTGCGGCTTGTAGCTAACGGCTAGTAGCACTATAAATCAAACTGCGGGTTATCGTCATCCAGTAGCTCCCGCTCAATTTCTTCCATCTGTATTATATCCCAGGCTTCACTCTCTGTAGGAACCACATTCATGAGCTCTAAAAGACCGCTGTTGTCTAAGCTTTGCTCCAATTCCGGTTGCAGACAACAAACAACAAAAGAAGCATTTTGTTCGTAAAACTGTTGCTGTATCTTTACAATACTTTCAGCAGCAGCATCATCCATAGTTTGGATGTCTTTACAATTAAGAATTACATTTTTGACATTGTTTTTGAGGTGTTGATTCAATGATTGCTCCATTTCCGCTGTCATATTAGCAGCAATTGCCGGTTCCCCGATGGTAATGACATGGAATTTCTCTTTGGTATCTGTTTTGACATTCATAGTTCTTATAAAAATAGTTCTTACAATTTAAAGCTTGTTAAAAGCGTTACTCCAAGGTAACTTTTACAGATAAAACCCGTACTTGTATATAGGGAGTAATGCCAATGGCAGGCGGCAACAGGAATCAAAAATATTCGTTATTATTGTATCACCCATAAATCCTGGAGAACATGGACAATAATTTTTCAGCACAAGTAAAGGAAATTATCTCGTACAGCAGGGAAGAAGCATTACGTTTAGGCAATGACTTCATAGGCACAGAACATCTGTTGCTGGGTTTAATCCGTGAAGGGGATAATACAGCGATCCGCATTTTGAAAAGCTTCAATGTGGATTTGTATGAGTTACGCAAAGAGATTGAGTTAGCGGTAAAGGACAAGACTGGCAAAAACATTGCAAACATTAACAGCCTGCCCTTAACCAAACAGGCAGAGAAAGTAATACGTGTTACAGTACTGGAGGCAAAAGCACTTAAAAGCACTACAGTAGAAACAGAACACTTAATGCTTTCAATCCTGAAGAACAAAGAAAACATTGCTACACAAATTTTAAATCAGTTTGACGTGGATTACGATTTATTCAGAAATGAGCTGGGCGTATCCAAAGGCAACGAAACACGCAGTGAGTATTCAGAAGAAGGCGATGATGAGTTTGATGAAGAAAAGAAATACGCACAGCAGAAATCTAAAGCTGCAGGCGCCGCAAAAAGCAAAACACCCGTATTAGACAATTTTGGACGCGATATAACACGTCTTGCTGAAAATGGATCACTTGATCCAATTGTAGGCAGGGAAGAAGAAATAGAACGTGTATCGCAAATTCTTTCAAGAAGAAAAAAGAACAATCCTATTCTTATTGGCGAACCCGGGGTGGGTAAAACAGCCATTGTAGAAGGATTGGCGCTTCGTATTGTTCAAAGAAAAGTATCAAGGGTATTGTTTGATAAGAGAGTGGTGAGCTTAGACCTTGCTGCACTGGTAGCTGGTACAAAATACCGTGGCCAGTTTGAAGAAAGGATGAAGGCCATCATGAACGAACTGGAAAAAAACCGCGATGTAATCTTGTTTATAGATGAGATACATACTATTGTTGGTGCAGGTGGTGCCAGTGGTTCACTGGATGCCAGCAATATCTTTAAACCAGCTTTGGCACGTGGAGAACTCCAATGCATTGGCGCATCTACTTTGGATGAGTATAGGATGTACATCGAGAAAGATGGCGCATTGGACAGACGTTTCCAAAAGGTAATGGTTGATCCGCCAAGTGTGGATGAAACCATTCAGATACTTACCAACATCCAAAGCAAATACGAAGATTTTCACAACGTTACTTACTCACCAGATGCTATTGAAGCATGTGTTAAGTTGAGTGATCGCTATATGACTGATCGTCTTTTACCAGACAAGGCAATTGATGTATTGGATGAAGTAGGTGCAAGAGTGCATTTGAAAAATATCAATGTACCGCAGGATGTAGTAGACCTGGAAAAGAAAATAGAAGACGTTAAGAACGAGAAGAACAAAGTAGTAAAGAGCCAGAAGTTTGAAGAAGCTGCTTCTTTACGCGATACAGAAAAACGTCTTGCAGAAGAGTTGGAGAAAGCAAAAAATCAATGGGAAGAAGAAAGCAAACACAAACGCTATCCCATAGACGAAGATGCCATTGCTGAAGTAGTGAGCATGATGACGGGTATACCTGTAAAACGCATGGTGCAGGCAGAGACTGACAAGCTGAAGAAGATGAACGATGACATGAAGGGTATGGTAATTGGCCAGGACGAAGCCATTTTGAAAGTGGTAAAAGCCATTCAGCGTAATAGGGTAGGTTTGAAAGATCCTAAGAAGCCTATTGGTACATTTATCTTCCTCGGCCCAACCGGTGTTGGTAAAACAGAGTTGGCAAGGGCATTGTCAAGATATATGTTTGACAGTGAAGATTCTCTTATTCGTATAGACATGAGTGAATACATGGAGAAATTCACTGTAAGCCGTTTGATTGGTGCACCTCCCGGTTATGTAGGTTATGAAGAAGGTGGTCAGCTTACTGAAAAAGTTCGTCGCAAACCATACAGTGTTATTTTGTTGGATGAAATTGAAAAAGCGCACCCGGATATCTACAATATATTATTGCAGGTATTGGATGATGGTCAGTTGACTGATGGACTTGGCAGAAAGATAGATTTCAAAAACACACTTATCATAATGACATCTAACATTGGTGTACGCCAATTGAAAGATTTTGGTGAAGGTGTTGGTTTTGCTACTGCTTCGCGCATACAAAATGCGGAAGAAAATAACAAAGCCGTTATTGAAAAAGCGTTGAAGCGTACATTCTCTCCCGAGTTCTTGAACAGGATAGATGATGTAGTAGTGTTTAACTCACTGGAAAAATCAGATATCTTCAAGATTATCGACATATTGATGAAAGGTGTGTTGAAACGTTTGGCTATTCTTGGTTTCAGTCTTGAACTTACTGAAGAAGCAAAAACCTTCATCGCAGATAAAGGATACGATTCTCAGTTTGGCGCAAGACCGCTGCACAGAGCCATCCAGAAATACCTAGAAGATCCGTTAGCAGAAGAAATACTGAACCTGAATATTAAAAACGGCGATGTATTAATAGCAGATCTTGATAAAGAGAATTCTAAAATCAAGTTTACGCTGAAAGAAAAAGAAATAGAAAAATCAGAAGCCTGATTTAATTAAAGTATAATCATTTCAATGCCCCGGTTATTAATCGGGGCATTTCTTTACCAGGACCTGTAGGATATACATGATAAATAGGATTGTTCGATTTGCATTACTCACTCACCATTCACTACTCACCACTCACTTTTTTACTTCTTATCACATTTTTTTTCCGCATTTTTGCGGAAACATTTCAACTGCATGTCATCAGACAAAAAGATAATTATTACGATAGACGGGTGGTCTTCCTGTGGTAAAAGCACATTGGCTAAACAATTGTCTAAAGAATTGGGCTATACTTATATTGACAGCGGTGCAATGTACCGGGCAATTACTTTGTATTTTCTTCGCAACCATATTGATTGGACAAAACATCAGCAGGTAGAGAAGGCGTTAGATGATATTGAATTGGAATTTAGGGGCAATCACAAAAATGGGCAAACTGAAATTTATTTAAACGGAGAAAACGTAGAGTATGTAATAAGGGATTTAGTGGTAGCCGAAAAAGTAAGTGATGTGGCTGCCATAAAAGAAGTAAGAGAATTTGCAGTAGCGCAACAACAACGCATGGGCAAAGACAAAGCCATTGTAATGGACGGAAGGGATATAGGCACTGTTGTTTTTCCGCATGCCGAGCTGAAAATTTTTATGACTGCTGATAACGCCATTCGTGTAGAAAGAAGGTTTAAAGAGCTGTATGATAAAAATCCCAACATTACCATAGAAGAAGTAAAAGCAAATCTTGAAATGCGTGACTATATAGACTCTCACCGGGAAGTGAGTCCACTGCGCAAAGCTGAAGATGCTATAGAATTGGACAACTCGAATATTGGTATTCGGGAACAATTAGAGTTGGTAAAAGGTTGGGTGAAGGAAAAATTGAAATAAGCAGCTTGTGTATTAGTCTTATAGTGATGTGCTTATAAAAACTGACAGGTTTCGTCAACAAAGACGGTACGCATATTGTAATAATTCCTTTTGAGCGTAAAGGCTGAATGTGTGGATTGACAATTGAAAGGCTTTATACAACTGTTGTGGTTAGATTTTTATTCATTGGTTTATTATTTTGTTTTGCTACTAAAACATATGCACAAGTAGGTCCGCCTGTGGATTCCTTAAAGGCAGACTCTTTAAAAATCAAACAATCTTCAGCAAGTCAGCAACAAGCCAATATGCTTGCAAAGCAGTTTGATTTTGGCGATTTGCAAAGACTTATTTTACATCCCCATAAAGCGAAACCTGCAAATAACAACCCATCTGGCGTAACGGTAGTTCCTAATATTGCTGCTAATCCTACTATTGGTGCACAATTAGGTATTAAGGCTGTTGCCGGAAGAAAATTAGGTAAAGATCCCAATACTTTGTTTTCTGTAGCAGCTACTTCCGCATCTATAACCACCAAGGGTATTATTTACTTTTATATCAACCATAATATTTTTACACCTGGAAATAAATGGAATTTCCAAGGAAATATAGTGGTTGCAAAAACTGTAGCTCCGGATTATGGACTTGGCATTGGCAAAGCATATACAGGCACAGATGAAGGAGACATCATATTGTCTGATCCAAATCACAAAGTCTATCCAATTCACTCGGTATATTATAACCTTCGGGAAAAGGTTTATAAAAATATTAAACAGCATCTTTTCATTGGCGCAGGTCTGTCGTTTGAAGTAAGAAGGAGTATTGATAACAAAGATTCCACTGGTTATACAACTCCGTCGGGTGTATATAATACGAGGCATGGCTTTCCGCAGGATCGTTATTCAGCAAACGGATTTCTTTTTAATGTAGAATATATTACCCGCGACAACCCCAACAGGGCTTACAAAGGAATTTTTTTTGATGCAGGCATAAGATTAAACCAAACCTGGATTGGAAGTACAAAAAACTCTATGCAGTTGACAACCGATTTCAGAAAATATTTCAGTCTTTCTGCTGCCAGCCCGGAAACTGTATTGGCTTTTTGGAATTGGGGTTCTTACCTGTTAAGTGGCGATATTCCTTACCTGGAATTGCCAGGCACTGCAAGGGATGGTTCATTCCGCAGTGGAAGGGGATATACTGCGCAATATTTTAAAGGCACTAAGTTCAATGATACAGAATTGGAATTACGCTTTCCTATTTTGTCTAATAAATTTATCAGTGGTGTTGTATTTGGCAGCATGCAATCTGGCAATGATGAACACGGCACCCAGTTGTTTCAAGTTTTTCAGCCAGGTTATGGCGCAGGGCTTCGTGTACTATTTAATAAACATACACGCACCAACCTTGCACTTGATTATGCATTTGGAAGATTTGGCAATAAAGGCTTTTTCCTGAACCTTAATGAAACATTCTGATTTCTAACACTTATGCATTAGCGTAAAAAAAGCATTTCCCTGTATTTGGGCAATAGCCAAATTTCATCATCAACCAGTATTTCCAATTTGTCTACCTCGTAACGGATAGCGTCAAAGAAAGGTGCTTTAATCTGGCTTTCATAAGCAATAGCTTTTGTGCGGGTATTGTCTATTACATTGACTATTTTACGCGTCTCGATCATTTTTTCTACCAACCCGCTTATCTTGCTTATATGCTGTGCAATTTTTGTAAGGATTTGCTTTTGATTAGCATAACTGCTTTCCGCTAATCCAATTTCTTTTAAACCCTTAATATTTTCAATCAGTATGTTTTGGTATTTAATAGCAGCAGGCAGCACATGGCTGGTACATAGCTCACCCATTATACGTGCCTCTATCTGTATTTTTTTGATATAGCTTTCAAGTTCTATTTCATGCCTTGCTTCCACTTCTACCTGTGTAAGCACATCATTGTTTTCAAACAATTGAATAGCTTTTTCAGAAACAAGCGCATCTAATGCCAATGGCGCAGTTTTAATGTTTGGCAAGCCTCTTTTTGCTGCTTCTTTTTGCCATTCTTCACTGTAGCCATCGCCTTCAAATAATATTTTTTCGCTGCTTACTATGTATTCCCTGATTACATGCATGATGGCAATTTCTTTCTTCTCACCTTTATCTATCAGGTTATCTACTTCGTCCTTAAAATTTTTCAGAGTCTCAGCCATAATGCAATTCAATATCGTCATTGCAGTAGCGCAGTTGGCGGAAGAACCTACTGCACGAAACTCAAACTTGTTTCCTGTAAAAGCAAAAGGAGAAGTACGGTTGCGATCTGTATTATCCAACAGCAATTCAGGAATGCTTCTGTGAAGATCCAATTTAAGGATGGCTTCATCCTGCTCATCAAACTTATCACTTACCCGCTCTTTTACATCCTGCAATACTTTGCTGAGATATTGACCAATAAAAACAGAAATGATAGCAGGGGGAGCTTCATTTGCGCCAAGGCGGTGCTCGTTACCTGCTGAGGCAATTGATGCACGCAATACATCTGCATAATCATGTACTGCTTTTATAGTGTTCACAAAAAAAGTAAGGAACATGAAGTTTGTCTTCGGTGTTTTACCCGGTGCCAATAAGTTTACGCCTGTATCTGTAGCAAGGCTCCAGTTATTGTGCTTACCGCTTCCATTGATGCCAGCAAATGGTTTTTCGTGAAAGAGCACTCTTAATTTATGACGGCGGGCAACACGATCCATAATATCCATCAATAAAATATTATGGTCTACTGCTATACTTACTTCTTCAAAAATAGGAGCACATTCAAACTGCGCTGGTGCTACCTCGTTATGACGTGTTCTTAACGGTATGCCAAGTTTGTATGCCTCTTCTTCAAAGTCGCGCATAAAAGAATAGACACGTTCTGGTATAGATCCAAAATAATGATCTTCCAATTGCTGTCCTTTAGCAGAAGCATGGCCAAATACTGTTCTTCCGCTTACAACCAGGTCGGGCCTTGCATTTACAAAAGATTCATCTATCACGAAATATTCCTGCTCCCAGCCCAAAGTAGCAGATACACGGGTTACGTTTTTATCAAAAAAATTCGCTACATCAACTGCTGCTTTATTAAGCGCTTCCAACGATTTTAAAAGCGGTGCTTTATTGTCAAGGCTTTCGCCGGTATAAGAAACAAATATGGTAGGAATGCACAGTGTTTTGCCATTGCCGATTTCTACAATGAATGCTGGTGAAGAAGGATCCCAGGCTGTATAGCCCCTTGCTTCAAAAGTGGCCCTTATGCCACCACTTGGGAAAGACGATGCATCTGGTTCCTGTTGTATTAAAGCAGCACTATCAAATTCTTCTATTGGAGTGCCATCAGATTTTATGGTAAAGAAAGAATCATGTTTTTCTGCAGTAGCACCTGTTAGTGGTTGAAACCAATGCGTAAAGTGAGTAACGCCCCTGCTTTCAGCCCATTGGCGCATGCCGGATGCAATCTGGTTTGCAACAGCACGGTCAATTTTTTTTCCACCCTTGCTTGAGTTCACCAGGCTTTTGTATGCTTCGTCGCTTAGAAACTCACGGGCAGTCTTAAGTGTAAAAACATTCTGGTTGAATATTGCAGTTACTTTAGTAGAAGCTTCTACATTGGATGTTTGGGTGTTATATGTGATATTGTTCAGGGCTTTAAATCTCAATGACATGATAATTGCTGTTTAGCGTAAAATAAGATGTTCAAAATAAAGACATTTCGGTTATTCTTGCCGATTATTTTAAAATTATACCAGTCAATAGTGCGATTATATTTTTCTTTCTTAATTGTATAAAAAATCCCCCGGCTTTCCGGGGGATTAGAATCATTATATAGTTAGAATGCTACAGCTTAAACTTTAGCAGACTTAACAGTTGTGATAATTCTTGCTGCTACTTTGTAAGGATCTGCAGCAGAGTTTGGACGACGATCTTCCAGGTAACCTTTCCAACCTTTTGCAGGTACAACTACCGGGATGCGGATAGATGCGCCACGGTCAGATACGCCATAGCTGAAGTCATGAATGCTGGCAGTTTCGTGTTTACCAGTAAGACGTTTGTCGTTGTCTGCACCATATACTGCAATGTGCTCTTTTACTACAGGGCGGAAAGCTTCGCAAACAGCATCAAAGATTGTTTTGCTACCAGCGTTTCTTAATGTAGAGTTAGAGAAGTTAGCGTGCATGCCTGAACCGTTCCAGTCAAGCGCACCCAATGGTTTGCAATGCCAGTTGATTGAAACACCGTATTTTTCACCAATTCTTTCCAAAAGGTAACGTGCTACCCAAATTTGGTCACCAGCGTCTTTAGCACCTTTAGAAAAAATCTGGAACTCCCACTGACCGGCAGCAACTTCAGCGTTGATACCTTCTACGTTCAAACCTGCTTCCAGGCAAACGTCTAGGTGTTCTTCAATAATATTTCTTCCGTATGCATTTTGTGCACCTACTGAACAATAGTAAGGACCTTGTGGGCCAGGGAAACCGCCTGCAGGGAAACCAAGTGGTTTATTTGTTTTTGTATCCCAAAGGAAATATTCCTGCTCAAAACCAAACCAAAAATCATTATCATCGTCAGCTATAGTAGCACGGCCATTGCTTTCGTGTGGAGTGCCATCTGCATTCAATACTTCACACATTACAAGGTAACCGCCTTTACGCTGAGGGTCTTTTACTAAGAAAACAGGTTTCAGCAAGCAGTCTGAAGAACCACCTGGTGCTTGTTCTGTTGAAGAACCATCAAAACTCCACATGGGGCAATCTGCCAGTTTACCACTAAAGTCTTTTTCAATTTTTGTTTTGCTACGTAAGCTCTGGGTGGGTTTGTAACCATCAAGCCAAATGTACTCAAGTTTGGATGCTGACATAATTTTAGCAGTTTTGAAATATTAAAAATTTTATAAATATGTGATTTTTCTTTAAAAGATTGGATTATTTGCCACGAATGTAACAATCAAATTAATTATTACATGGATTTTCATTAATTATTTATCAAATTTCTGGAAAAATTAAAAATTTAGAAAATTCTTCATACCTATTAACATATTAGTATTTTTTATAATGAAAAATTATCATGATTATAACTCATTGTCTAGTAAGGATAAGCATTTTTTAAGTGTTTTTTTGACACTTGGTTATGCACAAGGCCTGTTGATATTACCCTGCCCGGGTTTAAAGATTTTCTAATCGCCATTCAATTTAAAACGACTTATTCATTAAATAATGAGAGTATTATTCTTTTTAAAACAGCTTTAAAACATAAGCTGCTTCATTACTTTTGCTGGCTTACATTTTTACCTATTTAAACGATTGTATGGATTATTCAAAAATTATAAGAAAAGCCTGGGAGGAGTACGATGCTACTAAAATAATACACAAGATTGAAGACATAAGCCCGATGGTATCTACCAATTATGTTTTTCGTATCACTTTTGAAGATGAAGACATTATAATAGCCAAGCTTTCTTACTTCGGAAAATATGAATACTTTAAAGAAGATCATCGCATCATTCATACGCTTTCCAATAACCTTTTATATCCTTATGAAAACTTCCTGGCTAAATCATTGCTGCGCAACAACCGCGTATTCATGTACCGTTATAAAAGCGGCAAGACAGACGTATGGGTAGTTTTTTATAATCCTGTTAGGGTAATGCAGCGCATGCCGCGCAGGTTAGAAGACAGTCATATACGCAAATTCGGACAGCAAACAGGTAAATTTCATAAGGCTTGCTCAAGGTTGAGGAATGTACTTCCTAAGTCTATAAAAACGCTGCGTACAGATATCAATGCTTTATTGGACATGCTGGAGAAAGACAAAAAAAATTTTACAGCAGAACAAGCCGACTATTTGCGTCATCATTGCGACTTGTTTTTAAAAAACAGGCTTAAATGCAATGTGAGTTCTTTTGAAATTATTCCTGTTTTTATAGATTGGAACATTGGTAATTTTTCCGTTACCAACAAGCAGGAGTTGTATTCTCGTTGGGATTATGACTGGTTCCGCATGAGTTACCGAATGCTGGATTTTTATTTTTTTAGCCGTGTTGTATCTGATGCAGGCGATAAAACAGCCTTCAGTTATTACATCAACACCATGATGGAAGACCGGTTTATTTTGTTTTTGCAGGAATACCATAAAGTAAATCCGCTAACGGCTAACGAACTTCGTTTTTTAAGGGAAGCTTACCGTTTTTTTATTTTAAATTACGTGGTTAAGAATGGTTCTTATTTTTTTAGTGACCAGTATGCAAACAAAATGAGGGCAGAGGCTTTCGATATTTATCTTCCCTCTGTAGACAGAGATTTTGATCCCGAAAAATTGATACAGGCACTAAAAATAAAAGAATAACTAAGTAAGGCAACCAAATTACACTGCATGATCCAGGCTTCTGATTTTAAATCTGTCATAGACAGGTACAAGGTTATTTTTTTTGATGCATTTGGCGTGCTAAAAAGCTATCATGGCCTGGTGCCGGGTGTTGAAAATACATTTGCATACATAGAACAGCAGCAGAAGGAATATTATATTGTAACCAATGATGCTTCCCGCAGCCCGCAACAACTGGCAGAGTCTTATCATAAGTTAGGTTTGCATGCTATTACTCCGGATAGAATTGTGTCGTCTGGCATGTTGGCAAAAGAGTATTTAGACATGAAGGTAAATGACGGAATCGTCGCTTACCTTGGAACCAACAATTCTGCGCATTATATAGACAGTTCTGGCCTGCATACTTTGCCTGTAAGTGCTATTAATTATACAAACATAGACCAGGTAAATGCATTGGTATTGTTGGATGATGAAGGGTTTAATTGGTTTGATGATTTAAATAAAACAATTAACCTTCTCCGTAAGCGGACAATACCTGCTATAGTTGCCAATACAGATAACACTTATCCACTGTCCGGAAACAATGAAGTAGCCATTGCCATTGGTGGCATCGCATCTATGATTGAAAGTATTGTTGGCAAAAGATTTATCAGGTTTGGAAAACCAGATTCGCAACTTTTTATGTTTGCATACGATCTTATACGCTGGCGTATGGATATTACTAAAAGAGATATCTTAATGGTTGGTGATACATTGCACACAGATATTATTGGGGCAAATAAATTTGGATTGGATACTGTTCTGGTACTTACCGGAAACACATTACCAGATGATGCGGAAATGCGCATACGTTCTACAGGCATTATTCCTACCTATATTTGCAGTGATGCGGTTGTAAGATAATTCTTAATAAAATTTAGGAAGCAGTTTTATCTTTTACCATTATATGGGCATCAAGCCAGTTATTTATATTGCTGCCAATGCCGCCCGTAGAAATAATATTTAAAAACGGCACTATAAGAAATGGCAAATAAATACTTCGGTATCTTATAATAGCACCTGCAAATGGTATTATATATCCGCAAATAATCAAACCTGGTAGCACAAATAAAAGACAGGCGATTTCAAAATTGCTTAACTGCTTTTTCCTTTTTATCATCAGGTAAATTCCATAAAATACAATTATCCATATGGCTATTTGCTCAATGGCAAAAGCTGTGTATATGAACTTGCCGCCTGTGCCTGGCAATGGTTGAAAAAAGCCATTGAATAAAGCAATTGGAAAGACGGATAGCAAGCTTTTTAGAGTTGGTTCCAATACAGGGAGATACATTCTGGAACCGCCGGTTAAAGAATGAAAATTTTTCTGACGTTCGCAAATATGATATAGTAACCCTTCGTGTAGCATATAGTTTCCTGCAATTATAAACAGGACTGTTATTGCCATAATTAGCAATATCGCTTTCTTTCTGCCAACCATCATTTTTTCTGTAAACATTAAAAAAAGAATAGCTGGTAAGAATGTCAACATTGTATTAGTTCTTGATGCAAGTATTATAATGCAACAAAACAGAAGCAGCAATATAGTTTTGAAGGTTAATTTTTTTTGCTTTAAAAATAAATATACAAAGTAGCCAATGGCTGCATATAAAAGCCCGTCTTTGTATAATTCTGATGTCCAGAATAACACTGAGGGCAAGAGTAATGTGCAAAACGCAGGTAATGGTTTTTTATAGAGTTCATAAAAAATATTGAAAAGCGCTATGCTGCCTGCAAATACCGGAAAAGAAATAATGATTGTGTTGATATACAAGTTGTCTAAAGAAATGAAATTTAAAAATACATTGAGGTATTGCAGTAACTGGTATTGTATATCAAGTATGGGTAAGTTTGGATTAGTTAAATTAAAGTTTATGGGCGAAAAAAAATGCGAGAGAAATTGTGCTGGTGTTTGTAAAAATTGCTGTTTCATTTTTACACTTTCCTCAAAAAACATCCAGACATCGCCGTGGCGGGGATAAAATTTATAGGCAATCAAGGTATGCAGGCAACCCACAAGTACATGCACTGCAAATAAAACACATACATATATGGGTTTTATATTTCTACAAAAGAAAGTTGAGCGTACAATAATAAAGCTGAATAACGAGAGATAAAATATGAAAAGTGCAAAATGCATCATCTTTTATGAATATAATGCTCTTTTTTAAAAACAGGGTTATCTGCTTGGTTATGCTAAGAGAGATTGCAGCTTGTTTATATAAATGCCCGTAATAATTTCCTTTGTAAAATGGCTCATTACAATTTCTCTTCCCGCCATTCCCATAGCATGCTTTTCTGCATCTGTCAGGCTGCAATACTTTTCCATTTTCACTGCCAGGTCTTCTGCATTCTTAGCTTTACAAAGAAAGCCATTTATGCCGTCCTTTACAATTTCTCTGCATCCGGCAACATCACTTGCAATAATTGCTTTGCACATGCTTGAGCCTTCAAGCAAACTAAGTGGCATTCCTTCACGATATGAAGGCAATACAATACAGTCGGCTTTTGCAATAAACGGAGCAACATTATCTGTAGTGCCCAAATAATCTATATTTCCTGCTTTCTCCCATTTTGCAAGTTGCTCTTTAGAAATGGCAACAGCACTCTTATCGTCTGTAAAACCAAGCAACTGGAATTTTGCATCAACTTTTTTCTTTTGCATTATGCCAGATGCCGTAGCAAATTCGTAAATGCCTTTGTGTTTAATCAAGCGTCCGATAAGTAAGAAAACAACAGGCTTTTTTAAAGGTTGAAAAGGAGTGGCATAAAAAACAGTCGCATCTACTCCCTCACCCGGCAATAAAAACGTGGTTTCTTTTTTTACAATACCTGAGTCAATAAAAATTTTTTGATCATCAGGATTAAGAAACCATACCTCATTAGCCTTTTTTAATGCATGCCTATATAGATTGGAAGCAGCAATTTTTAAAATTTTATTTGACGCAAATGTGTACCCAAGACCGGTAATAACACTTATTGCTTTGCAACCTGTATGTGCGGCAGCAATAGGGCCATAAATGCAGGCTTTGATGGTATAATGAAAGATAAGATGAGGTTGTATTTTTTTGTAATGCTTTCGCAATTCCTTGTAAAGCTGAAAGTCATCGTACAATGAAATGCTTTTTCCTTGTAGTTTTTTTAATTCAATAAAGTTAATGCCTTCAAGATGTTCAAAAAGTTCAGTGTAATTGTCTCTGGGCGCCAATACGTATATTTCATAGCCTTTTTTTATAAGCTCTTGCAACAGGTATAACCTGAACTTATAAATGCTCCAGCTGGTATTGGTAACAAAGGCGATACGCTGTTTTGTGGGCATAGTCGAAATCCCGGAAATAATTTAAAATCAGCAAACGTACATAATTATGCCGTATTGCTATTCAATTAATCTTTTTTGAATAATAAATGACAGATAAGAGTTTGATGTATTTCTTTCCTAATACTTAATTAATAGTTATAGAATTGTAACGAAAAGCTTGATTTAGGAAAAAGCACCTGGAAGTTTTAATTTGAGAAAATCAAGAACGCCTGATTGGGTTATTTGCTTTTCCCATGTCCATTCACTCAAATCAGGGAAGCTATAGTTAAAATCATTTACAGCGCCCCAGTTCAGATTAGATAAATCTGGTTTCAGATAAAAATAATTGCCCCCGAATTTTTTTTTAAACTCACTCAACCATTCATATTCTGTAGAAACTATCGGTGTTCTGGTTGCAGCATATTCCAGGAATTTGGTAGAAGTTTGTTTATTAAAGGGTTCTTGATTTGGTATATAATTTATTGCGTAACGAGATGCTAACAGCAGGTTTTTTATATCATCGTGCTTGACCGGACCTTCAAATTTTATGTTAGGAAATTTGCTGAATTGTTTTTGCAATGCCTCGTATTTTTTACTTACAATAAGAATGTTCCTGTCTCGCAATTTTCCACCGGCAAAAGGCATGAGCAGGGTGTCTATTTTTCTTTTTGCAGAAGTTTCTCCAATATAAATAAAGTCATTTTTCTTTTCTATTGTAGTTTCTGTGCTTGTCAGCCATTTTTCTGAGATACCCATATCTCTTAAGCCGAAGGGTATATTATCCATAAAACCCAATTTCTTTTGTACAAAGCTGTTAAGAAAGATGCGGTAGTGCGGCTTTGTGGAAAACTCAGTTTTTAGAAAATTTTTTATGCTGGCCAGAGGGGGAGTGCTGGTAGAAGTATATTCATGAATGCGTAAGACGTTTTTTTGCAGTTTTGAATGATCTGCGCCCAAAAAAAACCATTCAACATCTCTTTTTATAGAGGAAACCTTTTCTTTTGAAGTTACAATGCAGGAAATGTTTTTTGAAGTAAAATAATTGACGTATGCATTTATTTCAGGCATGAACGATTGACCTGAATGCACAAAAGCTATCAACATGTTTTTATTTTAATAGGGATAAATTTATAATTAAAATTACGGCTGATGGACTTACTTTTGCGGTGCAATTTTTTTTATGGAAATAACCGCTTCAACAGCCGCACAATTACGCCTCACAGCAGAAGAATTCGAACTTATTAAACAAAAACTGGGTAGAACCCCCAATTTTACAGAATTATGTTGTTTTTCAGCCATGTGGAGTGAGCATTGCAGTTACAAAAACTCAATCAAATACCTGAAAACATTACCGAGAGAAGGGAAAAAAATGCTGGTAAAAGCGGGTGAAGAAAATGCCGGGTTGATGGATATTGGAGATGGTTACGGTGTAGTTTTTAAGATTGAATCACACAATCACCCTTCTGCTATTGAACCTTTTCAAGGTGCGGCTACAGGTGTGGGTGGTATTCACCGCGATATTTTTACTATGGGCGCCAGGCCAATAGCTTCATTGAACTCATTACGTTTTGGTAATATAAATGAAACAAAAACACAGCACTTGTTAAATGGCGTTGTGCATGGCATTGGACATTATGGCAATTGTTTCGGCGTTCCTACAGTGGGCGGAGAAATTTATTTTGAATCTTGCTATCACACCAACCCATTGGTCAATGCCATGAGTGTTGGTGTGCTGAAAAACGGGGATACCATTTCTGCAACTGCCAAAGGTGTTGGAAATCCTGTTTTTTTTGTAGGAAGTGCTACCGGTAAAGATGGCATCGGTGGAGCTTCGTTTGCATCTGCAGATATTACCGCGGAAAGCGCAGAAGAGCTTCCTGCTGTACAGGTAGGAGATCCTTTCCAGGAAAAGAAATTGCTTGAAGCATGCCTTGAAGTGATTAAGACAGGAGCTGTGGTAGGCATGCAGGATATGGGAGCTGCCGGTATCATTTGTTCCACTTCAGAAATGAGTGCAAAAGGCGAATCCGGGATGCGAATTGATTTGGAGAAAGTGCCCGCACGTCAGAAGAATATGAAAGCCTGGGAACTGTTGCTGAGTGAGAGCCAGGAGCGTATGCTGATGGTGGTGGAAAAAGGAAAAGAAAAAGCGGTGATAGATGTATTTGAAAAGTGGGATTTGCCTTGCTCGCAGATTGGTGAAGTAACCAATGACGGATTGCTGCATTTCTATATGAATGGTGTTTTGGAAGCAGTGCTGCCAGCATATGAATTGGTATTAGGAGGAGGAGCGCCACAGTATAGCCGCGACACTAAAGAGCCAGCATATTTTCAAAAAATAAAAGCCTTTAATGCAGAAAGTATTAAAGTGCCAACTGATTTAAAAACTGTAGCTGAAAAAATTGTTGCCATTCCCAATATTGCTTCCAAGAAATATGTGTATGTGCAATACGATAGCATGGTAGGTGCTGGAAATGCATCTACTAACCAACCCAGCGATGCGGCTGTAGTAATAGCCAAACCTACTGGTAAAGGACTTGCACTTACTACAGATTGCAATAGCCGTTATGTTTTTGCAGATCCATACAAAGGAGGAATGATTGCTGTTGCTGAAGCTGCACGCAATATTGTATGCAGTGGTGGCCAGCCATTGGGCATTACAAACTGTCTCAACTTTGGCAATCCTTACGACCCTGAAGTATATTATCAGTTTGTGAATGCATTGAAAGGCATGGGAGAGGCTTGCGTAAAATTTGATACACCTGTTACTGGTGGTAACGTGAGTTTTTACAACCAGGGGCCTGATGGTGCCGTATATCCTACGCCAACTATTGGAATGGTTGGCTTGCTGGAGAGCGTAAATGAAAAAATGACTTTAGATTTTAAAGAAGAGGGTGATGCGATATTTTTAATTGGCGCATCTACTAATGATATTAATTCCTCAGAATATCTTCATAAAATACATGGTATAGAATTCAGCCCGGCACCGGTTTTCGATTTGGAAACTGAGTTTCAATTGCAACAGCAAATTGCCACGCTAATAAAAAGCAAGCTGGTTAAATCTGTGCACGATGTAAGTGAAGGCGGCCTTTTTATAACATTGCTGGAGTCTTGCTTTAATAGAGATTTAGGTATAGATGTAAAAGCAGGCAAACCAGATCTTCGCAAAGACGCTTATTGGTTTGGGGAAGGTCAAAGCAGGGTGGTGGTATCGGTAAGCAAAGCTGATATTGCTGCGTTTAAGAAATTACTGGATGGGAAAGCATATGAAGAATTAGGAGTAGTAACCGCCGGCACAATAGAAATAGATGGTACAAGCTGGGGAACAATCGAAAGCTGGAAAAATACCTATGACAATGCAATCGGTAACATATTGGCAGCAAGCCAGGTAGATGATGCAGTTGCCTCGCTTTAATCAATCATAGCAGTATAGCTGTTTCATTAAATGCACTAAAATGCTTGACAATAAAAGGACGATAGTTGTTACCGGCGCAGCAGGCTTTATAGGTAGTTGTCTTGTTGGTTATTTAAACGAAAAAGGATATCACAATCTTATTTTGGTAGATGATTTTTCAAGGGAAGACAAAGCGCCTAATCTGCAAAACAAACAATATACTGTAAAAGTAGAAAGGGAAGTTTTTTTTGAGTGGTTGAAAAAAGAAACTCCATCAATAGCTTTTGTCTTTCACATAGGTGCTCGAACAGATACCACCGAGTTTGATTACAGTATTCACCAGCATTTGAATGTTGAATACTCTCAAAAAATGTGGCAGTATTGCACTACTCAAAAAGTCCCGTTGGTGTATGCATCTTCCGCTGCTACTTACGGTGATGGTGAATTAGGGTATTCAGACAATCATGAATTACCATTTGAGTTGAAACCCCTCAATCCTTATGGTGTTTCAAAAAACGAATTCGATAAATGGGCAATACAGCAAAGTGAGGCACCTCCTTTTTGGGCAGGGTTGAAGTTTTTTAACGTTTATGGCCCCAATGAATATCACAAAGGCCGTATGGCAAGTGTTATATGGCATTCTTTTAATCAGATTAATAAAGATGGTCTGGTTAAATTATTTAAATCTCACCGGCCAGATTTTAAAGACGGGCAACAGCTACGCGATTTTGTTTATGTAAAAGATGTATTGAATGTTTGTTATTGGCTGATGCAGAATCAACCAAATGTTGGTCTGTATAATCTTGGCACCGGAAAGGCCAGGGCATTTGAAGATCTGGTAAAAGCTACATTTGCAGGATTAGACAAAGAACCTGTTATTCGTTTTATTGATATGCCGGAAGATATTCGCGATAAATACCAATATTTTACGGAGGCTGACATGCACAAGCTGCGGCAAGCCGGCTATGACTTACCTTTTTACTCATTAGAAGAAGGCGTGCAGAATTATGTACGCCATTACCTGGCAACTAAAAATTTCTATTAAAATATTGACTGCCGATTTAAGTACCATTGCTTTTTGCATTGATTGGTAATTAAAAGAAGTACTGGTATTAATTGTACTTTTACAGCCCTAAAGAAACGGTATGAACAAAAAAATAGCCATTATTGGTGGAGGTAATCTTGGTACAGCAATAGCAGAAGGTTTAATACAAAGCAATTTTATAAAACCTGGCCATATTATTATTACCAAAAGAAATGTTAGTACACTGCAACACCTGGAAAGAAAAGGTGTTTTGGTAAGTGATAACAATGAGGAAGCATTACGCTTTGCAGGGCTGATTATTCTGGCTGTAAAACCTTTCCAGGTAAATGATATTCTGAAAAAACTAAATAACAGCATTGATCCTCAGAAGCATGTTATTGTTTCTGTTATCACCGGCATTAGTACAGACGATATATTAGAGATTACCGGTAAAAAGATTCCTGTAGTGAGGGCAATGCCAAATACTGCAATTGCCATTCAGCAAAGCATGACATGCATCAGCTATAAAGATGTAGCAAAAGACGATGTTGATTATATAATGGAATTGTTTAACCAATTAGGAAGGGTAGCCGCAATAGAGGAGAAACTTATGGATGCAGCTACAGTTCTTGGTGCTTGCGGAACGGCTTATGCTATGCGATACATTCGTGCTAATATACAAGGTGGTATCGAAATAGGATTTGATTCTGCAACTGCCAACCTTATTGCTGCCCAGACCGTCAAAGGAGCAGCGGATCTTCTTCTTACAAAGGGCACACACCCTGAACAGGAAATAGATAAAGTAACAACGCCCAAAGGGTGTACCATAGCTGGTCTAAACGAAATGGAGCACCAGGGTTTTAGTTCCTCACTTATTAAAGGAATTATGACCAGCTATACAAAAATTGTTAAGCCGTAGTTTTGCTTATTTCTTCAATATCTGCCCAACGATTTCTTCCGAGATATCGTAATTGTTGTGATTTTATATATGTAAAATGTTGACTAATACTTACATATGAATATTATTTATACGTAACAATTAGTTAACTAAGGTTTTATCAATAAGTATTTCCTATTAAACTTATTTTAGTCGGTCAAATAAATGATGTTATTTTGCGTTTTTCTTCCCAACCCTGCCTTTTTAGACTAATTGAAAATCAAGCCCGTTGTTTATGAAAAGAAATATTAGTTTGGTCGTACTTGTTTGCGAAATTGCAATAATCATTGTCTTACATGCAGTTAAAGCATATCAGCCACAAGCCCAAAAACAGGATCTTAATACAAACATAAGCAAAGCAAAGGGCGAAATGCCTCTTGTTAAGCAGCATTATACATCTTTTCTGAGTATAAAATAGACCTTTAAAATTCAGTATTCATTTCTCCTGCTTGATTTCACCTGCATTTACTTTATTTTCTTATAGTTTTCCACAGCTTATACATCTTCCGTTAGAAATCATGAATCATCGTATCTTTGCATGACCCCACAGAACTTTTCATAAGTTCTACCAGGTCATGGAAGGGATAGGCAGCATGAAACCTGTATCATAGTCAGGTGTTTTGAGTTATCCGTTTTCACAGTTTTTATAGCATTTAATTTTATTGAAATATAACTAACCATTTTATGGCCAAATTTATTTTTGTTACCGGTGGTGTAACATCTTCATTGGGTAAAGGAATTATAGCTGCCTCTCTTGCAAAACTTTTACAGGCCAGGGGATTAAGGGTTACTATTCAGAAATTCGATCCTTATATCAATGTAGATCCAGGCACTTTAAACCCATATGAACATGGCGAATGTTATGTTACTGATGATGGGGCTGAAACAGATTTGGATCTTGGTCATTACGAACGTTTTTTAAATATTCCTACTTCCCAGGCAAACAATGTAACCACAGGAAAAATTTACCAGACTGTTATTAATAAAGAAAGAGAAGGCGCATATCTGGGACGTACAGTGCAGGTAGTTCCTCATATTACCGATGAAATAAAAAGAAGGATGCTCTTGCTGGGGCAGGATGGAAAGTTTGACGTGGTGATTACTGAGATTGGTGGTACCGTTGGTGATATTGAAAGTCTTCCTTTTGTAGAAGCAGTGCGTCAATTGCAATGGGAATTGCCAGAAGAAGATACTGTAGTGGTGCATTTAACTTTGATCCCTTACTTAAAAGCTGCAAAAGAATTAAAAACAAAACCTACGCAGCATAGTGTAAGAATGTTAAGCCAGGAAGGTGTTCACCCCGATATTATTGTTTGCAGAACAGAAGAAGCCTTGTCGCCAGAGATAAGAAGAAAAGTGGCTTTGTTTTGCAATGTAAAACCAGAAGCGGTAATTGAAGCCGCAGACGCGCCAACTATTTACGAGGTGCCATTGGCAATGATGCGTGAAAAGCTGGATCTTATTTGTTTGCGCAAAATGAATATTACCGGTTACAAAGAACCAGAATTAGGGAAATGGAAAGAATTTTTGGATAAGCTTAAATATCCTAAAAGTAAAGTAACTATTGGCCTTATTGGAAAATATATAGAGCTGCAAGATGCTTATAAATCAATACTGGAAGCATTTGTACATGCTGGAGCTATCAATGAATGCAAAGTACAGGTAGTAAATGTGCACAGCGAATTTATTACAGACGATAATGTGTCTGAAAAATTAGGCAATCTCGATGGTTTATTGGTTGCACCAGGCTTTGGATTAAGAGGAATAGAAGGTAAAATTATCGCCGTAAAATATGCCCGTGAAAAAGGGCTGCCATTTTTTGGAATTTGTCTGGGCATGCAAATGGCCGTTATAGAATTTGCAAGGAATGTGCTGGGCATAAAAGATGCACATTCTACAGAAATGGATCCTAATACCCAGAATGCGGTAATAGATCTGATGGAAGCCCAGAAAAAAATAACAGCAAAAGGCGGAACAATGCGTTTAGGTGCATATCCCTGCAGCATAACAAGCGGAAGTTTGGCCAATCGTATTTATGAATCTACAGACATTAGCGAACGTCACAGGCATCGTTGGGAATTTAACAACGCTTACCTGGAGCAATTTGAAGCAGAGGGTATGATCGCTAGCGGTAAAAATATTGAAAACAACCTTGTAGAAATTGTAGAATTGCCTAATCATCCATTCTTCATAGGGGTACAGTACCATCCTGAATTGAAAAGTACGGTAGAAAATCCCCATCCCATATTTGTACATTTTATCAGCGCTTCAAAAGAATTTGCAGAAAAAAAAGAATCTGTAAAGACTCCTTTGTTGAAGAAAGAAATGATTTAAAACCACAATTAGGGCTATATCTGACTGGTAATTAAGAGTTTTAGCAGGACTATTACGTCTTGTAAAGGCTTTATTACCTTTCATCCAATCTGCATGGTAGTTCTGTGGTTACTCCTGCAAACCACCTATCTTTGCAGCCTTAAAAAATTGATTACGCATGCAAAGCATGGATAGAAACACGGTGATTGGATTTGTGTTACTGGCAATTTTGTTATTTGCCTACATGTATATTTCCACAAAAAACAGCCACGAACTGGAAGTACAAAAAAAGCATTACGAAGATTCAGTAGCCGTTGTAAACGCACAGAAGCAAGCAATAGCAGCCAAAAAAGATAGCATTAAGTTGGCAGTTGCAATTGACACCAGCAAGAGTGGAAAAATTTTTAATGGACAGGAAAAAACGATTGCTGTAGAAAACGAAGTATTAAAGATTGTTTTTACCAGCAAAGGCGCACAACCTAAATCTGTACAATTAAAAAATTATCGTTCTGCGGACAGCAACCTAGTGGAGTTAGAAAACAGTGCTACAGACAATATTTCTTATGCCATCAATACAGAAACTGCTGAGAAAAAATCTGCGCAAACATCTGAATTGTTTTTTAATGATGGAACAGTAGAGAAAAAAGCCGATGGCAGCCAGGTGGTAAGTTTCCAGGTTTCACCCGGAGATGGCCAGACAATCGTTCACCAATATATTATTAAGCCCAATAGTTATTTGGTAGACTTCAATGTGCAACTATCCGGTGCCGATAGGTTGTTATCACAAAATGCCTTTAACCTGCAGTGGAAATTAACAGCAGTTCAGCATGAAAAATATGCCAAGTACGAACGCCAGCAATCGCAGATACTTTATTTGCAGGATGATGGCTACGATTACAACACACTACTCAATAAAACAGAAAAGAAATTTGAGAAGCCAGTGCAATGGGTAAGCGTAAAGCAACAGTTTTTTAATACTACACTTATCGCCAAGAATAAATTTGACAATGGCCAGATCCAGTGGACACATCACACTGAAGATTCCTCTCACCTTATTACTGAGGCTACTGCTAATTTCAATACCAAATTGACGGGTAATAGTGTTACAGTTCCTTTGCAGGTTTTTTACGGCCCAAACGATTATAAAATTTTACGCAATGTTGGTGTAAAAGACATGGATGATATCATTAATCTTGGCCAGGGGATGTATGCTTTTGTACGCCCCATTAACCAGTTTGTTATTATGCCGGTGTTTAACTTTTTCAAAAGTTTTATCAGCAGCTACGGATTGGTAATTATGTTGCTCACAATATTTATCCGCCTGGTTACTTCTCCACTGGTTTATACCAGCTACCTCAGCGGTGCCAAGATGAAAGCATTAAGACCAGAACTTGACATTCTTAAAAAGAAATTCCCAGACCAGCAACAGTTTGGTATGGAGCAAATGAAATTGTTTCGCGAAGTAGGTGTAAATCCTTTGGGAGGTTGTATTCCTGCTTTGTTGCAAATCCCGATTTTCTTTGCGCTGTATAGCTTGTTTAACTCCAGCATTGCATTAAGAGGAGAAAACTTTCTTTGGGCAAAAGATTTGTCTACGTTTGATGTAATAGCCAAACTTCCTTTCACAATACCGGCGTTTGGAGATCATATTAGCCTGTTTACAATTACTGCTGTTGTCACCAGCTTTTTAATCTCCTTTTATAACATGAGCATGACTCCAGACCAGGGTAATCCTGCTTTGAAGTATATGCCATATATTTTCCCATTTGTATTGTTGTTTATCTTTAACAGCCTTCCTGCAGCTCTTACGTGGTATTATACTGTTTCTAATCTTATTACACTTATCCTGCAATGGGTTATTCAGAATTATATTATCGATCACAACAAAATATTGTTGCAATTAGAAGAGAATAAAAAGAAACCAAAGACAAAATCTAAATGGCAGGAACGTCTTGAGCAGATGCAGGAAACGCAAAAAAAGATGCAAGACGTAAAGACGAAACCGAAGGGGAAATAGTATTAACTTATTTTTTTAATTAGTTACGCTTAAGACCTGCCAGGAATGCATAAATCTGGCAGGTCTTTCTTATTTTAGACAACTGAAGCATAAATTGGCACGTCTTTTTAATATGAATAAGAACATGTCTATTCAATCATTATACAGGTTTTTGTGGCTTGCAATAGCAATTGTGTTTTGCAACGGAATTAATGCCCAAAAGAAAGTAAGTGAGCTTACGTTGGTGTATGATGCTGTTATTACAACAGGAGATAATCAACCAAAGCTGGCAGATGCTTTTGATGGCGCTACCACTACCGTATATATTAAGGGTAGTATGAGCCGCTCTGAAATGAATAGCGCATTGGCTTCATTTACGTCTATCCATGATGCAAAGACAGGTGGGACAGTTGTCATGCAAGAGATTAGCGGGCAGAAACTGCTGATAAGAATGACGGCAGAAAACTGGAAGGATAAAAATAAAAGATATGACGGAATTAGCTTTTCTAATACCAGCGAAACAAAAAACATAGCTGGTTATAAATGCATAAAAGCAGTTGCAACTATGAAAGATGGAGCTACATTCACTGTTTATTATACAAAAGAAATTATACCTGATAATTCTGAATACGACGTACAGTTCAAGAATCTGGAAGGCTTGCCTTTGGAATATGAACTAACGCAGGGCAATTTGAAAATTAAATACACAGTTTCCAAAATCAATCTGAACCCGGTGCCTGCATCTAAATTTGATATCCCTAAAACAGGTTACAGGGAGCTTACTTACGAAGAAAGCCGCAAATTAGGTATTGGTGGGTAGCGACAGATCAAGTTCAAAACAATCCCTTCTTAATAGATTAACTTGACTTAAAGACAAACTTGAGATTGATTTATTGTTATTCTTTTGAAAGCAGACGAATAGAGAGATAAAACTAACTGAATCGAAAAGTTATTTGTGAATTTTAATCTTGAGATTAAACATCTGGAGGCTGGAACCAGATTGTGATGCAGCAGATGTCTGCAATTTGTATTTTACAGGAAGAATATAAGTTGTATTACCTTTTTGATAAGTAACAATTGAGTTATACGAAATTACATTATTGCTTTTTTGCTGACCGAAAAGCATGCTACCACTATAAGAAGGACCAGCTTTTAATGTAAAGCCGTTGGTAGTTCGTATTGGCGTAAACTCTGGTTTGGCAGTTTTTTCTTTCTTATTTCCACCACCACCCATACTGGCAATTGCAAATGCGCCTATACCAACCAGTGTAAGGCTGAATAAGGTTTTTTTAGCAGCAGACAATATTCCAGGCATTTTTAACATTATAACAAAAGTAATAAAAAAATTCGCTAAATAACTAACCTTTTATCATTAAATTTTACCGTTACCTTAACGGACATATTAAACAAAAATTAAAAAATTTGGTTAGAACTATATAAAGGCTTAACTTTCAATAACCCATAATTCATGAGTGAAAATCCATCCCGTCAAGACAAAGAGGAATTAAAAGAGTTATTGCGCCAGTTTCAGAACCTCAAATCTGGCAGAAATCACAGCTTTCTGGACGAAGACTCCTTCGAAAAAATTATCGACTATTATGATGAAGCCGAGGACATTGCAATGGCCCTAGAAGCAGTAGAATTGGCCACAACGCAATATCCTTATTCGTCATCGCTTCATTTAAAGAAAGCAGATTTGCTGATCGCTACACGTCGTTATGCAGATGCATTGGACATATTGGAAAGAGCCGAGATACTGGACAGTAGTGATATTAACCTGTATATACTTAAAACCGACGCTTATTTAGCGCTGGATCAGCAGGAGAAAGCTGTCGTAATATTGGAGAATGCGTTGATGCATTTTGAAGGTGAAGAACGTATAGATTTACTTTTCGAGCTTGCTGATGTTTACGACGATTATGAAGAATTTGATAAGATATTCGATTGTCTTAAATTAATTCTTGAGCAAGAGCCAACTAATGAAGAGGCGCTGTATAAAATATGCTTTTGGACAGACTTTACAGGCAGGAACGAGGAAAGCATAAAACTTCACAAAAAAATTATAGACGATTATCCCTATTGCGAATTAGCATGGTTCAATCTGGCTGCAGCTTACCAGGGAATAAAACTATACGAAAAAGCAATTGATGCTTATAAGTATGCGCTGGTAATAGATGAAAAGTTTGACTATGCGTATAGAAATATGGGAGATGCATACATCAGGTTGCGCAAGTATAAAGATGCAATTGAAGTGTTGGAAAAAGTGCTTGAACTGTCTCGGCCAGAGGAAGTTATTTACGAAGCTATTGGCTATTGTTACGACAGGGTGAAGAACTATGCACAGGCCAGGTTTTATTATAGAAAAGCAACGCACCTTAACCAGGGCAACAGCAAATTGTATTTTAAAGTTGCACGCACTTATATGAATGAACAGCAATGGTCGCAAGCTGTAAAGCAATTAGAGCAGGCCATGCAAATTCATCGCAACTACCCGGATTACAACCTTGCCATGGGTGAATGCAAAATGAATCTAGGAGAGATTCGGGAAGCAATTCAGTGTTTTTCTGTAGTAGTAAGAGCTCGTCCTAAAAATATTGCTGGTTGGCAGGCTTTAATCTGTTGTTTGTATATAGGCGGCTTTTATGAAGAAGCTGCGGAGCAGGTACAAGCTGCTTTAAAACATACTGATAATAAACCGCTATTTGTATATTATTACAGTTCTATTTGCTTTGCGCTGGGAAAATCTAAAGAAGGCTTGTTGCAATTAGAAAGAGCACTTAATAAGTCTCCTAAATTGGTCAAAAAATTTGTAGAGCTTAATCCTGCTATTTTACAAAATCAGCAAGTGGTTGATTTGCTCGCAAAATTCAGGCGTTCAAAAAACAATTAGCTTCAGTTTCATTTTAACTTTATTGCGGGAAACAATCTTTCTCTTACTTTCTTATTTTTGCGCCATTCTATAAGGATGCTATTTTCAATTTAATTAAGCAATAATGAATTTCAGTCTTTCACAGATTCCGGAAAGAACCGCAAAGCCTCGTTCTAATGGTCTTACAATGGTTATGGATAAAGGACTTAGTATTGAAGAGGCAAAGAATTTTTTAAGTGTAGCACATCCTCACGTAGATATCATAAAGCTTGGATTTGGAACTTCATTCGTAACTCCTAACCTTAAAGAAAAGCTGGCCGTTTATCGTTCTTATAATCTGCCTATATATTTTGGAGGTACTTTGTTTGAAGCTTTTTTGATACGCAATCAATTTGATGATTATATAAATGTTTGCAAAGAATTCGGCGTATCATACATGGAAGTAAGCGATGGCTCAATTACAATACCACATGCTGAGAAATGCGGATACATAGAAAAACTAACGAAGCATGGCACCGTGCTTAGTGAAGTAGGCAGTAAAGATGCAGAACATATTATTCCGCCATACAAATGGATAGAATTGATGAGAGCTGAGTTGGATGCAGGCTCTTCTTACGTAATTGCAGAAGCAAGGGAAGCCGGTAATGTTGGTATTTACAGAGGAAGCGGCGAAGTTAGAGAAGGCCTTGTGCAGGAAATATTAACCCAGATACCAGCAGAGAAAATTATTTGGGAAGCGCCACAAAAGGGCCAGCAATTATATTTTATCGAATTGATTGGTGCTAATGTTAACCTGGGCAATATTGCCCCTACAGAAGTCATACCATTAGAAACAATGCGCCTTGGGCTGCGAGGCGATACATTTGAACTTTTCCTGGATAAAGCAAAATCTAAATGAGACAATTTGGTCTTTTAGGATATCCGTTAACGCACTCGTTCTCAAAAAAATATTTTACGGAAAAATTTTTGAAAGAAGGTTTGAATGATTGCAGTTACGAGAATTTTTCTATGCCGAACATAGAAGAACTACATGCAGTTCTTCAAAACAATTCTTTGCTATCGGGATTAAATGTAACCATACCATACAAAGAACAAGTGCTCGATTTCCTATCAGAAGAATCTGATGTAGTTAAAAAGATTAGGGCTTGTAATTGCATTAAAATTAAGAATGGTAAGCTAACAGGTTACAATACCGACGTAACCGGATTTGAGGTTTCATTAAAGCAAAAATTGTTGCCACATCACAAAAACGCATTGATTCTGGGTACAGGCGGTGCTGCAAAAGCAGTTGAATTTGTGTTGAGTAATTTAGGTATACATTACCGTTATGTCTCAAGGAGTAGTAACGGAGATAATTTTTCTTATGCCGATTTAAACGCGGATTTAATTTCAACATACACGCTTATTGTAAATACTACTCCATTGGGGATGTATCCAAATGTCGAATCGTTTCCTCCCATTCCTTATGAAGCTTTAGGAAGCCAACATTATCTCTTTGATCTTGTGTATAATCCAGCTAAAACACTTTTTTTGCAAAAAGGAGAAACCCACGGAGCTTTAATAAAAAACGGAGATGATATGCTGGTAATACAAGCGGAAGAAAGCTGGCGTATCTGGAACGATCCTAACTGCTAAATTGGTTTTTTATTTCTTCGGGAAAAGCAGCTATTTTCTTTGCTGTATAATTGTAGCAGACCATGCCTGTTCTTGCAGTAGCTATTAATGCTGAACTTTCACCATCCTTTTCCAGCTTATAAAAAATTGCAAAAGATACTTTTGAAATTTCTGCTATAGCAACAGATGCTTTTATAGTATCGCCATAAAAAATCTCATTCTTAAATTCAATGGCAACATCGCTCATGATCATACCCGTGCCACCAAAATCCATTTCAGAATGGCCGAAGTGTTGTAAAAACTGCATCCTGGCTTCATGGATGAGTGATAAAACAGTGTCATTGCCTACGTGTCCACCGTAGTTTAAATCTGTTATACGCACAGGAATAACGCAGGAAAATTGAAAGGAACCGGGTAAATCTATCTTTGTTCTGGCCATAGAAGAATAATAAGTGGCTAAGATAGAATGTTTACAGAAGAGCTTAGCGTTTCTCCTGAATCAAGTCTTTAAATTCTACTATATCCAGGAAGTTTGACGAAGATGGGATATAAGATGATTGACTTATTTTATTTCGCCATGCCTGGAAAAGTTTTTTCCAATAATCACTTTCTACAATCACTCTATCAAGATACTCCTCTGTGCCATTTCCTTTATCATCAAGATAGCGCACATAATTTGCAAATTTAGAAGACAGGCGGGTCGCTTGTCCATTAGGTCCCATCACCATAACATAGCTATGGGTTGTTACCTCGCCAAAATCAGTTATTACATTACCATCTTTATCAACAATGGGATCGCCGGTTATAACTATTGGCTTTTTTTGAAAAGCAACTAAGCCATCTACATCAGCATGCTTTAAAGCGTTTACATCTTCTTTTTTGTTTGCATCAGCAGCAACAGTTAGTTCTTTTTTAGAAGTATGCTGTGTGTTAGCATGATTGTTTACAGCAACTGGTTGATCTTGTTGTTTAATATCATTTAAACTTTTATTGGGCGGCAAAACTTCCTTTTCATTACCTGTCGATGGCACAGCAGGTTTGTTTTTAACAAAGTCTGTTTTTGTAGTTTGCTTGTTCAGCACAAGCCAACCGCCAATTAACAAGCCAACTACAATGGCTGCTGCAGCTATTCTATAAGCAAATTTGCTGAATGAAATTACAGGAGCCTGCGTCGCTTTTTCTTCTGATATAGCGTTGGCAATATTTGTCCATGCATCAGCTGGTGGCGCAGCACTAAAATTGAGCAATCTGTTGGATAGCTGATTTAGTTGTTGCTCCTCGTCTAAAATGCCAGCTATATTTTTCCAGGCAGCTTGTGGAGGAACTTCTTCTAAATATTGTAAGCGTGGGATAAATGAGTCAGAAGCTTGTGCTTCTGCTTTGAGATGTTGATTTATATTATTCCATGATTCAGCAGGAGGATTTACTTCGTAATTATTAAACTTTGAAGCAATTGCCGCATATTGGGTGTCATCATCCAATCTTTGTGCAATATTTAACCAGGCTGATTCAGGTAAGTTTGTTTCAAAATGTGATAGCTTATGGGAAAGAACAGCATAGCGATTGTCATCGTCAAGTCTTTGAGCTATCGCATCCCAAACGGTAGTAGGAGGGATAACTTCAAAGTGGATTAATCTATGGTTTTGCTGTTCGGACATTATGGACGGGTTATGGATTTACGTTTACTATCCAGGAAGTCCTGGACCTTTTTTTGCAATATAGCTTTAGCTCTCGCTAATTGTGATTTACTTGTTCCTTCACTTATATCCAGTAATTCTCCGATTTCTTTATGAGAATAACCTTCTATAACATACATGTTAAATACAGAACGATAACCAGGCGATAAATCTTGTACCAATTGAATAATATCTCTTTCTGCCAAATGGTCAAGCACGTTCCAGGCGCCATCTTCTATTGTTCGCTCTTCTTTTTCGCTGATTGTGTTTAGGTTAACTTTCCGCCGGTAATGTTCTATTGCAGTGTTCACAAAAACTCTTCTAATCCACCCTTCAAATGATCCTTCTTTTCTGAATTTCTCCAAGTTTCTATAAACCTTAATAAAGCCTTCTTGTAACAAGTCCTGGGCGTCATCTGTATTATTCGCATAACGCAGACAAACGGCATACATTTTAGGGGCGAAACGTTGGTATAACAACTCCTGTATCCGCCTGTCACCGGCAAGGCATCCGTTTATTAAGTCGTTCTCCGTAAGGTTATGGTTGCTTAGGTCTGTCAATTTTTGATATTTTTTGTCAAATAAAGTATCTTATTAATATTAAACGAGTTGTCTTAAGAAAGCTACCAGCTTGTCTGCAGCTTTTTTACGATGGCTGTATAACTCCTTTTCTTTCAATGTCATCTCAGCAAAAGTTCGAGTATCTCCGTCCGGAACAAACACCGGATCATACCCAAACCCTTCATTTCCCGCAGGTGTTTTTACGATACTGCCTTTACAAACCCCTTCAAATAAATATTCCTGCTGATTAATAATGAGTGATATTACCGTTCTGAATTGGGCTTCCCGGTTTTCTTTTCCGGCCAATTTTTGTAAAAGCTTATCTATGTTATTTTTAAATTCTCCTTCTCCCTGGGCATACCTTGCGCTTCTCACCCCGGGTTCTCCATCCAATGCCGCTGTTTCCAAACCCGTATCCTCGCTAAAACAATCGCAATGACAAAGTTTGAAAATGGTCTGCGATTTCTCTGAAGCATTTGCCTCAAGGGTATTGTGTGGTTCCGGAATGTCTATATCAATACCTGCATCTTTTAAACTCACCAACTCAAATGCGCTTCCAATAGCTGCCTGCATTTCTGTTACTTTATGTTGGTTATTTGTTGCGAAAATTAATTTCATGCAAATAGCAATTTGTTTTTTATACTAACACATATGTTTAATCTGCATGAATACTCATACGTTGAAAAGCTGTTTTAGGCAAGCCCACAATTTGCTTTTTAATACTTTGCTTTCCGCACTGGTGCTGTTAAGCAATTCTGCAGGCTCAGAATAAACGATATAACAATCATTAATATTTTGGATAGAATAAGGAGGTAAGCTCTGTAGTGTAAGTAGCTCTGGGGTAACTCCAAAAATGATTAGATAGTTACACGTAATTTGCTTGCGTAGCTCGTCAAAAGTTAAATTTTCACGATGGTGATTTATAATAGCAACATCGCCAAGGTTGAGTTTGCAGGCCTGTAAAATAGCTGTTAGAAAATTCAATTGATCGTCTGGCAAATAAACATCTTTTGCATAGTTCACCAGCAGGCATATCCTTTTTTGGTTTTTACCTAAAAATTGAATCCCTTTTTTTTCAGCAGCTTTTTTTTCGGTTTGAATAGGTGCAGCAATATTTTTTTCAGCACTATTTTCTACCAGGTGATTTTTATACAAATCAGTTACAATTGAGATCGGTAAATTCATTTCATTCAAACTCATATATTTTTCTTTTTAGAGGCTTTTGCAAAATTGCTGCAATAGCGCCAGCAAGTAAAATCAATTTGTTAACGTGGGCGAACATGCGTTAGTTTTTTTTGTGTGGCGGGTAAAACTTTGTTTCTTTGTGTGAAATTAATGGTAACATGACAGGAACATTGGATATACAGATTACGAAGGCGGAAAGGAGTAAACTGAATGATATTCCTTTCGGCAATCTTCCATTTGGAAAATATTTTACAGACCATATGCTGGAAGCGGATTATGAAAATGGGGAATGGAAAAATGTAGAAATTAAACCTTATCAACCTTTACTGATTAGCCCTGCTTGCGCAGCCCTGCATTACGGGCAGGCAATTTTTGAAGGCATCAAAGCCTACAAGAACGTAGATGGAAACATTGCCATTTTTCGTCCGCTTGATAATTTCCGCAGGTTTAACTTATCTGCAGACCGCATGCAAATGCCGGCTGTGCCACAAGAGATTTTTATTGATGGCCTTTGCAAACTAATAGAGTTAGATAAAAGCTGGATTCCTGCAAAGGATGATCATGCATTGTATATCAGGCCATTTATGTTTGCTACCGATGATGTAATTGGTGTAAAACCGTCTGAAACGTATAAATTTCTCATATTGCTTAGCCCAACGGGGCCTTACTATGCGGCCCCCATGCGCATTTATGTGGAAGAAAAATATGTGCGTGCAGTAGAAGGAGGTGTTGGCTTTTCAAAAAATGCAGGTAACTATGGTGCGGTAATGCTGCCAACAGCGGAAGCAAAGAAAAAAGGTTACGACCAGGTGTTGTGGACAGACGCAGCCGAGCACCAATATGTGCAGGAAATAGGCACCATGAATGTATTTTTTGTTATTGGTAATAAAGCGATTACCCCCAATCTGGAGCAGGGAACTATTCTGGATGGTGTTACCCGTAATAGTGCAATTGTATTGCTAAAAGAGATGGGCTATACCGTAGAGGAGCGCAAATTATCTATTCATGAGATTACAGATGCCTATAAAGCCGGCCAGTTGCACGAAGTATTTGGCACAGGTACTGCGGCAACGGTTTCAATGATTAAGGAGTTGCGTTACAAAGACTTTGTAATGAATTTTGATGTAGATAGCTGGAAAGTCTGCCCCGAAATTAAACGCCGTATGACGGCGATTAAAGAGGGCCGGGAAGCCGATAAATATGGCTGGCTGTACAAAATCTAAAAAAGATTAAAACCATAAAAAGGCGTCACTGCTATAATCAGCATTGGCGCCTTTTGCTTTAAATAAAATAGGGCAGAGGGCTGTTTTTGGGCAGAATGTAGCCAGTTTATCCACAGGTTGGTGGTTATTTTAGGATTTTTTAGTTTTTATTTTGTCTTTTACCGCTCTAAGCCTTACCTTTGCCGTCCCAAATAAAAAAGGTACGAATGCCTACAATTCAACAGTTAGTACGTAAAGGAAGAGAAATTATCAGGGCAAAAAGCAAGTCCCGTGCATTGGATGCATGCCCTCAACGCCGTGGTGTATGTACACGTGTGTACACTACCACGCCTAAAAAACCAAACTCAGCGCTGCGTAAAGTAGCTAAAGTTAGGTTGACAAACAAAGTAGAGGTGATTGCTTATATCCCTGGTGAAGGACACAACCTGCAGGAACACTCAATTGTATTGATTCGTGGTGGTAGGGTAAAAGATTTACCAGGTGTACGTTACCATATTGTACGTGGTAGCCTGGATACTGCTGGTGTAAAAGACCGTAAGAAGAGCCGTTCTAAATATGGTACTAAGAAAGATAAAGGCGGTAAAAAATAATTAAAATAAATACTCCTGCTGAAAAGCAGTTTATAAATCTAGATACAATGAGGAAAGCACAAGCCAAAAAACTTCCACTGGCACCCGATGCTAAGTATAATGACAAAAACGTAACCCGTTTTGTAAACAACATTATGTGGCAGGGTAAAAAAAGTGATGCGTTTACTATTTTCTATGATGCCATAGATAAAGTAAGCAAGCAGACCAATGAAGATGGCTATGATATTTGGAAGAGAGCATTGTCTAATGTTACTCCTGGGGTAGAGGTTCGCAGCCGCAGAATTGGTGGTGCTACTTTCCAGATTCCTTCTGAAGTACGTGCAGACAGGAAAATTTCATTGAGCATGAAATGGTTGATCCGTTACAGCCGTGAAAGAAATGGCCGTAGCATGGCAGATAAGCTGGCTAACGAAATTGTAGCTGCTGCTAAAGGTGAAGGTGGTGCATTCAAGAAAAAAGAAGATACACACCGTATGGCTGAAGCTAACAAAGCTTTTGCTCACTTTAAAGTATAAGTACAAAAACATACGATATAAAAAAGGCTGTTCTGAAAAGAGCAGCTTTTTTATTTTGAGCTATTAGCTGTTAGCTGCAAGCCGCTAGCTTGTCTAAACGGTTGAGCCATGCTTGTCAAATGGGTAGGTTTTAACTGTTGGAGAGGCTAAAAACCCATTATAATACAGCTTTATAGAGACTAACAGCTTGCAGCTAATAGCTAGCAGCTTCCCTACAATTAAAAAACCGTCTCATAAAAATGAGACGGCTATTATATGAACAACAAACTGTAAAAACTTTACTTATTTGCCTTTTTTATCTGTTTCATATTTTGCATAAGCATCTGCAGTCAATACTTCGCCTTTTATTTTAATCTCCATCGGCTGTGCCGCACCAGCTACTTTTACATAGATAGTTTTGTCAAACGGACTGGCTGCAGCAGCATTGAAACCTGCTTTTATTTTATCTGATTTGCCTTTTGCAATAGGCTGCTCTGGTTTAACCGGTGTAGTGCAACCACAACTTGCAGTAGCAGATTCAATTACTACAGCCTGTTTGCTTACATTAGTAAATACAAAATCGTAAGTAACCGGAACACCTTGTTTGATTTTGCCAAAATCGTGTACTGTTTCTTTAAACTTAATGAGGTCTTCTCCTTTAACAACTGGAGTTGCAGGCGCTGCTGCTGTAGAACCCTGGGCAAAAGCAGAAGCTGTGATAAAAGCAACTGCCAATGAAAGCATTAATTTTTTCATTGTTATTGGTTTATTTTTAATTATTACTGATTTGATTTTTTCAAAAGATCCACTGTCTGGTTTTCTGGTGCTGCTGTGGTAGGCGCTTTGTAAACAGTTCCTTTGATGGTAAGCAATTTTGTTTGCCCGCCATTGTAAGTGATGGTTACTGTTTTTTCAAATGGCCCTTCATTATATGCAT
Source organism: Chitinophagaceae bacterium (assembly GCA_047602295.1). Lineage (GTDB taxonomy): Bacteria > Bacteroidota > Bacteroidia > Chitinophagales > Chitinophagaceae > JACMLD01. Next base: position 5,106,079 of record JASGHP010000001.1, on the reverse strand, counting down.
TATAACCTACAGTAATTTTTGAGCTGCTGTTAGGACCAATGGGCTCGCGTTTCCAAACTGGTGTTGTGCATCCGCAACTGGCACGCACGTCTTCAATTTTCAAGGTATCTGCAGATGCCGGGTTGGTGATAACAAATTCATGTGTTACCGGTCTGCCTTGCTGTATTTTGCTAAAGTCGTAAGAAGTCTCTTTTAACACCAGCAGTTCAGGACCTGTTTTAGCAACTGCCTGGGTTCCCTGTGCAATAGCCAGGTTTACCATAATTGCTGTAGCGAAAAGTGTCAACAATGTTTTCATGATAAAATTTCAATTTAAAGAGTGTAAAACGATACTCAAATTTACATATTGTGTATTATCTCTCATAGGATTATTTAACTGCTTCTGTTTTTATTAACAAAATCGTTACCTTAAACAGAAAGAATAAGTATTTAGTTTAAAGAAATACAGGTTGAAAGAGCTAGAAGCTTCAATTTTATTTTCAGCAAGGTTTTATTTTTTGCTTTTTTCATAAATTTAATAGACCGTGTTTTTGTTAATTTATTGTTGCTAACCACTTTAAAAAAACCCGTACGTTTGTTACATGGAGTATAACAGCACCAACGAAATTTCCGCTGGAGAAGAGCTTTCTTTCGACCACTTCAGGGAAGAGGTATTGAAAGACTATCGCCAGGTTTGTGAAAGCCGCGAAACCAGCCTGATGGGCCGTAAAGAAGTGCTTACAGGCAAAGCTAAATTCGGCATATTTGGAGACGGAAAAGAAGTGCCGCAGGTTGCCATGGCCAAATTTTTTAAACCGGGTGATTTTTATAGTGGTTACTACCGCGACCAGACTTTTGCGTTTGCCACAGGTGCAGCCAGCCTCCAGGAGTTTTTTGCGCAGTTGTACGCAGATCCTGACACAAGCCACGATCCGCACAGTGGCGGTCGCCAGATGAATTCACATTTTGGTACCGAAATCGTTAATAAAGACGGCGAATTTGTTGACCTGGTAAACCGGAAAAACCTTGCTGCAGGCATGGCGCCAACCGCTGCGCAAATGCCAAAAGCTTTGGGGCTTGCATATGCATCAAAAGCATTTAGAAATATCAAGGAGCTAAAGCAGTTTACACAACTTTCAAATAACGGCAACGAAGTTTGTTTTTGTACAATCGGCGATGCATCTACCAGTGAAGGTCATTTCCTGGAAGTAATAAATGCTGTGGGTGTTTTGCAAATACCACTTGCCATTTTTGTGTGGGATGATGGTTATGGTATCTCGGTTCCCAAAAAATTACAGACTACCAAAAATTCTATTTCTGAAGCTTTAAAAGGCTTTCAGAAAAAAGAAGGCACCAATGGTATTGACATTTATAGGGTGAAAGCATGGGATTATGCAGGCATGTGCGAAGTATTTGAAGCTGGTATTAAAAAGACCCGCGAAACACATATACCCTGTCTTTTTCACGTAGAAGAAGTGACGCAGCCGCAAGGACACTCAACATCCGGCAGCCATGAAAGATATAAATCACCTGAAAGATTAGAGTGGGAGCGAGAGTGGGACAATATTAAAAAGATGCGGGAGTGGTTGTTGGAAAATGAATTGGCCACAGAATCTGAGCTGGAAGATATTGAGACCAGCGTAAAAGAATCGGTACGCCATGCAAGAAATATTGCATGGGAAGAATACCAAGCCCCTATACGCAAGCAGGTAATACATGCCGCAGACCTGATTAATAATCTTGCAAATGCGTTACAGCAAAAAGCACCAGGCTTCAAAAAGATAGTAACAGAATTATTGGCCAATCGGGAGCCCAACAGGCGTGATATTATGAAAGCTCTTTACCAGGCAATCCTTCTTGCAGGTAACGATGAAGCCGCGTTCTGGCTGAAAGATTATTACAGCGATCTTAAAAAAGAGAATAAGAATTTATACAATACGCATCTCTTTACAGAAGGAGCACGCAGCACAGTAAAAGTAAAAGGAGTAAAGCCTGTTTATTCGGCAGACTCGCCAATGATAAACGGATATGAAATACTGAACAGGTACTTTGATCAGTTATTTGAGAACAATCCTAAAGTGCTGGCTTTTGGTGAAGACCTTGGTATGATAGGAGATGTAAACCAGGGATTTGCCGGCTTGCAGGCCAAACATGGCGAACAGCGCATATCCGACGCCGGTATACGTGAATTAAGCATTATGGGCAGGGGGATCGGTCTTGCATTGCGTGGCTTGCGCCCTATAGCAGAAATACAGTACTTAGATTATCTGGTATATGGATTGCAGCCGCTTACAGATGATGTGGCATCTATGCATTACAGAACTGCCGGTCGGCAAATTGCGCCAATTATTGTACGCACACGCGGGCACCGGTTAGAAGGTATATGGCATAGCGGTTCTCCAATGGGTATGGTGATTAATTCGCTGCGTGGCATGCATGTTTGTGTACCAAGAAATATGGTACAAGCTGCCGGCATGTACAATACTTTGCTAGAGGGGAATGATCCAGGTTTGATAATAGAAAGCCTGAACGGCTACCGGCTGAAAGAAAAACTGCCTGATAATCTTGCTGAGTTTCGCGTTCCACTGGGTATGCCAGAGATAGTACACGAAGGAAACGATATTACTATTGTTTCTTATGGTTCTATGTTGCGCATTATAGGCGATGCAGTACAAACGTTAGAATCATTGGGTGTTAGTTGTGAAGTGATAGATGTACAAACATTGCTTCCTTTCGATATTAATCATACCATTATTGAGTCACTCAAAAAGACTAGCCGTATTGTTTTTGCTGATGAAGATGTACCTGGCGGAGGTGCTGCTTACATGTTTAATAAAGTGATGGAAGAACAAGGCGGCTATAAATGGCTAGACGCTGCACCAAGAACCATTACTGCAAAAGATCACCGCCCTGCTTATGCAAGCGATGGCGATTATTTCAGCAAGCCCAATGCAGAAGATATTGTTGCTACAGTGCTGGAGATAATGTCTGAGTAAAGTTCTAAGTTTTAAGTTGTAGGTGATAAGTCCTTTTGCTTCGCATTTGTACAACTTAAAACCTAACACTTATAACATTCAACTTTGGCGGAGTAAGTGATAAGTTTTAAGCTCTTTTACTTCTCATATATATATATATGAACTTAAAGCTTCTTTTATGCTGCAATTTAAAAGAACTTATTACTTAAGACTTATAACTTACAACTTACTCAAGGAATTTTGCTTTCAACGCAGGTGTAGGTATCCAGCATGCTTCTTTTTTGCCGAACCATTTGTAGCGGTTTCTGGCAATGAATTTATAAACGGCATCCCGGATAAATTTGGGGACAATGATAAATGCATAGAACAATGCCCATGCACTTCCAATATGTTTTAGCATGCGCAAGGCAGCAGTGGACTGAGTATATAATTTTTCGCCTTCCACCAGCATAAAAGAGTTGAAATTATCTGCAGGAAGATTGTATTTCTTGAGATATGCCTGTCCTGTTTCGCCTTGCAGTGATCCGAAAAGGAACTGATTTTTTTTATCTCTTTTTAAAATAAACTGCACACTACTGCTGCAGAGGTTGCAAACCCCATCAAACAATACAATCTTTTTATTTGCATCTCTGGTCATGTGTAAAAAATAAAACCAGCTTTTGTATAGCTGGCTTTATAACATTGTAAAGTGGATGTAAGTTTATTTCAGGTTGTGAAACACTTTCTGCACATCATCGTCCTGCTCAATTTTATCTACCAGTTTCAATACTTCTTCTGCATCTGATTCATTCAGTTCTACAGTTGTGGTAGGTATCCACTCCAGTTCTGAGCTGATGGGGGTAATGCCTTTTTCTTCCAGCGCTTTTTGAAGGCTGCCAAAATCTGTAAAAGCACAACGAAGTACCAATACTGTTTCGCCATTTTCACCTGAGCCTTCGCCCATTTCTTCCAGGCCCGCGTCAATAAGTTCCAGCTCAAGATCGTCAGCGTTCAGGCCCTCCATCTTTAACTTAAATACGCCCATTTTCTTAAACTGAAAACTAACACTGCCGCTATTGCCAAGGGTGCCGCCGCCTTTATTGAAAATTGACTTTACGTTGGCAACCGTGCGTACATGGTTATCGGTAGCTGTTTCCACCAAAATAGCAACGCCATGCCCGCCATAGCCTTCATACAAAATCTCATCGTAGTTGGTCATTTCCTTGCCCTGCGCTCTTTTGATAGCGGCTTCTACACGGTCTTTAGGCATACCTACGCTGCGTGCATTCTGAAAACAACGACGTAATGCAGGGTTAGTACCGGGGTCTGGTCCACCGGCTTTCACAGCTATAATAATTTCTTTACCAATACGGGTAAACTGTTTGGCCATCCTGTCCCAGCGGGCAAACATGGTGGCTTTACGAACTTCAAAAATCCTTCCCATGGAATGTGTATCTGAATTTGATAAAATTGTTCTGTTTGGGCTGCAAATTTAATACATCGTACAAATAAAAAGAAAGGCTGCCCTAAATTCATTAGGACAGCCTTTTATTGTTGAAATAAGTCTTTAAACCTTCAGCTTGCTATGGTTTTTACTATAAGAGAAGTAAATAATCAGTCCTAAAACCATCCATGCAAAAGCACTCATAAGAGTCATATTGTCAAGCGAAACAATCATTGCACCGCATACTACTACACCCAGAATCGGAACAAGCGGCACCAAAGGTGTTTTAAAAGGACGCGGGGTATTGGGATCTGATTTGCGCATGATAATAATGCCGATACAAACCAGTACAAATGCCAGCAGGGTGCCGATACTGGTTAAGTCGCCAGTAATATCACCTGGAATCAATGTGGCGAAAGTGCCCACAAAGAAGAAAAGCAATGCATTTGATTTATAAGGCGTTCTGAATTTTGGGTGCAAATCAGAAAACACTTTGGGCAATAAACCATCGTTGGCCATAGAGAAGAATACACGGCTCTGGCCCATCAACATCACCAATATAACTGAAGAGAAACCGGCCAGGATACCCACTGTAATTAATTTAGATAACCAACCGTAACCATGCATGTAAGTATCGATGGCATATGCTACAGAAGCTTCTTTACCGGATTTTACGAAATCCTGGTAAGGTGCCACGCCGGTTAATACCCACGAGAAAAGCACATACAACAACGTACAAACTACCAGTGAACCTAATATACCAATAGGCATATCTTTCTTGGGATTTTTTGCTTCCTGGGCGGCAGTAGATACCGCATCAAACCCGATAAATGCGAAGAATACAATGGCCGCTCCTCTTAGTACGCCACCCCATCCGTGCCGGAACGTATCCATATAAGAATAGGAAGAACCGTCTGGCAATACAGCTGCAGGCGCATCTGCAGGAATCATGTAAGGTGTATGGTTAGCTGGATTGATAAAACCCCAGCCAATAACAATAAACGCAATTACAATAGCCACTTTTATAATTACAATAACCGCATTTACCAATGCAGATTCCTGTGTGCCTTTTATCAATAAGAGAGACAATAATAACAAAACGATTAACGCAGGTGCGTTCAATATACCATAATGCATTACGCCACTTGCATCCAGTGCTTTTTGAAAGGGGGAATGCGTCCATTCATATGGGATGGCCCCATTTAGCAGCTTATTCAAAAATTCGCTCCATGCAATAGAAACAGTAGCTGCACCCAAAGCATATTCCAGGATTAGAGCCCAGCCAATTATCCAGGCTACCAGTTCGCCCATGGTTGTATAGGCATAGGTGTAAGCGCTACCGGCGATGGGTATCATGGAAGCAAATTCTGCATAGCAAAGCCCTGCAAATGCACAACCAACTGCAGCTACGATGAATGAAATAGTAACAGCGGGTCCGGCATGACCACCGGCTGCTGCTGCAGTACGCACAAACAGGCCAGCGCCAATAATGGCCCCAATGCCCAGTGCCACCAGTGCACCGGCACCAAGGGTTCGCTTCAGGCCCTTCTCAGAATCGGCAGCCTGTGCCAGTAATGCAGACAATGATTTTTTTCTGAATAGACTCATAATAGATTTTGGTATTGGTTTGTAATTTTCTCTCGTTAACAGGATCGTAAAATAAACAATTATTTAATACCTGCATTCTTTCTTTATCCTTATTGACCGATTTCATGATTTAAGTTTTGCGGTATCAGTTTTTTTTTGAATTTTCGGTCATGGAACTTTCTGCAAATGCTTCAAAACCTGCTGCTGGCCAAAACCGGCTAACGATTTATATTATCATTGCAATGGTATTGGGGATTGCAGTGGGGTATTTTGTTCATAAAACAGCTTCTGCAGAGTTTATCAAAAAATTCTCCGATAATATCCGTCTTCTCACCAAGATTTTTCTTTTCCTCGTCCAGATGATCATTGCGCCATTGGTGTTTTGCACATTGGTAGTGGGTATTGCCAAACTAGGCGATTTAAAAGCAGTGGGAAGAGTAGGAGGTAAGGCCCTGCTTTGGTTTATATCTGCATCACTTGCCAGTCTTTTATTGGGTATGCTGATTGTAAACTTATCGCACCCCGGTACTGCTATAGATTTGAGCAATGCAGATAAGGCAGGTGCGCAGGATCTTATTGGCAAGACACAAGAGTTTTCGCTGGCAACTTTTGTTGAACACGTTTTTCCCAAAAGCATATTTGAAGCAATGGCCAAAAATGAAATACTGCAGATTGTTGTCTTTAGTATTTTCTTTGGTGTGGCCACTACTGCCGTTGGCGATTATGGCAAACCGATTGTAAAAGCATTGGATGCAGGCGCACACATCATTTTAAAAATGGTGGGCTATGTAATGAATTTTGCACCGCTGGGTGTATTTGGTGCTATTGCCGCTGTTATTGCCACCAAAGGATTGGAAGTTTTTAAATTTTACGGTCTTTACCTGGGCTGGTTTATTACCGGCATTGCCTGTTTATGGATTTTGTTATTGTCGGTTGGAGGTTTGATACTTGGCAAACGTATACCGGCCTTGCTTAAACGCATTTCTCAACCTTTATTAGTGGCATTCAGCACCACCAGCAGCGAGGCGGTGTTTCCCAAATTAACAGAAGAGTTGGAGCGCTTTGGTTGCAAAGACAAGATAGTATCGTTTATTTTGCCGTTGGGATATTCTTTCAACCTGGATGGCAGCATGATGTATATGACATTTGCCAGCCTTGCCATAGCGCAGGCATATGGCATTCATATGGATTTGGGTACGCAGCTTACCATGTTAATTGTATTGATGCTTACCAGTAAAGGAATAGCAGGTGTGCCGCGTGCATCGCTGGTAGTGGTAACAGCAACCTGTGCCATGTTTAAAATTCCGCCAGAAGGCATTGCATTAATTTTGCCCATCGATCACTTCTGCGATATGTTCCGTACCGGCACCAACGTATTGGGTAATGCGCTTGCTACCAGTGTTGTTAGCAAATGGGAGGGAGAATTGGCAGAAGAAGAAAATGTGGTTAATGTGAAAATGTGATAAATGTGGAAATTAAAATTCAATGCGGTTAAATTGAAACAGCATTGAAACAAAAAATTAGGAAATAAATTCAATCATAAACATAAGATGATGCAGGTGAAAAATGGTTTGTTTTGTTGTACGGTATTGATGTTTTTTTGTTTTTTATCAAACATGGCAATTGCCCAAACAACTTTGCAAGGGCAGGTAACAGATCAATATGAAAAGGAGATAACTGGTGCAACGCTTAAGGCAATTCCTTCTGGTGTTTCCGCTGTTACAGATTCTTTGGGCAATTTTACCATTGCAGCCGCCGCAAATGATTCGATACAGGTAAGCAAAGATGGCTACGCAACCACAACAGTAAAAGCAGATACCGGGCAACCTGTAATAATAATAGAAAAACATTTTGGTTGGAAAGATTTATTAAACCCGTTGTTCTATATAAAAAATGGCGGTCTCTGGTTATTGCTTTTTATAGTGTTTGCAGAAACGGGATTAATGGTTGGTTTCTTTTTGCCAGGCGATAGCCTTTTATTTGTGGCTGGTATCTATTGCAGTAAGCTGATTGCTACATTGCCAACCGGTAGCACCGGCAGTGGTTTTATAGACCTGGTTATTTTATGGATACTGCTTTCTATTTGTGGTATACTGGGCAATATAGCCGGTTACTGGTTTGGTAAAAAAAGCGGCCCATTTCTTTATACCAGGAAAGATACTTTTTTCTTTAAGCGCAAACACCTGCTAAGCGCCAAAGAGTTTTACGATAAACACGGTGGTCAGGCAATTGTATTTGCCCGCTTTCTGCCCATTGTAAGAACATTTGCACCCATTGTTGCGGGTGTTGTGCAAATGGATCGCAAAAAGTTTATGTACTACAATATTATTGGTTGTGTGGCATGGGTAGCAAGCATGTTATTAGCCGGTCATTACCTCGATAAACTTTTCCTGCAAAAATTTAATTTTGATCTGAAAAAGCACCTGGAAGTAATTGTAATAGGCATAGTACTTATCACTACGCTGCCTGTTATTTATAAACTATTTTTTGGTAAACGCAGCACACAAGAAACACCTCCTTCCGAAAATTTATAAGCTTGCATGGAAAAGAAACAACAATCCATTTTTGGCCTGGCCGTAATTGTGGCAGCATTAGGCTACTTTGTTGATATTTACGATTTGCTTTTGTTTAGTATTATTCGTGTGCCATCTCTTAAATCTTTTGGATTAGATGATGCAGCTATCGCATCAGACGGCCTGAAGATTATTAATATTCAAATGCTAGGACTTTTAGCGGGCGGCATTTTTTGGGGCATATTAGGAGATAAAAAAGGAAGATTGAATGTTCTGTATGCTTCTATCATTCTCTATTCACTTGGCAATATTGCTAATGGTTTCGTGCAAACAGTAAACCAGTATGCAACCATTCGTTTTATCACCGGTTTCGGTCTTGCTGGTGAATTAGGTGCTGGTATCACACTTGTGAGTGAATTGCTTTCTAAAGAAAAAAGAGGTATTGCAACTTCGTTGGTAGCAGGCATAGGTTTAACCGGTGCTGTATTTGCGTTCTTCATCAAACAAAATTTTGCCTGGCGTACCTGTTATTTTATTGGAGGCGGTTTGGGTTTTCTTTTGTTGTTTCTGCGTGTTGGTGTTTTAGAGTCTGGTATGTTTAAAAATATGCAGCAAACTGATACTAAAAGGGGTAATTTTTTTATGCTCTTCAGTAATGGGAGGCGTTTAAAAAAATATCTGACTGCTATATTTCTTGGTTTGCCAACCTGGTATGTTATTGGCATACTTATTTCTTTTTCCAAAGAATTTGCTGCAAAGATGAATGTGCAAGGAGCAGTAAATCCTGGGAAGGCTGTAATGGTTGCATATGCTGCTATTTCTGTTGGTGATGTAGTAGTTGGTTTTATCAGCCAATGGTTTAAAAGCAGGAAGAAAGCAGTGTATTTGTTTTACGGACTTACTATTATTGGGATAATATGGTTTTTTAATCTGCAAGGGCAAACAACTACTATGTTTTATGCAGCTTGTGCCTTGCTTGGTTTTGCTACTGGTTTTTGGGCCATGTTTGTAACAATGGCTGCAGAACAATTTGGTACTAACATAAGAGCAACTGCTGCTACTACTGTACCCAATATGGTAAGAGGTTCTCTAAACCTTGTATCATTGCTGTTTGTTTCGCTGCAGGCGTCACAAGGTTATTTAAAAAGCGGTTGGATAACAGGCATAGTAGTTATGGTAATTGGTATAATATCCGTTGTATTTACAGAAGAGACCTTTGGAAAAGATCTGAACTACATCGAAGAGTAAAATATTTTGCATGATCATTGCGATGTTCATTCGCGTTTATTCGCGTTAATTAGCGTCTATTAGTGTTCAAGTGTTATGAAATTTTTAATCATCCGCTTTTCTTCTATCGGCGATATAGTGCTTACTACACCTGTAATGCGTTGCCTCAAAAAGCAGGTGGCTACTGCTGAAGTTCATTATCTCACCAAAAAATCATTTGCGGACATTGTTGCTACTAATCCTTATGTAGACAAAGTGCATTCTCTTGAAGATAACCTGGATGATGTTATTGCCGCATTACAGCAGGAAGACTTTGATTACGTTATAGACCTGCACCACAACCTGCGCACCCTGAAAGTAAAACGTGCATTAAAGAAAGCAAGTTTTTCGTTTAACAAGCTCAATGTTCAGAAATGGCTGCTTACAGCTTTTAAGATAAATAAAATGCCTGCTATGCATATTGTAGACAGGTATATGGAAACAGTTGCGCCTTTTGGTGTAAAAAATGATGGAGCAGGATTGGATTATTTTGTACCCAAAGAAAATGTGGTAGATGAAAATGATATACCTACATCTCACCTGGCAGGTTATATAGGCCTGGTAATAGGTGCAGCGCTTAATACCAAAAAATATCCCTTAGATAAATTAGATGCTTTTTGCAAAACCATCCGGCATCCGGTTATTATTTTAGGCGGAAAAGAAGATGCTGAAAACGGGCAATTACTTTCTGCAATTGATCCTTTTAAAATTTACAATGCCTGTGGCAAATTTAATTTGCACGAATCTGCAGATTTGGTAAGACGGGCAAAGCTGGTTATTACCAATGATACAGGGCTGATGCATATTGCTGCAGCTTTTAAAAGACCGATCATTTCTTTGTGGGGCAATACGGTGCCGTCTTTTGGCATGTATCCCTATTATGGTGATAATTTTTTAGCAGCTAAGCAACAACTGCCTTATGATATATTGGAAGTAAATAATCTTTCCTGCCGCCCCTGTTCCAAAATAGGTTACGATAAATGTCCCAAAGGACACTTTAAATGCATGCAGCAGATTGCTGTTGAAGAAGTGCTTGAGAAAACTACCAATAGACTCGGACTTAAATGAGTTATAAGTCTTAAGTTATAGGTTTTAAGTCCTTTTGCTTCGTCATGCTACTTTGCAAATGCTGCTTTGCATTTCTTTATTGACCTAAGCATTGGTTAGGTACTTAAAACTTACCACTTAATACTTACAACTTATAACTTATCACTTAATATGCTGTCCTGTCCAGGCACATTGTTTGTCAAACAGGTTGAAGCCGGTTAGATTATCATAGCACAGAAAATTTCCAGTCCATTCTGCAGACAGGTTAAATTGGTTGAAAGTGCCTTTGGCTGTTCTTACATAAAAATAGTTCCAGTTAGCATCTTTGTCAAACTGGATCATTATGTCCTGGCTGTATTTGGTTACATAACCAATCAGCGTATTGTTGCTGTCAAAAACATATAAACCACGCCAATGCTCAAATTTGGGAGACATGTTCACGGTGAACATCGGGTTCATTTCTGGATTTTCCATTGGGTTTAACCCTGTATTCAATTTGGGATTTATGCTGCTAATCTTATCCGGATTGATAAGCCCATTCTTATATGGATTGATGTTCCAGTTTAATTTGGGATTGATTAAACTATTGTGATCCGGATGTATGGAGCTATTGTGTACCGGACTCAGGTTCATGTCTGTTCCAGGATTGTGTTTCTCATCAAAGTATTGGGCCCTTAAAGTGAAGGTAATACTCAATAGGAATACGGCGGTAAGTGTAAAGATTTTTCCCATAATGTGGTTTAACGTAAATAAAAAAAGGAGGGCTAATCAAAAGGTGGTTGGCGTTTTTCAGGAGATACCTTGGAGGAGGAGTGTGCGGTTTATACCTGGTGGAACAAAAATAAAACTAGGTTTTTACATTTAAAAGCCCGTGAAAGTATTTATTTTATAGCCATCTATCCAGGCCCAGGCTGTTTTTGATTGCCTATTTTGCCAATAATTGCAAATAAAAACCCGGCTGTTTGTAACAACCGGGTCAGTTTTATTAAACACATCAGCCTGTTTTACAATGTTTTCAGCACGTCATTCATGCTTCTAACGGCAGCTGCACTTTTGTTAAACTCAGCCTGTTCAGCTTCATTAAGGCCAAAGTCAAGTATTTTTTCCCAGCCGTTTTTCCCGATTGTAACGGGCACGCCCAAGCAAATATCTTTCTGGCCATATTCGCCATCCAGCGCTACGCAGCAGGTAAACAGTTTCTTTTCATCACGCACAATGCTTTCTACCAATGCAGCACCCGCAGCTCCTGGCGCATACCAGGCAGAAGTACCAATCAGTTTGGTAAGCGTTGCACCTCCCACCATTGTATCTGCTACAATTTGCTTTTGTTTTTCTTCGCTTAAGAATTTGGTAACAGGCACACTGTTCCAGGTAGCCAGCCTGATTAAAGGTATCATGGTAGTATCGCCATGACCGCCAACCACCACCGCATTCAGGTCTGCAGGGCTGCAACCCAGGTGCTGGCTCAGTTGATATTTAAAACGGGCACTGTCCAATGTACCTCCCATGCCAATAATTTTATTTTTAGCCATGCCAGATGTTGTCAGCGTCAGGTAAGTCATGGTATCCATGGGGTTGCTGATAACAATAATGATGGTATTGGGAGAGTATTTAAGAATGTTTTCTGTAACACTTTTTACAATGCCGGCGTTGGTACCAATCAGTTCTTCCCTGGTCATGCCGGGTTTGCGTGGCAGGCCAGAAGTAATTACCACCACATCGCTACCGGCTGTTTTGCTATAGTCGTTTGTACTACCGGTAATGCGTGTGTCAAAACCAAGCAGGGCAGCAGTCTGCATCATATCCTGGGCTTTGCCTTCTGCAATGCCTTCTTTAATATCCAGCAAAACCAGTTCTTCTGCCAGTTCTTTACGGGCAATATTATCGGCACAGGTAGCACCCACGGCTCCGGCACCTACTACAGTCACTTTCATGTAAAATATTTTATTGGTAAGAAATTGTTAGGTGGCAAAGGTAGGTGGGCAATAGCAAAATTAACCAACAGGCCACAGGATTTTTAATAGAGATTAATTGCAATAACAGAGAGCTGGAATAATATTTTTATGTTACCAGCATTTATATGGCTATTCAGCATCGTTGTGTCACTCACTTGTACAGCAAATCTTTTTTCACCTCATAGAAGTGGACGGTACCATTAGCCGAATCGCTCAAGGCCAATAGTGCACAGCTCGCAGCTTTGTTATATTATTGCACCCATGAAGTTTTTGCCGCTGATAGCAACCATTATCACTGTTATTGTACTGTTGTCTAAAAGATATGCCCAAAGCAAGAGAAATAAGAAAATGCAGGAGCTTCGTAAAAAATGGGGCAAACCTAATAACGGCTATTACAATTTTGAAAGAATTGAAAGTTATTACCGTTACCAGCAATCAAACAATTTTCACACTATCAGCAACCAGGTAAAAGCGGATATTGATTTTAATGATCTCTTTTCTTTTTTAGATCATACCAATAGCAAACCAGGCCAGCAATTTCTTTTCAATGCATTAAGCAGGCCGGGCAACAACCTGCAAGCTTTACAACAATTAAATAAGCAGGCTGATTTTTTTACTGCCGAAGCTAGTACAAGAGAAGAAATACAATTATTGCTCACAGATCTTAATGACGATAATGCTTATCATATTGCATCTCTCTTATTTGGCGAACTACCGGAAAAACCATCCTGGTTCAGGCTGGTTATTGTTGACATTGTACTTACCATAACATTAATTGTTCTTTCATTTTTCTTTAAAGTATTGCTGCTATGGTTAATGCTGCCATTGGCCGTTAACATGGCACTTCATTACTGGAACAGGAACAATATTTATTATTTCGCTGCTTCGCTTCCGCAATTAAACAGATTGATAAATGTAAGCAAGCTATTAACACAAAAAGATATTCCTTTTGAAAAGCAGGAGATTGCCAACAGCATAATTGCATTGAAAAAGTTTCAACGTACCATGCGCATGCTTGGTTTGCGACAATCCAGCCTTGGTAGCGATGTTGAACAGATTGCGTATTACGCTATCGACATAATAAAAGCTTTTTTCCTGGTAGAGTTGTTCGCTTTTTATAGCCTGGTAAAAGATTTAAAAGCCAAACAAAAAGCAATAGCTATATTGTTCGATTATGTTGGTTCTGTTGATACAGCTCTTTCCATTGCTTCATTGCGTGCATGTGGGTTGCAAACCTGTTTGCCGGAATTTAAAGAGGCGGGCAAACAATTATTAGCGAAAGAAGTCTACCACCCACTAATAGAAGATTGTGTTACTAATAATTTGTCAATAGACACAAAGAGTATTTTAATTACGGGTTCCAACATGTCGGGCAAAAGCACTTTTCTGCGCACCATTGCCATCAACAGTTTATTGGCGCAAACTATTTATACTTGTTTTGCTCAAACCTATCAATCACCATTTGTAAAATTGTTTTCTTCTATTCGAATTGATGATAACCTGCAGGAAGGCAAGAGTTATTATTTTGCAGAAGTAAATATTATGGGCGAGCTGGTTAAAGAAGCTGGTAGCCAATGGCAAAACTTATTTATACTGGATGAAGTATTTAAAGGCACAAATACCATTGAAAGAATTGCATCTGCAAAAGCAATTCTTTCTTACCTCAATAAGGGCAACAACATTGTACTGGTAGCCACGCACGACATAGAATTATCCGCAATGCTGCAATCGGCTTATGATCTTTATCATTTTGAAGAAACAATTGTTGATAACCAACTTCAGTTTGATCACCAATTAAAGCAAGGCCAGTTAACCAGCCGCAATGCAATAAAGATATTGGAGATTGCAGGTTATCCATCAATCATTATTGATGAAGCAAATAATATCAGTAACCAATTGAGCAAAGAGACAGTTAACAAAAACTCCTAATCAATCATGCTAATTTAGACCAAAGAAATTTTCTTACCTGTGTTGGCCGATGCATAAATAGCATCAATCACTTTCATGTCTTTCCAACCTTCTTCTCCGGCAATATGAGAGGGTAGTGGCTTATTATCAAGAATATATTTTGCAATGCCGTCCAGTTGTGCTGTTTGCTGGTTAATATCTGGGAAATGCAATTCACCCTTACTGGTTCTCCCTTTAAAAGGTCCATAACTAATAGCAGGGGCCAGTTCAAAAAAACCATTATCTGCTGCTGCATGCAACCGATCTATATTAGCAGTGTAAGTGCTGGTAGAATTGCAAACAGCGCCGGATGGAAAATCAAGTTGCCATGTAATAGAAGCTTCCACTTCCGCAAACAATGTCTTATTGATATTTGGATTGAATTGCGCAGTAACAGCTATTGGTTCTTCTCCCATAATATACCTGCTGGCCTGCAAACAATAAACACCCAAGTTCATTAAGGGGCCACCACCGGATAGGGCTTTGTGCAAACGCCATTCATCAGCATTGTCTACTTTATAACCCAACGATGTTTCCATTAAACGCACGGGGCCGAAAACTTTTTCCTGTCCAAGCCTTCTCATTTCCATATTATAAGGCTCGAAGTGCAGGCGGTAACCAATTGCCAATTGAACATTTGCATCGTGACAGGCTTTTATCATTTCTTCGCAATCACTGGCATTGAGTGCCATTGGCTTTTCAGTTATTACATGCTTGCCTGCTTTTGCTGCCCTAATGGTATACTCCTTGTGCATTGAATTGGGCAATACAATGTATACAAGGTCTATGTCTTTGTTGTTGACCATGGTATCAAAGTTTTGGTAGTTGTAAATATTTGCTGAAGGAATATTGAATCTTTTTTTCCAGTTTGCTGCTTTTGCAGGAGTGCCGGTAATAATGCCCGCCAGCCTGCAATATGCCGAGCCCGCAAAACCATCCGCCAATATATTAGCGTACCTGCCCAGCCCACACAATGCTATGTTTAGTTTCTTGCCAGCGTAATTTTGATTACTGCGCAATGCTGTGCTGCCAAAAGACAATTGATTGGTAAGAGCAACGGCACCTAAGCCAAAGCTCATATTTTGAAGAAAGGAGCGGCGTGTAAAATTTTTCATACTGTATAACCGTGGATGATGCGGTTATACAATAGGTCGCTATCGAAAAAAGAATATTACAGGTTTACGAAGATTTTTTCTTGACAGGCTCAAACGCGTCCAGCAATGTGGCAATTTTCTGATTGCCCTCGAAGCTGGTGATGTAAGTGCCTTTGCTGCTGTACAAAGCAAGATGAGGAAGGCTTTTCATGCGATAGAAAGGCGGAAAGAAATATTTTGTATCGCGGCCCATTTTAATGTTGGGAAATTTATCAATGCCATATTTTTGGTTGAACTCAACCATTTGCTCAAAAGGCTGGTAAGTTGCCATCACAATCTGTACATCTTTTAAGGAGTCCATTCCCGCAATCATATCTTCTGTCTGGTGCTGGCAATGGCTACACTCGGGACTGAAAAACATGATAATAGTTTTATGCTTGGGAGTAATGTTGGCCTTAGTGATATGTGTGCTGCTATCTACTTGCAATAAGTCAAACTCTGGTATGCCCGGATTTTTAATATAAGGAGCATTCTTGTCTACGCTGTCTATTTGCGCATGCATGGAGAATGATAGCAAAAAGCAAGAAAATAAAAGGGTAAGTATCCGCATGATAAAAAAATTATGGTTTGTTTACAGGAATCAGTTTTGGTAAACTTTTTTGTGTAAATAAATATTTAGTAATTGAAAGACTGTGATTTAGCTCTTCAAAAATACTTTTCAAACCTGTAAGCACATAATAATAGATGGGGTTTTAACAAAAATAATTTTGGAGAATTACGAATAATCCGTAGATTTACGAAAACATCGTAGATATGCTGGAAAAATTAACGCAACAAGAAGAGCAAGCCATGCGTGCTGTATGGAAATGTGGAGAAGCGAATGTGAAAACGTTTTTAGAAAACATAGAAGAACCAGCGCCTCCTTATACCACGTTGGCATCAACCATCAAAAACCTGGAAAAGAAAGGCTACCTCAGCAGCAAATTAATCGGCAACATGTATTTGTATAAACCTGCTGTGCTGGAAGATGAATATAAAAAGCAATCGCTGGGGCATATGGTAAAACATCATTTTGATAATTCTTATAAAGACCTGGTAGCTTTTTTTGCCGAACAAAAAAAGATTAGCCCCAAAGAACTAAAAGAGATTATTGATTTGATTGAAGGGAAGAAGAAATAAAGATAGAGACAAGGCATGCGTAGAGACAGGGCATGCCTCGTCTCTACGCACCAAAAAAAATATTTAAAACAATTCTATGCTGCAATACCTGATTAAATTTTCCATTAGCCTGGCTGTATTGTTTTTGTTTTATCGTGTAGTATTAAGACCGCTTACATTTTATCAATGCAATCGGTTTTACCTGTTGGGGTATTCATTGCTTGCATTTTTTATTCCTTTTATAGATATCAGTGCATGGTATCCTGTTAGCGATAGCCAGCAACTGAATAATTTTGTTCTGCCCATCAATTATTCAATCACTTCTAATAACGCTGCATATTTTGTTAATCAGCCTGCAATAAAACTTTTCTGGTGGCAGCAATTGAGCAGTACACAATGGTTGCTGATTGTATTCTCCCTGGGGGCACTGGCCATGCTTGGCAGGTTGTTAATGCAATACCGATCGCTGTATAGTATTCGTCGCAACGCAGTATTACTGGATACGCAGGAAGGGATTCAATTGTACGAAACCAATGTTAAGGTAAGCCCGTTTTCTTTCGGCAATGCTATTTTCTTCAATAGGCAGTTGCATACAGAAGAAGAATTGGGGCGCATCATACAACATGAGTTTGTACATGTAAGGCAAAAGCACACAATTGATCTGTTAACGGGTGAATTGCTTTGCATTGTCAATTGGTTTAATCCCTTTGCCTGGTTTATCCGTTACAGCATTCGGCAGAATCTTGAGTTTATTGCAGACAACAAAGTATTGAATAATGGTCTTGACAGAAAAGAGTACCAGTATCTTTTATTGAAAGCCATTGGAGCACCACAATACAGTATGGGTAATAATTTCAATTTCTCTAACTTAAAAAAACGCATCATTATGATGAACAAAATAAAATCTTCCAGGATACATCTGGCTAAATTTCTCTTTGTATTGCCATTAATGGCGGTGTTGTTTCTTGCATTCAGGCAAAAGACAACAGCAAACAACAAATCGTTTGTTTTTACAGGAATTGTGTATGACGTTAATACCATGCTTCCATTGAAAGATGTATTGGTGAGTGAAAAGATGAATGCATGGCATGTGAAGACGGATGCTAATGGATTTTTTACAGTTAATATTCCTGTAACAGACGGAAAAATTTTTATGGTTAGTTGGAAGTATGAATTGGATGGATTGGGAAAATCTGACAGCCGTTCTTTATTTATGGAGGCAAATAAAGAAGCAAGGTATAATAATATAATGTTTACAGGAATTGACAGGCAGAAAAGCAATAAAATAAATGGAATCTTTATAAATGAATTTAGTGAAAGTGTAGACAGGAATGATGCTCAATTGCTTTCAGATGAAGATTACAAATTTGTACAACAAAAATTCAACGCATTTAAAATTGACAAGCAGCTATCAGACAAAATAGATTTGTTGATAAAAGATTCAAAAAAACCAATTTGGGTGATTGATGGAAAGCCGTTTGCTATTGGCGATGGATCAAGAGCATGGTTTAATAAGGATGAATATACTGAGGGTTCCTCTTTCAAAGTTTGGGTTGATGGAAAAGTGATGAGCATGGATGAGGCAAATGCATTGGTAAACAGGTTTGAAGTAAAACAAGTTGGTGCATGGGGTGCAGCAGACGCGATAAAGAAGTATGGTGTTAATAGCAGCTTGCTGGTACTTTATTGGAAAACCAGGCCATCACGTGAAATAAATTCCATTGATACGGTGCCTGCTCTTGCTCCACCCGTGCAAGATGGCGCACAGCCTGCACTTGCACCGCCAGTGCCCGATGCGGCTGCACCTAATCAGCCGGCCCCTCTTAAAAGAGCAGATGCTTTGCAACCGAATAAAAAAGGCTATATAGTAACAGTTGCTGACAATGATGGCGAATGCGTGGTAATTGTGAAGGATAAACAAAGAAAGATTGTAAAAGCTGTTCAGTATGCTGAATGGAACAAGAACAAGAGCGATTACGTACAAAAGTATGGAGATGTGTTGATGCCACCACCGCCTCCACCACCATCTATTGGCGCACCTGTGCTTGCTCCTCCTGCTGTTGATGGTGTATCACCTGTAGCGGCTCCGGCACCACCCACAAAGGTTTCAATAAATAATATCCCTGATGATATGTTAATCCTGGTAGATGGCGTGGAAAAAACAAAAGCTGAAATAATAGCCTTGCCAGGTAGTGAGATTAAGGAAATAAACATCCTTAGCAGCAAAGAGGCGCAAAATCTATATTGGCTGTTTGGTGAAAAAGGCAAAAAGGGTGTTATGCGGATTACTACCAAGCACCCAGTGAAGATAACAGATAAATCAGCACAAATACAACCCAAAGACATACCTGCAAAGGCTGGTTATGATTCTTCTCCCAAACCTTTATATATTGTTGATGGTAAAACTATGCCTGAGGGATTTACTATAAATGAGTTAGACGCAAACAGCATTGCCGCTATAACAATATTAAAAGATAAAACTTCTACGGTTAAATATGGAAGCCAGGGGATGAATGGTGTAATTCTTATAACCTCGAAAGATAAAAAACTGACTGAGGCGAAAGCTCAACAACCAATAATTAAATGGGAAGATCCTATATCAATTCAAAAAGTTGAAAATGATTCAACAGTCAGTATGAAAACCGGAGATGAGACTGGATTTGTTGAAGTGTTCTTTAAGAAGAATGGCATCAGATATAATCCTCAAAATGTTTTAATAGTAATAGACGGAACTGCTTTGCCTGCAGATGCCCAATTAAACGATTATGTAAAGCAAGACAATATTGAACAGATTGTTGTAACAAAAGATAAATCTGCTGTTGACAAATACGGAGACAGGGCTAAAAATGGCGTAATAGAAGTAAAGACAAAAACAGCCGGCGTAAAAAAGTCAGAACCTGCTTCTTTTAATTTTGAAAGTTTTCAATCCAACGGGCATATGGAAGGTGATGGCAATAATACCATGGTAAAAGGAGAGTTTTCTTTTAAAATGTCATCCAATAAAACGCCTTTGCTGGTTGTAAATGGTGTTGCAAAACCAGCAGTCAGCTCTTTCTCCAATAAAGACAAGAATAAAACAACACGCATGCAATTTGTTGATGAAAAAAATGCCATTGCTCAATATGGTGCTGATGCAAAGAATGGCGCTTTGCTGGTAAATATTTTATAGCCTTCAATACTACCATTAACCATTTAGAATAAGATCAAAAAGAGGAATGTCGGCTGGTACTATTAAACATAGTATTTCCGGCATTTTTTTTCGGCTAGGCCATAACGTCTGTATCGACGATGTGATAAATATGCTATTGGCCGCCTGGCAGTAATATGTACTTCATTAAAATTTCATTAAACGTATACGTTCTTCAGGTACTATTTTGATATTATCTGTCATTTACTTGCAGTTTAACCGGCAGTTTATAAATATTAGCCGACAGCGCATCAATATTTGATAGAAGGCAGATTTTTGATAGTTGCTAAATATTATATTTGAAGAAGCACTGCTGCTAAATGGTTAAACAGAAACCAAAATGAAACTAACTGGCCTTACCAGTGTATGCTTGCTATGCAGCTTACTTATCCTTTCTTCTAATGCTGTCTGCGCTCAATCCAGTGCAGAAGACAGTATTCTTTATCAAAAAGCAGTTTATAATGCTATTGGCCTATATCATCAGGAAGTAGGAGATCAATCAGGCTTATTCAACGGCAGCCAGTATGGGGCTTATCCATTTCCATTTGAAGAAAACGGCTTTGTTTTTTTTAATAATCCTAAACCGGGTATAGGCACAGTTACTTATGATGGTATATTGTACGAAAATGTGCAATTGCAGTTTGATGAAGTGCAGGAAGTTGTTATCATGCAAGACAGCTCACGCCGCATACAATTGCTCAACCCACGCATACAGGCTTTCTCTTTATTTAATAACAATTTTGTTCGCATCATAAAAGATAGCAGTAGCAGGGTATTGCCTAAAACAGGTTTTTACAACCTTTTGTATGCAGGTAAAACATTATTGTACAAACGCGAAGAAAAAACCATCCGTGAAGAAGTTGGAAGAACAGAAGTAGTCCGTTTTATTGATGTGAGCCGCAATTACTATGTTCAAAAAAACAACCAGTGGTTTAGTGTAAAAGGAAAGAATGGCATATTGGATGTTTTTGAAGACAGAAAAAAAGAGTTAAGACAATTTATACGCAAGAATAACCTCTCTTACAAAAAAGACAGGGATAATATGCTTGCGAAAGTAACCGCTTATTACGACCAGCTAACGAGATAAAATGAGATACAGTTTTTGTATTGTACTATTATCAATTGCTTTTTTGCTTTGCAACAGGTTGCAGGCACAGACAGATACTGCTGTGCTGGTAACGGTTTCTATAAAAGACACCAGCATAGAAAAGTTTGCTTCAGATATAGAACAGCAAACAAAGTTTCATTTTTATTTTGCTAACAGCCTGCAGGATAGCGTAAAGCTGACTATTGATGCCGTTAACCAGCCATTAAAAAAAGTGTTGGACATGGCTTTTGCCAATACCGGTATTTTTTATACAATTGACAATGCACATCATATTTTTCTTAGCAAGGATTATGCATTGAAACTTTCCTTGCCGGATGGTTTTTTTAATGGCAAAGAACCTTTAAAAAATAAGCCGGTTACCAACGGAGTAGTAATTGCAGCGCCTGATGACGAAGACGAAACAAAGCCTGTACAAAAAGCAACGCTTGAAAATAAGTTGTATGAGATAGGCGACAAACTCATCACCAATGCGCCCAAAGTAATCACCATGGCTGGCTATATAAGAGATGCCAAAACAGGTGAGCCGGTAGTAGGAGCTTCCATTTATATTGACAATCCGCGTATTGGCGGCACTACAGATCAGTATGGATATTATTCTCTTTCACTTCCACGTGGTCGTCACATTTTAAATATTCAGAGCATTGGAATGCGTGACAGCAGGCGACAGATTATTTTGTACAGCGATGGAAAAATGAATATTGATCTGCAAAGCACTGTTATAACCTTAAAACGAGTAATAATCTCTGCGCAGAAGTTGAATAATGTAAAGGGTACGCAAATGGGCTTGCAGAAAATAGACATCAAAACCATTAAGCAAGTGCCGGTAGTTTTTGGTGAAGCAGATGTTTTGAGAGTGGTTACTACTTTGCCAGGTGTAAAAACAGTAGGTGAATCAAGCACGGGCCTTAATGTGCGTGGTGGTTCTGCAGATCAAAACCTGATATTGTTTAATGATGCTACTATTTATAATCCTTCTCACTTCTTCGGCATGTTCTCTGCTTTTAACCCGGAAGTAGTAAAAGATGTAGAGTTGTACAAAAGCAGTATCCCTGCCCGTTATGGTGGAAGACTTTCATCTGTGTTAAATATCAATAGCCGCGAAGGGAATAAAAAAAATATTACCGGTACAGCAGGGCTTGGTTTGCTTACCAGCAGGCTTGATGTAGAAGGGCCATTGATTAAAGATAAATCATCCTTTATACTGGGTGGCCGCACTACTTATGCCAATTGGTTATTAAATGCATTGCCACAAGAATACAAACATAGCAAAGCTTCTTTTTATGATGTTAACCTGAATGTAAGTCATGAGTTTAACAGGAAAAATACTTTGTTCCTTACTGGTTATATAAGTCGTGATGGTTTTAATTTAAACAGTGATACTTCGTATAAGTATGGCAATAAGAATATTTCATTGAAATGGAAGCATGTATTTAATAACAAGCTTAATAGTTTGCTTACAGGTGGCTACGACCGTTATGATTACAGCATTTCCAGCGACAAGCTTCCTTTAAATGCGTATAAGCTTGGATTTGATATCAACCAGACTTACCTGAAACTTCATTTCAACTATTATCTCAATAGCAAGCATACGCTCGACTTTGGCCTCAACTCAATTTTTTACAAATTGCATCCCGGCAAGTATGAGCCAGTAGGTAAAACATCGTTGGTGATGCCAGATACAGTAGCCGCAGAGCAGGCATTGGAAAGCGCTTTGTACATAAGCGATCATTACAACATCAATTCTTCTTTGTCTGTAGATGCAGGTATACGGTACTCAATGTTCAATTACCTGGGGCCACAGGCTATTAATAATTACCCTGCGGGATTACCCAAAACAGAGGCAAATATTATTTCTACTTCCAAATATGGCAGCGGCAATTTTATTAAAACATATGGAGGGCCGGAATATCGGTTGTCTATTCGCTATGCGTTTACAGATAGCTTCTCTATCAAAGCCGGATACAATACACAAAGGCAGTATATACATTCATTGTCTAACACAACGGCAATGGCCCCTACTGATGTTTGGAAATTGAGCGATCCCAATATCAAACCGCAATGGGGAGAACAGTATTCATTGGGTGTTTATAAAAACCTGAAATCAAACACCATTGAGACATCTATTGAGGTGTATTATAAAAACATCCGCAATTATCTTGATTACAAGAGTGGTGCAGTGTTGGTGATGAATCACCATGTAGAAACAGAAGTTATTGGCACAAAGGGAAAAGCTTATGGCGTGGAATTCTTAGTAAAAAAACTAACCGGAAAACTAAATGGCTGGGTAAGCTATACATGGTCTCGCATTTTATTAAAGATGGATGATCCAACAGCAGGGGAAATTATTAACAATGGCATGTACTATCCTGCCAATTATGACAAGCCCCATGATTTTACCGTCATTGGCAATTATAGGGTAAGCCATCGGTTTAGCATTTCATTAAACGCTACATATAGTACCGGCAGGCCTATAACATTGCCTATTGGAATTTTTTATTACGCAGGTAGTGCACGTACGTTGTATGCAGACAGGAACGCTTACCGCATTCCTGATTATTTCAGGTCTGACTTCGCAATGAATATTGATGGCAACCATAAGGTGCACCAAAAGACACATAACTCCTGGACTATTGGCGTATATAATATTACAGGAAGAAAAAATCCTTACTCTGTTTACTATGTTTCAGAGAACGGAGTTATCAATGGATATAAATTATCCGTGTTTGGTAGTGCAATACCTTATGTAAACTATAATATCAGGTTTTAACGCAGAGATATGAAACAATTAATTATTTGCTGTTTACTTAGTCTGCTGCTGTTTGGCAGTTGCAGGGAGCGATATGATGCGCCTGTAAAATCTCCTGTTACCGGTTACCTGGTAATAGAAGGTGTAGTAAATAGCGGCCCCGGTCAAACAATAATTATGCTAAGCCGTACCACGCAGTTAGATAACAGGGCGCAGGTATTTGAAACAGGGGCAACTGTTAAGGTAGAGGCCGAAACCGGCAATTCATATACATTGCCAGAGCAGGGACAGGGAAAATACACTGCCAGCAATCTTAATCTTAATGCCACTATTAAATATCGGTTGCATATAAAAACGAAAGCAGGCAAGGATTATGTTTCTGATTATGTAGCGGTAAAAAATAACCCGCCAATAGATAGCGTAAGTTGGAAACGTGAAAACGCAGATGGCGTACAAATGTATATAAGCACTCATGATCCACTTAATAACACACGCTATTATCAATGGACTTTTGATGAAACATGGCAGATACAATCCAGCTTCCTGTCTTACTTGAAATATAAAATAACCATTGTAAACCGAGACCAGCACTATGAAGCAGTCTACAGGGATTCCACCACTTATTCATACGATCCCAATATCATCAATTGCTGGCAGTATAATTCTTCTACTAGTTTATTGCTGGGCTCTACGGCAAAACTTACTACAGATAATGTATACCTGCCCATCAATTATATTCCGCATGGCACTATTAAGTTGGGGGTATTGTATAGTATAAACGTTAAACAATATGCCTGGACAAAAGAAGGCTATGAGTTCCTGGATAAAATGAGAAAGAACACGGAAGCTACGGGTTCTATTTTTGATGCGCAGCCTTCTGAGTTAAAAGGAAACATTCGTTGCAGCACGGATTCTTCAGAAACTGTGATTGGGTTCTTTAATGTTTGCCCCATTCAGGAAAAAAGAATTTTCATAAGCAATAGCCAGGTGCCTAGCTGGGGTTATCAAACAGGGTGTAAAGAGGTGCTGGTAAAAAATATTTCTGATACAATCCTTGCACAGGCAGTTTCATTAATGCCAACCGTGGTGGTTGATTTTACTCCTTTTGGAGGAATTGCCACATTCAACGCGGCTGAACCGGCATGTGTTGATTGCACGTTAAGAGGAAGCAATGTAAAGCCCACATACTGGCCTTAAGTAATTTAATCAAACAGAAGCATGAAAGCATTGCTGGAAAATATGGTTTCAAAATTCGTGATGCCACTGGCATGCCTAACCGCATTGCTTGCAATAAGAGCAACCTCATTGCATGCGCAATCAATTGAAACATCGTTGAAGGAATCTTTTTACGCATACCAGCAGCACGCATTGCCGGAGAAGATTTATATGCATACAGATAAAAACTTTTATCTGTGCGGTGAGATTTGCTGGTTCAGATTATATAATACAGATGGTTTTTTTAATAAGCCGTTAGGTCTTTCAAAACTGGCGTATGTAGAAGTGCTGGATAAAAATAATAAACCGGTTATTCAAACAAAGATTTCATTGAAAGATGGCAAAGGCAATGGTTCTGTGCAGTGGCCGGTTTCTTTGCCTTCGGGAAATTATAAGATACGGGCTTATACCAATTGGATGAAAAATTTTGATGAGTCGTATTTTTTTGAGAAGACCATAACGCTTGTAAATACACGCAAAGCTTTTGAAGTTGCAAAAAACGCCGCAAAGAAACCTGGTTACGATATACAGTTCTTCCCCGAAGGTGGCAATATGGTAAATGGAATACAAAGCAGGATTGCTTTCAGGGTTGTAGATCACAATGGCAGAGGTGTGTTTTGCAAAGGAAAAATAATTGATGAAAAGGGAGATAGCATAACCAGTTATTCCACTTTAAAATTTGGACTGGGTAGTTTTGGATTTACACCACAAACAGGTCATGCTTATAAAGCAGTTACCGAATTGTCTGATAGTGTACGAATAGAAACAGCGTTGCCTGCTGCATTTAGCAACGGCTACGTAATGCATTTTGATGGTTTTGAAAACAATGCTTTAAAAGTAACTGTCCGTACACAAATAAACGGTAAAGCGCCGGTGGTATATCTTTTTGTGCATACAAGAGGTTCTATTAAAACAGTAACAACCGGGTTAGCCCGTGATGGTTATGCAGAATTTTATATTGATACCAGCAAACTGGGTGCAGGTATTTCTCATTTCACTGTTTTTAATGAAGAGCGAAAACCAGTTTGCGAAAGATTGTTTTTTAAAAAACCATCGCAACAATTAGTGCTGGCTGGCAATGCCAATATGCAGGAGTATGATATTCGTAAAAAAGTTGCGGTGAATATCAGTTCCGCAGATGCACAAAACAAGCCCCTTTCCGCTGATATGTCGCTGGCTGTTTATCGTATTGACTCATTAGCCGGAATTGATGAAATGGATATCAGCAATTATTTATGGCTAACAGCAGACCTGGGTGGCACTGTAGAATCTCCGGCTTATTATTTTGGAGAACAAAATGCAGAAGTGCTGGCAGCAACGGAAAATCTTTTGATGACGCAGGGCTGGAGGAAATTTAAATGGGACGATGTGTTAGAGAAAAAATTGCCAGCATTTGAATTTGCACCAGAATATAAAGGCCACCTGGTAAAAGGAAAAATCATCAGCAACATAACGGGTAAACCTGCAAGTGGATCAGAATGTTTTTTATCTGTGGCAAGCACAAGATCGTTGTTTAGAGGAGATGTAAGTGATGACAGTGGCAATGTGAAGTTTGAGATGAATAATTTTTATGGCAACAATGAAATTATTGCGCAAATAACAGGGCGTGAAGATACTTTAAGGCGCATAGAAATTGCCAATCCTTATTCAACGAAGTATTCAGGTACGGCTCTACCTTCTTTTCTATTGCCAGAAAAAAATGCCAACACATTACTTAGCCAGAATATTGCGGTGCAGGTACAACACGGTTATGTAAATGATAAGTTGCAGCAAATGGAATTGCCGCCTGGTGCTGATACCTTGCCATTTTATGTGAAAGCAGATGCGGCTTATAAGCTGGATGATTATGTGAGATTTACTACCATTGAAGAAGTGCTGCGTGAATATGTGCCTGATGTAAATGTGCGCAGGCACGAGGGCAAATTTGTGCTGCCAGTCTTTGACCATATTCGTAAAGAATTTTTTACAGTAGACCCCTTGTTAATGCTGGATGGTGTGCCTGTTTTTGATGTAAATAAATTTATGGCTTATGATCCCCTGAAGATTAGAAGGCTTGAGGTTGTAGCAAGAATGTATTTTTATGGGGACATGTATTTTGGAGGCATTGTAAATTTTATTACTTACAAAGGAGACCTGGAGGGTTATGAACTGGATCCGCATACAACTGTGCTGGATTATGAAACCCTGCAAATGGAACGTGAATTTTTCTCGCCTGTATATGGTACAAAAGAAGAAGCGGCTAACCGTTTGCCGGATTTCAGAACACTTTTGTATTGGTCGCCGGAAGTTGTTACCAATAAAGATGGTAAAACGGAAATTAGCTTTTATACTTCAGATATGCCAGGCCGCTTTGCAGGAGTGCTGCAAGGTATTACCCCGGACGGAAAAACAGGGAGTACTACTTTCTATTTCAATGTAAAGCAGGAAGATGCACTGGCTAACAAGAAATAGAAGGGGCGAAAAATTTTGCAGCTCTACTGGAGCTGGATTCTTCTTGAAAAGAGTTTGCATTAGCGCAGAAGCCACAGATCATTAGTATTGTTATAGTTGAACCGAGCGTGGCAACAGAAGCTATAGCTGTGTTACAAATGCTGGCTCAATAAAAGTCTTCTTTGTTCAACTGAACGCAGTCTCGTTTTATTCCACACCATTTTCTTATATTCAGCAATAGAAATTATTGATAATAAAGTTCAGCCTAAAAAGATAAGCCTAAAAAGAAATGAATATCAAAGCAGAAAACATTTACTTGAGCAATGTTAAAGAACCTGTAAGCTTAAAATGGCTCAGAGGAGCAAGCCGCTATAATAACGGCGCAACTATATATCAAAATAAATATCTAATTCGCTTAATTATGGGGAGATTCAAACAGCAATAATTTTTTACCCCATTTGTCCCAACTCATATATCGTTGCCAAATTATCGCTCTAATAATTGTTAGTAGAATATAAGTTATGAAAAACATTCTCTTCGCTGGTTATTTGCTAATTGGTTTTGCAAGTGTTGTGTCGGCTCAAAGCTATGTGCCCGAATTAAATAATCCTGCAATAAAAATTAAGCCTGTTGTTCCTGTAAAAGCGTATGCATTCAGCATTGCCGATGTGAAAGTAACAGACGGCCCATTTAAAAAAGCAATGGATTTGGATGCAGCTTATCTGTTGGAAATAGATGCAGACAGGCTGTTACATCGTTTTAGAGAATATGCCGGCCTTGCGCCAAAGGGTGATATCTATGGTGGTTGGGAGATGGAAACAATCTCTGGTCATACGCTGGGGCATTATTTATCTGCATGCGCTATGATGTATGCGTCTACAGCTGATAAACGTTTTAAAGACAAAACAGATTATATAGTAAATGAACTGGCCATTTGCCAGGCGGCACGCAAAACAGGTTACGTAGGCGGTGTGCCCAATGAAGATACGGTGTTTGCGCAAGTGGCCAGGGGTGATATTCGCTCCAAAGGTTTTGATCTTAATGGCGCATGGGTGCCCTGGTATACGATGCATAAAGTGATGGCAGGATTGCTGGATGCATATCTCTATTGTAAAAATCCACAATCATTAAAAATATTAACCAGCATATGCGGATGGATAGACAACGAGTTAAAGAATTTGAATGATGCGCAATTGCAAAAAATGCTGGATTGCGAACATGGCGGTATGAATGAAGTGCTGGTAAACATGTATGCAGTTACCGGCAATAAAAATTATTTGCAGTTGTCTTATAAATTTCATCACAAAGTAGTGTTGGATTCATTGGCTGCACAAAAAGACATTATGCAGGGAAGACATTCCAATACAAATATTCCCAAGATAATTGGTGCAGAGCGCCGCTATGAACTTACAGGAAGCACTAAGGATAGTACCATTGCAGATTATTTCTGGCATACTATTGTGAACCATCATACCTATGTAAATGGCGGCAATAGCAATTACGAATACCTGGGCCAGGAAGATAAATTGAATGATCGGTTAAGCGATAACACTACAGAGACCTGCAACACGTATAATATGCTTAAGCTGACAAGACATCTTTTTGCTTTTAACCCAAAGCCGGCGTATGCTGATTTTTATGAACGTGCATTGTACAATCATATTCTTGCAAGCCAGGAACCTGATAGCGGAATGATGTGTTATTTTGTTCCCCTAAGAATGGGCGGCAAGAAAACTTATTCAGACAAGTTTAATTCCTTCTGGTGTTGTGTTGGTTCAGGAATAGAGAACCATGCTAAATATGCTGAGGCAATTTATTACCGTAGTGCAGACGCAGGATTGTATGTAAACCTTTTTATTCCTTCGGAACTGCATTGGAAAGAAAAAAACATTACCATAAAACAAGACACTCGTTTTCCTGAAGAAAGTACTTCACTGCTTACTATTGCAACAGCAAAGCCTGCAACTTTTCCGCTGTACATCAGAAATCCATGGTGGGCAAATGACGAGGTGAAGATTTTAATAAATGGCAGGGAAACAAAAGCTGTAAAATCTGGCAATGGTTATTGGTTCATTAAGAGGCTATGGAAGAACAATGATAAAGTTGTTGTTTCTTTTAACATGCAGCTATACACTGAAAGCATGCCTGATAATAAAAACAGGGTGGCATTATTGTATGGCCCCGTATTGTTAGCCGGAGATCTGGGTGCCACGATGCCAGATCCTGTTTATGGTACACCTGTATTATTAACCAGCAATCACCAGGTAGAAGATTGGGCAAAGCCGGTGGCGGGTAAACCGCTTACATTTAAGATGCAGGGTGTTGGCCAGCCGTTTGATGTGGTATTGTCTCCTTTCTATGCCATGCACCAGGATTATTATAGTGTGTATTGGGATTATTTTACGAAAGAAGAGTGGGTGTTAAGAGAATCGGCTTATAAAGAAGAAAAGGCTGCACAAAAAGCAATTGAAGAACGTACGGTTGATGTGATGAGGCTGGGAGAGATGCAGCCGGAAAGGGATCACAACCTGAAAGCTTCTATTAATTCTTACCCCGGCAATGCGCTAACACGTTCGGGTAGAGAAGCAAGATCTGGTGGCTTTTTTTCTTTTGATATAAAAGTGAAGCCCGGTGCAGACAACGCATTATTATGCACTTATTTTGGAGACGATAAAAACAGCGCTTTCGATATATTGGTGGATGATGTTAAGCTGGTATCAGTAATATGGAACGGCGGTGAAACAGGCAAATTCTACGACAAAGAATATCCAATACCAGCAGAATTGTTGAAGGGGAAAACGGCTATCAATGTGCGGATTGCTGCCAATGCAGGCAAAACTGCAGGCCGTGTTTTTGGTTGCCGTACGGTATTGCCGCAAGTAAAAACAGTACAGCAATAGTTTTAAGAATTAATCTTGCAAATCCTGGTGGTATTGTTTTATAAATGTGCCAGGCGAATGCTTTGTGATATTTTTAAACACACGATTGAAATTTACTACATTATTGAAGCCGGATTGATAAGCAACAGCAGCTATGCTTTCAAACTTGTTTTCCATAAATTTTTTGCAGGCTTCATTAACCCTGATTTCATTTAAGAAATGAATATAGGTTTTAGCAGTATGTTTTTTAAAGTAACGGCAGAAAGACTGTGGCGTTAAATGAACAAGTTTGGCAACTTCTTCCAGGCTGATGTTTTTTGTATAGTTTGCCATGCTGTATTGATACACGTTGTTTATGCGCAATCCTTCCGTATCAGTAATCCTGTGTTCAAAAGCATGTGCTGTAAAAATTTTCCATTTTTTTATTTCGGCCATTTGGTGCAATAGTTCTATAAATGCTGCCATGCGTGCACCGGTATTGCTTTTTTTTACAAAAAGTATTTGATCAGTTATTTTCCTGCAACTCTTTTTAGGTACCTGCATCCCATGTTGAGAAGCCATTATCCATTTTTTAATGCCTCTCATTTCCGGCAAAGAAAGCAGCGGCGCAATAAAGCCATTGGGATTAAAAAAAATATTTAAAGAATGAATTTCTTTTTTCTTGCGGGCATCAAAATATTGAGGGTCACTTTTAAAAAGATGGGGCTGATTGGCTCCCAATACAAACACATCGCCAGGGCTAAATTGTTGCATATAGTTGCCCGTCAGAAGTGTGCCCTCGCCTTTTATAATCCACGTCAATTGTATCTCGTTGTGCCTGTGAAGGTGTTCATAGAAATGAGGTAAAACATCTTCCTGCACGTGTATGGAATTGTCGGCGGCAACTGGTATGGTAAACTGTATTACCTTCATTAAACCAATATTACCATATTTTTTTTAGAAGTCTGGTTGATGAGGTAAAATTTGTAAATAAATCCCATAAACACAATGCAATTCTTTCATTTTGCCAGTTGCTAATCACTTTTATCTTTGCAACCCGGGAATACCGGTAAAATAATTTTATGAAATATTCTGCATGGATTGGGTTAGTTGCTTCTGTGG
Organism: Chitinophagaceae bacterium; assembly: GCA_047602295.1. GTDB lineage: Bacteria > Bacteroidota > Bacteroidia > Chitinophagales > Chitinophagaceae > JACMLD01. The sequence continues at coordinate 5,074,469 of JASGHP010000001.1, read as the reverse complement.
TGGTGATTATTGTTTGTTACCTGCCTTGGGTATATGTTCCTTCTGTGCAATTAGAGATTGGTGGCATGTCTTCAAGCGGGCCACAAAACTTTGGAAAGCCCGGTCTTATAAACCTGTTTTGCACTGCCGGCGCTATCATATTCTTCCTGCTGCCCCAGGTATGGGCCAAACGCACCAATATTTTCTTTTGTGGATTTAATATAGCCTGGGCTATTAGAAATTATATTTTACTGAGCCGCTGCTATGGTGGGGATTGTCCTGTTAAAAAAAGCAGCCTGTATATTTTATTGATTGCATCTGCTATAATGCTTGTAATGTCCTTTCTGCCAGATGTAAAAATAAAAGAAGAGACGCCTAATTCTTAGTAGCCTAAAGGCTGTTAATTATATTTTCAATATTGTTCCTGTTAAATGGTTTGTGCAGGAAATAAGAAGCTCCTTCTTCTATAGCTTTTTCATTTAATTTTTTTTCGTCGTGGGCTGTCATCATTACAATTTTGGTCTGAGGCCAGGCATCAATCATTTTTTTAATGAAGTCAATTCCTTTTCCGTCCGGAAGATGATTGTCGAGAAATATATAGTCAGGTTTTAATTGTTCTATAAGATGTAATGCTGTTTCCAATTGATGGATGCTGCGTGCTCTGAAATGTTTTTCTAACACAAGTTCCATCAGCATGCAAAGTTCTTCCTCGTCGTCTATGATTAGAACACTTTTCCTGGATGCAGAAACTTTCATATAGGAGGTAGTTGATTGAATAGAAGTTTATGGTATTAGTAATTGTCGGCAGGCAATATGTTTACCTGGCTAAAAAATATGCTCTATAGAGCAATACTTCTCTCATAATACAATTACGTGCCAGATTTAATTTGCGTTTGCGAACAGAAAAATTTTGTTGCTGAAATTATAGTTGCAATTGCAATGATTTTTTCTGGCACAGTTTTGTTTTAACTTTTGGGTGATAGTCCTTTTTATACATCAACACAAATAAGAAAATATGGGAAATCTATTGTACCTCATCGCTGTAATACTTATTATAGCATGGGCAATTGGTTATTTTGGCTATGGTTCTGGCGGTATTATACATGTACTGCTGGTAATTGCTATCATAGCAGTTTTGCTAAGAGTTATTCGGAGTGCATAACACACTATATACTTTTTTGAGGCAGGCTTAGAATAGAGCCTGCCTTTTTTGTGGAAAAAAGTCAACAGTTTTTTAAAGGCTTGGGTTATAAAACATTTTATAAGGAGAAATTAATAAAGGCATGGCAATTGAATATTGGTGAGTAACCAAAAACCTCTTTATATGACTAAGCCAAAATTTTTAATAATTACCGCACTTGCTCTTATATTTTGTGTAAAAGGAATAGCGCAGGTATCAAATGATTCTCTTAATACATTAAAACAGGAAAAAGAATCTATTCAGCGTCAGAAGCAGCAATTAGAAATTACCAGCAGGATTAATGATAGGAAAACACAATTGGCAAAACTGGAAAATACTGTAGACAAGAAGACCAGGGAAATGGAAAGCACAGCGAAGGATGCACAGGAAGCTGCTAACAAAAATACAGAAGCTGCCCACGACCTTGAGAAAGATCCGCAGAGTAAAAAGCTTTCAAGAAGAGCTGATAAAGCAGGATCTGCCGCCAGGAAAAGTGCAAAACGTGCAAGAAAAGCTTCCGATAGTCTTGATGATCTTAAAAAAGATATTGAATCGCTGCGGAAAAAGATTGCAGACGATGAAGCCAAACTTTCAAACAACCCCTCATAACCAACCATAATAATTCGCAAAAGCATATGCTAAAGCAGTATCCGTTTTATTTTAGGTTTACTATCATTTTATTAGGACTTATTTTATGCGTGTATGTAATTGTAGAGTTGCGCGAAATTTTAGTGCCGCTTAGTTTCTCACTTTTGATTGCGATACTATTAAACCCCATCGTAAATAAATTTCAGCAATGGAAATGCCCAAGGGTAGTGGCCATTTGCCTAGCGTTATTTGTTGCGCTGTTATTGATTGCAGGTATCGGTTATTTTTTATCGGCACAAATAGCAGGATTTACAGACCAGGCACCAGTGATGAAGCAAAAAATAATTTCGCTGGTAGAGCAATTGCAAAATGAAATAAGCAAGCGGTTTAATATTGATGTGCAGAAGCAACAAAAAGCATTGGAAGATGCCGGTGCCGGTATGAAGCCACTGATAGGCTCTACGGCTGGTACACTAATGAGCACTATCAGTGCACTTATTCTATTTCCAGTGTATTCATTTTTGTTCCTTTACTATAAAACGTTATTGCTAAATTTTCTGTATGAAGTTTTTTCTGAACAAAATTTAAAAGAAGTAGGGGAAGCACTGAAGCAAATTAAAAACGCTATTCAGAGTTATATGTATGGATTGGTGGTGGAGGCTTCTATCGTAGCGTTATTAAACTCACTTGCTTTACTAATATTGGGTGTTAAATATTGGATACTGTTGGGTGTGATAGGAGCGATACTTAATGTACTCCCTTATATAGGTGGCATCATTTCAGTAGCGCTTCCGGTTATCATTGCTACTGTTACAAAAGATGGATTTCATACCCAGATATTAATTATGGTTTGTTATGCGGTTATACAATTTATAGATAACCACTTCCTGGTGCCTTATATTGTTTCTTCCAAAGTAAAAATCAATGCTCTTATCTCCATTGTTTTTGTTTTGTTGGGCAATGCGGCCTGGGGAGTATCGGGTATGTTTCTTTCAATTCCGTTTGCGGGAATCTTAAAAATCATACTCGACCGAATAGAAGATTTAAAACCCTGGGGAAGATTGTTGGGTGATGAACTTCCTGTTAAAGCATTGGGTCCGTGGCGGACACGCAGAAAAAGAACTGCCACCGTTAAGACAATTAAAACCAATAACGAATAAACTCATCAAGTTCTAATTTGACAGTTCAAAAAAAAGTTATAACATGCAGTATTCAATCTAAACTACTGCTATGGTTAGGCTTTACTCATTTTTCATTGCACTTTTTCTTTTTGTTAGTATAAACATTTCTGCACAAGACACCGTATGGCTTACTCATGGTATAGCCTTACCGGGTGTTCACCATTATGGCAGAGAAGCTTTGTATACAGATCAATTGGCATTTCAGCTTTACAATAATGCATTGGCTGTTCCTGAAGCCGGCTCATCAACCAATATTACTGATGGCCATGGGGCAACAATTAAATGGCAACCCCTTGAAGCAGATAGCCTGCATCGGTTTCGCAGCCGCCAGTTGATGGGCGGTTATGTTTACTGCGCATATACATCAGAAAAAGAAAAAGTGGCTTTGCTGAACACGAATGGTGCAGGGGCAATTTTTTTTAATGGTGTGCCACATGCAGGAGATCCTTATTCTTCCGGTTGGCTTTATATTCCTGTAAAACTTAAAAAAGGCATTAATCATTTATACCTGCGCTCTGGCATGGGCCCAATTACAGCCAGGCTTATTTTTCCTGCCACAACTATTCAGTTAAATACAGAAGATGCTACGTTACCATCAATAGTGCAGGGTACACCTGCAAATGAATTGCAAGGTGCGGTAGTGGTTATTAATGCCAGTGATAAAGAACTGGCGGGTATGCAAATAAAAAGTATTGTAGAAGGAAAAACACTTGTTACAAACCTGCCCAATATACCGCAGATGTCTACACGTAAATGTGTTTTTAAATTTAACGGCGAGGGTGGCAATGCAATTGGTATGCACGATTGCCAATTGATACTCAGCAGTAATGGAAAAACCATTGATGAAAAGCTTATAAAAATTGGAACGGTAGCATCTTCAGATAAATACAGCAATACTTTTATCAGTGCAATAGACGGCAGTCTTCAATATTATGCCGTTACGCCACAACAGCCGGCAGCACAAGGGCCATCGGCACTGTTTCTCTCAGTTCATGGTGCTGGTGTAGAAGCCATTGGCCAGGCCAAAGCCTATCATTCAAAAGATTGGGGTACGCTGGTAGCTGCTACCAACAGAAGGCCGCGTGGTTTTAATTGGGAAGATTGGGGTAGGCTGGATGCATTGGAAGTATTGGCCATTGCCAAAGAAAAATTTAAACCAGATCCACAACATATTTATTTAACGGGCCACTCTATGGGCGGGCATGGTACCTGGTTTTTAGGTGCTACCTATCCTGGTTTGTGGGCAGGCATTGCGCCTTGTTCGGGTTATCCAACTTTAAAAGAATATGGTTCTGCAGATGGTGCTATACCAGTTGAGGGAGCTAACGGTACCGAACAAATGCTTTTGCGTGCCAGCAATCAAAGTGATATAGTTAAGCTGGCGGCTAATTACAAATCTTTGGGCATTTATATACTACATGGAGATTCTGATAAAGTTGTTCCTGTAAAATATGCCCGGCAAATGAAAAAGGTTTTGGCAGATTTTCATTCAGACATGAGTTATTACGAATACCCTGGTGGTGAACATTGGTTTGGCGATCAGAGTGTGGACTGGCCACCGTTGTTTAATTTTTTCAAATGGCACAGCCGCATAGAAGACAGTGCGTTTAATAATATCGATTTTACAACTTCAAGTCCCGGAATTTCTTCGTCATTCAGGTGGGCAGCAATATTGCAGCAGGAACATCCGCTTCAATACAGCCATATTGTTTTAAACAGGAATAAAAAAGGCAACGCTATAACTGGTACTACCGGTAATGTACATGTGCTACAGCTAGCGCTTGCAGAATGGGCCCCAGGTGCTGCTGTATCCATACAATTGGATAGTTTGAACAAACTGAGCTATACCGTAAAAACAAATTATGATACAGTATGCCTTGTGAAAGATAATAATCAATGGCAACTGGCAACAAAACCCGGTACCGCACAAAAAGGGCCCATACGCTATGGCACATTTAAAGATCCATTCAATAATAAAATGGTTTTTGTGTACAGCACTAAAGGAACGCCGGCAGAAAATGAATGGAGTTTTAACAAAGCAAGGTATGATGCAGAGACCTGGTATTACAGGGGCAATGGTTCAATGGATATTATTGCAGATAAAGAATACAACCCTGCTAAGTATGCAGGCAGAAACATTATTATCTACGGAAACGCCAATACAAACAGTGCTTATAATATTTTATTAAGCGATTGTCCTATTCGTATTGAACGCAACAAAGTTGTAGCTGGTGATCATTCTTTCAGTGGAGAAGACATGGCGGCTTATTTTACCTGGCCACAAAAGGCAAGTGCAAATTTATCTGTGGGTGTTGTGGCAGGAACAGGCATTAAAGGAATGATGGCAACCAATGCCAACCAATATTTTGCGGGGGCCAGCGGCTTCCCTGATTTTATGATATTCAGTCTCTCCATGCTGCAGGCTGGCAGTTCAGGTATAAAAATGACCGGCTTTTTTGATAACGACTGGAAAATTGCTGCATCGGAAATGGTAGCGGGTAACTAGTAGTTTTTACTAGCATAGAGGCATTTGCACAGCACATTTTAGGGTGAAAAAAATATAATGAGCTGATAAATATACTTGTATGCACGGGCGGCAGCCGTTCAGCCAACCCGGCCGACGATTGGCCCGACCCGGCCGGGAGCTGGCCCGACCCAAGCAACGATTGGCCGGGCCCGTCCGAGAGCTGGCCCGACCCGAGCAACGATTGGCCGGACCCGTCCGAGAGCTGGTCCAACCCGAGCAACGATTGGCCGGGCCCGTCCGAGAGCTGGCCCAACCCGGCCAACGATTGGCCCAACCGAGCCAGCTCTTCAGCTAACCACTGCAAACCCGGTCTGCTGTCATTAAAACTTTATATTATAATATTTTTAGTTATAAAGGCTTTATTTGCCTGTTCCCATTTCAATTTCTCTCAGTCCTTTTTTCTGTGGAATTAGTTCTACAAGAAAAATGATAAGACTGGCTTATAAGCGCTTTAAAAGTCAGAAACAGGCATTTAGCTATTTAAATTTTTATGGCAGGTTATTAGCAAATAGTTAAGGGTTGCAGCTAAATGCATAACCCTTGTATGTTCAAACGTTCCATCGCCCCCGTACTAATTGGTGTAGCCGACCAAACCAGTTTTTTCAAATCTTTTTTTCGCAACAGTTTTAGAAAAGGGTTTGAGTGGGAGGAATTTTCAAGACAGGCTTATACGGTTGGTTATAGATCTGTTGGCATCATCGCACTTACAGGTTTTATATTGGGTTTTGTATTAACGCTGCAATCATTGCCTACCATGAAGCAATTTGGTGCAGTGGGCTATATACCCGGCATGGTTTCCATTTCAGTTATCAGGGAGATAGGGCCGGTTATAGTAGGACTTATTTGCGCAGGTAAAATTTCTTCCAGCATTGGTGCAGAGTTGGGCAGCATGAATGTTACAGAACAAATTGACGCAATGGTGGTGTCTGGTGCAAATCCTATTCAATACCTGGTGGTAACAAGAATACTTGCCTGCACGCTAATGATACCGCTGCTTACCATTTTTGCAGATGTAATTTCATTACTGGGTGGTTTTACCGCTTCTAATCTTGGTGGCACCATCAGTGCAAGGTTATACTTCTACAAAGCAATATCTATTCTTGAATTTTCAGATGTACTTCCTGCATTATTCAAAACAATTCTTTTTGGATTTGCCATTGGTTTTGTAGGATGCTATAAAGGTTTTCATTCTAACCGTGGTACAGAAAGTGTTGGCCTTGCTGCAAACTCTGCAGTGGTTACTTCTTCTATCTGGATTATAATTATAGACGCTATAGTGGTGCAGATAACCAATGTTTTTATTTACAGCTAAATAATATAATGGTGGAGCAGGTAATTCAAATACAAGGATTAAAAAAGAGTTTTAATGGAAAGGCAGTGCTTACCAATATAAACCTTGTGCTGCAACGTGGAGAAAACCTGGTTATACTGGGCAAATCAGGAGAAGGTAAATCTGTTACCATAAAATGTATTGCAGGTTTGCTGCAGCAGGATGAAGGTTCTTTAAAAGTATTTGGGCAGGAAGTAAGTGAAATGACAGGAGCAGAATTGAAAGATGTTCGCAAGCGCCTGGGGTTTCTTTTTCAGCAGGCAGCATTGTATGATTCTATGACGGTTAGGGAGAATCTTGCTTTTCCGCTTAAACGTGTTGCGGGCATTAAAGACAAAAAAGAAATAGAGCGATTGTCTGTAGAAGTATTAGAGGCTGTAGGTCTTGCAGACATGCTGGATAAAATGCCTTCGGAGCTTTCTGGGGGGATGCGCAAAAGAATGGGGCTGGCCCGTACCCTGGTTGTGAAGCCGGAAATTATGTTGTACGATGAACCTACAACAGGATTAGATACCATTACCTCCAGGGAGATAAGTGATTTGATTCTTGATATGCAGAAAAAATATGAGACTTCTTCTATTATCATTACACATGATATACCATGTGCACGGATAACTGCAGATCGTGTATTGATTATGCACCACGGAGAGTATATAGCAGAAGGAACCTGCGATGAACTGGAAAATTCTGATGACAAATTTGTTAGATCATTTTTTAAATAGCTTTTTATGGATATCTCAACCAATCAAAAGATAAAAACAGGCGCATTTGTATTGCTTTGCTTGCTGTTGTTGCTTACAATTATTTTCCTGATAGGAAAGCAGAAAAATATGTTTGGAGATACTTTTACCGTGTTTGCCAAATTTAAAAATATCTCTGGTTTAAAGGAAGGTAACTATGTGCGTTATGCAGGCATTAATGTAGGCACGGTTGATAACATTAGTATTGTAAACGATACAACTGTTGTAGTGATGCTGTTGCTGGAAAAAAATATACGGCCATATATACGTGAAGATGGTATGGCAAGTATTGGCAGCGATGGATTAATGGGTGATAAGCTGGTTGTTATTTCCCCTGGCAATCCGGGTACTCCATTGGTGAAAGAAGGTGGAAGCATTCTGACAGCCAATCCTGTGGATGTGGACAAGATTGTAAACAATCTTTCTAAAATATCTGATAATGCTGAGGAGCTTACTGGCAGCCTTGCCAGCGTAATGACCAAAATTAAAAACGGAGAAGGCTCATTTGGAAGACTGGTAAATGATGATAAGCTGGTGAAAAATATGGAAGGCACATTAAGCGCCGCAAAAGAAACTGTAGGTACAGTTAAAAAAACTGCTTCCAGTGTAAACGATAATATGGAAGCTGCCAAGCATAGTTTTTTGTTGCGCGGGTTCTTTAAGAAAAAAGAAAGAAAGCGTATACAAGACTCAATAGACAAAGCCAACCAGGCCGTGCAGCCGCTAAAAGAAAAAAATTAATGCTGATGTAATCAGGCTTCTTCATTTGCTGGCGGAAAAAAAGCAGCAAGCGATGTATATTCGTAAAAAGTTTTTTTGAAAAAATTACTCTTCGTCTTAATCACATTCTCTTTATTGCAGGCATTGTCCTTTCAATCTACCGGCTGCAACAAGAAAGCAGGCGCTGCTTTAGATAGTGCGATGACTGCTTTTAAAGATACACCAGTGGCCTATCCTATGGCTGCTTTAATTGCAGAAGCAAGTGGTATTGCAGATAGTAAAAAAAATGCCGGGTATTTGTGGGTAGAAGAAGATAGCGGCAATCCTCCTCAATTATATTTGTTAAGTCATACCGGCAGCATTCTTAAAAAAGTTTTTATTAAAGGCGCCACAAACAGGGATTGGGAAGATATTGCATTGTCAATTGGTCCGGATGCAACTAAACGTTATCTCTACATTGCCGAAATTGGAGACAATGATGCCGTTCATACCAGTTCTTTTTTTTACAGGTTTGAAGAACCGGCGGCCAGCACAGATACAGTAGCTGTATTTGATAAAATTGAATTTGCTTATGCAGGTGGCCCCAGAGATGCGGAAGCGTTTTTGGTAGACAATCAAACAAAAGATATTTACATCATCACAAAGCGGGATTCAAAATCTGGTGTATACAAAATCACTTATCCTTACAGTACTACTACATTGAATACTGCAGTGTTGGTGCAATCGTTTCCTTATAATGGGGTAGTAAGTGCGGCAGCCGGTAACGATGGCAAAGGAATTATTATCAAAACCTACTTCAGTTTGTATTATTATAAACGCAGTGCAAATGAAAGCATGCTGCAAACCTTGCAAAAGCAATACTCGTTATTAAGTTATTTGCCGGAGCCGCAAGGTGAAGCTATTTGTTTTGCATCGGACAATAGCGGTTTCTATACCTTAAGTGAAAAAGGAAGCGGCAATGCACAAGCGCTTTATTTCTATTCAAAAAAATGAAGTTCCTACTCCTAAATAGTGTTGTAATACGTTCACTTCCCGCTTTGTTCTTCTATTTCATCCATGGTAATGCCTGAATGACTTTCATCATACACACATTTTCCATTTTTAATGAGCAATGCCTGGGGGGACTCATGCTCAATATTAAATACTTCTGCCACTTTGTGCGATAGGCTGCGATAAGCGATAAGATCAAGAAAATGAAAATCAATATTGCCAGGCTGTTCACCTCTTTCCAATCGGTTTTTTGCCATACTGCTTATGGAGCAACGGGTAGAGTGTTTGAAAATAAGCTGCGGCCTGTTTGCAGAATCTGTAATGATGTTGTCTAACTGGTTTTCTGAGATAAGTGGTATCCAATTCATAAAAAAATAAAAAGGTCATCTTTATAACAAATAAAGATGACCTTGGTTCAATGATGTGTGCGTATAGAGGTCGTTTATATTAAATCTCAAACGGGCCAATATATTATCTGTGTCCGTATCCTACGTAACCTTCAGTTGATTTGCAACCGCTTCTTGAGCTTGTGCAAGAAGTCATGGCAAGGCTGGCAGCGATAAACAGAATTACAATCAGTACTCTAGCTTTCATTTTGTGGTATTTAAAGTTAAACAATGCAAACAGTGCGGTTAGACGCGGATACTGCCTGAATTGGCCTTTTCTGAAAGGATGCGGAGTATGATTTTCGGGAGGATAACGGAGAGGCATTTCAAAGAAACAACAAAATATTTGTTTATGCAAGCTATCTGCAAAATATCCTAAGCATTTTACCGATTTTTTCTGTTAAATACTTTTACGGGCTGTTATATAGGTTGGCCAGATATAATTTACATTTGCAAAAAAGTGATGTACAGCTAAGCTGCATATTGCTGAAGAAAAAATATTTTTCGTCAATTGCCAGGCTCTGTAAACCGGGTAATTTATTATTAAAGCTGTTGTTAAACAAGAAGTTAAAATGTTGAAACTTACCCGTCCGCTGGCATTTATTGATTTGGAAACCACCGGTATAAACATTGGTACCGACCGTATAGTTGAAATAGGCATGATCAAAATTCTGCCAGACGGCAATCGTTCTACCAAAAGAAAATTGCTAAACCCGGAAATGCAGATACCCCAGGCGTCTGCAGATATTCATGGTATTACAAATGAAATGGTAAAGGATGCCCCTACTTTTAAACAGGCGGCAGGGGATATACGCCAGTTTTTAGACAACTGCGATTTAAGCGGCTACAACAGCAACCGCTTTGATATACCGATGCTGATGGAAGAATTTCTGCGTGCAGAAGTAGAGTTTGACATGAAAGGAAGAAGATTGGTAGATGTGCAGAAGGTTTTTCACATGATGGAACAACGTACGCTTTCTGCAGCTTATAAATTTTATTGCCAGAAAAACCTGGAAGGCGCACACAGCGCAGAAGTAGACGCAGCAGCTACTCTGGAAATACTCGAAGCCCAGGTATTGCGTTATCCGCAAATGGGCAATACGGTAGACAGCATTGTAAAGTTTACAGGCGAAGAAGTAATTGTAGATTTTGCACGCAGGTTTGTAATGGAGAAAGGGGTAGAGGTTTTTAATTTTGGAAAACACAAAGGCCGCCCCGTGACTGAGGTGTTAAAGGCTGAACCCCAATACTATGACTGGATGATGCGTGGCGATTTTCCCCTGCATACAAAGCAAAAACTAACGGAAATACTTAACAGGTCGCTATTAAAAAAAGGGTAATTATAAACAGTTAACTATTAGAGAACACGGTACATTGATAAAAATGCTATTTTCGTAGCTAACCACATAAAGACCGGAACGATAAGCCCCATTTTGCAAAAGATTGTTATTATACCAACCTACAACGAGAAGGAGAATATCTCCAATATCGTTAGCGCCATATTTTCTTTGGAGCAGGATTTTCATGTGCTTGTAATAGACGATAATTCTCCTGATGGCACTGCCCAGATTGTAAAAGATTTGCAGTTGCAATATCCGCAACAGCTTTTCCTGGAAGAAAGAAAAGGTAAACAAGGTTTGGGTACCGCTTATATTTACGGTTTCAGGTGGGCGTTAGCCAGAGGGTATGGTTTTATATTTGAAATGGATGCCGATTTTTCTCACAACCCTAAAGATCTGCAGCATTTATATGAAGCCTGTGCGAACGGTGCAGATGTAGCTATAGGTTCCAGGTATGTAAAAGGCGGTGGCAATGTAAATTGGCCACGCAACAGGATTATTCTTTCTAAGGGAGCTTCTATTTATACAAAGTTGCTGATAGGCCTGCCGGTAAAAGATCCCACAGCCGGGTTTGTTTGCTACAGGCGTGAAGTATTGGAAACTATCAACCTCAATGAAATAAAGTTTGTCGGCTACGCTTTCCAGATAGAGATGAAATTTGCTGCCTGGAAACTGGGCTTCACTATTAAAGAAGTACCTATTATTTTCCAGGATCGCACCTATGGCAGTTCTAAAATGAACAAAGGCATTGTAAAAGAAGGCATCGCTGGTGTTTTGTACCTGCGCTGGCAAAGCTGGTTTAAAGACTACCGCAACCGGGTAAAAAAAACTGAAGCCACTACCTACGCCCCATTAAGCAACGAAGTATTTGCAAAAACCAAACAGTGATTTTAGTATTCAGTATTTAGTATTAAGTATTAAGACAACGAAGAACGTGGAAGTCTCAATACTGGTACTAATGTCGTGTGTCTTAATACTAGTATCTCCGTACTAAATACTATTCATGAAGAAAGCATTTATCCAATTGCATATTGCTGTTTTTCTGGCAGGTTTTACAGGCATACTTGGCAGACTTATTACCTTAAATGAAGGCTTGCTGGTTTGGTGGCGTTTATTGATTAGCGCTGCCACTATGTGGTTGTTATTTCTTACCACCAAAAGATTGCAAAAAGTTTCAGTAAAAGAAATTGCTGCTATTGCAGGGGTTGGTTTAATAGCCGCTCTGCATTGGGTTAGCTTTTACGGAGCAATTAAATATGCAAATGTATCTGTAGCGTTGGTTTGCTTTTCTTCTGTTGGTTTTTTTACCGCCATTATGGAGCCGTTGCTTTTTAAAACGCCATTTCGCGCAGCAGATATTTTGCTGGGTTTATTAGTAATAGCTGGCATCTATATCATCTTTCACTTCGACAGCCGATATAAAACCGGGATTATCGTTGGTCTTATTTCTGCATTACTTGGTGCAGTGTTTCCCATCTTTAACCGCAGGCTGATGCAAAAGATGAATGCAGAAACATTGATGACCTATGAGTTGACTGGCGGCTTTATAGCGCTTTCTTTAATACTCCCTTTTTACCTGCAAAAATTTCCACCCACTCACTTTTTTCCAAGTGTGCATGATTGGCCCTGGTTGCTTTTTTTATGTTGGATATGCTCTGTTTGGGCATTTCACCTGTCTGCTAATGCGCTCAAAAAAATTACTGCATTCACTGTAAACCTCACCTACAACCTGGAACCAGTGTATGGAATTTTGCTTGCTTTTATTATTTATAAAGAAAATGAGCAACTTAATAATTCATTCTACCTGGGGTTGGTATTAATTATAACTGCTGTAAGCGTAGAGATGTGGCGTGTCTATCAAAAAAGAAAAACAGGATAGGGCTGTTTTATTTTTACTGATTTAATAAATTATCTTTAAACAAATCAATTGCTATCATGAGAAAACTTGCTCTCCTGCTTACAGGTGTAATAATTTCATTGTTTGCATTCGCGCAGCAAAAACCTCTTAATCATTCTGTATACGACGGTTGGCAAAATATCGGCGAACGTGCAATCAGTAATGATGGCCGGTTTGTTGTTTATACCATTACACCCCAGGAAGGAGATGGTGTGTTGGTGATACAAGCCACAGACAATTCATTTAAAAAAGAAATACCCAGGGGTTATAACGCCAGCATTACTGAAGACAGCAGGTTTATTGTCTTTCGCATCGCAGCTTTTTTTAAGGATACCCGCGAAGCACGCATCAATAAAAAAACGCCGGATCAAATGCCCAAAGACAGTCTTGGCATTCTGGAGTTTGGAAAAAATGATGTGCTGAAAATACCACGTGTTAAATCATACAAAGTGCCTGAAAAAAATGGCGGCTGGTTAGCTTATAATCTTGAAAAAGCTTTACCCGATAATACAAAGCCAATACAGCCAGATTCACTAACAAGGCTAAACAATATAATGCATATGGCAGACAGCCTTATTGCTGTTGCTGATAGTTTGCGTAATAAAGCCAATGAAGCCAAAACAAAAGGTTTAGCTGTTTTGCGAGGCAAAGAAACAAAACCACTGAAGGCAATAGAACCTGTTACAGATGAAGGAACTGATCTAATTGTAAGAAATCTTTCAAGCAATGAAGAGAAGAAATATAAACTGGTTAGTGAATACTATTTCAGCAAAAAAGGCAATGCTTTAATTATTGAAACTACCCGCAAGACTAATGACACGCTTGTAAATGCAAATATTGTTTGGTTAAATACAGCAACTGGCAAACTAGATACGGTGATGCGAAAGTTTAACGACGCAAAAAATTATGCGATAGATGAAGACGGAACACAACTGGCGTTTGTGGCAGAGAGGGACAGCGTAACCAAAGCACTGCAAAAATTTTACAAACTCTGGTTTTACAAGCCAGGCATGGATAGTGCACAGTTAAAAGCAGATAAGAGCAGTGCCGGTATTGATAAGGGTTATAGTATCAGCGCAGATTACCGGAATAATTTCAGCAAGAACAGTAAGAAATTATTTTTCGGAATAGCACCGGTTCGTCCGCCAAAAGATACAACACTTGCTTATTTTGAAACAGCGGGCCTGGATATCTGGAATTATAAAGATGATTATATACAACCAGAGCAGCTTGTAAAATTAAATGCAGAACTAAAAAGGAGTTACCTGGCTGTTATTAATGATGGAGGCGATAAAATTATTCCACTGGCAGATGAAAACTGCGAAAACATTATGCTTTCCGATGAAGGCAACGGTTTGTATGCATTGGGGCGAAGCACAAAAGGTTACAGGGTAGAATTGCAATGGAACCGCGATGGCAAAGAAAATTTATATGTTGTAAATACGCAGGACGGCAGCAGAAAGCGCTTTAAAGATGAAATAACATCTCTCGATAGCATTTCTCCGTTGGGAAATTTTATGCTTTGGTACGATTGGAAATTGAAAAACTGGTTCACTTACCAGAATGCAACAGGCGCTATTGTCAATATAACAAAAGACATAAAGACTCCTTTGTTTGATGAAGAAGATGATCATCCTGATTATCCACCGCCACATGGTTTTATGGCCTGGCAGGAAAATGACAAATACGTTTATATCTACGACAGGTATGATATTTGGAAGTGCGATCCTACCGGTAAAGAGCAACCGGTAAATTTTACAAACGGGTATGGAAGAAAACACAAGCTTACTTACCGATATATAATGGCAGACAAAGAAAGCCGTTATATAAAAGACAACGAAATGGTATACCTGGATGTATTTGATGAGGTCTCAAAAAAGAATGGCTTGGCTATTAAATCAATTGCGGCAAATGGAGATCCAGCCAATGCTGTACTCGCTCCGGCAACTTACAGAGCGTTTAGAAAAGCAAAAAATAGCTCAACACTTATTTTTACAAAAGAATCATTTGATGCATCGCCAGATATTTACGCCGGAACTATATCGAAAGACACAGTGAATGCTTTGCAATTGTCAGCCATCAATCCACAGCAAAAAGAATACAACTGGATGACTGTTGATTTGCTGCATTGGAAAATGTTTGATGGCAAAATAAGCGAAGGGCTTGTCTATAAACCCGCCAATTTCGACAGTACAAAAAAATATCCTGTCATCTTTTATTTCTACGAAAGAAACGCAGATACACGCTATAATTATAAAGCACCAGCGCCTTCTGCTTCCATCATTAACATACCTTATTATGTAAGCAATGGATACATAGTTTTCGACCCCAATATTTATTACAAAACAGGTCAGCCAGGAGAGGATGCTTATAATTCAGTGATATCTGCAGCAAAATTCATGAGTAAGTTTAAATGGGTTGATACCACCAAATTGGCGCTTGAAGGCCATAGCTGGGGCGGTTACCAGGTTGCCTATCTTGTTACGCGTACTAATATTTTTGCAGCCGCAGAAGCAGGTGCGCCTGTTGCCAATATGACAAGTGCGTATAGTGGTATACGTTGGGGAACGGGCATTAGCAGGCAGTTTCAGTATGAGCATACCCAATCAAGATTGGGTGCTTCGCTTTGGCAAAAACCGGAACTGTATTTTAAGAATTCACCTTTGTTTAGGGCTGATAAGATTAATACTCCTTTGCTGATAATGCACAATGATGCAGATGGCGCAGTACCATGGTACCAGGGCATAGAACTCTTCTCGGCTTTGCGCAGGCTTAATAAAAAAGTGTGGATGATGCAGTATAATGGCGAAGACCATGGCTTGCAGGAAAGAAGAAACCGCAAAGACTGGTCAATACGCATGGCCCAGTTTTTTGATCATTACCTGAAAGGTGAACCGGAACCAAAGTGGATGGAGGCTGGCGTGCCTGCAACGCTTAAGGGTATTGACTGGGGATTGAAGGAATAGTCGGTAGTCTTAAGTCATTAGTCGATAGTCGGTAAGAATAGTCGTTAGTCTTTAGTCTGAGTCGAGAGGCAGAACGTTAAGAGAAGTCGTTAGTAGTAAGTCATCAGTCGATAGTCAAGGCGTTCAAAACCACGAAAAGTGACTAATGACTATTGACTAACGACTACAGACTGCTCTCTAAGCTGCGTTGCCAGAAATATACCGTACAAGGCTTCTTTTAGCTACTGGCAACAGTGTTTCATCTACCGGGCAGGTAAGTGTTGTTTCAATAGAATACACAGCCGGGTTAGGAAGATCTTTTTTGCTGCGTATCAATTCACTTTTAATGTTTTCATAAGTGTTTACCATAGAGCGCTGCCATTCTGCAACAAATTCTGTTCTGATGGAGCGATATTTTTCATCATGTTTTTCGAAAATGCTCAGGCGATATTGATATACTTTAGTGCAGCGGGCACTTCCCTCATTCAGAAAGAAATAGCCTTCATTAATTTCAAGTGGTATAATGCCGATAGGAAAAATGGTGAGTTTGTCTTCTACAAATTCATACAATGCAGCGCCGTTTGAAATAGCAGCTTTCATTTCAGCAGCAGAATAATTGATAATGCTTTCCAGTTCTTTCATCATTTCATCGTCTTCCACAATCTGCTGGTAAAGCAGTTGCAGTTTTTCCAACTGAATGCCATTAAGTCGTTTTGGGAAATGCTCCTGCAAAAATTTTTTATTTTCCCGGAAAGCTACCAGGTTGTTGTAATGAAAAATCAGATCAGATAGTTGGGGGTAGAGTTTGTTCTCGTTGAAGTATTTATTTACCTGCTGCAGGTAAGCAAGCAATGTATATTTTTTCAATTCAAAATCAATATAGCCATCTGCAAACCAGGTTTCGGATAATGCTTTCATGCGGTTTGTGTTTTAATTCAGCAGTTGTATGAATTTACAAAAAACGATTCAGATTATAAGCTGCCTTTCCAAATTAATTCGTAAAAACTGTCAGCCGGCTATGGTAAATTTTCTGGTAATAAAACGTCTTGCAATTCACGAATATTATTGCGCAAACAAATTTTGAAATGGATATGTCGTCTTAATAACCAGCGATTAAGCAAAAAGGGCCATCTTTTATATACTGTTTTCATTTTTCTAGCAGGGATTTTGCATAGATGTTTATGCCAAAAGATTCTTTCAACCCAAAAAATAATCTATGAAGAAGCTTGTCCTATTATTGATTGTTATTGTCATTTCTTTTGCAGGAAAGGCACAACTGGTTGCCAAAGCCAAATGTGATGCATTTGTTGTGGACATTATAGATGGAAAAGTGAATGGCCTTAAGCCCAATGCCCGTTTTATAGAAATAAAAGAAAAATTTCCTTGTTTTACAAGTTCAGAGCCGGAAGGTGGCACGGCCAAATGCGGCGCCAGCATTTTTTATAAAGACAGGGATCTGCGTTTTTATACAGATAGGGATTATATAGAAATAGGTGAAAAATTTCAAGGCAAATTCACTACGCCCATTATGGGCCTGGCCCGTAACAGTTTGTTTAAAACACTGGGCAACCCCAAAATAAAAGACGATACATGGGATGCCTATGAACTTTCTTATGGCACACTGGTGCTGCATTACAATAAAGCCGGGAAAGTGAACCTTATTCAAATGGCTAATAAATGGACAGCAGAGTTAAGCCTGTGCGAGTAAACCAACGAAAATTTGTTAATTTTAAAAAGCATGCAGCATTAAATTATCCTGCTTGCAGCGATGGGCTATTTTTGCGGGTCAATATAACATGTTTGTGAAGAATTGTGCTGCTATTGCAATTTTTTTATTGTTTCTTTCAATAATCAATGCTAAGGCGCAGGCTTGTAGCGTACTGGGGCAAACTCCTGCCACCGCTTTTCCGCTTTGTACGAAAGATACTTTTGTACAAACAACAGTGCCCATTTGTGTTAATAAAGACATGAAGGTACAGGGTTGTGCAGCCAGCACTGCCAGCTACCAGGACAAAAACCCGTTTTGGTATAGGTTTACCTGCTACCAGAGCGGTACGCTGGGCTTTACAATTACACCCAATAATTTAGCGGACGATTATGACTGGCAGCTTTTTGATATAACAGGCATCAGCGACCTCAACGCAGTTTATACAAACGCCCAGTTATTTGTAACGGCCAATTGGTCTGGCAGCAGTGGTCTCACTGGTGCGTCTCCTAGAGGAACCAATATTGTAGAATGCGGATCGGATCCCGCAGATAATGTAAACACGTTTAGCAAAATGCCTTCTTTGCAAACAGGGCATACCTACCTGCTAATGATTAGCCATTACAGCGATAGCCAGAGCGGTTATAAACTTTCATTTGGTGGCGGTGATGCAGTAATCAATGATCCCACATTGCCGGATATGAAAAAAATGCAGGTATCCTGCGATGCCAGCACTATTTCTCTTAAGCTGGTTACCAAAATGAAATGCAATTCTATTTCAGCAGACGGTTCAGACTTTTCTATTTCTCCAGCAGCGGCAACTGTGGTAGCTGCTACGGGTGTAGGATGCAATAGCAGTTTTGATATGGATTCCATCACCCTTGTATTAAGCAATCCTTTGCCACCGGGTAATTATAACCTCGTCATTAAAGCCGGCGTAGATGCCAATACGCTATTGGATGATTGCGACAGGGATATTCCTGTTGGTCACCAGCTGCCATTCGTTATTACGCCCTTGCAGCCAACGCCGTTAGATAGCATCAGCCCCCTGAAATGTGCACCTTCTCAATTGGAATTGGTATTTAGCAAACCCATGCATTGCAGTGCTGTTGCCGCAGATGGCAGTGATTTTATAGTAACAGGCCCTTCGCCTGTAACAGTGATAGGCGCTTCCGGAAATTGCAATGAGAATGATCTTAGCAGCACCATAACTGTTAAACTGGCATCACCCATAGTAGTTGGAGGAACATATCAACTACAATTGAAACGTGGTTCAGATCTGAATACCATAGTTGATGCATGCGGGCAGGAAACGCCCATAGGCTCCACCGTTAGTTTTACTATAAAAGATACAGTTTCTGCTGATTTTAATTATCAAATTCACAATGGATGTATAGCTGATACTGTATTTTTCTCGCACAATGCTGCTCATGCCGTTAACCAATGGTTCTGGACTTTTGGAACAGCGGGCATCAGCAATGTTCAAACTCCCAAAGTTATATTTACAACATTTGGAGACAAACCGGTTTCTTTAATAGTATCCAATGGTTTCTGTACTGATACTGTTTCTAAAATTGTTTCACTCAGCAACCAGGTGATTGCTGCATTTAAAACCGATAGTATCATATGCCCGGAAGATGCCGCCAGTTTTAAGAATTTCAGCACAGGCCCTATTACCGGTTACAACTGGATTTTTGGTAATAGCAATACCAGCACGCAGGAGACTCCTGATCCACAACACTATCCTTTGGTAGCCGCTGAAAAAACTTACCAGGTGCAATTGATTGTAGAGAATAACGATGGCTGTTATGATACAGCGGTAAGCAAAATAAGGGTATTAAAAAGCTGCTATATTGCCGTGCCTAATGCATTTACACCCAATGGCGATGGGAATAATGATTATCTCTACCCACTGAATGCTTTAAAAGCCGACAATCTTGACTTTAATGTTTACAACAGGTTAGGTCAATTGGTATTTCACACTACAGACTGGACAAAGAAATGGGATGGTACCATAAGCGGTCAACTGCAAAGTAGTGGTAATTATGTATGGACGCTGCAATACGTTAATCATGATACGGGGAAGAAAGTTTTTCTTAAAGGTACTTCTGTGTTGCTTCGTTAGTAATAAGCAGCAATATTCAGCAATCATCAAAAAATAAAATGAGCGACCAGGTTTCCTCCACTTATATATACCGGGTACCAGTATCCCAAAATGATATTGATGGATTGGGGCATGTAAACAATATTGTTTATTTGCGTTGGGTACAGGAAGCTGCAGAAGCTCATTGGGGTGTATTGAGCAATGATGCTGTCAATCAAAAATACATTTGGGTGGTACTGCGTCATGAAATAGATTATCACTTTCCTGCATTGCTGGAAGATGAAATAGCTGTGCACACATGGGTGGGGAAAAATGATGGCGCCAGGTCTGAAAGGCATACTGTTTTGTACAATGCGGCTGGCAAAAAACTGGCAACAGCACTTACTACCTGGTGCCTGTTAGATGCAAGCACTAAAAGGCCGAAGCGTATAGATGAAGAAATGATGGCATTGTTCAGACAATAAGAGCAGATCAACCCGGCTAGTTTTAAATTTTACACACCATTCGCTGGCGGCACGGAGCATAACAATCCTGGCTTATCTTTGCAATATGGCAGAAGATTTAGCAATTGTACAAGGCACTAAAGCAGAACAATACCAGGCATTAATACCGCAGGTAAAAGCTTTATTAGAAGGAGAAGAAGATTTGGTAGCGAACCTGGCCAATATGGTTGCTGCTTTAAAAGAACAATTTGGCTGGTTCTGGATCGGCTTTTACCTGGTAAAGAAAAATGAATTAGTGCTTGGGCCTTTCCAGGGACCAGTGGCCTGTACACGCATACAAAAAGGACGTGGTGTATGCGGCAGTAGCTGGCAACAGCAGAAAACACTTATTGTGCCAGATGTAGAAAAATTTCCGGGACATATTGCCTGCAGCAGTTTGTCAAAATCTGAAATAGTAGTGCCCGTAATGCGCAATGGCGAAGTAGTTGGTGTGCTGGACGTAGATAGCGAAAGTTACGATAGCTTCGACACAACTGATCAGCAATACCTGGAAGAAATGCTTACACTCCTGAATTTTCCAGCATCACTCAGCTAACAACTTATCAATCGTTTCTTCAAATTCTTTTTTGTAAGCTACATAATGCTCGCCGGTGCCGGGTCCGTTAAAACCGGTATCCAGTTTGCGCACACGACCTTGTTTGTCCAGTATAGCAGATGATGGAAAGAATTTTATAGGAGTTAATTCCGGCAATGTTTTTTCCGTTCGGAGAGAATCATTTACTGTAACACCAGTAATGAGCATTGGATATTTCACATTGAAACGTTCTTGAAATTTGCGCAGTGTTTTTATAGAACGTTCGCGGTCTGTGCTGTATTCATATGCCAACGAAACAACTTCAAAACCCTTCTGTTTGTTTTTATTGTAATAGTCGCTAAGAAAAGCAGTTTCATCCATGCAATTGGGGCACCAGCTTCCCATAAACTGCACCACTACAACTTTATCTTTAAAACGTGCATCATTAATTGAAACTGGTTTGCCATCCAGATCATCAAAAGTGAAATGCAATTTTTCCTCGCCTGCACGCAGGTGCATGGCTACATCATCTGTGGGCAGTTTAGCAGTATCATTTTTTTCAGCATGCCATTCCTGTTTATAAACTGCACCAGAATAAAACCAACCGCTGCTGATTTTTTTATTGTTATCGATTACAGCAGTAAACAAGTATGCATGACCGCCATCAAAACCAGAAAGCTTCAGTGTGTCATTAATTATAACACCTTCCTGGTAGCGGTAGTCGCCGGTAGGATTTAGAAACGTACCTGTTAAGTGATTGGCTTTTTGAGTAAATTCTGCGATAGCTGGTTCTGCACCATTTTTATTCAAAAAGCTTACAGCCCATCTTCCATTTATATTATGTTTTACTGTAGAGCTATTGGCAAAACGTTGACTGCTTTTAACAGCAACAAACGGCATCACCTGTGTTTTTACAGACCCGCCTTTTATCCACACACCAGAAAGTGTTTTGCTGTCTTTATCTTTTTTTATTTTGAATTGAGACTCAAACAAAGGCATTTGTACAAATAGTGAATCGCCCTCAGTTTTAATATCTGTTACACGCAAACGTTCCCCGGCATTGCGGATTATCCAAACAGGATTGCCTTTTTCTGATCGCCATTCAAAATTAAAAACAATGGATTGCCCATCTGCACGCAACAATTGTGCACGCCAAAAATCGGGAATGGCTTTTTGTTGAGCTACGGAAATGGAAAAGGAAATGCAGGCCAACACCAGGGTGAATGTAGTTCTCATGATTTTACAACAATGTTTTGCAATGATAGTTCAAAAAGATTTGCCTACCAATTAGGTAGACAATTGAATTTGTAAAATCCAAAGGCTGGTTTTGGCTGCCAGCTTTAACACAGTTAGCTGCTTTTGTTGGCGCAGGGCAGTCAATAACTAAAAATCAATACCTTGCTGATATGCAACAAACTATTTCCATTATTGTAACCGGTAAAGTGCAGGGTGTATTTTACAGGCAGTCAACCAAAGAGAAGGCCGATCAATGGGGGATTACTGGCACAGTGCAAAATATGCCTGATGGATCTGTTTATATAATTGCAACCGCCACAAAAGAGTTATTAGAAAAGCTGTTGTCATGGTGCAGGCAAGGCCCACCCAAAGCAATAGTCAATTCAGTTAAAAACAATGAATTGCCTTTGGAAATCTTTAATAGCTTCCATGTTTTGAGAGGAAGATGAGGAAGTTGTAAGTTTTAGATAGTGGCTAGTTACAAGCCACAAGCTTCAAGTTTTCGCGGCAAAATTTAGCTTGCAACTTATAGCTAGTAGCTTGTAGCTCGTAGCTTGCAGCTACAAGTTATCCAGCATTTCCTTTGTCATCTTCTCCAAATCGTAATCATTTTTCCAACCCCAATCTTTGCGGGCTACTGTATCATCAATACTTTGTGGCCAGCTATTGGCAATAGCCTGCCGGTAATCTGGTTTATAAGAGATACTAAATTCAGGAATATGTTTTTTTATTTCTGCCGCAATTTCCTGTGGAGAAAAACTCATACCAGAGAGATTGTAAGAAGTGCGGACAGATATCCTGTTTGCAGGAGCTTCCATTAATTCTATGGTGCCGCGTATAGCATCATTGATATACATCATTGGCAGGTATGTATCTTCTTTTAAAAAGCATTCGTATTTTTTTTCTTCCAGTGCTTCATGAAAAATTTCAACTGCATAATCTGTGGTACCTCCACCAGGAGCAGATTTATAACTGATAAGACCGGGATAACGTATGCTTCTAACGTCTACCCCAAACCGCTGAAAATAATAATTGCACCAAAACTCGCCGGCATATTTGCTGATGCCGTAAACGGTAGTAGGTTCTATAATGGTTTGCTGCGGGCAATTTTGTTTTGGACTGGTAGGGCCAAACACTGCAATTGAACTGGGCCAATATACTTTGCTGATTTTTTCTTCACGGGCAATGTCCAGTACATTTAGCAAGCCCGTCATGTTCAGGTTCCAGGCCAGGTTGGGACTTTTTTCACCAGTGGCAGAAAGGATAGCAGCCAATAAATATATCTGTGTAAAGTTTTGACGTATCACCTGCACGTGCAGCATTTCTTTGTTCATCACATCAAGGCTTACGTAAGGGCCAGTACCTTCCAGCAAAGGATTTTGTTCCCTGAGATCTGATGCTACTACATTTGCATTGCCATAAATTTTACGCAGCGCCAATGTTAGTTCCACACCAATCTGGCCACTTGCGCCAATTACGAGTATCTTATCTTTTATCATTTTGTTGTTTTAAGCGAGTTGCCAAATTTAGTTGAATAGTTGATTGGTTGAATGATCAGTGGACAATCGATTGCATTTGATTGGCAGGCGTGAAAATCTTTCGCCCATACTGAACCGGAAGCTTTTAAATAAAGTAAGCATTAGCACAGAAGCCACCGGCTCAGTAAAATTCCTAAAGACGAACGGAGAGTTCCCGACATTCCGTACGGGACACAGCGCAACGATGATCAATCTGTGTTACTAATGCTAGCTCAATAAATAAAATCGGGAGATATGAGACAATAATCGTGAGGCGATTAATTATTCGATTTTCAAAGCCAAGCCAAACCTGATTCCCAATCCCTAATAACTGATCAGCCGATCAACTATCTTTGCAGAATGGAAAAATTCTTGCAAGACCTATTTGCGGGTCAACAATACGATGAGAAAAATTTCTTTTTAATAGCAGGACCTTGTGTGGTAGAAGGAGAGGAGTTAGTGATGGAAGTGGCCGATAAAGTATCTACTGTTTGTAAAAACCTGGGCATACCCTATGTTTTCAAAGCATCTTACAGGAAAGCAAACCGTACCAGTGCCAGTTCTTTTACAGGTATTGGCGATGAACCAGCGCTGGAGTTGCTAAAGAAAGTAGGTCAAACGTATAAGCTGCCAACAGTCTCCGATATACACGCACATGAAGAAGCGGCTATTGCGGCAAAATATATAGATGTATTGCAGATACCTGCTTTTCTCTGCAGGCAAACAGATTTACTGGTTGCAGCTGCTGAAACTGGCAAAGTGGTAAACGTAAAAAAAGGTCAGTTTTTAAGCGGGCCTTCTATGAAGTTTGCTGCAGATAAAATACGCAAAGCTGGCAACGAAAAGGTAATGCTTACAGAAAGGGGCAATAGTTTTGGTTACCAGGATTTGGTAGTTGATTTCAGGAATATTCCCTGGATGCAGGAGCACAAAGCTCCGGTGGTGATGGATGTAACGCATTCATTGCAACAACCCAATCAAACCAGTGGTGTTACTGGCGGCAACCCACAATTGATTGGTACCATTGCTAAAGCTGCTATTGCTACAGGAGCTGATGGTTTGTTTATTGAAACGCATCCCAACCCGGCCAAAGCATTAAGTGACGGTGCAAATATGTTGCGATTGGATTTGCTGGAGGGATTGATGCAGCAATTGGTGAAGTTGCGCAAAGCTTTATAAGTTTTAAGTTGTAAGTGATAAGTTTTAAGAAGGGCGAGAGGTGAGTAGTGAGTGGCTAGTGGTCTATAACTTGTTATAAGCTGTTAGCTACAAGCTGCAAGTCGTTTACTTCGATACGTTCATTAATCTGCGAGCTGCCAACTACGAACCACAAACTATGAACTTTTAACGTTTGCCTTAAAAGAAAACTCCGTGCAACCTCTGTGTTCCCGTGTCTCCGTGGCAAAAAACAAAAAAGCCCCGCTTTGCAGCAGAGCCTTACTTGCAGGTAGGGAATATCTTTTTGTGATTTCAGGGACCGGACCAACACTAGGGTAAGAAAGGATTTTAAAACGGGACTTGCCTTTGGTTCTCTCATGCCACCCTGTCGCTCCATTCATTTCCTTTTTGTTTTTTCTGCAGTTTAGTAGCAAGGCGGTTAAAAAAACGTTCCGCAATTAGTGCTACCACATTTTGTGCAACGGGTAAGTAAAAGAGACTGTCTTCTGTGTTCATTACTTTATCTACCATGCTACGGTAGGTGGGGTCTATTGCATCCATTGAAAGCCTCTCCTGGTCTAGTTGCAGGTAGCTGTCTAATAATGCAGGATTAAAAGAGGGAATCTGTTGAAACAACCATTTTTTAGGGATGACAATTTTTAGGCGGTTTACACAGGCACCGCTGCTGCCACTTAAAACAAAACTGTCTGATGGCGCAGTAAGAAAAATAGAGGTAATTACTTTATCATCGTAAGCAAGGGTTTCTCCATTAAGAGATATTTTACATTCTGCACCTGCCTGAATCTGGTTAATATGCAGTGCCAGGTAATCTTCACGGGCTACAGATAATTCCAGTTCAAAATCTTCTCTCAGAATATAATTGGATACATATGCATAAAATCCATTGGCAAATTCAAGCAGCTTATAATCGCCACTTGCATATTTATCTTTCAGAATTATTTTTTTGCCATAATGATAAGTGTTCATGGTGGCTACAAAATCCGGAAGCTTATGTTCATCAAACACCAGGTTCTCATATTTCAACTTTATCATAGCTTTATTCTCCTTAGGGGTAAACTAGTATATGTACAAATTTTATTAAATGCATTTTTATATATGACGATCAATGGTTGCAAATGGTGTGCAAGCTATTGCAATAACTATGGCCGTAAAAGACAATTGACAGGCTGAATAAGGCTTTTAACAAAAACAAGCTTGTGTTTGCTGGTAGTCTAAGTGTTTAAAGCGTAAATGCTAAGGCGACAATAAACGGTTATTGGTTGGTTAATTGGCGAAAAAAGAGAGTAGGAATGATTAATAAGCTAGTTAACTTGATTTGCGTCAATGAAAATGCAGGATGAGTTGAACAAGAAGAGATGCTTTACGACTTTAATTCGCTGGGTAGTATGCCAAATTCTTTTTTAAACGCAGTGCTAAAGTTGCTAAGGTTGGTATAGCCCAATTCTAATGCAACCTGCTTGATAGAATATTTATTAGACTCCAACACATCTCTTGCTGCACGCATGCGTGCTTTTTGAAAATACTGGTAAATGGGTATGCCGTAAACAGTCTTAAAATCATTTTTCAGTTTTGTCTCACTGATGTTTACCATTTTGGCAAGCTCTGGTATATAAGGAGCAGGGTTAAAAACATCTTTGGTAATAACGGATTCTATTTCCATTACGCGGTTGATATCATTGCGGCTAAGCTTGAGAGAAAGATTGGTTGATTCTATTTTTGTAGCCATCCGCATAAAAAACCTTTCAATCAACATCATAATGCGGTTTTGAATAGTAATCAGCTTAAACTGCCCCGCGCCATCTACCTGGTCAATGATATCCTGCATCAGTTTTTTATATTCTGCATCCAGCGGTTCTATGGTAATACGTGACGCTTTTAAAGAGAGGTATTTTTGCAATAGTCCGCTTTTAGAATCTACGCCAAGGTATTTTACCAGCCATTCATTATTCAGCAATATATTAATGCCACGCACTTTGCTGCCTGCAGCCATTTCATAACTGGCTTCAAACAATGAACTGGTAAGAAGTGCCGTGGAGAAACCTTCGTTGGCAGCATGATACCTGTCGTTGTCTATATCTATATTTACTGCACTGCTGGCATCTACTTCTATAAACCAAAGAGTATAAAATTCCTCGTTTATTTTTTTTCTTTTTAAACGGTGATGCGTTGCATAAGTGTATTGAAAAACCATTGCCTGTACGCCATCGGATAATTCTATCATTTGTGAAAAGCCATTTGCTATGGCAGGGGGATAGTAAAGCCTGTCGTCTTTAAACGGCACACCGAGAGATTTTGCGAGGGCTTTTAGCAGTTCCCTGTAATTGACGTGATCGTATTCAAATACAAACATCAGCAGTCATTGACAGCGTAAAGAAAATAAATCAGCGCCTTAATACCAGCAGAAACTTCTTTTAGCGATTACGGAGTGGGTTGCGCCTTGCAGAAAGAATGTAATCCTTAATATTCATCCAGAAAGCTACAAACAGGTAAATAATAATTGGAGACCCCATGGTAAGAAACGAAATATAAATAAAATATTTGCGTATGGTAGCGGAAGCAATGCCCATTTTATCGCCAATGTAAGAGCATACCCCAAACACATGCCACTCTACAAATTGCTTAAAACGTTTCATGAATGCTAATTTAGAATATTTTGGCTAGAGATCCTAGAGAGAAGCTGCTTGCAGCAAGCCACAAGCTTCAAGCGCTTTTGCCGCGATGACTTGCAGCTTGTAGCTGACGACTAGTAGCTACTTAAAACTTATCATTTAAAACTTAAAACTTCCTTCCTTTTTTGGTAAATTCGCATCACTTTTAAACGGCTATTGCAGGTTTTATCGGTCAAGATATCTTTCTTAACAGCCTGTAAACCCGTTGATAACACCTAAAATACAATAACCATGGTATTTGATTTGGACATGATCAAAAAGCTGTACGGCAATTTTGGAGGCCGTGTCAGCGCAGCCCGCAAAGTAGTTGGACGCCCTTTAACCCTCACCGAAAAAATATTATATGCCCACCTCTGGCAGGGAGACGCCACCCAGGCACACGAAAGAGGTAAAAGTTATGTAGACTTTGCCCCGGACCGCGTAGCTATGCAGGATGCCACCGCACAGATGGCTTTGCTGCAGTTTATGCAGGCTGGCAGAAATAAAGTGGCAGTTCCTTCTACCGTGCACTGCGATCACCTGATTATGGCCAAGAATGATAGCAAAACAGACCTTGACCGTGCTGTACATGAAAGCAGTGAGGTATACGACTTCCTGGCTTCTGTTTCTAATAAATATGGTATTGGCTTCTGGAAACCCGGCGCTGGTATCATTCACCAGGTAGTGCTGGAAAACTATGCTTTCCCTGGTGGTATGATGATTGGTACCGATTCTCACACTGTAAATGCCGGCGGCCTTGGCATGATTGCCATTGGCGTTGGTGGTGCAGATGCCTGCGATGTAATGGCTGGTTTGCCCTGGGAACTGAAATTTCCTAAACTGATTGGCGTAAAACTAACCGGTAAACTGAGTGGTTGGACAGCCCCTAAAGACGTTATCTTAAAAGTTGCCGGCATACTTACTGTAAAAGGTGGTACCGGCGCAGTGGTAGAATATTTTGGAGAAGGTGCTACTTCTATGAGCTGTACTGGTAAAGGCACTATCTGTAACATGGGTGCAGAGATTGGCGCTACTACTTCTACTTTTGGATATGATGATAGCATGAGCCGCTACCTGAAAGCAACCGGCCGTGCAGATGTTGCTGCATTGGCAGATGGCATTAAAGAACACCTGACCGCAGACCCTGAAGTATATGCAAACCCTGCTGATTATTTCGACCAGGTAATTGAAATAAATCTTTCTGAACTGGAACCGCACTTAAACGGACCTTTCACTCCGGATTTAGCTACGCCAATTTCTAAAATGAAAGAAGCTGCTGCTGCTAATGGCTGGCCTACAAAAGTGGAAGTGGGTCTTATTGGCAGTTGCACCAACTCTTCTTATGAAGATATATCCCGCTCTGTAAGCCTGGCAAAACAGGTAAGCGAAAAAGGATTAACCCTGAAAGCTGCTTTCACTATCACTCCCGGTAGTGAGCAGGTGCGTTATACCATAGAACGCGATGGCTTCCTGAATGTGTTTGATAAAATTGGTGCTACTGTTTTCGCAAATGCCTGCGGTCCCTGCATTGGTATGTGGGATAGGGTTGGTGCTGAAAAAGCAGAGAAGAATACGATTGTACATTCATTCAACCGCAACTTTGCAAAACGTGCAGACGGCAACCCCAACACATTTGCGTTTGTGGGCAGTCCTGAATTGGTAACGGCATTGGCCATTGCCGGTGATCTTTCTTTCAACCCGCTTACAGATACTTTGGTAAACAATAAAGGAGAGAAAGTAAAACTGGATGAGCCATCTGGTTTTGAATTGCCTCCAAAAGGATTCTCTGTAGACGATCCCGGCTTCCAGGCGCCTGCTGCAGATGGAAGTGGTGTGGTGGTAAAAGTAAGCCCTACATCAAACCGCTTGCAATTGCTGGATCCGTTTGCTGCATGGGAAGGTACAGATCTGAAAGGTTTGAAATTGCTGATTAAAGCAAAAGGAAAATGTACTACCGACCACATCTCTATGGCCGGCCCTTGGTTGAAATTCCGCGGTCACCTGGATAATATCAGCAACAACATGCTGATTGGTGCAGTTAATTTCTTTAACGAGAAAACAGATAAAGTAAAAAATCAACTTACTAACGAATACGGTCCGGTGCCAGCAACGCAACGTGCATACAAAGCTGCAGGCGTTGGTACATTGGTAGTAGGTGACGAAAACTATGGTGAAGGCAGCAGCCGCGAACACGCAGCTATGGAACCTCGTCACCTGGGTGTACGTGCTGTATTGGTAAAATCTTTTGCCCGTATTCACGAAACCAACCTGAAGAAACAAGGTATGCTGGCGCTTACATTTGATGACAAAGCTGATTATGATAAAATCCAGGAAGATGATACTATCGATATCCTGGGTCTTGACAGTTTTGCACCAGGTAAGGCTTTAGCTATTACTTTGCACCATGCAGATGGTAGCTCAGATATCATTAAAGCAAACCATACTTACAACGAGCAGCAGATAGACTGGTTTAAAGCCGGTGGCGCATTGAACATTATCCGTAAGCAATTTGCGTAATAGAATAAAGTAAGTAACACTTTATATAATCAGCCCCAGCTAGTAAGTTGGGGCTTTTTTGTGCCACGAAGACATGGGGGACACAAAGGTTTCACGTAAAGTTTTGTTTTGATGGTTGCGATTTAACTCAATACTTTAAAAAATAAAAGCCTACTCGTGCGGGATTGCGTTGCTTTTTTATAAATTTAGTCAATGGCAGTAAAAAGAGCCTTTAAAAACCTTATTATGAAAAGCGTATTTATTCTTTTGTTAGTATTTGTAACCTCACATTTATTTGGACAACCCAGCCCTACTGAACAGGCACAGCCGATAGTTGCTGAAGGAAAGAGGCTTTATAAATCTGAAATGGCATCGTGGTATGGTACAGACATTTTCCTGGAAGCACATAAAGACCAAACAGATATAGGCGGCTATTTTTCTTATTCTGATAATGGCGTAGCAAAATGCATTTTCTTTTCGAAAGGAGAACAGCCTAAAGTAATTGGAACAATTTCATTTGACAGTACATACAATACCAAAACAGCAAAATTAGATCTTGTTGAAAGGGGCTTTACAGAGACGGAAGCTTCGCTATATGCAATCAGGAAAATTGCTTTGACAGCTATTAATTCTGATACATTGTTTAAAACCTATAAAAATACAAACCTGAATTTGATTCCCTTGATAAATGGTGATGAAAAGAAAGTATATGTTTTAACGGGGCCCGAGCAAAACGGCGTAGTTATTTTTGGCAACGATTATCTGCTGACATTTGATAGAAGCGATAACCTGGTTAGCAAGAAACAACTGCATAGAAATATCATTCCTATCAATTATGGCGGAAAGGAGGAAGAAGGAAAAGAAATAGAGGGGGCAATACACATGCATTTACCAGAGACTGGTGATTTTATTACTGCCACTGATATCTGCACTCTAATGCTTTACGAAAAGTTTGCAAAATGGAAGCAGCACAATGTTGTTTCAAAAAATTATCTTAATATCTGGAATTGCAAAACAGACGAACTTCTTGTCATTTCAATGGATGCAGTAAAAAAGATAAGCAAGACTGAAGAAAAAGAAAATAAAAAAAATAAGAAAGACAATTAATGCATTTACTTCAAAAAAGTAAAACCTTATTTATGAAATCTGTTCTTCCGATTCTTTTAATAATATTTTGCGCAGCATGTACAGGCAGGCCAGCTAAATTATTGCAATCTGGGGAAATAAGTTTTAGGATTACGATGAATGAAAACAGGGATTTGTCAGATGAGGAAACTGACTCGCTTGAAAGGTCAAATCCCACTTACGGAGAAGATACCAACACCAACGATTTATACAAACAACTTGAAAGAGGCGGTTTTGTTGCGCATGGAGAGCTGGATATAGCTAAACTTAATCTTTCTCTTATTAGCTGGGGCGAACCAACAGTAAGTTTTGGAGATACTCAGGTGCAGTTAGATACATCCAATTACAAAGATGAATTAATCGTGAGATCAAAAAACACAAATGCAAAAATAAATTTAGGCCCCAGATTACTTGGCGATATATTTTGTTCTGTTGTAAAGATTGACAATGAACCCAAATTTCTGGTGGTCGAAAAATATTATGTAATGGGTGGCTACAACTTTGATATAAAAATTTTTGAGTTGGAATAATAAGACTTCTGTTGTATGAAGTTTCTGACCTTATACTTTTAATTTTCTTCAAACCTTGTTCTTGGTAATACATTTAATAAAAAAAGCAGGTGCACATTTATGCACCTGCTTTATGTTGCAATATCGATAACTACTGCTTAATAAACTTAAGCGTTTGCACGTCTGAGCTGCTTACCAATCGCAACAGGTAATGCCCTTTGCTAAGCTTGCTGATGTCTAATGTATAATTTGATGGTGTTACGGTTTGTTGTTGCACTACATTTCCTTTCATGTCTACTACTTGCAACGCTGCATATTTTTGAATGCCGTTAATATACAATACATCTTTCGCGGGGTTTGGATAAAGTGATACACCCTGCGCCATGTTTTGCAAAAGCACCGTCTTGCTATAGGCAGACTGTCCATCCATATCTGTTTCCATCACCCTGTAATAATTAACGCTGCCTGCAGGCACTACACAGCTATATTGACTTAAACCACCAGCATTTACCGTACAAACATTGCTATAGTCAAGACCATTTTCACTGCGCTGAACAGTATAGCTTTTTACATTTTGTTCTTCGGCAATTTGCCAACTTACTTTTGCTTGTACTTTGTTTTGCCATTGCGCTTGCACGCCCAGCCATGTTACCGGCAGCGCATTGGCGTTTTTAAGAATAAAGAAATTGCTAAAGCTGGTTACCTCTATCTGTATATAATAGCCGCCATCAACAGCCGCCCAGGTTTGCGGTATTACTGTTTGTTCTCCTGATACTACAGTGTAGGTTGATCCGGAACCTGTACCCGGTTGTTTTATTACTGCCAAATCTCCTGGTGTTCTTATAGTTGGGTCAGCAGCTTTTAAAGCATTGAACTGTGCGGTGGTAAAAAACAATCTTAGTGTAATAGTAGCCGCACCATTAGGATTGTTTTGGGGTGTGATGGTATAGCTTCTGTCTAAATAAGGTTTGCCATTAGTGGTGCGAATGCCACTTGTATTATCAGACACGCTTACCGTAACAGTGCCCAGGTTATAGTTGTCTGAAATATCTACAACAGGCGATACACCAGGATCGCTGCTGTAGGTATTGCTTATTTCTATTGTTGTAAAGTTGTTGGTTGTTCCATACAAATTGGCGGACGCATTTTTAGGACCGTATGGGTTGCTGGCAGGTTTCACCCTTTTATAAGGTGGTTCGTAACTGGTATTATTCAAATCATCCAGGTGGCGAATATAAATATCCCTGCCCGTGGTGCTATTGTTTCGCTCGTCTGTCCAGGACACCAATGCTGTGCCGTTTACTGGATCTAATGAAACAAAAGGATCGAAGTTGTAGAAAGGGCTATTACTCCAGATACCTGTTCCAATTAATTTACCCATGGCTCCCCAGTTAAGCGTTGCGCCTGTAGTTATCGGACTTACCCGTGTAAAACTAACTCCCTCATAGGGGATAGGCACGTTGTCTTTTATATAAAACAGTGCGTTGCCGGCATTGTTTACCGCAAGCATAGGCGGTACTTCATAACTTCCTTTTCCTATTATGGACCCTGTTTTTCCAGCTGTTTTATATACCAGCGCAAATGAATCTGCCGTTTGTGCTTCCACTGCAAGGTGTTGCAGGTTTACGTAGCCGCCGGATGTTTCTATGCAAGCTAGAAAAATTTGATTGGCACCGCCACCAAGGGTAAAATCAGATGCAGCAGCAGTCAAAATGGTGTCCCTGAAATTATTCAGCTTATTAAGAGTAGCAGGTTCTGTCGTTATGTATCCAGGGTAATTAGGGTTTGTGTTGGATGTTCGCTGGTAAGGAATGCTGTCATAGATTTCTTCTTTTACCACATAACCTTTTACAAAATAATTGGAGGTTACGTTTTGAGCGTAGGTTCTTTCCTGCGTTGCCAAAAGCGTTGCATTGATGTTGCCGGTGCTGCTAACCGTAACAATTTTGGGAAAGACCAGGTTGTACAAACTGGCGCCTCCATCTATTTCCTGAAAACCATTTTGAATTAAGCGGTATTGATTCACC
Organism: Chitinophagaceae bacterium; assembly: GCA_047602295.1. Taxonomy (GTDB): domain Bacteria; phylum Bacteroidota; class Bacteroidia; order Chitinophagales; family Chitinophagaceae; genus JACMLD01. The sequence goes on along the minus strand of JASGHP010000001.1, from coordinate 5,041,103 downwards.
ACATATACATTCGAGCTGCTACCGCAACTGATGGTTTGATGGTCTGTTCTTAAATAATACAACCGGTAAACATTTCCGGCTGTATAGGTTTGGCCGCCGGCTACAAGATTATAATTGTCGTCATAAGAATATTCCTGTGCAGAACACAATTTCTTTGCACGGAATAATTTATTATAACCCAGTTTTACACCCTGTCCGTTTACATTTAAAGCCATTACCACATTGCATCCACCCTGCAAATCGCTGGTAATATTATAGTCGTCTACATCTGCATCCATGTATTGCAGGTAGGTATAGTTTCCACAAGGTGAGGTGGCGGTTATCTGTATGGCGTTTTCATTCATTTGCCCGCCACCATAGCTCTGCAAAGTACCACCTGCATCTTTATAACAATACAACATTACCCTGGCGGGTGTGCCCACTGTGGGTGCGGCTCCTATAAAGGAATAAAAGAAACCGCCGTTGCCATCTGCAATCAATTGTGGAGATATATCATTGTTGCCAGCTCCTGTACCATTAGAACTGATGATATAACCAGCCCCGCTAAAAACGGTATTGCCATTGCTTAGCATATGCTGCACACATGCACGTTGGTAGACAACGTTGGTTACACTGTCATCTGCATAGGCAATGTAAAAACCACCTGCACTGTCGGTAGCTGCATAAGAGCGAAGGCGATAATCCATGCTGCCATACCTGTAATGCTGGTTGTTGCTGCTGGCAGATATAGGCATACCGTTGGCAGTCCATTGCGCCACGCCGGCTTTGCTGTATTTCTGTGCATAGATGGCAAACTTGGAATTGGCCGGGTCGTTCCTGGTGTCCTGCCAGATTACAAAGTAACCGCTGTCTGGGTAACTTCTAACTATAAACGAATACTGCTGATTGCGTGGGGCAGTAGTTACCTGCATGTGCATGCTATCAGTAAAAGAATTGGTGGTATCACTCCATTGAGAAAAAACATGTAATCCTGCTACCAGCAGAAATAAGGTAAAAATAAACTTCATACGGCTTTTATGTTGGGTGAATAGAGTATCCGTGCCCCGGAAAATGGAATTCCAAGACAACAGACAATACTAATTTGACTGAGTAATTAGTGATAAATCGGGACGCAACCTAGTATAAGAGAGGGGAAAGTGTGGATGTAAATAGGATGGATAATGCAAACTCAATATTAATGAAAAAAAATAATTTTCAAATAATTTTTCACGGGAATAACGAAAACTATTTCTGTCCCGCCACGAGACTATTGCCTGGTTAATCAGGAATTGGTATTGGTTAATGAAAGAGAAAGTGCAAAAGAATCACCATCTCACATTCCCGTTAGTATGCTTATTTTTATAGGCATATAAATTTAAATCATGACGCAGCCTGCACAACTTGTAAAAATCGGTCAACTGGAATTGAATTTTTTATTTGATGGAACTGATCCAGTCAATCCATTTGTAATGTTTGAATTTTTGATACCTCCAGGTGCGAAGGTGCCGGTATCTCATTATCATAAGCATGTGGATGAAGTGCTATATGGTTTGGAAGGCATTACTACCAGTACTGTTAATGGCGAGGTGATTGAAATACATCCCGGAGATCGTTTATTTATATCAAGAGGTACTATACATCACCACGATAATAAAACAGACCAGCCTGCAAAAACTCTTTGCGTATTGACGCCCTGCGATATAAACATCAATTATTTTAAAGAGTTGGGCGCTATTATAAAACCGGGCGTGCCACCAGATCCTGCAAAAGCTGCCGAGATAATGAACCGTTATGGTCTTGTGCCGGCGGTTGGGTAGTTAAATCTATATGCCTGATTGAGTTTTTGAACTATACTTCGAAAAAATGGATTTGAATGAAGTCATACAACCTGTTATTTAAAATGAAATTCTTTTTATTCCTGTTTATCTTTTTATTCCAAACCGTTTGTTTTGGACAGGGCGCAAAGCCAGTAAAGGGTGAAGCAGATAGAAAGGAAAAACTAGCCGATTTTGTAACTACCTTTCACCTCGAAAATCCAACAAAAGATGGGTATTACTTAAATGGATATGTAGTAGATATAAACTATGCAAAAGCAAAAGGCCTGGACGGCAAGAAGGTTCGTATAAGAGGTGAAGTGACAATCGTAAAAGGAGTTGGCGACAACAAGAAAAAACCGCTTATGCAAGGCAGGGAATTTGATACGAAGCATATTGTAAATCCCATAATAACAGTAATAAAGAATAATGGTTGAGTAAAGAGATTGATAACTTATAATATTCTGTCAATGCGAATTTATAAAACGATTATCAGCACTGTATCCCTTTGTATCGTGTTCACTACTGGTGTAGCACAACAGTCAATTACACCTGCAGTAGAGCGATTGTTTAGCAAAGTAGAAAGCGATATACTGTCAACGGCAGAAGCTATGCCAGCGGATAAATATGATTTTACACCTGAAAGCCTTTCCATAAAGAACAGCAACTTTAAAGAGGTAAGAACTTTTGCAGGGCAGTTGATGCATCTTGCAACAGACAATATTTTTATCTGGAGTGTTATTACAGGCGATTCTGTTCGTGCAGATATTGAAGATGTAAATGGTCCTAAAAATATTAAAACCAAAAAAGAAGTTATTGAATACGTTAAAAGTTCGTTTGCTATTGGTCGCAAAGCCATTGCTACATTAACTGAGAAGAATGCAATGGATATGATACAATTCAGGTGGCGAAAATTGCCAAGGCTCGATCTTGCTTTTTATGCACTTACACATGCCAATGAGCATTACGGTCAAATGGTAATATACCTGCGCATGTGCGGATTTGTGCCACCGCCCACTGTGAATGAAAAATAAAATGCCGCTGCATTTCCCCTGAAGCGCCAATACATTGTAAGAATAGATTAGTTAACTTTAATAGCACACGTGGAGCAGCAACCACTAAAAACGGGCGATACCGAAAAGCCAAACGAGTAGGGCTTACCTAAATGAATCTTTTATGTCAACCAATAGCGTTTCCCTGCACAGGGTTATTAAAGCAAAACCAGAAAAACTATTTCGTGCATTTACGGAGGCACTGGCTATTGCTTCGTGGCTGCCACCTTATGGTTTTCTCTGTACCGTACACGAGATGAATGTAAAAGAAGGTGGTACTTTCAAAATGTCGTTTACTAATTTCTCTACCGGCAACGGACATTCATTTGGTGGAAAATACCTGGAAGTTAAACCAAATGAATTTTTGAAATACACAGACGTATTTGATGATCCAAATTTTCCGGGAGAAATGATTACCTCAGTCTGGTTAAAGAAAGTTATGGTAGGCACAGAGTTGAAAGTTTTACAGGAAGGAATTCCTGCAATGATACCAGCAGAAATGTGTTATTTAGGATGGCAGGAATCTTTGGAGAAGTTGGCTAAACTGGTAGAGCCAGAGATTCCGGATGCATAATCAATGCTGAAGTTGTTTATGTCTTTATTGCAAATTCACGATTAGTTTTATTCTAAAATGGAAGCAAATGGAATCAATCATAAAAAAATTGATAGAAGCAAAAGATTACGCAGGCCTTGAGCAAATGCTTTCACAAAATCCGGCGCTTGCAAATGAAGGTTTGCCTTACGATGAAAAGAACACAACAAAAGCGCATCCGCTGCACAGGCTTAGTGATGGTGTTTTTTCAGGAACCTATGCAGATGAAGAGGCTGTTGCAATGGCAAAAATATTTTTAAAACATGGCGCAGATATTAATGGTAACAACCCACCCGATAAAACAGATACACCGCTTATTGCTGCATCCAGCCTGCATGCAGATAAGCTGGCCATTTTTTTTATAGAGCAAGGCGCTGAGTTGAATCACCCTGGATGTCATGGCGGTACTGCATTGCATTGGGCTGCCTGGTGTGGAAGACCTGTGCCCTTAAAAGCATTGGTGGATGCGCATGCAGCCGTCAACAAAAAATGTATTGACTTTAAAGCAACACCGCTTTCATGGGCTATTCATGGTTCAAGAGAAGATGGTGGCAAGAACATAGATAATTACCTGGCTTGTGTAAAAATTTTACTAGACGCGGGTGCAGATAAGAACATTGTTAATGAAGAAGGGAAGACATTGATTGAGGCATTGGGTGACGATGACCGACAATTAAAGGAACTTCTAAAATAAATTATCCCTAAGCGCAAGATGCGGTTCGATAAATTCATACCAGAGGAGCGGTTAAGGCCTTACATCAAATACTTTATTGTATCGGAAAGTGAGGTGGATGCAGAATACAAAGTATTTCCCTCTGGCAGCCTTGTGATGGGTTTTCAATACAAAGGCCGGTTATTCCAGCTGAAAGATAATATTCAGTATACTTTAAGTGTAGCAGGTGTTACAGGGATTGCCGATAGTTACAAAGTTTTTAGAAATACCGCAGGGATTGGCAGCATCCTTGTTTATTTTACAGCAATAGGATTTACACGATTCTTTCCGCAGCCTGCTAATGAATTATTCAACCTAAGTCTTTCTTTGGAAGACATAGCTGATAAAAGCTTCATAGCAGAGATAACCGAAAAATTATCAATAGCGCAAACAGATGCTCAACGAATACAAATAGTTGAAAGCTTTCTGTTGTCACAACTGACAGAAATGCCGGAAGATAAACTGGTGGAAGAAGCTGTTAAACTCATTTATGAATCACAAGGTGCTATTCGCATTAAAGCGTTGGCAGAAAAGCTTTTTACCAGTCAAAGCCCGCTTGAAAAAAGATTTAGAAAATTAGTAGGAGCTACACCCAAGAAATTTGCTTCTATCGTGCGGTTCAATATGGCGCTTGAAAATTTAAAGGGTGCTTCTTCACTCACGGCAATCTCTTATCAAAACAATTTTTTCGACCAGGCACATTTCATTAAAGATTTTAAAATGTTCACAGGAGAAACGCCTGAAAGCTTCAAACGTACGCTATAGTTGTTGCATGAATTCGCCAATATAAATTAACAGTCTCAACAGCCGCGAAAAGCTTACATTTAAGCAACAAACTTTCTAATAATGGAGCCTTCACCAGGCAGTTTCACAAGAAGGGTATTTCTGCAGCAAGCGGGCATCTCTGGCCTGGCAATGATCATTGGCTTCTATGCTCCTTCATTATCAAAGGCGTCGTCTGCTGTTATAACGGATAGTACAGCAGCAGGAGAAACAGAGTTGATGTCATGGATATCTATTGACGAAGCAGGATTGGTTACTATTTACAATCACCGTTCAGAAATGGGACAGGGCACATGGCAGGCTATTCCGCAGATAATTGCAGAAGAGCTGGAAGTAGATATGAAAGATGTGCAGGTGAAATATGTGGCAGCACATCCTAAAAAATATGGCCCGCAACCGCAGGAAGGAAGTTTTTCTGTAAGAGGCTGGTGGAAAGAACTGCTGCGTACTGGCGCAACAGCTAGGGAAATGCTGATTGCGGCAGCAGCCAAACAATGGAATGTTCCCGCTACTGAATGTTATGCATGGAACGGGAAAGTGATACATCGCAATACAAAAAAGGAATTGCATTATGGTGCACTGGTAAAAGATGCAGCCGCTATTACACCACCAACCGACATCAAATTAAAAGATCGAAAAGATTATAAGCTTATTGGCAAACCATTGCGCAGAAGAGATACGCCTTTAAAGATCAACGGAAGCGCAGTATTCGGTATTGACAAAACGTTGCCGGGTATGCGCTATGCAGTTGTAGAACGCAATCCACGCATATTGGGCAAAGTAAAAAGCATTGATGCCAGCGCTTGCTTAGCCGTGCCTGGTGTAACGCATGCATTCAAAGTGCAACGGGCTGTTTTTGGTTTATTGTTGGAGGGAGTTGCCGTGGTAGCTAATACACGCTGGGCGGCTATGCAAGCCCGTAAGTTGCTAAAAGTAGATTGGGATGACGATCAGTTTGAACATCTTGACACTGAAGAGATTGAAAAAAGAATGCGTGAAGGTGTGATGAAGCCAGCTCCATCACCAGCTTTTGAGACAGCATTACAACAAGCAAAGAAATCGGCCGAAGCTTATTACGAAGCACCTATGCAATCGCACAGTTGTATGGAACCACTCAACTGCATTGCCGATGTAAAAGAAAACAGCATAGAAATTTGGGGCCCATTGCAAGAAGCCAATTGGATACAACAGGATCTTAGTGAACGTATGAAAGTGCCCATTGCAAATGTAAAAGTGAATATGACATTCCTGGGCGGAGGATTTGGCCGCAAAGCATTTACAGATTACCCGCATGAAGCCGCACTTATTTCAAAAGAAATAAAAGCGCCGGTGCAGGTAATGTGGACGCGTGAAGATGATATGAGTGCAGGCCCGTTTCGGCCGGGAGCGGCATATCGTTGTCGCGGTGGTGTAGATGCCAATGGAAAAATACATGCGTTTCAAATGATTACTGCTTCGCAATGGGGGGAGGGGCAAAGAACAGATTCAGATCCCGGTGCTGTATCTGTCAACAGCGGGGCGATTAGCGGGTTGCCAGCGCCATATCACCAGGCAATACCGCACTACAGTGTTGGAGGTGTCTCTATTAAATCGCCCATACCTACTATGTGGTGGCGTGCGCCGGGCGTTAATATAGATAGTTTTGCTGTTGAAAGTTTTATTGATGAGCTGGCGCATATTGCAGACGCAGATCCGTTAGCGTTTAGAAAAGCGCATATGAATGTGCCGCGTTACCAGGCTTTGATGGATAAACTCGCGGAAGTAAGCAATTGGAAGAATCGTGGAAAAAATAACGGCTGGGGTGTTGCGGTAGTAGAAAGTTTTGGAAGCACTGTGGCGCAGGTTGTAAAAGTATCAAAACAGTCTGCCGGCAAAATAAAAATAGATAAGGTGTTTGCAGTGATGGATTGCGGCTGGTATGTAAACCCGGATATCATACGTGCGCAGGTGGAAGGAAGTATTGTAATGGCCCTGGGTGCTGCGGTTTTTCACGCTACCCATTTTAAGGATGGCAAAACGGTAGAGAGAAATTTTTATAACTATCCCATGCCGCGTATTGCAGATACACCGGAGATAGAAGTGCATATTATGGAAAACAACGAAGCGCCGGGAGGAGTAGGCGAACCTGGTCTGCCACCATTTGCACCGGCGCTTTGCAATGCAATTTTTGATCTTACGGGTAAGCGCATCAGAAAGCTGCCGTTTAAGTTAGAAGATGTTTAGGGTGTATTCGAGCTTTAGCAGCCACATATTGACACCCAATCTGCGTATTTGTGCAGTATAAATTATATCGTTTAAAAATTTAGCTTGAAGGAAAATAATTGCTATTTTGTATAATCCTTATTATACATCAAGCCAATTATTATGGACAACCAGGTAGATATCTTAAGCGATTTGCAACCTCTTTCAATTAGACGCAGAGACTTACTTCCATGGTGGATGAAAATATTCTGTTGGCTTTTTATGCTATTTGGCGTTGGGGCAATTGCTTGTTTGATATTGGGCATATTTGGATTCAGTACTGGTTTGGCAATTTATGGACTTGAGTCAACGCAACCATTTTCACCCATAGGCGCAACGGTTATAGGTGTGGGCTTATTAAAAGGCTTTACTGCATTTTCTTTGTGGTTTGAAAAAGATTACGCGATTACTCTGGGTAGGATAGATGCTATATTGGGTATTGCAGTTTGTGCATTTTCTATGATTGGTTTGCCCTTGATGGGTTATACAAGTTTTAGTTTCCGCATAGAATTGCTGCTGCTGATTCCTTATCTTATAAAATTGAACAAGATTGCACCTGACTGGACCTCTTAACAATAAAATATTTATTTATAAAAAGCTGCTATATGGCGGCTTTTTTTGTTTGGCAACAGCATTCGTATTTTTTCCCACAAAAAGCTATCTTAGCCGTATCAAGTAACCCCTTTTCTATGATTCCCGGCTTTCTGCAACAATACCAGTATGTTTATTATATTATAGGAGCGCTGCAAGTTATTTGCATTCTCCATGCAATTAAAAATGATCACAGAGATTGGGTGTACTTATTGATTTTTCTTCCGCTTATTGGTGCTATCATTTATTTTTTTCGGGAAATGTGGCCTAAGCTTGGGATTTCAGGTGTTAATAGAGATAATGTAAAAACTTTTTTTCCCAGCGGCAGAATTAAAGAACTGGAAAGAAGATTAAAGATTGCAGATACAGATAGCAACAGGTTGCAACTGGCAGAGGAATATGCAAGGCAAAATAATTTTGAAAAAGCGATGGAGCTTACAGGTTCTTGCCTGAAAGGAATCCATGCAAATAATGCAGGCATGCTGCTGGATATGGGCCGTTATGCATTCGGTGCTGGCAAATACGAAGAGAGTTTGCAATGGCTGGATAAGGCGTTAAAAGAAAAGCAAAACAGGTTTGATAAACCAGAAGATGAAATTCTCTACGCAAAGGCTTTGCACAAAGCAGGGCAGTCAGAAAAAGCAGAAGCTGCGTATAAACAAATTATTCGTGTGCATCATTCACTGGAAGCACGTTATCATTATGGAATATTCCTAAAAGAAGCTGGACGTATAGAAGAAGCTAATACGCAATTTCATACCGTAATAGATGAGCGTAACCTGCACCCGGCGCACGTACGTCGGATGAATGCAAGATGGGTGAATGCTTCAAGGCAGGCATTGAGGAAATAATAACGATAGTAGTCATTGAAATTTAGATCTCAGCCATATAACTTTCTTTTACTTGCAGCGGTAATTGCATTAGGAGTATCTTTTTTCACTGGTAATGAGACTGTAGATATTCATTTGAGTGATACTTACTATGTTATTGCTCCTAAATTGTTGTGGAGATCATTGTGCATTGGTTTCTTTGTCTTCTGGGTATTATATAAAATAACTTCTGGTATTCTTTTTTCTGTACGATTAACGTGGATTCATATTACGTTGACCATAATAAATCCATTAGGCTTAATGAGCTTTTGGTGGATGGTGCAGCATTTTTACAACGAAAGGCCGCGACGATATATCGATTATAATAATTGGAACGACTTTGTATCAATTTCGCATGTCAATTATTATTTTGGTATATCAATGGTCGTTTTCATTCTTGCACAATTATTATTCTTCCTCAATGTATTCGCAGGTTTGTTGAAACGGAGTAGTAAACAATAGTTTTCTTACAGGGCGTTTTTCCAAGCATCTTTTAATTTCCTGAACCTTGGCGAGGTTAGCTACATACATAGAAAGCTGGAATAAGTTTTCATGAACTAATTACGAATTAACGGCATGATGCCAATTATCAGTAAATTTAAATAACGATTATTCAACTTTAAAACCAATGTTATGACAACAAAAGAAGTAGCTGCAAAATTTTATGAATACATGCAGCAGGGAGCTTTCGATAAAATCTATGCCGAACTTTTTAGTCCTGATGCAACCAGCGATGAAGCACCAGGTTCTGATTGGGTAAAAGCAAAAGGCATGAAAGAGATTCACGAAAAAGGAAAGAAATGGAATGAAATGGTGGAAGCAATGTATGGTGGCACTACTGCTGCACCAGTAGTGGCCGGTAATTATTTTACTTGTTATATGACAATGGACTTTAAACCCAAAGGCGGTGAAAGAACAAATATGGAAGAGATTGGCCTGTATACGGTAAAAGACGGAAAGATTATTTCAGAACAGTTTTTCTACTAAAAAATTTATTGAAAGAAAGTGTGGCGTTAATTCAATTGCCAAACGCCAAACAAATTTTTACAGCTATTAGAACGAATGAATAAGCTTATTGCAATACTTTTTTTTGCCTTTACATTTTCCGCATGTTATGCGCAAAGTAAGCATGCACCTCAAACTATAATAGACCAGGATGGAAAAAAATACCCGGTAAAATTGTTAAAAGATGGTAATCTTTGGATGACAGCAAATATTGATACAGATATACCCGGTTCTTTTGGTTATGAGGATTCTGTTCATGCTGCTACCAAACAGTATGGCCGAGTGTATACATGGGAGGCAGCAACTAAGGTTTGCAGCCTATTAAAAGATGGTTGGCAATTGCCTGCAAAAGAAGATTGGCAAAACCTGGTGGCATTGTATGGTGGCATACCTGCAGATTCAATTTTTAATAAAAAAGCGGCGTATAAAGTTTTGTTGAGTGAAGGAATATCGGGCTTTAACGCTGTGCTTGGTGGCAATCGGGATCAAAAAGGAAAATATGCAAGAATAAATGCCCACGGTTTTTATTGGACAATAACAGAAGATATAAACAATACTGCCTGGTATGCTAATTTTGCAAAAGGCTCGCAAGCACTTTTCATGCAAGATGGGGGAGAAAAAGACGGGGGCATTTCAGTTCGTTGCGTTAAGAAGAAATAGAGCATGCGCAAATAAATTTTTAAGTATGGAATTTTCTATAAAAAAAGGAATTGAAATATTAGAGCGTACACCAGATGTTTTAACTGCGCTATTAAGTAATTTGTCAGAAGACTGGATAAATGCCAATGAAGGTGAAAACACCTGGAGCCCTTTTGATGTAATAGGTCATTTAATTCATGGCGATAAAACTGATTGGATGGGTCGTGCTTATATTATTCTGTCCGATAGTGTTGACAAACATTTTCCTGCCTTTGATCGGTTTGCACAATTTGAAGCCAGCAAGGGAAAAACAATTCAACAGTTATTGCAAGCGTTTAAAGAAGTGCGTACACAAAATATTGCAGCTTTAAGAAAATTAAATCTTACTGCAGCAGATCTAAAGAAGACCGGCATTCACCCTGCTTTTGGCGAGGTTACTTTATCCCAATTGCTTTCTACCTGGGCGACGCATGATCTTGACCACATTGCACAAATCAGCCGTGTATTGGCCAAACAATACAAAGAAGCAGTAGGGCCTTGGGTTGAGTACTTAAAAATTGTGCGGCAATCCTGATTAATTATTTCCTGCGCATGATGACTGCTGAGCAATATTGTTTTCCCTATTTTTTTGATTTGATTCAGTTCAACCTGCTGTTGCAGTCTTTTGGTTTGCAGGCCAGCATTGTGAATGATACAGCAACACAAATGCCAGAGCAATTGCTGATCAAAAATGAAGAAGCAAAGGCGTTGATTACAATACCTTTTGGCGCATGCGTTATGTTAGAAGAGGATAATTTATATTACTGGGAAACGGATACAGATATTATAGACATACAGCAGGTATTACTGCGTGGGCTTGCAAGTGATCCGTGGATATTAAATACAAGGCTGAACCTTTCAAATTTTAAAGAAGGGAAGAATAATTTCAATAATCATTTGGATTGCGCATGTTTTGTATCATTTACCAGGAAGAGCAGCATTAGTTATAAACAGGAGGAGTTTGAAAATTTTGCTATCGTGGTGCTGACAAAAGATGCCATCAATATTATTCCTTTTCACAGTTTCAATCAATCCAACAATGCGCTTGCGTACACATGGCCTGTTATAGCAAAGCTTGATCTTGATAGCAAAATGCTTTATGGCAAAGGAATGCGCATGCAGGATTTCAATATTGATTTGGGGTGGGCGTTGTAAAGATCAATTCAAAAAAAATAAAAAAACCCTACGGGCCGAAGCGGGTAGGGTAGACAGCTTTACACAGATGTTGGAAAATATTTTAAAACAAAACCCCGCCATTGCTGGCAGGGTTTATTTTCGTTTATGCGTTCCTGTTAATGCAGTTTAGATCTTCAAAAGCAACTTCCAGCCTTTTTACAAAACTTTCTTCTGCTTTGCGCAACCAAACACGCGGATCGTAATGTTTTTTATTAGGTTTATCTGCTCCTTCGGGATTGCCCAACTGACCTTGGAGGTAAGCTTCGTTCTTTTTATAATAGCCCAGCACACCTTCCCAGAAAGCCCATTGCAAATCGGTATCCAGGTTCATTTTTATAGCACCATAACTAATTGCTTCTCTAATTTGATGCTGTGGAGAACCGCTACCACCATGGAATACAAAGTAAACAGGTTTAGGTCCTGTTTTCAATTCATGCTCAATATAATCCTGGCTGTTCTTTAAAATTACGGGGCGCAACTCCACATTACCCGGGCTGTATACACCATGCACATTGCCAAATGCAGCAGCTACGGAAAACAAGCGGCCCACTTTGCTAAGTTCTGTGTACGCAAATGCCACGTGCTGCGGTTGAGTATACAATTTATCATTTTCAACACCGCTGTTATCTACGCCATCTTCTTCGCCACCAGTTACACCCAGTTCTATTTCTATGGCCATACCTAATGGCTGCATGCGTTTAAAAAACTCAACAGAGGTATGTATGTTCTCTTCAATAGATTCTTCAGAAAGATCCAGCATGTGAGAGCTAAACAACGGCTGCCCCTTTTCTTTATAAAATTGCTCGCCGGCATCTATCAATCCGCTTACCCATGGCAACCATTTTTTTGCTGCATGGTCTGTATGTATTACCACGGGCACGCCATAATATTTTGCTACGTTGTGTATGTGCAAAGCTCCAGAAATGCCACCAGAAATATTTGCCTGCAATTTATCATTGGGCATGCCTTTACCAGCAATAAACTGGGCGCCACCATTAGAAAACTGGATAATAATAGGAGAGTTTACTTTGGCAGCAGTTTCCAATGCAGCATTAATGTTGTCTGTGCCAATAGTATTTACCGCAGGTAGCGCAAATTGGTTTTCTTTGGCGTCTTTGTAGAGTGCTTCCAGCTCATCGCCGAATAATACCCCAGCTTTGTACTTTTTCATTGTAGAATCGTGCAGTTTTTGATTGTTAATTTAATTGCTTTTGGCTGGCAAATCGTTGTGAAAACAAAACCTGGTATTTTTATAGGCCCGGCAGCAGTACTGCTATTGAGCGTGGCGCAAACAACCTTACCAAATGAAGCTTTCTTTTATAATGAGCCGCTAAGATAGGGTAGTTTGCCGATTTTTTTAAAGAAAGCTTTGAGCTGTTAGCTGCTAGCTGTGAGCCTTTTAAAGAGCTGCTAGCTTTTAGTCGCAAGCTGCAAGCCTTATAGTTATAAACTACGAAATGAGAACTACGAACTATGAACCATGAACTATTAATCTACATCAAAAATCTCTCCGTGAAACCTCCGTGCCCATCGTGTCCCAGTGGCTAGTCTTCAAAGCGGCTATGTATTTTAGGTATCAGCAACAGGTTTTTTTGTAGGGTTTGCTTCAGGTTTCTTTTTAATAATTGTCCCATACTGCTGCATTTTTTAAATAACGCAATATTGTTATGATGGTGTCCCAATTCTGTTTTAAGCTGCAATAATTTTTCCGGCGTAGAAATTTTGTCTTTGCTCATTATATCCAAAAGCTCTTTTATACGGTAGCGGGCAGAAGCCAGTCTGAATGTCATCAATGTGCGTTCTTCTGCCTGGTATTGCGCAATAGAATCTTTGTTAAGGTATTTAAGCGATAAATCTACAAAGGCTTTATTCTCTTTAAAAAACTGGGGCAGGTAAAGATTTTTTCTTCCTTCATAAGATTGCTGATCAAAATCTATGCTTCGTATGCGGTATTGATAATCTTCAATGTCTGGGGTAATATCCACTACAAAATTATAACTGCGCATATCGCCCAGCAGTCGTACAAAACAACGTTCATTAAATTTTACAAACTCTTTGGCAAGTCTTATTTTATTGGTATCAGGCGCTTCCAGGTATTGTTTTATAAAAAGATCTCCTGGTATGCCTGGTATATGTTCCTCTACAAGTGTATTGTTTTGTGTAAAGAAAGTAATGCGGTTGGGGGATAGAATGTGTTCAAGTTCCAAACCGTAAATACGAGAAGCATCTGCTATTTTGATGTAATAGTGATCATAGTTATCATTAAACTTGTTAACGATACGGATACGAAAAGGATGAGAATTGCCAAAAGTACAATAATCAATTCTTGCCACATCCAGGTGTTTGGTAAAAGTGAGATCGCCTTCTGTTTTTAAGATGGCGTATATGTTCACCAGTCCGTCGCGGATATAGTTCCACTCACGCATGTCATAAGTCACGCTTTCCCATAGCGTGTCTTTGCCATTTTTGTCCATTATGGGCACAGAATACGTGTAATGCAGCAAATCGCGATATGCAACCGGCAATTTTACTTCGCGGCCATGTTGTTTCAGGTAACCGCGTAGTTGATCGGTTATGGGGAACATCGGCTTTTTTCGCGAAGGCCTGTCTGGTTCTGCACCTGTAGAAGCGTTCATTAGCCCTTCAAAACTCATGGGATGAAGATACGATAAAGCTGCTAGCTGTTAGTTGCGAGCTTCAAGCTGTTGCTTGTTAGCAATGGACCAATATCAATAAGATCAGCAAAAGATTGAGGTATAAACTTACAATTTGAGCAGAATAGCAATTTATGCGAGTAGTTGAAATAACGTAGGTTGATCTATAAAGTTAGGAGCAGAAAAATTCAGGAATACACTTGCAGCTTGAGGCTAAAGGCTTGCAGCTCTAAAAAAAACTCTTTTGCCTCCTGCCAAATGTTCGGTTCGGCAGGAGGGTACTGGAGATTAAAAGGTTTGTTTTTCAGTGATAGTGGATCGGTTTTTCTCAGGATATGGTTTGTTTTTCTTTTGGAAAAACTGGTTTTCATTGGGATGCTGGACGGTTTTTCAAACGGGACTTTTGGTTTCTCAACAGGATACGAATAGGTTTCAGGATTAGGATTCAAAAATGGGCTATCGTTGTAACTAACCGGTTTTAAAAAAAAGAAAGTTGACTGATACTGGATTTTGTTCGTTTTCTTAGGATTTGGATTTAGGGATATTGGATTCTTTTTACTTACGGATTTTAAAGGATATTGGGATTAGCTATCAATCAACTTCTGGTACAAAAGTATATACCACGAACAGGGTATACAAGAGCGATTTTAACCTTTTATTATCCTTCAGTATTTCACCAGAACCTGTGTTAAGCCACAGTATTTTTTAAGTAAAATTACGTACAATTAAAACGGAGAATTACCTGCCCAAAGAAGGCCTTAAATGCCAGCCCTTTACCAGCATGTGTTCTGTGAGATTAAGTAAAAATATAATATGGAAATAAGTACTATTTACTAAGTGCATTCAAGACGTCGTACTTAGTCACGATATGGTAGTTTCCTGTATCGTCTTTGCTCAGTACGGCCCCGTTTTCTTTGTTAATTAGCGTACTTAATTTCTCCACTGCTGTGGAAAAATCCACAAGTGGGAAGGCCGGCTCTATTACAGTAGCCACTTTTGCTGTTTTTATATCTGGATTTGAAAAAACTTTCTGAAAAAGCCCATTTTCACTGATAGAACCTATTATGTTGCTATTGCTCATCACAGGAAGGTGTTCAATATCATATTTCTTCATTAAAGCCACGGCTTCAGATACGGTATGTTCCGGCTCTACATGCACTAGCTTTTGACCGGTAGCCCGTCCATTAATAATGTCTTTAAAAGTTTTTACTTCCAGGAAACCGCGTTCCATCATCCATTGGTCGTTGTAAATTTTGGCTACATAGCGGCTGCCATGATCGTGAAAAATAACTACCACCACATCTTCTTTTTTCAATTGATCTTTTAATTGAAACAAGCCCTGCAGACAACTACCTGCACTATAACCGCAAAACAATCCTTCTTCTTTGGCAATGCGCCTTGCCATTACTGCTCCATCTTTATCGGTTACCTTGGTAAAAGCATCAATGTATTGCATATCATAATTGGCTGGCACAAAGTCTTCGCCAAAACCTTCGCTTATATAAGGGTACACTTCATTTTGATCCAATTCACCTGTTTCAAAATATTTTTTAAGCAATGAACCATAGCTATCGATAGCCCATACTTTTATGTTAGGATTTTTTTCTTTCAGGTACTTTCCAGTTCCAATAATTGTACCGCCAGTGCCAGTAGCCACTACCAGGTGTGTTATTTTACCTTCTGTTTGTTCCCAAATCTCTGGGCCGGTTTGTTCATAGTGTGCCAACCTGTTGGCGAGATTATCGTATTGGTTTACGTACCAAGAATTAGGTACTTCTGTTGCCAGTCTTTTAGAAACAGAATAATAAGACCGCGGATCTTCAGGCTCTACATTGGTAGGACAAACAATTACTTCTGCGCCTACTGCTTTTAAAATATCTGCTTTTTCTTTTGATTGCTTATCGGTAGTAGTAAAAATGCATTTGTATCCTTTAACGCAGGCCGCCAATGCCAGGCCCATTCCGGTATTGCCACTGGTGCCTTCTATAATTGTGCCCCCTGGTTTTATTTTTCCTTCCTGTTCAGCTACTTCCAGCATTTTTAAAGCCATGCGGTCTTTAATAGAATTGCCGGGATTGAAATACTCTACTTTTGCCAACACGGTGCAAGGCAAAGACTTTGTAATTTTATTAAGACGAATGAGTGGCGTGTGTCCGATGGTTTCCAGTATATTGTTCTTGATATCCATGTTGTAAAGATACCGTTTTTAGAAGAAGCTTATTAATGTGAAAATGTGATGAATGTGATAAATGTGAAAATGCGTTTGCTTCGCCAATGGAATGCAGTATATTCTGCATTGAATATAGAAAACAAACACAGCAATCAACCATACTATGAAAGTTTATTTTGTAAGCGGGTTAGCGGCAGATAGCAGGGTGTTTAAAAACATTCAATTGCCTGCTTATTGTGAGCCTGTATTTCTTGAGTGGATTGACCCGCTAAAAAATGAAACGCTCAAAGATTATGCACTGCGTCTTGCTGATAGCATTGACAACAGTCAGCCATTTGCTTTAATAGGTTTGTCTATGGGCGGCATGATTGTAACGGAAATAGCAAGACAATATAAACCCATCATCACTATTTTAATTTCCAGCATACCATTGTCTCAGCAATTGCCATTTTATTTTAAAGCAGCCGGTAAATTGAAGTTGTATAAAATAATGCCAGTATCGTTGGTAAAAAAAGCGGCGAGGTATAAACGCTTGTTTACAACCGAAACCGATGAAGATAAAGATATACTCTACGCAATTATTCGGGATAGCGACGACAAATTTATTGCATGGGCTATGGGCGCTATAGTTCAATGGAAAAATGATAACCCGCCTTCGCCTTATGTTCATATCCACGGTACCAGGGATGAAGTTTTGCCTTGCAGGTTTACCAAACCCACGCATGTCATTAAAAAAGGCGGACATCTATTGGTAATGAACCGGGCACGTGAGGTGAACACTATTTTGAAGGATGTACTTGTTGTTAATTAGTAATTAGCAATTAATAATTAATAATGCTTCAATTTTTTGCCTCAGAACAGCAGGCATATGTCTATCTGTAAAACTTCAGCCAAACCGAATTACTAATTATTAATTACTAATTATTAATTTCCCCATAACCTGTGGGTAATTATTCATTCCTAATTATTCATTCCTAATTTTTCCCACCTACATTTGTTGCCCGTTAAAAATTTGAACCGGGTAAACTTATGGAATTAAAATACATTCAGAAGATTGCAGAAAAATTAAGCATTGGCATTAAGCAAGTAATTAGTGTGCACGATTTGCAGGCAGAAGGCGGCACCATTCCATTTATAGCACGTTATCGTAAAGAAGCTACCGGCAACCTGGATGAAGTAGTGATCGGCAATGTGGCCGAAGAGATAAAATATTTTGCAGAGCTGGACAAACGTAAAGAAACTGTTATTAAAACCATAGAAGCGCTTGGGAAATTAACGCCGGAATTAAAACAGCGTATCGAAGACTGCTACGAAGCAAATGTTCTTGAAGATATTTATCTACCGTATAAGCCTAAACGAAAAACAAAAGCTACACAAGCAATTGAAAAAGGTTTGCAACCGCTTGCTGATATCATTTTTAAACAAGGTGCAGAAAACCCCGAAGCAAGTGCCGCTGCTTTTGTAAATGAAAATGTAAAAGATACCAAAGAAGCATTGCAAGGTGCCAGGGACATTATTGCAGAAATGATAAGTGAGAATGAGCAGGCAAGGAACAAAGTAAGACAGTTGTTTACAGAAAGCGCCGTTGTATATTCTAAAGTGCTTAGCAGTAAAAAAGAAGATGAGGCTGCTCAGAAATACCGTGATTATTTTGAGTTTAACGAACCACTGGCGCAAAGCCCTTCTCACCGTACACTGGCTATACGCCGTGGAGAGAAAGAAGGTTTTCTTATCATGGACATTAATATAGACAGGCAATTGGCGATTGATGATTTGGACAGGATATTTATTACTGCATCAAATGCAAATAGCACAGAAGTAAAAAAAGCGCTGGAAGATTCTTACGATCGTTTATTGAAATCATCTATAGAAAACGAATTTCGCCTGCTGGGCAAAAACAAAGCAGACGATGAAGCCATACAGGTATTTACTGAAAACCTGCGCCAGTTATTGCTGGCATCGCCATTGGGTTCTAAAAGAATATTGGCATTAGATCCGGGTTTTCGTACAGGTTGCAAATTGGTTTGCCTGGATGAACAAGGAAACCTTTTGCACAATACTACTATTTACACTTTGTCTGAACACCAAGACACAGGAGGCCATTGCCGAATTAAAATATCTTGTAAACAGGTATGATATTGAAGCAATTGGTATTGGTAATGGAACAGCAGGCCGTGAGACGGAACAGTTAGTGCGTAGTATTGATTTTGGAAAACATGTTAGTGTATTCCAGGTGAATGAAAGTGGCGCCTCTATTTATTCTGCTTCAGAAGTAGCACGTGAAGAGTTTCCTGATCATGACGTAACCGTTCGTGGTGCCGTAAGCATTGGTCGCCGTTTATTGGACCCTTTGAGTGAACTTGTAAAAATTGATGCTAAATCCATTGGTGTAGGCCAATACCAGCACGATGTAAATCAAACAAAATTAAAAGAGGGACTTGACCGTGTAGTGGAAAGTGCCGTAAACTATGTTGGTGTAAATGTAAATACGGCATCCAGGCATTTGCTGGTATATGTTTCTGGTTTAAGCAGTACACTGGCCAAAAATATTGTAGAATACAGGGCTAAAAACGGTGCATTTAAAAGTCGTGCTGAGTTGAAAAAAGTACCCATGATGGGCCCGAAAAGTTTTGAACAGTGTGCAGGGTTTTTGCGAATCCCAAATGCAGAAAACATATTGGACAATTCTTCTGTACACCCCGAAAGTTATCACGTGGTGGAAGCTATGGCGAAAGATTTGAATGCCCCGGTAGAAGAATTGGTAAAGCAACCAGAACTGCGCAAGAAGATTAATAAGAAACAATACATTTCTGAAACCATTGGTGAGTTTACCATCAATGATATTTTGAAAGAACTTGAAAAGCCAGGACGAGATCCGCGTCAGCAGATAGAAGAGTTTAAGTTTGATGATACCATTAAAACCATTGAAGATGTAAAAATAGGCATGCAGGTGCCGGGACTGGTAACCAATATCACCAACTTTGGTGCATTTGTAGACATAGGCGTAAAGCAGGATGGATTGGTGCATATTTCCCAGCTAAGCAATACCTATGTTTCTGATCCTAACCAGGTGGTAAAACTTCAGCAAAAAGTAATGGTAACTGTAACAGAAGTAGATGTTGCAAGAAAGCGTATTGCGCTAACTATGAAAACAGCAGGCGGAGAAAGATCATTCTCAAATGGAGAAAGAAAAACATCTTCTGGCGGAGGTTCCTTCAATAAAAATGTAAAACAGAAAGAAGCGCCTTTAAATCCCTTCCAGGCAAAGTTGGCAGAGTTGAAGAAAAAACTTTCCTGATGAATGTGAAAATGCGCTTGCTTAGCATATAGAACGCAGATTCTCATGATTTTTATGATCATTTAATCCTTCAAATAATCTTCATACAAAACAGCCCTTGCTGAAGACTCAGCAGGGGCTTACCGGACCATCCCGATAAAATACCGAGACAGCTAAGTTTGATTAAGGTTGTATTAAATTGGAAAGAGAGCTATTTGTATTGCTCATGACATTGGCATTCGCTCCATTCTTGGCATTAGCGTTCTCATTCGTGTCATTCGCGATTCTATTCGTGTCATTAGCGTCTACATTCGCGTCTGTCTTTTTTTATTCAGCCACATATCAAGTAGCATTAGACCAATAACCACATTAATGACCATGAAGATGCTGGTGTAAGTATTGTTGAAGAATTTACTAAAGTCTATTTTATTAGCACCATATTTAGAAAATAAATCTGTTGAGCCCGAGCCACTGCCAGACCAGCTTACCTGTCCGAAACCATACGCAAACAAGCCTACAATCATTGCCAGGAAAAAAATACCAATGCCGTTAATGATTTTTTTATTGATGTATGATTTGGTGGCGGGAGCAATCTGGTATTTGGCAATCTCTTCCATTACGTTTTGAGAGAAACGCATAGAAGGTTCATCCAGCTCAATGGATGTTTGCATCAATTGGTGCATGTCTAAAAGCTCATGGTATTTCTGGCGCCATGCTTCTTGTGTAGCAATCAACTGCTCTACAAATGACTTCTCTTCTGCATTAATGGAACCATCAATATAGTTCCATAAACAATCTTCCATGTTGATTTCTGTACCCATATTCCTAAAATTAAAACAATTTAAATAGTATGTAGTATTCAGTATTTAGAATTCAGATTTCGCGGCAATGGTTAATTAGCACATTCATCACATTTTCACATTTATCACATTAAACCAGGTCTCTAACTTCTTGTGTAAAATGTTTCTCCATCTTTTCCTTCAGCCTGGTGCGGGCACGATGCAATTTCACTTTAATGGTATTGGATTCCATGCCCATGATTTCGCTAATTTCTTCCAGGCTCTGTTCTCCTTTGTAAAACAGCGTAATAATCTTTGCGTCATCAGCACTCAAAAGTTTTATGGCCTGGTTCACCATAGCTATTTTAGATTTCTGCTCTACCTGGTTGGCACGCATGCCTCCGTCTATATTGTCAGCCACTGCAAAGATTCTTTCATCGTCCAGCGATTGTGCGTTTAATCTTTTCTTTCTTAAAAAAGTGATGCAACTGGTATTTACAATGGTATACAGCCAGGTGCTGAATTTTGCATCACCCCTGAAATCTGACAAACAGCGATACGCTTTCACAAAAATATCCTGCGCTATTTCTTCAGCATCTTCACGGCTGTTGGTATACCGCAGGCAAATAGTAAAGACAAAATGCTGGTAGCGGTTTACCAATACCGCATATGCCTGCTTATCGCCCTGTAATACATTGCTGATTATCTCTTTATCGTTTGGCCCGGTTTGCATTTGCTAATGATATGACTAATGGTGACAGGAAAAGGTTACAGTTGGTTTTCAGGAAGAGTACCGTCTTATATTATAGGTATCGTTTTAGAAGGATGCGGCTGTTTTGATATTGCTAAGTAAGCAAGAATAGGCGCTGAAGGAAAGGGTAAAACCACCAGTTTACGCTTTATCCATGTGAAACCAGTTTTTTTACCGGTGAACTGTAACCTGCCGGTAAAATGCATAGTCATAGATGTTGTAAGTTCTTTGCAAGGGTTTTAAAAAGCGGTATAAACAAATTTTGGAGCTGCAAAACCCGGTAAGCAAAATGTTTCTGCAAGATTGTAACCTGGGCGAACGACAGGTAGTCTTAGAAGGAACAAACCCTAACAAAATTCTTTAAAAAATAAAAATTACTTGTATGAGCAATGAAGAGATTTTAATCCCACTGGTTTCAGTGATTACCATTTTTGGCGGTGGTTTTGCCATGATATTTGGAATTGTTTACCTTACCAAACGTGAAAACCTGGCCATGATAGAAAAAGGCCTTAACCCTAAAGAGTTTGCCAACAGGCCAGCGCCTTATAAGAACCTGAAATGGGGCTTGCTGTTAATCGGTGCAGGTATTGGCTTAGCCCTGGCTTATTTTATTACCCAATATATTTTGCACGATTATGAAAACCCTGCTCTTTGGATTGCATTGACTGCGGTAGGTGGTGGCCTTGGCCTGGTGGGTTCTTATAAAGTGGAGAAAAAAGAGTTTTGGGATAAAATGCAGGAGAAGATTGGTGAAGCTAGCTAATTAACCATTAAACTTTCGTGAATAAAAAGTGAAGCAAATTATTACAAGATGCTTCACTTTTTTTATTTAGTATCAATAGCTGCATTGACCTTTGCTGTAGGGAAAGGTAATTATTGATTCAACAATAAATAAAGTTATCGGCATGACTACAGAAAAACATTTTGGCAAGTTGGGCATTCACGTGGAGAACCTGCAACCTATTCTTTGTGTGAAAGACATAAATGCAAGTCTTGCATTTTACAGAGATATTTTAGGTTTTGAAAATGCCGCCTGGGGAACGGAAGAATTTACAAGTATAAACAGGGAGAACGCAGGCATATATTTATGCAAGGGAGCACAAGGGCAACCTGGTACCTGGCTGTGGTTGGGTTTTGATGGAGATATATTTCAATTGCATGAAACATTGAAAGCAAATGGTGTTACAATAAAAATGGCGCCGTCTAATTTTTCTTGGGCAATGGAGATGCAGGTAGAAGACCCGGATGGTCATGTAATAAGATTTGGTACAGAGCCAGATGATACAAAACCATTTTTAGATAAAACTTTTACAGCTGGTAAATAATACAAGATGTTTGTTTGTAAAAATTTGGTCATTTTCACCGAAGAAAATGAGATTTTAACCTCAGTTTAAAGGCAGTTAACGATTCGTTTACGGTCTTTAACAAGATTTTTAAATTCCTGATCCGATCTTTACATCATCAAATAAGACAATTACATTTTTTCTCATAAGCAGTTAGTTTTGGTTACCAGGCCCCGTTTCTACAGGGCCTGCTTTTTTTTTCTATGTTGCTATTAGGGCTAATAGGGTATTCGCTTTCGCATAAATTTTCTTAATTAAGATTTCTATACTCGTTAGGCGATACGCCAACTTTTTGTTTAAACAAGCGGGTAAAATGTTGTGGGTATTTGAAGCCAAGCTCATACGCTACTTCACTGATGGACTTATCAATGTCAAATATTTTTTCTTTGGCTACACCTATTACTTTAGTTTGAATGAATTCCTGCGCAGAGCTACCGGTTTCTTTTTTTATAAGATCGCCAAAATAATTTGATGACAGATGAAGCGCATCTGCGCAATAAGCTACTGAAGGCAGACCAATATTTTGCGGTTTATCAGAAGAGAAATAGTTGTTTAATAAATCTTCAAATTTTTCCAATACACCTTTATTGGCATTGTCCCTTGTAATAAACTGCCGATCATAAAAGCGGGTGCAATAGTTTAAAAACAATTCTATATTTGAAGCAATTAAAGTTTTGCTGTGCTTGTCTATTGATTGCTGCAATTCATATTCAATTTTTGCAAAACAATCCAATACAATTTGTCTTTCTTTTTCTGAAAGGTGTAATGCTTCATTAGAATCGTAAGAGAAGAAAGAGTATTGTTGTATGTGCTTTCCCAGATGAGTGCCTTTTATTAATTCGGGGTGAAAAATAAGGGCCCAGCCTTTAGGTTCAAACGTTTTTACTTTTGGTTGCAATCCCAATATTTGTCCCGGCGATACAAATACCAGTGAGCCTTCCTGATAATCGTAGTTGTTGCGGCCATAGCGCATCTCTCCGCATTTTAAATCTTTCAGAAAGATGGCATACAAACCAAAATTAAATACACGGGCGGGCATCGGCTTTGCTTTAGACAAATCAAGCATGCTTATAAGTGGATGCAGTGTTTGCACGCCACGAAATTTATTGTACGTATCAACGCTGTGAAGCTTTATTATCTCTTCCATAACAAGATTGTTTTGCTATCACAAATTTAAACATTCTGGAACAGGTAAAACATCCCGCAGACACTCATCAGTAATATTGGTAAGTGAACCAGTAATTGGTATAAGCCAAGTGTGACCCGCCTGTATGAGATTTGCAGTAGAAAATTTGCGGTAGATGACAGGGGATAATTAATAACATAAAAACGTTTACAATGAAAAAGAGAGTATTAGGTAAAAGCGGTTTAGAAGTATCTGCATTGGGGCTCGGTTGCATGGGTTTAAGTTTTGGCCTTGGTCCTGCTACCAACAAACAAGATGCTGTTAAATTATTGCAGTCTGCTTATGATGCAGGCGTTACATTTTTCGATTCTGCGGAAGCATATGGCCCTTTTGCAAATGAAGAGTTATTGGGAGAAGCATTGGTGCCTTTTCGCAGTAAAGTAGTAATTGCAACCAAGTTTGGTTTTAAAGAAGGCAAAACTTCTTTAGGCACTGATAGTCGCCCGGAAAACATTCGTTCAGTAACAGAAGCTGCATTAAAAAGATTAAGGACAGATTATATTGACCTGCTTTACCAGCACAGGGTAGATCCTACTGTTCCAATAGAAGAAGTAGCAGGAACTGTAAAGGATTTGATTAAAGAGGGAAAAGTAAAACACTTTGGTATGTCCGAGGCTGGTGCTGCTACTATTCGTAAAGCGCATGCAGTACAACCGGTAACTGCATTACAAAGTGAATACTCTTTATGGTGGCGCGAACCAGAGCAAGAGATTTTGCCTACCCTTGAAGAATTAGGCATTGGCTTTGTTCCATTCAGTCCATTGGGCAAAGGTTTTTTAACTGGCGCTATTAACGCGGATACGAAGTTTGATGATGCAGATTTCAGGAATATTGTACCGCGATTTTCAGAGGATAACAGGAAAGCGAACTACTCATTGGTAAAATTATTGCAGGCTATT
The DNA here is from genome assembly GCA_047602295.1 of Chitinophagaceae bacterium. Classification (GTDB taxonomy): domain Bacteria; phylum Bacteroidota; class Bacteroidia; order Chitinophagales; family Chitinophagaceae; genus JACMLD01. The sequence goes on along the minus strand of JASGHP010000001.1, from coordinate 5,016,552 downwards.
GCTGCAGAGATGAATGCTACACCTGCACAAATTGCATTGGCATGGCTATTGGCACAAAAGCCATGGATTGTACCAATACCCGGCACAACAAAATTGAATCGCCTGCATGAAAACATTGGCGGAGCGTCTATTGAATTGACCAGTGAAGATTCTGGCTGCAATAGAAAATGCGGCTTCTAAAATTGATATACAAGGAGCAAGATACCCACAGCAATTTCAAAACCTGGTAGGAAAATAAGCACATGAAAAAAGTACTTATCATAGGTGCAAGTGGCAGCCTGGCTGTTTATGTCATCAATGCTATAAAAGAACTGGATGACACAACACTTACTTTGTTTCTAAGAAACAAAAACAGGCTGCCCAAAAACCTGGCGGGCAATAGCACTGTGGTTGAAGGTGATGCTATGAACTATAAAGATGTTTTGCATGCAGTAGCAGGGCAAGATATTGTTTATGTAAACCTTGCCGGCAACCTGGATGCAATGGCCAGGAATATTGTTGATGCCATGCATGAAACAGGTGTAAAAAGGATAATAGCCATTAGTTCAATTGGTATTTACAACCTTCCTTTAAAACCTGTGTTGATACCATATAGGAAACTGGCAGACGTAATTGAAAGTTCAGGGTTGGATTATACTATTTTGCGGCCAGATTGGTTTACCAATGCAGATGAAATAGATTATGCCATTACGCAAAAAGGAGAACCGGAAACTGGTAAAGCAATTTCAAGAAAAAGTATAGCTGCTTTTATTGCCGCAATTATTAAAAATCCCAATTTGCATAATAAAGAGAATGTTGGCATCAGCAAACCTCTATAAACAACCTAAAAAATAATTTAGCATGAAGACAGAAGAATTAATCAGCCAGGGATTTAAACCGGCACCCGCTGAATATTTTACCGGAAAAGTTTTTTTGAAGGTACTGGTGGCTGCAGATGCAGTGACCAATTGTAATATTAGTGATGTGGCTTTTGATGCAGGTGCTCGTAATAACTGGCATACGCATCCTTCTAACCAAATATTGATGATAAAAGAAGGCACCTGTTATTACCAGGAAGAAGGCAAGCCCATACAAAAATTTGTAGCAGGTGCTGTAATAAATATTTTGCCTGGTATAAAACACTGGCATGGCGCATCTCACAATGAATCAATGGTGCATGTTGCTATCAACATTAATACAGAGAAGGGTATGGTTAATTGGCTAGAACCTGTTACTGATCAACAATACAATGAGAAATAAACTGAGCAAAAATTTTCTTTTTATAGAAATATAAGCACATGAAAAAAATATTGTTTGCAGTGCTATTGGTTGCTATTAGTAGCTGTGCTGTGGCGCAGGATAAAAAAGTAACCCGCATAGCCAGGATAACGGTTGACTCTTTACAGCTAACCAGTTATCAGCAATTATTAAAAGAGCAGATGGAGACTGCGGTAAAACTTGAACCAGGCGTAATTAGTTATGAAGTTTATGCTGCTAAGACAAGCCCTTATAAACTTACTATTGTAGAAGTATATGCCAGCAATGAAGCCTACCTGGCGCATAGAGAGACTGAGCATTTTAAAAAATACAAGGGAGCCACAAAAGACATGGTGAAGTCTTTGGAACTGGCAGAGGTGAGTCCGGTGCTGAGTGCAAAGAAGAAATAATTTATTGCCATGGCTGGGAAAATAAAATGACGGATCTTTGTTTGCAACGCATCAGTATATTTATGCTTGAATAGCTTAAACAGCAAATGCATGTTTGATAAATTCAGGAGTAAATTTCCACTAAGTGATGATAAATGGAACGACTATACCAGTTGCTTCACACGTATGCAGGTACCTGCAAAAACAATTCTCTTGCAAGAAGGCGAAGTGCCAAAGAAAATGTTCCTGGTAGAAAAAGGATGTATCCGCGTTGGGTTTAACAACGAAGGAAAAGACATCAGCTTTCATTTTTTCTTTGAAGACCAGGTAGTGGCTTCTATTGAAAGTTTTAGAAAAGAAGTACCCAGCACCGTTTTCCTTGAGACCATAGAAACTTCTGTTATCTGGTGGATACATAAAAAAGAAGTGGAGCGCATCACCAACGAAATATTAGAACTGCCTGCCTTGCGCAATAAATACATTGATCGGATTTTTGAACGCAGTTTCGATTATATGAAGCATTTTGTTTCTTTTATAAGGGATAGCCCCGAGCAGCGTTATCTAAATCTCATTAAAGACACACCGCAAATAGTGCAGCGAGTGCCCCAGCATTACATCGCTTCTTACCTCGGCATTAGCACGGTTCATCTCAGTCGTATCAAAAGCAAGCTGCAAAAGAAAAGCAAACATTTTTGATTTGATAACAAATGTTATTGCCCACCGACAGAATTGGTGGTAGGTTTGTTTTGTAAAACAATAGCAAATGAAAGCAGCAGTAATATTTGAGAAAGGCGGAATGCCACAGTATGTTGATATACCGGTTCCATCCAGCAACAATAATGATGAGTTATTGGCTACCGTAAAAGCCGCTGCTATTAAACATTTGGATAAGTCAAAGGCGAGTGGCAAACATTATTCTTCCAGCAATGATATAAGCAAAGCAAAAGTGATTGGAGGAGATGGCGTTGGTATATTGAAAGATGGTACACGGGTTTATGCGATGGGCGCAACTGGTATGCTGGCAGAAAAAGCACTAATAGAAAAAGACAGGATGGTAGTATTGCCGGCAAGCTTGGATGATATAACTGCTGCAGCATTGCCCAACGCAGTAGCAGGTTCTGCTATGGCATTGCTTTTTAGGGCGGGCATACAGGCAGGGGCAAATGTATTGATAAATGGCGCTACAGGATTTACAGGAAAGATTGCCGTGCAACTGGCAAAACATTATGGTGCTAATAAAGTAATTGCTACAGGAAGGAATGAGCAAACGCTGAAAGAATTATTGAAATTAGGGGCCGATGAAATTATTTCTTTGAAACAGGAAGATGATGCGTTATTAACTCAACTTAAAAATCTGCATGCAGCTTCACCTATGGATATTATTGTCGATTATTTGTGGGGTCATACAGCCGAACTTATCCTGGCATCATTGAAAGGAAAAGGGTCATTCACACATCCAACAAAATTTGTTTCTATCGGTGCTGTTACAGGAGATATTATTCAATTGTCGGCTGAGAACCTGCGTAGTGTAGATTTGCAATTGTCTGGTTCCGGATTGGGTAGCTGGACTAAACCACAAGTAGGTAAATTTTTCACTGAAATATTACCAGAAGCACTTCAATTGGCAGCAAATGGAAAATTAAAAGTTGATACTGTAAGTGTAAAATTGAATGATATTGAAAACTTGTGGGATTCTACTGTACCTGATGGAAAAAGATTAGTAGTGGTCATTTAAAAAATGAAATTAAATATAAGCCTTGCTTTCTTCTTATTTATATCATATCAGTGAAGATCCTGCAATCAAAGAGTTTATCCCAAGGCCTTCTCCATCTGCTTTTAATGCTATAAAAGGCGATGTCGTATTTGCTATTTCAGAAAAGCTATTGCATAATTATTATTTTCCCCGCAATTGCCCCAGGGTGACTTATTATGCAAACGAACATACTACCCAACCTGATAAAGAGAAATTTTTTATAGGAATAAATGCTGCTTATGTTTTGGCGATAGAAGAAAGATGGCAAAAGGCTTTGCAGGAGACAAAGCTATATTGTTATAAATTCTTAACCAATGATTTTGAATTACTGGATGAATGTGCAGGTTATTATATCTCTTATAAAACAATTCGGCCGATTGCTGTAAATTCTATTGAAAGCCCTTATGAAATAATCGCTCATCGTAAAGATATCCAATTGAATGTGCTGCCAGAAATTAAAACACTGGCCGAATCTGTAAAAAAATCTACGCTAGCGTTTTCACTCATTCGTATGAAGTATGCGTTATAATATATCCGATAATTACTGGTTGCTGTAAACAGGTTCTTTTTCTTCTTCCACTGTTGGTGCAGCAAATAATTGTCGCATTTTTAGTGCTGCATTTTTTAAGATATTGTTTCCCTGCTGACGGTAGTCAATATCAATGATATGTACTTCCAGCAGCAATCTTCCTTTGGTAAGTTCTTTTCTTGCTTTATTTGGTAAAATATCAATTTCGTCTCCACTGCCGCTAAATAAGACAGCTTCTCCCAATATATCCATATCAAATTCAACACCGTGTTGCTGGTAATTAATTACAACGTCAAAAGACGGAAGAGCGTTTTGAAGGCAATCTGCAGGTGGTTCCACAGCCAGCCATAAATAACCACGTTCATCAATATGCAATACCTGGGCTTCTACAGATTGTAGATTAAAAAAATCATCTTCCGGGCAATGCAATATCACATCAGATATGCGGTGTATCCTGTCTTTTAAGAAACTATGTTTTTTCCTGCTAAGCATACGATTCAATTAAGTTGGTAATGATGTTATACCAATAGAAATTTTTGTACCAGAATTTAAATGCCTTTTCATCGTAAAATTGGGGAATGGGCTCTACAGAAAGCGTTAACGATTGCTTATTTGCTGACGTACAGCAGTTAATGTCTGGCACATTAAAAAGTTACTAAAGAGTAAAGAATCTTTGTCCGGAATTTTGAATCTTTCGTCTGTTAACAATGCCTGAAACGTATTTACATACTTGCATTTTCTTAACATTTATGGCTCTTTTATAATTAAACCAATTTTATAATTTTGGGTCTTAGTGCCAAATAAAACCGGCTTACCGAACATTATGAAAAAATGCTTATACCCTGTAACGTTAGCAATGACTGCAATTATCTTCCTGGCTGCCTGCAGCAGCAGCAAACACGCAGCAAAAGATTCAGCTTATATCCCTTTTACAAAACAGTTAAAGCAAAGGATAGAAACCAGCCAGCTTGATATTAAGAAGGTGCAGTTTTTCCTGGATCAGAAACTTGTATTGCGCAGATCACTTGGCACACAAAAGAGCGAAATTAAATCCGGCGTAATCCTTTTTGAAAACGGCCAGTACATCAACGAAGTTATTATTCCGAAGAATACACCTGGTGTTTGCGAGAATGTTATCGGCGATAAGCTGATGATTAGTTTTGAAGTGCAGAATAACAGTATTGCTTTTGGTCCCGGCGGCCTTAATGGCAATTACTTTACACTTTATGCCCGCAACTGGAATAACGGCGCAGCAGAAATGACATACGATAACAACACCTATAAAGTTCAGTGCGCCACCTGCGCCAATGTAGGTGAGGTAAGACTGGCTGTAATGAAGAGTGAAGCAGACAAGCTGCAACGTTCTCAAAGAGTGGTAGAGGGTAGGAAAGTTACTGATTAAAGCTTCAAGCTGCTAGCTTCAAGTCGCAAGCTGTTGCTGCAACATGTAGATGCGGAAGAAAAATAGCAAAACAATATTTTCCCTGGTTATTTTTAATAGCTGTCTCCCGAAAGGTGGGCAGCTTTTTTATTGTCATCCTTCCGCAGGTTCAATACCCGCTCTGTGGTATATTGCAATCTGTAAATAATGCCTACTTTTATTCGCATTTAATCAACCAGCTCCGCCCTTAGAAATATTCCCCGGTTTTCCGCACCTGATCATCTTCATCAATAAAATATTTTTATGTCTGAAAAAAGGCCCGCCGGCATTTTACTGGCGTTTGTACTGATTGTATGCCTGCAATCTTGTTCTTACAAAGTAATTATTTCAAATCAGCGTGGCACAGCAGAGCCCGATCCATTAAACCGTGATCTTGGTTTTTACAATGGCAAACAGGTTAATGTAATTGATACAGTGGTAAAACTTTCTTTGGTGCAGAATGGTGTCATGGCCATTCCCGTTTGCGGCGAAGGTGGTTTTCATTCTGTGGAATATAAAATTACATTCGGCGCTATGTTGCGTAATACTTTCACCTTTGGCAAACGCAAATCTATTAAAGTAAAATACGTGTGTGTAAAGGACTCAAATCAATAAATAATTTATGGCCAATATTAAAACCAGACACATCAGCAATTGGGATAATTATCATTTTAACGGACCTTTTCCTGCAAAGGTTTTGTTTGATATGGATACAGACAGGAGTATTGTTTCTCTTATAAAAAGGTTCAATGATTGTGTTGCCGACATACAGGAATTGCTGAAAGATAGTTTAGATAATAAAGAAACATTCAGGGCATATGGTAGCAGTTGGTCGCTTTCTGCTCTTGCACCAGCAGACAGGATGTTGTTCAATGCTCGTCTTAACATTAAAAAAGATATTGGAGACAGCCAGTTACATGCAGATACCGCCAGCCTTTCTGAAAATCTCTATTTGTTTCAATGCGGCAATACGGTAAAGGAGATATCTGAATATCTTTTCAAAAAAGGAAAGTCGCTAAAAACTTGCGGTGCCAGTAACGGGCAAACTATTGCCGGCGCTATTTCTACCGGTGTGCATGGTTCTGCAATAGACACAGGCGCTATACAAGACAGCGTGGCTGGTATACAATTAATCACTGGCCCCGATGCCAACAATGTGTTGTACATAGAACGCAAAAGCAAGCCTTATTTAAACGATGCTTTTGCTGCAAGTATTAATGCAACCATAGTTCGTGATGATGCTGTGTTTAACGCGGTATTGGTAAGTATGGGATCATTTGGCGTGATACATGGTGTTGTAATGGAAGCAGAAGATTTATATCTTTTGAAACGATATGTAAAAAAGATTAACCGAACAGATGCATTGCAGATAGCACAAACCATGGATTTTGCCAATGCTAATTTTAAAATTGCAGAAGAAGTGTTGTCGGATGGCACTGTGGTAAGACCTTATCATTACAAACTATACATCAACCCGTATAAAGACGAAGATTTTGTAACAGAGATAATTTATAAAAAACCTTATACAGACGATTACCCCAATCCTATCCCTTTTATAAAGAAATCTATTTTTAAAGATTTACCATCGTGGATTGCAGACTTTGCAGCCAAATGCAAAAGACTGGTGCCACTAATATTAGAGGCATTAAAATCAGAAGCTTTTCCTACTGTAGATGATAACATTGAAGGAACACTGGGCGAAATATTCTGGGATACTTCACAATCAAGCGCTGCGTTTGGTTGTGGTTTTGGAATAGATATTGCCAACACTACAAAAGCATTGGATCTTTTTACAAAATTGATGAATGATAAAGGGCCAATACCCGGTATCCTTTCAATGCGTTTTGTAAAAGGCTCTCAGGCTACATTAGGTTTCACCCGTTTCCCGGCCACCTGTATTTTGGAAGTGGATGGCATACCGTGGCAACCAAATGATAACATGATATCGCTGGATGATTTTTTAACGGCGGTGATACAAACATTTAAAGACAATCAAATCGGCTTTACATTGCATTGGGGTAAGAACGCACCATGGGCTTTGCCAGGACTAGTGAAATTAATGTATGGACAGGCAGCAGATGATTGGAAGAATGTCCGCAGCAGCATCCTTACAAAAGATACTGCGGCTTTGTTTTCCAATCCGCTAATGCAAGCAGCAGGTCTTTCAGACTATATAGAAAATTTACCAGCAGATCTTATTGCTTTAAGAAGTCAACTGAATGCTGTAGAAGTTTAAAAATAGCCGCATGAAAAGAAAATTTATTTTTCTTATTGCATTGTTACTGTTGCTGCACAAAGAGAGCCAGGCACAACAGCAAGCACCCGATACGGTTACAGTTGGCGTGTATATTACCAGCATACACGATATAGATTTTAAACAAAAGGAATACACCCTTAATTGCTGGCTTTGGTTAAAATACAAACGCAGGGAATTTAATTTTGCTGACAACCTGGAAGTGCCTAATGCAAAAACGGTCACTAAATCTTTTGCTACTGTAGATACAACTGGTGGTCGCGTTTATATGATGATGAAGTTGCAGTGTGTAATGAAAGACAGTTGGAAGATTGGTCATTTTCCGTTTGATCAACAGAAACTTCGGTTCTTTATAGAGAACTCTCAATACGATTCACATTCTCTGGTATTTAAGGCAGATACACTGGGACAAAATTTTGATCCGCGTTATACCCTCAGCGGATGGTCTATAGATAGTTGCACCTTGCAGACCGCCATTAAAAAATATGAAACGGCATTTGGAGATGATAATCAGCCACAGCCCAGAACTTTTTACAGCCAGTTTCGTGTATTGATGACCATTACCCGCGACGCAGGCAGCCTTTTCTGGAAAATGTTTTTAGGCATGTACATCGCATTTCTAATTGCGTATACCTGTTTCTATATTCATTTTGATGGAATAGACAGCCGCTTTGGCCTTAGCGTGGGTGCACTGTTTGCTGCTATTGGTAATAAATATATTATTGACTCTTCATTGCCAGAGTCCACCTCTTTTACACTGGTAGATAGTTTGCATGGACTTACCTTGTTTTTTATTTTCTGTGTGGTGGCCTGTACTGCAATAAGTTTGCGGTTGGTGAAAAAGGGGCGTAAGCAAACCGCTGCTCGCTTTGATATGATTGCTGCCCAGGTTTTATTGGCGCTTTATATCATTTTCAATATTTGGTTTATTACACAGGCCGCCAGCCAATAACCACTATTCATTGTTGATATCTTCTCTTGTTGCAAAGCTGTATAGATTGTAACTATGCTTGGCAGCAGGAACATGTTGCCCACAACATTTCATGAACTATAACGACATAAAAGATCCGCTTTTTCTATCAGCAGTTAATGCTGTAGATGAAGGTAACTTGTTGTTATTGAAACAGCTTGTGTCAACAAACCCAAGACTGGTTACAGAGAGATTGCATTACCCGGAAGGACACTATTTTAAAGATCCCTACCTGCTTTGGTTTGTGGCAGATAATCCTATTCGCATTCCTCAATTGCCTGCTAATATTGTGGCTATAACAAAAATGTTGACAGATGCAGCACAACAATATAGTCCTTCAAATTTCCAGGAGCAAATTGGATATGCTTTGGGACTGGTAACTACGGGAAGGATACCAAGAGAATGCGGTGTTCAAATAGCATTGATGGATGTGTTAATTGATGCAGGTGCAATAGCAGGGAAGGGGCATGGAGCCCTTGCACATGGCAACCTGGAAGCTGCAGCGCATCTGGTAAAGAGGGGAGGGCCGCTTACATTAGCAACCGCTATTTGCCTGGATAAAACAAACGAGGCTACTTTACTGATAAAGGAATCCACTAAGGATGACCGTGAGACGGCTTTGGTGGCAGCGGCATTTTATGGAAAAGCAAATGCTATAAAATGGTTGTTGGAGTATGACGTTGATATTAATGCCTATCCAAAAGAGGAGAGTGGTTTCCATTGGCATGCCACTGCATTGCACCAGGCTGTATATTCCGGATCGATAGAAATAGTAAGCTTGCTGGTAAATGCCGGTGCAGACTTGCAACTTAGAGATCGCATTTATAATGGAACGCCGCTGGGTTGGGCCGAGTATGCGCAAACAGAAGATGGCTGTAGCATAGAACAAAAAGAAAAATATGCAGCTATTGCAGAACTGCTTCGCAATGCTGCACAAAAGAAAAATGAATAAAATATTATGAGTGAATTGAAAGTACAATTTGAAAAAGACGGCTTCCTGGTACTAAAGGGTTTCTATACACCTGAAGCTTGTAATCAGTTAATAGAAAGAGCAGCAGCATTATCTCGCGGGTTTGATTATAAAGGGCATGCTTCTGTTTTTCAAACAAAAGACCAGGCAAAAACAAGCGATGCTTATTTTCTTGCATCGGGTGATAATATTTCTTTCTTTTTCGAGAAAGATGCTTTTGATGCGCAAGGCAACCTGTTGCAACCGGTAGAGAAATCTTTCAACAAGATTGGTCATGCAATGCATGATTTAGATCCGGTCTTTGATAGCTTTTCACATTCACCCCAATTAAAAGAAATAGCCAGTATATTAGGCATGCAGGATTATGTGGTTATGCAAAGCATGTATATTTTCAAACATGCACGCATTGGCGGTTTGGTAGACACGCACCAGGATGCAAGTTTTCTTTATACAGAACCGAATACGTGTACCGGATTTTGGTTTGCACTGGAAGATGCAACTATCAACAACGGATGTCTTTGGGCAAAGCCTGGCGGACATCTCACTTCATTGCGCCAACGCTTCAGGCGCAATGGCGAAGGAGGCACATACATGCAAACATTAGATGAATCTCCAATAGATATTGCAGACATGCAACCACTGGAAGTAAAGCAAGGTGATTGCATTGTATTGCACGGATTATTGCCTCATTACAGTTTGCCTAATACCAGTGGCAAATCGCGGCAGGCTTATGCCATACATGTTGTTGATAAAAATGCACAATACCCAACAGACAACTGGTTGCAAAGACCAACACTGCCTTTACGTGGGTTTTAATATTTTTTTATAGTTCGCATATACATCGATGCAACTCACTTATTAAAAAGCTATAATAGCTTGCTTTAATATTTTTTTAATGGTGGTTTTATCGACACAAACCACCTATTCATCTACAGATTTTGTGGGGTGTTAAACATGGCACCTGCTTTGGAGTCATTAGTATGGAAAATGATTCAAAAAACTTAAAAACAAAATCTATGAAACGGTTAATGTTTATTCTATTATTGATTCCAGTTGGTTTAATCTTCAGCACAAATGCTAAAGCCCAGGTAAGTATCAGCGTCAACATCGGCAATCAGCCAGAATGGGCGCCGGAAGGATATGATGATGCACAGTATTACTATATCCCCGATATGGATATCTATTATGATGTACCAGCCCACCAGTTTGTTTATTTAAGCAACCGCCGTTGGGTAAGGACAAGCACATTACCTCCTTCTTATCGCAAATTCGATTTGTATCGCATACACAAAGTGCCCATCAATCAAAGAGATGCTTATAAGTTTCACGATAGGGATGTAAAGCAATATGCAGGCTTTAAAGGTAAATTTGATCAACATCCTATTCGCGATAGCAAAGACAATAAATACGCAAACAACAGAAATAACTGGAACAACAATAGTTTCAAACGTAATGATCACAAAGGAGGAAGGCCACAAGATCCTCACCACGACGGACATCATTAGTCTTTAAATACAATTATATACAGGGCGGATACTCTCCGCCCTTTTTTGTGCCCAGTTTATAATACACATGCCATTGTTATTTTAATGCAAAGAATTTACCGCCTGCATCGCAATGCAGATATTGCCTACCTTTGCGGCATTATAAACCGTTAATACAAAAACCATGACAACCAATATCGGCATTTCCGACAAAAACAGGCAGGCAGTAGCAGAAGCACTTTCAAAACTTTTAGCAGACGAATATGTTTTGTATACCAAAACCCGCAACGCACACTGGAATGTGGAAGGCCCCGATTTTCATACCAAGCATATCTTTTTTGAAGGTCAGTACGGACAATTGGAAGAGATTATTGATAATGTAGCAGAACGCATCCGTTCCATCGGCCATTATGCCCCGGCTACTTTAAAAGCCATGCTTGATTTAACACACCTTACAGAAAAAAGCCGTGCTAAAAACGATAGTGAAGGTTTCATAACAGAATTGCTGGCAGATCATGAAGCGGTTATCATTTACATTCGTGAGAACATAAACCGTTTTGCCAATGAACTGGGAGACGCCGGCACCAGCGATTTTATCACCGGTTTAATGGAAACACACGAGAAGATGGCCTGGTTCCTAAGGGCCCACTTAAAATAATTGCGTAAAGACTTTATGGTAAAACATTGTGTAGCTATTGCTCTGGCTGCAATGCTTTGTAGCTGCGCATCCAGGCAAAATGCTGCGGATAAAAAGAACGAAACTACTATTACTACTGCAGATCCGGGTTATTTGAAACCAGATGGCGATTCTGTAAGCATACCCGCATTGTCAATTGCAGTAGCGCTTAGCCAGAAAGCCACTGAGCGTTTGTTGCAGGATAAAGAAAGCATTGTTATTGATGCATGGTTTTCAGGGCACCCGAAAGATACAGCCTCAAAAGAATACAAAGAGTCTGGCGGTATTTTTCTAAAAGCTTCACATGTGGAAGTGGATACAGCACGTGCTGTAGTTATTGATGGATTGAAATTTCATCGCAACCTGTACGATTCCTTAGCGGATAAAGACATCAGGGTATTGGTGAATATATACAGCGGAAGAAAAAGTGGACCTGATAATATATTGGATTGCGAAATACTGTCAGAAAAGATAAGTGTTGTAAAAGACAAACGCAATACATTGTCATGCAGGTTGATTAATGAAGCAGACAGCTTGCAATAAGTTATATCATTAACTGCACATAATAAGAATGAAAGCACCCAGGAGGAGATTGCTAAAAATAAAACGTTTCTTCCGCATACTTGGGCCGGGGCTGGTTACCGGCGCCAGCGATGATGATCCCTCAGGCATTGCCACCTACTCGCAGGCGGGTGCACAGTTTGGCATCACCACTTTATGGACGGCTTTGATCACTTTTCCCTTGATGGCTTCTGTGCAGGAAATGTGTGCACGCATTGGCATTGTTACTTCCAAAGGGCTTACCACCACCATTCGTCATCATTATCCACGGCCCGTTTTATACCTTGTTATACTGTTTACTTTTCCGGCAGTAGTATTAAATATAGGTGCAGATATTGCGGGCATGGGTGCAGTAGCCAATCTTATCTTTCCTTCTGTACACCCCATTATTTTTACGGTAGCATTTACGTTTATACTAATGGCGCTGATCATTTATCTCCCTTACCAGAAAATGGCAGCATTCCTAAAATACCTCTGCGTTTTTTTATTGCTATACCTGGTAGTACCATTTCTTGCCAAACAAGATTGGCGTGATATTGCAAGGCACACATTTGTACCTACCATACATTGGGATAAAGATTTTATTAGCATACTGGTAGCGATACTGGGTACTACCATATCACCCTATCTTTTTTTCTGGCAGGCAACTATGGAAGCAGAAGACATACAGCATAAAAAAAGAAAGCTGGTAGTGAACAAAGCCATTATCCATAAAATGGATATGGATGTAGATTTTGGAATGTTCTTTTCTAACGTGGTGATGTTTTTTATTATCCTTACTGCGGGTACAGTTTTATACAAAGGCGGTATTCACCAGATTGATACCGTAGAGCAGGCTGCCAAAGCATTGGAACCTATTGCAGGTAAACTGGCGTATGTACTGTTTGCATTGGGGGTAATTGGTACAGGTTTTCTTGCTATTCCGGTTTTAAGTGGCAGCCTGTCTTATATTTTATCAGACACGTTTGATTGGGATGGCACACTGGATAAAAAATATTACGAAGCCAAACCATTTTACTGGGTTATCATTGTTTCATTGCTGGTAGGTCTTTGCATTAACTATCTTGGTATAAGCCCGATACAGGCATTGCTGTATACAGCTATTTTGTATGGCGTTACTTCGCCGGTAATGATTGCTGTAATACTGCATATCTCCAACAACAAGGCAGTAATGGGTGAGTTTACCAATGGGCGTTGGTCTAATGTATTTGGCGTCATTACTTTAATACTAATGACAGCCGCTGTTGCTGCATTGATCTATTACCAGTTTTCTTAGAGTCGTCAGTCGTGAGTCGTCAGTCGTGAGTGGTGGCTGATAATTAAAGCCTCGTAACTATTGTCATCTTTCGCTTCATGAATTTATATGGCGAAGCAAACGTCTTGCAGCTAGCAGCTAACAGCATTTGGCTTATCGAAGCAAACGGCTCATAGCTCACAGCTCACAGCTTTCTTCTCAAAGCAAAAGACTTGCAGCTTGCGGCTAAAAGCTAATCGCTTATCGACGCAAACGACTTGCAGCTTGCGGCTGATAGCTAACAGCTTCTCTCAAAGAAAACGACTTGCAGCTTGTAGCTAATAGCTCGCAGCTCATAGCTACCTCACGCATTATTATACACTTTCAACACCGTTTCTCTCAGCACATTTCCTTTATCTGAAATAACAAATTCCATGGTATTTGCTATTGCTTCCGGTGTTACCCAATTAGACGGATCTGCATCTGGCATGCTCTGGCGATTGAGTGGTGTATCAATAGTGCTGGGTGCAACTACAGTAGCGGTGATATTCTTTCCCTTGTTTTCTTCATTGATGAATTCTGCCAGCTTAAACAACAGCGATTTGGTAAGTGCATAGGCTACCAAATCTTTTCCTTGTGCGGGATTAATGGCGGGTCTTGCACCTACAAAAATAAGACGGCCGTAATTGTTTTGCTGCATGTGCTGCAACAATGGTCTTGATAAAAAGTAAGCCGTCTCAAAATTAAGGGCAAACATTTTTTGTATGGCTGCGCCATCAGTAGCTGCTACATTGCCTGCAGCAAAACCACCCACCAGCATTAAAGCACCATCTATTTTTTTATGTGTTGCAACACTGTTGCTGATAAAATTGGCTGTTGCTGTTTCATCACTAAGGTTTACAGTTGCAAAACTGAATGCGGCATTGTCTTTTGCAAAATCAAGATGGTTGTTATGCCCATCTACTGCTATTACTTTATAACCTTCTGCCAAAAATTTTTTTACGCATGCTGTTCCCAGGTTTCCGTTTGCGCCTGTAATGATGATGGTTTTCATTGCTGATGTTTAGTGCATCAAAAGTAACTTAAAAAAGCTAGTGGCAAGAGGCGAGTAGCTAGTGGGGTATGTAGGGGCGAAAAATCTTTCGCCCTATGGAGCAAGAAGTATCTCAAACTAAGTTTGATGCAACACAGAAGCCACGGATCATTAGCATTTCTACCGATGAACGGAGCGTCGCAAGGATGATCAATCAGGGTTACTATAGCTGGCTCAATAAAGTATTTAGTAGATAGATAATAGTATTAAGACACGCGGATAGTCAATTCCAAATTCCAAATTTCCAATTCCATTCAACCATCAACCAACCAGCGCTTCAAACAACACCTCCACCGGGTGCAATGCTTTCTTGCCGGTGCCATCTTTTATCTGGTGGCGGCAACTGGTGCCGGGTGCTGCTATAATGGCTTCATTGGTTTGCTTGCGCACGGTAGGGAACAACACCATTTCGCCAATCTTCATAGAAAGATCATAATGTTCTTTCTCGTAACCAAAAGAACCCGCCATTCCACAACAACCGGAAGGAATGGTTTCTACACTATAATTTTCAGGGAAGGAGAGTAGTTTAACAGATGGTGCCACAGAAGACAATGCTTTTTGCTGGCAATGTCCATGCAATACAATCTTTCTTTTTTCTTTGGTGAATGCTGCTTTGCTGATATTGCCTTTTTCTATTTCTGCAGCAATAAACTCATCAATAAGGAATACATTTTTAGCAAGCTGTTTTGCTTTCTCCAGTTGATCATCATCTGCAAGATCAATATACTCATCCCTGAAAGTAAGAATGGCAGAAGGCTCTATGCCTATCAATGGTGTTGTTTCATTGATTAATGGATAAAGCAACTCAATATTTTTTTGTGCAATGGTCTTTGCTTTTCTTATCAATCCCTTTGATAGCCAACTGCGGCCGCTCTCTTCATGCTCGGGAATAATCACTTCATAGCCCAGCTTCTCCAGCAGTTGTATAGCTGTAATGCCAATCTTGGTATCGTTGTAATTGGTAAACTCATCGCAGAACAGGTATACTTTTTTATTGCTGCTCTTGGTGGGATGTTTAGCATACCAGCTTTTCAATGTAGTGCTATGCAGCGTAGGCATGGAACGATCTGCAGCAAACCCCGCCATCTTTTTAATGGCTTTGCTAATGCCGGTGTTCGTTACCATAAAATTGTACATGCCTGGTGCTATTGCTCCCAGCTTAGCAGATTTGGTAAAGTTTGCAATCAATTTGGAACGGAAGGGAACACCATTGGCATCATAATAATGCTGCATAAACTCTGCTTTCAGTTTTGCCACATCTACGTTAGAGGGGCATTCAGATTTGCAGCCCTTGCAACTAAGGCAGAGATCCATTACTTCATAAATCTCTTTATGATCAAAACGATTGAGTTTGTCTGAATGCGTTAAAAACTCACGCAGTATATTGGCACGGGCACGTGTGGTATCCTTCTCATTACGGGTAGCCATAAACGAAGGGCACATGGTGCCACCGGAAAGATGTGTCTTCCTGCAATCGCCGGAGCCATTGCATTGTTCTGCATGCTGCAATACATCCTGGTTAGGAAAACGAAAAACAGTTTTAAACGCAGGTGTCTGCTGCCCGGGTGTATAGCGCAGCATGCTGTTCATGGAAGGTGTATCCACAATCTTGTTAGGGTTGAAGATATTCTGCGGGTCCCAGGTATATTTTAGATCTTTCAGCAACTGGTAATTCTTCTCGCCCACCATTTGTTTTATAAACTCACCACGTAATCTTCCATCGCCATGTTCTCCGCTTAAAGAACCATTGTATTTTTTTACCAGTGTTGCAATCTCTTCTGCTATTACACGGAATAAACGATTGCCTTCCTCCGTTTTTAAATTGATGATGGGGCGCAAATGTATTTCTCCCGAGCCTGCATGTGCGTAGTGCACAGAGTAGAGATTGTATTTCTTCAGTATCTCGTTAAAGTCTCTTATGTAGGCAGGAAGATCTGCTACATCCACAGCAGTATCTTCAATTACAGGTACTGCTTTGGCATCACCCGGCAGGTTGCTTAGCAAACCCAGACCGGCTTTGCGCAGTGTCCATATTTTTTTGGTATCGTCTCCAAATAATAAAGGAAAATGATAACCCAATCCTGCTGCACGCATGCTGGCTTCCACCTGTTGCGCCATGGCTGTTACTTCTTCGCGGGTATTGCGGTTAAATTCAATTACCAGTATAGCACCAGGATCTCCCTGTACAAAGAAGCGGTTTTTCATCTGCTCTTTGTTTTCTTTGGTGCATTCAAGAATGTAGTGATCTATTAGTTCGCTGGCACTGGGTGCATATTGCATGGCAATCAGGTTGGCATTAAGTGCCTCATCCACACTATTGAAATGCACACAAAGCAAACCCATTTCCTTTGGTGGCAATGGATTTACATTCAGTTTTATTTCTGTTATAAACGCCAGCGTGCCTTCAGAACCTGCAATCAGTTTGCAGAAATTAAAGTCGGGTTCACCGGCAGTAAAAGGTGCCGTATCCAGCAATACATCTACTGCATAGCCGGTGTTTCTTCTTTCAACAGATTTTTTGGGGAACTCTTTTCTAATCTCCTGCTGGTTTTCATAATTGCTTAGCAGGCTGCGCACCTTTTTATAAATAACAGCTTCCAGTGTATCACCCTCACACTTCGCATGAAAATCATCAATGCTGAGTGTTTTAAACTCCACTTCACTGCCATCGCTCAATAATGCTTTTACTTCCAGCAAATGTTCGCGGGTGCTGCGATATACAACTGAATTAGAACCGCAGGAGTTATTGCCCACCATGCCGCCAATCATAGCCCTGTTGGCGGTAGATGTTTCGGGGCCAAAAAGAAAACCATGTGGTTTCAGAAACAGGTTCAGCTCATCTCTTATAACGCCGGGCTGTACACGCACCCAGTGTTCTGCAGCATTAAACTCAAGTATCTGTGTAAAGTTTTTAGAAACGTCCACCACAATGCCATTGCCCACCACCTGCCCGGCCAGTGAAGTACCGGCAGTACGTGGTATCAGCGATGTTTTATTATTGCGGGCAAAATGTATAAGGCGTTTGATGTCTTCCACCGATTTGGGGATGGCTACTGCCAATGGCATTTCACGATAAGCAGAAGCATCTGTGGCGTACAGCGTACGCATGGTGGTATCAAAATAGAATTCTCCTTCTAACTGGCTGGCTAGTTCCTGTAATTGCAACTTGTATACGGCATTTGTTTACCGGGTTGCAAAAATAAGCCCTTTAACGTTTAAGGCCAGCGATAATTACAGGTGTGCGTAGAGACAGGGCATGCGTAGAGACAGGGCATGCCCTGTCTCTACATATACAATACATTCAGATTAATAAGGTTTGAATGGATGGCTAATATTGATTCAACCCTTGCAGGGTTGTTCCCTTGGTGTGTGTGCCCGGTATTGCATACCGGGTTATGCATATTAAAGCCTACGGCTTCAGTTGCGTGTCCAATCTGTATACGGTATACCAGCCTGCTCGTCTAAATACTATATACTGTATACTAAATACTGCACACCAGCCGCCTCGTCTAAATACTGTATACTAAATACTCCAGATTAATAAGCGGGAAAAAGAAAGCAAAGAGGCCAGGTACAGTGATAAACAAAGTAAACCATACCCAACCTCTTTGCTTTAAATTATGTTGGCGAAAACCAATCAGGCTGCGTACCTGAATTGTTTTTCTAAGGGCTGTAATATGCGATTGAGCAATTCTTTATCAACTCTTGGTGTAATACCGTTCTTCTCTTTTATAATCATCCATTGTTTCTCTTCATCGTACCGAAGTGTAAAACAATAGTCTCCATTTAATTTGATGGGATATACAACACCACGTGAATCTTCCTGCTGGAATACATTGGCCTTTACCAAATCGCCCCAATAGCGGAATTTAATTTCCATTGATTTCATCAACCATTTCATAAACTAAGGATTTGAGTTAGACTAGGATTTTGATTTCAATCAACGAAATTATCGTACCAAATACATATAAAGTTTTTCTGTAATCGGTTGCATGACAATATTAATTTGATTTTAATTGACTTGTTGAGATTTAAGCCAACTTGTCTTTAAAAACATTTAACAAATGTTAAATCTGTTAAGTAATCCTATTAATAGGAGAAAAGATTTCATAAATAGAAACCTGTAGAAATTTTATCTTTTTAAGAGTAAAAATCTCCCCTTGTCACCAATATTGCTTCATAAGATCGTTCACCCAGGCAGGTTCTTTTATAGGCGATTGTGTTTGAAATGCTGTAAAAACGGGCTTTATATCAAGCACAGGTGTACCATCTATAGCATCAAGATATTTCACAGTAATTGTTCTGTTATTCCATGCTAATAGTTCAACAGTACATAAGCCAATAGTATTAGGCCGATCTTTTTTTCTTTGTGCAAAGATGCCCATTAGCGGATAATTTTTATTGCCCCTGGGATGGCCGCTGTAAGCAATGTCTTCCTTCTTTACTTTATCAAAGTAGTAGATGATTTCAAGATGAGAGAACTGATCAATATTATTGAATGCATCCGTCGGTATATCATCTGCCAGTTCAATAGTAGATACAATAGTGCCCCAGTTATCATCATCCGGCTGCAAGCGTGTGTTTTTTACAAAGGCAATAGGAGAAAGTGTTATTTGCATATTGTGTTATTGGCTAGTGACTAGTGGTGAATGGCTAGTGGGCAGTTGTGAGTCGTGAGTCGTGAGTCGTCAGTCGTGAGTGGTGGATGCATTTGGTAATGTTTTATAAGGTTCAACTTCAGACTTAAGTGAATGGTAAGTAGCGAGTGGTCGATGCATTTTGTAATCTCTTTTAAAATTTTAGCTTCTCTTGACTCTCGTCTCACTATTCCCAACTAGCTACTTACCACTCGCCACTAGCCTTTGTCGTCTCACGACTCTCGACTACCGACTCCCGACTCCCGACTGCTCTCCTCGCTTGCTCAATATGCCGTTGATTGTGCGCAGCAATAAAGCGGAACACATCACCCAGTTTAAGTTTTATAAAAGGTGCAATAGAAATACCCACACGGGTTGATTCAAGATTTATAGCAGCAGCACTTTCCAGCAATTGCAGCATCTTCTCCTGCTGTTCTATAAAAGTGGCAATCACCACATCACCATCTTCATTGTTTGGGTGAATGTATTTTTTAAAAGCTTTCATCTTTTTTACCGGCCTGCCATCTGCAGCAGGCAGCATCATATTGGTAAAATAGTTGCCAAGCCTGCCGGGCATAAACAATCGTTGTGGTGTTTGTTTTGCTGCTTTTGCTTTTTCAATGGCCTGTTCAATAGCAGGAAGATAATAATCCCCATAACTATTTAAATGTGCCACGCATTGTTTGGCACTCCATGCATTGGCAGCAGGCTGATGAGAAAATTTTTCATTGGGCATCATCTGCCATTGCTGTATGGCCTCATCTAAAAATGAATTGGTTTGCGTTTCCAGTTCTTCCAGTAATAAAGTGGTAAAATACGGTTGCATAAATGTTTGTTTTATTACTGCAAAGCTGCAACACTACTAATTAGAAAATCTTGGTGCAGACCAAGATTTTTAAATTTTTACACTGCTCAGCAATTTACTAAAAGTACTGGCGTCCAAAGCAAGATAAGAAGCCAGGTATTTATGGGGGATTAATTGCAACACATGCGGACTGCGTTTTAACAACACCCTGAATTTTTCTTCTGCTGAAAAACATTGCAATTCTATTTGTCTTTCCAGCACACCGGCAAAAGCAAATGCAGTAGCCTTAAAAAATAAATTCATGATGGCAGGATGTTTTTTCATCAGTTCATCCACCTGTGCATGTGTGGTGCGCAGGAAAGAACTGCTGGTAAGCGTTTCCAAAAAAACAGCAGAAGGCATCCTGCTTAAAAAAGAATCTGCCACGCCACTAAATGAAAAGGGATATGTAAAAACAATGGTGGCTTCTTTATCATTGTTGTGCAGGTAGAAAGCCCTTTGCACACCTTCTGTTACAAAGTATAAATAGTTTTCTGTTTCACCCGCCCTGGTAAGCATGGTTTTTCTTTTGGCAGTAAATGGTTGCCATATGCCTAGCAATTCATCCAGCAATGCCGGCGGCAAAGCATGTATGTTGCTGAGGTATTTTCTTAATTGTTCTATCGCGGGGGCGGTATCCATCTTGATTGTGCAACTTTAAATAGTCGGTAGTCTGTAGTCATTAGTCGTTAGTCAGTAACAGTCGTGAATCGTGAGTGGTGAGTCGTGAGTGGTGGATACGTGAAACGTCAGTCGTCAGTCGTGAGTGGGTGGATGCATTTTGTAATGGCTTTTAAAATTTCAGCTTCTCTCGACTATCGACTTACGACTATCGACTATCGACTATCGTCTCTCGACTCACGTCTCACGTCTCACGACTAACGACTATCGACTCCCGACTGCTCCTACGATTCCATCAACCTTGCCTCTTCCAAATCCAGCTCCCATTCTTTGCTGCGCAATATTTCTTCATCAAATGTTCTTTCACTGCGCATTTTCTGAATTTCCTTTCTGCGCACACCAACAATTTCTACCAGCATATGCCTGTACCTGGGCAGGAAGCTGGCACGTGATGTAATTTCTTCTTCCTTCAAAAGACGTTTGTTGGTAATCTCTATCATGCGTTCATACCTTTCTTTCAATCGCCTGAATGCATCCACATCGCCCAGTTCATCTCCATGTTCGCTTTGCATATGTTCAAGCGCTGCAGAAGCCAAACGCAATCTTACAGTAAGTTCCTGTTCTTCTATGTTTTCAGATTCTTCATCTTTTACTTTCAATAAACGAATAACCAACGGAAGACTGAGCCCTTGCAATACCAATGTAAACAGTATAACAATAAAGGTGATTAACAGTATCATGTTGCGATGCGGAAAAGCAGTGCCATCTGCCAATACCATAGGCACCGATAATGCAGAAGCCAATGATACAACGCCACGCATACCACTCCAGCCTACCACAAAAACACTTTGCCACGATGGTCTTTTTTCACGATCTCTCACTTTCTTTGAAAATATCCTGGGCAGATAAGCACCAGGAAAAACCCACATAAGACGAATGACTATAGTGATGATGCTAATAACAACACCATAAAGAATAGCATGACCTATTGAGTAAGACTCCAACCCGTTTATAATGGATGTTAGTTGCAGGCCGATGAGAATAAACACCAACCCGTTTAATAAAAAAGTAAGGGTATCCCAAAACGAATAGACTTGTATGCGGCTGTTGTAAGAAAAAATTTCATTGCTATGATAGCTTAAGAACAATCCACCACTTACAACAGACATTACACCAGAAAAATGAAAATGCTCTGCGGTAACATACATAATAAAAGGAGAGATGAGTGATAGCACTGTATCTATGCTGCCCGTGGTAGGTAGAAAGCGGTGTACCGCATATATTATTAAGGCAATAGCAAGACCAATAAGAATGCCAACAAAAGCTACTGCAAAAAATTGCCCGGCAGTATTCCATACATTAAACTGGCCGGTTATTATTGCAGCCAATGCTACACGAAAAATAATTAATGAAGAAGCATCATTGATTAAACTTTCTCCTTCTAATATAGCCGGTATGCGTTTGGGCATTTTAAGGTTTTGCAAAACAGAAGCAGCAGCAATAGCATCTGGCGGAGAAACAATACCTCCTAATAAAAAGCCAAGTGCCAGAGAAAAATTAGGTATCATGGCATTGGCAGTAAAAGCAACTGCACCCGAGGTGAAAATTACCAACCCCACTGCCAGCATAATAATAGGCCGCCTGTATTGCCAGAAATCTTTCCATACCGTGCTCCACGCAGAAGCATATAATAGAGGTGGAAGAAAGATAAGGAATACCAAATCTGGTTGCAGGCTTACAACAGGCATGCCCGGTATAAAGCTGATTAAAAGCCCGGCTATTACCAGGAAGATGGGATAAGAGATGCGCAGTTTCTCGCTCAGCATTGTAAGCATGGAACTGAGAAAAAGCAGTGTTAATATTAGTAAGAGGTTTTCTTGCATTGCCGTGAAATTAAGAAACAAATAAATAGCAGCCACAGATTCACAGATTAGCTGAATAGCAGCCACAGATTCACAGATTAGCAGGCAGGCAAAAATAAATTCAAAAGTAAAAAGTAAAAAGACTTTCTAACAGCACTCTTAAAAGTTTCGTAACAAACTCTCTGTGCTAATCTTTTTTGGAGATGAACTATCATGACGTTAATTAATTTTTCAGCAATCCATCACTAAACATAAATCTGTGAATCTGTGGCTTTAAAAGCTTAATTAAAACCAGTTGATAATTTATTTCATCATTCTGTGTGGAAATAATACACCAGGTTAAAATTTGCAAACACGTTTCAAGTTGGCACCAGCACGGCACGTTAATTGGTACAATGCAGTAGAACTTGAATATTCATTAACCACAAAAAATTACAAATATGCAAGTAACAACAACTGAATCCATTGAAGTGCTAAACGATCTTATAGAAATTAACAATGACAGGATTGTTGGTTATGAAAGAGCACTGAAAGAACTTTCATCTGCAGATGCAGACCTGAAAGCTTTGTTTACCTCAATGATTGATGAAAGCCGCAAGATACGTGTAGACCTTGCAGGTGAAGTGCAATCGCTGGGCGGTGAGTTTGAAGCAGGCACTACCACCAGTGGCAAGCTCTACCGTGCATGGATGGACGTAAAAGCAGTTTTTACCGGAAGCGATCGTTATACCATTCTTTCTAATTGCGAGTACGGTGAAGATGCCGCACAAAAAGCATACAGGGATGCATTGGAAGAAGATATACCCGGTTATATACGCACTACCTTGCAGGCACAACAACAGATGCTAAGAAAATCGCACGACAAGATTAAAGCATTGCGTGATGCCGCTAAATAAGAAGCTCCATAAATTGCTATCCGCTTCATAGTAGCAATTTATTTTTACACAGCAGGCCGGGGCATATGCCCCGGCTTTTTTTTATACGCGAATGAGGAGACGCGAATAGGCCACGAATGGGAGACGCGAATAAGAGACACTAATAAGCCACGAATGGGGGACGCGAATAGAATACACTAATAAACCACAAATAGACACAAATGATTCATAAGCAAGTTGCCTAGCTTATAACTTAAAACTTCCCACTTAAAACTTCCAGATGCAAGCCAAGAACTACGAACTACAAACTAAGAACTTAAAACTTACCACTTAAAACTTACAACTTCTACGCAATCATCCGCTTAATCGTCTCAGAATAAGATTCCCTGTCGTTTGTGCAATGTGCAATGATGCGGAAATAATATTCTTTGCCCGGCACCAGATCTTGTATCTCTATCTTGGCTTTGGTATTAAATTTTGATTGCCATACAAGGTTACCATCTGCGCCAACAATGGCATACTGGAAAGTATATCCAACTGCATTGTCAACTGGCGAACAGGTTATTTTAACGGTTCCGCTATTCTGTCCTAAAATAACTTTAATATCCTCCACCGGTTCCAGATCGCTATTAGGCTCTGGCCCCATTTTAACGGCAAAGCCCGCTGCGAAATAGATAACTGGATCGCCTTTGCCAATTTCTGTTACGTATTTATCCAGTTGAGAAAGCATGCCACGCAATATATCACCAACTGCATTTTTCTCAGCCGCTTTCTGTCGGTCGCCGTATTCTGCCTCGGTAACTTTGGTGCGGAAAGTATCAAGCGTTTGCTCAAGATCTCGCAAGGCAACAGGAGGAGCAGGAAACTTGTCGGCATTCAGTGACATTTTTGTAAAAACATTGGTGCCACGGCCGATAAGCTGGTTATCGCCACAAGAGGAATACTCCTTTGTAATTGAAGCTTCATTCATTGGATTGAGATTTTAGGTTAAAAAAATATATCCACCTAAAACGGCTGCTTGCTGTACCTATTATCTCAATTTTAAAGTTTGCGGTTTATTTTATGCGCAATAGCGGTGATGTTTATAACTAAATAGAAAGTAGTTTGTAAATAGTGGCAAAAGCACAGTGGATTGTATGGCAGCAGGTTTTTAAAAAGCCGGTAAAACCAACCCCGCTTATCGGTATAAGTTAGCTTGGTTTTGCCTATAAATGACCCTGGTTATAGGTATAAATGACCCTGATTATCCCCATAAATGATCCTGGTTATAGGTATAAATGACCTTGGTTATCCCTATAAATGACCCCATTTATGGGTATAAGTGACCCTGGTTATACGGAAGACCAAGCTAACTTATACCGATAAATGAAACCGGTTATAGATATAAGTGCCCCTGGTTTTACCTGTAAATGATCTTTGTTTTACCTAAAACTTATCTTTTTTTGGGGATTACCAATAATAAATTGGTGCATTAGCATACAAGGCTGCTAAAGAATTTATAAAAGTATTTTAATTTTCTATACGCAAATGTGCCTATATTTAGGAACAACCTTTTTGTATTGTGTATACCGGCAAAAAGCATTCTTTTTTATATGCCTGACGGTCTACTATACAGCAAGGAAACATAAATATATAGTACCTGCATCTTCTTCTGCAGCCGGCTATACAGCAAACCATAAACCTTAGAACCTCTTGCAAGCTGCCAGCACTGGCACAACTTTCATAGAAAAATATATGGTGAATGGTTGCCTGCTCAATTACAATATGTGACTGAGGTGGCGAAGCTGTGTAGGGTAAGGAAGCATATATAAAGCGAAAGTTTTGAGAGGATAGAGGTTTGGTATAGTTTTGAGTTAGCAGCAAGGCGACATGACATCACCAAAACTAAATAGAGTAAAACAGACATTTGGGTTTTTCGCAATGACCGTTGCTTGGACATTGATGAACCTTTCGTATTGCATTTATCTTGTCTCAAGAGACGGTAAAGCAGATGATAGCGGAGTAATTATTTTTTGGTCGGGACTTTTTATAACAACTGCTTGGGCAATCTTCATTATTTATCCGCTGAAAAGACTTGACCATTCAAAACGACTTTTCAAACCGACAATCTTTCCATTCATTACGACACTTTATGGAGCGATAACTTACTCAATTATTGTTGGAGGACTTTTTCGCAGCTTTGACTTAATAGTCATGTTTATGCCGTTAGCATTGTTGACGGGATTTGTTTTTGGTCTTGCCTATTCAACGATTATCAAGTCTGAAAGATTGATTGACTTTCTTATCAAAAAACCTTTTTTCAAAATTATTTTCTTTCTTTCACCAGCGATAATTCTTTTCTTCTTTTTGTGGGTTATGCCGGCAATTTTTCCTTCTTTGATGTTTCGTTTTATGCCAGATGAAATTAGAGATAAAATAGTGGCGAGGACAATTCCAAAATACAAAGTTGGCGACAAGTTTGAGCCTTTAAAAAATTCTCCTCCAGGCTATCTTGACCATATTGACAACGGAAGCGGAAACATGTCGGCATCAATGGAGAACTTTGCATTTGTATTGCAAGTAAACTGTGACAAAATAATCAGGCTTGAATACGGGAAAAGCCCAACAGACTTTGATAACACAATTTATGGCAAACTGCAAGAGAAGCCCTGCCGCTAACATGGGGTTTGCTGCAAGTGTGGCTGGACGTTATAAGCCCCCATCAGTCGCAAGCATATAAGACTAGCATGGTCTAAATATGCTCAGCAATTCAGGAAGTGGAGTGGTGGTTATGAATATGCTTGCACCTGAATGGGGATTGTTACTTTACTTAAATATTGACAAAAAAGTATGACAAAGAATTTATTAGTATTGAGTTTACTCATGTTATTTGGACAAGTTTTATCTGCCCAAACATTTGACACTACAACTTACATGCATTTGGTTCAAGCAGACAAAGAAGAATTTGTGAATTATGCAAAATCCATTGGTATGACTACAGATTTTGACACAGCATCACAATCATTATTTGCAAAGACAAAAGGCTGTCTTTATACAAAACCATTAGGTGACAAAAACAATAATGAATATTACGACTTGGTTTTGATTGTCTCAACCCAAAATAAAGAGAATAACAAATTGATTTTGCGAGATGCAAAAGAAATGCAAGACAAGAAAGGTTTTTGGACTGACACCCAATATTTGTATAGAGAATGGGACTTAGAAAATCCAATTTCAAAAGAAATGTGGTACAAAGTTCTTGTCTATAAAAAGAAAAAGTAAAACTACAACATGGGGTTTGGCAATAGTAGGGCTGACAAACAACTTTGAGCTTTAGTTCTTAATTTCAACATCAGTTTTTCAATCAGCAGCGGTTGTGGGAAGGGGAGTACTAATTCCCAGCTTGCATAAAGCCCTACTTATTAACGACTAACCATATTTATGATAATTGAAGACCTTGCATCCGAGGAGAAATCATTGCATTCTGAAATGAGAGAAATTTATCTCCAAGCTGCGACTCAAAAATCGTTAACCCGTTTGGAAGAAATACATGCGACATACAGAAGCATTCATCAAAAATACGCTGCTCTATCTCATCAGGAATTAGAAGCATTAAAACGAGGACTCTTTCTTCAATGGTATTCGGTGTCTGAACCACACTGGCTAACTGGAATTTCAGATCTTAATGAAACCGCTAAACAGAAAATCATAGAATCACTCGTTAACTTAATTACTAATGAGAGGCACGACTCTGAAATTGTATGGATGTTGAACTATTATTTTGCAATTAATGAATTTGCACTGTCAGGATTGAGAGAGGCTCAAGCTGTAAACAAACTAATCGTCAAACAGCATAACTATGTATTCCCTCAGACCATTAACCGAACGAAAATGGAAGAGCGAGGCCAAATGGGAATATATTGGAATTCCTTAAAAAGATTTAATCAGGACTAATGCGACTGGGCTGCCGCTAACAGGAAGTTTTTATAAGATTGGGGCTTACAGAATTAAAATCAGTATTTTTCATTCCAATCGGCATTTATTTTGGGGTGATCATTCCAAAGTAAAAATTTTTTAGGCTGACAAGATTAATTTTCAAAACCAAGTTCAATAGTTGGGCGGACGGAACACAGAATTCAGCCCAGCCTGCCCCGCGCAGCGCATGGCGGGAGCAGCAAGCCGTCAACGTTAGCAGTAATGCAAAAGCAACACCCAAATTATTTATGCAGACACTCGATTGGGGACAAGTGACGCCAGAATCAGCAAACTTAAGCACAAATACTTTTGTTTACGTTTATAATCACGACCTAACAACTATCGAAAAGGTTGACAGGACAATTCGATTTATTATCGGTAGACTTTTTTACTATGACCAACATTTGCCAAAAGACCCAACCCATAAAATAAAAATTGACATTCGTGGACAGCAGATTGGAAATGAAACCTGCGACATCATTTATAAAGAACTCAAACTGAAATATCCAAGACCAGATGCTTTGGAAATTGAATTCGTAAAATAATTACTATGGCATTTAACATTATAGCGGAGACAGATAAAAAATTGGATTATGACAAGCTTCATTCGCAAGTGTATTCAGAAGATTTCAATTTTGACTTTGTTCCAATGCCCGGGCTAGGACTTAATGGGGGTGATGCGATTGGAATTTGTATTCCGTTGAATAATGCAAATGAACAAACATGGATGCAATTAAAACCAGTTTTAAAAAAATTGAAATCTAATTTTAATTGTGACGTTCATGATTTATATGGAGGACAAAAACTTGGGCTTTTTAATATTGACACTTTTAAAAAGAACTTATTATTAAAGTGACCTGCACTACTGCTAACATTGGGTTTTATCCAAGTTGTGCAAGACCAGCAAACATCAGCTAATTACAAACCCAGGCTGTGGTTCAGGCTGGACAAACAACATTCAACTTTAGTTCTTAAATTCAACTTTATATTTTCAATCAGCAGCGGTTGTGAGCAGACGAATAACAATTCCCAACCTGCATAAAGCCCTGCTCGTTGTGTGCAATGCTTTGAGATCCTATTTTATCATATTGTTTCTTCTTTTCAACTACTCAACTTGGGGACAGTTTACAATTATAAATCCTCACCCGATTTCATATTTGGACATGATTGACTCCTTCCCTTTAAAACTTTCAAAGTTCTTCGTGGGACACTCAATTATGAGAAGTAAGAAAAAAATAGATGTCCGTATTTATCGTTTTCAAAGCTTTGGTGATAACAAGCTCATTAGAATTTACAGTTCTAAGCGTAATTCTTTAGTCCTTGATATTTATAGCAGTCCGGCCTATACGGATAGCCTACTTTCACACAAAAAATTCAGAACAAAAAATATCGACAAATCGATAAAATCACTTTTCGACAAATTCGACCCTCTTAATTTACCGACTCTTGACTATGAATATATCTCTTCAAAACACATGCCTTCAGTAAATGACGGAAATTGGTATATTATTGAAACAAAGGTTGAACAAATATTTTCTCATCAAGAGTTTCTAAACCCAGAGGTTTATTCGCAGTACTATTCAACTGAACTTCTACAAGCAAAACCTTTTACAGATTTCATCAAAGGCATAGAAAAGTTGACAGGCACCAGGATAATTGATATGCAAATTCCAGCCCGGCAGCAAGCCGTAGACGTTAGCAGCCATACGCTTCTTTCAGTCTATAGGTTGAAATTTATGGAAAGACTTTTTTGAATTGAAGGAAATGTATAATCCAAAATGAAAATTAGAAATTTACTAGCCGGTATCAGTTTTCTAATACTGTTCTTTGTGACAATTACTCTCTTATCTAAGAATGGTGGGACTTACTACGAATTCGACAACTACAAAAAGACTATCGACTCGCCGATTTCTGCAACAGTAAAAAGAATTATTGAAGGAAAAAACTTTTTCGGTGCACAATTTGGCAAAGACTCAAACGACTATTTTGGATTTACTTACCATATCGAACGAACACCAAAGCAATGGTTAAAAGAATATCCGGAAAGTTTTATCGTTTTGGGGGACTCTGTATTTAAGAAACAAAAAAATGACACTTTTTTTGTTTTAAGAAAGGGCAAATCTTGGGAATATATTTTGCCTCGAGACACATCTCAAACAAAATAATGCCGTACAAGAACAGCACAGCTACTAACATTGGATTTTATGCAAGTTGGGCATGACCAGTAAAGTTCAGCCAATTGCAAATCCAGGCTGTGGTTCGGGCTTGACAAACAACTTTGAACTTTGGTTCTTAATTTCAACATCAGTTTTTCAATTTGCAGGCGTTGTGGGCGGACGAATAACAAATCCTAACCTGCATAAAGCCCTGGACGTTGCATGCAATCAATGAAGAAATCAATTATAATATTTTCCTGTTTAGCATTGGCATGCTCTTCAACTACAACTAAGCATAGACAGATTTTCATCAAGGATATTGGATGGAAATTTGAAATTCCAGAAAATATCTCCTTTAATGACTCATCTTTTAACAAGGAAGGTTTGCTGACAAAAGAAATACCTGACGATGGCTCAGGCCTAAGACTTTTTGTGAGTAAGACAGAAAAAGGATCTCTCGGTGCTTTCTTATGGAAAGATACATTAGACGCTAAGGGTTGGAAGGCCTATTACGACAAGGATATAGAGTGGTATTTCAACGAGCTTAGGAAGGTTCCGCAACTGACAGTGTTGGACACTAAATACTATTCCGAGAAAATTGACAAGGTTGATTTTTTGGTTCAGCAGATTCATTTTATTAGAAAAAACAAAAGCGACACAGGCTATACATTTCATTACTTTGGCAGACTTAACGGCAAAGGGCTTGATTATACTTTTGAGTATTACGATAAACAGTTAGGAAAGTCATTTCATGAGATATTAAACAAGTCAAGCTTCATTGACTGACTTAAAGTTTCATATAAGTTTCAAAATCAGTTTTCATAATTTAGTTCAGTGGCCGGGCAGAGGGAACACAGAATACAGCCCGGCAGAAAGCCGTAAACGTTGGCTGTAAACCCGCTTCCTTAAAGTATGACTACTACCACTATTTCAACTAAGGTTAGAGTTTTTGAGATTATTGCAGTCATTTTGACTGCTCTTGGCAAATTCGTATTCATGGATTATTTGAATTGGAGACTTCTGTTTATTGCTACTGCTATTCTATTTTGGTCGGGTTATGTTCTTTATCGAAGTAAAAAAAATGTCGGGATCAAAAAATACTGGGGTTTTAGGACAGATAATTTCAAAAAAGTCATGCTCATGCTTTTGCCATTTGGGCTTATTTCAATAGTTGCATTCATTGGTATTGGTTTTTACCAAAAGACTATTAATATCACGTGGCACATAATCCCTGTTTTGATATTATATCCCATTTGGGGCATAATACAACAATATCTACTCATCGCCTTAACCGCTGGAAATTTGCGCGATTTAAAAAATAAACCATTTAATAAAGGGACAATTATATTTCTCTCAGCTACACTTTTTGGACTTATACATTATCCATTCGCATGGCTAATCATTGGGACATTTATTCTCGCTCTGCTCTATGGAACGGTCTATCTAAAAGAAAAAAACATTTACGTCTTAGGTATTTTTCATGGCTGGCTTGGAGGTTTATTCTTTTACACAGTAGTTGACAGAGACCCATTCATTGAAACATTTGGCCGACTTCTGCATATCACTAAATAAGACGGCATACAGCTAACATTCAGTTTGCAGCAAGGCTGGCGGGATGCGTAACCATTTTAAAAGAGATCTGAGTAAATTTCGACATCAGTTTTCATAAATTAAAGTGTCATCTGCAAGCAGAATAACAATTGCAGGTATGCGTCAATTCCTGCTCGTTACGGGAAATTATAGTTTTCATTTAGCATTATTACAAATTTCCAGGAACAGTCCTGGTTTCTCCATATTTTAGCAATAATTATTCATTAATAACCTTTCATTATGAAACATTTTAAACAAAACCTTTCCGCCTTAATCCTTACTACACTAATGTTTATTTCACTTGCTGGCTGCAGCAAAGACTCTACCGACAATACCCCTACTGTCTATCCCATACAAGGGCTTTGGGAGGGGACATTTACCGAAGGAACAGGCTTTACAGATCCTCCTGGTACAACTTTTTATTTCAGTCTTAGTATTTATCCAAACGGAACCTTCAGTTATAAAAGTGGAAGCAATACCGCTGGTCTTTTTGTTTATGCGGCTGGAACATGGACTTTAACCGGAACTACTTTTAGTTTCTCTGGTAAAACAATTAATGGAGTAGGTTCCACACAAGACAATATTACCGGATCGGCAAGTTTTGACACCAATGCCGGTGCGCTTAATAATGGAACTGCGGCCAGCAACACTGCCGGTACAACAGGAACCTGGAAAATGACGAGAGTAAAATAATAATGCCGGCATAATCTCAAAAACATATTTTACGCACGATGTATGCTGTATAGCAAGTTGCCAGGTTTATTTTGAACGTGGTAACTTGCTTACTGCTTTTATATACTGTCAACTGTTTAAAAATCTACTCTATGAATATAACACCTGAACTTATCAACAGCTTAAATGACCAAATAACGAATTCATTCATCCAACTATTTGAAGAAGCAGGCGAAGAGTTAGACATTAATACATGGAGCGACAGATTCGACTTAATACATACAGAAATTGAGGACTCGGAAAGCAATCCTGTAAAATGGACAATGACCTTTGAAGACAAGCAAGATCGTCATGCTCATTTTAACTTACACATGAATGGAGAAGAAACGGATGATTTCTCTATAGATACATAATAACTGCGCCTAGCCCGGTAACAAGCCGTAAACGTTAGCTGCTATTTTCAACCTTATGTTCAAGCACTTCTTTATAGCGAAACTTTTCCTATTGGCAATTCAATTTGCGTCTGCACAACTCGCTACTGACGACAATAAAGTTTACTCAGCCTTAATAAAATCCGAAATCATTGAAACTACAAAGTCGGTTACTATTATTAATAAATTAAAAAACGACAGGGAATCCAGTGGTTGGATAACAAATGCTATAAAATCAAAAGACCCACAACTATTAGAGGAACTTAGGTTTTTGACCCGTGACGACAAAGGAAATAGTGTTCGTTCAATTGACACAACAACGCAGAATGTCATTTTGAAGTTTTACGAAACTCAACCCAAAGACTCAACTTTACATAACCAATTAGATATTGACGTTAGCGTTTTCATGATTGACAATTTTCCTTTCAAAAAAGGCTCACAAAACGAATGGAAAAAGTTTTATAAAAAATATCCGGCTTCAGGTGGACTGTTTCAATTTTCAGACGTCCATTATTCTGCAGACGGTAAAACTGCAATATTTTATCATTCGGTCTTTCGAAACGGACTCAATGCACATGGCGCTTTAGCAATACTCGAAAATATTAATGGTACATGGCAAATAAAATATCACATTAACTTTTGGCAAGCTTGACAAGACGTAGCTGACATCAGGGTTGCCACAATGCTGGCAAACGCAAGAACAATCAATAGCAGTTCATTAATCATCTTGAGTTGGTGCAACCGTTTTCAAAAAGAGATTTACATAAGTTCCAACATCAGTTTTCATAACTTAGTTTGGTGGCTAGCCTGCCCCCCGCAACGCATGGCGGGGCAGTAAGCTGTAAACGTTAGCGGTAATTTTTATGAGGCGAATTCTGAGTATATTATTTCTTCTTTCTTTTGTAAATTATATAATTGCTCAAAATAAATCCGTCAACAAGACTTATAAAGTCAATGCACATAAATTTCACATCTTTACAAAAAGCCTTGACGATAATTATATCTTATTAAAATGCACTTATAATTCAAAGTCAATATTGAGTGACACCGTTGATGGAGGCGGACTTTTTTCCATCAAGCTTCCGGACTTCGACACAGATGGGTATCCAGATATAATGTTGACCTACCTGGGTAATAACGACACTTATTACCTTTATTTATTTGACAAAGCAAATAAGAGATTTAAAAAAGTCTTAAACTTTGAAAACTATCCACATGCCACTCAATTAAAGACAAATAGAAAATATTATTACTCATACCATCGAGCTGGTTGCGCGGATTTAGACTGGATGAGTGACTTATTTGAGATTGTTGACTTCAAAGCTATTCGAATTGGCCATATTTATGGCTTGGGTTGCGACTTTGATGTAAAGAATAATCCTCAGGTTATCAAAATTTATCGGGTGACAGATAGTAATATCACGGAAGAGCATCTAATTGCAACGCTCTCTTATCAAAAGTTTATTCCAAATTTTGGGGACAAGTGGGGTTTTATAAAAAAATATTGGAATAAAAACTATAAGGGATTTCGATAAACAACCGCAAACATTCGGTTTGCAGCAATGCAGGCGGGATGTTGTAGTAATCAACAACAGCAAGCCCGGGGCGTTAGCTGGTATCTAATCAAAAGCACAATGATATCAATAAACAAATACCAACAATTATTTCTTGCGCTTGCTATTGTTTTGGCAAACGCAATAACAACGTATGCACAAGACCAAATTGCAGATCGGCAAAAGGCTGACTCAATAAAAGTTTTGGAAACAACCAATAACTTCCTGGCTGCTTTCAGGAATCTTGAATGGGATAAATTCACAGAATACTTTGCAGACGATGCTACTGCATTTTTTCCGCCATCAGCCAGGCATCCTTACAGAACAAATAACAAATCAGAAATAATGAGCATTTTTAAAATAGTCTTTGAAAATGCTCACAAAAGAAGATCAAGTGCACCATATCTCGACATAGACCCGAAAGATATAAAAATACAAATGGCTGCCCAGCTTGCTGTAGTAAGCTTCACACTAAGTGATCCAGACATGCTAAGCAGAAGAACTCTTATTTGGGTAAAGCGTAATGATAAATGGGTGATTATTCATCTTCATGCTTCCGGAATCTCATTAACTGATAAATAGATGCCAGCTAACATGCAGTTTGCTTATAGGATAGGTGAGCGTTTTAAAATCAACCCGGCAGCCAGCCGTAAACGTTTTAAGCCATAAAAAGACATTATGCGATTTTCCGGTTACTTAATCATTTGACACTTCTCAGTTGTTCATCAGGTTCACAGCAGGCAAATAATTTGGTTGACACGACAAAATCTGTAGCAAAGACCGATACAACACAACATGACGAGAAAGAAAACACAGATTTTAGGCAAGAGTTTATTTCCCTTTATACAAAAAAGGTGGTTATTGACACATATTTTGTTGACAACGGCAGGAAATACGAAATTATCTTTCGTCACTTCTCCACTATGGACAACGGCCTGGTCGTTCCTGCCAAATACAACTTTGACACAAACAAGGATTTCGTTACGCACAACTTTGTTTCTGACCTGGCAGTAATTTCAGAAAAGGACACAGTTTTTAAAAAGCATATTACCAAAGCAACTTTCAAACCTTTGCTTGATACTTTGAACACGCCGCTGAATAAATATGCAACGCTGCTTTATCCAACGCTTGTCATAGACAACGACAGTATTCAAATTCATTATAGTATTTCCATTCCTGTGACTGACGTGGGACTTGGTGTTTACATTAAGTTTGACACGAAAGGAAAATACCTTATCACACAATAAGCGGCATGTAACTCCCGGCTTTGTTTCAAACAGGCAACTAACTATCCAATTACCCGATGAAGAGAATGATTGTCGCAATTCACCCTAATTTTGTCGTTGCATCACTTGATAAATACATGGTTCAGTTTCACCTTTGCTATCATTAGTTATCCAAACAAAACTGACTAACACAATGAAAAGTTTATCAGCATTCAATAACGCTCTGCGAGCAATCTTCATCACTGCATTGTTTGTGTTTGTGGCATCGCAGTCAATGGCACAGAAGATGAAACCATCCAGCAGCGGCTATGCACCGGTTAACGGCATCAAGATGTATTATGAAGTTTATGGCCAGGGAAAACCAATTGTTTTACTGCATGGTGCTTTTTATACTATTGAAATGAACTGGGCGCAATTGATACCTGAGTTATCAAAGAAACGAAAAGTAATAGCCATCGAAATGCAGGGACATGGTCATAGTCCGTATGCTGAACGGAAGTTAGACATTGTAACGCTGGCAAGTGATGTAGAAAAACTAATGGACTATTTAAAGATTGATAGCGCTGATGTGGCAGGATACAGTATGGGTGGTTCTGTTGCATACCAGTTTGCTGTAAATTTTCCCAAGCGGTTGAAGAAGCTGGTTATCATTTCTTCTACTTATAAAACTGGTGGCTGGTTGCCTGTAGTAAACAATGCACTGGAAGGGTTTAAGCCAGAGTTTTTTGATAATACACCTTTAAAGAGCGGGTATGAAAAGGTTGCGCCGGACAAAACAAAATGGAGAAGCTTTTTAACCCAAATGATTGCTTTTGCAGGTGATCCGTTTGACGTGGGTGATAGCAATATTGCGCATATTGCATCCCCGGTATTGTTGATAGCAGGTGATAACGATGGCGTAGATAAAGTTGAACTGGCGAAGACGTACCAGTTATTAGGAGGAAATATTGCAGCAGACATGGCACCCATGCCAAAATCTCAATTGGCCATTGTTCCATCGCAGGCACATGTTAGCTTAATGATGCAGACAAAAACAATTTTAGGTTATCTGAATGGTTTTTTGAAGTAGCTGTAAATATAGCTGCCAGCTTTTACAGGGGAGAGATAACACTATTAGGTATTTAAGAAGATGTATTGCAAAATTCTTCACAAATGCGTATACTTGTTATCTAAACCTTAAAAAATAAAACATGGAAAAGCTGGAATCAGATTACAACATGATTGACTGGTGGAAGAAATGCATCTTTAAAAACTATGCTAATTTCAGAGGCAGAGCAAGAAGGTCAGAGTTTTGGTACTTTGCTTTGTTTAACATTATACTGCTTGTTCCTTTGTATATGCTTATATGGTTTGCAAGCGTAAATCAAAATCTTATACTTTCAGGAATAGCTGGGATTATGTGCTTCGTTTTTTATTTGGGTTTGCTAATACCATACCTGGCTGTAGCAGCCAGACGCCTGCACGACCAAAATAAAAGCGGTTGGAATTATCTTTTCGTATTAATTCCTTTTGTTGGGTCAATCATCCTATTGGTATTTTTTTGTACAGATGGCGATAGGTTTGCCAATAATTATGGAGAAGATCCAAAAAATAATGGCGTGCTGGAGTTTGACTTCGACAAAAATCCTGCTTAATTAAATCAATATATAGATGGCCCCGGAATTTTTCCGGGGCTTTTTTGTTATAGCTAATACTGCTGAATTGTAAATCTTCAATACTCTTTTGTTAATTAGCTTCAATGATAGCGGATTTTGGAAACTGGTTTAGCAAGTTTAACAGCGCTTTTCTTATCTTAGTTTAGTGGGCGGCAGCCGGAATAAATTCTATAATTACACCTTTACACCAAACATATGATTACCCAACCGTTGAATTATATCAATAAGTTTTCAGAATTTTTTGAGCCGGCACTTCTTACAGAGTTGGAGGCAAACGCCATGCTTATGGAAGTAAAAAGCGGCGATACTATGCTCAATATCGGACAAACAATCAGGGCAGTGCCACTTTTGGTAAGCGGTGCGGTTAAAGTAAGTCGCATTAATGATGAAGGACAGGAGCTATTATTGTATTACGTGAAAGATGGTGAAAGCTGTGCTATGACGTTTAACTGTTGCATGCTGTCTCAAACCAGTGTTATTAAAGGTACCGCAGAGGAAGACAGTGTATTGCTTTGCATTCCTGTGGCATTAATGGAAACATGGATGGTAAAATATCCCTCGTGGAAAAAGTATGTAATGACAACAATGCTGAACCGCTTTACAGAAATAATAAAATGCATTGATGAAGTAGCATTCAAAAAACTGGATGAACGATTGATTGGCTACCTGAAAGAAAAATCAAAGATCACCGGTTCCTCGGTGCTCAATCTTACCCACCAGCAAATTGGCGATGAACTGGGCACCAACCGTGTGGTAATCTCCAGGCTATTAAAGAAACTTGAAAACGACAAGAAACTGCTTATCTACAATAAGCAGATTAAACTGCTGAAAGACTTCTAGTGTTTGTAACATTTGTTACAGCCACTTGTAACTGCTGTTACAAGAATCCTTTATTTGCTGGTGCATATTTGTAGTGTTGATTCATTATTTAAAAACAATCAAACTACAAATGCCATGAGCTTAAGATTAAACAGTACCGCACCAGATTTTACCGCAGCAACTACCCAGGGAACTATTCATTTTCATGATTGGATAGGCGAAGGATGGGCAATGCTTTTTTCTCACCCCAAAGACTTTACGCCGGTTTGCACTACAGAACTTGGCTATATGGCTAGCATTGAAGAAGAGTTTGCCAAACGCAATTGCAAGATTATTGGTTTAAGTGTAGACCCGGTAGAAAGCCACCTGAACTGGGAAAAAGACATTGAAGAAATACAAGGTGTTTTGATAACCTATCCCATGATTGGTGATCCGGATTTATCCATTGCCAAATTGTATGAAATGCTGCCTGCAGAAGAGCCTGGTACTTCAGAAGGAAGAACAGCAGCCACCAACCAGACAGTACGTTCTGTTTTTGTGATAGGCCCCGACAAAAAGATAAAACTGCAACTTACTTATCCAATGACTACCGGCCGCAACTTTAATGAAATATTGCGTGTGCTGGATTCTATGCAGTTAACCGCTGCCCATAAAGTTGCTACGCCTGTTAACTGGAAATATGGTGAAGATGTAATTATTGTTCCTGCCGTGTCTGATGCAGAAGCAAAAGAAAAATATCCAGAAGGCTGGAAAACAATTAAACCTTATCTGCGCATTGTTCCCCAACCTGCTAAACTCAATTAATGATGAAAGCGCTTGATTTATATTGAGTGCTAAACAAAAAAGATTCACCACATAATTAAACAGGTAAAATGAAATTACGCGTAACAGTATTAGGTGCAGGGTTCGGCGGACTTGAACTCTGCACCCTTCTTTCAGACGCAATCGGCGACAAGCTTGATCTTACTTTGATAGATCAGAACGATTCATTTTTCTTTGGTTTTTCTAAGCTGGATGTAATGTTTGGCCACAAACAACCTGATGCTGTAAAGTTTTCTTACAGCAGCATTAAAAAACCAGGCGTTACATTTCGTAAAGAAACCATCACTGCTGTTGATCCGGTTACAAAAACAGTGACAACTAATAATACAACTTACGAAGCAGATGTTTTGGTAGTGGCCCTGGGTGCTAATTATGATTTTAATGCCACACCGGGGCTTACAGCATACGGCAACGAGTATTATAGTTTCTCCGGTGCAGAGAAATTGCGTGATGTGCTTCCACAGTTTACAAAAGGCCACGCCGTAGTTGGTGTATGCGGTGCACCTTTTAAATGTCCACCAGCCCCCAGTGAAGCTGCTTTAATGTTGCACGATTATCTTGTTGAGCGTGGTGTGCGTGATGCATGCAGCATTAGTTTGGTAATTCCATTTGGCCTGCCTATTCCTCCGTCGCCAGATTCATCTAAAGCATTATTAAAAGCATTTGAAGAAAGAAATATCCGCTTTATTCCCCAGAGAAAAGTGAGTGCTGTAGATGAAAATAAAAAACTAATACTGGATGATGGAACAGAATTGCCTTGCGATTTATTTTTAGGCATACCCAAACATGTGGCACCTGATGTGGTATTGCAAAGTGGACTTGCAGAGAATGGATGGATACCGGTAGATCGGAAAAACCTTCGCACAAAATTTCCTGGCGTGTATGCTATTGGTGATGTAACAAGTGTAGGTACACCAAAAGCAGGTGTATTTGCGGAAGGAGCTGCAAAGATTGCGGCTGCTTCCATTATTGCAGCGTTTAATGGCAATGAAAACGATTCGCCCTATACCGGTGCAGGCTCTTGTTATATTGAGTTTGGAAAAGGCAACGTAGCCCGTGTTGATGTTGATTTCTTCTCAGGCCCCAAACCATTTGGTATTCATCATGAAGCTTCTGAAGCGTTGGTTGCTGATAAAACGTATTTCGGATCAAGTCGTAAAGCCCGTTGGTTTGGGCTTTAGTGAAACACTAAAAGCTATTCATCTTTTGCAGTAATAATAATTGCAGGCTGCATAAGCGAATTAACGTGCCACGGTTTGATCTGCATGGATGCCAGAATCTTTACGAACAACCGTGGCACGTTAATTCGCCAGCCAATCCCTGCTTAAATTAATGATATTGATTAAAAGCTTCTGCTATTGATAACTTCAGTAAATAACAATCAAAACTAAATTTTTAAAAATGGCAACTTATTTAATTGAAATACCACATTCTGAAAATAGTTTTTATTGCAAACAGGTGATAAAATTGTTTGCAGAATCAGGTTCGCATTTATTGTCCAATGCGCATTGGGGTTGTAAATCCGGGGTTCACAAATCATGGTTTATTAGTGATTTTAATAGCAGGGAAGAAGCACTCCAGGTTGTGCCGCCTTTTCTAAGACAGGCTACCAGCATTATTGAATTGACAAAGTTCAGCAAAATGGATATTGAGCAGTTTGAAAGTGCGGATAAGTAACGTGGTGAATTGGTGAATAAAATTGAGGGTTCATTAGTTTTCTTATCTTAGCAATCGGCTGCAAAAGTTGAAATGAAACTTACTTTACGACTCATAACTATTATTTGCTACTTTCTTCCCTGCATATTCTTTTTGACTACTTGCAATAATGGAATCAATTTTAAAATTGCATATAATCAGGAAGAAGCTGATAAAAATATGTTGGAAGAGCCGGAAACTGTAGTAGCTCAGCCTGACACTTCTCATAACGATATCTCAACCAAGGCTGACACCGTTACAAAACAAGTTCTGACTCATGAGCCCCCAATAGTAATTGGATCTGATTCGGCTCAACGGCCAATAAGTTTTGCTGATAAAGTCTTAAAAGTAATTCTTATGCCTGCTGACAAATCGCTATCAGGCATTGGTGCTATTTTCTATTTCAAAAACCTAACCGGGAAAATTGCACTCGGGCTAAGCTTGGTCAATTCACTAATTTTATTATTTGCATTCGGCTTCATAAAATCAGGAAAAGTAAAATTATACCTGCTTTGGGGAACGACTTTGCTTCTAATAATATTTATTGTTGACAGTCTAATGTCACATGTAACACTATTATATGGAACCTGGTCTTTGCTGGTAATATCATCCCTACAGATTTTTATGGAACATCGAAAGCCCATCAATTAGTATTATTGTCTTTCCCTTGCTGCATCCGAGTTAAATATTTGTGTCAGTTTCAAAAGCAGTTTTCTTATCTTAGTTTAGCAACCCGGCTGAAAAGCATTTAAAAGCAGTAAGCCCTAAATAAGAATGACCCTCACGAATGGACAATAACAAACTTGGTACTAAACCGCATTATCAGATATTAGACGGGCTTCGTGGCGTAGCAGCTATTATCGTTGTAATCTTTCATTTGGCAGAACCGCTTGCCAGCAATCACCTCGACAATGTTATCAATCACGGTTACCTGGCCGTTGATTTTTTCTTTCTGTTATCGGGTTATGTAATTGGCTATGCCTATGATGATCGGTGGAACAAACTCACCATTGGCGGTTTTCTTCGTCGCCGGTTTGAGCGGTTGCAACCACTGGTGATATTGGGCATGACGCTTGGCGCCATTGGGTTTTATTTTACAGATTCAACCGTATGGCCGCTTATCCATACAGTGCCTGTATGGAAACTGATAGTTGTTATGCTGATAGGATGGACGATTCTGCCTGTACCGCTTTCAATGGATATACGCGGCTGGCAGGAGATGCATCCACTGGATGGTGTTTGCTGGTCTTTATTCTTTGAGTACATCGCCAATATACTTTACGCTGTTGGGTTAAGAAAATTATCCAATAAGGCATTGACAGTTTTTGTAGTATTGGCCGGTGCATTGCTATTACA
This sequence comes from Chitinophagaceae bacterium, assembly GCA_047602295.1. Lineage (GTDB taxonomy): Bacteria > Bacteroidota > Bacteroidia > Chitinophagales > Chitinophagaceae > JACMLD01. The sequence continues at coordinate 4,975,215 of JASGHP010000001.1, read as the reverse complement.
TTTTGCTGTCACCAATCCCAATGGAGATGTTACAGGTGGCTGGACATTGAATGCCGAACAAATGCGTGTGGGCATTACGCGTACGATATTTCCTTTTTTTGCAGGCTTGCTTTTATCGCGGGTAGCAAAACCTGTTTATATAAAAAATGCTTTCTTATGGTGCAGCTTGCTGTTAGCGGTTGTTTTATTAATGCCAAGAATTGGTGGTGCAGCACACCTCTGGGCAAATGGTTTGTATGAAGCTTTTTGCATCATTATTGTCTTTCCGCTTATTGTATACATCGGTGCCAGTGGGGTAGTGCGCAGTAAAACAGAAGATAAGATTTGCAGCTTCCTTGGCAATCTTTCCTATCCTTTGTACATAACGCATTATGCGCTGCTGTATTTTTATGTAGGATGGGTAAGCAATCACAGTGGTATTACTGTATTGCAGGCATGGCCCTATGCGCTGCTTTCATTGTTAGGCGCTATTGTATTGGGTTATGCAAGTTTAAAGTTGTATGATGAACCGGTAAGGGCCTGGTTAAGAAGAAAGTTGAAGTAGGGAAAGAGGAATTATTGGGCGATAGTATTTCCGGATAGTAAAACATTTGTAACGATCCCCCGCACGATTGTTTCAATTCCCCGTATAATTGTTTCAGTCCATCGTACGATTGTTTTGATACTCGGTACGATTGTGTCAATCAACCGCACGATTGTGCTGATCCTCCGTAAGATTGTGTCGGTCCTCCGCACAATTGTGTTAGTCCTCCGTACGATTGTGTCGGTCCTCCGTACGACTGTGTCAGTCATCCGTACGATTGTGTTGGTCCTCCGCGTAACTGTGTCGGTTCTCCGCACGTTTGTGTTAGTCGCCCGTACGATTGTTTCAGTCCTCCGCACGATTGCGCCGGTGTTCAAAACATTTGTAACGATCCTTCGCACGATTGTGTCGGTCCTCCGCACAACTGTTTTGGCGTTCCGCATATTTGTTTTTGTCTTCCGGATACTGGTATTTACAAGTTTGTTGCAATTGGATACGCTTAATTGCAGAAATCTACTTAGTTCAATATGAAGTCAACACTGGTTATATGCTTGTGAAAACTTAAAGTTGTATGATGAACTGGTAAGGGCATGGTTAAGGAAAAGGTGGAAGCAGGGAAGGAAAGTTGTTGCAATATTATTTAAGTTTTGTACTATATTCGGCTGGCAAGACTCTTATTTAGGAGAACGCTAATGCTTTAGCGTTGCTATATATTTCGATTTAACCTCTATTACACCCAATTATAAAAGTATGCTTTCCAAAAATGAGCTGGTAGAAAAATACAAGTCATTCACTGACGAAGAACTGTTTTCATACTATAAACAACTTGATACGCTGTCAACCGATGGACAAACTGCACTTAACGAAGTAATAGAAAGCAAAGGAGGAATTGAACGTCTTAAAAATTACATTGCCAACAAAACTATTATTGACAAAGAGAAAGCAAGGATTATTGCTGAGACCAAAGAATTGGCTAAAGTTGACCCTAATATTGAATTCATTAAAAAAACAACAAGCTCTTCAATTTTGGATCTGGAGACAACCAATAGCATTATAGAAAAAGCCTTTGCTGATGCGGTTGCAGAAAAACGCGACACGCAAATCAACCCTAAAACAATTTCCGGTAGTATTATTGGCGGGCTGTTGTCAAGCATTATTGGTGGAATCATATGGGGTGTCTGGCTTATACAGACCCACCGCATATGGTATATTTTTATACCTGGGCTTGGGTTCCTGTCTTACCTTATCATCAATAGAATGACCAGGCAATCAAAAAATAATAGCGCTGTACTAATTGCAACCATAATTTCTACAGCACTTGCATTGGGGTTGGGTCAGCTTATATTTGAATTGTTTGCTTAGAGTTATAAAGTAGTGTGTTGTAGAACACTGTTGCTGCTATCCCGCTTACCAAATCAATTTAATTGAACCGCCGGATGCTGCCAATTGGATATGCTTAATTGCAGAAATCTACTTAGTTCAATATGAAGTCAATGCTAGCTATATGTTTAACAATCATTTCAAGCGTAGCTCTCAATTAGGCAGAAAGGAGCTGAAATAGGTAAATGTGTGTTATCAATTGAAATAAGTTAGCCGACTTTGCGAACTCGCATAATAAAACACTAAAATTTATACGGGGTGTAATGGATTTGAGTTTTCATTTAAAACATTGGATATTTACGCTGATAGTTGGTCCACTTTTGGCGATTATCTTAATGCCAATATTGCACGGACATGGGCTGCCTGAATTAAGGTCGCTGGATTTTGCATTTCTTATTTTTATTTTTTCAATTCCTTGTTCGATGCCTGCGGCTATTCTTTATTTAATTGCCGGATATTCGTTGAACCTTGCACCTATAAATTATATAGTTAAAAAAACTACGCTTATCATATTTGCAATAGTGGGAATATTCCTTACTTTCAAAACCATAGCGGGAATGCTTGAAATTGAGTTCGCTTTTTTCTATGTAGCAGCAACAATTTTAACCGGGTTATTCTTAAGATTGCAAAAGCCGATTGAGCAGTCCAGTAATTAATGTGCCTGAAAATTGTCTCTTCTCATACAATTTTAATGATACCCATTACCACTGCAATACCCTTCATTGATTTATCTTTAGCCTTCCAGCAACTGCTACCAGCATGAAAAAAATCTTCTGTTTAGTAATCACCTTTTTGTTAGCGCATAATTTTCTTTTCGCGCAGCCAATAGGAAAGAAGGTGCAAACGATATTATTTCTGGGCAATAGCATTACTTACGCAGGCAGTTATATTACCGATGTGGAAACGGCTTTTGTATTGGCTCACCCGGATAGAACAATCAATTTTATCAATGTAGGCTTACCCAGCGAAACAGTTTCAGGTTTATCTGAAGAAGGGCATGCGGGTGGCAGGTTCCCCAGGCCGGATTTGCATGAAAGATTGCATCGCATTTTAGCAGTTATAAAACCAGATATTGTTTTTGCCTGCTATGGTATGAATGATGGCATTTATCTTCCTTTTGATGAAGGTCGTTTTCAAAAATACAAAAATGGTATCAACTGGTTGCACGATACATTGCTGCAAACAGGTGCCCGCGTTATTATGGTTACGCCGCCTGTATTTGATGAATTGAAAGGCGGTGCAAAGGGATATGCCAATGTGCTGGATAAATATGCAGATTGGTTATTGACACAGCGCACAGTAAAACATTGGGAAGTGGCAGACATTCATTATCCCATGAAAAAGTATTTAGACGCACACCGCAAGCTGGATGCACAGTTTGGCGTAGATGGTTTTGCATTGGCAAATGACGGTGTGCATCCCGGTGATGCAGGCCATTGGCTGATGGCAAAGCAACTGCTGTTATATCTTGGAGAAAAGACCGCTGCTACATTCAGCAGTATAAAATTGCTGGCAGATAATTATAAAAACGGAGCTGCCATTGCAAAGCTGGTAGCAGAAAGACAAAACATGATGAAAGATGCATGGCTAACCTACACAAAACATACAAGACCCGAAATGAAAATTGGATTGCCAATGGAAGAAGCCAAAGCGAAGGCTGACTCAATTCAACAACAAATAAATGTTTTAAAATAGTACTGACGAATTTTATAACGAATTAGGTATATGAAAATGAATTTTACGCTCCGCATGTTTTTGATAGTTGCAATTGTTTGCTTGCACGCTTGTACAGCAGGTAAAAAAACATCAGGTTCAAATTCTGCAAAGGAAATAAAGCCGGGAGATGTATGGCCAGATGATCGTGGACAACATGTACAAGCGCATGGCGGCGGCATTATTAAATTGAAGGATACTTACTATTGGTACGGAGAAGAAAGAAGACAGGGGCTGGATTCAAACAAACGCTATGTTAGTTGTTACAGTTCTAAAAATTTAACGGATTGGACTTTTCATGGAGATGCATTGGTATTATCAGACCCTGAAAACCTTGGCAGGCGCTGGGTGTTGGAGCGACCAAAAGTTTATTACAATGCCGGTACAAAAAAATACGTGATGTACCTGCACATTGATGATGCAAGGTATAAACTGGCCAGTGTAGCCATTGCCGTTAGTGATAAACCGGAAGGGCCATTTAGCTATGTAAAAATGTTTCGGCCATTGGATCACGAGAGCAGGGACATTGGCCAGTTTATAGATGATGATGGCACGGCCTATCTTGTTTTTGAAGACAGGCCGTTTGGTTTTCGCATTGCAAAGCTGGCACCGGATTATATGAGCATAGAAAAAGAAATGAGCCTGGTAAAAGAGCATATGGAAGGCGGCGCCATCGTTCACTACAATGGTTTGTATTATGCCATTGGTTCTGCACTCACCGGCTGGAATGCCAATCCTAATAAATATGCAACCGCCACTTCACTGGAAGGGCCGTGGAGCGAGTTTAAAGACATAGCACCCCTAGAGGTAAAAACATACGGTTCACAATCTACTATGATGATTAAAGTAGTGGGAGCAGATACTACCACTGTAATTTTTATGGGCGATATATGGCGGCCGAAAACACAGTGGGATTCCCGTTACCTCTGGATGCCTCTGCAAATAGGTGATGGTAAATTATGGTTGCCAGAGCCCAAACCCTGGCGCATTAATATAAAAACAGGCCGGTGGGATTATGGTACTGCTACTGCTCAATAATTTTTCTGGCTACTAAAGGTTATGGATATACGCAACCATAATGCCTGCAGAAAAACGGGTAGCTTTTGTTTTACCTATATCTCCAATTAAAAGATTACCCTCATTGGGGTTGTCGAAATTAATTCCCTGGTCGTATTTTTTTGTGCTGCCATAACTCAGTAATAAACCAGAGCGCAGGTTGAATTTTCTTTTCTTGAAATTGCCCCCAAACTGTATATGGTACAAATTCCAGTTGGCGGTATTTACTTTATAGCCGTCGGTGTTTGCAAAAAGCTTATCGCTTGCATAGCTAAAATCTGTTCTGGCAGATAAAAAGCCGGTAACCGCTTCTTTTATCGGAAAGCTGAAAGCCAATGCAAAGTTTACAACCGCTTTGCGTGCGTCTTTCATTCTTAGCAATGCAGATGTGTAAGAATTATTGGCAGTATCTGGTCGTATAAAATAATCATTGTGCGGAGTAATAACATTGTACTCATTCACTTTTGTAAAGTATTCCACCGCAAAATACAATTGCCCGCCTCCATAATCATAGGTATAACCCAATGCAGTGCTTAACGGCATTTTCCATTTTGATTTCAGCTTTGTTTGTTTGGTATTGGCCAACAGGTAAAGTGTATCCCCCGGTACCAGTTGCAGGTTGTTGATTACATTGTCTGATAAAATATCTGAACTGCCCCATAAATGCAATAAAGGCGCAGAGATAAGCAGACCAAGATGGTGTTTCTCCGCAAGATCATAAGCAATGCCCGCTTTAATGCCAAAGCCAATATTTGTGTTGTGTGCAAGATAATATTCAGACACATTTACAATAGGCGGGTTATAAATATTGCCATTGTTTATCAATGCCCTGGACTTATAATCAAGCAAGGAAGTTTGCTTGCGCGAACTGATGCTAAAAGAAAGACCGATAGCCAGTTTGGATGAAACAGGCTTGCCAAATGCCAACACGCCGGATGTCTGGCTAACACTGTTGGATGCAGTGTATTGTCCTACAAAATATTCTGTACCGGGGCTATAGCTATCATCCAGCACATTTATTTTAGCATCACGCCTTTGCGAAGACTGGTAATTAATAACCGGGTCGTTGATAAGCGCATACGCCACCGTTATAGGTTTGTTTTTCAGGTTGAGGTAAATAGTGTTGGAAGCAATGCCAGGCACCACACTCTCTGCAGATGAGTTGAGATTAAGGCCTGTACCAGCGCCATTTTTTATCCTGGTAGATTGAAAATTATAAATGCTTCCACTAATGGAAGCGGCATTTTTTGTGTTGTACGCCAACAGAGCAGGGTTGTAAAAGAGAACGCCGCTATCGTTGTTTCTGGCAAGCGTGGCGCCGGTGGTAAGAAAACCTCCCGGTCCATAAGGAGCAGACCAGTAATTAGCGTCCTGTGCAAAGGTTGCGTTGCAATAAATAATGCAGCATAAGCAGAGTAAGGTTGTTGGTTTCATTATATAGCGTGTTAGCAATAATTGAGGAAAAAATACAAATAAAGGTTTTCGGGATGCAGGCAATGGAATCGAAACGGGTGAAGGATTCAGTAGTCTTACAGACTTGCAGGTTTATCAAAAATAAATATTAATGAAGAATAAAAATATTTTTAATGCAGTTTTAAAAAAATTACTTTCGATGAATACCTTTAACTGCCAGCATCGCTTATGTTAGTATCCTCTTTTTTTGCAAGAAACAATTTTCTTTTTTTGATTTGCTTTTGTTGCATAACAATTCATACAAAGGCGCAAAACCTCAGCTTTACAAAGCCGGCAGTTTTTTTGCCAGAGGCAAAAACAGACAGGGCGATGGATATCACCAATTTCAACGGTGTATATTTTGTAGCCTGGAAGAATGAAGGAGCTGATGGTAATGTGCAATACAGTTGCCTGGGCAAACAATATGATACGGAAACAATCAGCAAAGCCATTAACGTTGGTAATGAACAAACCGCTGCTGCGCCGGTATTGCGTGTACTGGATAACCGAATTTATCTTTTCTGGATTTCTAAGGAAGGTGATTTAAAATACATTATCAATAGCAGTAGCAATGCTTTCAATACAGATAATGTATATGAAGTGAAGTTTGCCGGCCCGGTAAAACTATCATTAGGGGTTACTGCCGCACCCATTGATGGTAAAATAATGATTGCGTCCCACACAACAGACAAAGACCAGATGGTATGTGCACTGCTTGAGCCAGGTACTGACGGAGTATTTTCAGAAACAACCGCACAACCGGTAAACAATGAGAAATCCCTCAGCTATCCTTTTGTAGTGACTATTGGAAAAACCGATGCAAGATTTTGCTGGTATGCAAAAGATCAGTCAGTTTATTATGCAGATTACAGTATAGGCAATAAAAGCTGGACAAAGACACAAACACTAACTGCTGCTAAAACAAAAGCATCGCCGGCTATTTATCGTGTTTGGAATGCGGACAGGTTATTTTATATCTGGAATGGCAATAAGAGCGATAATAAAATTTATTACACAACAGCATTAGATAAGGAAAAGCCTGCTGCAGGATTGGCATTGCCTGCTGTTTTTGCTACCAGTTATGCTGTTTCTATTTGCAAAGTAGACGATAATAATTTTCTGCTGGCTTATCCGGGAACAGACCATAAACTTTATCTCAGCAATTTTTCCAATTATAATCCCGCTAACTGGATGCAACAGATTTTGCAACCTTTAAAGAGTAATAAAACTTTGCAGGATATTGTAATACCCGGAGCACATGATGCAGGTATGAGTGTATTGAATGGCGTAGGCGGGCAGCAGAGCGGCACTATCAATCCCTGCAATACGCTTACTCAAAAAATGAATATTGAGCAGCAATTGAATGCCGGCATCCGTATGTTTGATTTAAGAGCTGGCACCTATCAAAAACAATTGCTTGCCAAACACTGTGCATCAGATTGCATGGCAGAAGCTATTGGAGGTGGCTATGGAGAAAAACTACGCAATGTGGCAGATGGCATAAGACGGTTCCTGCTAAAAAATAAACAGGAAATTGTATTACTTACATTCAGTCATTTTTGCGAGAAAGAAACCCCGTTAAGTGGATTGAAAGATAGTTTGCTTACGCGAATAGGAAGAGAACTGGTGTACAGTAATTCAGCAACTGCAATAGGGCAAGTGCCATTGAGCCAGTTAGCAGGAAAAGTGATTATTACTTTTGAGACAAATGATAATAACGATAAATTATTCAATACCTGCTCTATTGCTGATGAATCGAAGGCTTTTGTAAACTTCAAAAGAGAATATGCTGCCACAAACGATATAAAAAAACTACTCGAAAAAGAAAAAGCTTTCTTTGACGGTGCAGGCAGTTTGCAAAAGAATGATCTTATTCGTTTAGACTGGCAGCTTACGCAAAGCACCGAAGAAGCGCCAATGGTATGCAATGATTTTGAAGACGAGAAACTTAGTCCTATTGTAAATGGTGTTATGTTATTGACCAATGTGGTTAGGAAACATAAGAGCATTATCGATCATTCGCTGGAAGGAAATAAATATCTTCCTTCCACCATTGATGGATGGATTAAAGACGGCACTATCAATAAAAAGAACAGGCCGCATATTTTGTATGTAGACGTAGCCGGGGCCTGGATTACAGATTATTGTATAGATTTGAACAAAACGGAACTTTATCAATAAACGATTGCAAACCATGAGTACAAACTTTTCACGGAGGAAATTTATTACAACGGCTGCTGCTTTGGCTACCGGCTTACCAGCATTACAGGCAGGCACAAACGAAAATTATCCTTCAATAACAAACGATAATAGCCAGGTTTTTTTGTTCCAGGGAGATTCTATTACAGATGGTAACCGTGGAAGGAATGCTGATCCCAATCACATTATGGGGCATGGTTATGCTTTTAGCATTGCCAGCAGGATAGGGGCAGACTTTCCCAATAAATATACTTTTTATAACCGGGGCATTAGCGGTAATACAATTATTGATTTAAAGAACCGCTGGCAGCAGGATACTATTGATCTGCAACCAGATATTTTAAGCATACTGGTGGGCATTAATGATGTGAATGCTGTAATAGACAACAGGCCAACTGCACAAAGCACAGATGCGTTTGAAAATAATTACCGCGAGTTGCTGACTGTAGCCAAAGCAGCAAAGCCTGATATAAGTTTTGTGTTGGGCCTGCCATTTGTATATCCCGTAGGAAAAAGAAAAGACAACTATGATAAATGGAAAGCTGAAACTATTGCAAGGGCCGAACGGGTAACAAAACTGGCAAAAGAATTTAATGCAGTGCTGGTTGATTATCCTGCTGTGTTTGATAAAGCCATTGCCAAAGCTCCTATTGAATACTGGATATGGGATGGCATTCACCCTACCGTGCCAGCGCATGAATTAATGGCAAGAGAATGGATAAAGCAAATGACTGCACAACTGCCGTTCCTGAAAAAATACAAACACGAATGAGAGACGCGAATGAGAGACGCGAATGACACGAATGAATGACGCGAATGAATTCGACAAAGACTTACGACTAATCACTAACGGCTAAAAGCTAGTAACAGTTCTTTGATTGCCTTTGAAATCTGTGATAATTACTTTCACTACATTTTTATCAACAGCTATTTTGCGTGTTGATTGTGACAGGTAGCCATTGCCATAGTAAAGTTCTATTTTACGTTTACTGTTATTGGCATATACTAGTTCTGCAAAGAAATCATTTGGCATGGCTTGTATCCATTTTTTGTTTGTATCCAAAATGGTTTTGGCAAATACTTTTACACTGTCCTGGTTTTGCGTTGCAATCAATACATCGCCTTCTTTAGCCGTATGAAGTGTTGCTAATGCTTTTCCATCTCCTTTTACAAAAACACCTGCATCTGCAATCGTTAATGCTGCAAACTTTCCTTTGCCATCTCCCTTCAGGCAAAGGCCATTCAGTGCGTCGTGTCTTCCGCTATAGGGTTCCATGCCATAATCATTTCCTATAAGCATTACATCTAGTTTGCCGTCATTATCAAAATCAATTGACTGCATGCCATATGCCGGCGCCATTTGCGCTTCTGCAGGCAGGGGGCTGATTTCAAATTTTCCGTTGCCTTTGTTTTCAATATAACTGCTTTGCATATCCGTAGCTTTCAGCAAAAGTGCATCCTGCCTGTTTTTTTCTGGCAAAATATCATTCATGGATGCTTTACCATATGCTTTATAGGTGGGGAAACGTTTACGGATAGAAATCATCTGGCTAATCATGTCGTCGCGTGTGCTCATAGGAAATAATTTCCTGCTACCATCTTCCGCTTTCAGGTAACAGAATGTCAATGGATCCATCAACCCATTATCATCAAAATCTTTTGCATACAGCAACATCGGTTCTTCAGCAGTGGCTTTGTAATTGCTGTTCAACCCAAGATTGCCTGCTATATAATCCATGTCGCCGTCATTATCAAAATCTCCTGCAATGATGCTGTTCCACCAACCCAAATGGTTTGCTATACCGGTTGAATCTGTAACTGGTTCTAATTTGTTGCCTATATTTTTATAAAAGCTAACAGGCATCCATTCTCCCGTAGTAATAAGATCAGGTTTGCCGTCATTGTCAAAGTCTGTCCATAAAGCATCTGTAATCATACCTGCTGTTTGCAAGTCTGGGCAAACACGCAATGTTGCGTCTACAAATGTGCCTGCATAGTTTAGCAGTATATAACTTTTAGGCGCAATTGGGTAAGCGCCGGATACAACACGGCCGGCAACAAATAAATCCAAGTCACCATCGCCATCAATATCTGCAGCACGAACACAGGAGCCATTGGAAAACATTTTAGGCAATGATGAATAGCTGGGTGCAAATTTTCCCTGGCCATTATTTATATAGAGTACATCCTGTCCAGCAGGATCATTGGGAGGCAGTTCATAACTGCCACTTACAATATACAGATCAAGATCGCCATCATTGTCTGCATCAAAAAACAACAGTCCCATATCTTCTGCCGGGTGGCCATCATCGCCCTGCAAAAATCGAGAAGAGTCAATAGTAAACTTTCCATTCTCATCCTGCATAAAAAATATAGTATGCTTGCCAACGGAACCGCCAATGCAGAAATCTTCAAAACCATTATTATCAATATCGCCCACTGCAATGCCAGGTCCATACTGGCTTAATTTGTGCGGAATGGCTGGTTGTGTATTGTAATCAATAGCATCTCTTTCTTTGTGCTGGTAATTGATGCCATACTTTGTTTCTACCGATGTAAATAAAGGTGCATTGTTTTGAAGGAAGGAGCGGCTATTGCCAGTACCGGCATCTTTATAATTTAATACTAATGTTTGATCTGCCTGTGTCTTTGCCAGCAATTGTGATTTACCATCTGGCCAATAAACGCGAATAGAATCGATACTAACGATATTGCCTAACCCAAAATGAGCCCTGTAATCATCGGTAGACATATACCCACGGGTAGGATAGTGTTCATAAAATAATTGTTTGCCATTATCAAAATAAATGTTCGCTACTGCGCCAATGCCATTGATATTTTTTTCTGTACCCTTAAAGCTGAGTGTAAGTATATGCTGATTGCTTTTGTTTTTGCCGGTAGTTAATGTATTCTCGTAAACAAAGGCTGCATCGTTAATGTTGTTGATAACAATATCCAGGTCGCCATCATTATCCAAATCTGCAAATGCAGCGCCATTAGAAAATGAAGGTTTTGTAAAACCCCATGCATTGCTGCTGTTGGAGAAATGAAGTCCGTCTATGTTTTTAAATGAGTAATTGGCCAGTTTTACAATAGGTAAGGAATCTGTCATTGCTAATGTGTATTTACCTTTGCCGCCTCCCTGGCCATTATTGAAAGTGATATAATCCAGATCTGTTACATCACGCGGAAGGCCATTGGTAATTACCATATCACGCAGTCCGTCATTATCAAAATCTGCTACCAGCGGGCACCAGCTCCAATCGGTTTGGTATATACCCGCTAAATAGCCAGCATCACTAAAAACAGGATGGCCTAATGGCGTCATGCCCTGGTTAATCTGCAAAACGTTGCGCACATACTGGTGTTCGTAACCAAACTGCTGGCTGTTGTAATAATTGTAATACTCATTACCACTGAGCATTCTTTTTTTGCGCAGGTTGTCTTCCGGCAGCATTTCCAAAGAAATAATATCCGGCAGACCATCATTGTTTACATCCACCATATCGGTGCCCATCGCATTCCAACCGGTGTGTTTAAAATATTCTCCCAAGCGATTGGTGAACGTTCCGTTTTTGTTGTTGATGTAAAGCAGATCGTTTGAAACAAAATCATTGCTTACATAAATATCCGGCCATCCATCGCGGTTAACATCGGAAATACAAACAGCATGGCCCCATCCTTCAATAGTGATGCCTGCTTCTTTTGATACATTGGTAAAAGTAGCGTTGCCATTATTTCTATAAAGCCTGTCTGTATTTAATGCAGAACCATCTGTAATTTTTGGACGGAACTTAATAGGCGTTTTAGGATCGTTCAATTCATTGGTTACAACATAAAGATCAAGATCGCCATCGTTATCGTAATCAAAAAAAACGCCTATGGTACTAAACCCTGTATCAGCAATACCGTAAGCTGCTGCGGATTCTTTAAAGACGGGGATACCATCTTTGTTAAGCCCCTGGTTAATGTACAACAGGTTTGTTCTGCGTGCCGGGTCTTTGCGAAAAGAAGCGCAAACATACAAATCCATCCATCCATCATTGTTTATATCAACTACTGTTACACCGGTGCACCATCTTCCTTCACCTGTAACAGCAGCGGCAGCAGTAATGTCTTCAAATTTTAATGCTCCTTTATTGAGGTACATTTTATTGCTCACCATATTTCCTGCCAGGTAAATATCCATCAATCCATCATTGTTGAAATCGCCAATGCCTACACCACCGCCATTATAAATATTGGCCTGGTTTAAAATATTGAGACTGTCACTTTCTGTAATGTTATTGGAGAAATTAATGTTTGTTTGAGCAGGCGTTAATAACTTAAACAATGGATTTTGTGGAAGCTGTGAGAGAACAGCGAAAGGTTTGTAAACGATTACAATGAATAAGCAACGCAGCATACATCTCGACGGCATAAGCAAGCAGTTTTGTGCTTGCAATGTAATATTTTTTGTAACGGATTACATTGATGAAACATTTTGAACAGGTAATGAAACGCATTGAATAGGCTAGTGGTGAATGGCGAGAGGCCAGTGGGGGGAGGAAGGATTAATAGTTAGCAATTAGTAATTAGTAATTAATAATTCAGGGCGTGTGGAATTATTTGGCAAACGAGCGGCGGGAATCAAGAGATGCTGAATTTTTACATTGATTACAAAATGAATCCAACTTACTCACGACTCAGGACTACTGACTCACGACTACTTTGCAAACGCTTTCCTATATGCCAGCGGACTTTGCTGTGTGCGTTCTTTAAAAGTTTTATGAAAATTGGAGATATCATTAAAACCGCTTTCATAACCAATCTCAGCCACAGCTTTTTCTGTGTTGAGCAATTGTCCAAGTGCAAAATCAATCCTATAATCGTTTACTACTTCTATAAATGTTTTTCTTGTAAGCCGTTTAAAGTATTTGCAGAAAGCTTCCGGCGTCATACTGGTAATGGCAGCTACTTTTTTTAAAGAAATATTATCGCGAAAGTTTTCTACAATGTATGCCATAGCAGCATGTATCCTTTCTTTTTCGTTGAAAGACAAAGATGGATAAGCGCTTTGTTTGTGCAGCAGTTTGTATTGTTTACTGGCTGCCAACTGGTGAAGGATGTTTAACAACTGCAATAATCTTTTGAATCCATCTTCCTCTTGCGGCAGGTTTTCTATTTGTTGACGTATGCTATTGCTATTGCCTGTAAACTGTATGCCATAGCCACTATTGGTAAATAATTGTTGCAACCTTTTTGCTTCCGGCGCGGCAAAAAAATCGTTTCCTAAAAAATCTTTTTTGAATTGAATAACTGTAGAAATGGATTTCTTTGAAGTTTTGCTGCTGGTTGTTTTCCAGCAATGGGGCAGGTTGCTGCCTAATAATACCAGATCACCTGTTGTATAATCATCCATATGAGCACCTACATAACGTTTGCCATGCCCTTGTACAATCAGTGTTAATTCAAATTCAGGATGAAAATGATAAGGCGCAGAAAAAGCCTTCTCTTCAAAGCGGCGTGCTACAAATGATGCATGTGCCGGTGCTTTTATTGATTCAAAAGAAGCTTTCAATTATTGGCAATTTTAATATTGAATACACATTATTGCTAAGATAGGGATAAAATAATCCATATTTCTGCCAATATTGACATTTTTTAAATGCGCTATATAGTGTTAGTTTGATAAAAATTAAACACCACTATTATGAACGATGTGCTATTGCCTTCCCTGGATAATACTATTAGCATTGATCCTATGCAGGCAGCCGCTTTTCAAAAAAATGGCCATACCCTGGTAAAAAATCTCCTTAGTAAAGAAGAAGTAGCGGCTTACCGAGAGGTTATTAATGAAGCTGCTTACAAATACAATACAGAAAAAAGGAAAATGGAAGACCGCGATACTTATGGTAAAGCGTTTTTACAAATAATGAATTTATGGGAAGTAGATGAGGCTGTAAGAAAATTTACATTGGCTAAGCGTTTTGCGAAAGTGGCAGCAGATCTTTTAGGTGTTAGCAATGTTCGATTGTATCACGACCAGGCATTGTATAAAGAGGTAGGCGGCGGCCTTACTCCCTGGCACCAGGACCAATATTACTGGCCGTTAAGTACCAGCAATACAGTTACCATGTGGATGCCTTTGATTAATATAGATGAAGACATGGGCATGCTTACATTTGCTTCGCAATCGCACACAGGTGGTTTTGTAGAAAACGTGGCCATATCAGATGCTTCTGAAGCGCTATTGGAAAAACACATAACAGATAAAGGCTTTAATGTTACCCGCGCCAAAACAATGGAAGCCGGCGACGCTACCTGGCATTATGGATGGACACTGCACAATGCACCCGGAAACCTTTCCAACCAAACAAGAGAGGTGATGACCATCATATATTTTGCAGATGGCGCTACGGTTACTTCTCCGCAAAACGAGCACCAGGAAGCAGATCGCAGCAGATGGTTGGGTGGCCTTTATCCCGGCTCTAAAGCAGCTTCTGCATTAAACCCGCTGCTATTGTAATAAAATCTTTCACCTTGCTTTTTCATAACAAAGTGCAGACTCATCTGCTGGTATTTTTTATAAGCACTGCTGCGTAATGCAGTGGTGCTTATTTTTTGGGAGTGAAAAGCTGCGATGAATATTTAACTAAACTACGTTACTACTCAATACTTCACCATGCGTAAAAATCTATGTTTATTGATAGCTGTGTTGTCAATTCGTTTTCTTATTGCACAGGATACAACGCAGCGCTGGCCTGCTGCACAATCGTGGAAATGGTATCAGCAACAACCATGGCTTTGCGGGTTTAATTATATTCCGGCTTATGCTATTAATTATACTGCCATGTGGGATAAGACAAGTTTTGATGCTAAAGCTATAGATAACGAATTGGCAGTAGCAGAAAAATCCGGAATGAATGTATTGCGTGCTGTACTTCAGTTTGCAGTGTATGAAGATGACCCGACCTATTTTTTGCAAACCCTGGATAAGTTTATGTCTATATGCCAGCAGCACCACATAAAATTTGTGCCTGCATTGTTCGATGATTGCGTGTTCGGCATTACACATGATCCTGTTGTTGGTAAACAACCTGAACCATTGAAAGGGTGGTATGCATGGGCATGGTCTCCCAGCCCGGGGCATTCAATGGTAATAGATGAGCAGACACATCCACGCATTGAAAAATATGTAAAGGCTGTTATCACCAAGTTTAAAAATGACCCACGAATATTGATGTGGGATTTATACAATGAACCTACCAATGGCGGATTAGGCTCTGCAAGTTTTCCGCTGTTAAAAAAAGTAATTGCCTGGGCAAGAACAGTAAATCCGCAACAACCTTTAACTGTAGATATATGGAATGGAGATGCCCGCCTGAATGAAATAGTTTTGAAAGCATCAGATGTAATTACGTTTCACAACTATGGCAATAAAGAAACATTGCAACGGCAGATTAATGAATTAAAACAATACAGTCGCCCACTTATTTGTACAGAATGGATGAACAGGCCTGCACAGTCACTGGTGTCTACTAACCTGGATGTTTTTTACAATGAAAAAGTAGGTTGCATGCTATGGGGTTTGGTAAATGGAAAAACACAAACAGATCTGCCCTGGGGGCATCGTCCGGGTGATCCTTTACCAAAAGTTTGGCAGCACGATCTTTACAAGCCCGATTTCACGCCTTATGATGCCAGTGAAATCGATATTATTACCCGCTATATCATTCAATCAAAAAAACAATAAGAACTATTTTTTGAATGAAACGTGGTGAATAAAAAATGATATACACTGCTAACACTTTTCAGTCATCTTATTTTACGTTAGAACTTTTAAACAATTGCGGATATGAATAAGCTGTTGCGCATCTCTTTGTTCTCAATCATTTTTATTTCTCCCATGTTGCTGCATGCGCAGGCAACTGATAGTATTAAGATGCACCGTGCGCCGGCACCGCTTTTCCGCGATCCGATTTATGATGGAGCTGCTGACCCCGTAATAGTATACAATAAAGACAAAAAACACTGGTGGATGTTTTATACGCAACGCCGTGCAAATGTAACTTCTGCAAACGTTGCATTTTGTTATGGAACTGCCATTGGTGTGGCGGTAACCTCAGACCACGGGCAAACGTGGGTGTACAAGGGTGCACCTAAATTGGAATTTGAAGAAGGGCAAAATACATTCTGGGCGCCGGATATTATTTATGACAAAGGAGTGTACCACATGTTTCTTGCGTACATACAAGGAGTAAGAAATAATTGGGGAGGAAAGGCTACCATCATTCATTATACTAGTGCAGATTTATGGAACTGGACATACAAGGGTAAATTGAAACTCTCTTCTGAAAGTGTGATTGATCCAACTTTTTATAAACTGCCCGATGGCAAATGGCATATCTGGTATAAAGATGAAACAAGGAATAGCATTACCATGACGGGTGAAAGCAGTGATTTAATAAATTGGCAGTTGCAAACGGAACCTGCTATTGGTGGGCCACCACATGAAGGCCCTAAAGTATTTCATTTTAAAGATAGCTATTGGATGATAACAGATGAATGGGCCGGGTTGCGTGTCTATCGTTCAGCAGATGCTAAAACCTGGGAGAAACAGGGAAGGGTGTTGGATAAAATTGGCATAAGGCCGGAAGACACGCCAACGGGTGCACATGCAGATGTTGTGGTGGCTGGCGATAAATGTTATATTTTTTATTTTACGCACCCTGGCAGAAAAACTCATTTTGAAGCAAGCCTAGAAGCCAATGGAACTTATTCTTATGATAGTAAACGTTCTTCCATCCAGGTAGCAGAATTAATTTTCAAAGACAATACGCTGGTAGCTGTAAGAGATGAACCATTTGATTTCTGGTTACCTTAGCAGGAACGATTTATTTAAAAGAACCATAGCACATGAGGTTATTACTTGCCATAACAATATTTTTATTTTATTCTGTTGCACTTTCTGCCAATGATGCAAAGTGGAAACAATTGGCAGATAATCCTGATTACCTGCACCGCGCCATTAAACAGGTAACAGATGTAATTGTGCACGATGTATACTCGCCCCCGGTTGCCAGTCGCACTTATGCATACATCAGCATTGCAGCGTATGAGGCTGCACGTTATAATGATGCAAACTACATGTCTTTGGCTGGTCAGTTAAAAGGATTAACTGCTTTTGAACAACCGGAAGCCGGCAAGCAATATAGTTTCTCACTGGCTTCAGTCAATGCTTTGTTGCTAACAGGCAAAACAATGGTTATCTCTGAAGATATGATAGAAGACTTTCGCAAAAATATTTTGCAGGAGTTTTCATCAACAGGTATGCCGCAGGAAGTGTTTGATAATTCTGTAGCATTTGGAAAAAAAATTGCTGATCAAATATTGGCATGGGCCGCCAAAGACAATTATAAACAAACCAGGGCATTGCCGAAGTATACTGTTACAGAAGATAATGCCAGTTGGAAACCGACACCACCCGCTTACATGAAAGCAATTGAACCTTATTGGAGCCGCATCCGGGTGTTTGCTATTGATTCAGCAACACAATTTAAGCCAGCGCCTGCTACAAGTTTTTCAACAGATAAGAAAAGCGATTTCTATAAGTACGCAGTTGAAGTGCAGGAAACGGGATTGCATTTAACAGCAGCGCAAATTGCTATTGCCAGTTTCTGGGATTGCAATCCTTTTAAGATGAATGTAAACGGGCATGTAATGTATGCTACCAAAAAAATTTCTCCGGGTGGCCATTGGGTAAATATTGCCAGGCTGGCCTGCAGGCAAACTCATGCAGACCTGGCACGTTCTGCAGAAACTTATGCAAGGTTATGTGTTGCTTTGGCTGATGCATTTATCAGTTGCTGGGATGAGAAATATCGCAGTCGTGTAATAAGGCCGGAAACTTATATCAATACTTATATCAGCCAAACCTGGGTACCTTTATTGCAAACGCCGCCTTTTCCGGAATATACCAGTGGGCATAGCGTAGTATCTGCTGCATCTTCGGTTATACTAAGCCGCTTGTTTGGAAATAAGTTTGCTTATACCGATTCAACAGAAACAGAATTTGATCTGTCTCCAAGGCATTTCAATTCTTTTAGCCAGGCGGCTTCGGAAGCAGCCATCAGCAGGTTGTATGGTGGTATACACTATCGCCCTGCTATTGAAAATGGCATGAAAGAAGGAGATGCCATTGGCAGGTTTATTGCAGATAAGTTGAAAACAAGAAAAAATACATCTCAAAAAAGATAAACAAATGAAAAAGTTTGCAGCATTTTTAATCGCGATGGTTTGCATAAGCGGCAGCAATTTGTTACATGCTCAGGTAATCAGCGGAACTTATGCTATAAAGAATATGCAAACCGGTATGCTATTGCGTATAAAAGATGCAAATACTGCGAACGGTACACCATTGGTTTCTTACAATCCTGTAAACTGGAAATGCATGACCTGGGATTTTCAGCACAAAGACGGAGATAACTATCAATTGAAAAACCTTTTTTCAGGAAAAACTTTTCAGCCGAGGCAAGATGCAGCAGATGGTGTGGCTATGGAAGAGCAACCTTTGCAAAATGGAGATGCCAGCCAGCAGTATGAATTTATTGCTGCAGGTAAAAATGTTTATTACATCCGCTTAAAAGGAACAGACTTATATCTTACACCCGCAGATGAAAAAGGAAGAACCAATTCTGCTATTGTTTTGCAAAAGAAAGTAGCCAGTCCGCTGCAGCAATGGACTATTTATGAACAACACCCCGAGTTCTGATCTGGCGTTTTAATTATCTTCTTTTAACTGTGTTTGCATAGCACCGTTTATCAGCGGGAAAATTGTTCCCATATCATTAAAGAAGTTTACCTTCCACTTGCGTTCTTGCATGGTTTTATTCTTTATCAGTGAGCAAAAAAATTTTAAGTTGCGATTGGGGTACATCATCTTTCAGGTTGCGCCTGGTAGATGTAAATGATGGTCATATCATAGGTGAGCTTTCTTCTAACCAGGGCATTGCTCAAACTCATCAGCAATGGATTGCGGAAGATGGAAAAGAGGAACGCAGGCTATATTTTTATTTGCAGGTCTTGCAGCAGTATAGCGCTGCATTATTGGAGGAAACGGGATGTAGTGAAGATGATATTCCGCTTGTTATTTCCGGTATGGCTTCTGCATCTATAGGCATGCACGAACTGGCATATGCCAACATGCCTTTTCAACTAAATGGTAAAGATTTGCTGGTACAAACTTTTGAAAAGACAAAAGAATTTCCTCATAAAATATTGTTGATATCCGGCGCAAAAACAGCAAATGATGTAATGAGAGGAGAAGAGACACAGTTGATTGGTTGTGCAACAGATAGTATCAGCAAACGCCAATTGTTTATTTTCCCTGGTACACATTCAAAGCATGTAACGGTGGAAGAAGGCAAAGCCATATCACTGGAGACATTCATGACTGGTGAGTTTTTTGAATTATTGTCTGCAAAAAGTTTATTGGTCAATAGTGTTGCAAAGAGTGGAGACATCCAGGAGCCTGAAAATAAGGAAGCTTTTGCTAAAGGGATAGCCGCAAGCAGCAACAGTACTTTATTGCACAATAGCTTCCTGGTTCGTACCAATCAGTTATTCAACCGGTTTTCAAAAACTGCTAATTATTATTACCTCAGTGGTTTATTAATAGGAGAGGAACTGAATCAGTTGTCTAAAAATAAAATAGACAAAATAACAATCGTGGGCGAAGGAAAACTAGTTGGTAACTACAAAGCAGCTTTATCGTTACTAAATATAGATGCTCCCATTGAAACAATAGATGCAGCAACAGCTACCGTTAAAGGGCAACTTACAATTTATAAGAATTTCGAGGTTTAAAAATTAATGGTGAATTTTATCATTAAGCATTTCCACACTTCCACATTTATCACATTCATCAAATTTTCATATTAGTTCTTCATCTTCACTCTTAACAAGTACATGTCTGCTGTAATATAAATGGTTTTTTCATCTGCAGACAATGAACAATTGGAAGTAACACCGTCAAATTTTATTTTGCCCAGTACTTTACCGTTTTTATTGAATATCCAAACGCCCCCAGGGCCAGTAGCAAAAACATTTCCTTTATGGTCTATTTTAAATCCATCTGGCATACCTGTTTCTGTTTTTGCCGCTTGGCTTGCATCATAGAAAATACGGGGATTAACAAGTTTGTCTTCGCCTGCAAAATCAAAAGCATACCAATATGGTTTTAATGGATCTGAATTGGCAATGATCAATGTTTTTTGATCTGGTGTAATGCCAATACCATTTGGTCTTGTGATAGTGTCTGTAAGCAAAATAACTTTGCCATCTTTTTTAATAGTAAATATTCCCTGGTAAGGAAGTTCTTTTAATGGATCATCCATATTTTTTTCAAGGCCATAAGGTGGATCAGTAAAATACAATTGCCCTTTGCTGTTATAAGCCATATCATTGGGGCTATTAAATTTTTTGCCACTATAATTGTCAGCCAATGTAGTAAATACCGGTTGCGGGTTTTGTAAAGTTGAATTCATGGCAGCTACACGCCTGTCTCCATCCATGCAAATGATCAATTGGTTATTGGGCGAAAGTATTAAACCATTTGAGCCTTGTTCACCACCGCGTGGCACTTTGCTGGTATAACCAGAAGGAGTGAGGTAAATTTCTTTTCCTTTCTTTTCTGTCCATTTGTAAATAATATTGGTAGGTACATCAGAGAACAGTAACATTTTTTCTTTTTCCACCCAGAGCGGGCCTTCACACCATTCAAAACCTTCTGCAATAATTTCCACTTTTGCATTGCTGTTAATAATAGCATCCAGTGCCGGATCAAGTTTTTCAACATGGCCTTTCTTCTCCTGGCAAAAAATTACAGATGAGTAAATCAGCAGTGATGCTACTACAAAGTATTTCTTCATAGCGATGTTATTAATTGTTAATTACTAATTATAAATTTGTTTTCTCCCCCTGCTTGCGGTGCATATACTCAGTTGGTGTCATTTTAAATTGCTTTAGAAAATTTCTTGCAAAATTGCTTTGCGAGCTGAAGCCTGCCATATAAGATACTTCATAAATTTTATTATCGCCTTCTGCCAGCAATTCCGCAGCTTTTTTCAAACGGGTTATATTGATGAGTTCAACAGGTGTAAGATTAGAAATTGCTTTTATCTTTCTATAGAGAGTAATGCGGCTCATGTTCATAATTTTTGCCAGCTTCTCTACATCCAGGTCAGCATCTTCCATATTTTTTATAATCGTTTCATTCAGTGTTTCCAGGAAACGTTCATCTGCTTTGGAATGTGCCATGCTCTTGATGTGCACCAGGGGAGAACTGGCAAAGTAATCGCGCACCATATTCCTGTTTGCAAGCAAACTGGCTATCTGTGCAAGCAGATGCTCTTTAGAAAATGGTTTTTCTATATAGGCATCGGCTCCAATTTCCAATCCTTCAATTTTAGACTGGATAGTATTTTTTGCAGTAAGCAATATAACGGGTATGTGCGAGTGTTCTACATTAGACTTAATGCGTTTGCACAATTCAAACCCATCAATGTCGGGCATCATCACATCACTTATTACCAGTTGCACAGCCTCTGCAGACAACAATTGCAATGCCGCAGATCCATCAATGGCTTTTAGAGAGTTGTATTTAACACTCAATATCCTTTCCAGGAAATCCAGTATCTCTTCGTCATCATCTACAAGTAGAATAGTGGGTAGCATGGTAGCAATTTTTATTTGGTGGTAATTAAGAATTTGTTCTTTTTATTTTTTGCTGGCAATCGGTCGCCAGGCTTTAATGGCAGTTCCAGTACAAATGTGTTCAAACGGTTTTTGCTTTCCTTCAGGTACAATCGTCCATTGTGCAGTTCCGCCAGTGAGCGGGCAAGTGAAAGGCCAATACCTGTTCCTTTTTGCCTGTTGGTTTCTTTTAGGCGATAAAAAGGTTCAAATATTTTTTCTTTCATTTCTGCAGGAATAATGTACCCGTCGTTGCTGATTTCAATAGTAATGCTGCTATCATCTTTGTTCAATGGCTGCATTTGCAGGTGCACCCTGTGTTCTGCATATTTTACTGCATTACTGAAAAGATTGCTGAAAATTTTGTGCAAACCTTCTTCATCTGCCATTGCAATAACCGGCTCGGGAGGCAGTTCAGTTGTATACAAAAGACTTTTCTTTTTTGCCAGCGCCGCAAAACTTTGGTATTCTTCCGCTATAATATCGTTTAAGTTTACTGGTGTAAAATCAATGCTGAAACCTTTCTTCTCTGTCTGCCTGAAATCAAGAATCTGTGTTACCAACGCCACCAATCTGCTGGTATTTCTTTCCATAGTAATTACATCATCTTTAATCTCCGGCAGTTCGTCAATTTTTTCATGCAGGTTTTCTACCGGCCCTTTTATCAGCGTGAGTGGTGTTCTTATTTCATGCGCTACAATAGTGAAGAAATTTATTTTGGCTTCATAAATTTCTTTTTCTTTTTTGTTTTCTATCCGGTTGTGATAAGTACGGATAAGATAATAGCACAATGCCAGGAATGCAATAATATAAAACAGCCTTGCATAAATAGTAGCCCAGATAGGCGGTGCAATTTTTACAACCAATTCTTTTTCTGTTTTAGGAAACTTTCCATTGAGGCCTGCCCTCAACTTAAATGTATAGGTGCCGGGAGAAAGATTGGTGAAATATACTTTTCTGTTCGATTTCAAAAACGTCCATTCCTTATCAATCCCCTCCATCATATAACTGTACTGTGTCATTTCCGGAGAGATATAACTCAACGCAGCAAAATCTATACTGAAGGAAGATTGATCATAAGGCAATACAATCTTATCAGTATACATAATTGATTGCTTCAGGTAAGAGCTATCCTTATTAATAGCAAGTTCTTTGTTGTGTACCTGGAAACCAGTTATAAAAACCGGTGGTATAAATATTGGTTGAGAAAAGGAAGCAGGCCTAAAACTAATCATCCCTTTTACGCTGCCAAAATACATATTGCCTTCTGCATCTTTATAACCGGAATGATAATTGAATTGATCGTTCAATAAACCATTTGCCCTTGTATATACTTTCAATGCCTCTGTACCCGGAGAAAAGTTCACTAGCCCTTTAGATGTAGTAATCCATAAATTTTGCTGATTGTCTTCCAGTGCCTTAAAAATAAAATTACTTGGCAATCCATTTTTTACTGTGTACCTGGTAAATGTTTTTCTATCTACACCCAGTTTGCACAAACCGCCTCCTTCTGTACTAAACCAGATATTGTAACGACTATCTTCAAATACCGCGTTGATGTCATTATTGGTAAGACTGTTTTTGTTATCCGGTTCATTCTGAAAATGCCCCCACTCATTGGTTTGCAGGTTAAGCCAGAAACCACCGTTGCTATGGGTGCCTATCCATAATACATGATTGTGATCTTCCCATAAAGAAGCAACAAACAAATGCTCTGGTATGCCGGGCACTCTCTCAAAATTATCAGAAACAGGGTTGTATTTATAAGCACCATTGCTAGTGCCCAAATAAATATCGCCTGCCTGTGTTTGTATAAGGCAAAGTGTAAAATTGCTTTTAAGTTCGTTCTTGCCCGGCCCTGCAGTGTAATGTTTTTTTACTTTGCCGGTATGTATGTCCATTATGTCTATACCATGTTCAAATGTTCCTATCCACAGGTTGTTGCCGCTTACTAATAGGCCATGCAGGTTTGTATAAGTAATGTTGCTCTTATCTTCACCCGGAGTAAAATGTGTTATAGTGCCGGTAGCTTTATTAAGTTTGTTCAGGCCTGCATCTTCGGTGCCAATCCATAAGTTGCCTTCTTTGTCTTCGCAAATTTCTCTAACGGAGCTGCCATTGATTGTTTTACCACTATTATCAGGGAAATATTTTTTAAAGCTGGCATATTGTTTCGGATAATAATTAACGCCGCCAAAATAAGTGCCTGCCCATATGCTACCCTCTTTGTCTTTACAAAGTGTATAAATAGCATTGTCTGTAAGTGAATAAGGATCCTGGAATCTTTTTTTTACATTGATGAATTTGCCTGTTGCCGTTTGCATAATAAAAATACCAGACTCTGTTGCAAACCAGTATTCGCCATTGCCATTGTTTAAAATATCTCTTACAAAAACGGTGGTCTTATCTTCATTATAGGTTAACACATCTTTGTATGCGCCGGTTGAAATATCAAACTCCTTTAATCCCTGGCTGGTAGTGCCAATGTATAATCTATTGTTGCCTGCTGCTTTTATTTTTTGCACCCAACGGGATGCAGGCTCTGGTGAATGCGAAAAAATATTGTATGCTTTAAAGTTGTTGGCAGCGCTATCATAATGTTCAATCAATCCATTGTCTGCGGCAAACCACATGTTTCCATCCTCTGTTTTGCACATGGTAGTAGCATGAAAAAATGAATCAGCGGGAAATACCTGCAAGTGCCGGTCAGCAAAATTATAAATGCAAACACTCATGCGGGAGATAAACCAAAGGTTGCCTTTATTATCATTGGTAATGGCAGATACATCTGTTACCTCATCAATAAAACGCACCATCTTTTCATTGTGTTCATCAAACCAGTAGAGTCCTTTTTGCGAGCCGATCCACAATACACCTTTTACATCAATGTATAGAGTGAAAACAAAATCGGGATAAAGCGAACGATCATCTGAACCTGTTGTGAAGAGTTTGAAGTGATATCCATCATAGCGGTTTAGCCCTTCCTTGGTACCAAACCACATAAAACCATTTTTGTCTTGTACGCTGCTGAATACGGTATTGTTGGAGAGTCCGTTTTCTACCTGGTAATGCCTGAAATAATACGGTTGTGCATTTGCTTTATAAAAACAAATGCATAAAGCAATCATGCTTAGCAATTGTGCAAGTTGCAACCGTTTCACTTTAGATGTTTTTTAGCAGTATGTGTTTAAACAATGAAAACAGTTACCAGTAGTTGTTACAAAATCAAACGCAAGAATGTAACAATTTGAAAAAATATTGATACGCACTGAATCAGCCAATAACTATTTTCTAAGTTCCTTCACATCATGATTTAAAAGTAGGCATTATCTCGAAATATAATGCAAACGATTACATCCAATTTTTAACTAACAACTGATTGCTGTATGAAATTTTCTACAAAGCATTCTTTGCATGCTATTGCCATGCCTAAAAGCAAGTGGCAAAAAGGCAAACCCCTTCTCTTCCTCTTTATCTTTTTGATGTGTTCCGTTATGCAAGGCCTTGCACAAGGCAATGCAAAAATTACAGTAACAGGTATTGTATCTGATAGCGCCGGTGCACCGCTTGCACAGGTTACAGTATCAGAGAAAGGTTCCAAGAACGCTGTAATTACCGGTGCCGATGGTGCTTATTCTATTGGCGTGAAGGGTGAATCTTCAGTGCTTATTTTCTCGTCTGTAGGTTATCTCAATAAGGAAATGAGAGTGGGCAATAAAACCAGCTTTAGTTTCTCTATGGAAAGAGATACAAAAGATTTGAATGAAGTAGTAGTAGTAGGTTATGGTGCCAGGAAAAAAGAATCACTTACCGGTGCTATTTCTACTGTTACAGCAAAAGATTTAGACAGGGTGCATGGCGGCTCAACAGTAAGCTCTGGTCTTGCAGGAAAAATTCCGGGTCTAACTTTTCGTATGCCCGATGGAAGACCCGGTGCGTCTGCCAATATACAGATACGTAACATGGGTACTCCGCTTTATGTAATAGACGGTATTCAGCAGGATGCAGGTCAGTTTAACAACCTTGCACCAAACGATATTGAGAGCATTACTATTCTTAAAGACGCATCTGCAGCTATTTATGGTGTACGTGCAGCAAATGGTGTTGTGGTGGTTACTACCAAAAGAGGTACCACAGGAAGAAACAATATAAATGTCGATGCTTACGCAGGCTGGCAAACATGGACAAGGTTTCCAAAAGTGCTGAACAACTCTTATGACTATATGAGTTACCTGGCGGAAGCGCAGATAAATACAAATGGAAGCACCAGCATTACACAGGCTGAATTGGATAAATACAAACAAGGTGCCAGCGCAGGTGACCAATACCGCAGTTTCGACTGGAGAAAATATGTATTGAGCGGCCCTGCTCCGCAAAATTCTGTAAACGTAAACATTAATGGGGGTTCAGACAAAGTGAACTATTATGTGTCTGCTACTAATCTTTATCAGAATTCTATGTTGGGTAAAGAATATCGTTTCAATCGTTCCAACATACAATCAAATGTAACAGCTAAACTTTCTAATCGTTTAAGGTTTGGTGTAAATATCAATGGCCGTGTAGAAACAAGACAAAACCCCGGCGTACCTGGTGGTGATGACTACTTCCTGGCACGTTTGGCGGTATTGCGCAATACGCCATTGGAAAGGCCTTATGCAAATGACAATCCACTTTATTTGAATGATCTTGGTCCTCACCTGGAATCTAACTATGCATTCCTTAGCGAAAAATTATCTGGTAAATTCCGTAGCGACTGGCGTGTACTGCAGGCAAACTTCAATGCAGAATACCAGGTGCCAGGCATAACCGGTCTTACATTGAGAGGTGTATATTCTTATTATGTAGCAGATGAACTGGAAAACAACCAGGAGTATACATACAAAGCATACACTTATCGCCCTGCCACTAACACATATGATGCAACTGGTGGTAGCACCAATCCATGGAGAGACCGTGAGCAGATTAAACAAATTAATACCACTATCCAGGGACAAATTAACTACGCAAATTCATTTGGCTTGCATAACATAGCCGCCACTGTGGTTGCTGAAAGAATTACATTGGAAAATCGCCGCAACTGGATACATGCTTCTCCTATTTCAAACAACCTGCCGTTGATTTATTTCCCAACAATGGATCAATACCAGGATAGCCAGGATAAACAAGCACGTATTGGTTACATTGGCAGGTTTAACTATAACTATGCTAACAAATACTTTTTGGAAGTTTCTGCAAGAAGGGATGCAAGCTATTTGTTTGCACCTGATAGAAGGGTAGGTTATTTCCCAGGTGCTTCAGTTGGTTGGAGAATTACAGAAGAGCAATGGGTAAAACAATTGCTGGGTGATAAGAGCATTCTTTCTGATTTGAAATTGAGAGCATCTTATGGTCAGTTGGGTGATGACAGGGCATTGAATGGTACAGACCCGATTGTTGCTCCATATGCATACCTGGAAGGATATAATTACAACCAGGGTACTGCCATACTTGATGGGAATGCAATTATAGTATCACGCGATAAAGGTGTGCCTATTACAAGGGTGTCATGGTCTACCAGTAAGATAACAGACGTTGGTGCCGACTTTAGTTTATTAAAAGGTAAATTAACCGGTACATTGGATTGGTTCTATCGTAAACGCAGTGGCTTGCTGGGCAACAAGAATGATGTATTGGTTCCTGTAGAATTAGGTTATTCTTTACCGCAGGAAAATATTAATAGCGATGCGCAGTATGGTGAGGAAATATCATTGGTATATAACGGCACTGCTGGTAAAGTAAATTATACCATTGGTGGTAATTTCTCTTACACACGTTCTAAATTTTTGAATTCTTATAACCCGCTCTTTTTTAATTCGCTCGACCGCTATAGAAACAGCGCCGAACAGCGTTACTCAAATATCGATTGGGGATATAATGTAATCGGCCAGTTTACATCGCAAGAGCAAATCAATAGCTATAAAGTGAATATTGATGGAAAAGGCAACACTACATTATTGCCCGGCGATTTAATCTATGAAGACATTAATGGTGATGGAAAAATTGACGGACAGGATGATCGTCCAATAAGCTATGGTTACGGTACACAACCTAACATCAACTTTGGTTTTACCATAGGTGCTAATTATAAAGGCTTCGATTTCCATGCAGATTTTTCCGGAGCTGCTGGTTATACATGGTATCAAAACTGGGAATCAAGATGGGCTTTCCAGAACAATGGTAACCTGAACTCAATATTTACCGACAGGTGGCACCATCAAAATCCATTGGATCCATCTACGCCATGGGTAGCTGGTAAATATCCGCCAACCCGTTACAACGTTGGTACTAACCACAGTGATTACAATCACAATTCAACTTTCTGGTTGCATAGTGCACGTTACCTGCGTGCAAGAACATTGGAGCTCGGGTATTCTATACCAGCAGTTTTGTTGAGCAAAGTGAAAATACAAAAAGCCAGGATTTACTTTAACGTATACAACCTGTTTTCCATTGACAACCTGAGACAATATAATGTAGACCCTGAAGTATCTGATGATAATGGTCTTCAGTTTCCACAGAATAAAGTGGTTAACGTAGGTGTAAACATTTCTTTCTAAAACATTGATTCTTTAAGAATAAAATAATTCAATGAAAAAGATTCTCGCCATAACATTATTTGCGCTTCTGCTGGTAGCAGGAGGTTGCAAAAAAGACAGTTCATTTCTTGATATACCACCCATACAGATTGTTCCCAATGATGTAGCATTCTCAGATCCTGCACTGGTATTATCTATCCTGGGTGATTTGTACAACAGGCAGGTAGATTTTTCCGGGCTGGATGGTACCATTGATCAAAACGGTAACGGAACATCCGGTTGGGTAAGCTTTGCAGATTTCAGCGAAAGTTTTCCCTCTGAAAATGGAAGTGCCTACATCGTACAGCGTACCAGTTGGGGTTATGACCAATGGCGCCTTTGGGATTACGGTTATATCCGCGATTTAAACTTGTTCATACAACGTGATAGTGCAGCTACACAATTAGCTGCTGCTGATAAAACAAGGTTCCTGGCAGAAGGCCGCTTCCTTCGTGCTAATTATTATTTTGAACTGGTAAAAAGAATGGGCGGTGTTCCATTGGTAACAAGTCCACAGTTATATGATTATAAAGGTGACGCTACCTATTTGCAGACAGCAAGAGCAAAAGAATCCGCTATCTATGATTTCATTATCAGCGAGGCAGAAGCAATAAAAAATTCGCTACCTAATGATGTAAATGAAAAATCAAGAGCCACAAAAGGTGCAGCGTTGGCGATGGAAGCGAGAGCTGCTTTATATGCCGCTTCAATTGCAAAATACGGCGCAAGTACTCCACAGGTTTCTTTGCCGGGCAATGAGGTGGGCATTCCTTCCAGCATGGCAAATGGCTATTATACCAAAGCGCTTGCCGCTGCAAATGAATTGATCAGTTCAGGCACTTATACACTATACAAAGTTTTGCCTGATTTGTCTGACAATTTCGCCGCTATATTCCTTGATAAAAGCAGTGTAAACAAAGAAGCCATTTTTGAAGAAGACTTTAAGGCAGGTGCTGGTAAAACGCACGGCTTCACCACCAACGATCAACCTTATTCATTGTCCGATGAAGGCGGTGATGCAGGACGTTTGGATCCTTCATTAAACCTGGTTGAAGCTTTTGAAAAACTAGACAATTCATATGCTCCCATTCCAACTGTAGACGGAAGCGGCAACCCTATCTATTACACACATCCGCAAGATATTTTTGCAGGAAGAGATGCGCGGTTATTAGGCACCGTTATGCCGCCATTTGATTCTGCCAGCTCTTATCGTTTTAAAGGAGGTATTATAGACATCTGGGCCGGATATTTATTGGGAGATGGCAGCATTGTAACAAGCACAGAAGCAGGTAGCCTTAAAACACTGCCCGGTGGTTCTGCACCCGTACAAGTTGTGGGTAAAGACGGACCTATTAATGGTCTTGAATTAAGAACGCAGAGTGGTTTTTATATCCGCAAATGGATTGACCCAACCGTGGGCTCTGGTAGAAGAGGTCGCGGAAGTGATGTTCCTTTCCTGCGTTACCGCTATTCTGAGGTTTTATTGAATGCGGCTGAAGCAGCTTTTGAATTGGGACAGGCAGGCACCGCTGCAACATTAATGAACCAGGTAAGATCAAGAGCAGGGTTAACTACTCCATTGACAGCAGGCGATATTACGTTCGACCGTGTTGTACATGAGCGTCGTGTAGAGCTTGCATTTGAAGGACATATTTTGTTTGACATGAAACGTTGGAGATTGGCACACCTTGTTTGGGACGGTACACCAACAACACTTACCGATTTGAAATCAAACATTGGTAAGGCAAATAAAAGAAGTACGCAGCCATGGGGATTGTGGAATTACCGTTATTACAATCCGGGTAATCCTAACAATGGAAAATGGGTGTTCAGGGAAGTATTGCCTGCGTTAGCTACTGGTTCTAATCGTTTTCAGTTTGGCAATTACTACTCACAAATAGGCGATAATGTGCTTGGAGCTAATCCAAAAATTATAAGGCAGCCAAATCAATAAGCCAATATTAAAAAAAGAAAATCATGAAAATAATATTTCAATATATAGCGGTTCTTACCATTTGCACAACAGGCTTGTCATGCAAAAAAGACAACTATTCTGCACCTTCGTCTACTTTGTCCGGGCGTATTACATACAAAGGCGAAGCGATAGGCGTAGAAAATTACCAGGTGCCTTTCCAGATTTATCAATTTGGTTTTGGCAAAGTAGGCGCTATTAATGGTACAGTTTCTCAAGATGGAAGTTATTCTGCATTACTATTTGATGGTACTTATAAACTGATCTTTCCAAATGGGCAAGGACCTTTCAAATGGAAACAGCTTTCTTCCGGCGCACCGGATTCAACAGTTATTACCATGTCTGGCAACCAGACACTTGATTTGGAAGTAACTCCATACTGGATGATAAGAACACCTGTATTGACAGGTGGCAGTGGTAAAGTAACTGCAACGCTGAAAGCAGAAAAAATCATTACTGATGTTGCTAACGCAAAAGATATAGAATACATCAGGTTGTTTATCAACAATACACAGTTTGTATCGGGCGGTAATAATATTGCCAATGCAAATATTAATGGGTCAGCCATCACCGATTTAAACAATATTTCATTAAATGTAACTGTGCCCAATATTGCACCACAGACATATGTATTTGCCCGCATCGGTTTGAAGATTGCCGGTGTGGAAGACTTGATTTTTTCACCACTGCAGAAAATTACATTTTAAGTTGATTAGCGTGTGATAAAATGATTAAATGAAAAACCAGGCCTTGTCTTAAATATTTCTCTCAGTTTTTACATAGCAGTATTAGGTTTGAAAAGAAAGGGCGGCATTGAGTCCGCCTTTTTTTAAACTTAATAGTAATTGAGCGATGCAAAATTTTGGTGGTTAGTAGAAAGGCCATAACTTTTGTGCTCCTTAGACAAAATAACTTTATGAAGAAGCTTAGCATCATTCTTACCTGGATAGTATTGATCTCGATTAATGTAATAGGCCAGGAGCAATGGTCTTACAGCAAGGCAAAGATTGTATCGCCCTGGGCAGAGAAAGTAGACCCCAATAATCCTTTGCCTGAATACCCAAGGCCGCAATTGCAAAGAGGCAATTGGAAAAGCCTGAATGGTCTTTGGCAATACAGCATTCTTCCCAAATCTGCAGAAGCCATACCTGCATCTTTCAGTGGCAAAATACTGGTGCCTTTTGCAGTGGAATCTGCTTTATCCGGTGTAGGTAAAACCGTTGGTAAAGACAGTGTTTTGTGGTACCAGCGCAGTGTTGCACTTCCTGCTACTTTTAAAAACAACAATGTAATACTTCAGTTTGGTGCGGTAGACTGGCTTTGCGACGTATTTGTGAACGGGCAAAAAGCTGTCACACACCAGGGAGGATACGATCCTTTTTCTATTGACATCACCCCATATCTTTCTAAAAAAGGCGAACAACAAATTGCAGTGCGTGTGTGGGACCCATCAGATGACGGCCCGCAGCCACGTGGCAAACAGATAAACAAACCCAATGGTATCTGGTATACTCCGGTTACAGGCATCTGGCAAACTGTTTGGCTGGAAGCAGTACCTAAAACTTATATCAGCGGTACTGTACAAACGCCTGATGTAGACAACAAACAAGTAAAAGTAGCCGCCATAGTACAAAACATGTTGCCTGGTGATCAACTTATCATCAGCGCCTGGAATGGAAAAGAAAAAATTGCAGAACAAACGCTGAGCACGCCGGGTGAAGCCAGCCTTTCTATTGCAAACCCAACCTTATGGTCTCCTTCAAATCCTTTTTTATACGATCTGAAAATAACGGTTAGCAGAAAGGGTAAAGCCATTGACGAAGCAAGCAGCTATTTCGCTATGCGCAAAATTTCTATGAAGGCGGATAGTCATGGTATACAGCGCATGTTGCTAAACAACGAATTTGTTTTTCAATACGGCCCGCTTGACCAGGGTTGGTGGCCCGATGGTTTGTACACTGCCCCAACAGACGAGGCATTGAAATATGATATTGTGCAAACCAAGGAAATGGGTTTTAATATGATTCGCAAACACGTAAAAGTGGAACCAGCCCGCTGGTACCGTTATTGCGATGAGATGGGCATACTGGTTTGGCAGGATATGCCAAGTGGTGATTTGGGCAACCGTTGGGAGAATCGTCCCGGTGTTTACGGACGTGCTACGGATAAAGCAAGAACAGAAGAATCAGAAAAAATATACCGTACAGAATGGACAGAGATTATGCAGGACTTGCATAATTTCCCTTGCATAGTAATCTGGACACCATTTAATGAAGCCTGGGGACAATTTAAAACCAAAGAAATTGTAGGCTGGACGATGCAGAAAGATCCATCCCGCCTGGTGAATACCGCCAGCGGTGGAAACTTTGAAGATATTGGGCCAATTATAGATTTGCATAATTACCCTGAACCATTAATGCCAGATCCTTCTTTGTTTGGTGCTAAAAGAATTTTGGTACTGGGCGAATTTGGCGGTTTGGGATTACCGGTAGAAAACCATACCTGGCAGGATAAAAATAACTGGGGTTACCAGAGTTTTAAAAACAAAGATGAATTGCTGAAACGATATACTGAGTTGATGGATCGTATTCCTGCACTAATAGAAAAAGGATTGTCTGCTGCAGTGTACACCCAAACAACAGATGTGGAAGGAGAATCAAATGGATTTATGACCTACGATAGAAAAGATATGAAAATGCCTGCTGCTACATTGAAAGCACTGCATGCAAAATTGTATGAAGCAGGAAAAACAAAAGTGACAGTTCAGTAGAAAAATATTAATAACCGGAAACAAGACCGGTTTATTTTTATAGCGAAAGATTTAAAGAGTGTAAACGATGCTTGACAAAATTATGATGAGAAAGAATTTTTTTTGTGTACTCCTGTCATTGGGATTAGTGGATGCTTCATTGCATGCACAAAAGATAGAGCCGAGTTTTTTAACTACAGCAACACTTCCCAATAATATCTCCAACAGTTATTATGTTTCCAATAAAGCACCATTGGCCCGTGAATTTTTTGCCAAGCTTCCCGTAACTGCTTTTAAACCGGGTGGCTGGTTGAAAAAACAAATGGAATTGCAACGCGATGGGTTAACAGGTCATTTGGGTGAAATCAGTTTGTGGCTTACAAAAAAAGACAACGCCTGGTTAAGCAAAGAAGGTGTTGGCAAATATGGTTGGGAAGAATTGCCTTACTGGCTGAAAGGCTATGCCAATATTGGTTATATGCTGGGTGATAAAGCCATGATAAAAGAGGCAAAGTTCTGGATTGATTTTGTGTTGAATAACCAGAGAGAGAATGGAGATTTTGGCCCGATGGCCATGCCTAAAGGAAATCGTGATCTCTGGACAAACATGCCCATGCTTTGGTGCCTGCAATCTTATTACGAATACAGCAATGATCCAAGAGTGATTCCATTTATGACGAAATATTTTAAATGGGAGCTGAGCATACCGGATGAAAATTTCCTGGAAGATTATTGGGAAAAAAGCAGGGGAGGCGATAACCTATATAGCGTATACTGGCTGTACAATCGCACCGGCGATAAATGGTTGCTTGATTTGGCTACCAAGATTGATCGCAATACTGCAAACTGGCGACAGAAAACCAATTTGCCCAACTGGCACAATGTAAATATTGCACAATGTTTTCGTGAACCGGCTACCTATTATTTGCAAAGCAAAAATGTAGACGACCGCGATGCTACTTACAATGATTTTAAATTGGTGCGTCAATTATATGGACAGGTGCCGGGTGGCATGTGGGGTGGCGATGAAAATTCACGCAAAGGCTATGATGATCCCCGGCAGGCGGTAGAAACCTGCGGCATGGTGGAGCAGATGACAAGCGATCAATTTTTATTGCGATTTACCGGAGATAATATGTGGGCAGACAATTGCGAAGATGTTGCCTTTAATACATTCCCCGCTGCATTTATGCCAGATTACAAATCATTGCGCTACTTAACGGCGCCTAACATGGTGTTGAATGATGCAAAAAATCATGCACCAGGTATAGACAATGCAGGCCCTTTTTTAATGATGAATCCATTTGGTAGCAGGTGCTGTCAGCATAACCATGCAGCGGGCTGGGTGTATTATGCAGAGAACGCATGGATGGCCACACCTGATAATGGCCTTGCAGCGCAATTGTATACAGATGGCGTAATAACTGCAAAAGCGGGCGACGGCACAGCAATCACCATTACTGAAAAAACAAAATATCCTTTTGAGGAAACAGTAAACTTTAGTGTAGCATTGCCACACCAGGTAGACTTTCCTTTGTATCTGCGTGTGCCAGACTGGTGTAAGACGCCACAGGCATTTGTAAATGGAAGAAAGATGAAAATTACGGTTACAGGTGCTGGTTATATTGTATTATCGGGCAGTTGGAAGAATGGAGATAAGGTTAGATTAGAATTGCCAATGGAATTGAAGGTAAGACAATGGGCTGCCAATAAAAACAGCGTGAGTGTAAATTATGGACCGCTTACTTTCTCACTGGCAATTGATGAACAGTATACAGCCAAAGACAGCAAAGACAAAGAAAACTCACAGGACGATTCTAAATGGCAGGAGAATGCAGACAGTAAAAAATGGCCGACATATGAAATACATGCAAATTCTCCCTGGAATTATGGTTTGCAATTGCAGCAAGGTGCCTGGGATAAATCATTTACCATAAGCAGGCACGATTGGCCAAAAGATGATAACCCTTTTGTAAATGGTGCTGCGCCCATAACGCTTTCTGTAAAAGGAAAACAAATCCCTTCGTGGACAATTGATCAATATGGTTTGTGTGCAGTGTTGCCAGCAAGCCCGGTGAAGACAGACGCGACAGCTACCGATTTGAAACTGGTTCCAATGGGCGGGGCGAGGTTGAGGATAGCTGCATTTCCGGTAGTGGAGTAGTGGCGAATGGCCATTCGCCTTTACGCGAACGCCAGCCCCGAAGGGGCGTTATATGCTAACGATGGGTATAGCCCGTCGGACCCTGCCGCGAAAGAGCTGAATAAAGATATACAGTACAAGGGAGTGACCCCGACCAGAGGTACGGGACACAGCACAACCGGAGTTCAATAGAGTGATACTGCTGGTTACATAAAAAATATGATTTACAAAATGCCAATTAGAAAGTTATATATCCTGGTCTTGCTTTTTTCGTGTATCGGTATGAAATCGATTTCACAAACTATGCAAACGTTTACCAACCCGCTGCTGCCTTCCGGACCAGATCCGTATTCTTTTTATAAAGACGGTTATTATTACTATACAAATTCACTAGGAAATCATATTGGGCTATGGAAAACAAAAAACCTGGCAGATTTAAAAAACGCTGAATACAAAACAATCTATACGCCGCCGCCCGGCACTGCATACTCAAAAGATTTATGGGCGCCGGAAGTAATGTTTCTACAGGGAAAATGGTATGCCTATTTTGCTGCAGACAGCATCAATAATATGACACACCGCATGTTTGTATTGGAAAATGCATCCGCAGATCCAATGAAAGGAGAGTGGATAATGAAAGGAAAAGTGGCGGATGCTACCAACAAATGGGCCATAGACGGAGATGTGTTTGAATACAGGAATCAACTTTATATGATTTGGTCTGGCTGGGAAGGCGATGTAAACGGTGAACAGGATATTTATATAGCCAAAATGAAAAATCCATGGACGATAGAAAGCAAACGTGTCCGCATCAGCCAGCCAACGTACGAATGGGAAAGACATGGCGATCTAAAAAATGAAACACCGCCTCATATAAATGTAAATGAAGGTCCGCAGGCTTTAATACATGGAAAAGACCTTTTTATAATTTACTCCGCCAGTGCCTGCTGGACGGATTTTTATGCGCTTGGCCAATTGCGTTTCGCCGGCGGGGATGATTTACTGGATGCCAGCAAATGGATAAAAGCGCCGGAACCTGTATTTAAGCAATCGCCTGCCGATGGGGTGTTTGCAACAGGTCACAATTCTTTTTTTGTTTCACCAAATGGAAAAGAAAGCTGGATACTATACCATGCTAACAGCAACCCTGGTGATGGCTGTGGCAATAAGAGATCACCAAGAGCACAAAAGTTTGAATGGAACGCAGATGGCAGCCCCAATTTTGGAGTACCCGTAAAAGAAGGCCTGGCTTTAAAAATACCAGCCGAATAAAATATGTTGACATAAAAAAACAATTGATGAAAAAGATTTTGCTTTTAAGTTGTATTGCATTGACAGGTTTGATGAGCAAGGCCCAGGAGTTCAGGGCGCCGGCTTATCCTTTGGTAACACACGATCCTTATTTCTGTATCTGGTCTACTACAGATAAGCTAACTGCTTCTCCCACCAAACACTGGACAGGCACAGATCAATCATTAATAGGATTAATAAAAGTGGATGGAACTATTTATCGCTTTATGGGTGATAAAGAAAAATCATTTAAAACTATTTTGCCTGCAGGTGATGAAGTAAACTATACCGCTTCTTATACTGAAACAAAACCCGCAGACGACTGGAGCAGTTTTTCTTTTAATGACAGCCAGTGGAAAAAAGGAATGGCACCTTTTGGCGATACCAAATCTGTTGACAAAACAATTTGGACCAGTAGAGACATTTGGGTGCGCAGAACCTTTACTGTTGCTAATACCAACTTTCATAAATTATTTTTGAAACTAGCCCACGATGATAATGTGCAGGTTTACCTGAATGGTGATTTGCTGTATGAGAAAATTGGATGGACTGGTAAATATGTGTACCTGCCCATTAGCGAGGAGATGGCTAAGAAAATAAAGAAAGGAAAAAATATATTGGCTATCCACGTAGAAAATACTGCAGGCGGTGCAAAGCTGGATGCGGGCATCGTGGAAGAACCTGCCATTACTCCTGATGCAGGTGTTATGGTAGCAGAGCAGACATCTGTTAGCTTGAATGCCACACAAACTATCTATACTTTCAATTGCGGCAAAGCAGGTTTAAAGTTAAGTTTCACCTCTCCATTACTTGCAGATGATTTGAATTTGATTAGCCGCCCTGTTACTTATATCAATGCCAGCGTAAGCTCTAATGACGGGTTAGAACACAATGTGCAATTGTATTTTGGCGCTTCTACTGATATTGCTGTAAACACGCCGGCACAACCGGTAAAAGCAGAAAAATACAGCGCAAAGGGGTTGACTATTTTAAAAGCAGGCACTGTTGCCCAACCTGTATTGCAAAAGAAAGGAGATGATCTGCGCATTGATTGGGGATATATGTATGTAGCTGCTGCCGCAAATGCAAACGTGCAACAGTCAATAACCAACTCACGTAACCTGTCGCAAGCGTTTACACAACCTGCTGCCAATGTTGCAACGGGTAAACATCTTGTATTAAACACTGTAGCAAATCTGGGCAAGGTAAGTGCAGGTGGAAAAGATCAATTGTTTTTAATTGGCTACGATGATTTGTATGCTATTCAGTATTTCAATCAGAACCTGAAAGCCTGGTGGAAGGAACAGCCTGGCGCAACCATAGAACAGCAATTGCAACAGGCAAATACTGATTATGCAGATGTGCTGAAACGTTGTGAAACTTTCAATCAACAATTGCATAGTGATGCTGTAAAAGCTGGTGGCGAACAGTATGCACGTTTGTGCGAACTGGCTTATCGCCAAAGCATAGCTGCACATAAATTATTAAAGAGTCCGCAGGGAGAAATCTTGTTCCTCTCTAAAGAAAATTATAGCAATGGTTCTATCAATACAGTGGATATAACTTATCCATCTGCACCCATGTATCTTGTTTACAATACTGAATTGCTAAAGGGAATGATGAACGGCATTTTCTATTACAAAGAAAGTGGCAAATGGGATAAACCCTTTGCAGCGCATGACCTGGGCACTTATCCATTGGCCAATGGTCAGACTTATGGTGAAGGCATGCCTGTAGAAGAATCTGGTAATATGACCATACTGGCCGCAGCCATAACAAAAGTGGAAGGCAATGCCAATTATGCTAAGAAACATTGGGCAACGCTTACTACCTGGGTTGATTACCTGGTGAAAGAAGGTTTTGATCCGGCCAACCAATTGTGTACAGATGATTTTGCAGGACACCTTGCACGCAATGCAAACCTTTCTGCAAAAGCTATAGTGGGCATTGGCGGTTATGCAATGATGGCAGACATGCTGGGTGAAAAAGCAACAGCAGATAAATATCGTGCTATAGCAAAAGATATGGCGCTGCGTTGGGAACAAATGTGCGATGAAGGCGATCACTATGCACTCACTTTTGATAAAAACGGTACCTGGAGCCAGAAGTATAATATTGTTTGGGACAAAGTATTGGGTCTTGATCTTTTCAGGAAAGAAGTGTATGATAAAGAGGTTAAGTTTTATCTCACCAAACAAAATGAATTCGGTCTGCCACTGGATAGCCGTAAAACATATACAAAGTCTGATTGGATATTATGGACTTCTGTATTGGCCAGCAATGAAAATGATTTTCACCAACTGGTAGCGCCTGTTTATAAATATGCAACCGAAACCAGCACACGTGTACCATTGAGTGATTGGCACGAAACCACCGATGGCAAACAGGTAGGCTTCCAGGCTCGCAGTGTGGTGGGCGGTTACTATATAAAAATGCTGGAACAGAAACTTAAAAAATAACGTTATGCTGCCAATGAAAAAAGCCCTCTTCCTGTTTTTATGTTTCGCTTGTGTGTATGCACATGCACAGGAAGCAGTTTCCCTTTCACATTATGTATTCACCCAGTTTGAACCAGGTAAGGTTTTGCAAAAAGATGGAAGTGTGAATGAAACAAAGTTGAATTACAATGTGCTCAGCAAGGAAATGATTTTTGAAGCAAAGCCCAATCAATACCTGGCATTGGCAGAACCCAATAAAATTGATACTGTAATTATTGCAGGCAGAAAATTTGTTCCGGTAAACAATGAATTTTATGAGCTATTAACCATTCAACCTTATCCATTGCTATTGCAATATACCTGTACAATAAAAGAACCTGGCAGTGATATTGGCTATGGCATGTCTTCTGTTACTACGGCTTCACCGGCAATAAAGTCATTGATACAAAGCGGCGGTGCTTACAGCTTGAAACTGCCTGATGGCTTCCAGGTATCAACCATGAATAACTATTGGGTGCTTGCAAATGGCAAACTTCAGAAAGCAAACAATGCAAAACAATTAGCATCGGCGCTGCCTGCAGTAAAAGATAAGATTAATGAGTTGGCAAAAAAGAACAACACCAATTTTTCAAAAAAGGATGATATTGTAAAACTGGTAAGTCAATTATAAAAATGGCTGTCT
The DNA here is from genome assembly GCA_047602295.1 of Chitinophagaceae bacterium. Classification (GTDB taxonomy): domain Bacteria; phylum Bacteroidota; class Bacteroidia; order Chitinophagales; family Chitinophagaceae; genus JACMLD01. The sequence continues at coordinate 4,935,270 of JASGHP010000001.1, read as the reverse complement.
GATTTTTTCAAACCTGATACTTCAATTATAAAACTAGAAAATGAAACTGAATTACCGTTACCTGTTTTTACTGATGGCAATTTGTGTTGCTGCAAGTGTTCATGCGCAAAAAAATAAAAAAGCTGTGGCACCCGTTGCAGAACCCGGCAAAGTATGGAGTGCAGAAAAAGCAAATGCCTGGTATGCTGCACATAAATGGCTTACCGGTGCAAATTACATTCCTGCCAATGCCATTAACCAGTTAGAAATGTGGCAGGCTTCCACATTTGATGCGGCTACCATAGACAAAGAATTGGGTTGGGCAGAAAGCATCGGCTTTAATACCATGCGTGTATTTCTGCATTCATTGGCATGGAAACAAGATCCGGAAGGATTTAAGAAAAGAGTAGATCAATTCTTAACCATTGCAGACAAACATCACATACAACCAATGTTTGTTTTTTTTGATGACTGCTGGAACAAAGAACCAAAAGAAGGTACACAGCCTGCACCAAAAACAGGTGTGCACAATTCAGGTTGGGTGCAGGACCCCGGGCAGCCTGCTTCTGCTGACACTTCTAATTTTCCAGGGCTTGAAAAATACGTGAAAGATGTATTAGGCAGCTTCGCGCACGATAAAAGAATTCTATTGTGGGATTTATACAATGAGCCGGGCAACAGCGGTAAAAAAACAACTTCACTGCCTTTACTTACTAAAGTTTTTGAGTGGGCACGTTCAATAAATCCCGAGCAGCCAATCAGCGCAGGTCTTTGGGATTGGACTTTTGAAGAACTGAATGCTTTCCAGGTAAATAATTCAGATATCATTACTTATCACGATTATGAAGAAGCACCCTGGCACTTGCGTACAATACAATTGCTGAAATCTTTTGGCAAGCCATTGATTTGTACAGAGTACATGGCACGCACACGCAATAGCCGCTTTGCTACCATCCTGCCATTGTTAAAGAAGGAAAATGTAGCCGCTATCAATTGGGGTTTTGTAGATGGAAAAACCAATACTATCTATGCGTGGGATACGCCATTGGCAGATGGCAGCCAGCCAATAGAATGGTTTCATGATATTTTCAAAAAAGACGGAACGCCTTACAGGGAAGATGAAGTGAACCTGATTAAGAAGCTGAACGGCGTTGCTAAATAATAACTTAAGTGTCTTTCTCATATAGCGTTTTAGCAAGTTAAAACCGGGTGTTTTCACACCGGGTTTCTTTTATTATTTTTATAGAAGCCAATATGAGCGATACCATTTCTAAAGTGACTCTCCAGGACATTGCCCGCACGTTGAATATAACTGCGGCAACGGTATCTCGTGCCCTTAATAACCATCCTGCCATAAAAGAAGAAACAAAAAAACTGGTTAAGGACGCAGCTTTGCGGTTAAACTATCAGCCAAACAAAATTGCTTCTTCATTACGGTTAGGTAAGTCGAATATCATTGGTGTTATCATTCCAAGTGCAGAGATTAATTTCTTTGGTTCTGTTATACACGGTATAGAAAAAGTAGCCAACGAAAACAATTACAACGTACTCATCTACCAATCCAATGAAATGTATGAGTATGAGAAAAAAGGTGTGCAGGCATTTTTGCAATCGCAGGTAGATGGTGTACTGGCTTCTATTTCCAAAGAGTCTATGAACCTGGATCATTACATGGAAATTAAGAAGCGTGGCATTCCATTGGTATTGTTCGATAGGGCCAGCGATGAACTGGGTGTTTCTTCTGTAGTAGTAGATGACTATGCCGGCGCTTATGCTGCTACCAGGCATTTGATAGAGCAGGGGTGCCGCCGTATTGCGCATATAGGCGGCCAGCAGCACGTAAGCATTTTCAACCAGCGCTTAAAAGGATATATTGATGCATTGAACGTAAACCGCATAGCTGTAGATGAAGACCTGATTGTATACGGTAAAGTAAGTATTGAGTCTGGCAGGGAATGCATGCAGCAATTGCTCAGTCTTAAAAATCCACCCGATGGTATTTTCGCGGTAGAAGATTTTACGGCGATGGGTGCCATGCAGGCTATAAAAGCTGCCAATATAAAAATGCCCGATGAGATTGCCATTGTTGGTTTTGCCAATGAAGCTTTTGGTGAGTACATCACACCATCACTCTCTTCTGTAAACCAGCAGACCGTTACCATGGGCGAAGAAGCTGCCAAATTATTTTTTGAATTGATGAAAGCGGGTGATCCATATTCAGGCAATCCACGAAAGAAAATATTAAGACCCGAACTGATTTGCAGACAATCGAGCCAGCGGAGTTTTAAGTGATAAGTTTTAAGTAGTAAGTAGGGTAGTGGTGAGATGCTTACTGGTATTATAAAATTTGACTGAACTTAAGATTTTTACTTTTGAACAAGCATTTATAACACAGATTGATCATCCTTGCGACGCTCCGTTCAACAGTAGTCTTTCTATTGATCTGTGGCTTCTGTGTTAGTCCACTCAAGTATTTTCACATTTTCACATTTCCACATTTTTCACATTTTCACATTTGTTCTCATGCGCTCTATCATTTGCTTTTTCATTTCTATCTTCTTCTGCTGCATTCACTTGCAATCGCAGGTTCCTGTTAGCACTGCCGGTTTCAATAATAAAAGTGGTGTGGTGTATGCACATAGCGGCAATCTTTTGTCCTTTACCTGGCCCACAGGAAATAATACAAAAGCAAAGCTTGTCATTAACCTTGATAATGATAAACCGCTTATTGATCAAATAACCTTGCTGCAGGCAGGGAAAAAGGCAGTTGTAGTAAAGGAAGCAAATCCCGCTTTTGTACTTACTATTGGCAAAAGAGATTTGATTTCGCAAAACGGCTGGAATATCTTTTTTGATAAAGTGCCATTAAAGCCACACCAGTCTTACAAAATAAACATTGAAAAACGTTCCGCGGATGTGCGTAGTAGTGGAATAAGTACTGTTATATCTATTGGCGAAATAAAAGCTGCACATTTTACCGGCAATATAGAATTTACGTTGTACAATGGAAGTCCGCTAATAAATATTGCAGCAGTAATGGCTACACAGCAGGATTCTGTAGCCATTGTATATGATGCAGGTTTAATCAGCAATAAAAATAATTGGAATGGTGTCCATTGGGCAGGTGTAGATGATAAAATGAAAACAACACCTGTTGTTTTACCAGATACAGCTATTCCATTGCAGGTAAAATACAGAACAATTATTGCCAATAATGAAAACGGCAGCATTGCTGTATTTCCTGCGCCACATAAATATTTTTATCCGCTGGATGAAGCATTTAATTTAAGTTTTACCTGGTATGGAAATCAGTATAACAAAATGCTGGATGGTTATGGTATCGGCATCCGGCAGGATTTGCAGGGAGATAAACGCTATGTGCCCTGGTTTAATGCACCACCCAATACAAAACAGCGCATGGGTTTCTTTTGCTATGTAGGTATGGAAAAACCTGCAGCCTTGCTTGAGAAAATAAAAACGTTTACGCATGCAGATAGGTATGTGCCATTGCCGGGTTATAAAACCATGAGCAGTCATTTCCATAATGAATATGTAATGAAAGTTTTGCTGGCAGGAAAGCCGCAACCCGATACACCCAATTTTGTAAAAGTGTTTAAAACAACTGGTATTGATATAGTGCACCTGGCAGAGTTTCATTACACAGCACATCCTAAAGGACCGGACGATCAAAGATTGAATGAACTGAAGACTTTGTTTGACATGTGCAAAAAGTATTCAGATAAAAAATTTCTTTTGCTACCCGGAGAAGAACCCAATGAATTTTTTGGCGGGCACTGGTTGCAGTTTTTTCCAAAGCCTGTTTATTGGATAATGTCAAGAAAGGAAAATGAATCTTTTGCAAGCTTTGATAAAGTGCATGGTCAAATATACCATGTTGGCAATGCAGCAGAGATGTTGAAATTATTGGAAGAAGAAAAAGGCCTTGCATGGACAGCGCATCCACGCACCAAAGGTTCTACTGGTTTTCCTGATGCTTATAAAAATGAAAGCTTCTTTTTGTCTGACAGGTTTTTAGGCGCCGCATGGAAAGCTATGCCAGCAGATCTTTCTCAACCTGTATTGGGCAAACGTGTATTGGATTTAATGGATGATATGAATAACTGGGGGTTAAAAAAGAAAGTATTGGCAGAAGCAGATTTGTTTACCGTGGAGCCGGAAAATGAAATGTATGCACACCTGAATGTAAATTATCTGCAACTAAAAGAATTACCGCAATATAAAAATGGATGGCAACCTGTATTAGATGCATTGCAACAAGGACAATTTTTTTCTACTACCGGGGAAATATTAATTCCATCATTTACTATCAATAATAAGGCAAGCGGACAAACAGCGCTACTATCAAAAAACGGAATGGATGCTGTTTCTTATCAATTGAATTGGACATTCCCGCTTAACTATGCAGAGATCATTTCCGGCGATGGAGTAAAAGTTTATCGAGACCAGGTTAATTTAAATAACACTGCTGCGTTTGGCAATAAAGTTTTTAAGCAACAACTCAACCTGCATGGCCGCAAGTGGGCAAGGCTGGAAGTATGGGATATAGCGGGCAATGGTGCTTTTACACAAACTGTAGGGCTGAAGGAATAAGGTGTAAGGTGTAAGGGATAGGGCGTAAGCAATAACAGATATCATGTATTTGTCTTCGACCTTAAACCCTAAACCCTATACCTTAAACCTTCCTCCACCACAAAGTTTTTCGCACTAGCAATTATTGGCGTATTTTGCCGGCATGTCTTTGCAGGTAGCTTCATTAAATTCTGGCAGTAATGGCAATTGTTACTATATCGGTAACAATGAGGAAGCGGTATTGGTAGATGCAGGTATTAGCTGCCGCGAAATAGAGAAGCGCATGCACAATCTTGGGCTTGATCCTGCAAAAGTAAAAGCATTGTTTGTTTCTCACGAACATACAGATCATATCAGCGGTATTCCCACGCTTATAAAAAAATACCGTTGGCCATTGTATATAACAGAACGCACTTATCGCAATTGCGGTTTTACTATTGATGCGCAATTTATCCGCTCGTTTACTGCTTTTGAACCTGTACAGATTGGTGCATTGGCCATTACCGCATTTCCCAAATGGCATGATGCTATTGATCCGCATAGCTTTGTTATTTCTTACAAAGGCATTACCACCGGTGTGTTTACAGATATTGGTGCAGCCTGTAAAAATGTGATCAGCTTTTTTAAATTATGCCATGCGGTATTCCTGGAAACAAATTATGATGAAGCCATGCTGGCATCAAGTCATTACCCGGTTTCTTTGCGCAATCGCATTAGCAGTAAATACGGGCATTTGTCAAATGCGCAGGCGATGGAATTATTCCTTACGCATAAGCCTGCTCACATGTCGCACGTTTTTCTCTCGCATCTTTCAAAAGAAAACAATCACCCGGACGTTGCAACTGCTTTGTTTGCTGCAAAAGCAGGCACGGTAAATATTGTTCATGCATCCCGGCATGAAGCTACTGCTGTATATGCAATAGGAGAGGCCGGCATTCCGGTGGCGCCGCGCATGCAGTTGCTAAGAAGAAAGATGGTAAAGCATGAAATGCAGTTGAAATTATTTTAAACCAGGTGAGATACGGCTAATGCTTTTCCCTTCCCTGCCAACCCTCCCATTAGTTTCCCTTTCATAGCCGATGTCTCGGCCAGGCCTTTGCGGGATGCCGCACTAGCGGTGTTGCGTAAGCAGAATATTCTATAATTAGTAAATTGGAAGTGCTTATAAGGAAATGGAAGAACCCTCGCGAAAACCAGGAAAGAAATCATGAAAAATGGAAAGTTTTTGCGAAATTCTGAAAGGACATCATGAAGGATGGAAAAAATTTGCGAAGGATGAAGAAAAGATCTGGAAGGATGAAGAAAATATCTGGAAGGAAGAAGAAAAGATCTGGAAGGAAGAAGACAATATCTGGAAGGATGAAGAAAAGATCTGGAAGGATGGAAAAAATTTGCGAAGGATGGAGAAAAGATCTGGAAGGATGAAGAAAAGATCTGGAAGGATGGAAAAAATATCTGGAAGGATGAAGAAAAGATCTGGAAGGATAGAAAAAATTTGCGAAGGATGAAGAAAAGATCTGGAAGGATGGAAAAAATATCTGGAAGGATGAAGAAAAGATCTGGAAGGATAGAAAAAATTTGCGAAGGATGAAGAAAATATCATGAAGGATGGAAAAAATTTGCGAAGGTTTTTGAAGAAATCATGAATGGTGAAAAAATTTTACGAAATCCAGAGCGGTTTTACTAATCGCAAAGGATTGATTCATAGAAAGAAAATTGATCCTATTTTACGGTGCTGCATCTTTGCGCTAGTTATTGCGTAGGAGAGAGTAGTAATTATTTTGTAACAGAACAGCCAATCATTCACCATGAAAATAATAACATGGAATTGCAATATGGCTTTCAGAAAAAAAGCGCAATGCATATTGGCGCATCAGCCAGATATTCTGGTAGTGCCGGAATGCGAACATCCTGAAAAATTATTGTTTGATGAAGGTTTGCCAAAGCCAACAGATAGTTTATGGTTTGGAAAAAATAGAAACAAAGGCCTGGCTGTTTTTTCTTATAGCAAATACCGTTTTACAGTGCTTGATGTGCATGATGAAAACCTGCGCATGATTGTTCCCATTGCTGTAAAAGCTGGCAGGCAAAACTTCAACCTTTTTGCTATATGGGCCAATAACCCAGACGATAAAGACGGACAGTATGTAGAACAGGTTTGGAAAGCGCTGCATCATTATGATGCTTTATTAAAAAATAAAAAGACAATACTGATTGGCGATTTTAACAGCAATACCATCTGGGATAGAAAACGCAGGATAAGCAATCATTCTAATGTGGTAAAACTTTTAGAAGAGAAAAAAATATTCAGCACCTATCATTTGTTTCACAAACAAAAGCAGGGACAGGAGCAACATCCTACACTGTATATGTACCGCCATCAAGACAAACCCTATCACTTGGATTATTGTTTTGTTTCTGAGGATATGTCTAAAAAACTGCAGTCTGTTGAAATTGGTGATTATGCGTTTTGGTCAAAGTACAGCGACCATGTTCCAGTAATGGTTACAATTGGCAATAGCTGAAGAATGGTTTTCGCTATGCGGAGAGAAACCAGTCTGCAAATGCTCGTGATGCCACACAGAAACCATAGCTGTACATAGCCTCAAATGTACAAGTGAGTGACCCCGACCAAAGAGGTACGGGGCGCGGCACAACCAAAGATCACCAAAGTACAAATGCCGGCCCACAACAAAGTTCATATCGTTTAAACGCCTTTCATCCTTCCTCCTTTTATGTTTCAGTCAAAATAATCTTATATTCAGAAATGGATAAAAAATATTTTGTACTGCACCTGTTGCCCATGCGGCCAGACTTTGCACAAACCATGACAAGCGATGAACGTGCCATTATGATGCAGCATGTGGCTTACTGGACTGGTTTTTTAAACAAGGGTGTAGTGCTGGTGTTTGGGCCAGTAATAGACCCGGCAGAAGTATATGGTTTGGGTATTGTTGCAGTAGATGATGAACAGGAAGTAAAAGACCTTATTGCAAATGACCCCGCTGCAACCATTAACCGCTACGAATATTTTCCAATGCGGGCCGTGCTACCTGCGAAATAAAACGGTGTAGTGCAGCTAATACTTGCAACCTTATTTATGAACAGAGAAGAGTCAATAAACTTTAAACAACTGCGTGTAACCATTACCGCGATCATTACGGTTTTGATAGGCAGCTTGCTGCTGTGGAATCATTTTCACGGCGGTGTTCCAAGTCATCATATACTGGATCAGAAAGATCTGCCATCCATTTCTAATTGGTGGGGCGGTTTGTTGTTGCCCCTGCTTACATGGATTTTGCTGGGCAGAATAAATACCAGGCTGAATAAACAAGGAACAACCGCTGAAGATTTAAATGTAAAACTGAAAGATGTTGTAATTCGGTTTTGTATTGGTTTGGCATTGGGCATCATGCTTGCGGCTTCTTTTGTAAATAATTTCAAACCCTTTTTAGACAATGTGCTCTATATAATTTTGGTGCTGGCTTTGTTTGTACCCATATTTTATGCTGAATTTATTTTAGGCTTTGTATTGGGTATGACATATACTTTTGGTGTAATTTTACCAACCGCTTTTATTCTGATAATGTCGCTGCCGGGTTTTGTACTTTACAAATATATCAGGCGGCTCATTATGAGATTATTCGGCAAAAAATAAATGCTAAGAAATCAGCAAGTAGTTTATTGTTGATTGGCATATTCATTGAACAGGTTTAATAAACAAAAAATTATGGCTTGTACATTCTCAATAAATTTTTCAGGAACTGCCGATGCATTGGTAGCAAATATTCAACAGAAAGTACTTGCCAACAATGGCCAGTTTAATGGGGATGCTTCTGTGGGTAATTTCTCCATACAAGTACTGGGCACTTCTATTGGAGGCGGCTATGCAGTTAATGGCAGTGAAATCAATATCAATATTGATAAGAAACCATTCTTTCTTTCCTGCGATGCCATCAGGGATTATATCACCCAAAATTTAACCAGGCAGCAATAATCAATTTGGATTTTTTGCAGCAAGCTTCTATTGGGTAAGTCGCCCGATCCTTCCCAGGATTTGCCAGCTCATTTCTATACTGTATATTAGCGCATATACGGTAATATTTCCGCTATTCACCAAACCCTCTAAACGGATTACCCTTTATGATTATTTACGGAAGCAGGGGCACAGAGCTTGCAAAAGAATATGTAACGGCCAAATGCCCTAACTGTAATGCCACAGCCAGTATTGAAATGCATATTTTTCAAAAGTATGCGCATGTATTTTGGATTCCTATGTTCCCTATTGGTAAAACAGGTGTCAGCCAGTGCAACACTTGCATGCAGGTGCTAAAGCCAAAGCAAATGCAACCTTCTTTAAGGGAGTCTTACGATAATTTAAAAGCGCAAACCAAAATACCTATTTGGACATTTTCCGGCATTGCCGTAATAGCGGTTTTGATAACGCTTGGTGTTATAAGCGATAGAAAGAAAGATGCAAGAAATGCACAATTGATATTGCATCCACAAGCCGGTGATATTTTTGAAGTGAGGACGGAAAATAATCAGTTTACATTGTACAAAGTGGAAAGAACAAAAGATGATTCAGTGTTTGTGTTGCTTGGTAATTATGAGACAAATAAAATAACCGGCCTTGCAGATCTAAAGAGGAAGGGAGCCGATGCTTATTCGCAGGAGATTTTACCGCTTACAAAAACTTCGTTGAGGCAAATGTTGGCGAATGGAGAAATAATAGACATTGAAAGGAAAGAATAATTGCACCAACAGAAATCAGACATCAGTCATCGCCACATCAGTCATGGCAAAAATGCATTTATAAATGACAACCAGCCCTTTTACATTAACCATTCACATGGTCTCCAGCCTGGATGGTATTATTGCAAAGCCAGACAACAGTGTCTCCTGGTTTGAAACAACTGATAATTATGAGAAAGGTGTAACCGGGCAGGATGCCGCTGCGTTTCTTAAAACAATAGACTGCTATGTAATGGGCGCACGTACATATGAACATGCATTGGATCTATCCAAAAACTATGGCTGGGCTTATGGAGATACGCCAACCATTGTACTCTCTCATAAAAAACTACCTGTAGAACGAGCCAATGTAGAAATATATAGCGGCGACTTGCACGCATTGATAAACGAACGATTAAAGCCAAACTATAAAAACGTATGGATGGTTGGCGGTGCTTTGCTTGCCAAAGATTTTATACGATTGCAATTGGCCGATGAAATAAGACTGACCATATTGCCCATTATGCTGGGCGAGGGGAAGCTTTTTTTTGACAATGTTGGAAAAGAAAATGCCTTGCACCTGAAAGATGTAACTGCGTATAAGAATGGAATGGTGGAACTGGTGTACGAAATAAAAAAATGATAGCATATCCTTAGCATGCATATGGAGAAACTAAGAAAACATATTGAAGCCATTACGCCCGTTACAGATGAGGAGTTTGATTACGTGAAAAGTTTTTTTACCATTAAAAAAGTAAAAAAGCACCAGTATCTGATACAGGAAGCAGATACTGTTAAATACGAGTATCTGATAATGAGCGGCATATTCAGGGTTTTCTATCTTGATGAAACAGGCAAAGAGCATATCGTTCAGTTTGCAACAGAGAATTGGTGGATGTCTGATTATATATCTTACTTTAATCAGAAGCCTGCAACAACCAATGTTGTTTGTATGGAAGACGGTGAGGTATTATGCCTTACACTGCAGGGTAGAGAAAAATTATCAGCAGACATGCACAAGATGGAGCATTTCTTCAGGGTGAAGCTTACTAACGGTTATGTAGCGCTGCAAAAAAGAATTATCTCCCTGCTTTCAGATAATCCGCAGCAGCGGTATGAAGCATTTGTGCAACTATATCCAAATCTTATACAGGATATACCAAAGAAATTTATTGCAGAATACCTTGGCGTTAGCCGCGAAACACTCAGCAGGCTATACTCAGCCGGCAAGTAATATCATCCTATACCATTTGGCAAGTGTGATTTGGATCACAGTTTTTTTGTGATTTACCTCCTTCTCTGCAGGGGTGGTGCTGTTATAGCTTTGTGTTATCAATCGAAGCAAATAACATTCATCACCTTTAAATTTTTACATCATGAAAAAGAGAATCCTAATCATCGTTTCAAATGCAAATGCTATTGGCCCTAAAAACAGGAGAACAGGTACTTTTCTGCCAGAAGTAGCACACCCTTATGCAGAATTTGCTAAAGCCAATTACGAAGTAGATTTTGTAAGCCTTACAGGCGATACTCCATACCTTGATGCGCTGAACCTTGCAGGAGATCCGGATAACCTGGCATTCTTAACCGGCAAAGGCTGGGCAGATATGCAAAAAGCAGGCAAGTTGGCTGATGCAGACGTTAGCAGTTATGATGCTATTTTTATACCCGGTGGTCTTGCACCAATGGTAGACATGCCGGAAAACCCTTTGCTTAAAAAAACAATTGCGGCCACTTATGAACGCAATGCTGTTGTAGGCGCTGTATGTCATGGCCCGGTATCTTTATTAAATGTGAAATTGAGTGATGGCAGCTATCTTGTAAACGGTAAAAACGTAGCTTCCTTTACAGATGAAGAAGAAGAAAACTATGCTAAAGCAGATGTTCCATTCTTCCTGCAGACTGCACTTACAAAACAAGGCGCTATATTTCATGCAGCAACACCCTGGTCTGCCAATAGCATTGCAGATGGCAATATTGTAACAGGTCAGAACCCGGCATCTGCTAAAGGCGTTGCTCAAAAAATGATTGCTATTTTAGAAAAGGCCAACGCGTAAAAGAATTAAAGTTTGTTTGCAACAAAAAAATAAAACAAAATGAAAACTTTACAACCCATACACGTATTTGCTATTTGGAAAGTGAAAGAAGGACAGGTGGAAACAGTATTGCAATTGCTGAAGACTGTTAGTGCAGAAAGCATAAAAGAAGAGGGTAATCTTTTTTACAAAGTGCATCAAAGCAATGCGGATGCAAATACCATTGTATTATTTGAAGGATATAAAGACGAATCGGCAATAACAGCACATAGAAGCTCTGCACACTATACGGAATTAGTAACAGGGAAAATTATCGGATTGCTGGAAACAAGGGAAGTAATATTGACAACACCGCTTGAAGTATAATTGCGTGTTTATCTTTTAATGAGAACTCGTCAACCTATTGTATTTGCCGGCGGCGTGGAGCTGCATAAAAATATGATAGGTTTTTTGGTGTAGGATAATATGCAGGCATCAGCAACACAATCATTTGGCGTTGACTGTTTGAGACAAAGCGTTGGTTTGCGGTAAGTTTATTACAACAGATGATCTTTTTTCCTGGTCGCTATTAATGTCTACTACTACAGATTTTGTATTGGACAAATCGTGCCAGCGCATATGAAGACATATCTCTTGCCAAAGCCTCTCGTAATAAATATTTGTTTTAAATTCTTTTAAGTGTTGAAAGATGGATTCCTTACTCATGGTAATGGCTTCTATCTCTGCATAAAAAGGAATATAGCTGTTAAGCATGTGATAGTTCTCTTGCCCTTCGTTTAAGTAATGCTTATGTACAGTTTTATGGGCCTGTACCATATTATAAAAGCAAAGGATTTTATTTTTATCGTTTATTTTGCTTTGAAGTTCGTCCAGTAACATATCGTTACAGTAAACAGAGAGTGGCGCCGGAATGTTAGGTATTAATAAAAGATCGATGGCCTTAAAAATATTATCGTGTAATAGAAACCTGCCAGGTGCACAGTCTATAAGGCAGATATCATAATCGTCTTCTACATTGCTTAAAACAGTTTTTATAAGATCACTATTGGCAAAATTGAGCGCAGTAATTTTTGATGCCTTGTACATGAACTGATCAGTAAACTTGCTATCGTTGCCAATAATGTCTATCCTGTTATTTTGCGTAGGCTGAATCACTTCGTAAATGCTGCAATAGTTGTCGAGCAGGCGGGCATGGGTGTTATCATTTTTGTTCTCTACGTTAAAGAAATAACTGCTGCCTCCCTGCGGGTCCATATCCCAAAGCAATACAGTTTTTCCCTGCTTGGCAAGCATACACGCCAGGTTAACTGTATTTGTAGTCTTGCCAACGCCACCTTTAATATTGTATAACGCAATGATTCTCACAAAAACGAAAGTAGTATGATTACTACAGCCTTTTTTTTAATTTCGACGTATGTCTACTATTTTTCGCCGACCGGGTTTATACGGTGGCTTTTAGTAAAACTATTGGGTTTTGAGACAACTGGTTTGTGTCTATGCTTTTATAATGGCGACTTTTCTACCTGTTTTTGAAATACCATTGCCGCAATTTTATTGGCATCAGCTTTTCCTACACCGCTATTGCTAAGCAGGATGATGCAAAGATTATCGTCTGGATAAAATTTCATGTCTGCAATGAAGCCCGGAACACCACCTGGATGAGAGATACATTTCCTTCCATAAGAAGTATAGCTGAACCATCCGTAACCATATAACCAGTTGCGCGGCTGAAAAGCATTTTCTCTTGAATGTGCATTAATAACAGCATTTGACAACAAGCCCTTATACCATTTATATAGATCTCCAACAGTTGCATACATCGAGCCGCAACCAGGCGCATAAGTTGAATCGAAATCTGTTACTGCCTGTTGTTTAAAAGCATTGCTATACCCGGTTGATTTGTCAGTGCTTTGCAGGTTTTTGAAATCGAAACCTGAGTGTTGCATGTGTAAGGGCGTGAAGATAATTTCATGTGCCACCTGTTCAAATTTTTGACCTGTTATTTTTTCTATGATGGCAGCTAAAAGAATGTAGTTTGAGTTTGAGTAGTTGAATTGATTTTTTTTTGGGATGATTAAAGGTTCGTTTTTAAAATAATCAATCAGTTTTTCCATGGAGATTGGTGGTGCATTGTCGGGCAATTTTTGAACGGCTTCTACCTGCAAGTAATCTTTTATGCCGGATTTATGTGTAAGTAATTGCTCTATTGTTATACTGCTGCCATTCGGGTAATCAATTAAGTATTTTGAAATGGGGTCAGAAAGCTTTAACAGTCCCAGCTGTTCCATGTGCAGGATAATAGCAGCAGTGAAAGGTTTGGTCAAAGATCCAATTCTATAAATAGTATTGCTGTCATTTATGCTTTTCTCTGTCGCATTTTTATAACCATAACCTTTATGCAATAAAACACTGTCTTTATACATGACAAGAACGGTACCATTAAAGGTGTTGGCTTTAGACAGGTAGTTGTCTAGCTGCTGTTTTATATCTTGTGCATTGCTGCAGTTCAGGCAGCAGATGGTATGGCAAAGAAGGAAAATTTTTTTTACCATAAGCAGTTTTCTGTTTCAGGTTCTTTTTTGCATTACTAATATAAGCCTGTATTTTATGCAGCCAGCTTTCTTAGCAAATGCCGGATGCAGGTTTAACAATAAATTTCAACAATTTTTCTAATGAAGAACATTTAGCCGAACAAATGTTTACCCTTACCTGCGCAAAAACACCATCATATAAAATAATACATAACCCTGATAGCCGTTTGCTAAGCAGGGTGAAGCGGCAATGCTGAAAATGTTTTGCCAGCCCTATTAATTCAATATCCGGAAACGCCTGATCTATACTGTATGAATAAGCTGCTATTAAAAAGGATTACTATCTTCCTCTCGGTAGATGCGCAGACTATTGACAGTTATTTTAACCCGCATGATCCATCGCCTATTTACAAAAGACAACTGAACCAGGATTTTGAATCCTATATCATGTCTTCTATTGTGGCTATCAAGCGCTACTCAGAAATAAGATATAAGCTGGTTTGCAATACAGTTGCTGATGAGCAGTATGTAGAACCATTGGTACACGCCATCCGCAGACATTTTTCCATTCAGAAATCAATTAAAGAATCTGAGTTTTTAAAATTCAAAAAAAGCTCTTACAAGCTATTGGCATTTAGCCTGGCTGTTGTAATGTTTTGCCAGTTTTTTTTAATCACATTAATTAAAGGAAATGAAAACCTGCATTCGATGCTGGGCAATGCTGTGGAAGTATTTAGCTGGGTGATATTGTGGAAGCCAATCGACAAACTTATTTTTTACTGGAATCCTTACCTGAAAGAGATATCTATTTTGGATAGGTTGATGAATGCAGAGATAGTAATCAGCAACAGGTTTTCGTCTGAGATGACAGTGCCTGAAAAAAAGTATGCGTAGTGTTATCACGATACTATTTTTTTCCCTGCTAATACAAAGCGCAACTGCTCAGTCTAAAATGAGCTTTGAACAATATTCATTTATGGGCACGGGGCAAAACACATTGGTAGCGCCGGTGGCACATTATGAAACCAACAGCAAATGGTATGCAGAAGCCCGTTACAATTACGAGGATATCAATACCGTTTCACTGTATGCAGGCCACAATTTTTCCAGCGATAAAAAATTTTCATGGTCGTTTACTCCTATGGCAGGCATCATTGCCGGCAATATGAAAGGCGGCTCATTTGGATTGAATACAGATTTAAACTACCGTAAATTTTATTTTTCTTCACAGGCACAGTACAGTATTTCAACAGAAACCAGGTACGATAATTTTTTTTACAATTGGTCTGAATTGTACTATCAGCCTTTTGAATGGATGTATACAGGAGTAGCGGTACAACATACACGCATTTATGCCACCAATGCGCTGGTAGATCCCGGTCTGATGCTGGGGTTTAGTTACAGCCAATGGAGTTTTCCATTTTATACTTTCAACCCACTCGGTAATCAACGCTATTATGTTGTAGGCATAAACTGGGAATGGAACCATGCTTCCAGGTCGCACAAAAAAGCAAGCCCGCCAATAGTAAACACTGTAGTTAAGTAATAGTGTTCTGCAAAGAATTAAAGCAAACAGAAAATCTTTTTAAAGTAAAACCCCTAGAAAGAGATAAGTAATCATTGTTGTGAAAAAATTGTGTTCTGCTTAAATTAAAATTTAATTAATACGTTTAGTAATGCAATAATAAATCCAATTCATTTTAAACGTATGAGAAACCTGCTCTTTTTTTTAGCGCTAATAATATTGTCGCATGCGATGTATGCGCAAATAGGTGTAGGTACTACATTACCTAATTCTACACTTGATGTACGTGGCTCGATGTCTATGGTGTACAGGGCTTTTTCATCTGCCAGTACTGCCACTGCAAATGATAATATGCTGTCATTTACCGGCACTTCTGCAGCAACATTAACGCTGCCCGATGCAACTACTTGCAGCGGACGTGTATATTGGATAAAGAATAACAGTTCAAATGCATCTGCACTTACTATTGCTACCACTTCTTCACAAACGATTGATGGCATTGCATCATGGTCATTAACGCAAACAAATAAAGCCATGCGTGTAGCAAGCAATGGTGCCAACTGGCTGGTGCTTGCAGAGAGCCTTCCCGGCAACAGCAGTGGCACAGCATGGATAAATGGTGGCAATAATGTAAGCAGCCTTCAGAACATTGGTACTACCAGCAATTATGATTTACCGTTTCTCACCAACAATACAGAGAAGATGCGCCTTAGTAATACAGGCAATCTTGGCATTGGCGCAACGTCTTTTAACGGCGCTTATCCGGAAAAGCTATTGGTGAATGCAGGTACAACCAGCTCTGTAAATGCTATTGTAGGTAAAGGCACTATCAACAGTTACCTGCAGCTAAACATTCAAAACCTTTCTTCCGGCAGCAATGCATCCTCTGATGTGGTAGCTACTGCAGATAACGGTGATGAAACTTCTAACTATGTAGACATGGGTATTAACGGCAGTAACAATAGCAGCAATGTTATGGGATCTGCCAATGATGCTTATATATATAATATTGGTCAGAATTTTTTACTTGGCACTGGTACTTCCGGTAAATCTTTGGTATTAATGACGGGCGGCACAAGCCAGTCATCCAATGAAAGAATGCGCATAGACGGATCAGGAAATGTTGGCATTGGTACTGTCAGCCCTTCTTATAAATTGCACGTAAGCGCTTCTTCAAATCCGCTTTACCTGGCAGGTGTACAAACAGGCGCAGCATCAGATAGCATTGTAACAATATTAAATGGCGTAGTTAGAAAGATAGGTTCTTCTTCTGTAAACGCATGGGCTTTAACAGGCAATGCTTCCACTAATCCTTCCACCAATTTTTTAGGAACAACAGATGCACAGGCATTGGTGATTAAGACAAATAGCACACAGGTTGGTCGTTTTGATCAAAATTCACTGGCACTTGGTATTGGCGCTACTACTAATAACTCAACGCAGTCTTATGCTATTGGCAGCAGCGCAAATGTTGGTTATAATCATACTACCGGTTATGCTATCGGTGGCAGCGCAGCTGTAAATGCAGATAATTCATTCTCTATAGGTAATAGTGCTACTACTAATGGCAGCAATTCTTTTGCCATTGGAAACGGCGCTACTGCAAACAATACAGCATCACTTGCCATAGGTTCTGCTGCAGTTACGGCATACAGCATTACAGATGCGGTGGCCATTGGTAGCAATGCTACAGCCAATGCTTCCAATTCATTGGCAATCGGCAGCAACAGTACTGCTGCTAACAAAACAATTGCCAATGCAGCAAGTGCAGTAGCCATAGGTACTACCACGGTAGCCAATAGTGCTAATGCTATTGCAATAGGCACAGGCACTACGATTGGTTACGGATTAACAAATCCTATTGCAATAGGAGCGGGCATTACAGTAAATGGCAGCAACGGTGTAGCTATTGGCAATGGCTCCAGCATATCTTATGTAGCTAACAGTACAGTGATTGGCGCTGGCGCATCTGCATCCAGCACCGCTGCCAATTCAACGGCTATTGGCTACAATGCATCTGCCACTCTTCCTAATGAAGTTATATTGGGCGATCGCAGCAATACAAGTCTTGCAGTTGGTATTGGTACAGAAAGTTTTTCAAGCACCAATAGAGAAAAATTATTGGTAGATAATGGCACATCAAGCTCTGTAAATGCAATTGTTGGCAGGGGTAATAACAATAACTATTTGCAATTAAATATTCAGAACCAATCCAGCGGAGCTGTTGCTTCATCAGATGTGGTAGCCACTGCAGATAATGGCAGCGAAACTGCTAATTACATTGATATGGGTATTAACTCCAGCGCTTATTCTGCCACTGGTATATTGGGTGGTGCAAACAATGCATACCTCTACTCAACCGGCAATGATTTTGTAATTGGCAATTCTACCAACAATAAAGCCCTGATTTTTTATACTACGTCAAGCAGTGCTAATACAGAACGCATGCGCATTACAAATACAGGATTGGTGCCGGGGCAGGATAATACCTATACTGATGGCACATCTGCTAACCGTTGGTCTGCTATTTATGCTACCAATGGAACAATACAAACTTCTGATATCAGGCTGAAGAAAAATATTGAGCCCTTGTATTATGGATTGAAAGAGGTGTTGAAACTGCAACCTGTTACCTACGATTGGAAAGACAACTCAGGAAAAAATAAAATTGGATTGATAGCCCAGGACGTACGCAAAGTAATACCCCAGGTAGTAGTAGGTGATGAATCAAAAGAGAACATCGGTATGAATTACGCAGAGCTTGTGCCGGTTTTAATTAACTCTATAAAAGAGCTGAACAAGAAAGTTGAGGCACTGGAAGCACAACTGAAAAACCAAAATAAATAATTGAAAGACCTGTCAATATAAAAAACAAACCAATGAGAAACAAAACACTTCTTTTATCCCTTTCTTTACTTGCGGTGGCAACTGCAAATGCACAGATTGGAGTAGGCACTACATCACCCAATTCAACACTTGATGTGCGTGGCTCTTTTTCTTCTAACTATAGAGCGTTTACCACCAGTACTACCGCGGCGTCAGATAATATGCTGTCGTTTACAGGTACAACTGCAGCTACGCTTACATTGCCAACGGCCACTACCTGTACAGGTCGTGTGTATTGGATAAAAAATGCCAGCTCTAATACATCTTTATTAACTATTGCTACAACCTCTTCTCAAACAATAGATGGACAGTCTTCCTGGACATTGGATGAAAGCAATGAGGTGGTTTGCGTGGTAAGTAATGGTGCCAACTGGAATATCAGTTCTTCGGCAGTTCCCAGCGGCTCTGGCAGCGATTGGTTGCAAGGTGGTAACAGTGTTACTGCTGCAAGAAACCTTGGTACCAAATCAAATTATGATCTCCCTTTTATTACAAACAATACAGAGAAAATGCGCCTGACATCCGGCGGCAACCTGGGTGTTGGCACTACAACTTTCAACAGCACTTATCCTGAAAGGCTGATTGTGGATGCTGGTGCAAGCGGCAATACCAATTATCAAAACGTAATTGTAGGAAAAGGTAACACCAACAGCTATGCGCAGTTAAATATTCAGAATACGAATGCAGGAACCGGTGCCAGCTCAGACGTGGTGGCTACTGCTGATAATGGTAGCGAAAGCACTAACTATATAGATATGGGCATAAACAGCTCCGCAAATACTGCTGGTGTATTTGGTGGCATCAATGATGCTTACCTGTACAATGTTGGTCAGAATTTATTAGTAGGTACAGGAACCAGCGGTAAATCATTAGTGTTTATGACAGGCGGTACAACTCAGTCAAGCAATGAACGTATGCGCATAGACGGTAGTGGTAATGTTGGTATTGGTACTACTTCGCCTGCACAGAAGTTTCATGTAAACGGTGGCAATGCAAGGATAACCAATGGTGGTATTAATATGGACATTATGGTAGGTACCACTTTTGGAGGCATTACTAATTCAGCAGGTATGGTGTATTACGAAATAGCCGGCTCTGAAACACATATGTTCGGTGGCCAGATAATACCTGATGGTGATAATACATGGACTTGCGGAAGCAGTGCAAGAAGATGGTCTGCTGTTTATGCAGCTAATGGCACTATCCAGACTTCAGATATAAGAATGAAGAAAAATATTGAACCACTGTCTTATGGCTTGAAAGAAGTAATGCAAATGCGTCCTGTAAGTTATGATTGGAAAAATATAGACGGCGGACACAAGATTGGATTGATTGCACAGGAAGTGAGAAAGATTGTGCCAGAAGTAGTGCTGGGTGATGAATCAAAAGAAAACCTGGGTATGAACTATGCAGAATTGGTGCCTGTATTGATTAACTCTGTAAAAGAATTGCAGCAGCAAATTGATGATCTGAAAAAAGAGGTAGCTGCATTAAAGGCCAACAAATAATTCAAACCAAAACTTGGTTCAATGAAAAACATAAAATTTTATGCTACTGCTGCATTGTTACTAAGTGCTTGCTATATGCAGGCGCAGGTAAACTTGCAGAACACGGGCACATTATACATCAGTGGATCGTCTGACATATTGTATGTAAACGGTTCATTGGCCAACAGCTCTGCAGGCGCACTTACCAATAATGGTAGTTTGTATGTATTGCAGGATCTGGCAAATGACCAGGCATCCATGGCAATTGGTACAGGTACATTGTATCTTAATGGAACTGCTTTACAAACATTAAGTGGTTCGCAACTGTTTAGGACATTTAACCTGGTTACTAATAACAGCAGCGGATTTACGCTTAATAATGATCTTAGCGTAAGTGGTGCGCATACCTTCACAGCAGGTGTTATCACCACTTCGGCTACTCCCAATTACCTGATGTATGAAGCTGGCTCTTCTTACTCTGGCGACGGAGATAGCAAACACGTAAAAGGTTGGGTGCGCAAAACAGGCACTACTTCTTTTGCATTTCCTTTGGGCAATGGCACTGTTGAAAGAACAATAGCGGCCAACAGTCCTTCTATATCTTCTGTTTTCAATGCCACTTATTCAGGTACAACTCCTAATACTTCCAATATTGCACCACCGCTGGTAACAGTAGACAGGTATGAATACTGGACAGTGAACCGTGTAAGCGGTGGTACTGCTATAATTGCAATGAATTGGGACAACAGTAAAGTAACCATGCCGCCTTATACACTTGCAGATATTCGTGTAGCCAATTATACCGGTGGGTTATGGACTTCTGTAGGCGGCTCTGCTACAGGAAATGTAACTACTACCGGAAATATTGCTTCACCTGCTCTTTCTTCTTTTGGACAATTTGTATTAGGTAGTGTAAGTTTTGCGTTGCCCGTAAACCTGCTCAGTTTTACTGCGTATAAAGATAATGGCAACGCTATTGTATCATGGAGCACCAGTGATGAAATAAACGTGAACAGGTATGAAGTGCAAAGGAGTGACGATGGTTTGCAATTTTATACCATTGGCACAGTAGCAGCACGCAACCTTGCAAGCCTGCAACAATACGCTTATACAGATACAAAAGAACTTGCCGCAACTACCTATTACCGTTTGCGCAGTGTAGACAATGATGGCCAGGCAAAATTCTCTGCTGTAGTATTGTTGAAGAACAGCAGCACTGGTGATGCACGTCTTTCAATTGTGAACCCTGCACATGATAATATCCATATTGCAGCAAAAAATATTAACGGCTTGTTTGAATACCGTATTAATACAATTGCAGGTCAGACCATACAGCGTGGATTGATAACAATTAATGCCGCCAGCGCTTCAGATATCAATCTATCCGGTGCTGTTAAAAATGGTGTGTACATTTTGCAATTGCAAAAACCCGGGTTCAGCTTTAGCCAGAAAGTATTGGTAGAATAATATTCTCATTTATTGTAACACAGTTTTTTGTTTGAAAGGTAAGCGGGCCTGGTAGAAAATACCGGGCCTTTGCTTTTTTTGCCACGTTTTTTTTGCCACAGAGACACGGAGGGCACGGAGGTTGCACAGGGATAGCTGCTTTTAAGGCGTTGTATAAATGCATAGCCACATAGGCACAATGAGGGCAGGGATTGGCAATTACACAGTGAGAAACAACAAAGAATATTCTCTGTGCAATCTCTGTGATCCCCGAGCCACCGTGGTTACAAACAATTGCCAGACCTATAAGGTTTGCAGCGCTGCAATACCGTTCAGCAAACCTTATAGGTCTTTTGTTCGATTGCATAGCGATAAATATGCAGAGAATATTCTCCGTGCAGCCTCTGTGTTCATGGTGACACTGTGGCTACAAAAACAGAAAACCCCTACTGAGAACAGTAAGGGTTGTTATACTGGTTAATGGAAAAATTAAGAAAAAAGACGTTTTAAAAATGATTTTTGTGCCTGGTTATTATTTTTCTCTTCTGGTATATGGCTTTCGATAGCCTCCATAATAGTCTTCATTTTTTCTGTGCTTAGAGAAGACTTTACAATATAATCCATGGCACCATGCTGTATGGTATTTACGGCTACTTCTATGTCTTCCTGGCCAGAGATAAACAATACAATAATAGAAGGATCGAATTTCTTAATCTGCTTTAATACGTCAATGCCGTTCAGCTCGTCCATATTATAATCAAGGAAAATGAGCGAAGGCTTCAGTTCGTCCAGGCTGCTCAGGCAATCATTTCCATTGTCAAAAAGATGAACATTGGTATATCCTAATTGCCTTAGAAACTGTTTGTACAGGTTAAGGCAAAGCACATCATCATCCACTAAATAAATAACAAGAATCAAATCTATTGGGCATGAAACAGGGTTTAAATAATGAATGAAGGTTTAAAACAGTTTTAGTAAAACTGCTAACACTTTAAAACGATTTCTATAAAATGCTTATTGCAATAAAATGGCAATAAAGAGGAGGCTAAGGTTTCATTCCTTTGAACATACATGTAACACCTTATGAGGATCAGTTTATCTTTTCCATTCCCTATACAGCGTCAAACCCTCAGCGGCAAAGCGTAATAATTGACAGTAAGGTGCTATAATAATATAAGACCATTATTAATGGGTAGCATTCCTGTTTTTGCGGGTTTCAAGATTAATTCCCGCAAAAAACCGCAAAAAATGATTGTTTTTATGCGGTTTTAGGTTAGCTTTGGATATAACCGAAACTTAACATGCTGAAAGAAGAACGTCACAGTTATATTCTTCACCAGATAAATCTGCACAATAAGATATTATCTTCTTCTCTCAGCGAGCAGATACAGGTATCTGAAGATACCATCAGAAGAGATTTCCAGGAATTGGCCCAGGAAGGAAAAATTGTAAAAGTGCATGGAGGTGCGTTGTCAAAATCATTCAACCCGGCCATTGGCACCGGCAATGTATACGCCCTGGAAGAAAAAAGGATCATTGCGGCCAAAGCCCTTCGCTTTATAAAAGACGGTATGTTTATTCTTACTACCGGTGGCACTACCATTACAGAATTGGCAAGAGTACTTCCCAAAGAATTGCAGGCAACATTTATTACTGTTAGCCTTTCTGCTGCAACAGAATTTACCAATCATCCCAATATAGAAGTAGTAATTGTAGGCGACAAACTTTCCCGCAATTCTAAAATTACTATTGGTGCGGAAACTATTTTAAAGATACAGCAGATAAAGCCCGATGTATGTTTTGTAGGAGTGAATGCAGTTGATATAGAAGGTGGCCTTACCGATAATGATTGGGACGTGGTGCAGGTGAAACGTGCTATGATTAAGAGCGCAAAAAAAGTAATAGCACTTTGCATTTCCGAAAAAGTAAACACATTCGAACCCCTGAAAATATGCGAAGCCGATGAAATAGATGTGCTGGTAACGGAGCTAGAACCGCAATCAGCAAAACTAAAACCCTATGAAAGCAAAGGCATCCAGATTATTTAAAAATTCAACACCAAAACCAACTGTATGAAGCAAAAACAACCTTTCAGTGCCATGCGGGGGAAAGCAATTTTACTGCTATGCTTTTTTAGCCTGATGGCCATCTGTGCAGCAGCACAGGTAACTATTTCCGGTAAGGTGACTGACGAAACCAATGCGGCATTGCCCAACATTACCGTATTGGTGAAAGGCACCAGCAAAGGTGTTACCACAGACAATGATGGTAACTATCGTCTTACAACCGCTTTAAAACCGGGCGACCATATTATTGTTATTTCCGGTGTAGGCTATGATACAAAGGAAATGGCATTAAGCGTAGGCACTGCAGCCAGTTATAATTTAAACGCATCGCTTACAAAAAGAGTTTCCAAGTTGGATGAGGTAATTGTTACCGGTACATCTGCAGGTACAACACGCCGGCAGTTAGGTAGCTACATCAGTTCTGTAAATGCGGATGAACTTACTAAAGGTGCAACCGGCAATGTGCTGGCTGCATTGCAGGGCAAAACTGCAGGCGCACAGATTACACAAAACAATGGAGACCCTGCAGGCGGCTTATCTGTAAGGTTGAGAGGTATCAGTTCTATTAATTCATCTTCTGAACCATTGTATATTGTTGATGGTGTTATTGTGAACAATGCTACCAACCGTGTTACCAATACCCAGAGCGGTTATGATGGCTCGCAGGTGGTAGGTACTGTTGGACAAAGCAGGATGGTAGATATCAATCCACAGGACATTGAACGTATAGAAGTATTGAATGGTGCTGCTGCTGCTGCCATTTACGGTAGCCGTGCCAATGCAGGCGTGGTGCAGATATTTACAAAGCGTGGAAAAACAGGTGCGCCAAAAGTAAGCTTCACTACCAGCATTATGCAAAGCAGCCTGCGCAAAAAAGTAGGTGTGAATATGGCCCCTGTAAAATTTGGTGGTCCTACAGATGGCGTAGGTGCACAAACACAAGACATCTTAACACCGACACTGACTAATACAACTGCAGTTACCCGTTATGATTACAATGATTATATTTTTCATAAAGGATTAGGAACAGACAATACAGTTTCGGTAAGTGGTGGCACAGATAAAACCAAGTACTATGTTTCTGGTTCTTATTTTTATAACCAGGGCATTGTGAAAAATACCGATTACCAGCGTTTCAGTTTCAGAAGTAATATTGACCAGGTGTTGAATAAATGGATGAGCTTTAACATTGGCCTCAACTATGTAAATAGCAATGCTAATGAAAAGCCTGATGGCAACTCATTCTATTCTCCGTTAAACTCTATCAACATCATTGGCAACTTCCACAATATCTGGCAGCGTGATGCATTGGGAAATTTGCAGGCAGTGGGAGAGAGAGGAAGGGTAAACCCTGTATCTGTTGTTGAAGACATCAAACAGAAAAATATTACCAATCGTGTTATTGCCAATGTTGGGTTAAAGCTTACTCCCATTAAGCATCTTACTGTAGATTATAAAATGGGTATTGACAACTATGCGCAAAGCGGTACCACTTATATTCCGCCATTTGCATACAATGTTAGTACAGCATTCTGGGGCGGTGGTGCTACGCTTGATCCAACACAAAATGGTTATGCAAGTGCTGCATCCAATAATTTCTTTGCCATCAACCACGATATCAATGCTACATACAATATAGACATTACAGATAAGATCAATTCTGTAACACAGGTTGGTTTCTCTCAGCAGTATGAGAAGAACAATTACATCTTATCACAAGGCAGAGGTCTTGCTCCTTTTGTACAAACCGTAAATGGTGCAAGTACAATAATACCAGGAACAGATGATCGTAGTGAGTTGTCGGTTTCAGGTGTTTTTGTACAACAAAACTTCAAATACCGCAACCAGCTTTTTGTAACCGGTGCTATCCGTCAGGATGGTTCTTCTGTATTTGGAGAGAATCAACGTAACCAGGTGTATACAAAAGCAAGTGCCAGCTATGTTTTATCTGGTACTGATTACTGGGAAAAACTGGGTGTAGCCGGTTGGTGGGATTTGTTTAAGCTTCGTGTGGCTTATGGACAAAGCGGTAACCTTACAGGCATTGGCGCTTATTCAAGGTTTAATACTTATACTTCCAACTCTTATATTGGTCGCACATCACTTACATCCAGCAGCACATTGGCAAACGAAAATGTAAAACCAGAAAGACAGGAAGAACTTGAGTTTGGTGCTGATTCTCTCTTTCTTCAAAAATCGTTTAGGCCTTACTGTTAACGTGTACAATAAAAAAGTAAAGGACTTGCTGATAAACAGGTTTATTGCTCCAACTACCGGATACTCCAGCTTGCTGGATAATTTCGGTTCACTAGAAAATAAAGGTTATGAAATTGTGTTGACAGGTGCGCCAATTGCTTCTAAAGATTTCAGGTGGGATGTGTCAGTTATTTACAACCACAACCGCAATAAAGCCATCAACATAGGCCAGGCGTTGAACCTGCTGAGCACTAATGCTGGTGCACCAGTAGCCATTATTCAAGGGTTGCCAATTGGTGTGTTTTACGGAACTTTCTTTGCAACCAATACAGATGGAAGCCTGCTGAAAAATACTACAGGTATACCACTTACAGAATTGGGTGTACAAAACAGCACTTTAACTTATACACCAGGCAGAACAGGTGGCGTTCCTTCAGGAACAACATTGCGTAAAGTAATTGGTGACCCCAATCCAAAATATTCAGGAAGTGTGGTGAATGAATTTAGCTATAAAAAATTGGGTCTTAGGGTTCAGCTTGATTATCTGCAAGGTGCTAACGTTTGGAATGCGGACTGGAGAACAAGACAGGGCGTAGGTAATGGTAAAGTAGCGGAACAAGAAGATTTGGGACAAATACCTCGTGGATTTATAGCTGGTGTTTATGCTATTGAGCAATGGAGAGTTGATGATGGTTCTTATGTAAAATTGAGAGAAGTGTCTTTGAGCTATGACTTCGGAAAAATTAAATCAATCAGCGATATCACACTTAGTTTCAGTGGACGCAATTTAATCAGTTGGGATAATTACAAAGGATATGATCCTGAAGTAAACTCAGGCGGACAAAGCACCATACTAAGAGGGATTGATTTTGGTTCAGTACCAATTCCAAGAACTTTTAGTCTTGGTATAAAAGCATCCTTCTAACCCATAAAAAAAATCGTCATGAAAAAAATAACTAAAATAGCTATATACGCTGTATGCTTATTGTTGTTGGGAAGTATTGGATGTAAAAAGAATTACAGCAATCCCAATGCAGCAACATCGGCACAGGTACTTGCTTCATCAAAAGGATTGATGGGCACAGCCATCGGTATACAACGTACGTATTCACTAAACGTGTTACCAGGTGTATCAGATGCCAATGGTTTAACAACCAATGAAACATTTCTGTTGAATGCAGGTAATACTTCAGAACTGCAGCTGACTACCGGGGGCAATGCAGTGGATGGAACCAATGCCTTATTGGGAAATATCTGGACAACTGCTAACAAGTGTATCTATGATGCCAACAATGTAATCAATGGCGCAGCGCAATTGAGCGATAAAGGATATGCCAGCGGTTTGATAGGTTATGCAACTATTATTAAAGCATTGTCTATCGGTAGCCTTTCCATGTTATGGGAAAAAGTGCCCGATACGATTGGTACGCTGACAACACCTACAGTTTTTGTTGACCATATACAAGGCTATAGCAAAGCTGTTGCTGCCATAGACAAAGCGCTTACTACTATCAGTGCCAATGCTATCAGCACAGGTTTTGCATCAGATATGCCCGCTGGTGTAGACATTGTAAATACATTAAACGCCCTTAAAGCAAGGTATTCATTGTTTGCGGGCAATTATGCTGCTGCTTTGGCTGCAGCAAACGCGGTTACATTAACAGCAAAGTCTACTTTTAACTTTGAAGCAGCTACGCCCAATCCAATTTACAACACGGCTACTTCAACCAATAACTTGTATCAGCCTTTGGATTCAACGCTTGGTCTTCCCGCAAGCATAGCACCTGATTTATCTGATAAACGAATTCCGTTTTATACGGTTATCAATGCTACTATCTTGCCACGCTATCGCTTAAATGGTTTCTGGATTGCTGCTACCACAGCTATTCCTATTTACCTGCCAGGTGAAATCACTTTGATAAAAGCGGAAGCTTATGCAAGACAGACTTCTCCGGATTTAACCAATGCAGTTACTGAATTAAATAAAGTAGTTACCAAACAACCAGCGGCCGATCCATTCGGTGTAGGTGCTGCACTACCTGCTGTTGCCCCGGCTACACAGGCAGATGTGCTTACGCAGATTTACCGCAACCGTTGTATAGAACTTTATTTGTCTGGCATGAAGCTGGAAGACATGCGCAGGTTTGGCCGCGCCAACAGCGAGCGTAAACGCAACCTGATGCCTTATCCTTTCCGCGAACGTGACAGCAACCCGAACACCCCCGCCGATCCAACTTTCTAGAAGAAGGTTTTTCTTGATAAAAAATGGTATATTACCAAGACAATGCAGCCCTTGTGGCTGCATTGTTCTGTAATAAAGCCATCATGAAAGCCTGCACTCACTTAAAACTGTTTTTTGTTTTATTGTCGTTGCTCAACCTTGTCTGCCTGCATATAACTGCCCAGGAAATAAAGCGGCCACCCATTACCGGCATATCCTGTGTGCAATTTCAGGTAACAGATATAAAGAAGTCAGCAGTATTCTATCATTCGCTGATGGGTTACCAGTTGCCACCAGCTGTTGCAAACAGTAACGGTAAAAACAAACTTATTACCATAGCAGTCAATCAAAGACAAACAATAGCATTGCAGGACGGGCTGCCCGCTGGCCAGGACGAAAGACTGCTGGGGGTTTCTTTTCAAACAACAGATGCTGCTGCAATGCTGAATTACCTGCAATCAAAAGGTATAAAGGTGCCTTTATCGGTAACAAAGAAGTCTGATGCTATTTATTTTTCTATAACAGACCCGGATGGCCATTCTGTAGAGTTTATACAATACAATACTACCGCTCATGCACAACCGCAGCAACCGGATGCTATCTCAAAACGCATCCTGCATGCAGGCCTTACCATAAAATCTGCGCAGGCAGCTAACGATTTTTATGCTGCTATACTGGGGTTCTCAGAAATATGGCGTGGTGGTGCCAATGACAGCATTACCAGTTGGATAAACATGCGGGTGCCCGAAGGAACCGATTATATTGAATACATGTTGGTAACGGGGCCTGTAAACCGGCAACAATTGGGCAGCATGCACCATATTGCATTGATGGTGCCCGATATGCAAATGGCTGTAGATAAATTATTGCCGCTTTCAAATAAAACAGGCTATACAGTGGCTGCACCAAGAATAGGCCGCAACAACCGCTGGCAATTGAATTTATTTGATCCTGATGGAACAAGAATAGAATTGATGGAACCTTTCCCTATGCGTTAAACATACAATTTTACTTATAGAAAGCTGTAGGTATAGCAACCGCTGGCTAATTTATGTATGTTATTGGCTCAACAAAGACCAGATGCGCTTGAAAAACGCCTTTTTTTGTAGAGGATTACAGCGTTTTTGTCTTGGTGCATACCAGCAAGCATGCTATTTTGGTGGCTTTTGAATTGATAGGGATTTCACTTTTACCTGTGTCATTTTTTTAACCCACTTATATAAACCCCAACCAAACTATCATGCTTAAGAAAATTGCCAAATGGACAATGATTATAGTTGGCTGCCTGTTGGTGATTGCGATTATTTTTTACGCAATTGTTTTTGTAAATACAGAGAAGCGAATCAATAAAGTGTATGCTGTAAAACTGCAGGCTATTACAGTTCCAACTGATTCTGTCTCTTATGTTGCTGGTAAACATGTTGCAGAAACCAGAGGCTGTATTGGTTGTCATGGAAAAAATCTTGCAGATGGTCAGGTATTCCTGGATGAGAAGACGCCCGTTGGTGTATTGTATGCCAAGAACATCACCAGTGGCAAAGGTGGTATTCAATATGCAGATGAGGATTGGGTGCGACTGATACGTCATGGTCTTACAAAAGATGGAAGGTCTGCATGGTTTATGCCATCGCAGGATGTCGGCAATATATCAAATGAAGAATTAGGTCAGCTAATATGCTTTTTAAAACAGCAACCACCCGTAGATAAATCCGTTCCTGCCCATTCTTTAAAACCTTTGGGAAGAGTTCTTACTTTTTTAGGAAAATTCCCTTTGCTTCCTGCAGAAATGATTGACCATAACATGGTGTATAAAGATAAAGTACAGGCGGGCATTACTGTAGAATATGGAGCATACCTGGTTACTACATGCCGTGGCTGTCATGGTGCAAATATGAAAGGCGGCCCTGCACACAATCCTGGTGAGCCGCCAATACCGGATATCAGCACCACGGGGCATGCAGGCAAATGGAGTGCTGAAGGTTTTATAACGGCATTGCATACCGGAAAAACACCAGAAGGAAAACAACTAAGTGATGCGATGCCCTGGAAATTGCTGACATATACAACCGATGAACTAAAAGCAATACACCTTTACCTGCAGCAGGTAAAATAAGTAAATAAATAAAGGCAGGAATTTTTTGTACGCTTATTTATGAAAAGAACAATCGCCCTGTACATAATAACTTGTTTCTTTTATAACAACCTCGTGAGTCAAAACCTTGGGGTTGACAGCATGATTGATTGGGTTTCGAAACACCATACCATAGACTCTCAGTATATACTAACGTTGCACAGGATTAGCTATCGCAGTTCTGACCAGGATATTAAAATGTCATTTGCTTATTATGAGAAAGTATCTTACTACAGCGATAGTTTAAATTTTGAGTACGGCAAAGCATTGGCGCAGGTAAACCTGGGTATTTTATTTAGCAAGTCGGCAAATTTTTATGCCAGCAACAATGCCTATTTTAAAGCGATTGAATATGCGGAACACTGCGGCGCTCTGCGTGTAGAAGCAGTATCGCTTAATAATGTGGGTGACAATTTTAAAAAGCTGGAAGACGTGCCCAAGTGCAGGCAGTATACACAAGAAGCTGTATTGATCAACACGCAGCTGAAAGCTTGGCGTGGTGTTGCTATTAATTATGAGTTGTTGATGCGTTGCGACCTGGAAGAAAAATTATACGATAGTGCAAGAAGCAATTTGTTAAAAGGGTTGAGTGCGGCGCGGCAATCATCCGATAGCAGTCTGTTGCCTTTGTTCTATTTGGGATTTGGCACTCTGCACGCTGTCGCGGATCAACCTGATTCTGCTGTATTGTTTTTTGATAAGGCCATAAACGATGCTTTCAAGAATGGAGATCCTGCTAATGAATATGCCGGATACCTGGCCAAAGCGGAATACCTGAAAGCCCTGCAACCCGATGAAAAAATTGTGTTGCTAAAAAAAGCTATGACCATAGCCCGCAAGACAAACGATCTTGAATGGACAGCAGATGCAGCACATCAATTGTTTATTGCGTACGATGAAAAGAATAATAAAGATTCTTCATTGGCATATTATCGTATTTATAGGCGTTCGTCAGACTCTTTGTTTTCTTCTAACAACAAAAGAAATGTTGCTATTAAAGAAACGGAGTGGATGGTAAAGAGAAAGGAGATAGAGAATGCTCATTTAAAAGAATATACACAATTGCAGAAAAAAGAATCTGTCTGTCAAGAATGGCCTTTTAATAGCGATAGGCATTTCTTTATTATTAAGCATCATTATTGCGATAGTGGTATACAGGTCAGTTAAGAACAAGAAAAAAATTGCAGAATCTCAGTTGAAGCAAAGTATAGCAGAAACACAAATGCAGGTGCTTCGATCACAAATGAACCCGCATTTTATTTTTAATTGCCTTAATAGTATTGATGCATTTATACAAAGCAACGATAAATACAATGCAACGCTTTATCTGAATAAATTTGCAAAGCTTATCCGCAATTTGCTGGATAGCAGCAAACAGGACATTGTAGCATTTTCAAAAGATATTGAAACACTTAAACTGTATATAGAACTGGAGCAGCAACGGAGTGAGAATAAGTTTGCAGTAGACATTGTAATAGATCCAGAGTTAATGAATGGTGATTACAAAGTACCACCCCTCATCATTCAGCCATTTGTAGAGAACGCTATTATACATGGCTTGCGCAACAGGGATGATAATCGTGGGCTGCTTACAGTTAACATTGCCAAAACAGAAAACCGGATTATATATATAGTTACAGATAACGGTATTGGCAGGGCAGCAGCAACCCGCTTGCGTAACAATAAAAGCAATTCTTATGGATTGGAAATGAGTTATGAAAGGGTAATGTTGTTTAACAAAGAACCTGTGCCCTCAATAGATATTACAGATCTTTATGAAGGCGAAAAGGCTTGTGGCACCCGCGTACAGCTTCAACTGAATATTATATGAAACACAAAGCAATTATTATTGATGACGAAGCCAAAGGAAGGCTAGCGCTTAAACAAAAGCTGGCAGACTATTGCCCCGAAATAGAAGTGGTGGCAGAGGCAGACAATGGCCCGGAAGGTATTTTTCTTATAGAATTCCACAAACCAAGGGTCGTCTTTTTAGATATAGAAATGCCCCGTATGAATGGCTTTGACATGCTGAATGAAATAAAAGAGAAAAACTTTCATATTATTTTCACTACGGCGTATGATCAATATGCCATTAAAGCCATTCGTTTTGCAGCATTTGATTACTTGTTGAAGCCAGTGGATATAGATGAACTAAAAGATGCAGTAGCAAAAATTAAAGATGTACAGCCAACAAGTGAAGTAAAAAAGCAAGTTGAATTATTAAGACAAAACATTCAGCAGCCTAAGCCGCAATTGCACAAACTGGCCATTCCTGCATTGGAAGGATTGTTTTTTTATGATATAAATGATGTAGTGCACCTGGAAGCAAATAGTAATTACACCAATATTTATTTCAGCAATAAAACAAAAATAGTAGCCTCTAAAACACTAAAAGAATTTGAAGAATTGCTGCCTGAAGAAATTTTTTTCCGTACACATCATTCTCACATTGTAAACCTCAACTACATTAAGCGATATATAAAAGGAGATGGCGGCCAGATAGAATTGCAGAGTGGCAACTTTGTAGATGTTTCCCGAAGAAAGAAAGATGAGTTTCTGAAAATAATTGGTTTGTAATGTTAGAATAATGCACTCTAAAATTAATTTGTACAGTTACTAATTAAAAAGGCTGATGAGATAAATTTCATCAGCCTTTTTGATTTATGAAGATGGGAGTAAGATTGCTGGTTTTATTCTGTAATTACTTTAAAGTCTTCCATCAAGCCATAATCGTACAAATCATAATCTTTTCCTGCCAAAGGTTTAGTTACATAACGCCAATGCCAGGGAGATACCAGGCCAGTAGCTGGTTTGTTGTAATGCGGTCCCAGTGTATTTTTAAGACTGCCAGTGATAATCAATGAAACATCATTGCTTCCTTTCTTTACATATTTTGAAATGTCAAAACGAATTTCATTGCCCAGCAATATAGCCACTTGCTGATTGTTTACTTTCAGCAAAGCAACAGTGCCTTTCCAAATGCCGGGCTCAATAAAATATTTTTTCTGTGGATTGCTAACAGTAAAAGTTTTTTTATAGACTACTTCATGCCCATATAAAGGCATTCCTTGTTCTTTCCAACTGCCTAATTGCAAAGGTTGTGCTGGCGCAATATGCCATGCGGCGGCATCGGGGGCTAAGTTGAAATTACCCGTAATATACACGGGTTGAATTTCTGCATACACACTCATCTTTGGAGCTACTAATTGTAAAGTATTTTCGCCTTCGTGCACATAATTGTTGATATCAAAAACAGCAAAATCATGATCAAGCCACCATTGGCCAGCAATAGCAGCAAGTGATTTGCCATTGATAGACAACTGCCAAAGCTTGTTTCTTTCAATCACTGCTTTCAATTGCATGCTGCTATTAGGCTTGCTGTCAATAATAAAATGATAGCTTACTTCAAAACCGGTTCCCGCTTTAAAAGTATCTCGTCGAATGGTTTCGTCGTTGTACTGCACAGAAGTATTCCAGGGGTCGCCGTCGTTAAATCCATTTTTTTTGTAGAGGTAATCGGCTGCCGTGTAAAAATATTGACGGCTAAGCAAACTGTCTTTTGTTTTCAAATCACAAAAATCAAGTGTCAGCACATTCGGCCTTAAGCGACTAATGACAGTTGCGCTGCTGGAAACTTCCGTTCCTCCTGCTTTATTTAAAGTATTTGATATTGCATTATTGCTTGTTGCTTTCTTGTTGCTAATGAAAAGCAACAAACTACCCGCTGCAGGTAAATCATAATCAACCCGAATTTCATTACTGGCTATTGCAAAAGAATATGAACTGATATTTCCTGTTTGTGTTTTCAGTTCATTAACTGAAAAACCTTTTGTGTAAAAACTTCCTTTTACTGCATTGCTGATAGAAGAATTGACAAGCAATATTATTTGTCCGTCTGCCAATTGTCTTCGTTGATGATAAAGCTTGGTGCTAGCCGTATCTGTTTTATCAAAACGGATATCATCATTACCCAGGTGTTTTTTTATAAAAGCTTCGTCAAGCGCATCTATACCGTTAAAACGAGATTGCGACTGCACAAAATTTTCCAACTCTTTATCCCTTTCTCCGTTCAAATACTGAAGCGTATCAAATAACAATACATGTCCGCCATTCGCAGTGAATTGCTGCAACAGTTTAAACGTAGCATCATTGATGTTTTTCATAGAAGCAGGCACTACTACTGTTTTATAAGCTGCTTCGCCAACAATGAAACTGCTGCCATTTACTTTGCCATTTCTTTGTATAATGTCTTCACTTCCTAAATCATATTCTACCTGCGCTTTTTCCATGCGGGTAATAAAAGACTGAAACAATTGTCCCGTATTATCAGCAAGGCGAATGCTATCGATGTACCTGTAATTCATCCATGCTGTTGTGGTTGGTTCTAATACCAGTATATCATTTTTTTGTTTCCCGGTAGAGAGTGCCAGCGATAAACGTGCAAAATGTTTGTTCAATCCTGCATAGTATGGCCACCAGGGATTATGATAAGAAAAAGATTGCGGGTAATCATACTTGCGTGCCCCTTGCAATGTCATAAAAGCAAGGTGCTGGTTAAGCGTATTTATGCCCAAAACATATTCCCAATCGCCCAGGCGTTTCATGTCTTTAAAAGTTAACTCCCAACCGCCACCGCCATATGTTTCGCTTAAAGTTCTTTTTTTGCCAAGTTGATTTGCTACACTTGCTAACTCTTTTACTGAGCGGATATTACCAAACTGTGCATTATTGCTATATTCATCAAACTGGTTAAAAAGCATATCAATGCCTGGACGTTGGTGCCATGCATACATTGCCATATTGTCCGGGCCAGATCGCAGGCTTGGCCATTCGTGTTCCCAGTAATGGCCAGTCCATTCCAAATTGTTTTCTGTTGTGTATTTATTCATTGGCTTGCTCCAATATTCAATAAACAAATCGAGCAATACAGAATAGTAGTGGTGCCTTGTCTTTTTCCAATCACCGGTTTCTTCAAACAAAGAAGGTAAATGTTCTTCCAGACTGTAGCCCCATTTCTTTTTAAAGGTTTCAAACAGCAATGGTGTCCACCGTGTACTTTTATTGTCTTGCGATTCTATATTGGGCTCATCAGAAAAAATGCCTTTTACAGTTTTGCCAAACTCACTGCCTACATAAGGCGCATAGCCTTTGCGAAAACTTACATCAATAAACTTTTCTGTAACACCAGGCACCATTAGGTCTACATAAGAATAGTTTCCATACCACGGCGATTTATAATAATACTCTTTTTTAAACAGCGTAAAATTTCCCTGGCGACCACTTGTTTTATCAGTTACCAGTTTATAAGAGCCATCATTTTGTTTTTCTATTGCAATAAAATACTGGCTGCTGTCTGGCAATACCGTTGCGCCCAACCGATACAGCATCTGCCCCTGGTTATAGCTGGAGGGCATAGCTGCAGGAACATGACCACCTGCAAAACCGCTGGGGTAGGAGTTTTCATCGTAAATCCATATATCCAACCCAAGTTGTTTGGCTTTCTGCATGGCGTATTTCCAAAGCGTAAACCATTCTGTAGAGAGATAAGGCGTTTCCAATCCGGGGCGTGGATGTACAAACACACCACCGAAAGCCTGTTGCTTGAAGCCCGTCAACATAGAATCTATAATGGCTTTGGTAACCCTGGTATTCCATACCCATAGTGGTGCACTGCCAAACTGTTTATCGGGCGAAGCAAATTGCTGCTGTATATAAGCAAATGAATGACGGTTGACAGGCTCCTGTGCATGCGCAGGAATTAAGAGGCTGAGTAAAATAATACTGAACAGCCATTTTTGTAAAACATTCATGGATGCAATTATTTAAAGAAAGAAAAGTTCCAGTTGTCTGCCCAGCTTATTTGCGGTTTGCCGTCTTTTATAACCATGGGCAACCAAATATACCTTGAATCAGGTAGATCTGTTTTATTCCATCGGTCTGCCATAAAAATAAATGCATCTTTTTTTCCAGGCACCGCCAACACATAAGTGCTTTGAGAAGTATAAGTGATGTTGGCGTCTTTGCCACTGCAGGGGTTGTCCATTTGCTTCCATTCACCCATTGGATTATCTGCAACAGCATAAGCAGCTGCATTGGGCGACCAGCCTGTGCAACCAGATGTGAAGAGATAGTATTTGCCTTTGTATTTAATCATGGCAGGCGCTTCACGTGATTGCTTTACTAATATCTTTTGTTCTGTTTGCGTATGCTTTAAATAATCATCAGACAACAAAGTAATGTGCATGGTAGCATTGCCTTCAGACGAATAAAGATGATAGGCTTTACCATCATCATCCTGGAAGATAGTCATGTCGCGGGCATCATTGCCATTAGGGTTTTCACTGGCAACAAGTTTGTATGGGCCGGTTGGTTTATCGCTCACCGCTACGCCAGACCGGCCAACACTATAGTCTTCTTTATCCAGGTGCAGCCACATCACAAACTTGCCAGTCTTTTTATTGTAAATCACTTTCGGTCTTTCTATTACTTTGCTGGTATGTAAATCATTGCTGCTATCAGTTGTGTTAGGTGATAAAGCCACTCCTTCATTCTTCCAGTTCAGTAAATCTTTTGATGAATAGCAACTAACACCGCCTGCAGGTACACGATAATCTTCCCACGATGTTACATACGCCACACGTTTTGTTTCTCCTTTTTTGATTTCACCAAACCAGTAATAAACACCTTTGTACAGCAAAAGCCCACCGCCATGTGCGTTTATAGGATTGCCATCGGTATCCTTCCAAACTTCTCCGGGACGAAAATCTTTTTGCTGTGCATTGGTGTAGGAAAAGAATAATTGAGTAGCGATTAAAAAATAGAAAGTCAACTTTTTCATACTTGGCGTTATAAGAATTTAAGTTAGTTGTTTTTTATTTGTTAGCCAGCAGTGGAATGCTATTTAGCATCGTTGCGTCGCACTCTTGTACTTTATATCCTTTTTCGACTTCAGTATCCTGTGTAGCATGCTTCTTCTTTTGTAAGGAAGAAAGATTTTTCGCTCCTGCAAAATGTATTCAACATCTAGAAACACGCACCAACACCTTGCATCGGTGCAGCATTTCCATTGAACGATTTACCTCCATTATTTACACCAAACAATTGCTGCAGGTTTAATCCGCCGTTTTGTAATGCACTATTGGTTGGCAATGCATAATTATTAAAAGAACTGATTTGACTGGCGTTTGTTATACCAGCATTACCTTCATTTGCAAACATAGGATTGATGTTTAATCCAACCAGCTTGCCATTTAATGACTCTTTGCTTTTTGCATTTGCCCAGCTTTGTAAATTGGTAAAACCTTCTGCAAAAAAACCGCCATTAATACTATACCAGTTATTGCCCAGGTAAATACTGTTTGACTCTTTACCCAGAACAAGGCTGTCGCGGCCTACAAAAATATTATTGTAAAAGCGAAAGCCCTTATTGGCACTCACTGCTTCGTAACTAATGGCAGCACCTTTTGCATTGTAAATAGTATTGTTATAGAAGTAACAATTAGCAAGTTGAGCAGTATCACCTGAACTGTTCCAAATAAAAACACCGGCGTGTGCAGGAGAAACACTGCCATCATTTTCACTAATGCAATAGCGAACGGTATTGTTGTTCCACGTAGCAGCGCCTGCGTATTGAAAGAGTCCATAGCCACTTCCTTCATTTTCATACGACAGGCAATATTGAATAACAGAATTGGTTACACCACCATCCAAAT
Organism: Chitinophagaceae bacterium; assembly: GCA_047602295.1. GTDB lineage: Bacteria > Bacteroidota > Bacteroidia > Chitinophagales > Chitinophagaceae > JACMLD01. The sequence continues at coordinate 4,897,730 of JASGHP010000001.1, read as the reverse complement.
CAAAACCCCCACCGTCTGCAGCACCCGGCGCTGTTTTGTTTTTATAAGCAATACAATATTGAATGGTAACGCTGTCTGCTTCAAAACACCAGATACCTACAGGGCCATTTCCTTTTCGCGGCATGTCCCAACCATTGTTGGTAGCACTGCAGTGATCAATCAAAACATTTTTGCAATAACCTGCCAGTATACCATTGCCGCTATGATTAGTAAGATTGGTTGGATCACCGGGATTGTTGTCTGTTTTGCAATACAGTATATTGATATTGCTGCAATTTCTTTTGTTCCATTCTCCAATAGCATAAATGCCACTAAAACCATTTTCAGTAGCATAAACATTCCGTACATTAACATTGGCAGAAGTGTTTATCAGCAAACCGGATTTTTGAAAACCTTTTACGTCGATGCTGTCAATGCTTATGTGGTTGCAGTTATTAATGATAACGCCATCTTTTGTATTGCCCGTTTTTCTTCCGGCACCTGCAAAAGAAATCTGTTTGATTTGTATATAAGAAGTGTTGTAAACGGTAAGCGCTGTATTGCTGCCACCATCAATAATGGCTTTTCCATTGCCATACGATGTAATTACAACCGGTTGTTGATCTTTTCCGGCATCTTGTGCATCTATCATTAGGCTGCCACTAAAAGTTTGTCCAGCTTCAAAATAAACAGTGTCTCCTGGCAGTAATTGTACATTGTTTAAGCGGTTGATGGTTTTCCAGGGATGAGTTTTATTTCCATCATTAGCATCATCACCCGATATGGAGATGAAATATGACTTGCTGCTATTTTTTTGTGTGACAGGATTATCATGTTTACAAGCAACCAGCATTGCTAGTATAAACGTACAGGTCTGCAATAGTTGTTTCAAAAATATAGAGGTTGTCAGGAGCATTAAGGGAGTTTTTTTAAGTAACCGCGTATCGCCGCAAACCATCGCTCTGCCATTTTCTTTTCGCCGGCATCATTCGGATGTATATCATCGTACATATCAATAGCAGGATTTACACCGGTAAACTGATCTACGGCTTTAACAGGTGAAATCTTTGTGTTGATCTTTGACGAATATAAAGCTACATGTTCGTTTAATTTTTTTAGCACTGTTTTATAGTCAACAGAATCGCCGCATAATTTTTTATCTGCCCATTGCGCACCCAATGGTGGTATCTGTGCAATAAAAATTTTAACTGCTTTATTGTTTGCACGAAGTATTTCTACCAGCTTTCGCATTCCCTTCATCATATCCTCCAGCTTTACACATTGAAACACATCGTTGGTGCCCAGTTCTATTAATACAATATCAGGTTTATAATTTTTTAACCAGTCATTGATATTGCCACGAATGCTATCCCAACCGGGTGGCGCAAACATGTTATTGATTGTCCATCCTGAATGCCCGTCATGATCTGTATCAAAATCATCATTGGGCACAGGGCCGCCCACATGGTGTTTGTTCCAGGAGCCAATAAAATCAAAATTATATTTTGCTGCGTGAAGCATTTGCCACAAATCTCTTCTGTAACTATTGTATTTATTGGTGCCATTGGTTAGAGAATTGCCCAGGCAAAGAATATTGGTTGTCTGTTTGTCATAGACAGTTAACATAAACTTCTGCCAACATTCTCCGTCTACACTTTTGCCCAATAGTTGCACAACATATTGTCCTGCTTTATGACAGTTACCGCTAATTGTATTTGATGATGGGTCATATTTTAACCATGCAGGCATTTCACTAACAGCATAGGTTACCCGATTGCCAACAGAATCTTTTGCTTCAAACTTGTATTCATAGAAGGCTTTAACCGCTATCCTCGTAACTGGTTTGGAAGTGAAGAATGCTTTTGAATGACTAGCATTATTCTGCGCTACCAGGCAGCCTACACTGATTAGCAAAACAACGCATGTTGCTAAATATTTCATTTTGGATTGACCATGTTTATTTCCACATTCATCACATTTGTCACATTTCCACATTTTCTTAGTAGCCAGGATTTTGTTTCATATTGGGGTTCAGATCAATTTCAATCTGTGGAATGGGGAAGTATTCATTCTTACCAACCGTAAAATTGATAAGACCGCCAAAATTATTTGGTAATCTTGTTTTCTCAGCGTTTACGTATTTGTTGATGTAATCGCCCGCAATGCCCCAGCGCACCAAATCAAAAAAGCGATGCCCTTCTAACGCCAGTTCTAATCTTCTTTCAAAACGAACCGCATTTCTAGCAGTGTTTTGATCTGACCAGGGCGTATTATAAGCATCAACATAATAATTGGCAGAAGCAAGGTAGCCACCAATATCATCGTAAGTTATTTCTACCTGGCGGCCGGTTTTAGCACGATTGCGTACAAAGTTTACAAATGTTCTTGCCTTGTCTAAGCTACCCACTTCCACTTCACATTCGGCAGCCCAAAGCAATACATCTGCAAAGCGAATAATGGAAACGTTTACAGCACTGGTTAGCATATAATACTGTGCATAGTTCTCGCTGTATTTCCCAAAATTGCCATTATCATAACGGAAATTATTTTTTACCGGTACATAAGGTCCGCCAAATGTGCGGTCGTTTATCCAGCCATAATCAGGATCACTACCGGGGTTGCTGCCATATCCACTATAGTAAGAAGGTGTTGTCCAGTCGAGATAAGGAACAGCACGACGTCCAACGGTCCAGTCTAACCGCGGATCAACAGTGCCATCGTATGCATTGTAATACTCCCAGCCTTTTACATTCATGTCATTGGTCATGTTGGTAGTGTTGAATGTATCTAGCATAGGCAAACCATTTGCATTTGTTTTAAAAGCATTTACCAGGTTGAATGTAGGTTGCTTCCAGCTTACATAATAACTGGTAAGCGGATAAAATGTAGGTGTATTGGCTATCTCGCCAATATTTGAATTGGCACCATTAGCACCGTCATTGGCAGAAAACTGTATCTGGAAAACATGCTCCGGTCCGTTTTCCAATGAAGGATTAAAGTTGTCGTCAAAATTAGCCAGCAAAGCATAAGGTTTTCCCTGCGCATTTGCGCCATTACCCGAACCTCCATATGCACCAGGTATAATTGCATTCAATAAAGTTTTCGCCTGCGCAAACTTTTTCTCAAACATATAAGCTTTGGCCAGGTAGCAGGCTGCTGCCCATTTATTAGCCTGTCCTTTGTATTTCTGAACCACTGGTAGATTATCATATGCAAACTGAAAATCCGCCTCTATTTTTGGCCATATATCTACCTGGTTGGAAACTTTAAAATCTGCTTCAATGGTTTCATCTATAAAAGGAACATTGTTCCACATTTTTTTTGCTTCAAAATGAAAATGCCCACGCAGAAATTTTGCTTCTGCAATAGCGGCTGTTTTTTCTGCTGCACTCATATCGGTTGCGCCATTGGCAGCAAGTATCATTTTATTACAACGGGCAACACCATCATATACTGTTCTCCATTTATCTGCCAGGTAAGCGGTAGAAGATTGTGTTTGAAAATGTTCAATCGTCAATCCGTCTGCTCCATCGGCGGTTCCACCACGGTAAGCATCACCCGAAGTTATATCTCCATACACCCAGTTAGTGCCTGATGTGCTCCACCAACTTGATTTTGCAGTAAGGCCTGTAACATCGTGATATGCGCCAATCAGCAATTGTTGTACGCCGGCTTTATTGGTAAGTTCTGCCAGTGTAACGCCGGTTGTAGAAGGCACATCCAAAAAAGTTTTTTTACATCCTGTATGCAGCATTGCAATGCCTAACAAGATTATTGATATTTTTTTCATGTTCAATTTTATTTTATCAGTCACATAGCATTTGCTATCACATCGTTTCATTCCTTTACAATTTTTTATAGCTCATTCTATGTGCAATTCTTAAAATATTTTATAATCCAAAATTTACACCTACCACAATCTTTCTGGAGATAGGATAGTTGCCGCCAAAGTCCACACCTGCATTGGTAGCATTACCTGTACTTATTTCAGGATCTATGCCGGTGTATTTTGTAATGGTGCCAAGATTATACCCCTGCACATACACACGCAGTTTGCTGAATGCTTTTGATGCGGGGAAAGTGTATCCTATCTGCAAACTTTTTAAGCGCAGGTAAGAACCGCTCTCCACAAAGAAGCTGGATGGCTTTATGTCGTCTGATGTTGTACTGTTCCAGATGGGCAATTTGGCGCTGGTATTAGTTGGGCTCCAGGTATTGTCTGCACCTTCCATTTGTGCACCTGGGAAAACGGTATTCACTCTCCAGTAGTTAAAAATTTTATTTCCATACACTCCCTGTATAAAGATGCCCAGGTCAAAGTTTTTATAATTCAGATCTAGATTGTAACCGTAAGTGAATTTTGGATGCGGACTTCCAAGAAAAGTTCTGTCGTCGTCATTGATCTTTTTATCATTGTTGATATCCTGGAATTTGAAATGACCTGCTGCATTGGTTGCCGAGAGCCCTGTGTGTGTTACACCGTTTTTAGTGTATTCATCACCCGATTGAAAAATACCTTGCTCTACTAATCCAAAGAAGCTGGAAACAGGTTTGCCAACTACACTTCTTGTAAGCGCAAAGTGCGTTGGCGCATAGGCATTGCCGTCGATATGCGCAGTAGGGTCACTGCTGATGTAGTCCACATTGTTGCGGTAAGTAGCAATATTGAAGTTCATATTGTAACGTACCGGCCCGATTTTATTATTATAGCCCAGTTCCAACTCTATGCCTTTATTTGAAAACTGCATGATGTTTTCATACGGTGCCAATGCATCGCCACGCAAGCCGGTAATAGGAGGAACCGCTAACAGATCTTTTGTTACACGATTGAACCAGCTAAAAGAAATGTTCAACCTGTTTTTGAACAGTGTTGCGTCAAAACCAAGATTGGTAGTTTTATTGGTTTCCCAGTGAATATAAGGATTACCCAATTGATAAAGACCTGCGCCGGTAAAAGCAGAATTGTTGGTGCCATTCAAATCATAACTGCTGTAATTGATATAACCTGTGGTAGTATATCGATCTTCATATAAATCTGCAGGAATTGCGTTGTTGCCGTTTTCACCATATGCAGCACGCAGTTTAAGATCGTTTATCCAGGTAAACTTATCCATAAAACTTTCTTTGGAAATGCGCCAACCGCCGCTGTAAGAAAAGAAATTGCCATAGCGGTTCAACGGTCCAAATTTGGAGGAGCCATCTCTGCGTGCAACAAAACTTAAAAGATATTTGTCCTGCAATGTGTAATTGATATTGCCAAATACAGAGGTAGAATTTTCAAAACCACTGCTGCCGCTTTGTGGTGCTACAGGATTATAAGTGCCATTGGTAAGATTTAAATAACCAGGAGTTGTATACAACAAATTGGTTACTGTTCCCTGGTTTGTTCTTGAAGTAGCTTTACTTGATTCATACGCAACAAATGCGCTGATGCGGTGAATGCTCTTAAATACAATATCATAAGATAGTTTATTGGTAAGGCGCATATTGCTGCTGTAGCCGCCGCCTTCTGTAAACTGGTTATACGTTGCGGAGAAAACATTTTGCGGGAAAGTGTCTATAAAGAAACGAAAGCTGTAAGGATAAAACTGCGCACCCACCCTTGTTTCAAATACCAGGTTTTTGATAGGTTCTATATCTACATATGCTGATCCGATAAGACCTGCATTGTAGCCGCCACCGTTATTGCGTGATGTATTTTGTCCCATTACAGGATTGTTGCCACCGGGATGCAACGCTCTTGTATCTGCAAAATCTTTGGGGCCGGAATAATTGCCGGCAATATCATAGATAGGAATGATAGGACTGCGTTGGTACAAATCTGCCAATAAGTTTTGTGGGTTGTGATTGCCATTGCTTACACCAGAACCTTGTGTGTAAGAGAACAAAATATTTTCACCCAGCTTTAACCATTTGGCGGGTTTAAATTCTGTGTTCACTCTAAAAGAATATCTCTTAAAATAAGTGCCTAATAAAGTGCCCTGGTTGTCTAAATAACCAATACCCATAGAATAATTGGCTTTGTCTGTTGCGCCGCTAACATTCAATTGGTGGCTATGACTAAAACTTTGATCAAGCAATGCATGAAACCAATCGGTACCGGTTTTATTTGCTTTCAGTATGCGATAACTTGAAAGATTGTATAACGAAGCGTTGGCGGCAGGGTTTCCTTCTGCTGCTGCCAGTACAGGTAATCCTGTTCTTTCAATAAGATAGTCTGGCAATACAGGTGTTGCGCCGCTGCCATAAAATGTATTGCTAACTGCGAGGTTAGAATTTTTTAAATAATTCCAATAAGCATTGGCATATTGCTGTGGGCTCAGCGTTTTAGGATATTTAGTAGGCGAATCCCAACTACCATATGCATTGTACTCCAGTTTTGGGGAAGTGCCGCGTTTACCTGTTTTGGTAGTTATAACAACAACACCATTGCCACCCTGGGCACCATATAAGGAAGTAATAGAGGGATCTTTTAAAACGGTAATGGTTTCAATATCGTTTGCGTTTACCAGGTTGCTGCCACCGCGCATTTGCACGCCGTCAATTACATACAACACATCGTTATTGCCATTGCTGCCAAAACCACGGATGCGTACTGACGCAACACTGCCTGGGTCGCCTTGTGCATCCACGCTTACGCCTGCCACACGGCCCTGCAATACAGAACCTACATCAGTTACAGGAGTTTTGGCAACTATATCTCCTGAAATAGTAGACACAGCACCGGTAACATCTCTTTTAGATTGTTTGGTATAACCTGTTACCACTACTTCGTTTAATGCGCTGTTGTTTTCTTTTAGTGTGAAGGAAAGCGTTAATGACTGCCCGTCTGCAATGGTAATAGATTGCACAATGTTTTGATAACCTACAGCAGATACCTGCAAAGTATATTTGCCGGGTTTTACATTGTTGATAGTAAAGTCTCCTGCACTATTGGCTGCAGTGCCTTTTGAAGCACCGGAAAGCAAAATGCTGGCGCCAAGAACAGGTTCCCCTTTTTCATTGATGATATTTCCTTTGATACTGCCATCTGCCGGCAATGGATTGCTGGCTGTATTATTTTTTTCTTCTTCTTCAGGGAAAATAACAATGTTATTGTGGATGGTTTTAAAACCCAGTTTGGTATTGGCAAGAATAGCCTCCAATACCTGCTGCACGGTATAAGCAGATTTTTGTAGGGAGATGCTGTTGTAATTGTCAACTTCTTTTTTGTTATAAGCAAAGCGGAAAACGGTTTGCTGTTCAATTTTATGAAACGCGGATTTCAGTGTTTCATTTTTTAGTTCAAGCGTCACTTTTACTTCATCCAGGTTTTGGCTTTTGGTATCATGCGCCATCAGCAGTTGAAGACTGGTGCCAACGATAATAATTAATAAGGAACTCAATTTCATAAGCCAAACTTTGCAGCTTTTATTGCCCGTGTACCAGGAAGGACATAACAATCCCCCTGCAGGAAATGTAAATTTCATAGCTTTGATCTGTTTTAAATAGTTAACCCAATTGTTTGAAACATCCATACAGCTCCGGCTCCACCCGGGGCTGTACTTCTTTATGCTTTTATTTGATTGTACATATTAACCCGGTCCTCTGCATGCCAGCAGCTTAACCGAAAAAATATCAGTTGCAACCTTTTCCATTAATAGTAATTGTTTTATTGTTGATGGTATAGTCTGATTTTGTAACAGCGCATACAACAGCTAGTATCTCCTCTGGCAAATCATCTTCTGAGAAAGTAGCGGTAACATGGCATTTCTTAACAGTAGGATTGCTGAATTGCACCTGCAAACCAAACCGCTCTTCCAGGCGATTGGCCATTTCTTCCATGCTGATATCGTTGTACAATATTTCTGCGGGCTTCCAGGCAAGTACAGGCAATGTATCAACTACAGTTTGTTGCACCTCGCCGGTAGCAGCAGTGTATTGCAATTGCTGGCTGGCGGTGATAATTCCAATACTTTTGTCTTCGTTCAACACTTGCACTTTGCCGCGTGTAACAGTTACTTCTACATTTTGATTGCCTGCTTGCGTTTTAATATTGAAAGCAGTGCCCAAAACCTTTACAGCAATTTTGCCGGTATGCACCATGAAAGGCTGACGCGGATTGTGCTGTATGTCGAAGAAACCCTCGCCGGTAAGATATACATCACGTGTTTTTCCATTAAATGCAGAAGGATAATTAAGGCGACTGCTTTCATTTAAAATAACCGTGCTGCCGTCTGGCAGGTGTATGGTTTGCCTGCCAGCGTTGTGTTGTTTTTTTGCAACTGCAACATTATTGGCAACAGGTCCGGTGATGGGTTTTGCGTTTGTATTTGTTTTGAATAGCCAGTAAGCGCTAATGCCAATGAGTGGAATCAATACTGCGGCTGCAGCATAACGTTTCCAATTGGTTTGCCTGCGTTGCAATGGCAGCAGTGGCGTTGTTTCTTTTGTATTGATAATGCCCGCATAAATTTTATCCCAATCGGGGCCAGGCAGGGCAGGTTGATCTTTTTGTTGTTGCCAAAGCGCTTGCAACTGGTTGTTGAGTATATCGGCGGCATCTGCTTCCTGCAGCAATTGTATCATTTCTTCCACTTCCTGTGGCGTGCAATTGCGTTGCAAGTATTTGGCAAACAGCAGTTGTAGTCTGGTATGGTTACTCATATGGCAGCAATATTCTACTGTAATGACACTTGTGCGAAGAAGAAGGACTAATGTGGATCCAAAATTTTTTAGAGGTCGATGAAAAAATGTGGAAATGTGATGAATGTGGGAAATATGGAAATGCTTTTTGCTTCGAGAATGGAACGCAGATTGTTATGATTATTATGATGAGAAGGACAAACAGGTAATTGTATAGCGAGGATCCCGATAGGATTCAATGTGAGTAACTAACCGTCGGTGCAACCGATGGAGCTCACAGCTCAAACAACCAGCCAACAAAAAGCAAGATCGATATCGCTCCATGCTGGCCCAAATAACTGCGGATAAAGCGAAGTGTGTAGACAAGATGATTTTTTACGGTGTTGCGCGAAAGTTGTAGTTGTGCAGCAATTTGTGCATGATCTAACCCTTGCTGCCTGCTGAGCTGGTATACTAAACGTCTTTGAGGAGAGAGCAGGTTTAGCGCATCGTGTACCAATTTTTCTAATTCTGTAGCGCTGGAATATTCTTCTGTGGGGTTGATGGCCGGCTTCATGCGGTTTTGTATCTCTTGCATCAATGATGCCTGTGTGCCTGCCTTACGTAGGTAATTGATTGTTTTGTTGCGGGCAATGGTAAAGAGGTAAGCATCCATGTTGTCTATACCGTGCAACATATCCCTGCAAAGCCAGAGTTTTAAAAATATTTCCTGTGTAATTTCTTCGGCTGCGTAAGCGGAGTGGGTAATGGCCAGCACGTACTGATACAAAGCGTTTTTGTACGTTTCAAAAATACCTTTGAAAGTATTTTCAAAATTCTCATCAAAAGAATTCATTGGCATGCAGCAATCAGTTGGTAATGGCGTTGGCTAATTTCAGGCTAAATGTAGAAAAACCATTTCAATTCCAATAATTTTTATCTGCGCAATTTTATAGTTGCTTGTTATAACAAAATGATTTACCCGGCCACAGCTTTGCTTCGGAAGGTCTGTTTGCAGTACATTCGTAAGATAATTAATCACATGGAACAATACGGAGCACTGCTACAGGATTTGTACAACAGGATACCAAGAAGACATACGGCAGAGAACATAATCGAAATCAATAGTATTATAGATGACTACGCAGATATTCTTGGTAAAATTGAATCCATTAACACCTGGTACGAAAAAAACACCGCAGTTTTTTATCCTTCACTGGAATCTATACAGGAAACCATAAAATCGTCTAACAGCAATAAGCATTCTAAAAAAGCAAAGGACACATTGTTTGATGAAGCGTCCGGCAAGCTCAAAGATGATATTGAATCACTGATTGAGGTATACGGAGACGGTAATGAAACGGACAAATGATTTAGCCGTTTGTTTACTTTTTTGTTGATACCTGGTATCCGCCGTCAAGCTATTATCATATTTTAATCCTTACAATTAAAGTAGAATCTGTTAGATTATTTTAGATTCGCTTACAGTCACGAAAATTGTTTCTAGCCACTAATTGTTTGCATATGAAATACCAGTTGATAAAAGTTTTTGGAATAGCTTGCTTAGTGAATGTCTTTGCTACTTCTAACTCGCAGGCACAGCAGCAAGTAACTCCCTTAATAAAAGATGCATTACAGCCGGTCGCTGCACCATTGGTTACCGGGTTTATTGGAGAACGTTTGGATGCGGCGTATAAAAACCGCGTAGAAGCGCAGGATGCTAACAGGCTGGTGCAACCGTTTTTACAACGTACCGAAAACAGTTGCTGGCAAAGCGAGTTTTGGGGTAAATGGTTTACATCTGCATTACTGGCTTACCGTTATAAACCTAATGCAGAATTAAAAGCAATACTGGATAAATCTGCTGCAGACCTGATGGCAACGCAAACAGAAGACGGTTATATTGGCAACTATGCACCCGAGAAGCATTTGCAGCAATGGGATATATGGGGTCGCAAATATTGCATGCTGGGTTTGATAGGTTATTATGATCTCACACAAAATAAAAAAGCCTTGCAGGCTGCTGCCCGTGAAGCTGATTTTCTAATTAAAGAATTAAGCGATAAGCAAGCGCTGATAATAAAAATGGGCAACCATCATGGCATGGCAGCCTCTTCTGTGCTGGAACCAATTACTTTATTATATACCCGTACCGGCAGCAAACGCTACCTGGATTTTGCAGAAGAAATTGTGAAAGAATGGGAAACTCCTGAAGGTCCACAGTTGGTAAGCAGGTCTATAACGCCGGTGGGTAAACGCTTTCCAAAACCAGAAAAAAGTTGGTATGGGCCCGAGCAGGGGCAGAAAGCATATGAGATGATGTCTTGCTATGAAGGTTTGTTAGAACTGTATCGCATTACCGGCAAAGAAAATTACAAGCAGGCTGTTGTCAATACCTGGGAAAGTATCAAGAATACAGAATTAAATATTGCAGGCTCTGGCTCTGCTATGGAATGCTGGTTTAGTGGAAAAGAATACCAGGCTTTGTCTATTAACCATTACCAGGAAACCTGTGTAACTGCCACATGGATAAAATTAAGTCAGCAGTTATTGCGCCTAACCGGCGATGCAAAATATGCTGATGCCATTGAGCAAACTTATTACAATGCATTGCTGGGCGCCATGTATGCAGATGGAAGTGACTGGGCTAAATACACACCTTTGTCTGGCGGTCGTTTAAAAGGAGAGGAGCAATGCCATATGGGGATCAATTGTTGTGAAGCAAGTGGCCCAAGAGGTTTGTTTACATTGCCATTGACTGCTGTAATGAAAGCAACAGACGGGTTAGATATAAACTTTTTTGCTGCGGGTGAATTTACCAGCGCTACACCAACGGGTCAGCGTATTATATTGCAACAGCAGACTTCTTATCCTGTTGGTGATAAAATTATGGTGACGGTAAAAATTGCAAAGCCTGAAACTTTTACACTGCGCATTCGCAATCCATATTGGAGCCAACAGTCATCTGCAACCGTAAATGGGCAGCCTGTCGAAATTTCGGGAAATGGAAATTATATTACCATCAACCGCAACTGGAAAGAAGGAGACAACATAACCCTGACACTTGACATGCGTGGACGTTTGTATAAAACCGGTCCTAACAATGAATATTTTTCTATTGTGCGTGGGCCAATTGTTTTAGCCAGGGATGCAAGACTGGGGCAACCCGATACAGATGAACCGCTGATACCTGTTACTACCAAAGATGGTTATATAGATCTGCAAACAAGCAGCAATACTACTACTGGTTGCTGGCTGCAGGTAACTGCAAATTTTATAGAAGAATATCACGGAGAAGGCGGTCCTAAAAAAGTAACCATACCTTTGTGTGATTACGCTTCCGCCGGCAATACGTTTGATACAAACTCACGCTTCAGGGTATGGATGCCGCAATTGGTGGATGCGACGAAGTTACCTTGATGAATTAAAAGTCAAAAAACTGCTGTGAAATCTATACTTTTCTTAATTCTGATGATGGGTCAAGGCACTTTCTTAACTGCACAAAAAACGGTAAGGAAAATCAGTGTCCCAAAGCTGAAAGGTGATTTGAATTGTTTTTATAAGCGAAAATATTCGCCTATTCAGCGGACTTATTTTTATCCATTTAATATTAAGGGCAGCATAGAACTGGTTTCATTCAGATATCATAAGCGCAATTGTCCTGTTGAACCAGGTGCATTGTTAACTGATAGTTTGATAGAACGTAAGGTGTTATCATTAACGGAAATTGATAGCCTTACAGATATTCTGTATAATAATTTTTACAAACAAAGACCCAATTATCTTTCATTGACTCAATGTTTTTCTCCAAGAAATGCAATATTGTTTTATGACAAAGCCGGCCGATTAAAAGAAAATATTCTTCTCTGTTTTCATTGCAGCCGGCATGAAGAAAGCTCGGATAAAGTTAATTTTGGTAGCGATTGTATTCAAAAGCTGGAAAAAATCCGCCAATTTTTTATTTCTGTAGGAGTGCATTTTGGTACAGATATAGAAAATAATTTTTACGCAGGAGAAGATGTTTATGAGTAATAAGTAAGCGTTTAATTTTATCATCTTCAATTTATTTTTCACCGGATACAAAACTTTCTTCTATTTTTGGACAGCTCGCCTTCCGGAATCATTTCTTCTATCATTTAAAGCCAACATAATGTCATTTCCACGCTTCATAACAGCATCTATACTATTTTCGGTAAGTGTGTTGATGTGTTTTTCGTTGAATGCCCAAAGCAAAAAAGCAAAAGCATCTTCAAAAGAAAAAAGCGCTTTGTCGCTGGCAGCTTATGAGAAATATATAGACGAAAGCAATGATGCCCGCCTGAAAGAATTTACAGAACTGGTATACATTCCCAGTATTTCTTCCATGCCATCACATAAGGCAGATGTGGAGAGAGCAGCACAGTGGATTCAAAATAAAATGAAATCAATCGGGCTCGACAATGCACAATTGATACCTACTGCCGGTAATCCAATTGTATTTGGCAGTTGGGAAAAAGCACCAGGCAAACCCACTGTTGTAATTTATGCGCATTATGATGTGCAACCGGTAAAAGAAGCGGAATGGCATATACCGCCTTTTGCCCCTAAAGTAGAGAATGAAAAAGTATTTGGCCGTGGTGCAAGCGATGATAAAAGTGGTGTAATGATAACACTATGGGCAATTGAAACCATGCTTCATGCAGATGGTAAATTGCCGGTGAACGTAAAATTTATGTTTGAAGGAGAAGAAGAAATTGGCAGTGTTAATTTCAAAGATTTCATCACAAAAAATAAAGACCTGGTAAAAGCAGACTTTGCATTGAATGCAGATGGTGATCAATTTGATGAAAACACGCCTTCTATGCTGATGAGCCTGCGTGGTGGGGCTCAACTGGAGTTTAATGTAAAAACCGCCAATATAGATGCGCATTCCGGACAGTTTGGTGGAAAGACGCCCAATTCAGCCCTGGCTATGGCACAAATAATCGCGTCCTTCTTTGATAAAAAAGGCAATGTGGCAGTAGAAGGGTTTTATGATAAAGTAGTGCCACTAACTGCAGAACAAAAAACAATGATGGCAAAAGTTCCTTACAATAAAGCAGACGACATGAAATTGTTAGGTACTACTGCAGAGTTTGGAGATACTGCCTATTCATCGCTGGAAAGAATTTGGTACCGGCCGACCCTGGAGATAGTAGGCATGCAAAGCGGATACACAGCAGCAGAAGGTTTTTCCAATATTGTGCCTGGTAATGCTATGGCAAGAATCACGTGCAGGCTGGTAAGCAATCAATCCAGCAAAGAGATTATTGATTTAATTGTAAAACACATCAACAAAAATGCACCCGAAGGAGCAACGATAACATACAAGTTCAGGCCAATAGAAATATCGCCTGTAAGTTTTCCGGCAGATACAAAAGCGTATAGGTATGTTGCTGAAACACTCACCAAAATTTATGGCAAAGAACCTTTGCAGGTAGCCACCGGTGGAAGTGTAGGTTCTCTAATAGATATAAAGAACCAACTGGGATTGTATGCTTATTCCATGGGTTTTCAGCTGCCCGACGAACAATGGCATAGTGCCAATGAGTTTTTGCGTGTATCCAGTATTCGCAAAGGCCAGTTGGCTTACTGTTATTATTTGCAATTGCTGGCCAAAGGAGAGGGTAAGAAATAAAACGATGAATTATTGTTTTGCAAAACTGCTTTCAAACCACACAGTTTGGGAGATATTGTTCAGATTTGGGGCATTTATTTTTAGTTGCTCAATAACGCTACACTGTACAAGAGTGCGACGCAACAGAAGCCCAATAGCAGCACTGGTGCCGGGTTCATAAAAATTTACCTCTCTAATTGCTCAATTTATATGTTAAGGGGTGGTCTTTGTTGTACCCTTCCATTGGTTAAGTAAAATTTACTTTTTATCTTGCTGCTGCTTGTCTTGCCAGTGAACAGTTCCGTTTGTACGGGCCTGTATTCAAATCTTCAACCCCGGCATTATGAATAATGTACATAACAAGGACATTGGTACAAAGCAAAAGGCACTGGCTGTTAACCTGGACCCCAAAATTTATGGCTCATTTGCAGAGATTGGCGCGGGCCAGGATGTTGCTGCTAACTTTTTTAAAGCAGGGGCATCATCTGGTACCATTGCCAAAACCATGTCTGCCTACGACATGACATTTTCTGATGCTATTTATGGTGCGCAACAAAAGAAGCGTTATGTGAGTGAGCAAAGGCTGATGTCTATGTTGCAGCACGAGTATGATTTGTTGATTGAGCGTCTTTCTGCGCAGCGTGGAAGTACAACTAATTTTTTTGCATTTTCAGATACCGTATCTGCACTTAATTACAATAAAACAAATGTGGCGCATGGCTGGATGGGTGTACGGTTTCAACTACAGCCTAATGGTCCGTACAATGATGTTGTGTTGCATGTGAAGATGCTTGACAATAACAACATCAGGCAACAGCATGCCATTGGCGTACTGGGCGTGAACCTGATTTATGCATGCTTTTATTATCACGAGATTCCGCCTGTGTTTTTGCGTTCACTGATGGATAACATTGAGTCGGATCGTATACAGATAGATATGATCCGTTTTGAAGGCCCCGATTTTGCTAAAGTAGATAACAGGTTGATGAGCCTGCACCTGGTAAAATACGGCTTTACAGATGCAGCACTTTTCGGTCCTGATGGAAAAAATCTGCAACCATCTGAAATGTTATACAAAAAACACATCGTGGTGTTGCGTGGACGCTTTAGGCCCATTATTAATGTTCACCTCGACATGCTGCATACCGGCGTTAAACAATTTATAGAAGAGCCGGACGTGGACAAGGATAACATAATAGTGGTAAGTGAACTAACGCTTCAGGCGTTGAAAGAACGCAATGCAGATGAAACTGCAGATATTGATGAGAAGGATTTTCTGGATCGAGTAGATATATTGTGTTCGCTTGGGCAGACGGTGCTCATTTCTAATTTTCACCAGTATTTCCGACTGGTAGCATACCTCTCCAGTATTACCAGTTTAAAAATGGGCGTGGTACTGGGCTATCCAAACCTGGAGTATATTTTCACGGAAGAACATTATAAAAACCTTCCCGGCGGCATCCTGGAGGCATTTGCGACCTTGTTTAGCCGAAAAGTAAAGTTATTTATCTACCCCACCTTACGCGATGATGTTATCTGGAACTGCATTAAGTTTTCTCCGCCTGCGCAATTGATAGATTTGTTCCGCTACCTGATTGCCAACAATAAGATTGAGGATATCATGCACTACAACGACAGCAATCTGCATGTGCAAACAGATGGAGTACTTCAACAAATTAAACAAGGCACGCCTGGATGGGAGACGCATGTGCCTGCAGAAGTAGTTGCTATGATAAAAGAGCGACATCTTTTTGGTTATACAAATGAACCTGTAAAAGCGGCTGAGTAGTTATCTTCCGACGGGCTGCACCCATCGGTAACATATTGCGCCCTTTCAGGGCTGGTTGTAGCAGTTCGTCTTGTTACTCGTCGTTCCGATGGGCTACACCCATCGTTGGTATATATCGCCCTTTCAGGGCTTGTTATACTTAGCCCTGAAAGGGCGTAATACATCTGCGAGGGGTGCAGCCCCTCGCACCCAAGCGAGACTAACATTTTTAGATCCAATCTAATCCCACACATAACGTTCATCATAATCTACTTTATATTTTTTAAGAAAACCACGGTATTCATCCTGAAAATTTTGTTTGTCGTGGTGTGCGTGTTGATTGGCTATATAATTTATAACGACATCAACTTGCGATGGATTAACAGAGAAAGCTCCATAACCATCTTGCCAATAAAAGTTTTCATAGTCTGGTCCCTTTGTTTTTATCCATTTTGAAGAATGTGATTTTATTTCTTCCAATAATTTCATCAATGCAATTTTTTTAGACAACATGCATAGGATATGAATGTGATCAGTATATCCACCAACTTTTATGACATGACAGTCGAGCTTGTTGCAAATGCCTCCTATATAACTGTGCAGTTCGTTTTCCACGGGCGGATATATAAGTTGCTGACGATGTTTGGTGCTAAATACAATGTGTATGTAATTTTTTACAAGTGATTGCCCCATACATTTTTTAATTGAGACGAGTGTTCCAAAAAAATAGTGGTATGGTGCAAATCGTATGCTCTCAAATAAATTAAATGCTGGGTATTCAGTAAGCAAAGCCCTGAAAGGGCGAATATATCGGCGAGGGGTGCAGCCCCTCGCCACCAAAGTAGCGAGTTTGCGAAGAAATAAAAATATTTTTATTAAAGTAAGAATCGTATTCAAATTCCATCTCTCACAACAAGTAACCTCTAACACGCATGTACATGTCAAATCCCCGATTTTACAGTTATTTAACATTGGCACTATCAGAAAATTGCTTCGACTAACTACTATTTGCTTCGTAAATACCTGATTCAAGAAAAGTTTACTAAGTCGTTTTGCGCAAAACCGGACATGTGATGCATCGGAAACGGACAGTTGCTTTTCTACTTCCTGCAAAGCGCATTGATTTACAATGTTTTTTTTCTGGCATACTTACGGCTTTCTATATGCCAAACATTTATTCTAAAAGAAAAAACATTTGTTATGAAAAAGTTAGTAAAACCCGTTGCTATAGCAGTTGCTTTAATAGCCGCCTCATTCTCACAAAATGCACATGCATCTACATTGCCTTATTCTAAGTACGCAAACATCAATAGTCCTTTTGCAGACGAGAAGAAATTTACGATTGAACTAAACCGTGAGGGTGATGAAGAAGTTATTTACGCCCAGATTGAAAACCCGGAAAGAAAAAATTTATTTGTAACCTTATCCGCGCCGGATGGGTCTACTATAGATAATTTTTGTACCGGTCGCAAATCAGTAAAGTTGAACAAGCGCTACAACTTTATTGGTGCGGATGCTGGTGTGTATACGCTTACTATTTCTGATGGTTCACACAAGATTAAAAAAGAAATAAAGCTGGAGCGTTTATTCTCTGCACCCGTTAGCAAATTGGAAGTGCATTAATAAAATATTGGCAGCGCTGCTGCAAACCTGTGTTCTCTAAGCAGTATTTTTAGTTTTAGTAAGGGATGTTTCCACATCCCTTTTACTTTTTCAGCTTTATAATAAACCTTCCAGTATTGCCCTGGTGGTTTCAAAACCTTTGTGCTGGTGACAATCCATTCCGGTTTTGCTGGCGGCATCTACCAACATTTTCCTGTCGTCAAAATAAATACACTCTTCAGGGCTGGCCTGTGCAATACCCATGGCCAGTTTAAAAATACCTGGGTCTGGTTTTCTCATGCACACTTCACAGGAAGAAACAAAGGCATCAAAAACGCGGTGAAGCCCAAATTTTTGTATGCGGTAATCGTTCAATTCTTTTCCTTCGTTATTAATAGAAATAAAACGGAATTTATCACGATGTTGTTTTTTCCATTCTATCAGCCATTGCAAAGTGTCAGGTAATTCCAACGATTGTTCCTGGATAAAGTTGATATAAGCTTCGCGGGTGAAATTGCGATGTTTATAAAAGAGCGTGGTGTTTAAATATTCATCCAATGAAATCTTGCCAATTTCATACACATTGAAAATGAACTCATGCAGGTAATTCATTTCATTATAATCGAAGCCAAATTTTTCAGCGGCAGCCTGGCGGGATTCATGTCCCCATCCATTGGTTAATAACACACCGCCTATGTCGAAGAAAATGATTTTTTTATATGCTGTACTCATAGCGATAAAGATACAGAAAGACAGTAATTATTTACTTTAACAAAATATCAACCTGTTATATGCTAATTTTAATATCCTAAAATCTAAATGAAATGAACAGGCTTAATTATTGGAAATGCATTGTTATTCTTTCCTCGTTAATGGCGTTGGCCATATTCGGTTAATCTCAACACAATTTTACTTTTATACCAGCAGGCTTAGGCCTGCTTTTTTTGTGCCTGTTAGTATCAATCAGGCTGGTTATGCACATAATTTCGGACGGCGCATATAGAAACCGGGAAAAATGGAACCTGCGTCTTAAATTAGTGGCTTAAATTAATTATTAACTGCTTCCGCATGTCTGTAAAATACAAGAATGATTCGATAGAATGGGACAAGGTGCTGAACCTTAAAAACTTTTTGCAAATAGCTGTGGGCATTATACTGGCAGTAGTGGCCATGAAGGGGTTTATGATACCGAATTATTTCCTGGATGGTGGCATTACCGGCATCTCCATATTAGTTTACGAAATCTTTCATATCAATATCAGTTTTTTGGTAATTGCATTAAACGCATTGTTCATTTACCTGGGGTATAAACGCATTGGTAAAACCTTTGCCGTACAAACCACTGTGGCAGTGGTATTGCTGGCCATCGCTTTGTTCGTTATAAACATAAATGCTGTTACTACAGATAAGCTGCTCATTGCCATTTTTGGCGGGCTGTTGATGGGTACCGGTGTGGGATTGGTGATTCGTGGCGGTGGTGTTATTGATGGCGCAGAAGTAATTGCTGTATTTACCGGCAGGCGCACCGGCTTTTCCAATAGCGAGATTATCATGCTAATCAACTGTATCATTTTTGCAGTGGCGGCTTTTAAGTTTGGTATAGAAACAGCCATGTATTCCGTTATCACCTATTTTACTGCCAGCCGTGCTATTAATTATGTGGTAGATGGTATTGAACAGTTTACTGCTGTTAATATAATATCTTCTCAACCTGAAGAGGTAAAGAATTTCCTGGTAAATGAAATGGGGAAAGGTATTACAGTGTATAAAGGAGAACGTGGTTACCTGCCCGGCAGTTTTGATATTAAGACAGATACAGACATTATTGTTACTATCGTTACCCGTCTTGAAATAAAACAGATTGAAGAAGCGTTGCATAAAATAGATCCCAAAGCATTTATGTATGTGCAAACGATTAAAGAAGCCAGTGGCGGGATCTTAAAAGCGAAAGCCCATGCCAAGTAGCCGGTCAATGAAAACATTTGTAACAGATCTGCTGACAAAAAAATTGCTTCCCTGTTATTTATACCACAACCTGGAACATACCCTTTATGTGCTGGAACAGGTAAAAACAATTGGTGAATGGGAAAGCTGCAACCCAAAAGAAATAGCCCTGTTAGAGGCAGCAGCTTTATGGCATGATACCGGGTTTATTAATACTTCCACTAATCACGAAAAAGAAAGTTGTCAACTGGCTATTGAGAATCTGCCCGCTTTCGGTTTTTCAAAAGAAGACATAACGACTATATGCGGAATGATTATGGCTACCAAAATGCCACAATCACCACACAACAAACTGGAAGAAATTATTGCAGATGCAGACCTCGCATACCTTGGCGCACCGGGTGTAGAAGAAAAAGCTACGGCGCTTTGTAAAGAACTGCAATGCTTTAATGCAGGCTTCACTAACCAGCAATGGCAAAAAACACAGCTCAGTTTTTTAAAAGCACACCAGTACTTTACCAGCTATGGCAAAGAAAAACTGGAACCACGCAAGAAAGACTATCTCAACAGCTTATTAAGTGGTAAGGCCTGATAAATGCAGTTTTTTGCAACTGAATAATATTATATAACTTGTACCCTTACCTGTTACTTTAAATCCATCCTTTTTAAACTTCCTGCTGTTCCACAAAAAGTTAAGTTCTGCTAATTTTGTCTGTTTGTACAACAGTCAGTAATCATTGTTGAAGAGAAAATTATTACTGCTATACCTGTTCAACAAGATTTTTAAAAAGCACATTACATGAAACCAATCACTGCTAATAGAATAACCTCAGTAGATTTTTTACGCGGTACCATTATGATAATTATGGCGCTGGATCATGTGCGTGATTATCTGTTCCGCGATTCTTTTTATTACGATCCTTTAGACCTCACTCAAACAAGTGTTGTGTTATTTTTCACCCGCTGGATAACCCATTTCTGTGCGCCAATATTCATGTTGCTGGCTGGTGTGTCTGCTTATTTGGTGGGCCAGAAAAAATCAAAAAATGAATTAGCCGCTTTTTTATTTAAACGCGGCCTGTGGCTCATCTTCCTGGAGATGATAGTGGTAAACTTTGGCTGGAATTTCAACATTGCCTTTCCCATGTTTTTCTTTATTACCATTTGGGCCCTGGGCGTGTGCATGATTGTTTTAGCAGGATTGGTTTACCTGCCTAAAAAAATCATTCTTGCATTTTCGCTTATCATCATATTTGGCCACAATGCATTAGATGGTCTTCATGTGCCAGGTAATACTTTACCTGCTTTTGGCTGGTCTATATTGCACGAACAACAATTTTTTATGTGGCATAAAGAAGCTTTGTTGGTTGGTTACCCGCTGGTGCCATGGATTGCTGTAATGCCACTTGGCTACCTGGTGGGCGAATGGTTTGCAAAAGATTACGATGCCGCCAAAAGAGTAAAGAATTTAATGATGGCCGGAGGTGGTGCTATTCTTTTGTTCATTGTATTACGCTATAGTAATCTTTATGGAGATCCTGTAAAATGGACAACACAAAAAAATGGTTTGTATACCTTTCTCTCTTTTCTTAAAGTGAATAAGTACCCGCCTTCATTGCTTTATTTATGCGTTACGTTAGGTGCTGCATTTTTATTCCTCGCATTTACAGAAAAGATGAAGGGGGCAGTTGTCAACGTTGTTTCTGTATATGGCAGGGTGCCGATGTTTTATTACCTCACCCACATTTATATCATTCATCTAATAGCACTACTGGCGTCTGCATTTACACCCGGCCAAAACTGGCATATATGGATATTGCAACAACCTATATGGTTTACAGAAAGCCTGCGTGGTTATGGGTTCTCTTTGCCTGTGTCTTACTTTATTTGGATAGCGGTAGTTGCCGGACTGTATCCTTTTTGCAAAAGGTATGATGCATACAAACAGGCACACAAAGAAAAATGGTGGCTTAGTTATTTGTAGACAAGGGGCTTTGTTGTTAGCAAGGCAGAACAAGGCGCCGGATTTGGAGTTGTCATTAAGTTATGACATCGTAAAGGCGCATGGGGGAGAAATGAATTTGGATACAAAAGAAAGAGAATATTCGGCTTTTACAGTTTACCAATAAATAATGCTTAATGATAAGAGCCTGTAGCCTGTTGATCTTGTTGTGCTGCATCTTGGTTAAAACAACCGGCCAGACTGTATTGCCTGTGTTTGAAATAAAACCCGGCATGGAAGAACAGGGTTTTATCCAGATAGATAATTCGTATTGGCAATTGCTGGCAGATAGTACAGGTGGTTTAACTATTAATGATGTAAGCAATTTGCCCGTTTCAGCCGGGTTTCATATTAATGAAGGGCCATTGAAGAATGTTAATACCTATTGGCTCCGCTATCAATTAAAAAATACAACCGGTCACGATCTGAAAATAGTATTGGCATCCGCTGCAAACTATTCAGACTTATATGTATCTGCTGAAGGCAACGAATGGATGCACAGCATTACCGGTGATTTAGTTCCCTGGAGTAAAAAAGACGGGTATAAGTCATTTTCGGGATTGCCGCTTTCTATTAAAGATGGAATTGTTGTATGGGTGTACAAACGCAATCAATACGATTATAAGTTTGCCAGCCCTACTGGCTTTACAACCGGTTTTTATTTTGAAGAAAAGTTTGTGCAGGAAAATTACGTCAATAACACAAAGCAGTATGTTTACACAGTCATCAATGCTGTTCTTTTTGGAATTTTTCTTCTTGGTGCAATAATCAATCTTTTCTTTTATCGTGTAGTTAAAGAACGGGTTTACATTTATTACGCATTGGTATTAATTGCTGCTGGCATTTCTACTTTCCGTTCACAGCTATTTGCTTTCTTTTTTAAAGAATACCCGGTTGCATATTATTATGGACTAATAGCGTTGGTTGCATTTTTGCCTTTTCTTGTTACAAACAACTTCAGGTATTTTTTTAAAACATTTGCAGACTATCCTCGTTGGGATAAGTTCCTGCTTTTTTTATCGGTTATATGTGGACTGGGATTTGTATTAGTGTTTGCAGCAAACGTTAACAACGTAATAATCGATTGGGCTGCTGCAGTTGTATTCATTGGATTGCTTATTACCTGCCTGCTCTATATAAAATCAAATGATAACACTGCACGCCTGCTGATTACAGGTGCTTTACCTGTACTTATAATATCGGGGCTGTTAAAACTTGTGGTGCTGATTTTTAATTATCTCGATAGCAATCCGCCAATTATTCAGTGGTTAAATACATGGGGCTCATATATTGAACTCACCACTCAGTTCTGGCTGGTTTGCATAATGTCATGGGCATTGTTTAAGCGTTACCAGGGCTTGCAGCAACAAATAGTGTTGGAATCATTGGAAAAAGAAAGAATGGCAAAAGAGCGGGAGATAGAACGCAATCAGTTGATAGCACAACAAAAGATTGAGCTTGAAAATAAGGTAACGCAAAGAACGCAGGAGTTGCAGCAATCGCTTAAAGAGTTACAATCTGCCCAGGCGCAATTGATACAGGCAGAGAAGATGGCTTCTTTAGGAGAGCTTACTGCGGGTATAGCGCATGAGATTCAGAACCCGCTCAATTTTGTAAATAATTTCAGTGAAGTAAGCAGGGAATTGATTGAAGAATTAAAAACACAAAAGACGCAATTGAATAATGAAGAACAGGATGAATTATTAAATGACATTGATAGCAATCTTGAAAAAATAAACCACCATGGCAAACGTGCTGATGCCATTGTAAAAGGAATGTTGCAGCATAGCCGGAACAGCAGTGGGCAAAAGGATATGGTAGATATTAATGCACTTTGCGATGAATACCTGCGATTGGCTTATCATGGGTTGCGTGCAAAGGATAAAGATTTTAATGCCGTTTTGCAAACTGATTTTGATAGTAGCATAGGCAGCGTTAGCATTATAGCAGAAGATATTGGGCGGGTATTATTGAATCTCTTTAACAATGGGTTTTACGCCGTTAACGAGAAGAAAAAGCAGGCTGAAGCTGGTTATCAGCCAACCATAAAAGTTGCTACTACGCATTTAGACAATAAGGTGAAAATTACGGTAACAGACAATGGAAACGGCGTGCCGGAGAAGATTCGCGACAAAATTTTTCAGCCATTCTTTACCACCAAACCAACCGGGCAAGGTACAGGGTTGGGGCTTTCTCTGAGCTACGACATTGTGAAAGCGCATGGCGGCGAGATGAAAGTGGATACAAAAGAAGGCGAATACTCAACCTTCACTGTATTGCTACCCTTAAATAATGGGTAAAAATAAAGATGGAGTATGTTGCTTTAACTGGCAAGCCATCCTTAGTTTTCACAAATGCGCTAAAACAGGTGGTGCATACACGGTTTATTGTTAATTTGCCTGTATATCACCTGCATGGGATAAAGGGATGAAACATCACAACTAATAATGCAGGTGCTTAAAATCTGTCTATGTTTTTAGAATTTGTATTAGTGCTGCTTATTTACAGGTATGTGCGAAGCTTTTTGCAAAAGGAGAACATATTGTCTGCCTGGAATAAGCAATTGATAATTGCCATTATTATTGCCGGTGGTCTTTTCGCAGCAGGTCAGTCTTTGCCCAACGGAGAAAATATTGCCACGCTGCTTACTGACGCCCTGTTGCTTTACATGTTGTACACCATCTATTACAGCAAAGATTTTGTTCGTATAAAGTCAATGATATTTACGGTACTGCCTTATATCATTATTTCTATCATTGACACAATTGCAAAAATGATTAACAGGCATTTTTACAATGAGTATGATAGTTATTTTGAAGCGGCCAAAACCTTTGCAGTTATCTGGATGGTGGGCATGTGGTATCTTACCAAGAAGCAACGCAAAGCGCTTGACACAGAAAGGCTGAAAGCACAAGAGAAAGAAAAAGAATACCAGCTTACACAGGCTATGAAGGCAGAGCTGGAAGTGCAGGTAGCAGACCGCACAGCAGCGCTTACGCAACAAAAGGAAGCACTGCAATCTGCCCTGGATGAATTGAAAGCAACGCAGGCGCAACTGGTGCATTCAGAAAAAATGGCTTCTTTAGGAGAACTTACCGCAGGCATTGCACATGAAATTCAAAACCCGCTGAATTTTGTAAATAATTTTTCTGAGCTGAATGGCGAATTGCTTACAGAAATGAAAGAAGCCATAGACAAAGCAGATTGGGAAGAAGTGAAAGCCATTGCAACAGATATTGCAGACAATGAACAAAAGATAAACCACCACGGCAAAAGAGCAGACAGCATTGTAAAAGGAATGTTGCAACACAGCCGCGCAGGTACCGGGCAGAAAGAGCCTACAGACATCAATGCACTGGCAGATGAATACCTGCGCCTGGCTTATCATGGCCTGCGTGCAAAAGACAAATCGTTCAATGCTACCATGAAAACAGATTTTGATGAAAGCATTGGTAAAATAAATGTAGTGCCGCAAGAGATGGGCAGGGTGATATTGAATCTTATCACCAATGCCTTTTATGTGGTTGCGGAGAAGAAAAGACCGCTGACTGCTGATGGTAAAATTAATCTTGCTTCAAAAGATTATGTGCCTACGGTTTCTGTAAGTACCAAAAAAGAAGGCAACAAAGTTTTCATCAGCGTAAGTGATAATGGAAGTGGTATTCCGCCACATGTACTGGATAAAATTTTTCAGCCTTTCTTTACTACTAAACCAACTGGCCAGGGAACTGGTCTTGGCCTTAGCATGAGTTATGATATTGTAACCAAGGGCCATGGCGGAGAATTGAAGGTAGATACCAAAGAAAATGAAGGTACCACGTTTACAATTGTTTTGCCCATACAACCTTAAAACATAAAAGATGAAAATTCTGGTAGTTGACGATGAAACGGACATCCAGGCACTTTTCCAACAACGTTTTCGTAAAGAGATAAAGGATCATTCTATTGAATTTGCATTTGCATTTTCCGGAGAACAGGCTTTGTCTTACCTGAATGAACATGGCCACGAAGCAGTTTTGATTTTGTCTGACATTAACATGCCGGGAATGAGCGGACTTGAACTATTGTCTCGTATAAAGCACATGTACCTTACACCACCACCTGTAGTAATGATGATAACAGCTTATGGTGATGCAGAAAATTATAACACTGCCAAGCAATTAGGTGCAGACGATTTTTTGACAAAGCCGGTAGATTTTAACCTCTTAAAAGAAAAACTAAAAAACATACATTAATGGCAAAGATATTAGTGGCGGATGATGAAGCAGATTTGGAAATGCTGATCAAACAAAAGTTCAGACAGAAGATACGAGAGAAAACATACGAATTTGTTTTTGCAGCCAATGGTAATGAAGCGTTGAATAAAATACAGGAGAACCCGGATGTGGACATTGTGCTGAGTGATATTAATATGCCGGAGATGGATGGGCTTACCTTATTGAGCAAGTTAAGCGAATCGAGCCCGCTAATTAAAGCAGTGATTGTTTCTGCTTATGGTGATATGGATAATATTCGCACAGCCATGAACCGTGGAGCTTTTGATTTTGTGACCAAGCCCATCAATTTTGAAGACCTTACGCTTACAATGGAAAAGACGATTAAGCATGTGGCTGAAATAAGGGAAACATTAAGAGCAGTAAAAGAAAACAATATCCTGAAAATGTATGTGGATGAAACCGTGCTGAAGTTTATGGGCAGCCGCGAGTTTGAAAATTCACTTATTGCCAATGAAACGGTGGACGCCAGTATTGTGTTCATTGATATTTGCAGTTTTACTGCCATTAGTGAAACCGCCCCGGCAGATACTGTGGTAAAATTGCTGAATAACTATTTTGATGTAATGGTTAAAGAGATTATTGCGCAAGGCGGTTATATTGACAAATTTATTGGCGATGCAGTAATGGCGGTGTTTCGCGGCGATTATCATCTAGATAGGGCAATAGACGCCAGCCTTGCAGTGAAAGCAAAAGTAAATAGCCTGCCTGCTACTGAAGACGGTTCTTTTAGACCTAAAGTGTCCATTGGCATTAATAGCGGGGAAATGATTTCAGGTAACATAGGTTCTGTAAGTCTTAAACGTTTAGACTACACCGTTATAGGAGATGCAGTAAACACGGCGCAGCGCTTGCAGGCCGCAGCAGGACAGGATCAGATTTTGATTGATGAAAAATGTTACCTGAAAGTAAAAGAGTCTTTTAATTGCAATAAAGTGGGAGAAGTGAGTCTTAAAAACAAATCGAACCCGATGATAGTGTATGAGGTGATGGATTAGATGAATGTGGAAATGTGATGAATGTGGAAATGTGGAAATGAAAAAAGTTCATAGTTTATGGTTCGTAGTTCGTATGTTTTTTCAGGAATCAAAGGCTGATGGCTCATAGCTCGCAGCTCAAAGCTCACAGCTCACAGCTTCTATAAAGCTTACCATA
This sequence comes from Chitinophagaceae bacterium, assembly GCA_047602295.1. Lineage (GTDB taxonomy): Bacteria > Bacteroidota > Bacteroidia > Chitinophagales > Chitinophagaceae > JACMLD01. The sequence continues at coordinate 4,870,767 of JASGHP010000001.1, read as the reverse complement.
TGAATATTTTATTTTTTTGTCCGCGTTGGGGCCAGGAACATTTACCTGTAGAAGAATTTTTAAATAAAGTAAAAGCTGCCGGTTATGATGGTGTTGAATGCGGATTGCCTGCAGACGAAAAAGAAAAAGATCAATTATTAAATGGTATTGAAAAGCTGGGACTAAAATACATTGGCCAGCATTGGGAAACGGTAACGGATGATCCTAACCAACACCTGGAAGAATATGAACGCAGGTTACGTTCATTAGCCGCGGTGCACCCGGTGTTTATCAATTCACAAACAGGCAAAGATTATTTCAGTTTTGAAGAAAATGAAAAATTAATCAAAGCCGCTAATCATATTGCTATGGCTTCTGGTATTGCCATTCTGCATGAAACACACCGTGGCAAATTTAGTTTTGCAGCGCATGTTATGAAGCAATACCTGAAACAATTGCCTACCATTAGAATTACACTTGACATTTCTCACTGGTGCGCTGTTGCAGAAACCTTCCTTCACGACCAGGTACAGGCAGTAGAAACCGCCATCGCACATACAGATCATATACATGCAAGGATAGGGCATACGCAGGGCCCGCAGGTAATCGATCCTCGTTCGCCGGAAAACAACAATGCTTTGGATTTTCATCTTGGTTGTTGGGATAAAATAATAGAGCTGAAAAGAAAAAGCAATTCAAAATATTTTACCATTACGCCAGAGTTTGGTGCGCCCCCTTACCTGCATTTGTTTCCTTACACACAACAGCCAATTGTCAATCAATGGGAGGTAAATGTTTTTATGATGCAATTATTGAAAAAAAGATATGCGTAAATCAATTGTCTATTATCGAAGGCTGGTACTGGTTTTTGTATTAACAGTCTGCCTGCAAAGCATACAAGCGCAAAAGGAAATGCCCTTATATCCAAATGGTATTCCCAATGCAACCGGCGCTGCCGATAGCGGCGTTATAAAAAACGGCGTTGCTTCTAAAATTTCAAGACCAACACTTACTGCTTACCTGCCGGCTGCCGATAAAGCAACGGGTGCTGCTGTAATTGTTTGTCCGGGTGGCGGTTATGGTGTGCTGGTTATAGATAAGGAAGGAACATTTATTGCACAATACTTTCAGCAACACGGCGTGGCTGCCTTTGTATTAAAATACCGGTTGCCCAGCGACGTTAGCATGAAAGATAAGAGCATCGGCCCTTTGCAGGATGCCCAGCAGGCAATTAAAATGGTAAGAGATAATGCGACGGAGTGGAAGATAGATAAAAACCGCGTTGGCATTATGGGCTTTTCTGCCGGCGGCCATCTTGCTTCTACTGCATCTACTCATTTTGATAAGCCGGTTATTGATAATAAAGAAAACACCAGTTTGCGGCCCGATTTTTCTTTGCTGGTGTACCCGGTTATCAGTATGACTGAAAAACTTGGTCATAAAGGTTCACGTGAAAACCTGCTAGGCAAAAATGCCAGCGAGGAGCAAATAAAATTGTATTCAAACGAAATGCAAGTGACAGCGCAAACACCACCTGCTTTTCTTATTCATTCTGCAGATGATAATGTAGTAGACGTAGATAATAGCATTGCTTATTTTGAAGCATTGCGTGGTTATAAAATTCCGGTGGAGATGCACGTATATCCAACGGGCAACCACGGTTTTGTATTGAAACTGCCTATAGATGATTGGATGAGTCTTTGCATGAAGTGGATGGCGGCGGGTAAATTGCTATCAATGTGACAAGTATTAAAATGTGGCAAATGTGAAAATGTGATAAATGTGGAAATTAAAGCCCCGAAAAAGTCATGATAATCTCTTATTCCTATAAATCATGGTTCAGACAATTGCCGCGAAGGTTGCAAAAAGATATACAGTACAAGTGAGTGACACAACCGGAGCTGAATAAAGGGCTAATGCCGGTGCCATAAAATATTTTCTTATCATTGCCTACTTATAAAATTGCTTCTGCGATTATGAAAAAAATTGCTATTACTACTTTACTAGCTATTAATGTCTTCAATACAGTTTATTGTCAGCAAACCAAAAATGTAAAACAGGAAGTGGATTATGTAAATCCGCTGATTGGTACTGCTGCCACCGGGTTTGCGAAAGGATTGGATGGAGGCGGCACTATGCCCTCTGTAGGAACACCTTTTGGTATGACAAATTTTGTAGCGCAGACTGGTGAGAACTACATGAGCCGCATGAATTATTTCTATGAAGACAATAGCGTAATTGGTTTTTTGGCTTCACATCAACCAACTGTTTGGATGGGTGATTATGGCTATGTATCTGTAATGCCACAAACGGGCAAGTTGAAAGTATTGCCGGAAGAAAGAGCGTTGAAGTTCAATCATGCTACAGAAGTATCTAAGCCTTACTACTATTCTTCCGAATTGGAAGCAAGCGATGGTAAAATAAAATCGGAGATAGCTGGTGCGTCGCATTGTGGTATTTTTAGGTTTACATTTCCGGCCTCAAAAGAAGCGCATATCATTCTACAGGGAATCAATTTAAACCCTGCTATTAAACATTGGGCAAACGATTATACGCAACGATTGAAAACCCTAAAGGGCTATGTGAAAATTGATCCTTCAAAAAAAGAAATAACTGGTTATAATCCTGATAGGATGTCTGCGCAGATTGGTCCTGAGTTGCCAAACTTTAAAGGATATTTTGTGATAACATTTAGCAAGCCATTTGCATCTTACGGCACATGGGATAATATGGATGTGAATGGATCAAGTACAGAACAATATGGCACAAGAATGGGCGCCTATATTGATTTCAATACAAAACAAGATGAAGTAGTTGAAGTAAGAATTGGAACTTCTTTCATCAGCATTGAACAGGCACGTAAGAACATGGAAATGGAATTGCAGGGAAAAACTTTTGATGCTTTGGTGCAGTCAACCCGTTCGGTTTGGCAAAACAGTTTGTCTCGTATAAAAACTGATGGTATCACTGAAGATCAGAAAGCAATTTTTTATACCGCTATGTTTCATACCATGCAATTTCCACGAGAGATGTCTGAGTATGGAAAGTATTACAGCGGCTTTGACGATAAAGTGCACAGCGGCAATTCTTACACGGATTTTTCTTTGTGGGATACTTACCGTGCTTTGCACCCGCTATTAATTTTTACGCAACCAGAGCGAGTAAACCCTATGGTAAATGCGATGCTGCAGATGTATAAAGAAGGCGGCAGGTTGCCCATGTGGCCCAATCCTGCAGAGACTAATATCATGATTGGTTCACATTCAGACGAAGTAATTGCAGATGCTTATGTAAAAGGGTTTCGTGGTTACGATGTTAATCTTGCTTACAAAGCATTGATGCACGATGCAATTGATCCGCCATTAAATGATACAGGATTGCGTTATGGCGATAGAGATCCCTGGACAGATTATGAAGCACAGGCAGGTGTTACCTATTTTAAGAAGGTGGGTTATGTGCCGGTTGATAAATCTGCGGAGTCTGTTTCCAGAACCATTGAATACTCAGTAGATGATTATGCGGTAGCGCAAATGGCTAAAGGTTTAGGCAAGAAAGATGATTATGATATGCTGATGCGCCTGAGCAGGAACTATAAAAATTTGTATGATAGCAATACTGGTTTTATGCTGCCCCGCAAACTGGATGGCCAATGGGATGCAAAAAATGCCAATGGCCAATGGGAAGGATTTACAGAAGGCGATCAGTGGACTTATGCATTTGGTGCTATGCATGATGTGCATGGTATGATAGACATGATGGGTGGCCAGGAAAAATTTGCAGCCAAGCTGAATGAAAATTTTTCGGATAAGCATTACCGCCACGATAATGAGCCGGGGCATCACTATATTTATTTGTTTGATTATTGTGGTCAGCCATGGAAGACGCAGGAGCTGGCAAGGCAACACAGCACAGATAATTTTCGTAACCAACCCATTGGCATCAACGGCAATGAAGATTGCGGGCAAATGGCTGCCTGGTATATTTTTGCAGTGATGGGTTTCTATCCTGTGGAACCTGCTTCTGGTGTGTATGCTATTGGCGCACCACAGTTTCCCTCATTGCGTCTAAATTTTGCAGACGCAGCAGGCAAGGCTCATAACCTACATATTGTTGCGCATAATATTTCTGTAGATAACAAATACGTTCAAAAGTTAACCTTAGACGGAAAGGCAATTGCACATCCATTTATTACACACCAGCAATTGCTGAATGGTCATGAATTGGTTTTTGAAATGGGAGACAAGCCGAATTATGATTGGAAGTAAGTAATCATTATTTCTTTTAAAGCATATATGAATTTATATACTGAGAAATTAACAAGAGGAGAATTTAGTAATATCAGTTTCTATGCAGCATTAGAAGCATTTTACAATATGGGTTTCGAAATTAATGAAGTCAACTTGTCTGAAAACAAAAGTCTTCAAATAAAAGAAAACCATGTTTTTCTCGGTAGTATTGGTTTCATACATCAAGCGCTATCATTACTCGGTTTACCCATTCCTAAGCCTTTTGATTATCCAGATAGTTTGAAAAACTTTTTTGGGAGAAAAATATTTGCATCGACAATTAGCCAAATTTCAAATAATCCAACTTCCTGGAATGTTTTTATAAAGCCAAAAGGCGCTTTGAAAAGCTTTACTGGGAGACTTATAAAAAATACTGGAGATTTGATTGGGACAAGCAATTTTGAATTTGATACACCTGTTTGGGTATCTGAACCAGTTAACTTTGTTGCGGAATGGAGAGTTTTTGTTAGATATGGAAGAATACTTGGCGTTCGACAATATAATGGGGATTGGAGATATAATTACGATGCTACGGTGATCGAAAAGGCGGTAGCTACATTTATCGATTCTCCTAAGGCCTATGCATTGGATTTCGGGTTGACAAGTGATGGAAGAATGTTAATTGTTGAGGCTAATGAAGGTTATTCCATAGGTAGCTATGGTTTGTTTTATGTTGATTATGCCAAATTACTTGCTACGCGTTGGTGCGAATTGACTGGACAAAAAGATATGTGCGATTTTTAAAAATACTTTTTAGTGTAATGCATCTTGAATCAATGTTTAGCTAACTAATCGTTCAACTTAGCCAGATAAAGCTTTGTGCTATAGATTAGTTCAAACTTTCCATTTACGGCATACTTTTCTATGATTTGCTGCAGCTCATTCATCATACTTGCATAGCGTTCATCTTGCGGTTGCGGAATTTTTGAAGACGACAGAAGCAATCCTTTTAGTCCATCTGCATCTCTCCACTGCACATTTTCTATCTCTTGTTTTATTACAGGTTGTGGCGCAAAAAAATGATTGATCATAATTGAATCAGCATGATCGGGATGTGCATCCTGTTCTTCATATTTTTCTTTTAGCAGCGCATATGCTTTCAGGAAAGGAGTATTGCTTTGCAAAATATTCCAGGCCAGTAAAACATACCCATTCGGTTTCAATATGCGTTGAAATTCTTTTTTCACCACAGGTAAATCAAACCAGTGAAATGCCTGGGCAACCGTAATTAGATCAACACTGTTGTTGGGCAGGTTTGTTTGTTCGGCAGTGCCATCAATGCTGTGAAAGTTTTTTTGACTGGCAAAGTTTGTTTCCGCAAACTGTCGCATCGGTTCGTTCGGTTCTATGCCATAAACAGTATAGTTTGCCTGAAGGAAAATAGCAGAAAAAATGCCGGTGCCCGAACCAATGTCTGCTATTGATTGTTGTAGTTGAAGATTGATGCTTTTTTTTAACCATTCTATAATTACCGGTGGATAAGAAGGCCTGTACAGGTTATAGTTCGCTGCTTTCTCAGAAAAACGCAGCGTGGATTTTTGCTTTGCCATGCTGCAAAGTTATTGCACCCGGCTTTAACACTGTCAAAATTGCTGTTTTTTCAATTGGATTGATTGTTGGTCATATGCTGTTATGAAAGACAGTAACTACAACACAGATTTTATTTCGCTATCAGATGGTCAGTTGCTGGATGCTTATTCCAACACAGTAACAGGTGTGGTAAAACATGCAGCGCAGGCAGTAGCACATATACGTGTTGCCAAAAAAGCAATTCACCCACAAACAAAGAAAGAGATTTTACAGGAAGGTTCCGGCTCTGGTTTTGTGATTTCTACAGACGGTTATATCGTTACCAATAATCACGTTATAGAAAATGCAGACAGCATTAAAGTTGCTTTTGCAGATGGGATAACACTTAATGCAAGTTTGATTGGAACAGATCCATCAACAGATATTGCAGTGATTAAAGTGTACGATGGACAACTAAAGCCATTGCAATTTGCCAATTCAGATTTATTAGAAACAGGACAGATTGCCATTGCTATTGGTAACCCAATGGGTTTGCAGCATACGGTTACAGCAGGCGTGGTAAGTGCAACTGGTCGTACACTGCGTGCAAACAATGGAAGACTGATTGATGATATCATACAAACAGATGCGGCATTGAATCCTGGTAATAGTGGTGGTCCGCTGATGAATTCTGATGGCAGGGTGATTGGCGTAAACACCGCCATTGTTGCAGCAGCCCAGGGTTTGTGCTTTGCAGTATCAGCTAATCTTGCCGCATATATAGCAGGGCAGCTTATTATGAAAGGAAAAGTGCGGCGTGCACAATTGGGTGTTGCCGCGCAACAGGTAAATCTTACCCAACGTATGATTGGTGCCAACCACCTAAGCACAACAACCGGCGTATATATTTTTGAATTGCTGAAAGATGCCAATTTGAATAATAACCAATTGAGGTTGGGAGATATTATTGTTGAGTTTGAGGGAAAGCCGGTAGGAAGCGCAGACAACCTGCACAAATACCTGCATGAAAATGTAATCGGTAAAAAAATATCGCTGGGTGTATTAAGGCAGGGACGTAAAGAACTGGTACAGGTAATACCGGGAGAATTAAAATAAGCATGCTTGTTTGATTAATAATGTTCACCCTGCAAGAGCAACTTGGCAGATTTATAATAATCGGATAAATTTGGTAACACCCTGCGTTTGTGCAGGGTGTTTTGCTAACGATTATTAAACCCTTTGCCATGTTTATTCTTGAAAGCTATTCAACAGCAGTTATCTTCTGTATCATTACCATGCTGTGCTGGGGCTCATGGGCCAATACTCAAAAACTTTCTGCAGGCACCTGGCGTTTCGAATTATTTTATTGGGATTATGTAATCGGCATTTTATTGCTCACTCTATTTTTTGCTTTTACATTGGGAAGCATGGGCACACAGGGCCGTGGTTTTATCGCAGATGTATCACAAGCATCAAGCAGCAATTTGTTTTCTGCAGTATTAGGGGGTATTGTTTTTAATGCAGCCAATATTTTATTAGTAGCTGCTATTTCCATTGCGGGCATGTCGGTAGCATTTCCTGTTGGTATTGGTATTGCATTGGTGCTGGGTGTTATTGTAAACTATATAGATCTGCCCACTGGCAATGCATTCTTTCTTTTTGCCGGCGTGGCTTTAATTGCTGTTGCTATTGTATTAAATGCAATGGCGTATAAAAAAACATCTGCCAGTAATGCAGCGCCTTCTGCAAAGGGATTAATTCTTTCTGTGATAGCTGGTTTGTCTATGGGTTTCTTTTATCGTTTTGTTGCCAAATCTATGTTTGCAGATTTTGCAATGCCCGAACCTGGTAAACTAAGTCCTTATACAGCCCTGGTATTTTTTGCAATAGGTATTTTGCTGAGCAATTTTGTTTTCAATACATACATCATGTGCAAACCTTTTGCAGGTGCGCCGGTAAGTTTTGCTGATTATTTTAAAGGAAGTTTCAGAAATCATTTTATTGGAATATTAGGTGGTGTTATATGGTGCATTGGTATGTCGTTTAATATTATTGCTTCTGGCAAAGCAGGCGCTGCTATCTCTTATGGATTGGGACAAGGCGCAACAGTAGTGGCAGCTATCTGGGGCATTTTTATCTGGAAAGAATTTAAAGCAGCGCCTAAACCTGTTCCTGCTATATTAAATGTGATGTTGCTATTGTATGTGGTAGGTATTGCATTGATCATTTATGCACGATAAACTGAAGCCAGTATTTTTTTATAGCACAAGCAAATTAAATAAACTTGTATGCCTGCAATCATAGTTATAGGAAGTTGCAATACGGATATGGTAATTAAGACAAATCATTTTCCTTCTCCGGGAGAAACGATCATGGGTGGGGAGTTTTTTATGTTTTCTGGTGGTAAAGGTGCTAATCAGGCGGTAGCCGCTGCAAGAATGGGAGCGGCAGTAACACTTGTTTGCAAAACCGGTGATGATATATTTGGGCTGCGTGCCAAACAGGAATTTATAAAAGAGAATATTGATACCAGCTATGTAAAAACAGATGTTTCACTGGCATCTGGCACTGCATTGATACTGGTAGATAAAAAAGGGGAGAATGAAATTGTAGTAGCGCCGGGTGCTAACAATTCTCTTGATGTTGATGATGTAAAAGCAATAGAAAAACAAATCTCAGCTAATGATATTGTTTTGTTGCAACTTGAAATTCCAATTGAAACGGTATTGTATGCAGCAAAGAAAGCACATGCAAATGGCGCGAAAGTAATTCTAAATCCTGCGCCTGCACAAACGCTTCCTGCAGAAATATTTCCATTGATTTATTTGCTTACGCCCAATGAAACAGAAGCTGCATTGCTTACAGGAACAAATGTTACAGATGAAAACAGTGCAGTAAAAGCAGCAACTGAACTTTTGCAAAAAGGTGTACAAAATGTAATCATCACGTTAGGATCAAAAGGTGCGTTGTTTAAAAATAAGTCCACACAATTACTGATTGAAACACCCAAAGTAACTGCCGTAGATACTACAGCAGCAGGCGATGTATTCAATGGCGTATTGTCTGTTGCCTTATCTGAAGGAAAGGATTGGGAAGAAGCAATTGCCTTTGCATGCAAAGCAGCAGCAATGTCTGTAACGCGTATGGGAGCGCAGGCATCCATGCCGTATCGTAAAGAATTGGAGGCTTTTTAAAAAATACCTAATCCTAACTATGCGCTGTTAAAAGTGAATGGTTAGGCCAATAGCAGGCTGCATCCTGGCAACAAAATTACTTTGCGTCGGCAATAAAATTTTTTGGCTTTGTAAGCTCAGCATAGCACCCCGCTTCTTCATAACACCAGAAAAAATAAACATCGGTACGCTGGCAATTACAGCAGCGCCGCCCACTGTAGTTAATAATGCACCACCCAAAACATTGCTTATGCCATTGTCTATATCGCTGGCACTTCGTGTGTTCCTGATGATAATGATGCCTGCAACTGTAGCAGCAGCGCCGGTTCCAGCCAGTATCCATCCTGTAGTTTGTAAATTCCTGGACTTGCGGGCGTAGTAATCTTTGTCGTGCAGGCGCCGATTTTCCTGTTGGCAAAATGCGGCAATTGACAATAATAAGAGTAGCATCGAGAAAATGATTCTTTTCATAACAATCGTTGTTGGTTAGAATTTCATTTTTCTTCACAGCCTTTCACTCCTATAAATTTAATTAAAAGCCGGGTTAATGCAACGGCCTCGTTTTGCACAGGTTTTCCTTTGTTACAGCGATACTTGCTTATTCGGAACCTTTCAAAAATAAAGCTGTGGTGGTAGGTGTTATTTTTTTTCCTACATTAGACGTATAAGATTTAAAAACTGGTATCCTCCCAAATTCCCCATCGGCACCCCTTACTATTTCTTACACCCAAACCGCCAGCATTGAAAAATAAAATTGAAATACAAATACAGACCCCTGCTACCCGTGAGCAGTTGATTGAATTGCGTGATGAGATTCGAAAAATTGAAGGGCTTGAAGCGTTTGATCTGCAAATGCCTGCCGCTCCGTTAGTGCAAGGCAAAATGAGTGGACTTGCAATGGTAGTAGTAGAAGCAGTTATCGCAGGTGTTACGCATTTTGCAGCAGAGAAAGCGTTGGAAGAATATCATGGTCAAATAGCTGCTTTAATGGCAAGGATACTCGGTCGCAAAAAAGCATTGCCTGCAGAAGAGATAGCGATGGAAGAGATGGGGGCAGATGCTGAGAAAATGAGCGGCACATTACCTGTTGATACAGAAAAATGGAAAGTGTCTATTTCTGAAACGAAAAATGGAACAAAGTCTGTTACTGCTTTTGATGAAACCGGATCTAAAAACGTTTATAGCAACCGCGAGTTTTCAATTGATCCTGAACATACCTATGCAATTTTGATTGGTGTAAGCGATTATGATGACAGTGCCAACTTCTCCCGCATTCCGCCCGTGGCCGGCAACCTGGATGAGATGTACCGCATCTTCACAGACAAAAGACTGGTGGGCCTTCCTTTTCAAAATGTAACACGCCTGTACAATGAAAACTGCATAACCATTAAAGATGAACTGAGAAGGGTAAGCAGGATTAGTGATATCAAAACATTGATGATTTACTATTCGGGGCATGGGCAAAACACCGGCAATAATCAACTAAGCCTTATAGCCAAAGACACCCGCAACCTGGATGAAGAATTGCACAATGATGTTCCTTATTCTTATGTTGAGCGGATGATGAACTCTTCGCCGGCCGATCAAAAAATTGTTTTTATTGATGCCTGTCATAGCGGACTGGCTGCACAGGGCAATAGCAATGTGTTTAATTTTGAGCCGGTTCTTGGTACTTTCACACTGGCTTCCACCTCTGCAGAAGAAGCTTCTTATTTTAAAAGAGATGCTGCTAATACTTATTTCACAACTTATTTAGCCCAGGCTTTCAATGAAGGTATTGCCAATAGCAGCACCATGTTATCGTTGACAGACTTATACAAGTATACCAGCGAAAAATTATTGAAGAACAGGTTGCCTGCTCCTGTAAACAAAGCACAATTAAAAAACATTGTGGCTGATAAGTTTTATATCAGTGGCAATCCCGGCTTTTCTTTGGAAGCAAGATTAAGCATGCCAAAGCAATTGTACCAGCAAGGCCGCTACGAAGAAGCAAGAAAGGAATACATCTTATTGGAAAAAGAATACCCAGACAACCTGCAATTAAGAAATGAGCACATTGAGTTTGAAAGAAACGTCGAGTTTAATAAGCTGGTGAATGATGGTGATGTGCTTTATTTCAGGGAGAAAAATTACAACGATGCAATTGGTAAATATCGTGAAGCGCTGGTAATAAAATACGATGAAAGCATTCGGGATAAAATATCAGCCGCTACACGTGCCATGCAAGAGCAGGCAGGTAAGCAACCGCCAAAGCAAAATGAAAAGGAGCAACAGATAGAGAAAAAAACGGAAGAGAAAAAACAACAGTTGGATCAACCATACAAACAAACGCTTCCGCCAAAGCCAGACCCTATCAAGAAAAAAAGCAAACTGCCTTTAATTATTGGGGTAGGTGTGGCGGCGGTATTGCTGATAATTTTTATTTCACGTTTTCATGCAGAGAAAACATTGGTTGCTTCAGATGGTACCACCTATCAATACAAAGGTGAAACAAAAGATGGCAGGCCCGATGGAGAAGGTTCAGCAAAATATAAAAACGGCAACAGCTATGATGGTGAATGGACAAATGGCTTGCCGGATGGGAAAGGAACTTATACCTATGCAAACGGCACTGTTTACACAGGTTATTTTAAGAACAATTATTTCAATGGCGTAGGACAGATAAAATACCAGAACGGTGATTCTTACGATGGCAACTGGTCTTACGGTGGTTTCCAGGGAAAAGGATTGTATAAATACCAGAATGGAAATTCTTACGATGGCTATTGGATGAACAACAAACAAAATGGTGAAGGCACTTTTACCTGGGCAAACGGAGATGTTTACCAGGGCGGTTTCAGGGATAATTTTCGACATGGTACAGGCACCTACACCAGCCAGAGCAGTGATTTATTTAATTGCCCCGGTTGCAGAAAATATATTGGCTCCTGGAAAAATGGTTTAAAAGAAGGTTATGGCACTTGCTTCGATATCAATGGCAAATTGATTTATGAAGGAAGTTTTGGAAATAACCAACCCACGATGACTTATCCCAATCGCTGATGTTTTTCTATTGTATCTAATAGTGTTCAATTGAGCAATTAAATTATGTTATTGAGCCAGCAGTAAATCTTTAATCGGCTTTTGTTGCGTCGCACTCTTGTACAGTAAATCTTTATTGAGCTGTAGCTTCAATTTTAAAACCCCTGACTATTACGGAGATGTCTTTTTGTTCAGACCTGTAAGGTTTTAAAAACCTTATAGGTTTCTTGCACTATATCGTTTTAGTTGAAATTTAACCGCCATTCCCACACACGCTTGCAGGAATTGATATCTTTAAATCTCATTCAAACCTTAAGATTGCCCGTATGAGATTTAAATCATTCTTTTTTTGCTTCGCTTTTTTAATCAGTATAACCACATTGCTGGCTGCAAATAATCCTGTTCCTCATTATACAGATCCCAAACTAACATTGCTGAAGCAACAGGTATTAAAAGACATACTCTCCTTAAAAATAACCGACAATACTATAGAAGGATACAGTACCTCAATGAAAGCAGATGGCTCCTGGGCGGATATTGATTATACTGACAAAACAAGAGGTGGCTGGCGTGTAAATGATCATCTGGTGCGATTGAATGAAATGGCGGTAGCCTATAAAACGCCTGGCACAAAATGGAGCAATAGCAATGAACTACTGCAGAAAATTATCAGCGGGTTGGATTACTGGTTTAAGAATGATTTTATTTGCCCCAACTGGTGGTACCCGCAAATTGGTGTGCCCAAAGTTTTAGCGCCAACTATGCTGTTGGTAGAAGACAAGTTAACACCGGCGCAAATTGATGCTGGTGTTAAAATACTGGAACGTGCAAAAATTGGAATGACAGGGCAAAACAAAGTATGGCTTTCAGGCAATGTTATCTATCGCAGCCTTCTTACCAATGATGTGTCGGCGGTGGAAGCAGCAGTAAAAGCGATACAGGATGAAATTGTGGTATCGGAAGGAGAAGGCATACAACCGGATTATTCTTTTCACCAGCATGGCACACAACAGCAGTTTGGTAATTACGGTTCTGCATATGCGGCAGACATGTTGAAGTGGGCCAATATCTTTCAAAGCACACCTTTCCAGTTTGATGCAGCTAAGATTGCTATTCTTAGAAATTATTTGCTGGAAGGTATGCGCTGGATAATCTGGAAAAATAAAATGGATATCAGCGCCTGTGGCAGGCAATTGTTTCCGGATGCACAATCGGATAAAGCAAACAGTATTCAACGCATCATGGATAAAATGCCATTGATAGACCCCGCTTATAAAACGCAATACCAGCAAGCTTTAAATGATTTTAACGGCGATAATCATTTCTGGAAATCGGACATGACAGTACATCGCCGAAATGATTTTTATGCTTCTGTAAAAATGAGTTCTACAAGGGTAGGAGGCGCAGAATCTTGCAACGAAGAAAATATACAAGGATACCATTTGGGGGATGGCGCTACTTATTTTTATCAATCGGGCAATGAATACACAGACATTTTTCCTTTCTGGGATTGGAAGCTGATACCCGGCACTACTACTTTTCATGATGATGTGCCTTTGCCCGTATTGCCTTGCAGCGGCTATAATATACCCAGCGATTTTGTGGGTGGTGTATCAGACGGAAACAATGGCATTGCAACGTTAACGTATAACCGCGATAACCTGCATGCACAGAAATCCTGGTTCTTCTTTGAAGATGCGATCATCTGCCTTGGCGCAGGCATACAGTCAAGTGAAAATAAATTGGTGCAAACCAGCATCAACCAGTCTTTTTTAAACGGAGATGTATTGGTAAAAGCTGATGGTTCAGCAAAAACAATTGCAAATGGCAATCGTACTATCAGCAATGCAAATTGGGTGGTTCATGATAATTGGGGCTATTTTTTTCCGGGCAATGCTACTATCTCTCTGGCCAATCAGCAACAGGAGGGCGATTGGCATGGTGTGTTGAAAAGAATGCCGGCCAATACCATTAAGGCAAATATGTTTACGCTCTGGCTTAACCATGGCAATCAGCCCAATGGGGCACATTATGCATATTATGTATTTCCGAAAGCCAGTGTCAGCAATATAGAGAAAAAGGCTGCAGCTGTTGAAGTAACACAAAACACCGCCGCATTACAATTGGTGGAGAATAAAACTGCGAGAATGGCTGGCTTGGTTTTTATACAGCCCGCTATTGCCAATACAAAAAATTTCGGAAGCATTGCTGTAGATCAGCCATGTGTGGTAATGATTAGCCAAAAACTGGCGGCAAGCCATTTCTCTTTATCAGACCCAACACATAAACTGCAGGCAATTACCATTACAATAAACGGCAACCGAAAATCCGCAATGGCCAGCCCGGTATTTAATAAAGAAAAGAATAACACCAGTTTTACAATTACATTACCCCAGGGTGCGGATGCGGGCAAAACGGTGAACCTGGTAATAGAATAAAATAAATAGTAGTGGAAAAGTTTGCTAATCCGGCTTTAAAAAAGAGCGGAATTACAGAATATCATTGTCACGAGCTTTTATATAACCCGTGTTGAACTCTGTAGCCGGTGGCATTAAACGCGAAGGTTCTTTTTTGGGCATATCCTCACTGTCATTTTCCGCATTGGCTTTTAGCGTAATGATTTTAGCACTTCCTTTTTTAATAGGAGTTAATATGAGACGTTTATCTTTTTTTTGGGTAAGCATCTTTAAACCTGTTTAGCGTTTACAAAACAGTATAAAAAAGTATGCCTGAATTGTTTAACCGGCTGTTAAACCAGTATGATAAAAATCACCTACCGTATATTTCCTTTGCGCAACCTTTCATTTGTGCCTGAAAAAGAAGCTTGTATTATTTTAAAGCAGCAATAGGCTGTTGCAGATGTTTATCAAAATTTAATCTTCATGAGTAGTTTTTTACGCAGCTTACCCAATGTGTGGACTATTGTGAGAAAGGAAAAAAATGGCAATACCCAATAAAACGCCTGTTATGATAACGGCATAGGTGATGGACAGTATGATTTTCTTGCTTTTAGTGTGTTGTTTTTTATTGCTACGGGTAAGAAAAAGATAAATCAGCAGCGACAATATGCTGACAAAACCTAGAAGAATAAAGATGGTTTGTAGTCTACCATATGATTGTTGAATGCTGCTTCAAATATCCGCTTTCCTGATTAAACAGTAGGGCAGTTTCTAATCCCGTTCTAATTTATAACAAAGCTGCAAGTGTTACTTTTTCTGCCTTTCTTGTGAGGAGGTGAATAATAAGCCAGGCTAACAGGTATGTGAAACCGCAAATTGTAAATAGGATGTTATAACCTGTGGTAATATTTCCCAACTTTTTATAAGTGTCCAATAAATATCCCACCAGCATAGGGAATAAAATACCACCTACTGCACCCGCCATACCGCCAATGCCCACTACAGAACTAACCGCTTCTTTTGGAAACAGGTCTGAAGCAGTGGTAAATACATTGGTAGCCCATGCCTGGTGTACGGCCACTGCAATGCTTATTAATACAACTGCCGTCCAGGCATTGTGGGCAAACTGTGCCAGTATAATAGATATCTCTGCAAATGCAAACAATAGCATCACGGTTTTTCTTGCTTTCAATACCGGCCAGCCTTTTTTAATTAACCACGATGAGAAATAACCGCCTGCAAAACTACCCAATGTGGTAGCTGCATAGATAATCATTAGTTGCAGGTTGGGCTTTTTTAAATCAAGGCTAAAGGTGGTGGAGAAATAAGATGGCAACCAAAAAAGAAAAAACCAGTAGATGGGATCGATCAGTCCCTTACCGGTTATATATGCCCATGTTTGCGGAAAGCTGAATAGTTTTATCCATTTTATTGATTGCGCTTGCAGGCGCTTATCTTTCTCTTCAGCTTGCCCGTTTACTATGAGTGCATATTCTTCTTCGGTTATCCTTTTTTGCTTTGCAGGCACTGCATACCAGCGCCACCAGCACAATAACCATATAAAGCCCAATGCACCGGTAATGATAAACACTTCCTGCCAGCCGTAAGATTGTAAAATAAAAGGAACAATCAGCAAAGCCAATACAACGCCAACGCTGGTGCCCATATTAAATATGCCGGTGGCCAGTGCACGTTCCCTGTCGGGAAACCATTCGGCAACCGTTTTCATGGCAGCAGGATAATTGCCGGCTTCTCCCAAACCGAGTCCAACTCTTGCAAGGCCAAAACCAAAAGCGCTTTTAGCAAAAGCGTGTAACATTCCGGCAATGCTCCAGAAAATAATGGTAACCGCATAACCCAGTTTGGTGCCTATCTTATCTATTATCCAGCCAACGGTAATCAGGCCAACGGCATAAGAAGCTGTAAATGCCATTACAATATGCGCAAAATCTGTTTCAGACCAATTGAATTCTTTTTCCAGCAGTGGTTTAAGCAGGCCAATTAATTGTCTGTCCAGGTAATTAATAGTGGTAGCAAAAAAGAGTAGGGTTACAATTATCCAGCGGTAATTCTTGATAGTACTAACGGGCATCTGCAATCTTTTTTATGGGTTAATGCAAAAGCATTTCAGGCTTTATACAGATTTAGGCAGTACCAGCTCAGCAAATTTTTTGAAATGAAGCGCCAGTGCATCCCAGTTTTTTTCTTCAACCAGCGTTTTAGGAAACAGTGGGCTGCCAATACCAAAGCCATCAGCACCAGCTTCTTTGTAAGCAATGATGTCATTTAACCCGATGCCGCCTGTTGGCAAAAGTTTTATTTTATCCAATGGCGCTTTTATATCTTTTATATAGGACGGGCCTAAAGATTTTGCAGGATATACTTTCACCATAGATGCACCCAGCGACCATGCCTGGTAGATTTCCGTAGGCGTAAATGCCCCGGGAAAAACAGGCACTTTCTTTTTCACACAATGCTTTATCACTTTCTTATCTGTAATAGGCGTTACTATAAATTGTGCACCTGCATCCAGCGCCTTTTCGGCGTCTTTTTCTGTGCATACCGTTCCGGCACCTACATTCAGGTTGCTGTGCTTGCGGATGTATTGAATAATGGAAAGTGCATCAGCTGTATTCAATGTAATCTCTATGGTATGCAGTCCGGCATCCCTGTACAAAGGCAATATGGTTTTGATATCGTTTGCTGCAAGTCCGCGGACAATGCCTACAATAGGACATTGTTCAAAAAGCTGCCACGAGAAAGATGTTTTTGCCATTCAGTATTCTTTTAAAAATGTTGGGCTATCTGTTTACCAATTGTGTATTGCACCATCAGGGCTTCTTAATATGGGGTGCGGATACTTTGTATTGGCTGTTATCTCCATAATAAATCCTGCTTTTTTAGGATCGAACTTTACGCCCAAACCGGGAGCAGGGTTTAGATAGAGTTTGCCGTTTTTAAAAAGAATATAATCATCATTGAAGTAAGCCGGCCTTTCCGGTTGGCCACCTGCAAGCTCCATCATGCAACGGGTAGGGCTGCTGGAGCCAAGCACATGCACCAAAGCTGCAGTAGAAAGAGGCCCGGTAAAATGAGGAACCATGCCGGCATAATGCGTCTCGCACATTGACGCAATTTTTTTGTATTCTGTAAGGCCGCCGGTATTGGGTAATGTAATGCGGGTGTAATCAATCAAACGGTTTTCAATTAGTTCATTGGTGTCCCAACGGTCGCCAAACTGTTCTCCTACTGCAATGGGCACTTTCGTCATTTGTCTAACAGTTTTGTACACCCCAGGATTTTCTGATCGGATGATGTCTTCTACAAAATATGGTTCCAGTTGTTCTAATGCGCTGCAAATCTTTATGGCTTCGGTGGTGTCAAAACGAGTATGCAAATCAATCGCCCATTTGCCACCGCCACCAACTGCCGCATCAATCCTTTTGCAGAGATCGATTGTTTTCTTTGCGTTCTCATAAAAATCGAAAGGCTCTTCCCCGCTGCCACCTGTTGGCCCAATGCGATAGGCACGCAAGCCAGCGGCGATGCAATCCTGCGCACGGCCTTCTTCTGTGGTGGCTTTAGATGCAGCAAAGCCGGTAGCATAGCATTCTACATACTCACGGGTGGCACCGCCGAGTAAATCATACACAGGAACTCCCAGGGCTTTGCCCTTTATGTCCCATAATGCCATTTCCAAAGCACCTAATGCATGAAGTTTCTCACGGCCAGGCGGGTAAAACATGCCACGATAGATATTTTGCCAGATATGTTCAATCCTGAAAGGATCTTGTCCAATCATCATCTGTGCACATTGCTCAATCATATCTTTAGAGCCGCCCTCTCCAATGCCAATAATACCGCCATCAGTTTCAATCTCTACAATACCACGTGCCTGGTTAAAAAGAGGTTTTGTATAACCCGGCGCACTGTAATACCTGATCTTTGTAATCTTAAGTTTGGAAACTTCGTTGGTGGCGGTGCTACCATAGGTCTTTAAAAAAGGAAAGCCTGTCATAAATGCGGCAGAACCCAAGGCCGCGGTTTGTAGAAATTTGCGTCTTTCCATACAGCAAGAATTTATTTTGGATTGTTTATACTGTGGGGCTATTCAATCATGGTGAAGCCCAGTGTTATTCAGGTAAATGTAAAATATTTCTGCTAACGAAAAGGCCGAGGCATATAAGCATGTTATTAAAATCTTCTAAGCGGCATGTGGCAAATAAAATAATGGCAGCTCAGTGTTTTCTTATTATTTTAATGGTACGGAAAGATAAAAAGCGTTTAAAAATGTATTCACCTGAAATGTATGCCAGGGCAATGGACTTCGCTGTGCATCGGCACAATACTCAACTCTATGGAAAGTATCCTTATGTGGTTCACTTGTATGCGGTAGCGGCAGTATTGTTTAATTTCGGCATTACACCTGCTACAGAAGACGGCCGCATGTTATTGTCTGGCTGCTGGCTGCACGATTTGCTGGAGGATACAGATGTAACTAAAAATGAATTGGAAGATCTTTTCGGCAAGCACATTGCTGAAATGGTGTTTTGTGTTACAGATGGCGATGGCGACATCAGGGAAGAGAAAAAGGAATCGGTGTATAAAAAGTTAAGCGGAAATGAAGATGCCTGTGCTATTAAACTTGCCGACCGCATCGCCAATGTAGAAGCCTGCATCTTATTGAACAATACCAGGAAACTAAACGTGTATATGCAGGAGAACGAGAAACTTTTATCAAGCATTAAAACAGCAGCAAGGCCGGTATTGATTGGCCAGATGAAAGCTTATTTGCAAACAATTTTAGCAAACGCAGTCGCTTAAGGGTTGCCAGCCCGCATGGTATATTAATAATTTAGGTCCTTGCATTTTTTATCTTAATTTCTCCTTATCTTTCATTTACGGTGCTTGAGTTGCATAGCTCATTGGCACGGGCCGGTAATCTGAACCTTTCTTCTGAAAATTCTTCAACGCTGCATTTACAAAGCCTATACAAATAATTAAACAATGCGAGTTACTATTTACTGTAGCAACTATGCATTGTCTGTTCAGTATAACATAATATAACATGAGAAAACTCTTGCATTACTGCGCGGGCATTTGCCTGTGTGCTACTTTTTTATTTAATCAATCATTGCATGCACAAACAAAAACTTTCGACAGTTTTGCTATTGCTTCTTTAAAGCAACAAGTGCTTCCACTAGTTAGCAGTAAAGAGAAGCAAGTGCAGGAGATGGTAGACATGATTTTCAGTTTTGGCGAACTGGGCTTCCAGGAATTTGAGACTTCTAAATACATTACAGACATACTTTCAAAAAATGGGTTTACTATTGAGAAAGGTGCTGCGGGCATCCCCACTGCATGGTTTGCCAAATGGGGCAGCGGTAGCCCGGTGATTGCATTGGGTAGTGATATTGATTGCATACCAAAAGCTTCTCAAAAACCTGGTGTTGCATATAAAGATCCGATTGTAGAAGGAGCTCCCGGGCATGGCGAGGGGCATAACTCGGGCCAGGCGGTAATTATTTATGCCGCTATAGCAGTAAAAGAACTGATGCAGAAGAATAACATACCCGGCACACTGGTGATTTGGCCGGGAGTTGCAGAAGAATTGGTGGCTACTAAAGCCTGGTATATACGTGATGGCTATTTTAAAAACATAGATGCCTGCATCTTTACACACGTGAGCAGCAATTTTGCCAGCAATTACGGAGACCCCGGATATAACGGTCTTGTATCAGTGCAATTTTCTTTTACCGGTGATGCAGCGCATGCAGCCGGTGCACCCTGGCGAGGTAAAAGTGCATTGGATGCAGTAGAACTAATGGATGTTGGTTGGAATTTTAAACGTGAACACCTGAAGCCTACACAGCGCAGCCATTATGTTATAACAGATGGAGGAGATCAGCCCAATGTAGTGCCTTCGGAAGCAGGCGTATGGTATTACTTCAGGGAGCGGACTTACGAGGATATAAAAAGCATGTATGAGACCGGCGTAAAGATTGCCAATGGTGCGGCCATGATGACGGATACCAAAATGAAATACCAGATTGTGGGCACTGCATGGCCCGGACATATGAATAAGGCTTTAGCGGAAGCTATGTATGCTAATAT
Source organism: Chitinophagaceae bacterium (assembly GCA_047602295.1). GTDB lineage: Bacteria > Bacteroidota > Bacteroidia > Chitinophagales > Chitinophagaceae > JACMLD01. The sequence continues at coordinate 4,850,286 of JASGHP010000001.1, read as the reverse complement.
TAAAACTGTAGGTATGCCGCAATGGACAGATGCCGACAATCAACTGGCAAAAGCTGTTCAAAAATTATTGGAAGCGCCTAAAAAAGATCAACTGGGTAAAGAGATAAATGGGCTGCAAACAACTATTGACACTTTGCGTGGCTCTGTTCCTTTTTCCTGGGGTGGCGGTTCAGATGATATTGCAGATATTTCATGGAATGTGCCAACGGTTGTATTGTGGTATCCTGCCAATATACCGGGCACAAAAGGTCACCATTGGGGCGATGCCATTGCAATGGCTACACCCATTGCGCACAAAGGATCTTTGGCGGGAGCAAAAGCAACAGCGCTTACATTAATTGATTTGTTTACCAAGCCGGCTGTGCTGCAAAACGCTAAAGATTATTTTAAGAATGTACAAAATAAAGATGTGCATTACATTCCTTTTATAACAGAAAAAGATCCACCGGCCATTTATCTTAACAAAGAAAAAATGGAAACATATCGTGAGCAAATGAAAAAGTTCTATTACAATCCTGCTAAATACAAAACTTACCTTGAGCAATTGGGTATTACATATCCTACGCTGGAGAAGAAGTCATCTTAACCATAAAATCAAACTATAAGTCGTCCATTGTTAACCGCAGCTGTAGCTGCGGTTTTTTTGTGAACCGGGTTGGCTCGCTGCCCCGCATTCTAGTTTACATCTTTAGAAAAGATTGGGCTATTTTAATTTCAGGTCTGTCGGAGTGTGCAATATCTGTTGATGCGATTAATTGTTTGAAGTAGGCAACCGCTTTTTCTTTATCACCCATTTTTTCCGCTGCAAGACCTGCATTGTAAACGCTATTAAAACGATTCGGCCTTTTTACAAGCACTGCGGTGTACGCATCTAATGCTGCTTTATAATCTTTTGTTTCCATCAGCATATCGCCTAGCAACTCTTTTGCTGGTAATACTTCTCCTGGCGTTACCGGATGTTTTTCTGTACTGTCTTCCATCGCTGCTGCAAGCTTCATTTCATTTAATCCATTTGCTGCATTACCTTCTTTAAATAAAACCCAGGCCTCGCCTTCTTTTATTTGTATGGCAACCTGCTTTGCTTTATAATTATCTTTTTGTTTATCAAGGACATTTTTTAACTGAGTAAGTGTTGCAAGTTCATCTTTTGCTTCATTCATATTACCGGTATGGGCAGCACCCAGCAGTTTTGTAAAATGCACCATCGCTTCCTGCCACGGAAAAGCATCCCATGTAAAATTAGCTTTGGGCAATTGCAATGCGACAGCCTGTTTCCAATCTTTATTTTCCAAGACATAACGGCAAGGAATAGCTGCAAAAGAATAAGCAACCTTAAAATTAGCAGGCGAAACAACTTTTATGCTGTCTAAATATTTTACCTGTTCCAATGCAAGCTTGTTGTCTCCTTTTTGCAAATAAGCATAGGCCAGGTAATCCAGGCCATGCAGTTCTTCATCCCAATGCCCTTTAATCTTTGCCTGTTGGGCGTAACATTGCGCAGCAGTAACAGATTGAAGGTTAGAATGAATGGCTTCATCCCAAAGCCCCAGCCGGGTAAATATATGTGATGGCATATGCAATGCATGCGCTGATGATGGTGCTACCTGCGCATACCTTCGTGCTGCAGGCAATGCAAGCTGGGCGAGGCCAGGATAATCGTAAGTGTGGATGATGTAATGGATGATGCCAGGGTGATTAGGCGCTTTTGTGTAAAGCGCATTGAGTATATCTCCCGCTTTTTTTTGATTGGCATATGTTTTATCTGATGGACTGGCAGACGCATCTAATGCCAGTGCATAGAAGATGGAAGCTTCCTCATCATCGGAATATTTTATATGCAACTGCTCCATTGCTTTTTCAAAATCTACGCAACGGGCATGGTGATCCTTTATATTCCAGTCCTTATAAAACAAACCAATAGCGTTAATGTAACCAGTTTCTCTTTCAGATTTTTTTTGGATGCTGTTAGCGATTGCAATCGCTTTAGCTCCTTTTTGTAATTCAGTTTCTGTAGGCGGGTTCCACAACGGATGAAAGTTACACATAGCCACACCCCAATAAGCCATAGCACAATTGCCGGATTCGTCAATCACTTTTGCAAATGCTTTTTCTGCTTCATCGTACTCAAAAGAATGAAGCAACTCAACAGCTAAGTTGAAATCTTTTTTAGTAGACGTATCGCAGGTCATCTCAAAATCAACTGTTCCAAACTCGGCACTGGGAGGTCCGCAGGAAATAATTTTACCTTTCTTTAAATTCAATTCACTGATCGCTTCCGCAGAGGGAGTAGAGCTATTGTTTTTGCAAGACAGCAGTACTGCAGGCAACAAAAGTACATGCAATAGTTTTTGTGCATTATTCATTTTGCCGGGAGCTTTAACTGGTTAAGCTTATCTATAAATGTAAGCAATTGGGGTGAGCTCTTTTAGAGAATGTTCTTTTTAGTATGAAATCCTGACTTAGGTTACCCCCCCCCCCGGTATTCTAAAAATAAATTTATGCTGTGTGTAATCCGTCGCTTTAATGCATCAGCAGTTAAATAACCAACTGCCTGCTTTATGCGAATAATTCCTATTTTTTCAACGATTGCTATATTATTGCTATTGATTAGTTCAAGTGATTTGCTAAGCCAGCAGGATTTAAAAAAGCTTGCAAAGCGAAGTCCTCAGGTTCTTGTTTACAGAACAACAGCTAATCTTGCTGAACAATACATTCGCCAGGATAGTATTGATATAGATTATTACCTGCATCAAACCCCTGTAACTTTTTTTCAAATAGATAGCGTTGATGAGAATAAACTGGATGTAGGAAACTATGTCTTTATCAGCGTAGAGGACAATAGAATTATAGCAGAAGTTGTTGGAAGGTCTAACCTTTTTGTTTACCCGGTTAACAATAGAAAGCATGTGCAATTGATGGTAACCGGAAAAAATGGTGTGTTTATAAACGATGCAGTGGTAACAGTAAACGGTAAAGAAGCTGCGTTTAGAAAAGATGCTCAAAGCTATTGGGTAAAACAGAAAAACCCGGACGAGGCTTTGATTAAGGTGTATACTGCAACTGATACTTTGTTTTCTTCTCTCTGGATACCAGACGAGCTTAACCAGACGATAGCAGAACAAAAGCTTCAGAATTTTAAAAGGAGAGGTCTCTATAGAACACTTGCGTGGGTACCCAATAAACTACAAAGATTGTTGCACAAGCAGTTTTATTCTAGAAGAAAATATTGGCCGGCAAATACAGGTATGATGGTCTTTAATCAACCAAAATATAAGCAAGCAGATACAGTAAAACTAAAAGCTTATCTGTTTAACAGGAAATGGAAAGTTTACAATAAACCTGTGAATGTTTTCCTGGAATATTATGCTAATGGAAAAAGCAGTAAAGTTTTTTTACGAAAGATTTTACCTGCTGCACCTGGCTCATTTGTGTTTCAGTTTCCGCTTTCAGATACATTGCCATCAGATATTAATTACACCGTTGCTTTTATTGATGAGAAGGAGAGGCTGGTGTTTTCGAAAAATTTCCGTATAGAAGATTACCTGCTGGATGAAATTACCAATTACAACTTTCGTTCAGAAAAGGAGATATACTATCCACGTGATACACTCCAGTTTTTTGCAACTGCTTCAGATGCAAACGGGCTATCGATATTGGATGGTCGTGCAAAGATTGCTTTAATTCCACAAAATATACTGGACTTCTATGAAGATCGGGTCTATGTTCCTGATACTTTATATGCAGAAGAAAAGGCATTGCGTTCAACGGGTGATACAAGATTTGATGTGCCTTCAGCAAATTTCCCTAATGCAACTATAAATCTTACCGGCAATTTGCAATTTATAAATGCCAATAATGAAGTGCAGGAGAAAGAAGTGCAGGTCAGTTACAGACAAAACGACAGAATTCTGAAAACTTTTTTACAGCAAGACAGTGTAGTAGCTACGCTGCTTGAGAATGGAAAACCAATTATTGCAAAAGGAATGGTGTTTATTCACAACGGAAAAAAAGAAACACGCTTATTAGATTTTCCGATTGCATTAAAAATTGATCCTATTGCCGATGCTTATACATTCTATTTAATGGAAAATGGAGAAAAATATGATTCTGCACAGCTTACTATTGATGATGATTACATGCCAACCTGCAGGCGCGTAAGCAGAGGTGATAGTATAGGTATTTCAATAAGTAACCCTTACGGTATTCCTGTTTCTTTTACAGTTTTTGATGGCAATAAAATTGTGGCTATGGGAAAAGGCGCGAGTCTGCAGTTTGAATGGTTAATGAAAGCACCTTCAAAAAAGAGAATATTCCGGGTTAATTGGCAATATTACTGGAAGGGGGAAGAGCACATCAGAGAAGAGAATATTGCGTTGCTGTATAAAGTACTCCAGATAGATTTAAAGCAAAGCAATAGTGTTTTCCCCGGACAAAACGACTCACTTACCATAAAAGTTAGCGATTACAAAAGCCGCCCTGCTGCAAATGTGAACCTGACTGTTTTTAGTTATAATAATCAATTCTCCAAAGATATTCATGTGCAGGAACCTCCTCATTTAGTTAAATATAAAATCCGTCCTCATTTTGACAGAAATACCTATGAGGGAGATGATGCTTATGCAATTGAAAAATATCAATTGGGCAAACACCCTGATTGGGTAAACCGCTTGCAATTGGATACGATGCTCTATTACAAAATGCTTTTCCCAAAAGATGGTTTTTTTGATGTTGCTACAGCCATAAGTGATTTTTTACCGCAACTAAGTGTACATGTTACAAGCGAGGGAGAAAGAAAAGAAATTTATTTGCTTTATGTGAATCGAAGGCTGGTATATTATAACGGTGTTACAGAGAAAATGAAAGACGCTTACCAGACTTATCTTGGCTATACTCAGATAGGCATAAGGCTTTATGATCAGTTTATAGAAATTGATAGCATTTATATTCAGCCAAATTATAAGCACGATTTGTTCATAGATGTTAATAATCTTCCGCAGCATTCAAAAGTGACAAAGCTTTCTAATGTTATTACCAATACAGAGAGATTATTCCTGGAGAATAATTTGTGGAGCGTTGACGATGATTACAAGACAAATGAAGGATATGTATGGCAGGGAGAGAAACAAGTGAAGTTATCTGGCAACCGGGTGCACCTTGTAGGTCCGTTCAGAGATAAAGACAGTCTTCATTTTTTTGCTCCTGAAAGATTTGATATTCACTTTCAGTTTGAATCAGGCTACCGATATAATATTTCTAACAAAGTATTGCGGTTGGAGAAAAGAAGGCTTTATCCTAACAACGATTTGGAATACAGTTATCCAGTAATTGTATCGCCAGAGTGGATATTGGGAGATACTTTAATGCCTATACCTATTATAAGCTATGAAAAGCCTGTTATAAAACAGAAGTCTTTGTTGAAATTATCCGGCTATTCAGAATACGGGCAGAGGAAGGAAGGGAGCGGTCACTTATATTTTTCTATTGCCAGGGATACTTTGCTGCAGTATGTTATTTTATTTCCAAAACAACATCCGGAGCAACGAATGATTATGCCCGGCTCTTTGGGTAGAGTTGAAAACATAAAGCCGGGTGTGTACACTTTATGGTTGATTAATCGTAACGATTTGACAGCCGTTGTAGACGATGTGGTTATTAAGCAAGACCAGACTTTATGTATAAATGCAACAAAAGCTAATTATAATGTCGCAAATGCCTTGTCTGCTGAATGGCTTCATGAAGAAGAATTGCCTCTTCCCGTAGAAATTCTTAGACTCAACGAACCTGTCAGACAGGATAAATCGCAAGTTGAAGCGATGCCTGTTTATGAATCTGGCAAATCTGGTATAAAAGGCAAAGTTATTGATAAGAAAGGTGGATTGGCAATCCCCGGAGCTGTTATCATAATTAAAGGAAGCAAGACTACGACAACAAGCAGCGCAGATGGAAGTTTTAGTATACCCAATATTAAACCTGGGAAATGTATTTTAGTAATTTCCACTATTGGGTATGCAAGCCGGCAGATAAATGTAAATGTGCCTGAAAATGATTATGCAAACGTGGAGATAGCAATGGTGGTAGCAAATATGAATTTGAACGAAGTGGTGGTTGTAGCATATGGAACACAAAAGAAAATGAGCTTAACAGCTTCGGTGTCTGTAGTTAATGGAGAGTCGTTGACTAATGCAAATGGAAATTTCGATCAAATGCTAATGGGAAGTGTTCCGGGCATTGCTATTACAGGCGGTGGTATGATCAATAATGATGAAAGAATAATGATTAGAGGAGCAAGATCTATTGATATTTCATCTCATCCTCTTTATGTTATTGATGGTATTTTGTACGATAAGATGCCGGAAAATATTTCTCCGGACATGATTTCTAGTGTTACTGTACTGAAAAACACAGAAGCAGGAGCTATTTATGGCTCGCGTGGTGCAAATGGTGTGGTGATCATCAGTACAAAAACAAAGAATGTTCGCACTAAGTTCAGAGACTATGCTTTTTGGCAGCCACAATTATTTACAGATAAAAATGGGATTGCAAAATTTACAGCAACTTATCCCGATAACATAACAGGATGGCAAATCTATGTGCTTGCCATGGATAGAAAAAGAAGAATAGGCAAAACTGCAAGCTTTGTTCAATCCTATAAACCATTGCTGGCAGGTATTGCAATGCCTCAATTCCTGGTAGAAGGTGATTCTGTGGTTGTTGTTGGCAAAGCTTTAAACTATACAAACAACGATTACCAACTCAAAACTGTTTTTTCACAAGCTGGGCATTTAATGTCGCAAGAAAATTTGATGTTAAAAGCTACGGCCGCTGCTGTTAAGCAATTCCCGGTTATTGCAGGTGAAACAGATTCTTTGAAAGCCGAATTTGCCATTGAAACAAATACAGGGTTTAAAGACGAAGAAGAAAAATCTATACCTGTAATAAAGAAAGGAACGGAAGAAGTGAATGGTCAATTCTGGGTACTGGATCGCGACACTGTTATCACATTAGGAAAATTTCCAGGAGACGGGGCGGTAGAAATTTTTGCACAAAATAATACTTTGGAGGTATTGCTGAATGAGATTGACGCCTTGAAAAAATACCCTTATTACTGCATGGAGCAAACAGCGTCCAAGCTTAGAGGATTGCTAATGGAGAAAACAATATTTGCAAAACTGAATAGAAAGTTTGAAGAACAGCCTGCAATAGATATGCTGATTTCAAAATTGCAAAAAACACAATTGTATGAAGGAGCATGGAGTTGGTGGGAAGGTGGCAATCCTGATTTTTATATTTCTAACTATGTTATTAATGCGTTGTTACCACTTCGTGCAGACAAACTGGTAGAAACAAATATCAGAAACGGGTTATTGTATTTGCAAAACCAATTGCCCCGGTTAAATAAAGATCAACGCCTTGCTGCATTGGTAACAATGAGTGAGGCCCGCCACGAAACAGACTATGGCACCTGGCTGGATAAAATTGATTTCGACTCCTTAACCGTTTTGCAGCAATGGCAATTGGTGAAAATAAAACAACAACAAAATTTTACGCACACAGCCATGCTGGAAGCGCTTATGCATAAAGCGATAAAAGATCTTCCTGCCGGTATGCACTGGGGCGAAGAAACTTATCGTTGGTACAATAACATTGATGCAGTTACAGTCCTTGCATTTGAAGTTTTATCAAAAGAAAAAAATCATGAGGAGGATTTAAAATCCATTATGCAATATTTTCTTTCATGCAGAAAAAATGGATATTGGCAGAATACAGTAGCCAGCGCATCCATTGTAGCAGCGCTGCTTCCATATGTTTTAGAGAGAACGGGTGATTTTTTGAAACCTGCTTCATTGCAGTTAAAAGGCGATAGCAGCTTCACCATACAAAAATTCCCTTTTAAAACAACCATAAGAAGTGAAAGGGCAAAGCAATTACATATTATTAAAGCCGGTGGAGGTCTTATTTACTTAACCAGTTATCAACGTAATTGGAATAAGCAACCCGAACCTGTGACCAACTATTTCCAGGTACAAACTTATTTCGAAAGAAATGCTAAGCGCATTGCTAATTTGAAAACCGGCGAAAAAATAAAAATGATTGTAGAAATAAACGCCAGTAGCAATGCAGAATATTTAATGGTAGAAATTCCGATACCGGCGGGTTGCGTGTATGCATCAAGAGAGCAGGACTTATGGAGAGAGCACAAAGAGTTTTTAAAAAACAAGCAACTTATTTTTATGGAGCATATGCAAAAGGGGCTGCATCGTTATGAGATTGAGCTGGAGGCACGGTTCGGTGGAAAGTTTACCTTAAACCCTGCCAAAGTTTCCTTAATGTATTTTCCCGTTTTTTATGGACGCAATACAATGCGTGAAACAGTAATCGAATAAGAAAGATCTTATTTAGACATTGTAATTGTGCGAGTTGGGTTTTGATCAGTTACTGATTTCAAGCATAAATTGTGAATTCATGCCGAAGCCTGCTGCTCAACGATTTAAAGTTGAACCGAGCGTGGCAACGATGATGCCCAATGATTTAATGCCGGCTCATAAAAATGATCTTTCTGTAGAGAAAATGATTCTTCCATCCACAACACCGAATTACCCTATATTTGCCGCGTTATTGGTTCCCGGCAATTTTTCTCCGGGATTAAAAGGGAATACGGTGTAAATCCGGAACTGTCCCGCAGCTGTAAAAAGCTTCACCAATGTGAAACAACTTTCTCTCCAGGCCACTGTAATGCGTTGAGCAAAAACGGGAAGGCAGATAAGTTGGGCTTTAAGTCAGAAGACCTGCCATAACAATCAAGGTTTATCAGCTTTCGTGGAAAAGGCTGAAGACAAATGCAGCTGCTGTTTCGTTTCATTTGTTTTCAATGCTTTCATCTGCGTATGCATTCAGGTATTCAGTATGACAATAGCTATCCATCCAAAAAAAATATTGCAACAGGCGTTGCTTGCGCATGGTTTACTTTGCGTGATGGGATTATTGTTCTCTCTTAATACTGCTATTGCACAGCAAAAAGATTCTGCAAAGCTGCTGAAGAATGTAAATGTGGCGGGTCTTAAAATTCAGCAACCTTATAACAGTGCCACACCATTGCAAAGAATGAACAGCGATGCGTTGCAGCAATTGAATGCTCCTTCCGTGGGTGATGCGGCCAGGTATTTTAGTGGTGCACTGGTAAAAGACTATGGTGGCATTGGCGGATTAAAAACTATTTCTGTTCGTAGCTTGGGTGCAGCCTCTACGGGTATTATATACGATGGCATGCCGGTTACCGATGTACAAACAGGACAGGTAGATCTCAGCAGGTATTCTACCACATTTATACAAGCACTTGAATTGCAACAAGGAGGCTTTCAACAGAATATAGCTACTGCAAGAGCTTATGCATCTGCTGCAGCTTTGTCTATTAACAGCAATATGGTTGCTGTACAAAGTTTTCAAAAGCAGAAATGGCAGGCTGGTCTTAAAGCGGGTTCGTTTAATCTCTGGCAACCCTTTGCTGGCATATTGCAACCTTTAAAGAATAATACGGTAGTAAGCTTCAATGCAGAAGCACTGTATTCAAAAGGTGATTATCCTTTTACCATCAATAATGGAAATTATTCTGAAAAGACCAGGCGCGACAATGCAGATACAAAGTCTATACAGGCAGAAGCCAACCTGTTAAAACAGTTTAAAGACAGTGCAACACTGCAGGTAAAAGCAGGCATATACAGCTCCGCAAGAGGATTACCTGGTGCCATTGTTTTTTTCAACACAAGATCTGTGCAGCGCTTATGGAACACAGATTATTTTGTACAAAGCCGCTACAGGAAAAAAATTAATGAAGCCACTGCATTATTGTTTTCTGGCAAATACAGCAATACTTATACTAAATACAAAGACCCTGATTTCCTTAACGGGCAGGGCGGATTAAACAACCGTTACACGCAACAGGAAGTATATGCAAGCGTTGCTGCCAGTCACAATTTTAGCAAAGCGCTTTCATTAAATGCTGCGTCAGATATTGCATACAATACATTGTCTGCAAATACAACCAACTTTGCTTCGCCCAGGCGCACCAGCTTCTGGGAGAATATTGCATTGCAATACACACATACCCTTTGGCAGTTGAATGGTTCGCTGCTTTATACCGGTATTATTGATAAAATAAACAATGGCAATGCGGCTGGGGCAAAAAACAAATGGACGCCTGCGCTGGCATTGAAAGTGCAACCTTCTGCAACCAGCCCATTTACGTTGCGTGCATTTTACAAAGCGGCATTCAGGATGCCCACGTTTAATGATCTCTACTATAATTTTATTGGCAACAGCAATTTGCGGCCTGAATATTCTCAACAATTTAACCTGGGCGCAGCTTACACAAAATCCTTCCAGGGATTTATAAAGCGCCTGGGCATTAGCGCAGACGCATACTACAACAGAGTGCAGGATAAAATAGTAGCTGTGCCCGGACAGAACCTTTTTGTGTGGACGATGCTGAATATTGGCAAAGTAGCCATTAAGGGCATTGATATCAATACAGACGCAAGCGGCCGTTTCTCCGCAAAAGTAGAATGGACGGCACGCATTGCATACACCTTGCAACAAGCGCTGGATATAACGGATAAAAGCAGCAGCAGTTATAAAAACCGTATTCCATACACACCAGACAATGCTGGCTCTGCACTTTTTTCTGTGCAATACAACAAATGGAGTGTTGGATGGAATGCATTGTTTTCTGGAACACGTTACACTTTGGGAGATAACAGTCCTGCAACACAACTGGATGGATGGATGACACAGGATGTATTTGTAACAAGGCAGTTGCCACTAAAACAGTTTACAGTTCACATAAGAGCAGAGGCGGATAATATCACCAATCAGCATTACGATGTGGTGCAGTATTTTCCTATGCCCGGCAGATCTTATAAAATCAGTTTGTTATTTAATAATTTATAATACACACTATGATGAAGCGTTCAATTATTTTGTTGACTATGGCATTGGTTATTGTGATGGCCTCTTGTAAGAAAGATGATAGTCCTACACCATCAGTACCAAAAGTGACTACGGGTGCATATGTTTTAAGTGAAGGAACTTTTAATGGAAACAATACCACGCTTACTTATTACAATTCCACTTCAGCAGCAGCTACCACAGATTTTTTTGCCAATACCAATGGCAGCAAGCTGGGCGATACCGGCAATGACATTATCATTTACGGTGGTAAAATCTATATTGTAATGAACGTGTCAAGCTATGTGGAAGTAGCAGATGCAACAACTGCAAAAGAAGTAAAGAAGATAGATTTTAAAACTACCGGCGGCGCTGCTCGTCAGCCACGTTATGCGGCAGCTTACAAAAACAAAGTGCTGGTATCTTCTTACGATGGCACAGTAGCAGTAATCGATACGGCTTCCCTTGCCATTGAGAAATTTATAACCGTTGGCAGCAACCCCGAGCAACTGGTGGTGTCCGGTACTAATTTGTATGTAGCTAATTCTGGAGGTTTGAGCCCCGTGTATGATTCTACTGTGTCTGTAATAGATCTCAATAGTTTTACGCAAACACGTAAGATTACAGTGGGGCTTAACCCCGGTACACTTGCTGCAGACGATGCAGGCAATATCTATGTGGGCTGCACAGGCGATTATGTTTCTAATGGTCCGAGACTGGTAAAGCTGAACAGCAATGGCAGCATAATAAAATCTGTTGATACGGCTGTTGGCAAAATGCGTTATTACAATGGTTTCTTGTATGCCACCGGCGGCTATCTTGGCTCACCCAATGTGCGTGCATTAAACACCACGGATTTTACTGCAGCCAAATCTAATTTTGTAACAGACGGTACTGTTATAAAAGTGCCTTATGGTATTTCAGTAGACAGCGATAACGGAGATGTGTATGTTACAGACGCTATCAATTATTCATCGGCAGGTATGGTGTATTGTTTTGATAAAACAGGCAAGAAGAAGTTTTCATTTTCAGTAGCACCGGGTATCAATCCCAATACGGTAGCTATCATCAAGCAGTAATTGTCTTAAACTTTGCAGCGGCTGTCCATATTGGGCAGCCGTTTGCTTTTATTGGCTGGCAAATAGATTTTTTGCCACAGATTTACGGATTACTTCTTGCGGTGCGATATCCCGAAGGGATGATTATCAGTATTAATCCAACACAACCATTTGCACCTGCAGTAAAACAATAATTTTAATGAAAGTATTGATGCGTGAATGTAATCTGTGAATCTGTGGCAACACTATTATTCACTCGCCAGTTGCAGCATCACATGTTCTTTATAGCTTCTGCCAATAGGCACTTCCTTGCCGGCAATTTCTACTTCCGTAGCAGTAAATGCATCCACTTTGTTTTTAGCAATGATAAACGAGCGGTGTATGCGCAGGAACTTTCCCTTCTTCAGCAGCTCTTCTATCTGCGATAGCTGGAACTTTACCATAATAGACTTTCCTATTGTAATAATCTTGATGTATTCTTTCAGGCTTTCTATATACAGTATCTCATCCACGTAAATCTTTACTTTCTTTTTGTTGATGTTAAAAAACATGTATTGCCTTTCCGTGCCTTCTATCACTGGCATTGATTTATTCTCTGCCATATTTTCTTTTGCACTGAAATGTGTTTTTATTTTATTCACTGCCATCAGGAAACGACTAAACTCTACGGGCTTCAGAAGATAGTCCAATACATTTAGTTCATAACCTTCCAATGCATATTCCTGGTAGGCAGAAGTAATGATGATCTGTGGCGGATGCTTCAGTGTACGCACAAAGTCTACGCCTTTTATGCGGGGCAAATGAATGTCGAGAAAGATGACATCAATCTTATTCTCCTGCAATACTTCCATGGCGGCAATAGCGTGGCGGCAAGTTGCTTTCAGATCTAAAAAACCAATCTGGCTGATATAATCCTGCAATATCTCTGCAGCCAGCGGCTCATCCTCCACAATAATGCAATTATATTTCTCCATGTTGATTAAGGTTTACATGCAGTGTTACAGAAAATTTGTTCGGCAGGTTTTCTACGTTAAGATCATAATCCTTGTACATCAGCTCCAATTGACGCCGGGTATTTGTCAGTCCAATTTGTTTTTCGCTTTCTGCTTTTGCCTGCGTTTCTTCTTTGCTGTTTTCCACAGTAAAGATCAATTGCGCCTGCCTCAGCTTTGCGCTAATCTTTACATATGCATCATTAAAAGATTCGCTGGCACCATGCTTAAAAGCATTTTCTACCAAGGGCAACAATAACAACGGTGACAATGGTTGCTTAGGATCGTCTATGTCTTTCTGAAACTGTATGTTTAAATTGTTGTAACGAATCTTCTCCAGGTCAATATAATCATCAATCAGTTTTATTTCTTCTTCCAGGCTGATAAACTTATTGCCAGACTCGTACAACATAAACCGCAATATCTTGGAGAGCTTCATTACCGCATCTGCAGTGCCGTCAGATTTTTTTCGCGCCAGCGCATAAATATTGTTAAGTGTGTTAAAGAGAAAATGCGGATTGGTCTGGTTCTTCAGAAACTTCAGTTCTGCCTGCAGCTTTTCTTTGGTTAGCAGTTTCTCTCTTTCCCTTCCTTCAAATTGCAAACGCAACTGACGTATTGCTACTGCTATGCCAGAGACAAAGCCAATGTCTATCAGGTTAAACAACATGCCGAATGGATTAAAGAATGCAGGTATTACCGGTTGATGATAAATGTAAGGGTAAACAAAGTTCAAGTCTACCAGCCGTAATAAAATCATAGTGCCCATTATAGCTGCTACAAGCCCGATGATATTGATAAAGGTGCGGCCTTTTTGTTGCAATACCCTGTCGAGTATTACATACAATAGCAGGTAAGTAAATAAAATCTTGGGTGGAAGTAATGCAGCGCAAAGCTTAAGAGAAAATATTACCCGCTCTAAAGGGGGCATGGCTTTTAAGCGGGCACTATCCCACCAGTAAGCCAGCAATGTATCTTCAGCAAGATAGGCCAGCCAGAAAAGAATATGCAGCCCATACTTTTTCATGTGTACAAAAATGCTAAAAAAATAGCGGGCATGCTAATTAGTTGCCAACAACCGCATACCATCCATGAAAAGCTGTTTGCAGCATACATGTGGTGGCAATATTACGCTACAGGATTCGTCCTGGCATTTGCTTTATGCGCAATGTAGGAGAGTGGCAGGCCAATCATGCAAATAAGGATCAATGCAGACTTTATTATTTTGGGCCACTTCATAGCGCTGATGGGTGCATGCGGTGCAGCAGATAGTTGCACTACAATTAAATTCATGATTAGCCAGATAAAGATGCCGTAAAGGATGCCGGTAACAATCCATGGTGCGGCGGCTAAGCCAATGCGTTTGTATATCCAGAAAAAAAAGACGGTAAAAGAAAATGCAATCAGGTAATGAAACAACAGGCCAATCAGCATCATGCCGGCACCACCTGCCAATGCCGGTTTACCAAAAGCACCGCTGGCAATAAAGGGCAACACCACCAATGGATTTTTGCCGCTGCTGAAATATACATCTACAAAAGCAGAAAGAATATCCAGCGTGCCTACTAAAAGTCCGCTTAGCAGTACGGTGCGGTTAGAAAATGTTTTGCCGGTTGGCGTTTGTGTTTTGGTCATCATGGCAGGGGTGTTTGGTTGATGAGCAAAGGGCGCAGCCATTGCCACGCCCGGCTTTGCTCTTGCAAAAAAGGATGTGCAGGATGTTTGCAGTATTGTCTGATGGTTCTTATAAAGCTTGCCGGTTGATAATGCACAAACACCCGCGGGTTGCAGAGCGATGTTGATTTTCTCATGTCAACAATGTATGCTGCTGTATTAAAGTTAGCAGCATAAATAATCAAGTGCAGGTTTATTCAACCAACAGCAGTTTGCTGTAGCCGGAAGTAGGGAATGTGAGGCCAGTCGGGAGTCTTTAGTCTGTAGTCGGAAGTCAGAGTTCGGAGTTCAAAGTTTGGAAGTTCGAAGTTTGAAAGTCTTTAGTCGTTAGTCTTTAGTCGGGAGTCACTCAAAGTTCGGAAGTTCGGAGTTTGCAGTTCGGAGTTCGCTGTTCGAGTTACAAAGTTTTTATTCTTAGTTCGGTGGCTGAGGTTCGAACCCGAACCCCAAACTAAATACTAAGAGCTTTCTTCAGACTTCCGACTAACGACTAAAGACTTCCGACTTGAACTAAAGAGGCATTGGACGTTGTACTTCCTGCTGTTGTGGAAGCAATTGTTTGATGGAGCGTTCTATTGTATCTGGCATCAATGGTTTGCTAATGGTAAGGTCTGCATTGCAACCCATGTTGATGTTGTTCTCGCCATAGTGTTTTATCAATACAACTTTGGCGCTGGGATATTTTCCTTTTACGTATTTGATAAAGTCTACCGGGTAACTGTCTTGTAGTTGCTTATCGAAAAATAAAAGAGAAGGAGCCTGGTGATCTACATACTGCCTGGCAGCACCCAGGTTGTTCACAAAATTTGCTTTAATAGAATTGCGACGCAGCATTGAATTTACCTGGAACCATGCATCCACGTCATCATCGGCAATCAGCACATTGTACATAGGCTTTCATATAAATTGTTGCGGAATAAAAATTGATTGCAGGGACCTAGTAAATTGTTTACGCTGCTGCACCATTGCTGAATAATGATATATTGTACAAGAGTGCGACGCAACCAAAGCTCAATAAAGTTCTATTGCTGGTTTCACAATAAAATACTTTATCAATTGCCCCTGTCAAATAACTTAAATCAAGGTACAATGATTCCGTTTTTTATACACTAAGCAGGCAATTAATGTTTCATTAAGTTTGAATGCAGTAGATAGAAATACTAAAGTGTAGCAGATACAATTAATGCTATCTTAATGTTAATGGGAAGAAATGTCTGATGGCTGATGTGAAGATGTCTGATGTCTTTCTGTGCAAAGACCTGTTTTTTTAATAAATCAGTTTGTTTAGTAATTATCTTTTTCATTGGCAACAATGAATGCGCCTTAAAAGAATAAGCTGTTGCTACCAGTTATTAACCCTTCGCCTTAAAAGAAAAGACCTCCGTGCAACCTCCGTGTTCAATGTGCCTCCGTGGCTGGGAAGAGGCTGCAAGCTGCAAGTCTTTTGCTTCGCGAAATGAATTATGATAAAGGGAAATAAGAATACTTAGAGACTTACGATTTGTCATCAACTTCTCACGACTCACGACTGACGACTCACGACTTTCGACTACGTCGCCGTAGCACTGCCCAATAACTTCGTCACGCAATCATGGATGCTCTCAGAAGAAAATGGTTTGCTAAGAAAAAGATCGGCACCTTCTTTAATGGCCCTGGCACGACCCTCTTCCAGGTCAAAAGCTGTAATCATTACAACCTTTGTTTGCGGGTAATTGGTCTTTACAAATTGAATAAAGTCCAGGCCCAAACCGTCGGGCAGCTGGTTGTCTAAAAAAATGATGGAAGGAACTTCCTGGGCAAACCTTTTGGTAGCTGCTTCCAGGTTGTTTACGTAATAAGTAGTAAGACTGTGCTTCCTCAGGAGTTTGCTAAGCAAAATCCAGATATCCGTTTCATCGTCTATAATGAGGGCATTAGGCATGTCTCAAAGTTAGTTGGTAATAGTTATTAAGGCCTTTTTAATGTTATAATTTTGACGCCAGATGGACTGGAAAACCAGCGTTTTACACTAAAAAAAACTCTTAGTGCCCGTTTTTTATTGCTTTTCAACGGTGAGTGGGTAGAAATACGCGGCCAGTTTTGTTATAAACTTATCTTGTAATGCATATTCTCTTAATACAGTTCCCCAAACAATTGAAAAGAAAAACGGTTACCTATACACAGCATCCCATTTTTTTAACCTGTTTAAAACACAGCACATATGAAACGCACCGCAAAAGCACATTGGAACGGCACACTCAATAACGGAAAAGGAGAAATTTCTTCTCAGAGCACCACTTTAAATAACACCCAGTATTCTTTTAAAACCCGCTTCCAGGATGGGGTGGGCACCAACCCCGAAGAGCTGATTGCCGCAGCACATGCCGGTTGCTTCACGATGGCGGTAAGTGCCGCACTCAGCCAGGCTGGTTTTACACCCGGAGACCTGGACACAGAAGCCGTGCTTGACCTGGACATGCAATCGCTTAGCATTACCGGCATTCATCTTTCATTAAAAGGATCACTCATCAACGGCGTAAGCGCAGACCAGTTTAATAAAATTGCAGAAGGCGCCAAAGCCAATTGCATCATTTCAAAAGCGCTGAGTGTGCCTATTACATTAAGCATTACATACGCGTAAGCGTGGTCCGATGGGCTACACCCATCGTTAGTATATACCGCGCCTTCAGCGCTAGCCACATATCGCACCAAGCCCTGAAAGGGCGCAATACATCTGCGAGGGGTGTAGCCCCTCGCAACCATTCAGCCCCTCAACCCCAATCAGCAACCCCATGCTGTAAAAATGTTAAAATGCAAATCGCCTTATTTCCGGCTTCAGGCTAATAATTAAATTTAGAAGAAAGAAGGTATAAGGCGTGAGGTCTAAGGCAAAAGAAAGAAGGAAATGATTGCGCAATAACCAGTCAACTAATCAACTAATCTTCACCAACAAAATATCAAGCTTATGAAATTTAACCGGGTAAACAACATCGCCGGCTGGATTGTATGCGCCATTGCCTGCACGGTATATCTAATGACAATGGAAGCATCCGCCAGCTTCTGGGATTGCGGCGAGTTTATTGCTGCCGCCAACAAACTGCAAATTCCTCATCCGCCCGGCGCACCGCTGTTTGTATTGCTGGGGCGTGTGTTTATTATTTTGTTTGGTGATAACCCGGCCACCGCTGCACGTGCCGTTAATTCCATGAGTGCCATAGCCAGCGGGTTTACCATTTTATTTCTCTTCTGGTCCATTACCTATTTTGCCCGCAAGCTGGTGCAGAAAGGCAACGAAGCGCTTACCGGCACACAGATGGCTGTTATTATTGGCAGTGGCGCTGTAGGCGCATTGGCGTATACTTTTTCAGATTCTTTTTGGTACAGTGCCGTAGAAGGAGAAGTGTATGCACTGTCATCTTTCTTTACTGCATTGGTATTTTGGGCAGCATTAAAATGGGAACGACAAGCAGATAAACCCGGTGCCGACCGCTGGCTGGTGTTCATCTTCTTTACTATGGGTCTTTCTATAGGTGTGCATTTGCTCAACTTGCTTACCATACCGGCTATCATTATGGTGTATTACTTTAAAAAGTACAAACCCACCTGGCGTGGCACCATCATAGCTTTTGTTATTGGCTGCACCATTACCGGCGCGGTAATGAAATTTTTAATTCAGTCTACCATAAAAGGCTCCGGCGCATTGGATGTGTTTTTTGTAAACAACCTGCACATGCCATTTTACACCGGCTTTGCGTTGTTCTTTGTATTGCTGGCAGCGGCCATTGTTTTTGCCATGCGCTGGGCAACCCGCAAAAATTATTCGGTAGTAAAACTGGGTTTGTGGAGCATGTCTTTTTTATTGCTGGGTTATTCCACCTATCTCACTACCATGATTAGGTCTAATGCAAACCCGGCAGTAGATATGTTTAATGTAGACAATCCCGTTAGCCTTGCCGGTTACCTGGGCAGAGATCAGTACAACGACTGGCCCATTATGTATGGTCCCGATTTTACAGACAGGCCGCAGTATGTAGATAACGGCACCAAGTACACGAAGTTTGCAGATAAATATGTAGACGATGGAAAAATAATGAAAGCAGATTGGGCAAACACACCATCATCGCATTTGTTTCCACGCATGTGGGACAATGCAGACGATCGCCAGCAGCAGGAATGCTACCGCAGTTTCAGCGGGCTGGAAAAAGATGAAGCTCCCACTATGAAAGACAATATTGCGTACTTCACCCGCTACCAGGCCGGCTGGATGTACATGCGCTACTTCATGTGGAATTTTGCCGGAAGACAGAACGATTTGCAGGGCTTTGGCAATGCAAGAGATAGCAACTGGGTAAGTGGTATTTCTTTTGTAGACAATAAAATGTATGGCAACCAGTCAGCATTGCCGCAATCTATCAAAGACAATAAAGCTGCCAATAAGCTTTATATGCTGCCGCTGATTTTGGGCATAGTAGGTTTGGCCTGGCAGTACAAACGCAAGAAAGGTGATTTTATAGTAAACCTGTTGCTCTTCTTCTTTACCGGCCTTGCTGTAGTAATTTATCTCAATCAATCCGGCTTTCAACCCAGGGAGAGAGATTATGCATTTGTAGGGTCATTCTATGTATTTGCCATCTGGATTGGCTTGGGCACGCTAGCCGTAGTTGCATTGCTGCAAAAAATAATGAAGCCACAGTTTGCCACCTATGCTGCATTGGGCATTTGCATGTTGGGCGTTCCTGTATTAATGGCCAGCCAGGAATGGGACGACCACGACCGTAGCAATAAAACACTGGCTGTAGATATGGCACGCAACTACCTGGAGAGTTGTCCGCCCAATGCTATATTATTTACCGCAGAAGACAATGATACATATGCATTGTGGTATTTGCAGGATGTGGAAAATGTAAGGCCCGATGTAAGGGTAGTGGTGAATACAATTTTCTCTGCCGATTGGTACATCAACCAGTTGAGGTATAAAGTAAACAAGAGCGATCCTTTTGATGTGGTGTTTACACCAGAGCAAATACGCGGCAGCAATAGGGATGTAGTTTATTTTGATAAGGTAGCCGGCTATGATAACGACAAGTATTATGATCTCTACAATACACTGAAAACCGTTACCGCCAGCGATGAGCAACAGTATGTGCGCCAGACAGAAGATGGAGATGTTATTCACCTGTTGCCGATGAGCAAATTCAGCATACCGGTAAATGAAGCAGACGTAAGAAGCAATGGCACAGTAGATGCAACAGATAAAGTAGTAAGCCAGTTGCAGTTCGACTTTGGCAACAAAAGATATTTGCTAAAGAATGATCTGGCAGAGTTGTCTGTAATAGCAGCCAACAACTGGAAGCGGCCCGTTTGTTTCACATCAGATCGCACAGCGGCAGATTTGGGGCTTGAGAAATATGTTCGTTCCAATGGCATGTCATGGCAGTTGGTGCCGGTAGAAAACAGCCAGGTAAACAACAACCTGGCGTATAAAAACATAATGGAGAAATTCCGTTATGGAAAACTGAACGCAAACAAATCTGTTTATTACGATGAAGAAAACCGTCGCCGCATGAATTATATAAGACTGGCACATGCGCAGGTGGCGATGGGTCTTGCACAGGCAGGCAGAAAAGAAGAAGCAAGAAAAGTATTGGAACGATTTGATGCCAATGTAAGCGAGCAGGATTTTCCTTATGCCATGACCAGCAACCGTGGCAACATGCACAATATTTTTGCCAACGAGTTTTTGCGTGCCTGCTATATGGCAGAAGACAAAGCGCTGATTAAAAAAGTAAGCGCTTCCATGAAAGAAGATTTGCAGGAGCAGCTCAGTTATTACCGTTCATTAAGCGATGACGGTATTAACAACGAACAATTGGTAAACACCGCTTATTCATTATTACAGGGCAAAGGCGGAGGCGATATGCCCACCCGCCAAATGGCATTCGCCGGGGATATTGTAAGTTCCTGGCAATTGCTGCAACAAATAAATAATTGGGAAAACGGTAAACTGTAGGGACGAACGGCCCTTCCCCCGGTACGTATGGGCGAAACATTTTTCGCCCATACGTACCGGGGAAATATTTTTAGCCCAACAAATAAATGTTTCATCCTGCCGCGGTGTGTGTCCTACGCACCGCGGCCTTTTTTTGCGATGCCGTGGTGCGTGTCTCACGCACCGCGGGGTCGGCACAATCAACCCGCTTAATTATTAATTACTAATTGTTAATTACTAATTCTTCGCCTGCTCAAGGCCGCATGGCCGTCGTCCTTACAACGGCGCTGCACCCGCTTCTTTGCTTCGCAATCCCGCTATCGCGGGGCCGAACCGGCTGAGGCGCCTTTGTAAGGACGGTTGTCAGCGTAACCATATTTCACTTACGTTATAATACAATCTTCAATTGCGGTGCCTTGCATTATCGAAGCAAAAGCCTCCCATTCCTCCGTGAAAACCTCTTTTTCCTCCGTGGTAAAAAGTCGGCCCGCACAGTCAGCCTGTGACGGGCTTTTATATCAGTATTTAAGTGAGATAGTTGGAGGGGATATGTTTGCGCCGGAAAATGTTAATTAACGCTGCTTTTGGGAATGATGGAGAAAATTAATGGCTATACTTTTTTTAAATTTAAGTCGTAAATTCGGTAGCTATAATATGCAAGTTATAATTTGATGAAAAGCTAGTAAGGAAATAAAGGGTCGTGTTAGTCTATAAAATTAAACGGTTAAATTAAGCCAATAGCACTTGCAAATTAGTCTGCTATTAAAAATTAGCCACAGACGCTTTAACATAAAATCAATCTTATGCGACACTTTGCATTATTGCTTGCTGCTACTATTTTTTTGAACTTAACTATTAAGTCTCAAAATCTAATCGCTCAACCTCTTGCCGGCATCTGGACCGAAAAACAAAACAGTAATGTTTCAATTCAATGGCTTTTTAAAAAGAATGAATTTGCAAGAGTTTCATGTTTGGCAAACTCAGAAGATATAGGATGTGGTTTAAGAACAGGTAATTTTAACCTTGACGCCTTGACCAATACGATAAAATTTAAATTTAATACTACATTTGGTTTTAACGAAGTCAGCAACTATAAGAATAACGCCGAAACCCAGGAGTGGAAAATAGTATCGATGAAAAAAGATGAAATTGTGATTTCCAGAAATAAGATAGGTGAAGAAGAAAAAACGCAACAAGACGGGCGTGTATATATTACTTTGATTAAGCTTGTAAAGCCTTTAGACGGATCAACGCTGCTAAAATAATTTGTTTCAATAACAATGGAAACTGTTTTCTTTTTTAATTAGTTGCATGCATTTGAGACTGGCGTGGTCTAAATATGCTTTGCATTGCTGAAAGAGTTGTGTACGTTAGCGGAGATGCATGGTAAATGATAAGGAGAGGCTTCGGCAATTTAAAAACTATACCCAAACTGTTAGTATACCCAGATTCCTATCTTTGCTGCATATCAGCGGCGTTAGGAATACAAATATGAAAAACAACACGAAACGGACACTAGGCGCTATAATTCTTTTTTTGAGTTCGTTTATATACTTCTTTCTTGCTTACGGAGGATTCAAAGAGCAAAACATCAACTTAAATGGCTGTTCAAAAATTGAAAGTGTAATAATTGACAAAGGCCTTGATTATCGTATTGGAAGTAAAGGCGTCAAGTCGCAGTGCTTTTACATCCGGCTAAAAGATTACCACAAGAAGTTGGGTGTTTATAGAATGCGTAAAAATTACTCAGACCTGCTTCTCAAATTTAATACAGGGGATACTGTGACAGTCTATTATCGAAACAATAAACTTCAGGAAAATATAAACATTGACCTGGTGCAAGTTGAGAAAGCTGGCAAAATTCTTTTAGACAAAAAGGAATATGAAAAAAAGGAAAGTTCGCTGATTTATATTGGCTTAATCGGCGGCGTTTTCAGCATCGTTTTGTCTTACTTATATTACAAAAGGAAAATCAATAGACACTGAACATAGAACTTGTGCGCAGCGTACCAACAGAGGCTGAAGAGGGTGTCTTTAGATAAATTCTACGTTAAATTGCATAAAGCACTGTTCGTCGAGCTTGTATGTTTTAAATTTGCCGTCAGACATGATTTTAAATTTATACGATACTTTACCTGTTTCTCAAAATTCTGCATGTAGGATATTTATATTTAAGTGTATAATATTTTTTAGCCTCATTTCTAGTCTAGTCTCTTGCAAACAAGAGGATTTAAAGACGGCAATAATTCAAAATAATGCAGGTCTTGCTCTTTATAATAAAGCTGATTATAAAAAAGCACGGTACTTTTTTCTAAAAGCTGCAAGTCATGAAAATTTACCAGATACTAACATGGCAGTTTTTTTCTATAATATTGCACGTACATATTCGATTACATCTGAAATGGACTCGGCTAAATACTTTTATCAGAAAAGTTGTAAATTATATTCGGCAACATCGCAGGCTTTTAAGATTAGCAAAGCCAGTATTTTTTTACTCGAATCTAAAACTGATTCGGCGCGTAAGGTTTTAGAAGAAGGTTACGAAATTGATAGTACTAATGGCACCATAAATAATCTTTTAGGCCTGATATTTATTGGTGAATATGGCGAGGATTATTTTAACCCCAATGTTGCTTATAAATTTAATGTCAGGGCATATTCATATTTTAAAGATGAGCCATCAAAATTTGCTTTAGCCAAGAGCGAATATTTTGTTTATAATACAGAGCGGGCTATTTCCTTATTTTCACAGCTTCATCGGCAATATCCTAAAAATGAAACCTATTTAACTTCGTTAATATTAATTAAAGGTGAAAAAGGAGACCAGCAAAATTTAAATATGCTTACACAAGAGCTTAAAAGAAAGTTTCCTAACGATTACGATAAGGTAATATCGCAAATTAACACTGGTCAGCATTCCTTAAGGTGGAATGTATACTAAGTCTGGTAGCCAATCATACTATCGGACTGAAAGGATATTGGATCAATCCCTCACTAACGTATGCAGTCTGGCTTTTAGCATGGCGTACTTGTCCATGGAGAAAACAGTTTTTAAGGAAGACTTGAACAACTTTCAAAATCAACTTTCATAACTTAGTTGTCAACCTTATGTGCCGGTAATCAGACAGTTTAAAATGAAATCAATCGTCTTTATAGCTCTGGTTTTCCTTTCAACGCTGGCATTCTCTCAACATTCGAAAAAGAAGTTCTATAAAGGCGTAATTGGATTGGGATTGCCAGACACCATTTCGTGCAAAAATATAGTAGGTAGTTTCACCATGGGTGATCGTTTCGAAGGAGCTGGCTATCATTTTGATTCGTCGATGAAATTCAACGAAACTTTTAGGACTGATGCATATTATTATAAAGCACTTGATAGTGGCAATTGGACAATAAAAAATAAAAGACTGGTCTTAAGCTCCTCAAAAAGAATAATTGAATTTGACATCATCAGGTTTGATAAGTACTACTTTTTTGTATTGCCAGAGCAAAGTGAAATGTTTTTAAAAGAATACAACAGGCTCATGGACGCATATAAAAAAGCCGAGTCTATTAAAATAGATGACAATACAACTGGTACCCAACATTTGGCCGCCTGGCAGCTTAGCAAAATATTTTATTCAAGAAAAATAGGCGACTTTACAGGTACATAAGATTCCACGATTAATCGGAATCACATAAGGTTGGCTTAGTCTAAATATACTCACGCATCTAAGTATGAGCGTTTCATTGCTGCAAGAACATAATGTATCTTTGATCGTTATCTGCTATCTATTACTTTATGCAGTCAGATGTAAAAAATTCCCGGCTAATGTTTATTTGGGCGATTGCTTTTGCCAGCAGTCTGATTGCAAGTTGTAATCTTCAATCAAAAGACAACAACCATAATAATCGAGTTGACTCATATCGGTTGAAAGCGCTTGTCGATAAATACAACAAAGGAAAGGATGTATTTACCAGTCATTGTATCACATGCCATCATGAACCTGATAAAGATTATTCTGAACAGCCACTTTTTGAAGACTTATTTGGTAGAGTACCTTATGATTATGTTGTCAACTACATTAGTGACAGTAAGAAATTAAAACAAAGGGGGGACAAATACGCCAGATATGCTATCGAACTTTCAAAAGCACGTAATTTAAACATTGAACATACTTATAAAGACATCTTATCTGATACAGAGCTTGACAATTTAATGGTATACCTGGAAGTAGTGACTCATGAGAAACATCCTCGATAAGCCCCCAAGCGTCCGCTCACTCCCTTTGCGAAAAGAGTTTTAACAGAGATTTGAGCGAGCTTTCAAAACCAGTTTTCATAACTTAGTTTAGTGACCGGCAAACGGAATAGGGAGACCAACCCCGGTGACAATTTTACTAACGCTTAAAGTGGTACAATGCATTTAAAGAAAATTATTGCTATTCTCACGCTGGTAATCTGTAGTCCTTTCTCCCGGGCGCAGGATTTCAGCGTCTTTAAAAAAGCAATGTTTGTGAGGGGTAAAGACAGCTTACCCTACAGGGTAATGTACCCGCTGAATTATGACAGTAAAAAGTCGTACCCTTTGATCGTTTTTCTTCATGGTGCGGGACTAAGAGGGAATGACAATGAACATCAGCTTAAAGACAGTGGCCCTTTCTTTTTAAATGATTCAATCCGAAAAAAGTATCCAGCCATTGTTATTTTTCCGCAATGCCCTGCTGATAGTATGTGGTTCAACATACCTCCCAGCAAGCCCTTCGATACAACAGTTGCGCTGAACCATAAAATGAATACGCTGCCACTATCCACACCGGAAAGACTGGTTAAGCTTTTAATAGACAGCCTGGCTGAGCAAAAAATTGCAGACAGAAAAAGGATCTATTTAGGCGGCACTTCGCTGGGTGGCTTTGGTACCTACGATTTGGTGATTCACTATCCTGATTATTTTGCAGCTGCTTTCCCTATATGCGCACAAGCCAACGTTGTATTATATCCTAAAACGGCAAAGAACGTTCCCGTATGGATTTTTCATGGCGCAAAAGATGATGTAATCAATATCTGGCCAGACAGGGCCATGATTAAAGCGTTACAAAAAATCGGAGCAAAAAATGCGAGGTATTCAGAATACCCGGAGGGGAAACATAATATTGATGCCAATGTATTTGCTGAACCAGATTTGTTCCGGTGGCTATTTTCATTCAGCAAATAATATACAAGAAGATTTTCCAATTAGTCACAATCATTTAATGCTGGCGTGGCCCAATGCAGACAATTTATTGAATCATCATGATAAAGTTGTTTAGGTTTAATATACTATCTGATACCAATTGGGAAACAAAGGTTGAGAACGCCATAGACCTTTTAGATGGTATACAGCATTATTTTGAAATGAGGAACTACGGAAAAGGGTTGGCTGGAATCGTTTTGGTTGTGATGTGCAGAGACCCGAGACTTAAGTTTAAGCAACGTAAACGATTTTTGAAGAAAAATAATTACCTGTACCTCGATATAATGTTGGATTATTCTGAAATGATTTCAACTACCGATAATTTTTTGAAAGCAAGAATCATTGTGGAGAAGATCAAACAGGAGCTGTTTCCCATATTGGCGAATTACAATTTGAATAATGTTGAGCTTGCAAAGTTGGAAACCGATTTCAACAATTTTATCCGTAGTAAAGGGTTGATGGAATAGAAAACGTCTGTTAATATGGTGTTACTTCATAATCAGGAGTGTTGAATATAATACACAGTAAACTTATGACATTGAATGATGTTTTGGATTATACAATTGATCAGTTGACAACTCAAAATATTAAACATCAAATACACAGATTTGACAGTGGATGCGTTATGATTGATATTTGGAAAGGACGTAAGTTTTATTGTGTCCAGTTTGAGAAAGACAAACTTGGTCTTAGCTTAGTGACTGAATTAATTGATTTTAGTACTATTCCCGATAAATGGTATACAAACTTTGGAGAATTTAAAGAAGATCTTGAACAAATATTGCGAGCTGTTTGAGTAGCCTTCCTCAAGCGCAACTATGCAGTATGGCTATAATACAATTAATACAATTGGCTTATTCAAGAAATATAAAAAAGAGGCTTTTAGTTTATCGGCTTGCGTACATCTTAGTATTTGCAGGGCTGATACTAAGTTGTGTTTTTAAGCTTTACTATTTCATCTATTTTATACTCGTTCTGATTTTTATCAGGGATTTTATATTCCCCATTCAAAACCTGGCAATAGGAATGGGCTACCTGATAATAAAAAGATATTTCTTGGCAGGGCTTATAAAATCGAATAGAAAGGTAAAGCTGGACGATATTGTCGACTTGGTATATAGGGATAGCGGCGTTGCCAGTAATACAATTGATAATGAAACGGACTTCTTGTTATTAGATATTCCATTTTGGTTTCTCAATAGCGAAGGGAGAAAAGATTACGAAAAGTATAAGATTGAGTATAAGGTAGCGGGAAAGAATAACAAAACAATCAGCATTGAGCTTTCAATTGATGAAGTAATGCTGCTGCGGTCTTATTGTTTGCCGCAATCTGCCGAAAGCATATAATATATCAACGCATATTACTTGCAGCATCCAGATTGCTGCCTACGCAGCAATGACGGTAAATCGCTGGGTCTTAAACGGGAATGTCTCGTTGCAATACTGCGTCGCATAACATTGCTGATAAGCACTGGCAAGACTCAAGAAAAAGCGTATATTTGCAGTCACAAAATCTAAGCAAACCCGAAATGTAAAATATAATTTCTTTCAGACAAACCAACACCAACAACCGCCAAACGGTTTGTTGCATTGTTTAATCTTTAAAGAAAGAAATTATGCTTATACTGCAAAACATTTCATACGCCCATCTCAACAAAGATCTGCTGTTTAGTAATATCAACCTGTCAATAAGCCATCACCAAAAGACAGCATTAATCGGCAACAACGGTACAGGAAAATCTACTTTGCTTAAAATTATTGCAGGTGAATTACAACCTGCAGCAGGACAGCGAAGTGTTGATGCAACACCTTATTATATTCCGCAGATTTTCGGGCAATACAATCACCTTACTATTGCACAAGCTTTATACATTGATAAGCAACTGAATGCCCTGCAGGAAATTTTAAAAGGAAATGCAACGGAAGAGAATTATACATTGCTGGCAGATGACTGGACAATTGAAGAACGTTGTCATAATGCTTTGCAACATTGGCAACTGTCAGGCATAGACTTGTGGCAAAGAATGGAAACATTGAGTGGCGGACAAAAAACAAAAGTCTTCCTGGCAGGTATTTACATTCATCAGCCCCGGTTTATTTTGCTGGACGAGCCAAGCAATCATTTAGATATTGCAGGCAGACAGCTTTTATACAATTTTATCCAGTCTACCAGAAGTACACTAGTGGTTATTAGCCACGACAGGAGATTACTCAACCTTTTGGACAATGTTTGCGAACTAAGCAAGCAGGGAATTAGGGTCTATGGTGGTAATTACGATTTTTATAAGGAGCAAAAGCAAATTGAAAACAACGCTTTGCAGCAGGATGTTCAAAGCAAAGAAAAGGCTTTGCGAAAAGCCAAAGAAAAAGAAAGAGAAACTATAGAACGACAGCAAAAACTTGACAATCGCGGTAAGGGAAAACAGGAAAAAGCCGGTGTAGCACGGATAATGATGAACACTTTGCGCAATAACGCTGAAAACAGCACTTCCAAACTTAAAAGCGTTCATGCAGAAAAGATTGGGGGTATTTCGCAAGAGCTGCAGGATTTGCGTTCTTCTTTGCCAGAGATTGATAAAATGCGGTTTGGTTTTGACAATTCTGCCTTGCACAAAGGGAAAGTAATGATCACTGCAAGCAGTATCAATTTCACTTACAAATTGCAACCGCTTTGGAAACACAACCTGAATTTTCAAATTACCAGTGGCGAACGTATTGCATTGAAAGGAAATAACGGATCAGGAAAAACGACTTTGATAAGATTGATTTTGGGAGACATTGAGCCGTCAACAGGAAACATTTACCGTGCGGCCGGAAAATCGGTTTATATAGACCAGGATTATTCTTTGCTTGACAATGCACTTACTGTTTATGAGCAGGCAGAACAATTCAATACTACTGCTTTGCAAGAACATGAAATCAAAATCAGGCTAAACCGTTTCTTATTTACAAAACAAGATTGGGATAAAACATGCAATGCCTTAAGTGGTGGTGAGAGAATGCGTTTGTTGCTTTGCTGTTTAACAATTAGCAGTCAATCGCCGGATTTGATTATACTTGACGAACCAACCAATAACCTCGACATTCAGAATGTTGAAATACTAACAGCCGCCATTAATGAATACCAGGGAACATTAATAGTTGTTTCTCATGATGAAACTTTTTTAGAACAAACAAACACGGGTCGTGTTATTCAACTTAGATAAAATTATTTGTGGAAGAGATAAAGGAGTAAGAGTAAGGGCTTACAACTTATGCCTTTGCTGCATACGATCAGCCCTGGTGCGTGTCTCACGCACCAGGGATTGACGCATGCGCAATAAACCAGCCCAATTACTAATTCCTAATTATTAATTTCCCCACAGCTCAAGGCCGCATGGCCGTCGTCCTTACAACGGCGCTACACCCGCTTCTTTGCTTCGCAATCCCGCTATCGCGGGAGCCGAACCGGCTGAGGCGCCTTTGTAAGGACGGTTGTCAGCAAAACTATATTTCACTTACGTTATAATACAATCTGGTTTCTAATGTAAACTAAGCTGGTGTAAATAATATGGAATGAGAAAACGAAGTTCTGCAACATTTCTTCATTCCTTATGCCTTTGTTGGTGGCTATGCTTCTTACCTTTGCTGTATGTCAACAGAGGCGCAATGTTTTTAGTCGTTACTATGATAGTTCTAATTAAACTTTGCTCAGACTTGTTTAACCTGGCAAAGAAATAGCTTATGGGGATGATGAAATATAGGGTTACTCCCTTAAATGTTTTTTGCCTATTCCTGATTGCGTATTCAATTGCAAAAGGAATGGCTTTACTTGTTTATGCAATTCCTGTTGCTTTATTAGGAATGTTGATAGATTTTGCATTTCAGGCAATGTTTAAGAAATATCTAAATGTTGCGTTGATTGAAAGTTCAATAATCTTATTGTTTGTAATGGCTTTCTGGTAATTCGCATATTTATGAAGAGTAATTGTAGATCTCATGAATCCAACTTTAAGCAAAGTTTTACTGTTCCTGATAAGTTTAGTTTTGGTATTAGTCTTTGTGCTTCCTTTTGCATGGGTAATTGTTATAACAAAAAATGACGAAGCAAAATGGAAACGATTATACCTGGTTGAAGATTGGGCGACGTTAATATTCTACCTCCCTTTTGTCATCTTGTGGGTGATTTTTTTGATAAAGAAAGAAGTTTTGAGTGTTAGCATATTCAGGTTCTTACTAGCCCTAACAGCATTCTTTCCTTTTTTTATATCTGCTGAAAGTATAGTAGGAGGTCAGGATTACCAGCCAGACTGGGGTGTTTTTTCATCCCTGTTAATATTTCCGTTAGCAGCATGTTTTTTATTAGCGAACAGAAGGTTAACCAAACTCACAGTAGATTCAGATGAAACGCAAGGATAAAGATAATGAGGAAGGATGTCAGTATTGGTTATGTTTGCACTACAAACAACGCTCACATTACAAACCAACAAAAATGAGCAACACACACAAAGCCATCATATTTGATATGGATGGCGTAATTATAGACTCGGAGAAATTGTGGAAACAGGCAGAGCAGGAAGTTTTTTCTTCTTTGGGTGTGATAGTAAGCGACGAGCATACTGAAATTACAAAGTCGATGACAACGGCTGCTGTTACAAAGTTTTGGTTCGACAAATTTCCCTGGCAACATATAAGCCTGCAGGCTGCAGAGCAAAAAGTTATTGCAAGAGTTATAGAACTGATAAGCACAGAGCATTGCGAAATACATGGTGTGAAAGCTTTTATTGAAAGATTAAAAGCAAAGGGCTATAAAATTGGATTGGCTACCAATTCGCCCAATAATATTATTCCGCCGGTGCTGCAGAAGATAGATGCAATGCACTTGTTTGACACTGTTTCTTCTGCAGAATTTGAAGTGAATGGTAAACCAGACCCGGCTATCTATCTAACAACAGCAGCTAAACTGGATGTTACTGCCATCAATTGTATAGCTATAGAAGATTCCTATACCGGCATGCTGGCTGCAAAAAATGCGGGCATGCAAGTAGTTGCTTTTACCAATAACAATGCTGGAACAAGTTTCGACATTGCAGACTTTACCATCCACAGGTTCGACGACTTTGATATTGACAGGCTTAATTAATGCCTGCTGCTAAAGTTGATCTCATCTCCACTGCAAGGGTTGCAATTAAACTCAGCGGGTAAATGGTTCGCCTTACAATTTTTTGTACCTTTTAGGCAGCCAACACTACAGTCAATGAAAACCCTGCTACTATTCTTCTTCGCATCATTTCTTTTAGTTGCGTTTATTCAGAAAAATAACAACATTACTGTTTCCCTTACAGAAAGAAATAAAGCCATTGCCCGCACAGCACGTTATGCTATTAGATGCAGTCCTTTGCTAAGCAGCATCAACTTTGAAGACAGCGCCGCCATTCCGTTACTGGAAGGCTGGGGGCCATACCGTATGCCGGTAACTGTCAGCAACGATAGCGCAAAGATTTATTTTGAACAGGGCATCAATATGTATTATGGCTTTCATGTTATAGAAGCATTGGCTTCATTTGAGAAAGCAGTAAAGCTTGATACGGCTTTTGCTATGGGTTATTGGGGAAAGGCATTGTCGTACGGACCAAATATTAATGACTATGGCTATAGTGCTTCGCCTGATGCATTAACGGCGGTAGCAAAAGCTGTTGCCCATAGTGCAAACAATACGCCTGTAGAAAAAGCATTGATAGCGGCTATGCAAGTGCGTTATTCGGCAGACAGCACAAGGTCCCGCACTGCACTTAACCAGTTGTATGCAGATGCCATGAAAAAAGTGTCCATGGATTTTAACCAAAGCGTTGATGCTGCTGCATTGTATGTAGATGCGCTGATGGTGCAGCATCCCTGGGATCTTTATTACAAGAACTATCAACCCAAAGCATGGACTGCAGAGATAGTAAACACACTGGAGAAAATTTTGCAGCAACATCCACGGCACCCTGGCGCTGCGCATTATTATATACATGCTGTTGAAGCTTCTGCGCATCCTGAAAAAGGACTGACTGTTTCCAATATACTTCCGGGGTTGATGCCCGGTGTGGCACATTTGGTGCATATGCCTTCTCATATTTATATCCGTTCGGGATATTATGATATAGGGGAGAAGGTGAATGATGATGCCGTAAAAGGTTATTATAATTATCTAAGCAAATTCCCTGCAGTAGTGAACAATTCACCGCTTTATCTTATTCATAACCTGCACATGCAGGCTACCTGCGCCAATATGGATGGGCGATACAAGCAATCAATGAAAGTGGCAATAGATTGCAGTCATAGTTTCGACAGCACCATGCAGGATGTGTCTGAGTATTTTGGTGGATTTGTGCAGTACGTTTATATGACACCGTTGCTAACCCAAATACGCTTTGGCAAATGGGATGATTTGCTGAAGACAGAACAACCGCCTGCTGTTCATATTTATGCAAACCTGTTGTGGCATTATGGTGCAGGTTTGGCCTACGCAAGAAAACACGATTTTGAGAATGCTGCTAAAGAACTTGTTATCATTAATAAAGAGATGGATAGCAGTGTGCAATTGAAATCGCCTGCACCTTCGTATGCAAACCCTGCCATTGCAGGTGCAGAGGTGGCGGCTAAGATTTTAGAAGGAACCATTGCAGAGGAAAAAGGCGACTACAACAAATCCATCGGCATTCTGCAACATGCAGTAATAATGGAAGACTCCATGGTGTACAACGAACCTAAAGACTGGGTGCATCCAGTACGCCAATACCTGGGCAATGTTTTGTGCAAAGCGAAAAAATATGATGCTGCAGAAAAAGTATATAAAGAAGATTTAGTGATCAATCCAAATAACGGGTGGTCGCTCACCGGGCTAACAACAGCTTTGTCTGCACAGGGCAAGAAAGAGGAAGCTGCTAAAGCAAAAGAACAAGCCGCAAAAGCTTTTGCAAAAGCAGATGGGCCGATAACGCATTCGGTATTTTAAAGAAGGCAATGCTTTGATCTTAGGCTGAATGTTGCGAGGGGCTATACCCCTCGCAGATGTATTACGCCCTTTCAGGGCTTGGTGTGATAGCAGCTAGCGTTGAAGTAGCTATATATGTTAACGATGGGCATAGCCCATCTAGCCAGCCAGTGCAAAGACAAAGGATGCCACACAGCAGCCTACAGCTGAATAATGAGTTGCAGTACAAGAGTGCGACCCCGACCAGAGGTACGGGGCGCAGCGCAAGGATGATCAGGAAAGCTCCGAGGCCTGGGTCATAAAAATCATTCCCTTCAAAATCTTTTCAGTATTTAAACAGAATCCCATTGCAGCTTACAGGAGAAATTTTTTATTCACTAAAATGTATTGAGTAATGAAAAAGCAAATCCTCTTGTTAGCATTATTAGCAGGCAATGTCTACGCGTGCATGGCACAAAAAGAAAAGATAGAAGTGCCTGCTGCAGTAGAAAAATCTTTTGCCAAACAGTTTCCTGGTGCAACTGCCAAATGGGAAAAAGAAAAAGGGAGTTACGAAGCCAGTTTTAAGCAAAATGGCACTAGCATGAGTGCTGTATTTGGTGCTACTGGTGCGCTTGAAGAAACGGAAGCTACAATTAAGTCTACTGAACTTCCGGCGCCTGTGCTGGCCTATGTAAAAGACCACAAAAAGAATGCGGCTATTAAAGAAGCGGCAAAAATTACCAAATCGAGTGGCGAAGTAAATTACGAAGCAGAAGTGAATGGCAAAGACCTGATTTTTGATGAAAGCGGAAAGTTTATTAAAGAAGAGAAGGACTAAACCATTGCCTGTTGCTGCAAGGTTGACTGCTGTTTGCAGCTTCAACATTTCTTCAGAATATCTTCAATTTTGCGCCGGAACTTACACGAAGCTATGTACTGCTATGTGCTTTTGATGTATTTAACCTATATGCACTGTGTTATATGCTGCTTTAAGTAACTTCTATGGATGATGAACTGCTGGTAGAAAATGTGGAACAAAATGTAAAGCGAATGTTTGGGTTGAACTATGCGCCCAGGTATCCCTATCATAACCTGCAGCACACAGAAATGGTAAAAGCGCATGTAACAACGTTATCGGCTTACTATAATTTACCACCCTCCCAGGCAGCTACGGTTACTATAGCTGCCTGGTTTCATGATGTAGGACAATTATTTGGTCCGCAAGACGGACATGAAGAACGAAGCATACTGCTGATGGAAGCACACCTGCAACAACAGGATGCTGCTTCATCGTTTATCAATGGCGTTTCTGCCTGCATAGCAGCAACACAACATGGAAAGGAACCACAAGATCTTCTACAGCAAATACTTTGCGATGCAGACACCTGGCATTTTGGGACACCTTACTTCAGGCAAACAGAGTTTTTAGTAAAACAGGAAATGGAATTGCGCCTGCAAAAAGCATTTGCTGCATGGCATACAAGAAGCCTGCAGATGCTGCAACAACACCAGTTCTATACAGGCTATTGCAAAATGCATTTGCAAAAAGGCAAGCAGGAAAACATTGAATGGCTGCAAAGCCTGCAATAAAATTTATGCACCATGAAATGTAGCCGTGTTAAAAAGAAGACTTCTAATTTCTGGCTGTTGCAATATATGCTGTAGCAATAGGGGTGAGTGTGAAATGATGCAGGTTTTCTTTCTCAAACTGGTAGTTTATGCGAAAATGACTTACTTCTGCTGCCTGTTGCAATATAGCCAACCCAAGACCTATACCTTCATTGCTGGTATTATCTTTTGAGAAGCGCTGAAATATTCTTTCAGCATCTAAAGCTTTTTGAGAACCGGTATTTTTGATGCTGATGCCCTGCTGATTGCTATGCAAAACAATGGAGCCACCTGAGTGATTGTGTCGTATTGCATTGCTTAAAAGATTGTTCAGCATAATATCTGCCAGCAAAGGATTTATATCAGCAACAAGGTTGCTATCATAAGATGTTTCAAGCGTTATATTCTTGGCATTGATAAGCTCTTCAAACTGGGCTATCTTTTCTTTTAATTTTTCTGAGAGATTTACAGTAGAAGTTAACCCGAACTGCCCGTTTTCTATTTTAGCCATCAGCAATAATCCCTGGTTGAGTTTTGATAATTTTTGAATGGCTTCATAAGCAGCCTGCAGTATATTTCCTTGTGAAGCTGTTAGCGCTTCGTCCTGTATCAACACATCCAGTTTCGACTGTATGATGGAAAGTGGCGTTTGCAATTCATGTGCAGCGTTTTCTGTAAACTCTTTCAAATATTGATAGTCCCTTCCGGCTTTGCTGGTAGCCTGCTTCAGGGTTTCATTCATTACTTTAAACTCATCAATAGTTGTTGCAGGAAATACAGGTGCTTCTTTTTTACTTAATTCAAAACGACGCATGGCAGCAAGTGTTTCATGGAACGGATGCCATAACTTTTTTAACACAAAACGATTTATCACCAATGAAATGGCCAGTATCAATAAAATGGTAAGCAATGTTATAATGGCAATGGTTCTTATCAGGGCATCCGTTCCTTCCAGTGATTTGCTTACAGTAATGGCGTACCATTGATTGTTTTGTGCGGCATAGAATAAAAGCTGCCGGTAAGCTTCCGTTTCTTTTGATGCGCCCTCTTGCAACTGCACAATACTGAAATGTTGTTTGCCTCCATCAGTAGCAACAGGTGTATAACTGATGCGTTGGTCTTTCACTGCAATTACTTCGGGGAAACGCTGATATTTTGCTGCATAATTTAATATCTCGTGCTGTTCAATTTTCAGATCTTCATCCACCTGGTCTATAAGTATATAACGCAGCAGGAAAAAATAGGCAAGCCCTGTTAATAAAAAGACTATTACAGTAGCCAGCAGGTTTATTCTGTTATATCGGGCAAATAACTTCATGTTTACAGGGCAAATTTATAACCCAATCCATAAACAGATTTTATATAATCCGTGCAACCGGCCTGTATTAATTTTTTACGCAGGTTTTTAATATGTGTGTAGAGGAAATCATAGTTGTCGGCCATGTCCATATCATCGCCCCAAAGATATTCTGCCATAGCTCCTTTGCTTACTACGCGGTTTTTATTGCTCATGAAATACAATAGCAAATCATACTCCTTACGTGTGAGGTCAATGTTTTTGCTATTGATAGAAACGATTTTGTCAGCCACGTTTACTTCAATCTCTCCCAATACCATTAATTGTTTGCCATCAAAAGCCTTGCGGCGAATGATGGCATCTACACGGGCACCAAGCTCAGAGAGGTGAAAAGGCTTTACCAGGTAATCGTCTGCGCCGGTTTTTAATCCTGTTACTTTATCGTCTACAGAGTTTTTTGCAGAAATTACTAATACACCATCAGATTTATTATTGGCTTTCAGTTCACGCAGTATATCTAATCCGCTGCCACCAGGTAAAGTAATATCCAGTATAATGCAGGCGTAGTCATATAAGGCAATTTTTTCCATTGCACTGTTGAAATCATAAGCCGTCTCGCAAAGAAAACTTTCGGAGTTAAGATAAGTGCAGATGCTGTCTGATAGCGCAACCTGGTCTTCTATTATGAGTAATTTCATGCAGCTTAAAAACTAAAATTAGCAAAGAAATCTGTTTAAATTCTGAAGCTGAGCGTTGCAGTTATACTGAATTGAACAGCAAATGAAATACGTTGAAAATATTTTAATAAAAATGCTTTACGTTATTGCAACGATAAAACAAGAATACAACTGCTATCATTATATCAAAAATGAAAACATACTATGATGAGTGTTTAGCTTATTCTACAAATTGGCAGATGACAGTAAAAATACTGTTTCATCTTGTAGCATTTAATCCACACAAAGGCATTTTAAAATTCCTTTAATGTTTCATAAAGGTTTTGGCAATCTTTTTGTTTATCTAATAACAGCAGTAACCACAATTCTCTTTTTTTATTCTCTCTCTTATAAAGCAGTTTAAGAAATTCTGGTTTCAAGGCCCTTGTTTTTACTTGGGCCACTTTTTTTTATATCATTCATCTATAAGTTAGATAAAAGTTCAAGTTGCTTAATAAGCATGAACAGCATCTTAATTATTTTAAAAAGCCGGTAGTTGAAATCCTTTGTTGAATATATCCACGATGCTTATTTCCCTGAAAAATTAAATTGAATATTGTTTTGCACAGGCATAACCCTGAAGATTGTTTCATTTGCGCTGGTAAAAACTCCACGTATAAGGTTTACCATGTAGTTCATCTGTTCGAAGCTGCAATTTATTTTTTGCGCATCAACTTTTGTAAAAGGAAGAGATGTGCCTTGAGCAGCATTTAAATCCCAAAACCAGTTTACCTGTTCTTTACTGTCTAGATGCATCTGCAAAGTTTTTTCATCCAAATCTATTATTAATACACCCTTAATTGATTGCAGCGGCCATTCAATGTGCAATTTGCCGGGTGAGGCGTCATTGACTACCGGATTACCGCCCACTATTTGTATTTCTTTTCCGTCTACAACTGCTTTAAGGCGCAAGCCTGATATTGTTTCTCCTTTGCTCCATTGGTAACCATCAACAAAAGGAAGCGTAAAGAAGCTGCATTCGTTAGATGTTGCTTTTTCTGTTGTATAAGAGGAAGGGAAATTTTCATTAAATAAATGAATATCCCTTATACGCATCATACCATCCTGCCAATACAAATTTGTTCTGTAATAACGGCTGTTAAACCAAACTGTTTTGCGATTGCTTCCGTTGATGTCTTCATTTACTGTAACTGCAGTAGCAGGCGTTGTTTTATAATGTTCTTTAAACCACTTGCCAGATGCCCCTAATGTTTCTACTTTCACTTTATGCGCATCACGCAATTGCGCAATCAAAGGCAATTGCAATTGAAATCCTTTTTCCATAGCATCCCACGTAAAAGAATTTTCCTGGCCCGCTTGCGTATAAGCAAACTCCATAGCAGGGCCATCAGTAAATGTTTTGAAAAACCAATGCACCCAGGCAGAATCGCCACCACCAAATTTGTAAACAGGCTCCAGTGTTACCACACCCTGTCCGTTTGATCCGTCACCATGAGAATCATATTGTCTTACCGGGTCGCTGCCCAGCATTCTAAATATAGGTACCGGCAATTGGTTTTGTTCATTTTGCGCAGGCATATAGCTATTGATTTTGCTTGGATAATAAGCCTGGTTCCAATAGCCGCCCCATAAAGTATAGCCATCGGTGCCCAATTGATCTTTGCAATTGGCAGAAGCCACAATATGGTATTTGTTGTAGAGGTAATTCAATGTATGCGCATCAATAAACCATGATGCAACGGATTGCGGGTAATAACCAAAGATTTTTTTGAAATCATTCATGTACACGTCCGCAATTTTTTCTCTTTCCGCTGGTGTGTAACCGGTAGAGAATCCAACATCTGCACGCCAGTCCCAAGGATAGCGGCCACGCCATTTTAAACCGGCTTTTTCTATCAGTGGTTGTGGAAGTTCCCACCATGCACCAATTTCAAAAGAATCTCTTGAAAGTCCTTTCAATAATTTTTGGTAGCGAGGATCTATCAAAGCATCATACTGCAATAAAAAGCTGCCGCCCAGTTTATACTTGCGCATCATCTCCACTTGCTTTACTACCGTTTGGTACAATACATCCTCGGTAATTTTCGGATCACGGGGTTCCAGCAGGCGTATAAAATTTACAATGTTTACAATGCGCGGATAATCTTTTGCAGTTGTCTTTTGAGCCGTTAAAGGATGGCAGAATGTAAATAACAGGCAAAGGCAAATAGCCGGAATTGTCCGACCTAAAAAAAGGGTGGTGCTTTTCATACCAACAAGTATAAACTTTTTTATAGAGAAATGAATGAAGGAGTTTTGTTCTCTTGAAAAGAAGTCAAGTTTAAAATTCTTGCAATCTTATAGTTCAAGCCCAAGCTTGACTTCCTGTTGAATCGGTGTTACAAGGTGTTAAACAACAGCAGAAAAATGTTTTCTTGGTTGTCTTTCCATAAAGCTGAATACATCATCAGGTGTTCCGGAAAAAGGCCCATAGTTTTCAATCTTTAATGCAGCCATAGCAGAAGCAAATTCTCCGGCTTCCTGCGGCCCTTTGCCTAATATGCGTTGAGAAAGATAACCAGCCATATAGGTGTCTCCACATCCGGTAGTGTCTGCAATGTTATCTGGCACAAAAACAGGAATATTATAAAATACACCGCCGGCATAAATAACAGAACCCTTGCTACCAAGTGTAATCACCACTTCCTTTACGCCCCAGGCTGCCAACAGTGATGCACCTTCTTTTACATCGCTGAGGCCGGTAATTACTTCCATCTCCTGGTCGTTGGCTTTTAAAATATCAGTCAGTTGCAGTGTTTCTCTTTTAGCAGTCCAATCGGCCAACACCACATTTTTGTTTTCTACCGTGCGTAGGAAACCCTGTACGTCTAATGAAATGCGGCCATGTTCTGCAAGCGTTTTAATAAAATCGGTTGACATATCATCAGCCAATAGCGGGCCCAGGTGGAAGATGTTTGCCTGTATATTTTTTACCTGTTCATCGGTGAAGGGATCAGCTTTGCTCAGCACTCTTTGTGTGCGATGGTCAACATTTTCTCCGTAGATATTTTCAAAGTAAACAGAGTGTCTGCTTTCGAATGCGTTTATTTCAATGCCCAGTTTACGCAAGTTGTCTACTTCATGCATTTCTCCTGCACCCAGCGAGGTAACCAATAAATAGTTAAGCTGCATATTGCGAACCGCGTTGGAAAAGTAATAAGATGTGCCACCAGGCATAAACTTAGTAGAATTGGGCGTAATTACTTTGTCCAGGGTGATGTGACCTATCCCACAAATATCGTACATGCTGAAGAATATAAGAATCGTGTCCTGATAATCAGAACGCTGCAAATATAGGTCTAAACCATGATTTATAGGATTAAAGGATTGACAGGAAAAAGCTACGAGCTGTGAGCTGCGAGCTACCAGCCCTTTTGCTTCAATAAATTGTCTGAACTAAGATTTATAGGATTAGGCAGATAGAAGGATTAACCTACAATTAGATAGATGCTGCATTTATGAAATCGGACATCAGACATTTTTCGTCATCCAAGCAAACGCATTTCCACATTTATCACATTTACCACATTTTCACATTCTTCTTCTATTCGCTACGCAGGCTTTTTACCGGGTTTGCCCTGGCAGCAGCAATAGCCCGGAAGCACACGGTGATAATGGTAATAAGCGTTGCCAATACAGCAGCCATTACAAAATCAACCCAGCTAATAATAGTTCTGTATGAAAAATCCTGCAGCCAGCGGTTCATCATCCACCAGGCAAAAGGCGTAGCAATTACAATGGCAATAAGCACCAGCTTTAAAAAATCCATCGATAGCAATCGTACAATATTGCCTACACTGGCGCCCAATACCTTTCGTACGCCAATCTCTTTGATGCGTTGCTCTGCTGCATAAGTTACCAAACCAAACAAGCCGAGGCAGGCAATCATTATCGCCAATATGGCAAACGATATAAACAGGTTGCCGGTTCGCTGGTCTGCTTTATACAGGCGATTAAAATCATCGTCCATAAAAGAATAAAGAAAAGGTTGTCCCATCATTTTTTCTTCTGCATGGTATTTCTTTTCCAACTGTGCAATCACTGCAGGTATATTGGCTGAATGAATGCGGAAAGACATTGCATTCCTGTTTTCAGTCAGGTGAAATAATGACGGGCCGATTTTTTCGTGCAAAGAGCCAGCATGAAAATCTTTTACTACACCTATAATATGATATGCCACAGCTTTATTGCTATCGCCCATAGGCCGGTACAATGTCTGGTTAAGTGGATTGGGAAAGGCTAACATTTTAGCAGCCGTTTCGTTTACCAATACAGCAAAAGTGTCTGTGGGCATTTGCGGAGAAAAATTTCTTCCTTTCGCCATGCTGATGCCTAGCGTTGGTATAAAGTCCGCGTCTACATTCCATGTTTGCATAATGATAGAACTGCTGCCGCTAAGCGATGCATCTTTGAAGATGCCATTGATGCCATGTACGCCTGCATTGGGCAAGTCATCTGTCATGGTAGCACTTATAATGCCTGGTATTTTTAATGCTTCGTCCTTAAATGTTTTTGCGTGCACCCAAAGTGATGCAGTGTTTTGCAAGGTGAGCACCTGATCCCTGTTATAACCAAGATTGGTATTACGGATAAAGTTTAGTTGATTGCGGATTACCAATGTTCCTACAATCAGCACTATGGCAATGGCAAACTGGAAAACCACCAGGCTGTTCCTGAGCCAGCCATTTCTGAAGCCTGCTGAAAGTTTTCCTTTTAATACAGCTATGGGTTGAAAAGCGGAAAGATAAAATGCGGGATAACTGCCAGCAAGCAGGCCAACAATAAAACCCGTTACAATCAGCCCGGGTAAAAGCCATGGTTTGTTAAATAAGCCAAGCGTAATTTGTTTATCGGCCAATTGATTGAATAAAGGAAGTAACAAAGCTGCTATAACAATTGCCAGTACAAGTGAGATTAATGTGGTGAGCATAGACTCTGCCAGGAATTGTGTAATAAGATTGCTGCGCAATGAGCCCAATACTTTTCTTACGCCAACTTCTTTTGAGCGGCCGGCAGAGCGGGCCGTAGACAGGTTCATAAAATTTACACAGGCAATAAGCAGTATAAAAACAGCTACCACAATGAAAATATAAACGTATTGGATATTGCCATTCGGTTCAAACTCGTAACTAAGGTTAGAATGCAAATGGATCTGCGTCAGCGGAATTGCGTAGTATTTAAAATAACTTCCGCTTTTTTCAAGGTCAGAAAAATTGCTGTGTACTACAGCCATCAATTGCGGTTCCAGATATTTTTTTACGCTTTGTTTCAGTGCATTGTCAACATATGCAGTTGTTGTGCCTGGTTTTGTAAGCAGATAGGTAACGTAATTATTGCTAAGCCATTCTGTGCTGCGGCTGTCGTTAATCTCTGTCATCGCTTTAATGAAATCCATATGCAGGTGAGACTGCGCCGGCATATCTTTTATTACCCCGGTTATTTTATAGGAAGTGGTATTGGCTGTTAATAAAGATTTGCCAATAGCATTGGCACTGCTGCCAAAATATTTCCTAGCCATGCTTTCAGAAATTACCATAGACATTGGCTGAGTAAGTGCAGTTTTTGGATTGCCGGCCAGCATGGGCAATGTAAACACATCAAACAGGCTGGAGTCTGCAAACACAGTGTGATGCTCCATAATGGTTTCATCACCTTTTTTCACCAGCATATCTCCTGTGTTGAGGATGCGGGTATATTTTTCAATCTGCGGATATTCATTTACCAGCGCCTGGCCCATGGGAGATGGAACGGTGGCTGCCTTCATACCCGCATCGTTTAGTTTTAAGTCTGCATTCAGCCGAAATATTCTGTCTGCTTTTTCATTGTATTTATCATAACTGAATTCATCTATCACAAACAAAGCAATCAGCAGGCAAATAGCCAGGCCAGCGGCAAGACCAATTATATTGATGGCAGAAAAACCTTTGTCTTTCCAGAGATTGCGGTAAGCAACACGAAAATAATTTTTGAACATGCAGTATCAGTTTGGGTTATTATACCAAAAAAGATACCCTTCTCAGAGCAACTGTAAATCAACTCTTTTGATAATGATTTCAACCTTGGTTGTCCGGTATTGATACAGAAACAGTATCGCAGGCGTACAGTCTTTCATTATTCAATAAATATCAAAACCGATACATTTTATATCTTATCAAATGCATTAAATAAGTTTAGGGGAGAATCCTTTATCATTGCAATCCATCAAAACTTCAGAAAAAGCAACATGCACTACAAGCAGTTTCTTATTTTATTGGCCGCACTTTGTATAACAGTTTTAAGCAGTGCGCAGCCTGCGGATTATAAAGCCAGGATAGATGTCTTATATAAAAACATACAGCAGCATTTGAAAGATTCGGCAACAGGTTTGTACCTGGAAACTACAAATATTGCAAAGAATGAAAACCCGCATTCGTGGTTATGGCCTTTGTGTGCATTGGTGCAGGCCGCCAATGAAATGGAAGTGCTTGAGCCTAATAAGCATTATTTGCAACCAGTAGCAAAAGTGATTGATCAATATTATAATGATAAAGCTCCAAGCCCTGCTTACCAAGACTATGTAACAAAAGAAAGGCAGAGCTCAAGGTTTTACGATGACAACGAATGGGTG
Source organism: Chitinophagaceae bacterium (assembly GCA_047602295.1). Taxonomy (GTDB): domain Bacteria; phylum Bacteroidota; class Bacteroidia; order Chitinophagales; family Chitinophagaceae; genus JACMLD01. Next base: position 4,807,273 of record JASGHP010000001.1, on the reverse strand, counting down.
GCAATTGCATACCTGGATGCATACAAACGCAACCACAAGAAAGAGTACCTGGATAAAGCATTAATGATTTACAGGTTTATTGCAACTGGTATAGACACAGCTGCGGGTGGTGGCATGTATTGGAAAGAAGGAGATATCACTACAAAAAATACCTGTTCCAATGGCCCGGGTGTTTTGGTGGCATTGCAGTTGTACCAGTTAACAAAAGATAAAGCCTATTTAGATACGGCCATGTCACTTTATGAATGGACAAACATCCACCTTCAAGCGCCGGATGGATTGTTTTATGATGCTATTAAAATTCCTTCTTTAAATATCAATAAGCAGAAGTATACTTACAATACTGGCACAATGTTGCAAAGCAATGTGCTGCTTTATGAGTTTACACACGAAAAAAGGTTTTTAGTAGAAGCACAAAGCATAGCTGGTGCAGGCAAGCAATATTTTTACCAGAATAAAAAACTGCCGGGAGAGTATTGGTTTAACGCAGTATTGCTTCGCGGGTACATAGAACTTTATAAAATAGATAAGAATAAAGAATGGATTGAATTCTTTGCGGAAGATGCAGACCGCACCTGGAATACAGAACGTGATGATGCCGGTTTTGTTGGCAATAAAAGTAGTCAACGGCTGATTGACCAGGCTGCTATGATAGAGATTTATGCAAGATTATTGCAATTGCAACAGGTGAAATAGATTACCAGAAACTTGCGGGTGAATCGGGCATAGTAGATACAGGCTCCTGCGATTGAGCATTTTTAATGAAATACTCTTTCAGCGCTACCAACCTGTCTGTATTAATAAGATCAACACCGCAGTTACGTAGAAAACTCCATACTACTTCATTATCTGGGGCTCCCCACAATCTTACTTTTGTACCTGTAAGATGAGCTTTGCTTACTAATGCTGTCAGGCGTTCTTTTTCGTCTTCCGGAATTTCACCCTTGCCTTTCCATTTTACCAGGTTGGAGTATTTGCAACTGGCAGTGGTGAACATGTCTGGCATGGTTTCCTGTGTATCTATTTTTCTTAAGTCCGCATCTGCAAACACATACCTTGATTCTTCCTCCTTCAATTGTTTTAGCGGACGGTGACCAGTAAGCACCAATGTAAGATTGCGGATGGTTACTTTTCCATTAACACAGGTAGAAAGTATGGTCTTGTACTTGTTGAGTATTTTATTTAGTGCTGAATAAGCTTTTCTTCCGTTCGATTTAATATCAATCATTAATACCATTGTGTCGAGGGAAGTAGGTGCGAGCTTATCAGTATTGGATAAATAAGAAAAAAGAGGCTTAAGGTAAAGTCCTTCAATGGTAGCACGTTTTCTTCTTAATATAGGAGGTTTGTGCGAGACAACCAGTTTTGAACGGCGGAGGTAAACATCTGCCTCAATATGCGTGAAGCCATTGTCAATGGCATCATATAAAGGTCTTTTGTGGAAATAATCGTTGTGGGCAAACGCATGTGGCAGCGCAACAACTTGTGAAAAAACGGGGAGGGCAAAAATCAGCGCAATCAATGCACATAGAACACACCGTTCTGAAGCAAACCTTTCGTTAGTCATTGTGTATGAATCTTAGGGTAAAGAAAAATTGGTGATGTCTCATAAACGAATAGGAACGATTTTTTAGTCTTTTTACTGCTATAGGATTTTTTTAACATTTACGGCATTAAGATATAATTAAAATTGTATCTCGGCAATTATTTTTTTGTTATCTGATTGGTAATGGGGATAACTGCATGGATATCCTCAAAAATAGTAAGTGTATTGGCTGGTGTCAATACTACAAATGCAGTAAAAATGATTCTTTTTTAAATCTGGAAGCCAGACCTGTATAGCTAACTTATAATTGTAAGGTATGATTTGGATTGGTAACTGCCGAAATATTTATAGTTAAACGAATAGTCGCAACGCTCGCATCATCAATGTTGCAAACACTGATTTCAATAAACTTACTCCCGGTCGGTCTGCCAGATTTTAACGGTAATAGCGCCCAATAAGAGGATTATCTACAATCATTGTCTTTAGTTCAGCAGGATCGATGGCCCCCTGCTTGCTGTAAACGATTTTTCCACCGGGTTCTACCAATAATGTATAAGGAAGGGCGCCCTGCCATTTGGGATCAACGGCTTCTATCAGTTTGTATTTATCATCCACATTAAAAATATAGTTGGTAGCTGAAGCCTGCTGTTGCTTTAGAAAATTAAGGGCTTTATTTTTTTGCGCAGGATCGTCTGCACTGATGCTGATGAATTCAAAATCGCGGCGGCGGTACATGCGGTTCATGGTAATAAATTCCGGAAACTCTTCCACGCAAGGCCCGCACCAGGTAGCCCAAACATTAATCAGCCTTAGCTTGCCTGAATTATTTTTTACAAGGTCTTTAATACCGTCTGCAGTTATGGTGTCAAGTTGCACAGGTTCTTTTGCCCATGCTTCTTTGGCTTTTACAATCCAGTCGCTTTTTTCAGCCCATTTAATAGAACAGCCAAACACTTTGGTAGTGGCCACCGGTACTTCTTTGTTATTTAGCAATGCCTCTATCGCATTACGGGTGTCCATGGTGTTAGGCGTTTTGGAAGGTTTCTCCACATCATCTATGCGACCGCTATAACGTAGTTTTCTTTCTTTATCAAAAATGAAAACGTGGGGCGTAGCAATGGGGCCATATTTTTTAGAAGCTTCTTCTGTAGCGCCATCAAACAAGTAAGGGTAATTAAATTTCTTCCTGGCGGCTCTTGTTTTCATTTCCTCAAAACTATCGCCCATATCTGTGTAATCCAGTTCGCTTAATGTAATGGAAGTAGGATCATTTGGCATGATGGCTACCAGCGCAACTCCTTTGTCTTTATAATCGCTGGCAAGTTTCATGATTCTTTCTTCATAGGCTTGTGCGGTGGGGCAATGATTGCAGGTAAACACCACTACCAGCAGCCGGGCATTTTTAAAAGAAGCCAGCGTATATTTTTTGCCATCTACTCCCGGCAGGTTAAAATCAGGTGCCGGAGATCCTATTGCGAGTGTTGGATGCTCGTCGTAACCTGGCGATGTTTTTTTAAATGAATATAAACCCGCTGTAAACAGCAATAGTAACAGCAGGGAAGAGATGGCTCGCTTTTTCATACAGCAATATTTACTGAAAAGGTACAAAATTTATATGCTGGCAGGTGAGGGCAAGAGTTTCGTTTATTAAGTTTTAATGAAAGCAATTTTTGGTACATCGGTCATTGGGCACTAGCTTCACTTAATCTTTATCGCTAAAATTATTTTCGATTGCTATGAGTATAACTAAATACTTTATTTGGCTGCAGTTCTCTCTTCTATTTACATTTAGTGTATTTGCGCAGCAGCAAAAAAAAACGCCTAATATTCTTATCATTTTTTCCGATGACCATGCTTACCAGGCCATCAGTGCGTATGGCAGCAAGCTGATGCAAACACCCAATATAGACAGGATTGCAAAAGAAGGTGCTCTGTTTAAAAATGTGTTTGTCACTAATTCACTTTGTGCACCCAGCAGAGCTACATTGCTTACTGGGAAATACAGTCATGCAAACGGGCTCACCATCAATAATATCTCTAATCCTTTCGATGTAAAGCAACAATTGTTTCCCCGCATATTGGGTCAAAACAATTATCAAACAGCATGGATTGGCAAATGGCATCTGCAAACATTGCCAGATGGGTTTGACTTCTGGAAAGTATTGCCGGGACAGGGGCTTTATTACAATCCGCAGTTTATTGGAATGAACAATGATACCACAGTAAGCCCAGGCTATGTAACCGATGTTATCAGTGATTTTGCAGAAGGCTGGTTGAATAAACGCGATACCAGCAAACCGTTTTGCCTGGTAGTAGGAGAAAAGGCTACGCACCGCGAGTGGCTACCAGATTTACAAGACCTGGGAGCTTTTGACGATAAAACATTTCCACTGCCAGTAAACTTTTATGATAAGTACGAAAACAGACCTGCTGCGAAAGACCAGGAAATGGAGATAGATAAATTTATGCGATTGAAGGAGGATTTGAAAGTTCAACTGGATTATGATCAAAAAAGCGGTTACAGTGCTTATACTCATTTTAATGAAGCACAGCGCAAACAGTTCAGCGCTTACTACGATAAAATCACCAAGGAGTTTGATGATCATCATTACACAGGTGATGCTTTATTGCGTTGGAAATATCAGCGCTACATGAAAGACTATCTGGCTACTGCAAAATCGCTTGACCGAAATATTGGTCGCCTGCTGGATTATTTAGATAAACATCATCTGCGCGAAAATACCATTGTAATGTATGCTTCCGACCAGGGCTTTTATATGGGAGAACATGGTTGGTTTGACAAACGATTTATCTACGAAGAGTCTATGCGTACGCCAATGGTGATGCGTTATCCCGGTACAATACAACCGGGTACAGTTGTTAATGATATGATTGTAAACGTAGATTTTGCACCCACCTTCCTTGATGCAGCGGGTGTAAAAGTTCCTTCAGATATACAGGGTAAATCTTTTCTTCCTTTACTGAAAAAGAATGTACAATACAAATGGAGAGATGCGGTCTATTATCATTACTATGAGTTTCCTGAGCCGCATCATGTGTCTCCACATTTTGGCGTACGTACTGCACGTTATAAATTGATACGCTTCTATGGCCCTGCAGATTATTGGGAGTTGTATGATTTGAAGACAGACCCGCACGAGATGAAAAACATCTACGGCGTAAAAGAGAATGAAACCATTGAAGCAACGATGCGTAAAAAACTGGTTGAACTGATAACGGAGCTTAAAGACAATGAAGCAATGGATTTGCTTAAAAAAGAAAAGGTGGTTCAATAATATCATTGTTCAATTATTAAAAGTATGCACCACAAATTTTTTATTGTATTTGCTTTTAGCCTTATAGCAGTAATAGCTGCATTGGGTCAACTGCCGGATACTATGGGTTTGATAAAACCGGGTGCGTCTCTGCAAAAATTACCGCAGCAATTCATTTTTACAGAAGGCCCCGCAGTAGATAAAGCAGGCAATATTTATTTCACCGATCAGCCCAACGATAAAATCTGGAAATATAGTGTTGATGGAAGTTTGTCTTTGTTTATGGATAAAACACGCCGGAGCAATGGCATGTACTTCGATAAAAAAGGAAACCTTTTATCTTGTGCAGATGAACAGGATGAACTGATAAGCATTGCACCTGATAAAAAAATAACTGTATTGCTGGACAATTTTGGTGGAAAGAAAATGAATGGTCCCAACGATCTATGGATAGATAAAAGTGGAGGCATTTATTTTACTGATCCTTATTATCAACGTGATTACTGGCAGCGCAAGAAACCTGATCTCGATAAACAACAAGTATACTATTTACCTAAAGGAAAAAAAGAAGCATTTGTAGTAGATAGTGTATTGGCGCAGCCCAATGGAATTGTAGGCACACCGGATAATAAATATTTGTACGTGGCAGATTTGCGTGGCAATAAAACATTTCGTTATGAAATAAAAGGCGAGGGCAAGCTGGCAAACAGAACCGAGTTTGCGCCAATGGGATCAGATGGTATGACGCTGGATGAAAAAGGCAATCTATATCTAACAGGAAGGGGTGTGAGCGTTTTTGATAAATCAGGTAAAAAGATTGCTGTTATTCCTGTGGCAGCAGGTTGGGTGGGCAATATTTGCTTCGGTGGCAGTAACCGTCAAACGCTTTTTATTACCGCCTCAGAATCTGTGTACACGCTGCAAATGCAGGTAAAAGGAGTAGAGTAGGTTGATTGGGTTACTTCAAAGAAAAACTACAATTGCCAACATATGAGAAGTCTTTTCCTGGTTTTATTACTCAGTATGCAGCTTGCTGTTACTGCGCAAGTGCCTGCTGTAAAATATCCCATAGATTCTGCCAGCGTAGAACATGCAGGTGTACCCAAAGGTGAGCTACTGAAATTTACATTCGATCGCAGTAATATTTTCCCCGGTACTACCCGTGATTGCTGGGTATACATTCCAGCACAATACAAACCCGAGCAACCCGCTTGTGTATATGTAAACCAGGATGGCATTCAATGGAAGGCTCCCACCGTTTTTGACAATCTTATTTTCAACAAAGAAATACCAATTACTATTGGTGTATTTGTTACGCCAGGCAAAGTGGTGGCTGCCAATGCCACTAGTGCGCAGGACAGGTTTAACCGGAGTTTTGAATACGATGGTCTCGGTAATGCTTATGCGAGATTTATTCTTACAGAAATATTGCCTGAGGTAGAGAAACTGAAGACCGGCGATGGCCGTGCCATTCATTTGTCAAAAAAAGGGAACGACCGTGCAATAGGCGGTTCCAGCAGCGGTGCCGTTTGTGCATTTACTGCTGCCTGGGAAATGCCAGGAGAGTTCTCACGTGTGTTTAGTGCTATTGGAACATATGTTGGTTTGCGGGGCGCAGATCGTTATCCAACTCTTATACGCAAATACGAGCCTAAACCTATCAGGATATTTCTACAAGACGGTGCCAATGATCTGAATATTTATGGTGGCGATTGGTTTAAAGCCAATGAAATGATGGAAAGGGCTCTTGTTTTTTCAGGTTACGAAGTAAATCATGTATGGGGAGAAGAAGGACATAATGGAAACCAGGGTACAGCCTTGTTTCCACAAGCCATGCGTTGGTTATGGAAAGATTGGCCTTCGCCTATTACAAATACAGGCACCAAAAACCAGTTGTTATCAGATATTTTAATTCCTGGTGCGGGGTGGGAACTGGTGGGCGAAGGATATGCGTTTACAGAAGGATTGGCTGTAAATGCAAAAGGTGAGGTCTTCTTCCAGGATGTAACAAAAGCAAAAACCTATAAGGTAGGCCTTGATGGTAAACCGGTTGCTTTATCGCTTGATTCAAAGAAAGCAAGCGGAACAGGATTTGCAACTGATGGTAAACGTTATACCGTTTCGGGTTCCAGCCAATTGGTATTGCGTTATGATGAAAAGGATAAAGAAGCTCTAGTTGCAGACAGTATCGCAGGCAATGATATTACTGTTGCAGGCAATGGAAATATGTACATCACTTCGCCGGATGGATCTGTAAAGCCCAGCAAAATTTATTTAGTAAAACCAAACGGAGAAAAACAAGTGGTTGACGAAGGATTGAAATTTGCGAATGGCATTACCATGTCGCCAGACCAGCAACAGGTTTATATTACAGAATCTGCATCTCACTGGGTTTGGATTTATAAAGTGCAGCCCGACGGTACATTAACGAATAAGCAACGTTATGGTTGGC